>NZ_JASGBT010000022.1:428991-789989 GCF_030053255.1 Serratia sp. PF-27
CGTAAAAAAGCGCAGCTACGCTGCGCTGCTCTCCCCAGCTTATCTCCGACAGACAGCCAGAGAAAAGGCCCCGAAGGGCCTTTGATTAGGGTGTGTTTGCTTTTTTTCACTTATTATTCGATTAATGCGAGCTGCCCTGAGAGATACCCAGCCCGGTTTGCGAACGGACAAACTGCGCCCGGAAGCGTTCCCGCTCCTGCTGCCCGGCCAGCGAGCTGTCGGTGATCGAGAACAGCCAGGTGCCGACAAAGGCCACGATCATCGAGAACAGCGCCGGGTATTCATACGGGTAAATCGGTTTTTCATGGCCGAGGATCTGCACCCAGATCGTCGGGCCGAGGATCATCAGAATCACCGCCGTTAACAGACCCAGCCAGCCGCCAATCATCGCGCCGCGGGTCGTCAAACGCGACCAGTACATCGACAGGATGATGATAGGGAAGTTACAGCTGGCAGCGATAGAGAACGCCAGCCCGACCATAAAGGCGATATTCTGCTTCTCGAACAAAATCCCCAGGGCAATAGCAACCAGGCCCAATACCACGACGGTGACCTTTGAGACCTTCAGCTCGTCACGCTCGGTCGCCTTGCCGTTTTTCATCACGCTGGCGTACAGATCGTGGGAAACCGCCGAGGCACCGGCCAGCGTCAGGCCTGCAACGACCGCCAGAATGGTGGCGAAGGCCACCGCCGAGATAAAGCCGAGGAAGAAGTTGCCGCCAACGGCATTGGCCAGGTGCACCGCCGCCATATTGGTGCCGCCCAGCAGCGCGCCGGTGGCGTCTTTGAACGCCGGATTGGCGCTGACCAGCAAGATGGCGCCGAAGCCGATGATAAAGGTCAGAATATAGAAGTAACCGATAAAGCCGGTGGCGTAGAACACGCTCTTGCGCGCTTCCTTGGCGTCACTCACGGTGAAGAAACGCATCAGGATGTGCGGCAGACCGGCGGTGCCGAACATCAGCGCCAGGCCAAGCGACAGCGCGGAAATCGGATCGGAGACCAGACCACCGGGGCTCATGATGGCGATGCCTTTCGGATGCACCTTCACCGCTTCGGCGAACAGGGTATTGAAGTCGAAGTTAACCGACTTCATCACCATCAGCGCCATAAAACTGGCGCCGGCCAGCAGCAGCACCGCCTTGATGATCTGCACCCAGGTGGTGGCCAGCATGCCGCCGAACAGCACGTACAGCACCATCAGGATGCCGACCAGGATCACCGCCACATGGTAGTTGAGCCCGAACAGCAGCTGGATCAGCTTGCCGGCGCCGACCATCTGCGCGATCAGATACAGCGCCACCACCACCAACGAGCCGCAGGCCGAGAGGGTGCGGATTGGTTTCTGCTGCAGACGGTAAGAGGCGACATCGGCAAAGGTATAACGGCCGAGGTTGCGCAAGCGCTCCGCGATCAGGAACAGAATGATCGGCCAGCCGATGAGGAAGCCGATGGAGTAAATCAGTCCGTCATAGCCCGAGGTGTAGACCAGGGCGGAGATACCGAGGAACGAGGCGGCGGACATGAAGTCACCGGCGATCGCCAGCCCGTTTTGCAGACCGGTGATTCGCCCGCCCGCGGTGTAGTAGTCCTGACGGGAACGGGTGCGTTTGGAGGCCCAATAGGTGATGTAGAGCGTGGCGCCGACAAACAGGATAAACATCACGATCGCCTGGATGTTCAGCGGCTGGCGATGCACCTCGCCGCCAATGGCGTCGGCGCAGGCCAGACCGGGCAGCAACAGCAGCGCGGCGGCGGACAATAAGCGCTTCATTGTTTCACCTCACGCAGAATCTCTGCGGTGAGGCGATCGAATTCGCCGTTGGCGCGAAACACGTAGATCCCGGTCAAGACGAAAGAGATCACGATCAGCCCGACGCCGACCGGGATCCCGCGGGTGATGGTCGATCCGGCGGCGATCGGCGTGCCGAGCCATTGCGGATCGAAGGCGATCAACAGAATAAAGCCGACGTACAGCGCCAGCGTAATCAGTGAAAGCAGCCAGGCGAACCGGCCGCGTTTTCTCACCAGCTCTTTAAAGCGCGGGTTTTCTTCAATCCCTTGATAAATGGTGTCATTCATCAGAGTGTCTCCAGTCGGTATTGAGAGAGTACGCCGCGCCAGGGCCGCTCAACGGTGCGTGATCCGGATTGAGCGGCCTGAAGCGGCATAAATTATGACGGCACTTTCATTGATTGTTTTTCTTCCAACAGCTTGTCGACGACGGCCGGATCCGCCAGCGTAGAGGTATCCCCCAGGTTGCTGGTGTCGCCGGCGGCAATTTTGCGCAGGATACGCCGCATGATCTTGCCGGAGCGCGTTTTGGGCAGCGAATCTGTCCAGTGCAGTACGTCCGGCGTGGCGATCGGCCCTATCTCTTTGCGCACCCAGTTGCGCACTTCGGTATAGAGCTCCGGCGTCGGTTCTTCGCCGTGGTTCAGCGTGATGTAGGCGTAGATCGCCTGGCCTTTGATGTTATGAGGAATGCCGACCACTGCCGCTTCGGCGATTTTCGGGTGCGATACCAGCGCGGACTCAATCTCGGCGGTGCCCAGACGGTGGCCGGAGACGTTCAGCACGTCATCGACGCGGCCGGTGATCCAGTAGTAACCGTCTTCGTCGCGGCGTGCGCCGTCACCGCTGAAGTACATGCCTTTGAAAGTCGAGAAGTAGGTTTGCTCGAAGCGGTCATGATCGCCGAACAGGGTACGCGCCTGGCCCGGCCAGGAATCGACGATCACCAGGTTGCCTTCGCAGGCGCCTTCCTGCGGTGTGCCGACGTTATCGACCAATGCCGGCTGTATGCCGAAGAAAGGCCGCGTAGCAGACCCGGCTTTCAGCTCGGTGGCGCCAGGCAGCGGGGTAATCATGAAGCCGCCGGTTTCGGTTTGCCACCAGGTGTCGACGATCGGGCACTTTGCATTGCCTATCTTGTTGTAGTACCACTCCCAGGCTTCCGGGTTGATCGGCTCGCCGACCGAGCCCATGATACGCAGCGAATCGCGTCGTGTGCCCTCGATCGCCTTGTCGCCTTCGGCCATCAGGGCGCGAATGGCGGTCGGTGCGGTATACAGAATGTTGACCTGGTGCTTGTCGATCACTTGCGACAGGCGATTAACGCCCGGATAGTTAGGCACGCCTTCGAACATCAGCGTGGTGGCGCCGCAGGCCAGCGGGCCGTACAGCAGATAGCTGTGGCCGGTGACCCAGCCCACGTCGGCGGTGCACCAATAAATGTCGCCGTCGTGGTAGTCGAACACATACTTAAAGGTCATCGCGGCGTAGACCAGGTAGCCGCCGGTGGTGTGCAGTACGCCTTTCGGTTTGCCGGTCGAGCCGGAGGTGTACAGGATAAACAGCGGATCTTCGGCGTTCACTTCTGCCGGCGGGCAGTCGGCGGAGACGCCCTGGGTCAGCTCATGCCACCACAGATCGCGCCCTTCCTGCCAGTAGCCCGGTTTCCCGGTGCGTTGGAACACCACGACGTTGGCCACGCTGACTACGCCGGGATTTTTCAGCGCATCGTCGACGTTCTTTTTCAGCGGCACGGCACGGCCGGCGCGCAGGCCTTCATCGGCGGTGATCACCAGCCTAGCGTTGGAGTCGATAATGCGTCCGGCGACCGCTTCCGGTGAGAAGCCGCCGAAGATCACCGAATGTACGGCGCCGATACGCGCGCAGGCCAGCATCGCGACCGCCGCTTCCGGCACCATCGGCATATAGATAGCCACCACGTCGCCTTTTTTCACGCCGAGCTTTTTCAGCACGTTGGCGAACTGGCAGACGTCATGGTGCAGCTGTTTGTAAGTCACGTTCTTGGATTGGGTCGGGTCGTCGCCTTCCCAGATAATGGCGGTCTGGTCGCCGCGCTCGGCCAAATGACGATCCAGACAGTTGGCCGCCAGGTTCAACGTGCCGTCTTCAAACCAACGGATGCTGACGTGGCCCGGATCGAACGAGGTGTTTTTGACTTTGGTATAGGGTTTGATCCAGTCCAGGATTTTGCCATGCTCACCCCAGAAAGCCTCTGGGTCTTGAACCGACTGTTGATAATACTGTTGGTATTGTGCCGGATTAATCAGGGCGCGTTCTGCAATTGCAGAAGGAATAGCGTGTTTATGCAGTTGGCTCATAGCTTTTCTCCTTGAAGTTGTTAATGATATGTCAACTGAAGGTTAAGTATAGTTTGCTACGATTCTTTGTTTCTTTTTTGCGCGGCAGATCACGCAACAAAGATATTGATTTGTAATCGTTCTGTCGCATTTGCAGGGCATATCTATCTATTTGGCGCTTAAATCCTCATAAACCCACGTTTTTAACCAAAAACACTTATCTAAAGAACAAAAAAGAATAAAAAAAGGCGAGGGTATTTGCCTCGCGCTTAATAAGGATGGGAGAGACCAGCATTATTTCGCGCTATAAATCTTTTTTGATTATTTTTCGCTATTAATATTCGAAGTTGGTATTAACGCGATATAACGATGGACGGCACATCGTGAAATAACGTTCTATTAATGCTTCATACCTGATGAAAAATCGGGAAATACCCTATGGCATTCATCCTGCGGTATCGTTCGATTTTTAATCTAAATATAAAATGGCGCTGCATTTATGGGTGAAAATGTCACTCGGCCAATTCCCATTTATTTGACTTTTGAGTAACAAAATATAAACATTCGGTGCGGACTAAATATGCAGAATGGACGAAAAATAACGCATTTTAATCGCGTTCAAAAAAACGTCACCGGCGCGGTTATGTGCTTCATTATCTGAAAAATTATGTTTTTAATAACAAGCAATTATGCCATTTGAAATAGTTACGCGAAATTTTTGTGATTCGATTCAGCGCTCAACCCTGACAAATCAAGGCTTGCAGAGCATGCCGCCCGGATGATACAGATTTATACTGCGTCGCACCCAGGGCAGGTGAACGCTTCCACTGAATTAACATAAGCCTGTAATAAATGATTAAGTATTCTTTTCGCCGTGTTGCGACTTTGTACGGCGCAAAGAGTCTTTGAGGACTTTTTGGGTATGAAAAGTGTAAAAATTAGCCTGGCTTGGCAAATCCTGATCGCGTTGGTACTGGGTATTATTGTTGGCGCGGTATTGCACAACCAGACAGAATCTCGTGAGTGGCTGGTCAGCAATATTCTCAGCCCGGCGGGTGATATCTTTATTCGTCTGATCAAGATGATTGTGGTGCCGATCGTTATTTCCACGCTGATCGTCGGTATTGCCGGCGTGGGGGATGCGAAAAAGCTGGGCCGCATCGGATTGAAAACCATTATTTACTTCGAAGTGATCACCACGATCGCCATCGTGGTGGGGTTGACGCTGGCCAACGTATTCCAACCCGGCCACGGCATCGACATGTCGACGTTGACCACGGTGGACATTTCGCAGTATGAGAAAACCACCGAACAGGTGCAAAGCGGTTCGCACAGTCTGGTGGCGACCATTCTGTCGCTGATCCCATCGAACGTCTTCTCGTCGATGGCCAAGGGCGACATGCTGCCGATTATCTTCTTCTCGGTGCTGTTCGGTCTGGGGCTGTCGTCGTTGCCGAAAGAGACCAAAGAGCCGTTGCTGAAGGTGTTCAAGGCGGTGTCCGAGAGCATGTTCAAAGTCACCCACATGATCATGCGCTATGCGCCGATCGGGGTATTCGGTCTGATTTCGGTCACGGTAGCCAACTTCGGTTTCGCTTCGCTGCTGCCGCTGGCCAAGCTGGTGCTGCTGGTATACTTCGCCATCGCGTTCTTCGCCCTGGTGGTGCTGGGGGCGGTCGCCCGGCTGTGCAATCTGCGCATCTGGACGCTGATCCGCATCCTGAAAGACGAACTGATCCTGGCTTATTCCACCGCCAGCTCGGAAACGGTGCTGCCGCGCATCATCGAAAAGATGGAGGCTTACGGCGCGCCCAAGTCGATCACTAGCTTCGTGGTGCCGACTGGCTACTCCTTTAACCTGGATGGCTCGACGCTGTACCAGAGCATCGCCGCTATCTTTATCGCCCAGCTGTACGGCATCGAACTGTCGTTGGGGCAGGAGATCGTGCTGGTGCTGACGCTGATGGTAACCTCGAAAGGGATCGCCGGCGTGCCGGGGGTCTCGTTCGTGGTGCTGCTGGCGACGTTGGGCAGCGTCGGCATCCCGCTGGAAGGCCTGGCGTTCATCGCCGGCGTGGACCGTATCCTGGATATGGCGCGTACCGCGCTGAACGTGGTGGGCAACGCGCTGGCGGTACTGGTGATCGCCAAGTGGGAGCACCAGTTCGATCGCAAGAAGGCGCTGGCTTACGAAACGGAGTTTCTGGCGCAGAAGGTGAAGCCGGCCAACCAGGCCTAATCACGAGTATCGCCGACGTTAAAAACGCCCCAGGCAGTTGTGCCGGGGCGTTTTGTTTTTATGGCCCTTCAACCTGCCACTTTCTTTTCTCTGCCCAACTGCGCGACTTGCATCCCCGCTTAACAAAATCTAAAGTGTTACCAAATTAATAGAAATGATAATAGATGTTATTATCATTTTCATTTGATGATGTATGGAGACACGCAAAAGCCGTTGAACGGCGGGGTTACGCCCGCTCGACGTCTTTATTCGGGCTTATCAAAGGTAGGTAACATGTCGGACACCGCTTTGGCCTCTGAATGGTTGCCGCTGGCGCCAGCGCAGCTTGATTTCTGGGAAGAACACACCTTGCACCCTGGGCAGACTCTGTCCACCGTCGCACATTGCACCGAACTGTGCGGCGCGGTAGAGGAAGAGACGCTCTGCCGGGCGATCGCCACCACTCTCGCCGAGACGCAGGCGTTTGCCTTGCGCTTTGGTGAGCGGCATGGCGACTCTCCCCCGCTGTTACGTTACGATCCACAGCGCACGCCGCCATTGCAACGCATCGATCTGCAAACGCACGACGATCCCTGGCAGGCGGCGCAAAACCTGATGCGCGAAGATATCGCGCAGCGCCGGGCGCTGCACAGCGAACCGTTAGCCGCAGCCTGGCTGCTCAAGCTGGGGCCGGAGCGCTACCTCTGGTACGTGCGTGCGCACCATATTCTGGTTGATGGCTTCGGCATGGCCCTGATCGAACACCGCTGCGCCGCGTTATATGCGCACTATCTGGGTGAGGGCAGCGCAGGTATGCCTCTGGGCGCCTTCGACGTCTTTCAACAGGCCGAGCTGGCCTACGCTGATTCTGAGCGATGCGAGCGCGATCGGCGCTTTTGGCAGACCTATCTGCCGCCGTCGCAGGTGCTGCCGACGGTGCGCAAGGGCGGTGAGGCCTATGGCGTACGGCGTCTGAGCACCCACCACCGGCTGCCGGCGGCGGTGTCGCACTCTCTGGCGCAGTTGGCGGAGCGTAGCGGCATCAATTGGCCCGACTTGCTGGTGGCGCTGTCGGCGGCCTGGCTGTTTCAGGTGATGCCGCGCTGTGCCCGGCAAGGCGATACGCTGCCGATGTGGATGCCGGCGATGAATCGCCGTGGGCAGGCAGCCACTAACGTGCCTTCGCTGGCGGTCAACACGCTGCCGCTGCTGGTGTCACCGCCGCAAGCGGAGACGCTGGGGAGCTTTCTCACCACGCTGACGCAGCAGCTGCGGGAGCTGCGCAGCCACGCCGGCTACCGTCTGCGCCAATTGGCCGCCGATCGCGGTGTGGATCCGGGCTCGCGCTTCTTTATTTCCCCCTTCATCAACGTGCAACCCTTCGATGCGCCTCGTTTTACTGGCTGTCGCGGTACCCGCAGCGTATTGGCCGGCGGCTCGGGCGACGGTTTTAACCTGACGTATCGCGGCCGCACCGACGCCCGCGATCTGCAGGTGGATATCGATATTTATCTGGAACAGTTCCCGACGGAGGATGCGTTGGACTATGGCGAGGCGCTGCAAGAATTTCTGTTGCGTGCGCTGCAGCAGGAAGCCTGGGAGCAACCGCTGGCGGCCCTGACGGCGTTACCCGCCTGAGAAAATGCGGGCGGGGGATGTCCCCGCCCGAGTGGTATGGTTTCAGCTGGCCAGCAACGCCGCCACTTCGCGTGCGTTCTTGCATGGCAAGAGCGCACTGCTTACCAGACGGGTGCCGAAAGCGTCATTGAGGCGTGCCGTCACCTGTTTGATATGCGGCAGCTTCAGTCCCATGGCGATAAACGCCGTCTCTTCCCCCCAGTCCGGGCGCGGCGTTACGCCAATCGCCTGCCAGTAAATGGTCAGGATCTCGGCGCTGCGCGCCACCGGTGCGTTCGGCGGCGGGGCCGCGCAGGCGTTCAACGCCGGCGCGGTTTGCTGGTGGCTCAGGTCGGCGCGGATGCGATGGCGATCGGTTTTACCGTTGGCGGACAGCGGCAGCGCCTCGGCATGGATAAAGCGCGTGGGGATATGGGTACAGGGCAGATAGCCGGTGGCGAAGGCGCGGATCTCGGACAGCGGCAGCGGCTTGCCGTCGCGGGTCAGATACAGGGCGCCGAGCGCTGCCTCGTTGTTCTCTCCGCTGGGATAATCCACCACTACCATATCCAGGATCGCCGGATGGCGGCGCAGCACGTCTTCGATTTCCGGCAGCGAGACGCGCACGCCGCGGATCTTCACATAGCCGTTCACCCGGGTGGCGAACATGATGTTGCCGTCCGCACGGTAATAGCCCTGATCGCCGGTGCGGAAAGCGCGCAGCGGTTGCCCGTCCGGTCCTTCGAGGGTAACGAAATCGTGCTGCTTCAGCTCCCCCTGCTCCAGATAGCCTAACGCCAGGTTCACCCCGGCGGTGTGAATGCGGCCGACCACGCCGGCCGGGCAGTGGCTGCCGTCGTCATGGCAGATAAAGTAGCGGTTAGCCGGCAGCGGGCGGCCGTAAGGCACGGTGCCGCTCTCCTGTGGGGCGATCGGGTGCCAGATGCTCCAGATGGTGGTTTCGGTCGGCCCGCCGAGTGAGAACAGCGCGAGATCCTGGCGCAGGGTACGCAGGGTTTGTACCGTCGCCGGCTTGATATAGTCGCCGCCTTGCGCCACCAGGCGCAGCGAGCGCAGGCTGTCGGCCGTTTTGCAGGTGAGCAGCATCTCCAGAATGGCGGGTACCGAACACCACAGGGTGACCCGATGTTTTTTCACCAGTTGGTTCCAGCTGATGGCATCCTTTTCCTGATGTGGCGCCGGCAGCACCAGCGTGGCGCCGGCGCACAGCGAACCGAACAGATCGAACATCGACATGTCATGGTGCGGCGGCGTAACGGAAATGAAGACATCGTCGGCGGTGACTCTCCAGCGCTGTTGGGTTTGGTGCACGACGTTGGCGGTGGCGCGGTTGTTAAGCACCACGCATTTAGGCTTACCGGTGGTGCCGGAGGTATACAGGTAGTAGCTCGCGGCCTGGCTGGCGCTGCGTTCAACCAGCGTCCGTTCATCCGGCAGCGCGGGTGCGCGATCCGCCTGCGCCAGCAGGGTCGCCGGCGTCACGCCGATCGGCGTTTCGAGATCGCCGCCGTGCACTACCAGCGTCGGCCGGCAATTCTCCAGCAGGTAGGCGGTCCGTTCCGGCGGCGAGTTGATATCGATAGGCACCCAGATCACGCCCTGCAGGGCGCAGGCGAGGCTGAAGATGATCTGTTCCGGGCTGCGCGGCAGATACAGTGCCACCACGTTGCCCGGCTGCACGCCGCGGCTCTGCAGGTTGGCGATCGCCGTGGCGATCCGCTGGCCCAGCTCGCGGTAGGTTAGCGTCTGCTCGCCGCAGATCAGCGCATTGCCGCCGTCTTGCGCGCCGAACAGCCGCTCGGCCAGCTGCGCCAGATAAGGATAAGGCGCGTAATTCGCTTCGCTGTCGTTGTGGCGGTAATGCGCCAGATCGATGAAGTCGCGCGGCGCGATCGCCAGGTCGGCCCGTTGGCAACTGTGCAGGATGCGTCGCTGCAACGCCGCCAGCATCGCTTCTACCTGTTCGCCATGCAGCGCCTGCTCGGCGTAGTCCACGCACAGCTGCAGATTTTTTTCGCTGTCCAACGTCAGGCGGATATCGATGGCGACCTGCGGCGTTTGGGTCAGGCCGTCGTGAAAGCGCACCGGCGCCTCGGCTGGCAGCGTTTCCCAACCCAGGCAATTGGTCAGGATCACCGGCAGCGCCGGGCCGCCCTGGCTTTGGCCGAGCAACTGCCGCGCCAGATCGACGCCGGAAAACGCCAGGTGATCGAGCGCGCCGAGCACGTCGTCCTGCAAGGCTTGCGCGCGCTGGATAAAGTCTTCGCCGTAGCGCGAATAGCGCACCGCCACGAAGCTGGAGGCGTTGCCCAGGGCGCCGTCGGCGGCGGGGAACGCCACCGGCACCCCGACGCACAGCTCGCCGTCGGTGGTCCAGTGGGCCAGCGTATCGAGGATCAGCGCCGACAGCAGGCTGTTGCGCAGCAGCGCATGCGGCGATCCCAGACGGCCAAGCTGTTTAACCGTGTCGTGCGGCAACGTCAGGCTGGCGCGGCGATAGCGTGATGAGGTGAGATTGGCGAGCGGGGCGCGCCACGGCAACGCCGACGGGGTGGTGACATCCTGCAGCTTTTCGCGCCAGTAGGCGGCATCGGCCTGGCGTTGCGCCGCCGATGCGGCGGGGGGCGGCAAGGCGGCGGCGGTCGGCGCCAGAGGGCGATCGTCGAACAGGCGCGCGATCACGGTGGAGATCCCCTGGCCGTCTAAGATCAAGGCATCGAAGCTGGTAAAGATCAGCGTATCGTACGGCGATCCCGTCGGATCCTGCTGTTCGGCAAGTTGGATCACGGCGATGCGCCACAGCGGTTGGCTCGGATCGTGGCGCTGGTGGGAGTAACGCGCGCGCAGTTGTTCGACCTGGCGCTGCGCCGCTTCACCATCAAGGGCGCGCAGATCGTGGCGATCCAGATGCAGCGTGGTTTCCGGGCGTACGTGCTGCGTGCCGCGCGGCACATCGATGCAGGTGCGCAGTGCCGGGTAGTGTTGAACCAGCTCGGTCAGGCGCGCTTCAAGGCGCGGTACGTCCAGCTGCCGGGCGCGATATTCGCGAAAGTCGTGCATCGCCACGCCGCCCAGCGGCCATCGATCGCTGCGGCCCAGAAGATAGGCCTGCTGCAGTGCGGTTAATGGTGTCTCCATGGTACTTCCCTATAGTCGCTAACCGATTAAATCTCAGTGCTGCGGCGCCAGCGAGGCGAGCAGCGTTTTCGCATTCCGTCCTGCCTCGGGCGAGCGTTGGCAGATCAATGCCGCCAGCGCCGCCGGAGAGGGATGCGCCGCCAGATCCTGCGCCGTCAGCGCCGCCGCCAGATATTTGTTGAGCACCGTCAGCAGCGCGTTCACCCCAGCATCCGGCAGGGCCAAGCGGTGGATATCGTCGTGGTCGTGCAAGCTAGCCTCGGGAGCCACCCGCGCCAGCAGCCGGTGCAGCACCTGGCGCACCGGTGCCTGCTGCGCCAGCGCGTCGGGTGTGCATTGCGCCAACAGCTGTGACAGCGGGCGATCGAACGCCTCCGTTTGCCGTGCGGCCAGGTGCAGCAGCGCACGATAACAGGCCAGCAGGCGCGGCAGCGCGTGCTCGGGGAATGCGTCCAGCCGCACGTCCCAGTTAATCAGAATGCCGTCGTCGACGTGGGCGACCTGCGCATCCAGCGCAACCTGCGGTCCTTGAGAGATGACCCAGCCGAGACGGCCGAAGGTGTCGGTGACCCGTTCGGAAAACAGCGTCTTGCCGCGGATGCCGAAACCAGCGGTAAACACCACCGGCGAAGGCTGCAGGCTGCCGTGCAGGCGCGACAGATCGCGCATCACGCTCACGCCGGGGTAATCCGCATGTTCGATAAGCTCTGCCAGCTGTGCCATCAGGCGCCGGCAGAAAGCGCTCAGGTTTTCCGTCGGGTTCAGCTCCACGCCGAGCAGCACCAGGTTAGAGAAATCGCCGATAAGACGATGCGCGTCCTCCCGTTCGCTTTCGCGGTGGAACAGCGGCACGTTGAGCCGGAAGCGCGTCATATTCCAACCCTGGCCGACGGCCAGTGCGAACAGCGCTAAAAACAGCGTAGAGAGAGAGGTGTGGTGCCGCTTGGCGACATTCTCCAGCGCGCGGCTTTCTTCTGCATTCAGCTGTACGGCCAGGCGATCGCTGCGGCAGCGGTCCGGCGTGCGCAGCAGGCGCGGCGCCGGGGGCACCTGCGCCAGGCGTTCACGCCACCAACGCTGGCCGCGTTCGCGCCGCTGGCGTAGCGCCTCGTCGGCGTCGCGTCGTTCGAGGTGATCAAAGTAGGCCGCTGGTGCGTCATCGGAGGGGGGCGGCGGACACCGGTGATAAAACGCCGTCAGATCCTCCATCAACAGGCGAAAGCTCATGGCATCGCCGGCGATCATGTCGAGATCGACATGCAGGCGGCTGCGCCCTTCCGGCAACAGGCTCAGGCTGATATCGCAGGGCACGCCCTGTTCCAGCGGCAGCAGCTGGGTGCTTTTTGCCTGGCGTTTGGCGGCGAGCGCGGCTGCCAGCGTTGCTTCATCGGCGTGCTGCCAATCGTCGAGATGCAAGGCGTGCCGAGGGCCGGGAGGCGCGATCGTCTGCCGGCCATCGTCGGTAATGCGCAGACGTAACAGCGGATGGTGCAGGTACAGCGCCTCGACGGCCTGGCGCAGCCGAGCGGTATCCAGCTCGCCGCCGTCGAATTCCGCATACAGGTGGGCGGCCATGCCGCCGAGGGGAGGAGCGGACTGTCGGCCTACCCAATAGGCGGCCTGCATCGTGGTCAAAGCTTTCATCGGGTATCCATTTTGATTCAGCCAACGAGACTGCAAGAATATATCCAAATGTTAATAGGAATGAAAATTATTATTATTTGATCCATTTGGCGATCGGGTGCTATCTATAAGGCGTTTTAGCGACGCCGGGCAGTGAGGGCATTGGGTGTGAATAATTTATCTATATTATTCTTAGCATTGAAATGATTGCTTGTTATTGCAGCGCTCGTTTTCCCTGCGAAAGTATAAGGGTTTCTGGCAGTTATCTTGTCAGGTCTCACATCTTTGTTGATAATGATTTGCATTAGAAAATGCAAAATATTATCATTCTTAACATTATTTTACGTTTTTATACAAGCTGCCGGCCGCTCCGCCGGCGGCTTAGCCGTGGACGGGGCCGCGCCCGTCCGGCCGCGAAAGGCATGGGTTTGCCGCAGGGATAAGCAACAGCAAGGCCGGGAAGGCCGCAGCGTCATGGTCTGTGTGAGTGTCGATGTAGGTTGTGTAAAAAAAAATCAAATTTTGTGCACCTCTGGGATGAAAGGAGAAGACATCTATGGGCAAGCATTTTGCGGCTCAACGGCATGAAAGCGTAGGAAACGGGGAAAAGGCGGGGTTGAAAGCCATTGGGGCGTTTTCCTCCGTATTTTTAGGGGTTTGTTCACTGGCGATCGGTAACGTCAACGCGGCGGAAACCAAGAGCAACGAAACCTACCAGGACGCGGAAACGCTGCTGGTTACCGGTGAGAAGGTCAAACGTTCCATTTTCGACACCGGCTCCAGCGTCGAAGTGTTCGACAGCAACCGCATCTCCTCTATGCCTAATGCGACACAGGTTCCCGATTTGCTGCGCATGACCCCCAACGTGGTGGATGTCGGCATCGGCAACGATCTGCCAACCGTGCGTGGCGTTGACGGCTCCGGCCCGACCACCGGTGCCGGCGCTTTCCTCAGCGGCACCAGGCCGCGCCTCAATCTGTCGTTGGACGGCCGTTCGCTGACCTATAACGAACAAGCCTACGGACCGCAATCGTTGTGGGATCTGGATCGCGTTGAAGTGTTCCGCGGCCCGCAAAGTTACATTCAGGGGCGCAACGCCATCGCCGGCGCCATCGTCATGGCCAGTAAAGACCCGACCTTCGAATGGGAAAGCGCCTTCAAGGGCGGGGCCGGCAATCAGCACTCCTCTCAACTAGCCGCCATGGCGTCCGGCCCGCTGGTGGAAGACCAGTTGGCGTTCCGTGTCAGCGTCGATCGCCAGCGTCGCCGCAGCGATGCTGACCTGCCGGCCTATGAGCCGGTGGGCGATCCGCGTGAAGTGGAGGCCACCACCGCCCGTGCCAAGCTGCTGTTCAACCCGGCCGGTTTGCGCGATCTGACCACCAAGTTGACCTTTAACCACTTTGGCAGCACCGCACCGCAGAACGAAAGCCTCAACCCGCAGCCGCATCCTGCGAGTGCGCGTCACGACATCCGTCGGCCGGTGTTCAAAAGCAATGTGAACAGCGGGATCTGGGATCTGGCCTGGGAGGCCTCCGATGGCCTGGCGTTGGAAAACCGCGTTATCTATACCGATTTCAACATTAACCGCGCCACGGCTTATCAGCTGCCGTACGCCGACATCGGCGGTAAAGAGGTGCACGTAGAACCGGTGGTACGCTTCGGCGGCGCGGACAGCCGCCTGCACGGGCTGGCGGGGCTGCGTTATTTCCACGCCAAGCAGGATGAGTTCGTCAATATCTTCGGCGGCGCGACTTTTAAAGATAAAACCGACACTAACTCGGCCTTCGCTGAGCTGACCTATGCGCTGACGCCGCAGGTGGACGTGACTGCCGCCAGCCGCCTGGAACGCGAACATCGCCAACGCAATGGCGGCAGCAAGGCGGTGCGCATCGACTTCGACGAAACCTACACGGTGTTCCTGCCGAAACTGGACGTGGCCTGGAAACCGACGGACACCCAAACCTACGGTGCCAAGATCGCTCGCGGTTATAACGCTGGCGGTGCAGGCATTACTCTCAGCAGCCCGATCGTCAGTTACACCTACGGTTCCGAGTATGTCTGGAACTATGAGTTGTACACCCGCCATCACCTGAAAGACGCCAACGTGGTGCTGACCAGCAACGTGTTCTACAACGATTACAAAGACATGCAGCTGCCTTATTACCTGGGTGAAAATTCCAGCGTGATCCGCAACGCCGACAAGGTGGAAACCTACGGCGCGGAAATCGGCGCCACCTGGCAGCCGCGTTGGGACTTCGAGCTGTTCGGTAACGTTGGCCTGCTGAAAACCAAGATCAAAAAGTTCTCGGGCAGCGGCGTGGAAGGGCATGAATTGGGACGCGCGCCGGCTTACACCGCCAACATGGGCGCCAAATATCAGTTCCTGAAAGGGTGGGAAGTGAGTACTAACGTGGCGTTCTCGGACTCCTATTACTCGGCGTATGACAACGATTCGCGCGGGCGTATAGGTTCTTACTGGTCGGCTAACGCCCAGCTGGCCTACACCTTCGCCTATGGGCGCGCCACGCTGTTTGCGCAAAACCTGTTCGACTCCGAGCGTCGCATCATGGTTGGCGGCAACGATATCTACACCGCGACGCAGCAGCGCCCGCGCATGGTCGGCGCGGCGGTTGAACTGAATTTCTAACGCTATCGCGATGATGGGGGGACGAATGTCCCCCGTTTTATGCGCTATCCCGGCACGGCCGGGCAAAGGAGATAACGCAGTGATCGGTGATTTTGACAGCATTCTGAGCGATGAAGAGGCCCAGCGGCTGGAGAGCGCGTTTCAGGCGCTGGGCGCGGCGTCGGCGAACGGCGATCGGCCGGTGAGCGAAGCCGAAGAGCGGGCATGGTTTGCCCATCTGCAGCAGGGTGACGCACGCGGGCAGCGGGCGATGGCCTGGCGCCTGACGGGAGAGGTGGATATCGCCCAACTGACGGCGGCGCTGCAAGCGCTGGTGCGGGAAACGCCGGGCGTGAACGTGCGTTACGTTTTTGATGACGAAAACGGTTTGGTTAAACGCGCTGCCGATTCGGCGCCGTTGCCGGTGAGCCTGCGTCAGGTGGCGGATGAACAACACGCCATTTGTCGTCTGCTGCAAGTGCAGGCGGCGCCATTTGAACTGGAAAGCGAAGCGCCGCTGCGCTGCCTGCTGTTGCTCACGCCTGCCGATGACGTGATTTTGGGCGTGGTATTGCATGACATCCTGGCGGAAGCGCTGCCGTGGCGCCATCTGCCGGCGATGCTGTCCGCCCGCTATAACGGAGATGCGATGCCTCTGCCTTTCGCGGCGGCGCCGGTCGAGCTGCCGGAAATCCCTGCGCCACAGCTGCCCTGGGCGCGCCAGGCGGTCTCGCTGCAGGATTACCGCAGCCCGGCGCAGCGTACTGAAGCCTTGCCGCCGGTGGGCGCGCGCGTGGTCACACGCATTGATCGCTCGCTGTTGCCCGCCAACGACACGCCGCGGGCCTTGCTGGCGGCGGTGGCGGCACGGTTTGCCGAGTTCGTCGCCGCGCAGGCCGGCGGCCAAGCGGTGCAGCTGTGCGTGCCGGCCGCAGAAACGGCAGAGTGCGTCGGTCTGGAGCTGGGCCTGACGGCGGCGCCGCTGATGCGCCTGACCGTGCAGCATGGCGAGGGCGACGTCGGGCAGCGGCTGCTGGCGCAGGCCGTGGCTGAACAGCCGGATCCGCAGCGGGCGCAGTTGCTGGTGGCCTGGCGTGACGATCTGGCCGCAGAGTGGCGGCTGGAAGGCGTTCACGCCGAACGCCTGTTGCTGCCGCCGCTGCATACGCCGTTTGAACTGGCGCTGCTATTGGGCTTGCCCGAAGCGGAAGCGTTAACGCTGGAGCTGGTCACCGACCCGCGCCTGTCTCCGCACGCGGCGCCTTTCCTGCTGGAGCAGTTCAGCGCGTTCCTGGCCGGGCAGCGAATTGCCGTCGCATTGCCGGCGGCTGAGGCCGTTTCCCCGGCGATGGCCGCGCCGGCGGCGAACGGCGACGCCGACGAAAGCGTTGCGCCGCTGATTTTGCAGGAGTTCCGTGAGGCGCTGGTGGCGCCGGAAATGACCCTGGATGAAGACTTCTTCGATCGCGGCGGCCATTCGCTGGTCGCTACCCGGGTGATCGGCCGCTTGCTGAGCCTGCATCAGATCGAAATCAACATTAACGATCTGTTCAGTCATCCGACGGCGCGCGGGTTGGCGGGCTACGCCAAACGCCTGAACGTTGCGCAGCCGAATGCCGCGCTAGCGATCGCCGACGATCATGAGGGGGCGCAGGCGCCGCTGTCGCTGGCGCAGGAATCGCTGTGGAAGGTGTATGAAGCCTTCGGCCATGACGAGATTTTCAACCTGCCGTTCTCTCTTCGCTTCTTCGATGCGGTAGACGAAACGGCGCTGCACCAGGCGTTTATCGACGTCATGACTCGCCATACCGTGCTGCGTTCACGCTTCGTCGAGCAGCAGGGGGAGGTGGTGCAGGTGGTGGTGCCGGCCGCAGAACTGCCGGATTATCAGTGGTTCCGCTTCTCTCACGAGACGCCGGCGGGTAATGCCGCCGCCCTGTTGGCCGACGCCGGCCAGCACCGGTTCGATCTGGCCGCCGAGCTGCCGCTGCGCGCCACGCTGCTGCGCGATGCGGACAACGGCCAACAGCTGCTGTCGTTGCTGTTCCACCATGTGGTGCTGGATGAATGGTCGCTCAATCTGATGATGGATGAGCTGGGCGTCGCCTATCGCCATCGCGTCGTCGGCCAGGCGCCGCAGTGGAGCGGGCAGCCGCCGCAGTTCCACACTTTCGCCCGGCAGCAGCGGGCCTCCGGGGTGCAGCAGCAACATCTGGACTACTGGCTCGATGCGCTGCGCGGCGCGCCGGTCGGCCAGCCGATCTTCCGGCAAGAAGCGTCCACCCATCCGGCGGTGCCGGCACCGGCGGACGTCAACGGCGGCTGGCTGGAGTTCGAGGTCGATCCTGCCGTGGCGGAAGGCCTGTATCAGCTTGCCCGCCGCAACAACGCTTCGCTGTTCAACGTGGTGTATGCCGGGATTACCTCGGCGCTGCGTCTGCTGGGCGGCCCGGCGGATCTGCTGGTGGGCACCTCAACCTCTGGCCGTAACGACGCCGAGTTCTTCGATACCGTCGGCTATTTCACCACCGTGGTGGTGCACCGCGTGCGCTTCGACGAGGGGCTGACGGTGGCCGGGTTGGTCAGCCAGGTGAAAAACACCATCAATGGCTCGCTGCCGTACACCGACATTCCGATCGATCTGGTGGAGGAAGGGCTGTTCGGCGTGGACGCCGACCGCAAGAACCACATGTTCGAAGTGTTCATCCAGATCCACAGCCGCATCAAGCTGAACGGCGAGTTCCGGCTGCAGGACGGCAGCGCGATCGCCTACCGTCAGGTGGAGCCGGAGAAAGCCGAATCGTTGCTCGGCCTGCAGTTTGAGGTGATGGAAGACGATCTGGCCGGGAAGAAATCCCTGCGGGTGATGATGACCTACCGTCAGGATCACTACAGCCGGGAGCAGGCCAATCTGATCGCCGACGGCGTTCAGCACGTCTTTACCCAGTTTGCGCAGCACATCGCTGGCGATATCGCTCTGGCGGCGCTGCCGCCCGGGCCGCAGGCATGACGTTGTTTCACTCTAACCGAAAGCATGATTTTCAAGGAGATAAAAGGATGTCTGGAACCCTAGCAACCCCGCGCGCGCTACTGTCGCTGCTGGTGGCGGCCTCTTTGGTGGTCGCCGGCGCCGCGCAGGCGGACGATGTCGGCATCAAACCGCAGGACATCAAGCGCGAGGCGCTGTCGTCGACGGTGGTGGAGATGGCCTACAGCACCTCGCAACAGGCGCTGTTCGTCAGCGCGCCGGACTGGAAGGAAGAGGCGCGTTCCCGCGTGCTGCGGCTGGATCCCAACACCCTGGCGATCAAGGCAGAGATCCCGCTGCAGGTGAAAGGCTTCGGCGTGGCGTTGAACGACGCGGGCAATCGCCTGTACCTGACGCAGGCCTTCAACGGCGAAGTCGGGGTGGTGGACACCACCACCAACCACGCGTTGGGCAGCATCAAGCTGCTGGACAAAGCGGTGCTGGAGCAGGCTTACAAGCAGGCGGGCATCAGCGGCAAGCGCCTGGATTTCCTGTTGGCGGAGCTGAAGAAATTCAAAATCACCGAGGACTACCTGTACCGCCTCCGCGAGCTCAAGTATGACGCGCAAAGCGGCCGTCTGTTCCTGCCGGGCCTGGGCTTCGGCGTCGACAGCGTGCTGTACGTGGTCGATACCAAGGCCGGCAAGCTGGAGAAAGTGATCCCGGGCTTCGGCTACAACGCGGTGGGCATCACGCTGGATGAGAAGGGCCGTCGGGTATTCGTTTCCAACATGCAGGGGCAGGTGATCACCCTGAACGCCGACACGCTGGCGATCACCGCCACGCACGAAGTGCAGGCCGATCAGCTGCTGAACCTGGTGTATGACCCGGCGAGCAATCGCCTGCTGGGCGTCGATCAGGGTATCGATCGCGACGACTACCGCAACCATCATCTGGGGCACGACTACGTGAAGCGCAGCAGTGGCCACCGGGTGTTTGCGCTGGATGCGGACAGCGGCAAAGTGCTGGCCAGCGAGCTGACGGATGAGGTGCCGATCGGTCTGCTGCTCGACGAGCGCAGCCAGCGGCTGTATGTCGCCAACCGCAAAGGCGTGCGCGTGGATCACGGCGCCGGGACGCTGACGGTGTTCGACGCCAAGACGCTCAAGCGCCTGCAAACCGTAGACCTGCCGCCGCACCCTAACAGCCTGGCGTTGGATCCGAAAGGCGACGCGCTGTTCGTGACGGTGAAAAACGACGGCGCTTCCACCAAGGCCGGCAAGCCGGAAAGCGTGGTGCGCATTCAGCTGCACACCAGGTAACGAGAGAGCGAAAGTAAAAAGGGGCGCCGCGGCGCCCCTTTTTCGTTGGGTCATGTCATCAGAAGTGGGTGTTGATGCTCATGTAGTAGGTACGGCCCGGTTCGTTGTAGGTGGCCGCGCCCGCGCCGGCGATGTTGATCGCGCCGGTAATCGGGTCGCCCACGTTCTGCGCGTTGCCGGCGCGGAACTGGCGTTTGTCGAACAGGTTGTCGATGCCGGCGGTGACGCTGACGTTTTTGGTCAGGTCATAGGTCGCGCTGGCGCCGACGACGGCATAAGGGCTGACCTCGCGGGTTTCGCCGCCGGTGGCCGGTTTACCCTGGTAGTTGTACTTCTTCGGCTTCTGACGGCCGTACCAGGTCAGGGTGGACTGCATCGACAGATCCTGCGTAGCCTGCCAGCTGAGGGTCGAGTTGACGGTGAACTTCGGGATCACCGACAGGTAATCGCCGGTGGTCTTGTTCTTGTTCTCGATCATGTAGGTGGCGTTGTTGCTCCAGGTGACAGTCTCGCTGACCGGCACGTTCAACGAGCCTTCCAGCCCTTGTACGACCGCTTTCGGTACGTTCTCCCACTGATAGACCGCCGTGCCGGTACTGCTGGTGGCGATGCGCGAGTTACCCGCTTCAATCTTGTTGTGGTAATCGTTGCGGAAGTAGGTCACGCCGGCCAGCCAGCCTTCGTTATGGAACTCCAGCCCGATCTCTTTGTTGACGCTGGTTTCCGCCTTCAGATCGTCGTTACCGAGCAGGTAGCAGCCGTTTCTGACATCGCTGCCCGCACACCCTTGGCCTTTGCTGTACAGCAGGTAGTTGCCGTTGGTCTGGTACAGGGTCGGCGCCTTGTAAGAACGGGCGATGCCCATTTTCAGCGTGAAGTAGTCGCCCAGTTCCTGCGACAGGTTCAGCGCCGGGCTCCAGTTGTTGCCGGATTCTGAATGCAGATCGTAACGCAGACCCGGCGTCAGCATGGTGGTGTCGGTCAGCTCGATGTTGTCTTCGGCGAACAGCGAGAAGATATGCGCGGAAGCGTAAGGGCTGCGCGTGCCGTTGCCCATGCCGGGAATAGTGCCGCCCATCAGCGTTTGGCTGGTGGACGTGCCGTCTTTCATCCGCTGTTGGGTCCACTCGGTACCCAGCGTGGCGGTCTGTGAAACGCCCAGCTCAAACGGCACGCTGACTTCGCTGTGCGCCAGGAAGTCGTCCAGCTTGGTGGTGCCGAAACCGGTATTTTTGGTGTCGAAGATGCCTTCGGTGCCGCCGGCCAAGCCCTCGTTCAGGCGGGTGTTGCGGGTGCGCTCGAACTGCACGTAGTTGTTGGTGCTCACGCCGTTGTCCCAGGCGCCGCGGTGGGTCAGGCCGAAGGTTTCACGGTAGATGCGGTTGGTCTCTTTGCCGTAGTTGCTCTGCACCAGGGCATTGGTGTTGGTGTTCTGGGTATCGCCGGAATACAGGTTGCCCTGGCGGCCATAGGCATACTCGAACTCCAACGACTGCAGATGGGCGAAATCCCAGTGCAACAAGGCGTCGATGTTTTTATCGACCACCCCTTCGCGCCCGGCGGGCAGGCTGTTGGCGTAGGCGCCTACGCGTTCGGACTTGTGTGATTCGTTAATGTCCCAGGCGTCGGCCTGCGTTTTGCTGTAGCCGCCGAACAGGCGGAAGCTCAGGGAATCGCTCAGCGGGCCGGACAGGCTGAAGTCGGTGCGCTTGGTGGCGCCTTCCTGCTTGTGCTGCGGCACGTTGAAGTAGCCGTTCAGCGAGCCGTGCAGCGCATCGCCGGCCTTCTTGGTGATGATGTTGACCACGCCGCCCGCGGCGCCGTTGCCGTAGCGCGCGGCGGCAGGGCCGCGCAGCACTTCGATGCGCTCGATCATTTCTGGCGGCACCCAGGCGGTATCGCCGCGCGAGTCGCGCTCGCCGCGCCAGCCCTGACGCACTGAGTTGCGGCTGGAGGCCGGTTTGCCGTCGATCAGAATCAGGGTGTTTTCCGGGCCCATGCCGCGGATATCGATCTGGCGATTGTTGCCGCGCTGGCCGCTGGTGGAGTTGCCGGTCAGGTTAACCCCGGGCATGGTGCGGATCAGTTCGCTGATGTCGCGCGCCGGCGGGCGTTTTTTGATCTCTTCGGCGGTGATGGTGGACACCCCCGGCGCCTGCAGGTTCTGCCGGGCGGCGGTCACGACGATGGTGTCTTCGCCGCGCGGCTTTTTATCCGCTGTGCCGCTGTTTTCTTCCGTGGTGGGGGTGTCGGTCTGCTGCGCGGCGTTGGCGAACGCGGACGCGCCCAATCCCAAGCCGATAAGAGTGGCTAAAGAATAACGTGATAGCTTGCTTTTCATTTGAGTGTCCTACCTTGCTGCCATCCCTCGCCGAACGGGGGGAAGGGCGGTTGTAGTTTTTGTGTAGTCGGAAATAGAAAATCGGCTGCGGCAAGGGATGCCATTGATGTATCCCCGATCCCTGTCCGTTGCGCGCAATACCAGCACGATCTCCAAGCCTTACACACTATTGCAAATGCAAATTATTATCAATAGTATTTGGCGTACAGTGCGTTCGGGCGGTGGCCGGCGATAGGGAAAAGTCGACGTTCCCGGTGCCGCCAACTACAAAATGGGTAGGCGTTGTGAATACAGAACTACAGTCAGAAAGCAGCAGATTATTGGCCAGCAGCAATGCGGGCAGTCCAGGGTGGTGGTTGACGGTGGCACGGCGCGGTACGCCATGGGTAGAACCGGCGGGTAACGGCCGGTGGCGAACCACCTTTTTCTGGCGCGATCCTCAGGGATGCGAATTGACCTCCGCCTACCGTCGCGTGTGGATCAACATTAACTGCCTGACCGACCATCACCAGCCGAATCCGCCGCAAAGCCTGCAGCGTTTGGCCGGTACCGACGTGTGGTACTGGCAGACCGAGCTGAGCGGCGCCTGGCGCGGCAGCTACTGCTTTATCCCCTGCTTTGACGAGCGGCCGCCGGCGTTCAGCGGCGACGATGCGCACGCCAACATGCACAACCTGCGCCACTGGTGGCACCAGGTGTTTGCCAGCGCCACGCCCGATCTGCTCAACCCTTATCGCTCCTGGCAAAGCGCCAGCGGCCACAGCGTCTCCGGCCTGCACATGCCGGATGCGCCGCCGCAGCCGGTATGGCGCTCGTTCGACGAATATGAGATCGCCAGCGGGCGCTGCACGCCGCCGCTGCCGGCGCGTTTGCAGCGCCATACCTGGCAGAGCGAGCGCCTGGGCAACAGCCGCGACGTCTGGATCTACACCACCGGCGACAGCAAGCCGGCCGAGCGCCCGCTCGCGATCCTGCTCGACGGCCAGTTCTGGGCGAAGCAGATGCCGGTTTGGGAGCCGCTGATGCAGCTGACCCGCGAAGGGGCATTGCCGGAAGCGGTGTATGTGCTGATCGACATCATCGATCTGCCGCATCGGTCGCGCGAACTGACCTGCAAGGACGACTTCTGGCTGGCGGTGCAGGAAGAACTGATGCCACAGCTGGCCGACTGGGCGCCGCACAGCGACAAACCGGCTGACACGGTGGTGGCGGGGCAAAGTTTTGGCGGCCTGGCCTCCCTGTATGCCGGGCTGCGCTGGCCGCAGCGCTTCGGCGCGGTGATCACCCAGTCCGGTTCCTACTGGTGGCCGCGGCGCGACATGCTGCAGCTGCCGAGCATTCCCGACGACGCCTGCTGGTTGCTGCAACAGGTAGAACGGCACGGCTTGGGCAATCACGGCGCGCTGAAGGTATTTATGGAAGCCGGTTCGCAGGAAAAACTGGTGCATCGGGTCAGCGGTGAAATGGCGGCACGCCTGAGCGACGCCGGCCATCGGGTGCACTACCGGGTGGTGGAAGGCGGGCACGACGCGCTGTGTTGGCGCAGCGGCCTGACCGATGGGCTGCAGGCGGTCTGGGCTTCCGCTTTCGCCACCGCTTATCCGGCATCGGCGACGGCAACGGCACGAGGAACACATGGTGGAAAGCCTGAATCCGTTCGATGATCAACAGCAGCGCAGCCTGGTGCTGCGCAACGTACAACAACAATACAGTTTGTGGCCGGATTTCCGCGCCATTCCGTCCGAATGGACGATCGTCTTCGGCCCGGCGGCGCGCACCGCGTGCGCCGAATGGCTGGAGCAGCATTGGCAAGACATTCTGCCGGTCGCAGCACGCGAGGCGTGACCGGCGCCAGGTAATCACGGGAGCAATAAGCAGTGTCACACACCCCTAACTCTCTCAGCGGCCCGGCGCTTGCGGGCGAATGGCCGCTGGTCGCGGCGCAACCCGGCATCTGGGTCGCCGATCAAATCTCCCCGCATCGCAATGCCTACGCGGTCGCACATGCCATCGAACTCAACGGCCCTGTTGCCGTGGAGCCTCTGCTGCAGGCCATCATCCAGGGCCTGAACGAGGTGGACATGCTGCGCCTGCGTTTTGCGGAACGCGACGGCGTGCCGGTGCAATGGCTAGACGACGCGCTGGCGGTGCACGAGCCGGAACTTGTCGATCTGACGACGTCGCCGGACCCTGAAGCCGCCGCGCGTGCGCTGATGGACATCGATCTGGCGAGCGATCTGCGCGCCGGCAGCGGCGCACCGCTGTATCGCCATGTGGTGATGCGCCTGGCGGACGATCGCTGGTTCTGGTATCAGCGCTATCACCATCTGCTGGTGGACGGTTTCAGCTTCACCGCCATCGCTCGCCGTGTGGCGGCGATTTATACCCACCTTTGCCGCGGCGACGCGCTAGAGCCGACGCCATTTACGGCGTTCAGCGACGTGGTGGCGGAATACCAGGCTTACCGGCAGGCGCCGGCCTGGCAACGCGACGCCGATTTCTGGCTCGAAAAAGCGCGGCAGTTGCCGCCGCCGGCCACGCTCTGCCCGCAGCCGCTGGCTGGGCAAACGCCCACGCCGCGCATCCATCGATTGGAACAGCGCTGCGATCCGCAGGCCTTCGCCGAACTGGTGCAGTGTGGCGCACAGCAGAAGCTGAACGCCGCCGATATGGCGGTGGCGCTGGTGGCGCTGTGGGTATCGCGCCTGAGCGGCCAACCGAGCTTCAGCGCCGGTTTTATCTTTATGCGCCGCACCGGATCGGCCGCCCTGTGCGCTGCCGGCCCGGTGATCAACGTGTTGCCGATGGAGATGCACCTCGAGCCGCAGGCCACGCTGTATGAGGCTGCCACCCGCATCAGCCGCGAGCTGAAAACGGTGCGCCGCCATCAGCGCTACGACGCCGAACAGGTGCAGCGCGATCTGGGCCGCATCGGCGACGGCGAACCGCTGTACGGCACGGTCTTCAACTTCAAAATGTTCGATTACCAGCTGGATTTCGCCGGTATCGAAGGCATTACCCACGATCTGGCCTCCGGGCCGGTGCGCGATCTGGAGATTGCGCTGTTTATCGACGAACACCATCAGCTGAAGGTGGAGCTGCTGGCCAACGCCGAGCGTTACAGCCGCCAGGAACTGCAGGCGCACCTGCAGCGGTTGCCGCTGCTGCTGGCGCAGTTCGCCGCGCAGGCAACGTTGCCGATCGGCGAAGCCGATATGCTGACCGCCGACGATCACGCGCTGCTGGCGCGGGTCAACGACACGGCGCACCCGGTGCCGGCGACCACGCTGAGCCAGTTGCTGGCGCAGCAGGCGCAAACCACGCCGGACGCACCGGCGCTGGCGGATGCGCATTTCAGCTTTACCTACCGCGAAACGCGGGAGCAGGTTATGGCGCTGGCGCGCGAGCTGGTGGCGCAGGGCGTGCGGCCGGGCGACATCGTGGCGGTGGCGCTGCCGCGTTCGGTGTTCCTGTCGCTGGCGTTGATGGCGATCGTGGAAGCGGGCGCCGCCTATCTGCCGCTGGACACCGGTTATCCGGACGAGCGGCTGGCGATGATGCTGGAAGACGCTGCGCCCCGGCTGGTCATCACTAACCCGGCGCAGCAGGCGCGTTTCGCCGACAAGGGCGAAATCTTGCTGTATGACGCGCCGCTGGCGGCCGATCACGCCGCCGGGGTGGCGATCGCGGGCCCGACGCCGGACCATGCGGCCTATATCATCTTTACCTCCGGCTCCACCGGGCGCCCGAAAGGCGTGCTGGTCGGCCATCAGGCGATCGTCAACCGCCTACTGTGGATGCAACACCAGTATCCGCTGGGGGCGGACGACGCGGTGCTGCAGAAAACGCCGTGCAGTTTCGACGTCTCGGTGTGGGAATTCTTCTGGCCGCTGATGGTCGGCGCCCGGCTGGTGATGGCGCCGCCGGAGGCGCATCGCGATCCGCAGCAGCTGCAACAGCTGATCGCACAACACCGCATTACCACGATGCACTTCGTGCCGTCGATGCTGGCGGCTTTCGTGGCCGCACTGGACGACGACGCGGCGGTGGCGAACTGCGCCGCGCTGCGCCAGGTGTTCTGCAGCGGCGAAGCGCTGCCGGCGGAGCTGTGCCGCCTGTGGCAAAGCCGCACGGCGGTGCCGTTGCATAACCTCTACGGCCCGACCGAAGCGGCGGTGGACGTGACCTGGCATCCGGCTTACGGCGACACACTGGCGAAAGTGACCGGCGCCAACGTGCCGATCGGTCTGCCGGTATGGAACACCGGGCTGCGTATTCTTGACGCGCGCCTGCGGCCGGTGCCGCCGGGCGTGGCGGGCGATCTGTATCTGACCGGCGTGCAGCTGGCGCACGGCTACCTTGGCCGGCCGGATCTGACCGCCAGCCGCTTTGTCGCCGATCCGTTCGGCGAGGGCGGGCGCATGTACCGCACCGGCGACGTGGCGCGCTGGCTGCCGGACGGCACGGTGGAATATTTGGGCCGCAGTGATGACCAGCTGAAGATCCGCGGGCAGCGTATCGAGCTGAGCGAAATCGACCACGCCTTGCTGTCGCTGCCGGGCGTGCGCCAGGCGGTGACGCACGCGCTGGTGCTGCAGGGCACGCCGGTGGATGCCGGCGGCGATGCGCGCCAACTGGTGGGTTATCTGGTGATGCAGCCCGGCGCGAGCTGGGATGCGGAAGCCCTGCGTGCGGCGCTGGCCGACCGTCTGCCACCGCACATGGTGCCGGTGGCGCTGGTGGAAATGAGTGATTTGCCGCTGAGTGCCAACGGCAAGCTGGATCGCAAGGCCTTGCCGCAGCCGCAGGGCGGTGAGCGCAAGGCAGGACGGCCGCCGCAGGCCGGGCTGGAAAGCGAGATCGCGGCGGTGTTCGCCCGTTTGCTGCAGCGCGAGCAGGTGTTCGCCGATGACGACTTCTTCGCGCGCGGTGGCCATTCGCTGCTGGCGATGCGGCTGGCGGCGGAGTTGCGCCGCGATCTGGGCAAGGCGGTGTCCGTCGGCCAGGTGATGGTGGCGTCGCGCGTCGAGCAACTGGCTGCCTTGCTGGCGGAAGATCGCACGCAGGAAGAGGCCGATCGCAGCGGCTTCGACAGCGTATTGCCGCTGCGCGTCACCGAGGGGCCGACGCTGTTCTGTCTGCACCCGGCGTCCGGTTTCTCCTGGCAGTTCAGCGTATTGCCACGCTATCTCGATCAGCACTGGTCGCTGGTCGGTATTCAGTCACCGCGGCCGGACGGCCCGCTGGCGCTGAGCGAAGATATGGATCAGGTGGTGGATGCCCACCTGCAGACGGTGTTGCAGGTCCAGCCGCACGGGCCGTACCACTTCATCGGCTACTCGCTGGGCGGCACGCTGGCCCAGGGCATCGCCGCCCGGCTGCAGGCGCGCGGCGAGCAGGTGGCGTTCCTCGGTCTGCTGGATACCTATCCGCCGGAGACCCAAAACTGGGACGTGATGCTGGACGACAACGTGTTGAAGGAAGTGCAGCGCGAGCGCGAGCAGTTCCTGGCGGTGTCGCAGGATACGCTCGATCCGGCGCTGGGCGAAACGCGCACGGCGATGTTCGACAACATCGAAGCCAACTACGCCGATTCGGTGCGGTTGCTGTCGCACACGCGTACCGCCCGTTTCCATGGCCAGGCGACGCTGTTCGTCGCCAAACGTACGCTGCAGGAAGGGATGGACGTGCAGCAGACCTGGTCGCAGTACGTCGATGCGCTGCAGGCGCACGAGCTGGACTGCGCGCATGTCGATATCGTTTCGCCGGCGTCGTTCAAAGTGCTGGGGCCGCTGCTGAACCGGATCTTGCGCACGCTGTAATCGCGCTCGTCATCTCGCCGCCAGGCTCGGGGATTACCCCGCGTGTGGCGGCGTTTCTTGCGGTTGCTCACAATTGAATATCAATGATTTTTATTATCATTATTGATTTCGTCATCTGTGCTAGCATAGCGCTCCGCAACTGCAGAATCCCCGTTTAAAGATGTGGTGAACAACCGATGAGTAGCAAACCCTCCATCCTGCTTGATTTCAGCCTGTTGAAAACCAACCGGGCTTTCCGCGCGGTGTTCTGCGCGCGCTTTATCTCCATTGTGGCGCTGGGGTTGATGGCGATCGCCATCCCGGTGCAAATCCAGGCGCTGACCGGTTCCACCCTGCAGGTCGGGCTGGCGGTGACGCTGGCCGGCGGCGGCATGTTCGCCGGGCTGCTGATGGGGGGCGTATTGGCCGATCGCTATGAGCGGCGCCGGCTGATCCTGTTCGCGCGCTCCACCTGCGGCATCGGCTTCGTCGGCCTGTGTCTCAATGCCCTGTTGCAATCGCCTTCGCTGGCGGCCATTTATCTGTTGGCGGTGTGGGACGGTTTCTTCGGTGCGGTGGGGGTGACGGCGCTGCTGGCGGCCACGCCGGCGCTGGTGGGCCGCGAAAACATCGTGCAGGCGGGCGCCATCAGCATGCTGACGGTGCGCTTCGGCTCGATTCTTTCCCCGGCGATTGGCGGCCTGGTGATCGCCCACATGGGCATTGCCTGGAACTACGGCCTGGCGGCGTTCGGCACCCTGCTGACGCTGTTGCCGCTGCTGAGTCTGCCGCAGCTAATGCCGCCACCGCAGCCGCGTGAACACCCGCTGCGCGCGCTGGCGGGCGGCTTCGCCTTCCTGTTCCAGAACAAGGTGATCGGCATGGTGGCGCTGATCGGCGCGCTGCTGACCATGGCCAGCGCGGTGCGCGTGCTGTACCCGGCGATGGCGGAAAGCTGGCACATCGACGCTGCCCACCTCGGTTATATGTACGCCGCCGTGCCGCTCGGCGCGGCCATCGGCGCGTTCACCAGCGGGCGCGTGGCGCACGTGGCGCGCCCCGGCTGGGTGATGCTGCTGACGGCGATCGCGGCGTTCGCCGCCATTGGCCTGTTCGGCCTGATGCCGTGGTACAGCCTGGCGTTGCTGTGCCTGGTGGCGTTCGGCTACCTGAGCGCGCTGAACTCGCTGCTGCAATACGGCCTGATCCAGAGCCTGACGCCGGACAATTTCCTCGGCCGCATCAACGGCCTGTGGACGGCGCAAAACGTGGTGGGCGATGCGCTGGGCGCGTTGCTGTTGGGGGCGATGGGCGCCTTCATGCTGCCGGCGATGAGCGCCAGCGGTTTCGGCTTCGGCGCCGCGCTGCTCGGCATCCTGTTGCTGTTCGCCATGACCGGTTTGCGCCAGGTGACGTTGCACAAACCGGAGCCGCAGCCCGCCACAGAAAAGTAGTCGAACGCGTTAAGACAACGCTGTGGGATCAAATAGCAATGCTTATCATCGGCATGCGTAAAACCCACAGCGTTTATGTCATGATTTCGAAATGAAAGAAGTGCTTACGTTTATTGACATAGCAAATATCGGCGAGTAATTTAGCGCGGAATTAACTCAAATGATAATCATTATTATATTGGTTATCACTTCAAATCCTTGAGGGCGAAGCGATGGATACTGCCGTGAACGACATCAATCGAAAGGAAATGCAGGAGTGCGAAGAACACCGGTTCGCCGCTGATTTTTCTCCGGCGTCGGGCTTCTTCTTTACCTCTCCTTTCCGCAGCTTGACCACTACCGGTTGTTTCAGCCGCATTCGCCTGCCGGCCGCAGACGGCGCCGACCTGAACGGCGAGTTCCAGCGCAGCGTGCGGCAGGCGTTTGCCGAGGCCCGTCAGGCCGGTATCAAAAAACCGCTGCTGTGCGGTGCCATCCCGTTCGATACCCGGCAGCCTTCGGCGCTGTTTATTCCGCAGCAGAGCCGCTGGTTCGATCGCGCCGCCTTTATGGCCGGCGTTCGGCCGCCGGCGAACGGCCCTGAACTGGCCGGCGTGACGGAGCTGCCGCCGCAGCAGCCGTTTATGAACATGGTCAGCGACGCCGTCGACGCGATGAAGGCCGGTGAGCTGGATAAAGTGGTCTTGTCGCGCCTGCTGGAGATCGAAACGCGCCAGCCGGTGGATCGCCATGCGCTGATGGCGCGCGTGATTGCCCAGAACCCGCACGGTTTCCATTTCCATGTGCCGCTGGAGCAGGGTGCGCTGTTGGGCGCCAGCCCAGAGCTGCTGCTGCGCCAGGACGGCGGCCGTTTCTATTCCAACCCGCTGGCCGGTTCCGCCCGGCGCGAGGCCGACCCGCAGCGCGATCGCGAAGTGGGGGAGCGGCTGATGGCCTCGGCGAAAGATCGCCACGAGCATCGCATCGTCACCGAAAGCATGCGTGACGTGCTGGCCGGCCGCTGCCGCTACCTGAACGTGCCGCACACCCCTGAACTGCTGACCACCACGACGCTGTGGCATCTCTCCACGCCGATCGACGGCGAGGCGGCGTCTCCTGACGAAAATGCCCTGTCGCTGGCCTGCCTGCTGCACCCGACGCCGGCGCTGTGCGGCATGCCGACGGCCGAGGCGCACGCCCTGATCGGCAAGCTGGAGCCGTTCGATCGCGGCCTGTTCGGCGGCATCGTCGGCTGGTGCGACGACGAAGGCAACGGCGAGTGGGTAGTGACTATCCGCTGCGGCACCGTTGACGGCAACCGGGTGCGGCTGTTTGCCGGCGCCGGCATCGTGGAAGACTCTTCACCCGAATCTGAATGGCATGAAACAGGCACCAAACTCAGCACCATTCTGCGTGCCTTTGGTATGAATCAAGGATAACGACAAGATGAGCATTGCCTTTACCCCCTGGCCGGCGGAGTTCGCCAGCCGCTATCGCGAACGCGGCTACTGGACTGACAAGCCGCTGACCGAGATCCTCGACCGCCAGGCCAACAACGACGCCCCGGCGATTATCGACGCCCAGGGCAGCCTGACCTACCGCGAGCTGCAGCTGCGTTCCGATCGTCTGGCGGCCGCTCTGCTGCGCCGCGGCGTGAAATCCGGCGACACCGCGTTGGTCCAACTGGGCAACGTGGCGGAGTTCTATATCGTGTTCTTCGCGCTGCTGAAAATTGGCGTGGCGCCGGTCAACGCGCTGTTCAGCCATCAGCGCAGCGAGCTGAATGCCTATGCCGAGCAGATCAAACCGGCGCTGCTGATCGCCGATCGCCAGCACGGGCTGTTTGCCGACGATCAATTCCTGAACGCCTTCCGCGATGCGCATCCTTCGCTGCGGGTTGTGGCACTGCGCAGCCAGCCTGAGGGTGAGCTGGCGCTGGCCGCCTGGCTGGACGAAGCCAGCGACGGTTTCGTCGCGCAGCCTTCTGCGGCCGATCAGGTGGCGTTCTTCCAGCTTTCCGGCGGCAGCACCGGTACGCCGAAGCTGATCCCGCGTACCCACAATGACTACTACTACAGCATTCGCCGCAGCGTGGAGATCTGCCGTTTCGACGCGCAGACCCGCTATCTGTGCGCGCTGCCGGTGGCGCACAACTACCCGATGAGCTCGCCGGGCGTGTTGGGTGTGTTTTATGGCGCCGGGCTGGTGGTGTTCGCCGCCGATCCGGACGCCGCGCAGTGCTTCCGCCTGATCGAACAGCACCAAATCAACGTGACGGCGCTGGTGCCGCCGGCGGTCACGCTGTGGCTGCAGGCGATCGAAGAGTGGGGCGGCAATGCCCAACTTGCCAGCCTGAAACTGCTGCAGGTGGGCGGCGCCAAGCTGGGCGAAACGCTGGCGGCGCGTATTCAGAACGAAATCGGCTGCCAACTGCAGCAGGTGTTCGGCATGGCGGAAGGGCTGGTGAACTACACCCGGCTGGACGACGACGAGCGCCACATCCTGACGACGCAAGGGCGGCCGATGTCGCCGGATGACGAAGTGTGGGTGGCGGACGACGACGGCAATTCATTGCCGGCGGGCGAGGTCGGTCGGTTGATGACGCGCGGGCCTTATACCTTCCGCGGTTACTACCAGAGCCCGGCGCACAACGCCGATGCCTTCGACGCCGACGGTTTCTACTGCTCCGGCGATCTGATCAGCATCAGCGAAGACGGCTACATCACCGTGCAGGGGCGGCAGAAAGACCAGATCAACCGCGGCGGGGAGAAGATCGCCGCCGAGGAAATCGAGAACCTGCTGCTGCGTCATCCGGACGTGATCAACGCTGCGCTGGTGTCGATGCCGGACGCGCTGATGGGGGAGAAGAGCTGCGCTTATATCATCGCCAACGCGCCGCTGAAGCCGGTGGTGCTGCGCCGCCACCTGCGCGAACAGGGCGTGGCGGACTTCAAACTGCCGGATCGCTTTATTCAGGTGGACAGCCTGCCGCTGACTCCGGTCGGCAAAGTGGACAAAAAACGGCTGCGTCAGCAGCTCGACGAGCAACTACAGACTCAGGCTCAGGGAGATTAATCGATGGCCATTCCAAAACTTAATGACTACGCGCTGCCGACGGCGGACGAACTGCCGCAAAATAAAGTCACCTGGCAGGTAGAACCGCAGCGCGCCGCGCTGCTGATCCACGATATGCAGCAGTATTTCCTCAATTTCTGGGGCGAAGACAGCGCGCTGATCAAACAGGTGGTGGAGAACATCGCCAACCTGCGCCGCTACTGCAAACAGCAGGGCATTCCGGTGTTCTATACCGCGCAGCCGAACCAGCAGAGCGATGAAGACCGTGCGCTGTTGAACGACATGTGGGGGCCGGGCCTGAACAAACACCCCGAGCAGCAGGCGGTGACCGCCGCGCTGGCGCCGGACGAAGACGACACGGTGCTGGTGAAATGGCGCTACAGCGCCTTCCACCGCTCGCCGCTGCAGGAGATCCTGCAGGAGTCCGGCCGCGATCAGCTGATCATCTGCGGCGTGTATGCGCACATCGGCTGCCTGACCACCGCCATCGACGCCTTCATGCGCAACATCCAGCCGTTCATGGTGGCCGACGGCCTGGCGGACTTCTCGCGCGACGAACACCTGATGGCGCTGCGCTATACCGCCGGCCGCTGCGGCCGGGTGGTGACCACCGCGTCTCTGCTGCCGGCGGCCGGCATCGCCAGCATCGACGCGCTGCGTCAGCAGATCCTGCCGCTGCTGGACGAAGACAGCGAAGACATGGGCAACGATGAGAACCTGATCGATTACGGTCTGGATTCGGTGCGCATCATGGAGCTGGCGACCCGCTGGCGCAAGATCCGCGGCGACATCGACTTTATCGCGCTGGCGCGCAACCCGACCATCGACAGCTGGTGGGCGCTGCTTTCCGAAGAGAAAGCCTGATTTTAATAACGATGAGAGGGCGGCCGCTCGGCTGCCCCGTTGGCTCTATAAGGAGATTTCGATGAATGCTTTGATCACCAAGGGAAAACGTGCGGCATTTCCGCTGATGCTGCTGTCCACACTGCTGTTCTCCAACTCGTTGCTGGCGCAGACCGCGCCGGAAGTGCTGCGCAAACCGGTCGGCAAGGGCGCCTATGAAATGGCCTACAGCCCGAGCGAGAACGCGCTCTACCTGGCGACGTCGCAGAGCCGCAAGCTGGACAAGGGCGGCATCGTTTACCGTCTGGATCCGACCACGCTGGACGTGACCCAGATTATTCATAACGACATCAAACCGTTCGGCGCCGCCGTCAACGCCAAGACCGGCACGCTGTTCTTCGGCAACACGGTCAATAACTCGGTGACCGCCATCGACGCCAAGACCGGCGACGTGAAAGGCCGCCTGGTGCTGGACGCGCGCAAGCGTTCCGAGACCGTCAAGCCGCTGGCGCCGCGCGAACTGGTGGCGGATGCCGACAGCGATACCCTGTACATCACCGGGCTGGGTGAATCCAGCGTGGTGTGGGTGGTGGACGGCAAGGATCTGACCCTGCGCGCCACCGTGACCGATACCGGCAAATACGGCACCGGCCTGGCGCTGGATGCCGCCGCCAAACGCCTGTACGTCACTAACGCCGACGGCGAACTGGTGACCATCGATACCCAGAGCAACAAGGTGCTGTCGCGCAAGAAGCTGGATGAGTCCAAAGAGCACTTCTTCCTGAACATCAGCCTGGATACCGCTACCCATCGCGCGTTCATCACCGATTCCAAGCAGCCGCAGGTGCTGGTGGTGGATACCCGCAGCGGCAACATCCTGAGCAAGATCGACGTGCCGGAATCGCTGGCGGTGCTGTTCAACCCGGCGCGCAATGAAGTTTACGTGACCCATCGCCAGGCGGGTGAAGTGAGCGTGATCGACGCCAAGAGCTACAAGGTGCTGAACACCATCAAGACGCCGACCCACCCGAACAGCCTGGCGCTGTCGCCGGACGGCCAGACGCTGTACGTTAGCGTCAAGCAGGCTTCCAGCCGCGAGAAAGAAGCGACCGCGCCGGACGACGTGATCCGCGTAGCGCTGAAATAATCCCGCGCAGGGTAAACCCCCTCGAACAGGCGAAGCGGCGACGCTCCGCCTGTTTTTTTTTTCGCCGTGCGATCTGCGGTATAAAGTGTGGATTGCCTTATTGATCCGAAGGAACGTGGGTTATGCCTGCCTCACGCACACCGCTGTTGTTGTCCGTTATTACCCTGCTGCTGCTGGCCGCGCTGATCCACAGCGGCATCAGCCCCTACGATCGCACCACCTGGTTGATGGAGGTGGCGCCGGTATTGATTGTTTTGCCGTTGCTGTGGCTGACCCATCGCCGTTATCCGCTGACGCCGCTGCTCTACACGCTGATTTTCTTCCATGCGCTGATCCTGATTTTCGGCGGCATGTACAGCTATGCTCGCGTGCCGCTGGGCTTTGAGGTGCAGCAGTGGCTGGATCTTGGCCGCAACCCGTACGACAAACTGGGGCATTTCTTCCAGGGATTGGTGCCGGCGCTGGCGGCGCGCGAGATCCTGCTGCGCGGCGGTTATGTGCAGGGCCGCAAGATGCTGGGCTTCGTGGTGTGCTGCATCGCGCTGGCGATCAGCGCGGTGTATGAGTTGATCGAGTGGTGGGCGGCACTGGCGCTGGGCCAGGGCGCCGACGAGTTTCTCGGCACCCAGGGCGACCCGTGGGACACGCAGTCCGATATGTTCTGCGCGTTGCTCGGCGCGATAGCCGGCCAGTGGCTGTTCGGTGGCTGGCAGGGTAGGCAACTGCGGCGTTTAAAAGAGTAAGCCTTGTTGCGTTAAGCCTAGTGAAAATAGCGACTTCTCGTGCCGCCCAGTATTTTCCGGGCGGCATTTTAATGTCGACATGATAAGAAATAGATAATCATCAGTTAAATGTTTGGCACCCTGTGATACAGCACAATGTTATTTCTTATATTTATGATTATTTAGCTTTTTATGCGTTTTTCTAGGAATTTTCTTAACTCGCGCCGTGTGCTACTATTCTCATGTTTAACAAGGGCTAATTATTATTAATTAGTTTTTTGAGCGGGGAATAATGAGATACATAATTAATAATAAGATTAAATATCATGAAGATAGATCAGAGTTGGTGGATATCAATGCTGAGCTACCGCCTCAACCGCTCACCGCCACCCTGAACCGCCTGCTGTCCACATTGGTCAGAAACAATAACCTGGTGCTCTCCCGCGATACCCTGCTGACGCAGGTATGGGAAGCGCACGGCCAGGTGGCCTCCGGCAATAACCTCAATAACACCATTTCCATCCTGCGCAAGATGTTCGCCGCCCTGGGCGAGGACGAGATTATCGTCACGCTGCCGCGCCAGGGATTTATGTTTACCGCCACTTCGTTGAAGACGACGGACAGCCTGTCGGAGAGTTCGTCGGAGATGCCGATCCCGGCGGCTGCAGAAAGCGCCTTGCCGACCAAGCCGCTGCGAGCGCAGCGATTTAAGCGCCTCGGGTTGGCCGCGTTGCTGCTGTTGGCGGCGGGGAGCGGTCTGTGGGCCTGGCAGGACGCCGGCTATGCGCCGATCAGCACGGTAAGCGTAGGCAACATCGGCAGCTGTGAGGTGAAGTTCATCGCTTCTTATCATAAGACCGGTTCCGGCAAGGCGGATTTGGCGCACTTGCAAACGTTGCTGGATAAACGAAATCATATTCACTGTAGTGAACCGGCGACGCTGCTTTATTACGACAGCCAGTCGGTGGTACCAGGCAGCGCAGAACGCGTGCGATCTTCTTACTTCTTTTATTGTCCGCAGACGGCGATGGCGGCGGGCAAAGCGCAATGCGAGAACTACTATGAAAGTCTGGAAAAATAACCGGATATGGCATTACCGTTACGCGCTGTTAGTCTTTGCGGCGCTGGCCTGCTGTTGCGTCGCCGCTTATGTGCTGTTCGCTATGCCGCAGGTGCCGGAATGCCGGGCGTCGATGCGGGTGCATAATCAGGATAAAGATGCGGCGATGGAGCGTGTGCTGCTGGTGAGCATCGTGCCTGAGGGCGCGCGACAGCTCACTATGTTGATGAGCGGCAGTTTTTTTGATGGTGATACACGTTATGTGGTCGATCGCTCCGTGGAAATGAGTTACCAGCGTCGCGGCAGCAACTACACCATGTGGGTAACGAAAAATACCCGCAAGCCGCAGGACTCTGTCGTTCGCGAGGATATGAATCGCCGGTTGCCTATCGCCGGGCAGCAGTTGCATATGCGCATCGAGCGTATCGATCGGCATCACTATCTGTTTACTGATAACCATTCGCCGCTTTTTGTCTGCGTGACTGGCGCATAACGGTCCCCCCCAGAATTACCGGGGGGCCGATGTTGTCTCTGACCCTGGGTATCAAGAGCGAAAAGATTAAGGTTGATTGCCGGCTATATAATTATTGATGCAAGGGCTGTTACCGGTACGCGGGCAGTAGGTGACCTGCTGTTCATCCTGGTTAGTGCTCTCATTAAGAATGTTAGCGTAATAATAGACGTCGGCCCGCGTACGGCAATTGAAGCCCGCCTGTTGTATCACCTGCTTGATGTTCTCCAGGCTTCCTCCACCTAAAGTCATACTGTACACCTGGCAGCTTTGGTAATTCCCAAGTGGATAAACGCTGATACGCGTGCTGTTTTGATACAGCACAATGATGGCAAAAGGCACCAGACAGGCAGCGGCAATCATTATTAAGCGTTGTAATGCTCGTCGGATGCCGGGGGGAGAAGTCCCGGGGGGCGGCGTAGACGCTATTTCCGTTTCACGGTGCTTTTCTTCTCTATATATTTCCACCTTATTTTCATTCGCTTCATGAATGTTTCGAGCAATAAATTTAAACCCCTGACGTGGATAGGTGACGATAATCTCCTCGGCGCCAAACTGCGCCAGTGATTTACGTAACCCGGAAACGTAATTGTTTAAGTTATTGTTGGAGGCTTTCAGCCCATAATCGACCCAAACATCATTAAGCAACCTCTCTCGCAACAACAGCTTATTATTATTCTTGATGAACAACGAAAGCAGTCTGCTGGTCGGCTTCAGTAAAGCTATTTTATTGCTGGCATTATCGACATGCATCAATGTGCCTTCCTCCTCGTTATAGAGGATGCTCTCATTTATAATGAAAATCATTTTATTTACCCGTCAACTTTCCTGTCGAGAGATTATTCTGAGACCTCTGTGTACTTTTTTCAATCCCTTGAGTTGCAGGGCAATAGGATTTTTCTCTTTATTCGTGTAATTGAAATGAAATGTTTATCTGCTTACAAGTTTTTTAATATAAATACTGATAATTAAATCCTATTTATCGGGATTTTAATCTATTTAATTATTATTTTATCGATAATAATCCTGTGTTTTTGTATTTTTGCGACATAACGTTTCAAATGGAAGGCGCTAAGTGTAAATTTGTTTCCACTGATACGGGGCGCGGAAACGCAGCGTATTAGCCACGGAGACAATGCTCAGAAATCTCAGGAATAAAACTGCTGCATTGCATGCGTGACTTAAGGATTTAATTCTTCTCCACTACTTACTAAGGAATGTAAGGAATCTCTATGAAACTGAACAAAATTATGATTGCAGCGGTATTGGCCTTCGGCGCTTCTTCTATGATGGCCCAGGCTGCGAATCAGGGTAGCGGTACCGTCACTTTCAACGGTGAAATCATCGATGCACCATGCTCTATCGCTCCGGGCGATATCGATCAAACTGTTGAAATGGGGCAAATCTCCAACCTGAGCCTGAAGGACGGCCGTGAGTCTCAATTAAAACAGCCGGTTACCATTAAGCTGCAAGACTGCACCAGCGCCACACAGAAGACAGTGCAGACCACCTTCACCGGTCAGCCTGGTGGCGCGGCCGGTAACGATAATAAAATGATCGGGTTTGGCAGCGGCAGCACTGCTAAAGGGGCGAGTATCGTTATGACCGATGACGAAAACGGTAATGCCGTGATTGAGTTGGGCAAGGCGACCGCAGGTCAGGGTATTAAAGCGGGCCAGGAAACAGCAGATCTGAAATTCACCGCCTTCCTGAAAGGTAATGGTGGCGCTTTGGATACTATCGTTCCGGGTGCATTCACCAGCGTGGTTAACTTCGCGCTGAACTATCAATAAGCGCTTTATCTGAATAATGCCAGCATGCGGGGTAGCCCGCATGCTTTTCCCCAGAATGGATTCCTGTTTGCAAGGGATAATCTCTATGGCCCTGATTGGCAAAAATGTAGTGGCGCCTTCCCTATTGGTCGCGATTTTTACGGCCCAGGCGATGCCGGCAACGGCTTCGGTTATTGGCTGGGGAAGAGTCAATATGGAAGGCGCTATTGTCAACGCGGCCTGCGCCATTGAGTCGGCCAGCCGTGATCAAACCATCGACATGAAAACTTTGCCGGTGGAACAAATTACCCGCGATGGGCACGGGCTAACCCGTTCCTTTACGCTGAAATTAGTGAACTGTGGGTTGTCGGGTGATAATTCCGCTAATTCTGGGCGCCAGCATTTCCGGATGATATTTGACGGTAATGCGGAAGGAAAAAACTTCGGCGTCATCGGCGATGCCCGTGGCGTGGCGTTACGCATTGCCGACAGTATCGGCACAGATATTTACCCTGGGGTGCCGATGTCAATAGAAAATACCCTGACAAAAGATTATCGCTTGAATTATTCAATGCAGCTGGTAGCTAACAGCCAGGTATTGCGCGCAGGGGATTACCGCTCCGCCATTCGTTTTAAATTGGATTACTACTGATTATAAATAAGTTAAAGGTTGGCGGGATCATGGATGCGAGAAAATTTAAATCGGGGGCACTCCCGTTAAGTTTATTAGGGATATGTATTTCTCTGGCTCTCTGCAGCCTGGCCTTTCAGGGGCGGGCGGATGATGCAATTCAGTTCAACACCGACATCCTGGATATCAACGATCGTAAAAATATCGATCTCGGCCGCTTTTCCAAAGGCGCCTACATTATGCCGGGCAAGTACAGCATGACGGTATTGGTGAACAAGCAGTCATTGGATGAGCAGCCGGTGGCTTTTTATCCGCCGGAAAACGATCCCGATGACAGTGCGGCCTGCGTCTCGCCGCAGCTGGTTGAAAAACTGGGCCTTAAAACCGAGTTTCTCAAGCAGCTGCGCTGGTGGCATAACGAGCAGTGCCTGGATCTGACCAGCCTCAAGGGCATTGAGGCCAGGGGCGATCTGGCGGTGTCGGCGTTGTATCTGAACATTCCCCAGGCCTATTTAGAGTACTCCACACCGGATTGGGATCCGCCGGCGCGCTGGGATAACGGCATTCCCGGCCTGCTGCTGGACTATAACCTGAACGGCCAGGTGCAGAAGAACCGCAACGGTGGCGGCCAGACGCAGCGCCTGGGCGGCAACGGTGCAGTGGGTGCCAACCTGGGCGCCTGGCGGCTGCGGGCCGACTGGCAGACCAGCCTCAATCACCAGACCGGCTCAGGGGAATCGAGCCAGAGAACGTTTGACTGGAGCCGCTATTACGCTTTCCGCGCGTTGCCGCAGTGGGGCGCGCGCCTGGCGCTGGGGGAGGATTCGCTGCAGAGCAACCTGTTCGACAGCTTCCGCTTTACCGGCTTCAGCCTGATGTCGGACGACAACATGCTGCCGCCTAACCTGCGCGGCTATGCGCCAGAGGTGACCGGCATCGCCAAAACCAACGCCAAAGTCACCATCAGTCAGCAGGGCCGCGTGCTGTATGAGGCGCAGGTCGCCGCCGGGCCGTTCCGCATCCAGGATCTGAGCGATTCGGTGATGGGCAAGCTGGACGTCAAGGTTGAGGAACAAGACGGCAGCGTGCAGCAGTTTCAGGTGGACACCGCCAGCATTCCTTACCTGACGCGCCCCGGCATGGTGCGCTTCAAGTTTGCCGGCGGCCGACCGTCGAACTGGGAGCACCAGGTGCAAGGGCCAACCTTCGCCGCTAGTGAATTCTCCTGGGGGATCAGCAATGGTTGGTCGCTGTTCGGCGGGGCCATCGCCGGTGGCGATTATAACGCGCTGTCGCTGGGGCTGGGGCGCGATCTGTTGGTGCTCGGCGCGCTGTCGTTTGATACCACGTATTCGCGGGCCAGATTGCCGATCGACGACGGCACCAAAAAAGGCGGCTCGTACCGCTTGAGCTATTCGAAAAGCTTTGATGAATACGACAGCCAAATCACCTTCGCCGGTTATCGCTTCTCGGAAGAAAATTTTATGACCATGAGCGAATACCTGGACGCGCGCTATCACGGCCTGCGGAACGGCAAAAGCCGGGAAATGTACACCATTACGTTCAACAAACAGTTCCGCGATCTGGGGATCAGTACCTATCTCAACTACGACCACCAGACTTACTGGGATAAGCCGACCGACGAACGCTACAGCCTGGCGCTGTCGCGCTATTTCAACCTGGGAGCGTGGAAAAATCTGAGCGCCTCACTCTCGGCCTATCGCAATAAGTCCAGAGGGACCAACGACGACGGTATGTATCTGAGCCTGACGGTGCCGTGGGGAGGGGATGCCAACCTCAGCTACAGCAGCTCGTGGAACCGTAACAATAACAACCAGCGGGTGGGTTACTACCAACGGCTGGATGAACACAACAACTACCAGTTGACCGCCGGCACCTCGCGCAGCGGTGAATCCGCCAGCGCGTTTTACAGCCACGACGGCGACGCGGCGCGTATCGATACCAACGTGAGTTATCAGAGCGGCCAGTATTCCTCGTTAGGCATGAGTCTGCAAGGGGGCGCCACGCTGACCGCCCAGGGGGCGGCGCTGCACCGCAGTGGGAACTTTGGTGGCACCCGTCTGCTGTTGGACACCGATGGCGTGGCCGGGGTACCGGTACGCGGCTATGGCGCCACGAGCCGCACCAACATGTTTGGCAAAGCGGTGGTGACGGACGTCGGCAACTTTTACCGCAGCCGGGCGAGCATCGATCTGACCAACTTATCGGACGAGGCTGAAGCGACGCAGTCGGTGGTGCAGGCGACGCTCACCGAAGGGGCGATTGGCTACCGGCGCTTCAACGTGATTTCCGGCCAGAAAGCCATGGCGGTGATCCGCCTGGCGGACGGCAGCACGCCGCCGTTTGGCGCCGAGGTGTTCAACCGCCGCAGGCAGCAAACCGGGATTGTGAATGACGGCGGCAGCGTTTACCTCAGCGGTATCCGCGCCGGTGAACAAATGACGGTGCATTGGGAAGGGAAGGCGCAATGTGAAATCGATCTGCCGGCGTTGCGCACGGATGTCGCTCTGAGCGATCTGCTGCTGCCGTGCCGGCGCGTGGCCGCAGGCAGTGAAGGCCAGGCAGATGCCCCGGAAAACCCGTAAATGCAATTTTTGACCAAATGGAAGCTTATTATGCGAAACAACACTGTAAAAACGCTGTCGGTAGCCGGCCTGCTGACCACCACCTTGCTGAGCGGCCAGGCGCAGGCCGCCATCGCGCTGGATCGCACCCGCGTGATTTTAAACGGCGGCGATAACTCGGCCAGCATGAACATCACCAATAAAAACACCCAGCTGCCTTATCTGGCCCAGGGCTGGCTGGAGAATGAGCAGGGTGAAAAAATCAACAGCCCGCTGATCGTGTTGCCGCCGGTGCAGCGGGTGGAGCCGGGCGCACAAAGCCAGGTCAAGGTGCAGGCGCTGCCGGCCACCAAGGCACTGCCGCAGGATCGCGAGAGCCTGTTCTACTTCAACCTGCGCGAGATCCCGCCGAAGAGCACCAAGGCCAACACGCTGCAGATCGCGCTGCAGACCCGCATCAAGCTGTTTTACCGCCCGGCGGCGATCGTGCCGAACAAAAACGCCGCGTACAGCCCGTGGCAAGAACAGCTGACGCTGACCCGCCAGGGTGCGGGCTTTAAGGCCAATAACCCGACCCCGTATTACATCACGCTGGTTGATGCCCGCAGCAGCAAGAGCGGTAAAACTGCCGCCGGTTTTGAACCGCTGATGGTGCCGCCGAAAGGTAGCGTCATGTTAGGCGCCACTGGCCTGGGCAATGCACCGGTGCTGACTTATATCAATGACTACGGCGGCCGCCCGGATCTGACCTTCAAGTGTGGCGCCGGCGATTGTCAGGTGGTGCCTGAAAAGCAAGGATAATCGGCGCCGGCAGCGGCGCTCCATCAGTTGAAGCGGCAGGGAAACTCATGCAAATAATCGATAGCGGCTGCAACAGCCAGGAGAGAGGCGCTTTAACCCGACGGGCAGGCCAGGCGGCGTTATTGGCGCTGGTTTTGCTGACGAGCCAGGGGAGCCGGGCAGAGCCTGGTAACCACGGCATGTTGTTTGTGCATGGCGCGCTGACCGAAGGCGCCTGCCGGCTGGAGATGTCTTCGGCCCACCAGGATATCTGGTTGGGTGAAACCACCACGAGCAGCCTGGCAGTGCCCGGCAACCGCACGCAGCCGGTGGCCTTCCAACTGCGGTTGCGTGACTGCACGCGCATGGGGGCGGCCATCAGAGACACTCGCCTCGGTTACCGGCTGTGGGATGCCTACCAGCCGGCGGTCACGGTGAGCTTCACCGCCCCGGCCGATGCGGATAACCCGCAGCTGGTGCAGGTGCAGGGCGCCGAAGGCCTGGGGCTGCGGCTGTTGGATGCGGATAACCGCGATGTGCGGCTGGGCAGCCGCAGCCGGCCGCAGCTGCTGGCGCTGGGCGATAACGGGCTGCAGTTTTATGTGATGGCGGAGCGCACGCGTGCGCCGCTGTTGGCGGGCGCCTACCGCGCGGCGATCGATTTCCGGCTGAACTATGACTGAGGTGGACGGTATGGGCGATACAGGGCGACGTACGCTGGCCATTGGCGGTGAATATCTCCTTCTGGGCTGCGCGCTGGCGGCCAGCACCGCTGCCGCTTCGGCGCTCACGCTGCTGGCGGTGCTGAGTTTTGGCCAGCTGGCGCAGGCTGCGACGGTGAATGTCACGGTGAAAGGCGAAGTGCTCGCGAAACCAAAGTGTGAAATCAACGGCGGCAATGACATCGATGTGCCCTTCGGCGAACTGAATATCGCAGACATTGACGGCGTTAACTACGGCAAGAAAAAGATCCCCTATAGCGTGAGCTGCAGCGGCGATACCTCCGGCTCGAACGGAAATATGAAAGTGTCATTGCAGGGCGAGAACTCAAATTTTGGCGTCGGTTTGCTGCGCACCCGCGAGAAGGAAGATTTGGCGATCAAGCTGCTGTTCGAAAATGGCCAGCAGCTGAAGCTGAACGAGTGGCATAACTTTTTTTATCCCAATTATCCACTGCTCTATGCCGTACCGGTCAAGCGCGGCGGCGCCAGGTTGAGTGGCGGGGACTTTTCCAGTTCTGCCACATTATTAGTCGAGGTTCAATAAGGAGATGAAGATGAAATATATTCCAGGGTTGGCCGCCTTGGCCTGCATGGGGTTGCTGGCCAGCGGCGCGGCGCAGGCGATAAATGTGAACTTTACCGGTAAGCTGGTGACGGCGCCAGACTGCGTCCTCAACACGGGTAAAGATATCAGCGTTGATTTTCAGGAAGTAGTGAGCAATAAAGTGGATGGCGTCGGCTACAAAAAAATGGAGATCCCCTACACCATTTCCTGCTCCGGCGGTTCACCAAATAGTGGTCAGCTTAAGGTAATGCTGGAATATACGACCGTACCATGGGGCGACTACAACGCGATCCAGGCCCAACCTACCCCACAATTTAATAATTTCGGGTTACGCATTGTTCAGGGCACCGGAGATACCACCTATGTGCCCAAGACTAAGCTGGTGATCGCCGATATAAATAACCCGACCAAGCTTTATGCCGTGCCGATTGGTAAACCGAGCGCAGGTTTACCTGAGGGGGCTTTCACCGCGTCGGCTACCATGACCGCTATGTATGAGTAAAGCATTATCCCAGCACCGAAGCTGCACTGCTTCGGTGCTGGGTTGCGGCATCAATTAAAGCCACTGCATTATAAGCGCGGTGGAAAGAGGCGCACCGACGGCACTTAACCGGCGGAATATTTTCGCCATTGGCGAGGTCGGATAATCTATTTTGCCGGCAGGGTAACCAGATGAAAAAGATTTTTTTAGTGTTAATCGTATTTTTCGGCGGCACGAATGTGGCCAGCTCCGCTAATTTTGAGGCTATTCCTCGTATAGAGTATATAACCCCTTACAATGCTTTCCTCTCTTTTACGTTTCTCCGTATTTTACCGGATTCGCAGGAACCCAACCCCTGTTATGGGCAAAGAGACTGCAATTTATCTGTGGTGATGACCTTATCGAGCTCCCCACGTGTAGGTGTGGCATTGGTTGAGACCAACAGCAGCTGCAACACGGCGGATTGCAAGACCAGCACGAAAACGGCCAAAACCATGGGGGAGCTCGCGCCGTTAGTCAGGTATTTAGGGCGCAATGGAACGAACTCGACCAGAGATATAAATCAGATTAACAACTGGCCTCTTAGACTCTGCTTCGGTGTGTCAATTAACGGTAAATGGAGTGGCCCTTTCGGCTGCTCCCCAGAGATACCCAGGACAAACAGCTGCGATATTCTTGACACGAACGCCATCGTTGACTTTGGCTCATTCAGCAGCGACGTTACGGCCCGGCAGGCCACGGGAAGCATCAAGATAAATTGTGCCAGCGAGGCTTACTTACGCGTTAAGTTTAATTCCAATGTCACCAACATGTCGTTAAGCCAGGACGGGCGGATGACCGCCAGCCTGAAGTTTAGAGACCTGATCACCGGCGTGGGCGAGGATTATATAAAAGTGCCAGGCGGCAATAGAGAAATCTTTATCGACGGTGATCTCAGGAATAATAATACGTCACATACCGGCCCGTTTTCTGTGCCTGTGGTAGCGATAATAGAAATCATATAACAGTGACTAAACGGCCCGCCCCCTCTTTTTAATGGGGTGCTGGCGTTATGAATGTGTTACCCCGTTAGGAATGTGATTATCAGCGATACGTTTCATTAGGCGCTGTTACTCTTGGCCCTTCCACTGAAAGTATTTTAAGCGGAAGGCTGCGTAAAATGAATAACGGTGGAGGCAGAATCTACCGGGCTGTTTCTCAGGAATAGTTTCTCGTTTGGCAAACAAGGGAAAATAGGCCTACAGGAGGCTCAGACAATGAAACCAATCAATATTGTGATTGATGACGAAAACCGCTATTTTGCCGCCGGCTTGCGGTTAAGCATTGCGAAATATGCGCAGCAGTATAACAAAGTCGCGCATTTCCTGCCGCCAGGCAGCGATGAGCGGCCTGACATCGTGTTGACCTCGCAGATCCGACGTACCCGATGCTGGGCTGCCTATTCAAGGGCACACGTCGTCACCATTAAAGAAAGGCAGACCCTTGTCGCCAGGCGTACAAGCCGGGTGTTGTACCGCACTGACGATCAGCAATACCTGTTTACGCTGCTGACCGATGCCCTGGCCAATCCCGGCCCGGTATGCCATTTTTCCGGTCAGGCGCTGACCCGCCGTGAGCGGCAGGTTATCGGCTATATGCGGCGTGGGTTGGATCAATCGCAAACCGCCAGAATAATGGGTGTGAGCGTTAAAACGGTGCACAGCCATAAACGTTCGGTAATGGGTAAGCTGATGTTAAACCGCAGCCATGACTTTATGTATTGGTTACTATCTCCAGAGGCAGAGTATTCCTAACCGTGATGGGGAATGATTTTAATTATTCCCATCTGTTATCTTTATATCGCTAAAGGATAGCTTATTTTGATTAACATTTACCGGGAGAATGTTAATTCTTGTTTTATTCATTTGTTAGATAGCAAAAGGGAAAGTTATGAAAAAGACAGCGGCTTTACTTATTGGCGCTTGCATCATGATGGCATCTTATGCACATGCCGGTTTTAACGGCAATCATAACGTGCAGGGCAATAATGGCAACGCCAGCGGCGCCGGCAATAGCGATTTTGGTCAATGCATTAATGGTCAAGGGAAAAATGGTGGGCAATGTGCGGGCAATACCAACACAGGCGTCAAGCCTAAAGAAAAAGATAAAGGCGAAGTCATGAATGCGATTTGTGAATCGCCGTTTATGAAAAAATACTCGCCGCTATGCCAGTAATATTGATTTTTAAATGACAAGCAGGGTCATCCTCCCTGCTTTTTTTGTGGCTATTGATTAAATATCCTGTTGTTCCGACTAAAAATATAAGTTCGGTGAATTATTATCGTTGGCAGTGATGGTAGCTGTACGTAATTTACGTGGGGTATTATCTACACCAAGGGAAAGGTTAAGTGGATTTGTTTTATTTCGCGATATTCTTGTTGTGTTTAAGCATCTATTCATTCTACAAACATGCGCAGCGGATGAAGAAAAGGCAGCTATCTATTCAAGAACTCGGCCATTCTTCCCGTTGGTTGGCATTGCGACGTCATCATTGACGCTGCTACGTATTGTATGACGTAGCGTTTTTTACCAGAGAGTAGTATCCGCCTCAACGAAAGAGGGTGCCCGGACTCGGACAACCGGCGCTGGCCCGCAGGGTGAGGCCTTTGGCCGAATAATCGAACGCAGTTCGATGGAGAGTCCGTACCCCAGAAAGCGAAAAACCCGCCATAGGCGGGTTCTTCTAAATAGGGTGCCCGGACTCGGACAACCGGCGCTGGCGCCGCGTTGAACAGCGCTTCAGCGCTGGCCCGCAGGGTGAGGCCTTTGGCCGAATAATCGAACGCAGTTCGATGGAGAGTCCGTACCCCAGAAAGCGAAAAACCCGCCATAGGCGGGTTCTTCTAAATAGGGCGACCGGACTCGGACAACCGGCGCTGGTGCCGTGTTGAATAGCGCTTTAGCGCTGGCCCGCAGGGTGAGGCCCTTGGCCGAATAATCGAACGCAGTTCGATGGAGAGTCCTGTTCCTGAAAAGCAAAAACCCAGCCATAGGCGGGTTCTTCTGAATAGGGCGACCGGACTCGGACAACCGGCGCTGGCGCCGCGTTGAACAGCGCTTCAGCGCTGGCCCGCAGGGTGAGGCCTTTGGCCGAATAATCGAACGCAGTTCGATGGAGAGTCCGTACCCCAGAAAGCGAAAAACCCGCCATAGGCGGGTTCTTCTGAATATGGTGCCCGGACTCGGAATCGAACCAAGGACACGGGGATTTTCAATCCCCTGCTCTACCGACTGAGCTATCCGGGCAACGCGCAGCATTAAACCGTATTGGCCGAAAGCCGTCAATGGCTTTATGCGTGAAAGACGTTAAAATGCCTCCGGTTGCTGGCTTTTCAGGCAAAGGGCGCAAAAAATGCGCCTGTTCTGGCTATCACCTTGGGTTGGCTGTGCCGCCAACCCTGCCGATTCAGCTTAACGCCCCGTTGCGGCGGCACTGCGCCACCTGCAAGATGTCTTCCGCCAGCCGTTTGGCGACCGATACGTCCTGGAGCTGGCGTTTTACCAGCAGTTTGCTCAGGCAGCCTTCCTGAATCAATTCCATTTGCTGCGCCACCATGTCGGCGTCGTCGGCATCCATGTCGCGCAGCAGTTCGCGGGTCAGCTCCAGCGAGGTCAGCTTTTGCTGCTCCGCCAGTTGGTGGATCGGATGATCCGTTTCCGGGAAGAAGCTGCAGGCGGCGATAAACAGGCAGCCGGGGTAGCGGTCTTGCTGCACGTATTCCGCCAGCACGTCATAGCGCGCCAGCAGCTTTTGCTGCGGGCTCAGGCTCTCGTCCAGCAGCAGCTGGCGGCGCCAGGTGTCGATCTGTTGGCCGTGGTAGCGCAGGCAGTCGTACAGCAGCGCTTCGCGATCTGGCCAGAACCGCTTGAGATCGCCGGGCTGAACGTCGAGTTTTTCCGCCAGCATCTCTAATGTGGCGGTCGCCAGGCCCTGTTGTTCCAACAGGCCCAGCGCGGTATCAAGGACGTGTTCACGTTGCACTTGTGCTTCCTCCTCTTCGGTTCAGAACCTCAGTGTTATTTATCACATCACTTTCTGCAAATGCGCGTTGAAGGCTTCCGCCTTCATAAAACCGGTGACCCGCTGTGCTGTCAGTTCCTGGCCCGCCGGATCGAAGAACAGGATCGTCGGCAGCCCCAGCACCTTCAGGTGCTTCAGCAGCGCCGCCTGTTCCGCGCTGTTAGCGGTGACGTCCGCCTGCAGCAGCACCGCGTTGGCCAGGCTTGCCTGCACCGCGGCGTCGCTGAAGGTGTATTTTTCGAACTCTTTACAGGCCACGCACCAGTCGGCGTACAGATCCAGCATCACCGGCTTGCCCCGCGCCTGTTGTAGCGCGAGATCGAGCTGTTCGACGTTGTTGATGCGGGTAAAGGCCAGATGCGGTTGAGCCGCCTGCTGCGCCTGGTCGGTGCCGAAAGCCCAGTCTTGCAGCGGCCGCGCGGCGATCACCGCCGCCGCCAGCAACAGCAATTGCAGGGCACGCGCCCAGCCGCGTGCGCTTCTTAGGCTCAGGGCGAAGGCCCAGCTGAAGAACGCCAGGCCGAGCAGGCTCCATAGGCGCATGCCCCACAGGTCGCCGATCACCCGCTCCAGCAGGAACACCGGCAGCGCCAGAATGACGAAGCCGAAGGCCTCTTTCACGTACTGCATCCACGGGCCGCTGCGCGGCAGCAGGCGATTGCCGAACAGGGTGACGATCACCAGCGGAATGCCCATTCCCAGCGCGTACAGGTACAGCGTGCCGCCGCCGGCCCACAGATTACCGCTCTGGGCGATATACAGCAGGATGGCGCTGAGCGGCGCGGTGGTGCAGGGGGAACAGATCAGCCCGGCCAGGGCGCCCATCAGGAACACGCCGGTCAGTGAGCCGCCGCGCTGGGTGTTGCTCCAGTTTGCCAGCCGGGTTTGCAGCGCCGAGGGTAACTGCAGGGAATAGAGGCCGAACATCGACAGCGCCAGCGCGATGAACAGCGCCGACAGGCCAATCAGGACGTAAGGATGCTGCAGCGCCGCCTGGAACTGCAATCCGGCGGCGGCCACCACCAAGCCCAGCAGGGTGTAGGTGAGCGCCATGCCCTGCACGTAAACCACCGCCAGCGCCAGAATGCGGCCGCTGCTTTGCGGCCGGTCGCGGCCGAGGATGATGCCGGAGATCAGCGGGTACATCGGCAGTACGCACGGGGTGAAGGCGATACCGATGCCGATCAGCAATGCCCACAGCGGCGAGAACGGCAGGCTGGCCGGTGCGGCAGGGGCTTCAGCCGGCGCAGAGGCCGAGAGCGGCGCGGCGGCGGTGGCGCTGACCGCGTCCAGCGGGATGGTTCGGGTTTCCGGCGGATAGCAGAAGCCGGCCTCGGCGCAGCCCTGATAGGTGACGCTGAGGCTGGCGTTGGCCGCCGCCTGTTGCAGCGGCACCTGCAGATTCAGCTGCTGTTTGAAAATCGCCACTTCGCCGAAGAATTCATCCTTGTGGCTCAGTCCTTCGGGCAGGGTAAACGCGCCGAGCGTCGCCTGCTGCGGCACCAGTTTGATCTGCTGACGATACAGGTAGTAGCCGGGGCGGATCTGCCAGTTCAGCGTTACCTGGTTGCCTTGCTGTTTGAAATCGAAAGTGAAGGCCTGATCGACAGGCACGAACTGGCTGCCGCCCTTCGGCGCGAACAGCGAAGCCTGCGCCGCCTGCGGCAGGAAGCACAGGCTGCACAGCAGCAAAATCAGTTTAAGGAAGCGTTGATCCATAACAGGTAGTCTTTATCTCCGGCCATCACCGGCAAGACCAGCAGCTCGGGCGTCTGGTAAGGGTGATGTTGTTTCAGGGTGTCGAGCAGGGCTTGCTGACGGCGGCGATCGCTTTTGAACAGCATCTGCACTTCGTATTCCTGTTCCAGTTTCCCTTCCCAGTAATACAGCGAGGTGGCGCCGGGCAGCAGCGTGGCGCAGGCCGCCAGCTTATCGCCCAAGACCCGCGCCGCCAGTTCCTGGGCGCTGGCTTCATCGGGTGCGGTACAGAGTATGACGACAGCTTCGCAATCAGACATCTTCAGCCCTCTCATCGGTTTGAATGGGCACTATACCCTGAAGGCGGATTGGCTAGAAGGCGAGTTTATCGCCAGAAGGAAAACCGGGGCCGCAGCCCCGGTCTAAGCCTTACAGCATGACGCTGCCGAGCAGGAAGCCGAATACCACCGCGAAAATCACGCCCATGGTGCCGGGAATGAAGAACGGATGGTTGAACACGAAGCGGCCGATGCGCGTGGTGCCGGTATCGTCCATCTGCACCGCGGCGACCAGCGTCGGGTAGGTCGGCAGGATGAACAGGCCGGAAACGGCCGCGAAGGAGGCGACGGCGGTCAGCGGCGACACGTTCAGCGCCAGCGCCATTGGCATCAGCGCCTTGGCGGTGGCGGCCTGCGAGTACAGCAGCGCCGAGCAGAAGAAGAAGATCACCGCCAGCAGCCACGGGTGCGCCTGAATGACGCTGCCGGCCGTCTCTTTGATCCAGTCGATGTTGGCCTGCACGAAGGTGTCGCCCAGCCAGGCGACGCCGAGGATACAGATACAGGCGCTCATGCCGGCCTTGAAGGTGCTGGAGTTCAGCACCATGTCGGTGTCGACGCGGCACAGCAGGGTGGTCAGCGTGGCGACGCTCAGCATGATGATCAGGATGGCGTTGGTGGTGTTCATCAGCGGCTTGGCCACCAGGCCCAGGCCCGGGCTGTTGATGATGGCGTAGGCGACCACGCACAGCACGCCCAGCAGGAACAGCAGCACCGAGGTTTTGGCGCGCGGTTTGATCGCCAGCGCGTTGTTGCCGCGCAGGGTGATCAGGCCTTCTTCCAGGCGTTTCAGGTACACCGGATCGTTAGACAGCTTGGAGTCGAACAGCCAGGTCACCAGCAGCGACATCACCAGCACGGCGCAGAAGGTGGATGGGATCACCACCATCAACAGGTGCAGGTAGCTGACGCCGTGGCCTTCCATCACCGAAGACATGTACACCACCGCGGCGGAGATCGGCGAGGCGGTGATGGCGATCTGGGCGGAGACGACGGCGGTCGACAGCGGGCGGCAAGGCTTGATGCCCTGCTCTTTCGCCACCTCGGCGATCACCGGCAGCGCCGAGAGCGAGATGTTGCCGGTGCCGGCGAAGATGGTCAGGAAGTAAGTGACGATAGGGGCGAGAATGGTGATGTGTTTGGGGTTCTTGCGCAGCAGTTTTTCGGTCTGCTGCACCAGATAGTCCATCCCCCCGGCGACCTGCATCGCGGAGATCGCCGCGATCACCGCCATGATGATGGAAATCACGTCGAAGGGAATGCTGCCTGGCTTGACGCCGATCAGCGCCAGGACCAGAACGCCCAACCCCCCCGCGAACCCGATACCGATACCGCCCAACCTGGCCCCTAAAAAGATGGCCAGCAGAACGATAACCAATTCTACGGCTAGCATAGTGTTTACTCCTTAAAATGAGAGAAATTGAAAATCAAACGTTAAAATTTTGTGGGCGCCGGAAAGTAAAAAGGCACGCTATCCAGAGGATTTAGCGTGCCTTTCAGGGCTACCGGGTAGGTCTGTTATTGTTCATTTTCATCCGTATAGCGTTTAGCTTTATAAGCCGGGTGCATCAGGTTCTCCACGGAGAAGATGTCATCCAGCTCGGCTTCGGTCAGCAGGCCGCGTTCCAGCACCACTTCGCGCACGCTCTTGCCGGTTTCGGCGCAGATCTTCCCGACGATGTCACCGTTGTGGTGGCCAATGAACGGGTTCAGATAGGTGACGATACCGATCGAGTTGAAGACGTAGTGTTCGCAGACTTCTTTATTCGCGGTGATGCCGTTAATGCATTTTTCCAGCAGGTTGTAGCAGGCGTTGGTCAGGATGTGGATCGACTCGAACATCGCCTGGCCGATCACCGGCTCCATCACGTTCAGCTGCAGCTGGCCCGCTTCGGCCGCCATGGTAACGCAAGTGTCGTTGCCAATCACCTTGAAACACACCTGATTGACCACTTCCGGCACCACCGGGTTCACTTTGGCCGGCATGATGGACGACCCCGCCTGCAGCTCCGGCAGGTTGATTTCGTTCAGGCCAGCGCGCGGGCCGGAGGAGAGCAGGCGCAGGTCGTTACAGATTTTGGACAGTTTCACCGCCAGGCGTTTGAGTGCGCTGTGCACCATCACGTAGGCGCCGCAGTCGGAGGTGGCTTCGATCAGGTCTTCCGCCGGTACCACCGGCAGGCCGCTGACTTCCGCCAGTTTTTGCACCGCCAGCGGCTGATAGCCTTCCGGGGTGTTGAGCGCGGTGCCGATGGCGGTGGCGCCCAGGTTAACTTCCAGCAGCAGCTCCGCGGTGCGGTGCAGGTTGCGGGTCTCTTCGTTCAGCAGCACGCTGAAGGCGTGGAATTCCTGGCCGAGGGTCATCGGCACTGCGTCCTGCAGCTGGGTGCGGCCCATTTTCAGGATGGTTTCGAACTCTTTCGCCTTGCGATCGAAGCCTTCACGCAGCTGGTTGATGGCGTCGATCAGTTTCTGGTTGGAGGCGTACACCGCGATGCGGAACCCGGTCGGGTAGGCGTCGTTGGTGGACTGGCACTTATTGAGGTGATCGTTCGGGTTCAGGTACTGGTATTCGCCTTTTTGATGGCCCATCAGCTCCAGGCCGATGTTCGCCAGCACTTCGTTGGTGTTCATGTTCAGCGAGGTGCCTGCGCCGCCCTGGAACACGTCCACCGGGAACTGATCCATGCACTTGCCTTTATCCAACACCTCGTCGCAGGCCTGGATGATCACGTCGGCGATTTTGCGTGGGATGGTTTTGAGTTCTTTGTTGGCCATCGCCGCGGCCTTTTTCACCATCACCATGCCGCGAACGAACTCGGGGACATCGCTGATTTTGCTGTTGCTGATGTAGAAGTTTTCAATCGCACGCAGAGTGTGAACTCCGTAGTAAGCGTCTGCGGGGACTTCACGTGTTCCTAACAGGTCTTCTTCGATACGAATGTTGTTTGACATGAGAACCTTCTCTATGTGTTGCTGCCGAATTAATAATTTGTCAGGTCAAGGCTAGTAAGGGCACAGCCTAAATTAATGTTGCCGAAGGCTTGGGGCGTGAAACGATTAACCAAATCGCCCGTTGCTGCCCAGATCATATGCTGGTTGGTAAGAAATGACTGAACCCAGATCACCTTATGGTGTTTAAGGATATGCCCTTTTCCGGTTCTGTGACTTCTTTCACGTTTGTGAACTTTAGCAATAAAAACCGGCTCTCGGTTGAAATGGTGGGGGGATGCCCTCATTGTAATGGTGTCGGCCGTTTACGGCCTCTTTTTTCGCGCTGTCGCCCCCATGGCGGCCGTGCTTTACCTACCGATAGGAGAACCAGGTGCGCTGGTTACCGCTACTGCTGATATTTCTGCTGGCTTACATAGAAATATCCATCTTTATCAAAGTCGCCGCCGTGCTCGGCGTGGCTGTCACCCTGCTGCTGGTGGTGTTCAGCTCCTGCGTCGGCATTTCGCTGGTGCGCAATCAGGGCATGAAAACCTTCGTGCAGATGCAGCAAAAACTGGCGGCCGGCGAAAGCCCGGCGGCGGAAATGGTGAAAAGCGTTTCGCTGGTGCTGGCGGGCTTCCTGCTGCTGATACCGGGCTTCTTCACCGACTTCCTCGGCCTGTTGCTGCTGCTGCCGCCGGTGCAAAAATCGCTGACGCTGAAGCTGATGCCGCACCTGTCGGTGTATCGCCCCGGCGGTTGGACGGGCGGCGACGCCGCCAACGGCAATACCTTCGACGGCGAATTCCAGCGCAAGGACGACGAACGCCCGGTGCTGGAACACCGCCCGGACGAGGATCGCAAACCTCACGATCGTTAAGCAAACGCGGCTCAGGCCGCGTTTTTCATCTCTGCGGCACTCGCCGAACCGAAAATGCGAAATTTTTTTTGTTCGCCCCCTTGAAGGGGGCTGGAACGCCCCCATCTCAAATGCCACGAGGCCGGTAATAACAACCATCCGGTGTACAACCCTAAATCTGATAGAGACCTTCTTACAGGAGAGCGTTCAATGAGTATTCGTCCATTGCATGACCGCGTTATCGTCAAGCGCAAAGAAGTTGAATCAAAATCTGCTGGCGGCATCGTCCTGACTGGCTCTGCTGCGGGTAAATCCACTCGCGGTGAAGTGGTTGCAGTGGGTAAAGGGCGTGTGCTGGAAAACGGCAACATCCAACCGCTGGATGTGAAAGTTGGCGATATCGTGATTTTCAACGACGGCTACGGCGTGAAAGCAGAGAAGATCGACAATGAAGAAGTGTTGATCATGTCCGAAAGCGACATTCTGGCAATTGTTGAAGCGTAATTGCGCTTTATCTTCTGAACTGAACGAGTTGAAGGGAAATACCAATGGCAGCTAAAGACGTAAAATTCGGCAATGACGCTCGCGTGAAAATGCTCCGCGGCGTGAATGTTCTCGCTGATGCAGTAAAAGTGACCCTGGGCCCGAAAGGCCGCAACGTAGTGCTGGATAAATCTTTCGGCGCACCGACCATCACCAAAGACGGCGTTTCCGTTGCGCGTGAAATCGAACTGGAAGACAAGTTCGAGAACATGGGCGCACAGATGGTGAAAGAAGTGGCCTCCAAAGCGAACGACGCGGCGGGCGACGGCACCACCACTGCAACCGTACTGGCTCAATCCATCATCACCGAAGGCCTGAAAGCGGTTGCTGCAGGCATGAACCCGATGGATCTGAAGCGCGGCATCGACAAAGCGGTTGTCGCTGCGGTTGAAGAACTGAAAAAACTGTCCGTACCTTGCTCCGATTCCAAAGCTATCGCTCAGGTCGGCACCATCTCCGCCAACTCCGACGAAACCGTGGGTAAACTGATCGCGGAAGCGATGGAGAAAGTGGGCAAAGAAGGCGTTATCACCGTTGAAGAAGGCACCGGCCTGCAAGACGAGCTGGACGTGGTTGAAGGTATGCAGTTCGACCGCGGTTACCTGTCCCCATACTTCATCAACAAGCCGGAAACCGGTTCTGTTGAGCTGGAAAGCCCGTTCATCCTGCTGGCTGACAAGAAGATCTCCAACATCCGCGAAATGCTGCCGGTGCTGGAAGCCGTTGCCAAAGCAGGCAAACCGCTGCTGATCATCGCTGAAGACGTAGAAGGCGAAGCGCTGGCGACTCTGGTGGTCAACACCATGCGCGGCATCGTGAAAGTGGCTGCCGTTAAGGCACCTGGCTTCGGCGACCGTCGTAAAGCCATGCTGCAGGATATCGCGACCCTGACTGCCGGTACCGTTATCTCTGAAGAGATCGGTCTGGAGCTGGAAAAAGCCACTCTGGAAGACCTGGGTCAGGCAAAACGCGTTGTGATCAACAAAGACACCACCATCATCATCGATGGCGTGGGCGACGAAGCGACCATCCAGGGCCGCGTTGCTCAAATTCGTCAGCAGATCGAAGAAGCGACCTCTGACTACGATCGTGAAAAACTGCAGGAGCGCGTAGCGAAACTGGCCGGCGGCGTTGCCGTTATCAAAGTTGGCGCAGCCACTGAAGTTGAAATGAAAGAGAAGAAAGCCCGCGTTGAAGACGCCCTGCACGCGACCCGCGCCGCAGTGGAAGAAGGCGTGGTTGCCGGCGGTGGCGTCGCGCTGATCCGCGTTGCAGGCAAAATCGCCGCGCTGAAAGGCGACAACGAAGACCAGAACGTGGGTATCAAAGTTGCGCTGCGCGCAATGGAAGCCCCTCTGCGTCAGATCGTGGTCAACGCCGGTGAAGAAGCTTCCGTTATCGCCAACCAGGTGAAAGCGGGCGAAGGCAGCTACGGCTACAACGCTTACTCTGAAGAATACGGCGACATGATCGCGATGGGTATCCTGGATCCAACCAAAGTGACCCGTTCTGCTCTGCAGTACGCGGCTTCCGTGGCTGGCCTGATGATCACCACCGAATGCATGGTCACCGACCTGCCGAAGGCTGACGCACCGGATCTGGGCGCAGCAGGCGGCATGGGTGGCATGGGCGGCATGGGCGGCATGATGTAATCATCCCCCACACGCTTGTGTGCTGAGAACCCCGGTCAACTGACCGGGGTTTTTTTTAGCTTAAAAATCAATTAAAAGGATGTTTTGTTAGCTTGTTATTAGTTTGGTGAATGAATAATTGCATTATTTTGTTTTTACCCTAAACCGTTGTCGTTTCGTACCGATATAGCCCCTACCAGGCGGGGAATTTCCCCTCGCCGGTGTGACTGTCAACGGAGACGACTTATGCTGAAAAATATGAAAATAGCCACCTGGCTGATGATGATGCTGTTGCTGCTGGGCTTGATGCCCATGGGAACCGGCGCCATTGCCTTCTATTTCATGCAGCAAAACGGCCACAGTATCGACAGGATGAGCACCTTCTCCGACGAGGAAGCGGCGCTGAACCGCAGTTGGCGTGCTTTGCTGCAAACGCAGACGCTGATCGACAACATGGCGTTCGAGCGCTGGGCGCAGACCAGCAGAGCCGATATTCAGCAGGGTATCGATGAGGCGCGAGGTGAGCTGCGCAGCGCCGACGTCGCGTTCAACCTGTTTTGGGAGACGCCGGGCCTGACGGTATCGCGCCCGGATCTGGGCGAGGCGATGAAAAAGGTTTACCTGGCGCAGCAGGCGGTGCTGAAGCAAGAACTGACGCTGTTGGCCGACACGCCACAGACGGCGCTGATCGAGCGGCTGCACGCCATGGCGGCAGAGAAGCGCCAGGTGCGCCAGCGGTTGGATAACCAGTTTGCCGACTACATGCGGGCCACGGTGGCCGCCCACCGTCTGGCAGTGGAAGAGGCGGAGCAGACCCAAAAAGTCTTCGCCCGCCTGCTGAGTGGCACCCTGGCGGCGATCCTGCTGCTGCTGGTCGCCGTGCAGCGTGATTTCCGCCGGCGCTTGATTCTGCCGCTGCGCCAGATCGCCGAACACTTGCAAAAGGTTGGGCGCGGCGATCTACGCAGCGAGATCGCGGTACGCAACAACGATGAGATCGGCATGCTGTTCGCCAGCCTACGGACGATGCAGCAGGAGCTGAGTGCGACCGTGCAGCAGGTGCGTGACGGCGTGGAGTCGATCAACCACGGTACGCACGAGATCGCCGTCGGCAACGCCGATCTCTCCAGCCGCACCGAAGAACAAGCCAGCGCGCTGACGGAAACCGCCGCCAGCATGGAGCAGATTACCGCCACGGTGCGGCAAAACGCCGATAACGCCACTCAGGCCGCCGGCATGGTCAATCAGACCGCCGGCATTGCCCGCAACGGCGAAACGCTGATGGCCAGCGCGATCGACAAGATGCGGGCGATCAACGACAGCGCGCGTCAGGTGGGGGATATTACCAGCGTGATCGACGGCATCGCCTTCCAGACCAACATTCTGGCGCTGAACGCCGCCGTCGAGGCCGCCCGCGCCGGGGAGCAGGGGCGGGGTTTTGCGGTGGTAGCCGGCGAAGTGCGCAATCTGGCGCAGCGCTGCGCGACTTCGGCCAAGGAGATCAGCGGTCTGGTCGACGGCGTAACCGGCGATATCGCCGCCGGCGTGCGGCTGGTGGAACAGGCGGGCGAGACGATGAATGCCATCGTCGGCTCGGTGAACCAGGTGACGTCGCTGATGGATAACATCTCCTATGCGTCGGAAGAGCAAAGCAAAGGCGTCGAGCAGGTCGGGGTGGCGGTGACCCAGATGGATCAGGTGACCCAGCAGAACGCCGCGCTGGTGGAGGAGGTGGCGACCACCGCCGTCGGCGTGGAGGAACAGGCGGCCCTGCTGGCGCAGGCGGTGGCGGTATTCAAACTGGCGGAGGGGGAATCGCGCCAGGGCGACGTGGAGGCGCAGGCATCGGCGACCGTTGCCGGTTGGGTATAACGCCGCCGCACTGTATTTGATGATATTTTTGCCGCCCGGGGCGATTTAGCTGGTAAACTGGTAAGTCATCAGCTGTCGCTCAAGACGTTGGCCCGCTCGCGCGGCAACGGATGCTTAAGAGATGGCATCGCTTTCTGATATACCCTATGAATTTCAAGTTGTAGCTAGGCGGCCAGCTCGTGAGTCCCCAGGCGCTTACTTGAGTAAGTAACTGGGGTGAGCGAGTGCAGTCAACAACGCTACAGCTTGAAAGGCGACGGGTAGAAGATTTTGCGTAATTCTCAACATCGAATGGGGAACAAGATGCGGATTAAAGCCTTACTGGGTCTTTCGGCAGCGATGCTGCTGGCGGGTTGCAGCACCACTCATGAACTGACCGCTGCGGGTCAGCAGATCAAGTTCACCGACAGCAAGCCGGCGGCGGAATGCCAGCTGCTGGGGGAAGTGACCGGCACCCAGAGCAACTGGCTGTCCGGCAACGGCGGTGAAGGCAGCTCCATGCGCGGTGCGGCCAACGATCTGCGCAACAAGGCGGCGGCCATGGGCGGCAACGTGATCTACGGCGCCAACAGCCCGAGCCAGAATCTGCTCTCCAGCTTCGCACCGCTGGACAGCAAAATGGTCGGCCAGGTTTACAAGTGCCCGTAAGGCGCTGAGGCCGCAGCCGCAAAGAAATAAAAAAGAGGAATGCCACGGCATTCCTCTTTTCGTTCCATCGGGCCATGTGGCGCGCGTCACTCCTGCATCAGGCGCAGGTCGATCGGCGTTTTGCTCGGTTCGCCGCCCACTTCACGCGTCAGGCGCGGCACCAGATAACCGGACACCTTGCTCAGCAGCGCCTGCATGATGACGCGCGCTTCATCGTCGCTGACCATGAAGTGCGCCGCGCCCTGCACCTTGTCCAGCACGTGGATGTAATAGGGCAGGATGCCGGCGTCGAACAGCGCGTTGCTGAGCGCCGCCAGCGTATCGGCATCGTCGTTGACGTCGCGCAGCAGCACGCTTTGGTTGAGCAGCGTGACGCCGGCGAGGCGCAGCTGCGCCATGGCGCTTTGCAGGTCGCGGTCAATTTCGTTGGCGTGGTTGATGTGCGTGACCATCAGCACCTGCAGGCGCGAGGCCGACAGCAGTCGGCACAGCGCCGGCGTGATGCGAGCCGGGATCACCACCGGCAGACGGGTGTGAATGCGCAGGCGTTTCAGGTGCGGGATGGCCTCCAGCTCGCCGACCAGCCATTCCAGCTCGCTGTCCTTGGCCATCAGCGGATCGCCGCCGGAAAAAATGATCTCGTCCAGTTCCGGATGTTGGCGGATATAATCCAGCGCCTGCCGCCAGTTGTTCTTGTTGCCCTGATTATCCTGATAGGGGAAGTGGCGGCGGAAGCAGTAACGGCAGTTGACCGCACAGCCGCCCTTGACCAGCAGCAGTGCACGATTGCGGTATTTGTGCAGCAGGCCCGGCACCACGCTGCGTTGCTCATCGAGCGGATCAGTGGTGAACCCTGGGGCGTTGATGAACTCCTCTCTGGCGGTCAGCACCTGGCGCAGCAGCGGGTCGTTGGCATCGCCGGGGCGCATGCGCGCAGCGAAGGCGCGCGGCACGCGCAGGGCAAACAGCCGGCGGGCATCGCGCCCCTGCGGCAGTTCCGGGTGCGTATTCAGTGACAAAAGCTGCAGTAATTCATCAGGATCGGTAATAACATCGGCGAGTTGATGCAACCAATCTTCTCTATGTGCCGTACTTTGGGTTATAATGTGTGCCATTTTTTTGGCTAAGCTACCAGTTCAAATATTCAGAGGGCCATCATGGCGACTTATTCTAGCAACGATTTCCGTCCGGGTCTTAAAATCATGTTCGAGGGCGAACCTTACGCCGTCGAAGCCAGTGAGTTCGTTAAGCCGGGCAAAGGCCAGGCGTTCGCGCGCGTGAAAATGCGTCGTCTGCTGACCGGCACCCGCGTGGAAAAAACCTTCAAGTCTACCGATTCTTGCGAAGGCGCAGACGTGATGGACACCAACATGAACTACCTGTACAGCGACGGTGAGTTCTACCACTTCATGCACCCTGAGTCTTTCGAACAGCATCAGGTTGACGGCAAAACCGTCGGCGACGCGGCCAAATGGCTGCAGGATAACGCAGAGTGCATCATCACCCTGTGGGATGGCCGTCCAATCGCCGTTCAGCCGCCGAACTTCATCGAAGCGGAAATCACCGATACCGATCCTGGCCTGAAAGGCGATACCGCAGGGACTGGCGGCAAGCCGGCTACCCTGAGCACCGGCGCCGTGGTAAAAGTGCCGTTGTTCGTCCAGATCGGCGAAGTGATCAAGGTTGACACTCGCTCTGGCGAATACGTCTCTCGCGTCAAGTAAGTTTCAAAACAGAGGAACCCCCGCGGTTCCTCTGTTTTATCCTATCCCCGTTCGTTGGCAGAAAATCCGCATGTTCAAGAAAACGTTGTTGGCCGTGCTCTCCCTGTTGTTCCTTTTCTCCCTCAGCAGTTGCAATACGTTTCGCGGTTTCGGCGAAGACGTTCAGCATCTCGGCGGCGCCATCTCCCGCACGGCCAGCTGATCCCGCCTTTAACCCGATGTATTTGCGCCACAAAGCCGGTCACGATCCCACACCCTCCGTCAATTTTGACTACGCTTAGAAAGCCGTACTTTTTCATCAACGACAAATAAGGACTTTCTTATGCTGAAGAAAAGTATTATCGCGATCTTCTCTTTGATGATTTTGAGCTCGCTGACCGCCTGCAATACCACCCGCGGTGTGGGTGAAGACATTCAGGCCGGCGGCAAGGCTATTCAGCGCAGCGCGGAATAATCCGTTCTCTACCCGGCGGCGTTCCGGCTGCGGAGAGCCGCCACATTTCTATCCCTTGCCTGAGCGTTAACGCTGCTGCTATCCTGCCGCAGTGCGGGTGAGGTTACCCGTCATGCGTCACCTCGCTAAACGGGACGACCCGTTTACGCGTCATTTTATCGGGGACGACCCCAGTGGTAGGGAGGCCGTCTCATGGCCTGGATTATTCTGCTTATCGCCGGTTTGCTCGAAGTGGTTTGGGCTATCGGTCTGAAATACACCCACGGTTTTACCCGGCTGACGCCGAGCATCATCACCATTGCTGCGATGGTGGTCAGCATGTTGCTGTTGGCCAACGCCATGAAAACGCTGCCCGCCGGCACCGCCTATGCGGTGTGGACCGGCATCGGCGCGGTGGGCGCGGCCATCATGGGCATGGTGCTGTTGGGCGAATCGACCAATATCGCGCGCATCATCAGCCTGTGCCTGATCGTGGTCGGCATACTCGGGCTGAAGTTCAGCAGTCACTGATCGGCGGACTGTTGCACCCAGATCAGCTTGTCGGTGGCGAAACCGTAGCCTTTGGCCGTCTGCAATAAGCTGTCGCGTACGCTGGCGTCAAGCGTCGGCGTGCGCGACAGGATCCACAGATAGTCGCGGTTAGGGCCGCAAACCAGCGCGTAGCGATACGCCGGGTCCAGGGCAATCACGTTATAGCCGCCGTAGAAGGGGCCGAAGAACGACACTTTCAGCGCCGCGACCTGCGGTGAACCGATAAAGTAGGCTTTGCCTTCGCTTTCTTGCCATTGCTGTTTTTGCGCATTGAAGCCGCGATTGATGACTTTCAGCCCGCCGTCGGCGCGCGGGCTGTAATGGGCGGTCACCTGCTGCAAACCGCGTTCAAAACGATGATCCAGACGAGCGATCTCATACCAGGTGCCGAGATAGCGCTGGCTGTCGAAATTGTTCACGACCTTGATGTCTTTAGGCGGGGAGACGCTGCAGGCGACGGAGAGCAGGGCGGAAAGCATGACGCAAAGCTTTGACCATAAACGCATCGGTGGCTCCTGTTTACCGGGGGCGAGTAGACAGTGTAGCCGATGAGAAAAGGGCGGCCAACGGGCGTTGGCCACCCGAGCGGTTTACAGAGTGACGACGCCGATGACGGTGACGACGCTGAGGATTGCCGCCAGACCGTAGAACACCCACTTGCCGGCCGGCACGTGGATCTTCAGATCGTGCATCGCATGGTGGATGCGGTGCAGGCCGCACCACAGCGGCAGAATGATCATCAGCAGCAGGAACAGGCGGCCGATCAGGCTCTGGCAGAACGCCAGCACGCGCTCGTAACCCAGCGCTTCACCGGGGAACAGCCCCAGCGGCAGCAGAATGCCGACCAGCAGCACGATAGCCGGCGCGACGATCGCGCCCCACATGCCGCCAGCGCCGAACAATCCCCAGAAAACCGGCTCATCGGAGCGTTTAGGTGCTTGATTTATCATGTTTCCTCCGGATTAGAACAGGGCCACGGCCAGGATGACCACGCTGACGACGATCGTGACGGCCCACAGCCCTTTCACGATGGGGCCCGGTCCCATTTTCTCGCTGTTGACCACAATATTGGCGGCCTTCGGCGCCAGATCGAACCAGGTTTTGGTGTGCAGCGCCGCCGCCAGCAATGCGACGACGTTGATTAACAGCACCAGCGGATTCTGCAAGAAACCGACGAAGCCGGCCCAGCTCTCGGCGCCGCCCTTCAGCGCGAACACGCCGTAGAGCAGCACGATGCTGAACCAGACCGCCAGCACCGAGGTGCCTTCGCGCAGCATGTAGAAACGGTAGAAGCCGAGCTTTTGCCACCAGGTGGGCGTCATGGTGCGCACATAGGGCTTACGTTGAGTTGTCATGGCAATTTTCTCCCTTATTGCGGCTTCAGCATGGCGATCATGAAGTCCTTGGCGCTCTCCACCTTGCCTTGCTGGATAGCGGCGGCGGGATCGACGTGTTTCGGACAGACTTCGGAGCAATAGCCGACGAAGGTGCAGCTCCAGACGCCGTTTTGGCCGTTGAGCTGCGGCATGCGCTGTTTCTTGCCGTGGTCGCGGTTGTCCAGGTTATAACGGTGCGCCAGCGTGATCGCCGCCGGGCCGATAAACTCGGGGTTGAGGCCGAACTGCGGGCATGCCGCGTAGCACAGGCCGCAGTTGATGCAGCCGGAGAACTGGTGGTATTTGGCCATCTGCGCCGGCGTCTGCACGTTTGGGCCATCCTCCGGTTTGCGATCGTTGCCGATGATGTACGGTTTGATCGCCTCCAGGCTTTCGATGAAGTGGGTCATGTCGACCACCAGATCGCGCTCGATCGGGAAGTTGCCCAGCGCTTCAACCTTCATGCCGCCGACGTAGTCGCGCAGGAAGGTTTTGCACGCCAACTTCGGCACGCGGTTGACCATCATGCCGCAGGAGCCGCAGATCGCCATGCGGCAAGACCAGCGGTAGGAGAGGTCCGGCGCCAGGTTATCCTTGATGTAGCCCAGTGCATCGAGCAACGAGGTCTGTTCGTCGTAAGGCACGGCGTAAGTGACGAAATGCGGCTCGGCGTCGCTTTCCGGGTTATAGCGCATGACGTCGATCTTCAGGGTTTGCATCTCAGCCATTTGCCTGCTCCTTATTCTTTTTCTCCTGCGCTTCGGCTTCTGCGCCGTAGACGCGTTTGGCCGGCGGCAGCTTGGTAATTTTCACGTCGCTGTATTCGAGACGCGGCGCGCCCTGCGGGTTATGGAACGCCAGCGTATGCTTGAGGAAGTTGACGTCGTCACGCTCGGTGCAGCCTTCGTCCAGGCGCTGGTGGGCGCCGCGCGACTCTTTGCGGTTAAACGCGGAGTGCGCCATGCATTCGGCGACGTCCAGGCCATAGCCCAGCTCGATGGTGTACAGCAGATCGGTATTGAAGACGCTGGTGTTGTCGGTGATGTTGACGCGCTTGAAACGCTCTTTCAGCTCGGCCAGCTTATCGATGGTTTTTTGCATCAGCTCCGGCGTGCGGTAAATGCCGCAGCCTTCTTCCATCGACAGCCCCATTTCGTCGCGGATCTTCGCCCAGTTTTCGTTGCCTTCCTGCTTCATCAGGTTGCTCAGGCGGGTTTCGACGTCGCGGGTTTGCGCATCCAGCGCGCTGCCGTTGGCCGGCGCGGTCTCGAGCGCGCGGCGCGCGGCGTGTTCACCGGCGACGCGGCCGAACACCACCAGTTCCGCCAGCGAGTTGGAGCCGAGGCGGTTGGCGCCGTGCAGGCCGACGGAGGAGCACTCGCCGACCGCGAACAGCCCCTTGATGCGGGTTTCACAGTTCTGGTCGGTTTCAATGCCGCCCATGGTGTAGTGCGCGGTAGGGCGCACCGGGATCGGATCTTTCACCGGATCGACGCCGACGTAGGCCTTGGCCAGTTCGCAGATGAACGGCAGCCGCTCCAGCAGCTTTTTCTCGCCCAGGTGGCGCAGATCGAGGTAGACCACGTCGCCGCGTGGGGTGGCGATGGTGCGGCCGGCGCGCCATTCATGCCAGAAGGCCTGGGACACTTTATCGCGCGGGCCCAGCTCCATGTATTTGTTCTTCGGCTCGCCCAGCGGGGTTTCCGGACCCATGCCGTAGTCTTGCAGGTAACGGTAGCCGTCTTTGTTCACCAGGATGCCACCTTCGCCGCGACAGCCCTCGGTCATCAGGATGCCGGAACCGGGCAGGCCGGTCGGATGATACTGCACGAACTCCATGTCGCGCAGCGGTACGCCGTGGTGGAACGCCATGCCCATGCCGTCGCCGGTAACGATGCCCCCGTTGGTGTTGTAGCGATAAACGCGCCCGGCGCCGCCGGTGGCCATCACCACCGCGTTGGCGCGGATCTGCACGCGGGTGCCTTCCATCATGTTGAGCGCCACCAGGCCGCGCGCCTGGCCGTCATCCACCAGGATATCCAGCACGAAGTGCTCGTCGAAGCGTTGGATCTGCGGGTATTTCAGCGAGGTTTGGAACAGGGTGTGCAGCATGTGGAAGCCGGTCTTGTCGGCGGCGAACCAGGTGCGTTCGATCTTCATGCCGCCGAAGCGCCGCACGTTGACCGACCCGTCCGGTTTGCGGCTCCACGGGCAGCCCCATTGCTCAAGCTGGGTCATCTCGCGCGGGCACTGATGCACGAAGTGATCGACCACGTCCTGTTCGCACAGCCAGTCGCCGCCGGCGACGGTGTCGTGGAAATGGTAGTCGAAGGTATCGTGATCCTGGGTGACGGCGGCGGAGCCCCCCTCGGCGGCGACCGTGTGGCTGCGCATCGGGTAGACCTTAGAGATCAGCGCGATTTTCAGTTGGGGATTGGCTTCCGCTGCGGCTATTGCTGCACGTAAACCAGCGCCCCCGGCCCCAATAATGGCAAGATCGGCGTTAAAGGTTTGCACTGCATTCCTCCAATGTTCTTATTAAGAACGGCAAGTTAAATATCTATGCTTAAAATTTAGCGAACTCTTCGGGTGCTAACTAATTGAACCGATTAATGTTGCTTAAAGGTTAAGGATAGATATCTCCCACCAATAATGGGGAATTAACTATACCTAAAGTTAAGTAGTCGAAATTTGATGTGATCGATTGTTTTGTCGATTAACGCTCGACCAACAGGCTTGCCTGCCTTTTCGCGTGTTCGGCGTGCTTTACCCTTTTTAACGCGCTTTTGCCGCCTATTTATCGGAAATTGGCGTTATGGCCGGTTATGTATCGTGAAGAATTTGTTTGGCTGCAAGGATGCGAGTAGACTGCATCCCCTGTTTGATTTCGGAGTTAATTACCATGAGCGAAACGGCAAGCTGGCAGCCTAGTGCACCCATCGCCAATTTGTTGAAACGCGCAGCGATTCTGGCTGAGATCCGGCGTTTCTTCGCCGATCGTGGCGTGCTGGAAGTTGAGACGCCCACTATGAGCCAGGCGACGGTCACCGACGTTCACCTGTTCCCGTTCGAGACGCGTTTCGTCGGGCCGGGGGCGGCAGAGGGCCTGACGCTATACATGATGACCAGCCCGGAATATCACATGAAGCGCCTGTTGGCGGCGGGCAGCGGCCCGATCTACCAAATGGGGCGCAGCTTCCGCAATGAAGAAGCCGGGCGGCATCACAACCCGGAATTCACCATGCTGGAGTGGTACCGTCCGCACTACGACATGTACCGCCTGATGAACGAGGTGGACGATCTGCTGCAACAGGTGCTGGACTGCGAGAGCGCGGAGACCCTGTCCTATCAGCAGGCGTTCCTGCGCCATCTGGACATCGATCCGCTGTCGGCGGAGAAGGCGCAGCTGCGTGAAGCGGCAGCCAAACTCGATCTGAGCAACATCGCCGATACCGAAGAAGATCGCGATACGCTGCTGCAGCTGCTGTTTACCGTGGGCGTGGAGCCGCATATCGGCCGTGAAAAGCCGGCGTTCGTGTACCACTTCCCGGCCAGCCAGGCGGCGCTGGCGGAGATCAGCACCGAAGACCATCGCGTGGCGGAGCGTTTTGAGGTGTACTTCAAGGGCATCGAGCTGGCGAACGGTTTCCGCGAGCTGACCGACGGCCGTGAACAGCAGCAGCGTTTCGAGCAGGACAACCGCAAGCGCGCGGAGCGCGGCCTGCCGCAGCAGCCGATCGACTACAACCTGTTGGCGGCGTTGCAGCACGGCATGCCGGAATGTTCCGGCGTGGCGCTGGGCGTGGATCGCCTGGTGATGCTGGCGCTGGGCGCCAAGAGCCTGAGCGACGTGTTGGCCTTCCCGGTCGGGATCGCCTGAGTTTCAGGCGGTGAGAAAAGCAAAAAGGGTCGGCATTTGCCGACCCTTTTTTTATCGCGAGAACCGCTTACAGGCCCCCGGCGTCGCGCTTGGTGTTCGGTGCCGGCGTGGACGGCGGCGTGCGGCCGTTATTGGTCAGCCGCGACAGCGTCTCGGTGCGCACCTGGAACGGCGGGTACGGCAGCGTAATGCCGTGCTCGCGGTAGCCCGCCAGGATCAGCTGGTGGATCTCGTGGCGCAGCGGCATACGGTGGCCCATCTCGGCAGCGTAAATACGCATCTCGAAGATCTGGATACCTTGCTGCAGATCGACCAGGTAAACCTCCGGCGCCGGATTATCCAGCACCAGCGCGCAGCGCTCGGCGGCGTTCATCAGGATCTTGGTCACCTCTTCGCTGTTGGCTTCACCCGGCGCCGGTACGGTCAGCACCACACGGGTCAGGTTATCCGACAACGACCAGTTGACGAATTGCTCGGTGATGAAGGCTTTGTTCGGCACGATGATCTCTTTGCGGTCCCAGTCCGAGATGGTGGTGGCGCGGGTGTTGATCTTGGTGACGGTGCCGGTCAGGTTGCGGATCGTCACGGTGTCGCCGATGCGGATCGGTTTCTCGAACAGGATGATCAGGCCGGAGATGAAGTTGGAGAAGATCTCCTGCATGCCGAAGCCCAATCCCAGACTGAGCGCGGTAACTACCCACTGCAGTTTCGACCATTCGATGCCGATCCAGGCGAAGCTGAGCACCGCGCCGAACACCAGCAGCAGGTACTTGGTGATGGTGGTAATGGCGTAGCCGGTGCCCGGCGTCAGATCCAGGTGCTGCAGCACTGCCAACTCCAGCAGCGCCGGCAGGTTGCGCACCAGCTGCATGGTGATGATCAACACCAGAATGGCGATCAGAACCGCGCCGAGAGTGATTGGATGGGCGGTTTCCACGCCGTTCACCGTCGAGGTCACGTCCCACAGCGAGATGTTTTCCAGGAAGGCGAACGCGGAGTGGATCTCCGACCACAGCACGATCACCGACACCAGCGCGATCAGCGTCAGGATCGAGCGCACCAGCCGCAGCGACTGGGCGCTGATGGTGTCCAGATCGAAGTCCGAATCGTCCGGATCGATGGCGCCTTCAGTGCTGTTCGGGGTATGCGAGGTTTCGTCTTCGCCGCGGGCGCGCTGGGCCAGGATGTCGGCGCGGCGCTGTTTGGCGCGATCGAAGGCGATGCGCCGCCGTTGGATCAGCATCCAGCGGCGGATGATGTGGTAGATGACCAGCAGCAGGAACCAGATCGCCACCGAGGTTTCCAGGCGCGCCAACAGCGCCTGCGCGGTGGTGAGGTAACCGACGGTCGAGGCCAGTGCCGCCAACAGCGGCGCCGACAGCAGCAGCCCCCAGAAGGCGCTGTTGAGCATGTTGTCGCCGGAGCCGTTTTTATCCAGATACAGCGGGATACCGGCGCGCTTCAGGCTGTGGGTGACCAGCGCTAGCGCCAGACACAGCAGGATGAAGCACAGCCGTCCCAGCGTGTTGGCGAACTCGCGTTCTTTCAGGCTATCGAAAGTGATCAGCGCCATGATCAGCGGCACGATCAGCCAGATCGACATCTTGTAGTAGCGCATGGCGCGCGAAACCTGCTTCGCCGGCCAGCGGAAGTGCACGATGAACAGCCCCTGAGGGTGGGCGAAGGCGGCGCAGATCATGCAGATCCACAGGATCGGCAGCGTGGCGGTCACCCCTTTGCCGATCGCTTCCGCCACCGGGTAGTTCCAGGCGCTCTGCAGGCCGTAACCGAGCGCGGCCCACAGCACTGGCAGCGGCATCGCCACCAGAATCGACCAGAATACGGTGCGCACCGTCAGGAAGAATTCGTCCTGCGTCACCTTGCCGACGCGGCTGCTGGCGCGCTCGAGGAAGGCGTGATAGTGCTTGCGCGAACTGATGCTGAAAATCACCAGCAGCAGGGCGCCGAAGATCGGGATCAGCGTTTCGCGGCTGGTCACCATCATCATGAAGGCGCCGCCGAGCTGCGACAGCGTGTCCAGCGACAGGACGCGGGTCAGATCGTGCGCCACGTTGAGCGGGTAGGAAAAGTTGATCGGATTAACGTCCGGCACCCAGAACAGATAGCGGTGGGTGGCGTCGCGGATCTCGTTCAACGCTTCGATCAGCTGGGTGTTGGCCACCTTCAGCTTGGTCAGCTCGAGGATTTGGGTGTCGCAACCGGACAGCAACGAGTTGAGCAGTTCGCGCTGGGTGCGCAGCTGAGCATCGACGATGCGCTGCTCCTGGTTGGTCAGCGCGCTGCCGTCGTCGCGTTTGAATTCGCGCTGCGACAGTTTTTCCAGTTGATTTTCAAACTGCAGGCGCTGCACGCGCAGCTGGGCCATGTCGCCGTCCAGCTGTTGCGGCTTGGGCATTTCCGGCAGCGTTGCCACCTGGGCGCGCAGGGTTTCCCCTAACGCCGACGACGAGCCGAGCCACTGGGCCTGTTCGATAATGGTGCTCAGCGCCTGGCGCACCTGCAGCGTCTGCGCCGCCGCCTGCCGCTGCTGCGATGAAATCAGATCCATGCGCTGCGCCTGGCTGTTCAGCGCGGCGGACAGTTCGCGGTTGATCTGCAGCTGTTGGCTGAGGCTTTTTGGCAAGTCGCCGTTCTGCTCGGCCAGCTGCTCGGTTTTTTCCAGCGCCAGTTCCGCTTCGCGTTGGCGCTGGGCGTTGAGGTTGTTGCGCAGCGCCTGCAGCTGAACGTCTATTTTCTCGTGGCGCTTTTTATAGACCTCGGCGCGCATGCGCGCCAGCTCCTGACGGTTGTTGGCCGACAGCTGCGCCAGCTCCAGCTCGTCCACTTTGGCTTTGCGCGCCGCGGCTTCGGTCTGCAGCAGGGCCAGGGCGGCCTGCGCGTACGGGGTGGTCGGGTTGGCGGGCTGCGCCTGCAGACGGCGCTGCACTTCGGTCAGCGCGCGGCGGGCGTCGGTCTGCTGCTGCGGCAACTGGCCGAGCGAATCGCTGATTTCCCGCGTGCGATCCTGCTCTTGCTGCAGCAGGCGCGCCTGTTCCAGCAGCAGGCTGCTGGTTTGCAGAATCTGCTGTTCCAGCTCGGCGGCCGGCAGATCGTCGCCGTTCGGCAGGATCTTGTTGCTTTCCAGCACCAGCTGACGGCGCAGCTCCTGCGTCATCTTCGGGAAATCGTCGATCACCCTCTGATACTGCTCGGAGCGAGTCTGCGACTCTTTACGCTCCGTCAGCCAGTTGAGGGCGCTTTGCAGCGCCTCGGTGGTTTCCGCCTGATTCGGCGCGTTTTTGCTGCTTTCCGCCTGCTTCAGCTCCTGTTTGAGCTGGTTCTCGGTCGGCACGGGGGCGGCCAGCGCCGGTTGCCACAGCAGGCAACCGAGCAAAAGCGTGATGATCAGGCGCACGGCGTCGATTCCTTTAGAGCGGGGTCTGTGGTGTTTCAGCGGCGGCCGGGATTTCGGCGAAGGCCTCACCCATGCGGGTGACGGTGCCGTTATGCAGCTGCGGCGCAAACTGCACGCTGCCTGCGGTAAACAGGTTGATCACCGTGGAGCCGAGTTTGAAACGGCCCATCTCGGCGCCTTTTTCCAGCGCGATGGCGCCTTCTTCGCCGGCGGCCGGGTAGGTCCAGCGTTTGATGATGCCTTCGCGCGGCGGCGTGACGGTGCCGGCCCAGATGGTTTCGATGCTGCCGACGATGGTGGCGCCGACCAGGATTTGCACCATCGGCCCGATGTCAGTGTCGAATACGCAGATCACGCGCTCGTTGCGAGCGAACAGGTTAGGCACGTTGGCGGCGGTGAGCGGGTTGACCGAGAACAGATCGCCCGGCACATAGATCATTTCGCGCAGTACGCCGGCGCACGGCATGTGTACGCGGTGATAGTCGCGCGGTGCCAGGTAGGTAGTGGCGAACAGGCCGTTGCGGAACGGCTCGGCCAACAGGTAGTTGCCGGCCAGCAGTGCTTCCAGGCTGTAGTGGTGGCCTTTGGCCTGGAAGATTTGATCCTCGCGGATCGGGCCGAGCTGGCTGATGGCGCCATCGGCAGGCAGCGCCAGCCAGTTGGCGTCGGCGATGATCGGGCGCGCGCCATCGCGCAGCGGGCGCACGAAGAAGTCGTTGAAGGTGGCGTAAGACGTCAGGTCCGGGTTTTGCGCTTCCTGCATGTCCACGCGGTAGTAGCGGGCGAAGGTTTTGACCACCAGTTGGGTCAGCCAGCCTGCCTGTTTGTCGGCGCCCCAGCCCGCCAGGCGGGTCAGCGCCAGCTTCGGTAGCCAATATTGCAGTTTAATCTTGATGCTATCCAGCACGTTAACCTCGTGAATCAGGGTAAAGGGCGCGCATTGTAACGAGGGCCTCGCCGTCGTCAATGCTCGCCCGTCAGTGTCAGTCTGCGGCGTCCGTGAAGTTCTTGCGAACCTTCACCTGAGCCATGCTTTCCAGAATGCGGTGATAGTTGTCGAAACGCTCTTCCGCGATATCGCCTTTCTCCATCGCCGCGCGGATGGCGCAGCCGGGATCGGTATCGTGGCGGCAGTCGCGGAATTTGCAACCGCCTAAATAATCACGGAATTCGACAAAGCCGCGGGTGATTTGTTCCGGCTCCAGGTGCCACAGGCCAAACTCGCGCACCCCCGGGGAGTCGATCACGTCGCCACCGTGCTGGAAATGGTACAGCCGCGCGGCGGTGGTGGTATGTTGCCCGAGGCCCGAGACGTCGGAAACCTGATTTACCAGAATTTGCTCTTCAGACGGCGGCAGCAGCGCGTTCAGCAGGCTGGACTTGCCGACTCCCGACTGGCCGGCGAAGATGCTGATGCGCCCGGCGAGCGCCTGTTCGAATTCCGCCATGCCTTCCCGCGTCTGGCTGGAGACTTCCAGCACCCGGTAGCCAATCTTGCGATAGATATCCATCATGCCGTCGACCAGCTTGCGCGCTTCGGCGTCCAGCAGGTCAATTTTGTTGAGCACGATCAGCGGCTCGACTTCGAGCGTTTCGCAGGCCACCAGATAGCGGTCGATGATGTTCAGCGACAGCTCGGGCAGGATCGCTGACACGATGACGATCTGATTGATATTGGCGGCGATCGGTTTCACGCCGTCGTAGAAGTCCGGGCGCGTCAGCACCGAGGTGCGCTCGTGCACCGCTTCCACAATGCCTTTTACCCCTTCATGGGTGCCCAGGCCGGGGCGCCACACCACGCGATCGCCGGTGACCAGCGAACGCAGCGTGCGGCGGATATTGCAGCGGTGCTGAGTGCCATCCGGCGCCTCAACGTCGGCGTGCATGCCGAAACGGCTGATGACGACGCCTTCCTGCGGCTCGCCCAGCTGGGAATCATCCGGTTCCGGTTTGTTATCAGCGCGTTTCAGACGGCGCTGATGGTTCGCCTGCACGCGGCGTTGCTGACCTTTGGACAGTTTGTTCTTACTCACTGCGCCTCACTTGAATCGGTTTTATACCTTTACGTATACGCACAGCTGCGGCGAGGGACTAGCCCCGGGCGCAGCCTTGAACCCGTCAGGGTATATGTCGCCGATGGCGACCAAAAAGACTATGATACACGCTATTTTATATTAAATAACCGTTGTTAGCCGCCGGCTGCGGCGCGTTGCCACCGGCGGCGCCCGTCGTCTCGTCCGCACAGCGTTTTTCTCTCGGCTTTTAGGCAGGAAACATCATGACAGGAAACGAAAATAACCTGATTTGGATCGATTTGGAGATGACCGGGCTGGATCCCGAGCGTGACCGCATTATTGAGATCGCCACGCTGGTCACCGACGCCAACCTGAACATCCTGGCGGAAGGGCCGGTGATCGCCGTGCACCAATCCGACGAGCAGCTGGCCTTGATGGACGAGTGGAACGTGCGCACCCATACCGGCAGCGGGCTGGTGGAGCGGGTGAAAGCCAGCCGCCAGGACGATCGCGCCGCTGAGCTGGAAACGATAGCCTTCCTGCAGCAGTGGGTACCGGCCGGCAAATCGCCGATCTGCGGCAACAGCGTGGGCCAGGATCGCCGTTTCTTGTTCCGTTATATGCCGGAGCTGGAGGCCTACTTCCATTACCGCTATCTGGACGTCAGCACGCTGAAGGAGCTGGCGCGCCGTTGGAAGCCTGAAATTCTCGGCGGCTTTAAGAAGCAGGGCACCCATCAGGCGCTGGATGACATCCGCGAATCGGTGGCCGAACTGGCTTATTACCGCGAACATTTCATTCAGCTTTAAGGCGATGACGGCCCCTGCGGGGAAAAAACGCCGTTTTTAGCCGCTTAATTCGCCAATCTGGCGCTTTAATCGGCAATCAAACAAAAATCGCGTTTTTTTGCTTTCAGGGGCTTGCGACAAAAAGGATTTCTCGTATAATGCGCACCCCGTACCGATGAAGAATTTCGTAACGTTCCACCATCGATACGCCGGGCGGGAATAGCTCAGTTGGTAGAGCACGACCTTGCCAAGGTCGGGGTCGCGAGTTCGAGTCTCGTTTCCCGCTCCAAATTCAACAATGTCGCGATGCGGCATGATGAATAAATAAAGCAGTATCAAGCAGTACCTATGCGACGCGGGAATAGCTCAGTTGGTAGAGCGCAACCTTGCCAAGGTTGAGGTCGCGAGTTCGAGCCTCGTTTCCCGCTCCAAAAATTCAAAGGTCACGCCAGTGTTTGGTGGCCGGATGCCAAAAGCATCTCAATGCGGGAATAGCTCAGTTGGTAGAGCACGACCTTGCCAAGGTCGGGGTCGCGAGTTCGAGTCTCGTTTCCCGCTCCAATTTTCTCTTCGTTTTAAACTCAAATCCAACGCCTTATTCGGCGCGGGTTTTTGTCCCGTTTTACACGCCAGGTAAAAATGTTGTAAACAGAGTTATCCACAGCCTCTGTACATAAACTCGCCTGCCTGAAAAATCAACGTCATACAAATTAAATATTTATCTATTTGATTTATATGTTTATTTATTTATCCCAAAACGTTATGCCGATCACTTGCTCTTTTTGTTGCATTTGAAAGACAACGTGTTTTTATTTTTATGCACAAATCCACAGAGTGAGTCTTCCGGCGATAGGCCCGAATGGCGCACGCCGTCAGGCGTCCCTTGGCAAACCTTTTTCCACAGCCCGTATCAGCCGCTTTTTCTGCGCCGTCTGCACCTCGATACCCTGCGCTTCGCGGCGAGCGAGCTGTTGCGCCAGCGCCCAGTGGATATGTTCATCCAGCATGGCGTCTTGGCCCAAACGCGTGCGCAGTGCGAGCACGATGCTGTCTTCGTAGGGCGCATTGCCCAGCGCCACGGCGATATTGCGCAGCCAGCGCAGGTGGCCGATGCGGCGTATCGCCGAGCCTTCGGTGATGCGCAGGAATTTTTCTTCCGTCCAGTTGAACAGATCGAGCAGCTGCGGCGCATGCAGCGCGGCGCGGGGGCTGAAATCGTCTTCGTCGGTGAGCTGAGAAAAGCGGTTCCACGGGCAAATCAGCTGGCAGTCGTCGCAGCCGTAGATGCGGTTGCCGAGCAGCGGACGGAATTCTTCCGGGATCGCGCCTTCCAGCTCGATGGTCAGGTAGGAGATGCAGCGCCGGGCATCGACGGTGTAGGGCGCGACGATGGCGCCGGTCGGGCAGGTGGTGATGCAGGCAACGCAGCGGCCGCACTGCTCTTCCTGCGGCTGATCCACCGGCAATGGCAGGTCGATCAGCAGTTCGCCGAGGAAAAACCACGACCCGGCTTCACGGTTGAGAATTAGTGAGTGTTTACCAACCCAGCCAATGCCCGCTTTGGCGGCCAGCGCGCGCTCCATCACCGGCGCAGAATCGACAAAGGGGCGAAAATTCAACTCGCCGCAGTATTCCTGGATCTGATCGCCCAGCTTTTTCAGACGCTGGCGCAACAGCTTGTGATAGTCGCGCCCCAGCGCGTAGCGGCTGACGTAGCCCAGTTGCGGGTTCTGCAGGGTGCTGGCAAACGCCGCCTTGGCCGGCAGGTAGTTCATGCGCACGCTGATCACCCGCAGCGTGCCCGGCAACAGCTCGTGAGGGCGCGCGCGCAACATGCCGTGGCGCGCCATCCATTCCATCTCGCCGTGGTACTGCTTGTCGAGCCAGGCCTGCAGCTTCGGCTCTTCCAGGCTCAGATCGGTATCGCAGATGCCAACCTGCTGGAATCCTAGCGATTGCCCCCATTGCTTGATATGTTGGGCGAGTTGATGGAGATCGAGGGGGTGCGTCATGACGGGCCACAGTGAAAAAGCATACGCTGACAGTTTACCACACTCTGTCTGGCCTGCGGATTGGATCCGTCGCTCGGAACCCGCGGCGGCGGCCTCGCTCGGTCTTTCTCTTTACGATTTAATGCTGCGCGCCGGTCAGGCGGCCTACGTTCTGGCGCGCGACACTTATCCCTCCTGCAACCACTGGCTGGTGCTCTGTGGCCACGGCAACAACGGCGGCGACGGCTATGTGGTGGCGCGTTTGGCGAAGGCGGCGGGCGTGCAGGTGACGGTGATCGCCTGCGAAGGCGCACGCCCTTTGCCGCCGGAGGCCGCAGCGGCCCGCGAGGCCTCCGCCTGCGAAGGCGCACGCCCTTTGCCGCCGGAGGCCGCAGCGGCCCGCGAGGCCTGGCTGGCTGCCGGCGGCGACATTCTGCCGGCGAACAGCCGCTGGCCGGCGTCTGTTTCGCTCATCATTGATGGCCTGCTAGGCACCGGCCTGGGCAGCGCGCCGCGTGCGCCCTACGACGCGCTGATCGAGGCCGTCAACCGCCATTCGGCGCCGGTGGTGGCGCTCGATATCCCGTCCGGCCTGCTGGCGGAAAGTGGCGCGACGCCGGGTCCGGTCGTGCGTGCCGCGCACACCATCACGTTCATTGGCCTCAAGCCGGGTTTGCTGACCGGGCAGGCGCGCGACTGGGTCGGGCAACTTCATCAGAATACGCTAGGCTTATCGGATTGGCTGGCGAAGCAACCGGAACAGATTCAGCGGCTTACCGCCGAGGCGTTGCCGCGCTGGCTGCATCCGCGGCGCCCCTGCGCCCATAAGGGCGAGCATGGCCGTCTGCTGCTGGTGGGCGGCGACCGCGGATTCGGCGGCGCCATTCGCATGGCGGCGGAAGCGGCGCTGCGCAGCGGGGCTGGATTGGTGCGAGTGCTTACTCACATTGAGCACGTCGCGCCGCTGCTGGCGGCCAGGCCGGAGTTAATGGCGCAGGCGCTGGACGAGACGACGCTTCGGCAGGCGATGCAATGGGCGGATGTGCTGGTGATCGGTCCGGGGCTTGGCCAGGCTGAGTGGGGCAAAAATGCCTTGAACGTGCTGCAAACCAGCGATAAACCGGCCTTGTGGGACGCCGATGCGCTGAACTTGCTGGCATTAAATCCCGAGAAACGGCAGAATCGCGTGATGACTCCGCATCCTGGAGAGGCTGCGCGGCTGTTGAGCTGCAGCACTGTCGACATCGAGAGTGATCGCTTACTTGCCGTGCGTAAGCTGACGGCACGCTACGGCGGCGTGGCGGTGCTAAAAGGCGCCGGTACGCTGATCGCCGATGAGCAGGGGCAGATGGCGATCGCCGACGTCGGCAACGCCGGCATGGCCTCCGGCGGCATGGGCGATGTGCTGTCGGGCATCATCGGCGGTTTGCTGGCGCAAAAGCTCTCGCTGTATGATGCCGCCTGTGCGGGCTGCGTCGTACACGGCGCGGCCGGCGATCGCGTAGCGGAAAGACAAGGAACAAGAGGCATGTTGGCGACCGATTTACTGCCGGACATCCTTCATTTCGTTAACCCTGAGTGGGCAAAATAGACTTTATCGAATGAAAGAACTCGTTTTACCTCTGCCGGACGAGGCAGCGACTGTCGCTTTGGGCACCACTTTGGCCAAGGCCTGCGATCGCGCCAGCGTCATCTATCTCTACGGCGACCTGGGCGCCGGTAAAACCACCTTCAGCCGTGGTTTCCTGCAGGCGTTGGGGCATCAGGGCAACGTCAAAAGCCCAACCTACACGCTGGTGGAACCCTATGCCTTGCAGCCGCTGGCGGTGTATCACTTCGATCTGTATCGCCTGGCCGATCCGGAAGAGCTTGAATTTATGGGCATTCGCGATTACTTCGCGCAAGACGCCATCTGCCTGGTCGAATGGCCGCAGCAGGGCACTGGCGTGCTGCCGGAGCCGGATCTGGCGCTGCACCTCAGCTATCAGGGCGAGGGGCGAGAGGCGAAGATCGAGGCGATTTCCGCATACGGCAGCCAGCTGTTAGACCGCATTCATGGATCACAGGGATGATGCTGCAATGACGCATGTGTTGAAAAAATTTGCGGTCATCATGCTGATCGCCGTGCTGGGGCCGCTCGGCGCGTTGAACGTGCTGGCGGCGTCCTCGCTGTCCGATATCAAAGTGTCCAACGCCCAACGCGAAGCGACGGTGTCGGTGAGCTTCAATGGTCCACCGGACTACGCGTTTTTCCCGCTTCACGGCCCGGAGCGCGTGGTGCTTGACGTCAACCAGAAAGGCAAGGTCGGCGGCCTGCCGCTCAATTTCAGCGGCCAAAACCTGGTGAAGAGCATTCGCTCCAGCGCGCCGAAAGACGCTCAGAGCGTGCGTTTGGTGTTTGATCTGACGCAGCACGCCAAAACCCGCGTCGCCACCCGCCAGAACGGCGGCGTGCACACCGTAGTGTTCACTATCACGGCCGAAGGCAGTGCCAATACCGTAGTGCGTAAAGCGCCGGTTGCGGTCAATCCACCGCCGCGTCAGGCACCCGTCACGGTCAGCCAGCCACCGCGCCAGGCGCCGGTGGCGGTGCGTGAAGCGCCGGAGCCGCCGCTGCGCAAAGCGCCGACGGGATCGAATCCCTTTACCCATAAACAGACCGTGGTTGCAGGCACCGCCACCGAGGTGACGCCGCGCAGTAGCCGCGTTTCCGCCGGTTCCGGCGATCGGGTGGTGGTAGCGATCGACGCCGGCCACGGCGGCCAGGATCCGGGCGCCATTGGCCCGAGCGGACTGAAAGAAAAGAACGTCACCATCGCCATCGCGCGCCGCCTGCAGGCGATGCTGGACGCCGATCCGCAGTTTAAACCGGTGCTGACGCGTAACGGTGACTATTTTATTTCGGTGATGGGACGTTCCGACGTTGCGCGTAAACAGGGCGCCAACGTACTGGTCTCCATCCACGCCGACGCCGCGCCAAACCGCAGCGCCAGCGGGGCTTCCGTCTGGGTGCTGTCCAATCGCCGCGCCAACAGCGAAATGGCCGGCTGGCTCGAACAGCATGAGAAGCAGTCTGAGTTGCTCGGCGGCGCCGGCGATTTGCTGGCCAACAGCCAGGCCGATCCTTATCTGAGCCAGGCGGTGCTGGACCTGCAGTTCGGCCACTCGCAGCGCGTCGGGTACGATGTGGCGGTGAAGGTGCTGCAGCAGCTGCAGAGCGTCGGATCGTTGCATAAACGCCGGCCGGAACACGCCAGCCTGGGTGTATTGCGTTCGCCGGATATTCCCTCGCTGCTGGTGGAAACCGGATTTATCAGTAATAGCACGGAGGAGCGGCTGCTGGGCAGTAGCGCGTATCAGGAGAAGATTGCCAAGGCTATTCATAACGGCCTGCGCAGCTACTTCCTGGCGCATCCGCTGCAAGCCGACCCAAAGGTGGAAAACCGACCGCTGGACGTCGCAGCGGCGGTTAACACCTCAACACCAGACGTGCGCCAGCCGGAGCCTATCGTGAGCTCGGCCGGCGCGAGCCGCAGCGTAAGCGGCAAGACTCAGATCCATGTGGTGAAACGGGCGGAGACGCTGTCCGGCATCGCCGACAGCTACGGCACGACCATGGCGGCGCTGCGGGATCTGAACAAACTGAAAAAAGACGGCGTGTGGGTCGGGCAACGTCTGAAGGTGCCGGCGGGGAAAACCGCCGCCGTCACCGCCGTCGCCAAGGCGAAAACGCCGGCGAAGAAGCCGTCTAAACATAAAGTGGCCCGCGGGGACACGCTGTCCTCTATCGCTTCTCGTTATGGGGTCAGCGTCGGCGATCTGAAACGGGTCAATAATCTGAAGTCGGACGTCGCGCCGCTGGACCGGACGCTGACCATTCCGCAGGCCTAGCGCCACCGCTACAGGAGTCAGCATGCCTATCCAGGTGTTACCGCCACAGCTCGCCAACCAGATCGCCGCCGGAGAGGTGGTTGAACGCCCCGCGTCGGTCGTCAAAGAGCTGGTGGAAAACAGTCTGGACGCCGGTGCGACGCGCATCGATATCGATATCGAACGCGGCGGTGCCAAGCTGATCCGCATTCGCGATAACGGCTGCGGCATCGGCAAGGACGATTTGGCGCTGGCGCTGGCGCGGCACGCTACCAGTAAAATCAGCACGCTCGATGACCTGGAAGCGATCGTCAGCCTCGGTTTTCGCGGCGAAGCGCTGGCCAGTATCAGCTCGGTTTCCCGTTTGACCCTGACGTCGCGCACCGCCGAACAAAGCGAGGCGTGGCAAGCCTATGCCGAAGGGCGCGAGCAGGCGGTGACGGTCAAACCCGCCGCGCACCCGGTCGGCAGCACGCTGGAAGTGCTGGATCTGTTTTACAACACGCCGGCGCGCCGCAAGTTCATGCGTACCGAGAAAACCGAATTCGGCCATATCGATGAAGTGGTGCGGCGCATCGCGCTGGCGCGTTTCGATGTGGCGATCAACCTCAGCCACAACGGCAAACTGATCCGCCAATACCGGGCGGCGAAAGAAGAGAGCCAGCACGAACGCCGTTTGGGCAGCATCTGCGGCCCGGCGTTTTTACAGCATGCGCTGAACATCGACTGGCAACACGGCGATCTGAGCATCCGCGGCTGGGTGGCGGATCCGGCGGGGGCGCGCCAGCTGGGTGAGATGCAATACTGCTACGTCAATTGCCGCATGATGCGCGATCGCTTGATCAATCACGCGATTCGTCAGGCCTATCAGGATCAGCTAAAAGACGATCAGCAGCCCGCTTACGTGCTGTATCTGGAAGTCGACCCGCACCAGGTGGACGTCAACGTTCATCCCGCCAAACACGAGGTGCGTTTCCATCAGGCGCGGCTGGTACACGATTTTATCTACCAGGCGGTGACCACCGTGCTGCAACAGGCCAGTCAGACACCGTCGCTGCCGCTGGCGGAAACGCCCGACGAAGCGCCCGCGCCGGTCTGGCAGCAGGAAAACCGCGTCGCCGCCGGCGGCAACCATTTTTCTCAGCCGGCGCCGCGTCGCGAAACGCCGTCATCGGCCGGCGCCGTCCGCGAGCGCGCGCCGCAGCCCGGTTGGCAAACGGCGGGCGGTTACCAGAAACGCGAAGGCGAGCTGTACGGCAAACTGATGAAGCCCGCCACCGAGCCACCGGCCGATGCGGCGCCGGAAGTTTCGAGCAAGCCGCCGCTGTTCCCGCCGGCGAAAGCCGCCGTGGAAACGCCGTTGGCGAGCGGACAACACAGCTTTGGCCGGGTGCTGATGATCCATCCGCCGTGCTACGCGCTGATTGAACAGCGCCAGCAGCCGGCGTTGCTCAATCTGACGGTGGCCGAACGCTGGCTGCGCCAGGCGCAGCTCAATCCGCCGACGGAAGGGCTGCGGCCGCAACCGCTGCTGATACCGATCAAGCTGACGTTGGATAAGAACGAAGCGGCGGCCATTGCACGGCATCAGGCGCTGCTGACGATGATGGGGCTGGATCTGCAGACGGATCACGGCCGTGTGACGCTGCGCGCAGTGCCTTTACCATTACGCCAACAAAATTTACAAAAACTGATACCCGAACTGTTAGGCTATCTGGCCGAACATCAGGAGATGTCGCCCGCGGTGCTGGCCACCTGGCTCGCTCGCCGTCTTGGCAGCGAACATGAACAGTGGAACACCTCGCAAGCGATACAATTGCTGACCGACGTTGAACGACTTTGCCCGCAGCTGGTCAAATCGCCACCGAGCGGACTTTTACAACCCGTTGATTTACAGGCCGCACTGGCGGCCCTCAAGCATGACTAACACTGAAATGACACCACGTCCCCCGGCTATTTTCATCATGGGGCCGACCGCCTCAGGCAAGACCGCGCTGGCGATCGCGCTGCGCGAACGCCTGCCGGTGGAACTGATCAGCGTCGATTCCGCGCTGATTTACCGCGGCATGGATATCGGCACCGCCAAGCCGAGCGCCGAAGAATTGGCGCAGGCGCCGCATCGGCTGATCGATATTCGCGATCCCGCCGAAGCTTACTCGGCCGCGGAGTTCCGCGCCGACGCGCTGAAGGAGATGGCCGATATCACCGCCGCCGGGCGCATTCCGCTGCTGGTCGGCGGCACCATGTTGTATTTCAAGGCGTTGCTGGAAGGATTGTCGCCGCTGCCCTCCGCCGATCCCGCGGTGCGCGAGCGCATCGAACGCCAAGCGGCGGTGCAGGGCTGGGAGGCGCTGCACCGTCAGTTGCAGGCGATCGATCCGGTCGCGGCAGTGAGAATTCATCCGAATGATCCGCAGAGACTGTCCAGAGCACTGGAAGTTTTTTTTATTTCGGGTAAAACTTTAACGGAACTGACTCAAATTTCGGGTGAATCGTTACCGTATCAAGTTCACCAATTTGCGATAGCGCCGACCAGCCGTGAGTTGATCCATCAACGCATCGAGCTGCGGTACCATCAAATGTTGGCGGCGGGTTTTGAGACGGAAGCGCGTGCACTTTTCGCACGGGGTGATTTGCATACGGACTTGCCCTCCATTCGCTGTGTCGGTTACCGCCAGATGTGGTCATACTTGTCTGGTGAAATTAGTTACGATGAGATGGTTTATCGTGGTATTTGCGCAACACGTCAGTTGGCTAAACGTCAGATGACCTGGTTACGGGGTTGGGAGTCGGTCCATTGGTTGGACAGTGAAAAGCCGGGAGAGGCTTTGGACTCGGTGACACAGGTTGTTAGTGCATAGGTTGGGTGATTGTGTACAATTGCTGAGTATTCAGCGCGCAAATTTTTTACGTCGTTTATTTTAGAGCCGACAGGTTCTTAGTTACAAACAACAAGCAAATAAGGAAAAGATAGAATGGCTAAGGGGCAATCTTTGCAAGATCCGTTCCTGAACGCATTGCGTCGTGAACGTGTTCCGGTTTCTATTTATTTGGTGAATGGTATTAAGCTGCAAGGCCAGATTGAGTCTTTTGACCAGTTTGTCATCCTGTTGAAGAACACGGTTAGCCAGATGGTGTACAAGCACGCTATCTCTACCGTCGTCCCGTCACGCCCGGTTTCGCATCACAGCAACAACCCGAGCGGCGGTTCAAGCAACTATCACCATGGCAACAATCCGTCTGCGCAGCAACAGCCGCAGCAGGAAAGCGATGACGCTGAATAAAGCGCGTTGCAAGTCAACCATGACGGGGAGCATAAGCAGCCGCGGGCTGTTTATGTCCCCCAAACTCACGGTGAGTGTCCGTTTGAGAGGTTGCACGCTTGTTTGACCGTTATGAAGCCGGTGAGCAGGCCGTACTGGTTCATATCTATTTCTCGCAAGACAAAGATACGGAAGACCTCAACGAGTTCGAATCGTTGGTTTCCTCAGCCGGTGTCGAAGCTTTGCAAGTGGTGACTGGTAGCCGCAAAGCCCCGCATCCGAAGTACTTTGTCGGCGAAGGAAAGGCCGAAGAAATTGCAGATGCGGTGAAAGCCAGCGGCGCGTCTGTTGTCCTGTTTGATCATTCCCTTTCCCCGGCGCAGGAAAGAAACCTCGAGCGCCTGTGCGAATGCCGGGTGATCGATCGCACCGGGCTGATTTTAGACATCTTCGCCCAGCGTGCCCGCACCCATGAAGGTAAGCTGCAGGTGGAGCTGGCGCAGTTGCGTCACATCGCCACGCGTCTGGTACGCGGTTGGACGCACCTGGAGCGGCAAAAAGGGGGGATTGGCCTGCGCGGGCCGGGGGAAACCCAGCTTGAGACCGACCGTCGCCTGTTGCGCGATCGCATCAGCTTGATTCTGCGCCGCCTCGAGCGGGTAGAAAAGCAGCGTGAACAAGGCCGACGCGCGCGGACCCGTGCCGATGTGCCGACCGTATCGCTGGTGGGCTACACCAACGCCGGCAAATCCACCCTGTTTAACCGAATAACGTCTGCCGAGGTGTATGCGGCGGACCAGCTATTTGCCACCCTGGATCCTACGTTGCGGCGCATTGACGTGCCGGACGTGGGGGATACCGTGTTGGCGGATACCGTAGGCTTTATCCGGCACCTGCCGCACGATCTGGTGGCCGCCTTCAAGGCGACGCTGCAGGAAACGCGCCAGGCGTCTTTGCTACTGCACGTCATCGATGCCGCAGATCCGCGCGTCGATGAGAACATCGAAGCGGTGAACACCGTGCTGGCGGAGATAGACTCGGATGAAATTCCTACACTGTTAGTGATGAACAAAATAGATATGCTGGACGATTTTGTGCCGCGTATCGACCGCAACGACGAAAACCTGCCGATCCGGGTGTGGCTGTCCGCCGCCAGCGGAGAGGGTATTCCGTTGCTGTATCAGGCGTTGACGGAGCGCTTATCGGGGGAGATCGCGCATTACGAATTGCGCTTACCGCCACGGGCAGGCCGTCTTCGCAGCCGTTTTTACCAGCTTCAGGCGATTGAAAAAGAGTGGAACGAAGAGGACGGCAGCATTGGCGTGGTGGTGCGAATGCCGATCGTCGAATGGCGTCGTCTCTGCAAGCAAGAACAGGACCTGATTGACTTTATCGTATGATCATATCCTGTTACATTTATGCTTCGCGAAAGCCTGAAGTACCCAATCACAGAATATGGAGCTAAAACATGGCGTGGAATCAGCCCGGTAATAACGGACAGGACCGCGACCCGTGGGGGAGCAGCAATAATAATGGCGGCAACTCTGGCGGTAACAACAAAGGCGGTCGTGATCAAGGGCCACCTGATTTGGACGATATCTTCCGCAAACTGAGCAAGAAATTGAGCGGTTTCGGCGGGGGCAAAGGCTCCAACAGCAATAGCGGCGGTACCGGCACCTCTGGTCCGGGCTTCAGCGGCCGCATTATCGGTATCGCGGCGGTTGCCGTGGTGGTGATCTGGGCCGCCAGCGGCTTCTACACCATCAAGGAAGCCGAACGCGGCGTTGTGACGCGTTTCGGTAAGTTCAGCCACCTGGTGCAGCCGGGCCTGAACTGGAAGCCGACCTTCATCGATGACGTGCGTCCGGTGAACGTGGAGTCCGTGCGCGAGCTGGCGGCGTCCGGCGTGATGCTGACCTCCGATGAAAACGTGGTGCGCGTGGAAATGAACGTGCAGTACCGCGTGACCAACCCGGAAGCGTACCTGTTCAGCGTCGTCAATGCCGACGACAGCCTGAGCCAGGCGACCGACAGCGCCCTGCGCGGCGTGATCGGCAAATACTCGATGGACCGCATCCTGACCGAAGGCCGTACCGTGGTGCGTAACGATACGCAGCGCATGTTGGAAGAGACTATTCGTCCTTACAACATGGGTATCACGTTGCTGGACGTCAACTTCCAGGCGGCGCGTCCACCGGAAGAGGTGAAGGCGTCGTTCGACGATGCGATCGCTGCGCGTGAGAACGAGCAGCAATACATCCGTGAAGCGGAAGCTTACGCCAACGAAGTTCAGCCGCGTGCGAACGGCCAGGCGCAGCGTCTGCTGGAAGACTCCAAGGCTTATAAAGACCGTACCGTCCTGGAAGCTCAGGGTGAGGTGGCGCGCTTTGCCAAGCTGTTGCCGGAATACAAGTCCGCACCGCAGATTACTCGCGAGCGTCTGTATATCGAAACCATGGAAAAAGTGCTGGGCCATACCCGTAAGGTGTTGGTGAGCGACAAAGGCAACAACCTGATGGTGCTGCCGCTGGATCAGATGCTGCGCGGTCAAGGCGCGGCAACGGAGAGCGGCAACAAGGATACCAGCCTGATTCGCCTCAATCCGAATCCTGCGCCGGCTGCCAACAGCAGCGCTCCGCGTACCAGCGGCGGTTCGATTATGGATCAGCGCCGGGCGAATGCGCAGCGTGACGACACCACTCGCGTAGGGAGAGAGTAATCAATGCGTAAGTCTTTTGTAGTTATTGTCCTCGCGGTGCTGGTGGTGCTGTACGCTTCGCTGTTCGTGGTGCAGGAAGGCCAGCGCGGCATCGTGCTGCGCTTCGGCAAGGTTCTGCGCGACGGCGAAAACAAGCCGCTGGTGTATGCGCCGGGTCTGCACCTCAAGATCCCGTTCATTGAGACCGTGAAGAACCTGGATGCGCGTATTCAGACCATGGACAACCAGGCCGATCGCTTCGTGACCAGCGAGAAGAAAGACCTGATCGTCGATTCCTATCTGAAGTGGCGCATCAGCGACTTCAGCCGCTACTATCTGGCGACCGGCGGCGGCGACGTCTCCCAGGCCGAAGTGCTGCTGAAACGCAAGTTCAGCGACCGTCTGCGTTCCGAAATCGGCCGCCTGGACGTGAAAGACATCGTGACCGACTCGCGCGGCAAGCTGATGTCTGACGTGCGTGACGCGCTGAACACCGGCACCGTGGGTGACGGCGAAGAAGTGGCGACCACCGAAGCCGATGACGCTATCGCCTCTGCGGCGGCGCGCGTTGAACGGGAAACCACCGGCAAACAGCCGCAGGTTAACCCGAACAGCATGGCGGCGTTGGGCATCGAGGTGATCGACGTGCGTATCAAGCAGATCAACCTGCCGGCCGAAGTGTCCGACGCCATCTACCAGCGTATGCGCGCCGAGCGTGAAGCGGTAGCCCGTCGTCTGCGCTCGCAGGGCCAGGAAGAAGCTGAGAAACTGCGCGCCAGCGCGGACTACGAAGTGACCCGTACCTTGGCGGAAGCCGAGCGTCAGGCGCGTATCACCCGCGGTGAAGGCGATGCCGAAGCGGCTAAACTGTTCGCCAACGCGTTCAGCCAGGATCCGGACTTCTATGCCTTTATCCGCAGCCTGCGTGCCTATGAGGCCAGCTTCAAGGACAACCAGGACGTGCTGGTACTGAGCCCGGACAGCGATTTCTTCCGCTACATGAAGTCGCCTGATACCCTGCGCAAATAAGCGCGGCAGGCAATCTGACCGAGGGCCCGTTTACGCGGGCCCTTTCTCGTTTTTGGGGGATGCATGAACTCAACGATTTGGCTGGCGCTCGGGCTGGTCCTGGTGCTGGAAGGGTTAGGGCCGATGCTGTTTCCGCAGGCCTGGCGCAAAATGATTGTGGCGATGTCGCAGCTGCCGGACGCGACGCTGCGGCGATTTGGTGGTGGAATAGTGGTTGCGGGCTGCGTGATCTACTACATGTTGAGCGGCCGCACGGGTCTTTAAAGTCTAGCCCAAAATTTATGCAATCGTATGCTAAAAGTGCTGAAAATCGAAAATTACGGTGGTAGAATCCATTTTTAAGCAATCGGTGATTTTGAAAAATGGGTAAGAACGTCGTCGTACTGGGCACCCAATGGGGTGACGAAGGTAAAGGCAAGGTTGTAGACCTGCTGACTGAACGGGCTCAATATGTTGTGCGCTACCAAGGTGGCCATAACGCTGGCCACACTCTGGTAATCAACGGTGAAAAAACCGTCCTTCATTTAATTCCTTCAGGTATTCTGCGTGAAAACGTCACCAGCATCATCGGCAACGGTGTTGTTCTGGCGCCGGACGCGTTGATGAAAGAAATGGGTGAACTCGAAGCGCGTGGCATCCCGGTACGCGAACGTCTGTTACTCTCTGAAGCTTGCCCGCTGATCCTGCCTTACCACGTTGCGTTGGACAACGCGCGTGAGAAAGCGCGCGGCGCGAAAGCGATCGGCACCACCGGTCGCGGCATTGGCCCGGCTTACGAAGATAAAGTGGCTCGTCGCGGCCTGCGCGTCAGCGACCTGTTCAATAAAGAAACCTTCGCCGTTAAGCTGAAAGAGATCGTCGATTACCACAACTTCCAGCTGGTCAACTACTACAAAGTTGAAGCCGTCGATTATCAGGCGACGCTGGACTACGTACTGTCTATCGCCGACATCCTGACCGCCATGGTGGTTGACGTTTCCGAACTGCTGGACGGCGCACGCAAGCGTGGCGACCTGATCATGTTCGAAGGCGCTCAGGGCACCCTGCTGGATATCGACCACGGTACTTATCCGTACGTGACCTCTTCCAACACCACTGCCGGCGGCGTGGCTACCGGTTCCGGCATCGGCCCACGTTATGTGGACTACGTGCTGGGCATCGTGAAAGCCTACTCCACTCGCGTGGGTGCAGGCCCGTTCCCAACCGAACTGTTCGATGAAACCGGCGAGTACCTGTGCAAGCAGGGTAACGAGTTCGGCGCCACTACCGGCCGTCGTCGTCGTACCGGCTGGTTGGACGCGGTAGCGGTGCGTCGTGCCGTGCAGATCAACTCCCTGTCCGGCTTCTGCCTGACCAAACTGGACGTCCTGGACGGCCTGAAAGAAGTGAAGATCTGCGTGGGCTACCGCATGCCGGACGGCCGCGAAGTGGACACCACTCCGCTGGCGGCTGAAGGTTGGGAAGGCATCGAGCCTATCTACGAAATCATGCCGGGCTGGAGCGAAACGACCTTTGGCGTGAAAGAGCACAGCAAGTTGCCTCAGGCTGCGCTGAACTACATCAAGCGCATCGAAGAAGTGACCGGCGTACCGGTAGACATCATCTCTACTGGCCCGGACCGCAGCGAAACCATGATCCTGCGCGACCCGTTCGACGCATAATCAGGCTTTGCGGCATTAAACAAACCGGGCGCGTCCCGGTTTGTTTTTATCCTGACTCCCTCCGATTGCGGTTTCACGTCAAAAAATCCTTTCATAAACTCGCCTTAGGGCGCGGGATCCGCTAAATAATTAGCGACGAACTCTCCGGCTGGTTTATTATCCAATGAGTAATCTTTTGAATAGCGCCGAAAAGCGGCGTATCAGACGGGTAAAGTGATACCCAGAGGTAAGATGTGCAGTTAACAAGTTTTACTGATTATGGCCTGCGGGCGTTGATCTACATGGCCTCGTTGCCGCAGGACAAGATGACCAACATCTCGGAAGTGACTGAGGTTTATGGCGTGTCCCGCAACCATATGGTGAAGATCATCAATCAGTTGAGCCGGGTCGGTTTTGTCACGGCGGTGCGCGGCAAGCATGGCGGCATTCGTTTGGGTAAACCGGCCGAGAGCATTCGCCTCGGTGACGTCGTGCGGGCGCTGGAGCCGCTTGCGCTGGTTAACTGCAGCAGTGATTTTTGCCACATCACCCCTGCCTGCCGATTGAAGCAGGTGCTCCAACAGGGCGTACAGAATTTCCTTGAAGAGCTGGATAAGCATACGTTGGCCGACATGGTCGAAGACAATCCGCCGCTCTACAAGCTATTGCTTGTCGAATAAAACGACGTTGAGAAGACAAGGCTCAACGTCATCCTGCTGATGACAACGGAGGAACCGCAATGTCACAAGATCCATTCCTGGAACGAGAAGCAGAAAAATACGAATCCCCTATCCCCAGCCGTGAATATATCCTGGCCCATTTGGCGAAACGAGAAACGCCGGCCAGTCGCGAAGAACTGGGCAACGAATTGGGCCTCAGCGGTGAAGAGCAGCTGGAAGCGCTGCGTCGCCGCCTGCGCGCCATGGAGCGCGATGGCCAGTTAGTGTTTACCCGCCGCCAGTGCTATGCGCTGCCGGAGCGTTTGGATCTGCTGCGCGGCACGGTGATCGGCCACCGCGACGGCTACGGCTTCCTGCGCGTTGAAGGCAGCAAAGACGATCTGTACCTGTCTGCCGAACAGATGAAAATGGCGATCCACGGTGATGTGGTGCTGGCGCAGGCGCTGGGTGCGGACCGTAAAGGGCGCCGCGAAGCGCGCATCGTGCGCGTGCTGGTGCCGAAAACCAGCCAGATTGTCGGCCGCTTCTTCATGGACGCCGGTACCGGCTTCGTGGTGCCGGACGACAGCCGTCTGAGCTTCGATATTCTGATCCCAGCCGACAGCGTCAGCGGCGCGCGCATGGGCTTTATGGTGGTGGTGGAGCTGACTCAGCGCCCGACCCGCCGTACTAAGGCGGTCGGCAAGATCGTCGAGATCCTCGGCGACAAAATGGGCACCAGCATGGCGGTGGACATCGCGCTGCGCACCCATGAGATCCCGCATACCTGGCCGCCGCAGGTGGAAAAGCAGGTGGCCGATCTCAGCGAGCAGGTGCCGGAAGCGGCCAAGAAGGGCCGCGTCGATCTGCGCAAACTGCCGTTGGTCACCATCGACGGTGAAGACGCGCGCGACTTCGACGACGCCGTGTACTGCGAGAAAAAACGCGGCGGCGGCTGGCGCCTGTGGGTCGCGATAGCCGACGTCAGCTACTATGTGCGTCCACGCACCGCGCTGGATGACGAAGCGCGCAGCCGTGGCAACTCGGTCTACTTCCCGTCGCAGGTGATCCCGATGCTGCCGGAAGTGCTGTCCAACGGACTGTGCTCCCTGAACCCACAGGTCGATCGCCTGTGCATGGTATGCGAGATGACCATCTCTGCCCAGGGGCGCCTGTCCACGGCCAAATTCTACGAGGCGGTGATGAGCTCGCACGCCCGCCTGACCTATAACAAGGTGTGGCACATTCTGCAGGGCGATCAGGAGCTGCGCGAGCATTACCACCCGCTGGTCAAGCACCTGGAAGAGCTGCACGCGATGTATAAGGTGCTGGATAAGGCGCGCGCCGAGCGCGGCGGCATCGCGTTTGAAACCGAAGAAGCCAAGTTCATCTTCAACGCCGAACGCCGCATCGAGCGCGTGGAGCCGACGGTGCGCAACGACGCCCACAAGCTGATCGAAGAGTGCATGATCATGGCCAACGTGGCGGCCGCGCGCTTTGTCGAGAAACGCAACGAGCCGGCGCTGTACCGCGTGCACGATCGTCCGAGCGATGACCACATCTCCGCGCTGCGCAGCGTGCTGAGCGAGCTGGGGCTGACGCTGGGCGGCGGCAACAAGCCGCAGCCGAAGGACTATGCGGTGCTGATGGATGAAGTGTCCGAGCGCCCTGACCACGAAATGCTGCAAACCATGTTGCTGCGTTCGATGAAGCAGGCGATTTACGATCCGGAAAACCGCGGCCACTTCGGTCTGGCGCTGGCGTCTTACGGCCACTTCACCTCGCCTATCCGTCGTTATCCGGATCTGGCGCTGCACCGCGCGATCAAATACCAGCTGGCCAAAGAACACGGCGAGCCGAAAGAGCGCTGGACGCCGACCGGCGGCTGGCACAGCGAATTCGAAGAGATGCTGCAGCTGGGCGAGCACTGTTCGATGACCGAGCGCCGTGCGGATGAAGCGACGCGCAACGTCGCCGACTGGCTGAAGTGCGACTTCATGCAGGATCACGTCGGTGAAGTGTTCAGCGGCATCATCTCCAGCGTGACCGGCTTCGGCTTCTTCGTGCGCCTGAACGATCTGTTCATCGACGGGCTGGTGCACGTATCAACGCTGGATAATGATTACTATCGCTACGATAATATCGGCCAGCGCCTGATCGGCGAGTCTTCCGGCACGGTCTATCGCCTGGGGGATACGGTGGAGATCCGCGTGGATGCGGTGCATATGGACGAGCGCAAGATCGACTTCGCGCTGGTGTCCAGCACCCGCAAAGCACGCGGTGAAGGCAAAACCGAGCGCGATCGCGCCAAGAAGGGCGGCCAACGCACGCTGCGCGACAGTGGCAATGCGGGGCGCGGCAAACGCCGCGGCGGCAAACCGCCGGCCAACTTCGAGCCGGACAGCGCCTTCCGTAAGCAGGATGACGCCAAGCCCGCGGACAACGTGAAGAAGGCGAAAAAGAAAGCCAAGAAAGCGTCCGACAAAACGCGGAAAATCGCGGCGGCGACCAAAGCCAAACGCACAGCCAAGAAGAAAGGTGCCGAGCAGGCTTAACCTGCCGCACATCGTTATCATCGGCCGGTTATCGCCGGCCGCACGAATTTAAAAGAGCATCATGAGCGAAATTATTTACGGCATCCACGCCGTCAAAGCCCTGTTAGAGCGCGATCCGCAACGCTTCCTGGAAGTGTTTATCCTGAAAGGCCGCGAAGATCGCCGTCTGCAACCGCTGATCGCCGAGCTGGAAGCGACCGGCATCGTGATCCAGGTGGCGAACCGCCAATGGCTGGATGACAAGGTTGAAGGCGCGGTGCACCAGGGGATCATCGCCCGGGTGCGCGAAGGGCGTCAGTATCAGGAGAACGATCTGCCGGGCCTGCTGGAAAGCGTGGCGACCCCGTTCCTGCTGGTGCTGGACGGCGTGACCGACCCGCACAATCTCGGTGCCTGCCTGCGCAGCGCCGACGCAGCCGGCGTGCACGCGGTGATCGTGCCGCGCGACCGTTCCGCCCAGCTGAACGCCACCGCCAAGAAAGTGGCCTGTGGTGCCGCCGAAAACGTGCCGTTGATCCGCGTGACCAACCTGGCACGTACGCTGCGTCTGCTGCAAGAGATGAATGTCTGGGTGGTGGGCACCGCCGGCGAAGCCGACCATACGCTGTATCAGAGCAAAATGACCGGCCCGATGGCGCTGGTGATGGGCGCGGAAGGCGAAGGCATGCGTCGCCTGACTCGCGAACACTGCGACGAGCTGATCAGCATCCCGATGGCCGGCACCGTCTCTTCGCTGAACGTGTCGGTCGCCACCGGCATCTGCCTGTTCGAAGCGGTGCGTCAGCGCGGCTGATTCTTCTGACGGGGGCCCCGTGCCCCCGTTAATTCCCCCTCTTGTGATCCCGCCTGCGGCAGAAATCTCTGCGCCGACCATACTTATCCCTGACGCTTTTTTCAGGGAGCACTCTCATGGTCTGGACTACGCACACCGTTTTTAACCAACCCAAGCCGCTGGGCAACAGCAACCTGTTTCTCTCCGATACGCCGCTGCGCGAAGCGTTGCAGCGTGAACAAGGCGGTTGGGACGCCGAGGTATTGGCCTCGCTGGGCCAGCAGCTCGGTACCCAGGAGTCGCTGGAGCTGGGGCGGCTGGCTAACGCCAACCCGCCGGAACTGTTGCGCTACGACGCCACTGGCCAGCGGCTGGACGACGTTCGCTTTCACCCCGCCTGGCATATTCTGATGCAGGGCCTGATCGCCAATCGGGTGCACAACCTGCCCTGGCAGGAGGATGCGCGCATCGGTTCCTTCGTGGCGCGCGCCGCGCGCTTTATGCTGCATGCGCAGGTCGAGGCCGGCACGCTGTGCCCGGTGACCATGACCTTCGGCGCCACGCCGCTGTTGCTGCAGGCGTTACCGGCCGAGTTTCGCTCCTGGCTGACGCCGCTGCTGTCGGACCGTTATGACGCTCACCTGCTGCCGGGCGGGCAAAAGCGCGGCCTGCTGATCGGCATGGGCATGACGGAGAAACAGGGCGGCTCCGATGTCTTGAGCAATACCACCACCGCCACGCCGCTCGGCGCGCGCGGGCCGGGCGAAGCCTACCGGCTGGTGGGGCACAAGTGGTTCTTCTCGGTGCCGCAGAGCGATGCGCACCTGGTGCTGGCGCAGGCCGAAGGCGGGCTGTCCTGCTTCTTCCTGCCGCGCATTTTGCCGGACGGCAGCCGCAACGCCATTCGCCTTGAGCGGTTGAAAGACAAGCTGGGCAACCGCTCCAACGCCAGCAGCGAGGTGGAGTTTCAGGACGCCACGGCCTGGCTGCTGGGCGATGAGGGCGACGGCGTGCGGCATATCCTGAAGATGGGCGGCCTGACTCGTTTCGACTGTTCGCTGGGCAGCCACGGCCTGATGCGCCGCGGGCTGTCGGTGGCGCTGTATCATGCTCTGCAGCGGCAGGCGTTCGGCAAGCTGTTGATAGAACAACCGCTGATGCGCCAGGTCTTGGCGCGCATGGCGCTGCGGCTGGAAGGGCATACCGCGTTGCTGTTCCGGCTGGCTCGTGCCTGGGAAAGCCGCAGCAATGAAGGCGAACTGATCTACAGCCGTCTGCTGACGCCGGCGGCCAAATACAGCATTTGCCGCCAGGGCATGCCGTTCATCGCCGAGGCGATGGAGGTGCTGGGCGGCATCGGTTACTGCGAGGAGAGTGAACTGCCGCGCCTGTACCGTGAAATGCCGGTGAACAGCATCTGGGAGGGCTCTGGCAACATCATGTGTCTGGACGTGTTGCGCAGCCTGCACAAACTGCCGGGCGCGCTCGAGATGTTGCAGTTCGAGCTGCAGCCGGTGCGCGGCCAGAATCGGTTGTTCGAGCGCGCCTGGCGGCAGTGGCAGCAGCGTGCCCGGCAACCGCGTGAAGAGATGGGGCGGCTGCTGACCCAGCAGCTGTTCGACCTGTGCTGCGCCGCGCAGCTGCTGCAGCACGCCAGCCCGCAGATCGCCGACGCCTGGTGTCATCTGACGCTGGATCACCGTGGCGAGAGCCTGCTGTCGGCCGAGGTGTGCGAACTGCTGCTGAGTCGCGCCATCGGCGGTTAGGGAAAAGGGTGGCGCCCGGCGGCGAAAACCTTTTTAATTCAGCCTCACTCTGACAGGAAAATGCACATGGATATTCTCAGCGCGTTGGCGGCGTTTGCCTCTTACTTCTTCAGCGGCTTCGCCATGATTTTGGTGTTTCTGTTCGTCTATACCCGTATCACCCCGCACGATGAATGGGCGCTGATCAAGGCCGATAATCAATCCGCCGCCTTTGCTTTCATCGGCGCCTGCCTGGGGTATGTGATCCCGTTGGCCAGCGCGGCGATCAACTCGATCAGCCTGCTGGATTACCTGCTGTGGGGCGTGGTGGCGCTGGTGGTGCAACTGCTGCTGTTCGCCGCCGTGAAGATCTACATGCCGCGCATCAGCGACAAGATAGAAGCGAATCACCTGGCCGCCGGGATTTTCCTGGGGGGCGTCTCCGTCAGCGGCGGCGTGTTGAATGCGGCTTGCATGAGCTATTAAAGGTATAAGATGGCGGAGGCGCGCCAGCCAAGCGGGTGCGCCTGTTCTTCCATCCGCAGGATGCGGTAATAGCTGGCGCCGTGTTGGTCGGCGGTGCGGGCAATGGCCAGTTCCGCTTCCTGCGGCGAACCGGGCAGATCGTTGAAAGTGATCTCGGCGATTTCACTGAGCGGCGTCACACGATCGGCGGGCGCCAGCTCGGCGGACTGTGCGCCGGTGCTGAGCAATCCCATGGAAAGCAAGAGGGAGGTGAGTGCGGTGGAGCGTTTCATGGCGTTCCCCTTCGTCAGATCCTGAATCGACACCCGCAACATGCGGCATGCTGTCCCTCAGTGTGCAACACCCTTCTTCAGCCAGTGCAAAGCCAGTGTAAATCTGCTTAAAAAATCCCCGCCTTAACGATACAGGATCGCCTGGGAATACCATTGGCCCGGCACGACGGTTTCGCTGTTCATGATGATCACGTAATAACGGGCGCCGGCGGCGGTGGCCTTGCGTTGGATCTCCGCTTCCACGTCCATCGGACTGCCGCGCACCACGGCGGTGATGGTACCGATTTTCACCAGCTCGGCGGTCTGCGCGCGGACGATCTCCTGCGCCTGTGCGGTGGGCGGCGGCGGCGGTTTCGGCGTGGTGGTCATGATGCCGCAGGCGGAAAGCTGTGCGGCCAGCGTCAGGGCGATGAGTGTGCGGACTAGCGTCATGGTGACCTCGAAAGTGCCGGTACGATGGCTTCAGTGTAACGCAATATAAGCTGGAACAGATTGAGCTAACGCTGGCTGGCGCAAGTTTGTCATGATGAATGCCAACAGGTGGGTTGAGGATGAACGGATGATCGAAATTCATGACGAGCGGGTGGGCGATATTGCGGTGATCCATGCCGTTCCCGCCGGGCACTATCACCGGCCCTTGCCGACGGTGTTCTTCTGCCATGGCTATACCTCGTCGAAAGAGGTGTACGCCTACTTCGCCTATGCGCTGGCGCGCGTTGGTTTTCGGGTGGTATTGCCGGATGCCGATCGGCACGGCGAGCGGTTCGACGGCGATGAGGCACGGCGTCTGGCCTCGTTTTGGGCGATCCTGCGCAGCAATATCGACGAACTGCCGCAGATCAAGGCGCATTTCGAGCGGCTCGGCCTGATTGCCGACGGGCGTATCGGCGTCGCCGGCGCCTCTATGGGCGGCATGACCGCGCTGGGCGCCTTCGCGCGCTTCCCGTGGATCCGGGCGGCGGCCAGCCTGATGGGGTCCGGCTATTACCGTTCGCTGGCGCAAACGCTGTATCCGCCGTTGGGTGAAGAGGGCGAGGCGCTCTCGCCGGCGGCGTTTGCGGCGCGCACCGCTGTGTTGGCGGAGTATGAGCTGGAAGGGCGTTTGGAGACGATCGCCGGGCGGCCGCTGCTGCTGTGGCACGGCGAGACGGACGACGTGGTGCCGGCGGCGGACAGCCTGCGTTTGGCGGCTGAACTGCGGCAGCAAGGCGCAGATGGCCGCTTGACGTCGTTCGTCGAGCCGGGCGTGAAGCACCGCATCACGCCGCTGGCGCTGTCCGCTACCACCGATTTCTTCCTCCGCGAGCTGTAATACGCATCCGGGCGCGATGCGTGGAATTGCGCCGCTCTCTGCGGGCTGTTTCGGTCATTGTTTGACGCATGGCGGAGGAGAATGTCAGCGTGAATTCTTTCAGGGCAGCAAGGAGCGGAGAGCATGATAAAGGGTATCAGCAATACGGCCGAGACAGCGCGCGGGCTGGTGGGAACGATGAAAGTGCGCGCCGATCTTAACTCAGCGGCCTTCAGCGAGATGTTGGGGGCAGCCGACGGCAAGGTGCGGCAAAACAAGGCGGATCCGCTGTCGCGCATCACCGCGCAGACGGTGCAAAACATGACGGCGCTGTTTGCCTCCGCGCCGAAAGCGGCGGCCACTCACACCGCGGCGGCCGGTACGCTCTCCTTCGAGCAGCGGGTGACGCTGACGCAAAGCGCCGAGCTGCTGCAAACGCGGACAAACTATCTGCGGATGGCGCTGCAATTGCACAATCCGGGCAAAGCGTTCAGCGCGCCGGCGTTGCTCAAGCTGTGACAGGTGAGAAAGTGGAGCGCCCGACAAGCGGCGCTCCGGCGAAGATTGAGCGGGCTTTCTGATGAAGCCCTGGGGATTTCCCTGGCGTGGCGCGTCTTTTTAGCGGTACAGCTCGGCGCTGACGTGCATCGTGCTGTTGTCGCCCGGTTCGTGCAGGGCGATGATGCGATAAGAGGTCGCGCCGCGTTGATCGGCGATTTTACTGACCTGGCTGCTGGCGTCATCCGGCGAAACCACGTTCTGGTTCAGGGTGACGAAGCCAACGCTCTGGCGTTGATCGGCCTGGTGCGAGCTAATCTCCGTCGCGGCCATCACGTTGGCGGAGAACAGGGCGGCCAGCGCCGTCGCGAGAATAATGCGTTTCATAGTGCCTCTCTTAACCCTTTGCCGTTACGGCCTGACAGCGAGTGTCGCTGCGGCAAAAAGTCATTTATCTGCATTGAATAACCTGAAATCTTTTTCGTCGCGCTGTCTGCGGCGGATATGGTTAATTTTAGTCCGTTACTGCGGATTAAAAAGTGGGGTGTTTTGATGACCTCTTTCAAAAAAAATGAAATAGATTTGTGACTCAGCGCTGATTTCATTGAAAGATTTTTGAAACCCATGGATCGGCGTACATAGGTTCACCCACGAGCAAATCGTGCTATTTCCCATAGCGCCTCGCATTAACGCGAATAAAACCCACGCAGTCCTTGAGTTTCCCGCCCTGCGTCAGTATGATTACGCGTCATTTTTCAGCCGCACACTAAACACGTTCCTTGCTTCCATGGGCCGCGGTTGACCCTGACAGGAGGCTGAATAATCCGTAAGGAGCAATTCGATGCGTCATTACGAAATCGTTTTTATGGTCCATCCTGACCAAAGCGAACAGGTTCCGGGCATGATCGAGCGTTACAGTGCTACCATCACTAACGCGCAAGGTCAGATTCACCGTCTGGAAGACTGGGGCCGCCGTCAGCTGGCTTATCCGATCAACAAACTGCACAAAGCTCACTACGTTCTGCTGAACGTTGAAGCGCCGCAGGAAGCGATCGATGAGCTGGAAACTAACTTCCGCTTCAACGACGCCGTTATCCGCAGCATGGTTATGCGCGTTAAGCACGCGGTAACTGAAGCATCTCCGATGGTTAAAGCGAAAGACGAACGTCGTGGCGATCGCCGCGAAGACTTCGCTAACGAAACCGCAGATGATGCAGATGCTGGGGATTCTGAAGAGTAATTGCCGTCGTGACGGCTAATCGTCTGGTCTTGTCGGGCACTGTGTGCAAGGCGCCGGTTCGAAAAGTGAGTCCTTCCGGGATACCGCACTGCCAATTTGTGCTAGAGCACCGTTCGCAGCAGATGGAAGCCGGATTCAGCAGACAAGCATGGTGCCGAATGCCCGTGGTTGTCAGCGGACAACAGTCACAAGCACTAACTCAAAGATTAACGGTCGGCAGTCAGATTACCGTGCAAGGCTTTGTAAGCTGCCATCAAGGGCGCAACGGGCTGAGCAAATTGGTTCTGCATGCCGAGCAGATTGAATTGATAGATTCTGGAGACTAGCCAAATGGCACGTTATTTCCGTCGTCGCAAGTTCTGCCGTTTCACCGCGGAAGGCGTTCAAGAGATTGACTATAAAGACATCGCTACGCTGAAAAACTACATCACCGAAAGTGGTAAAATTGTACCGAGCCGTATCACCGGTACTCGTGCAAAATATCAGCGCCAGCTGGCCCGTGCTATCAAGCGCGCGCGCTACCTGTCTTTGTTGCCGTACACTGATCGTCATCAGTAATCGGCCACTGTCCATTAACGACTTTGAGAGGATAAGGTAATGCAAGTTATTCTGCTTGATAAAGTAGCAAACCTGGGCAGCCTGGGTGATCAAGTTAACGTTAAAGCGGGCTACGCTCGTAACTTCCTGGTACCACAGGGCAAAGCTGTTCCTGCTACCAAGAAAAACGTTGAGTTCTTCGAAGCACGCCGTGCTGAACTGGAAGCCAAACTGGCTGACGTTCTGGCTGCTGCTGAAGCTCGCGCAACCAAGATCAACGAACTGGGTTCAGTGACCATCGCTTCCAAATCTGGCGACGAAGGTAAACTGTTCGGCTCTATCGGCACCCGCGACATCGCTGACGCAGTGACTGCGGCAGGCGTTGAAGTTGCCAAGAGCGAAGTTCGTCTGCCGAACGGCGTTCTGCGTACCACTGGTGAGCACGAAGTGCACTTCCAGGTACACAGCGACGTGTTCGCACAGCTGAATGTAGTTGTGGTTGCAGAAGCGTAATTTACGCTGCTGTTAACCCGGTTAAAACGCCAGCCTCGCGCTGGCGTTTTGCTTTTCTGCGCCCGGCAAAACGCGCTACGCTTGAAGACGGGATGAAAAGGAGAGCGAGCGATGGCAAAGATTATGCTGCAGCGGGTTTATGACTTCAGCGCGCCGGCGCCGGAACACTGTTATCTGATAGACCGGCTATGGCCGCGCGGTATCAGCAAGGAGCGGCTGACGGGCGTGCAGTGGCTGAAACAGGTGGCGCCGGATGACGAACTGCGCAAGTGGTTCCATCAGCATACCGACCAGTGGACAGTCTTCGAAGAGCGTTACCGCCAACAGCTGGCTACCAACGACGCCTGGCAGCCGCTGGTGGCGCTCTTACGGCAGGGGAAAACGCTGACGCTGCTGTATGGCAGCAAGGACACCGAGCACAACCAGGGCGTGGTGCTGCGCGAGTTTTTGCTGGCGCAGCTGTAGGGATTAGCGTTCCCGGCGGTAGCTGCCGTCGGCCTGGCGGCGGAACAGCGCCTGGCTGTTGTCCACGGTGGTGACTGACAGCGCGTTAATCACGCCGTTAGCGTCGCGTTCGATACGCACTTCCTGGCCGGCTTTCATGTTGCTCAGCGGCTTGTCGCCGCCTTCCACCTGCGCCATGGCAAACACTTCATTTACCGGCAGATTGTTATCGCGAAACAGCTGGGCCAGGGTCTGGCCTGGCTGGATTTGGTAACGCTGCCAGTTGCCTGCCGGCGTCGGTTCGTTGGCTGAAGTGGTACCGCCGTCGTTTTGCAGATCGGCCTGCAGTGGCACGCTGGTTTCTTGGTGGGAGACCGGGAACGGCTGTCTTTCGGGCGAATAGGGCCACAGCAACGCCAACAGTAGGATGATGCCGAAGATCAGCACCCAGCGGCGGTGAAAGTAGGGCAGCGGCTCCATCCAATGGAAACCGTCCGGCAGATGCCAGACTTTGGCCAGCAGCGCTTTGACCTGCTGCATTTTGTCGTTGGCCGGCGGTGGCTCCGATGGCGGTTCCGCGCCTTCAGACGTGGGTGCGGCGCCCGGTTTCAGGCGCTGGCTGACGTTCAGCCAGGTGCGCAGCAGCGGCTGGTAGATGCGGGTGGTTTTCCTTCTCCTGGGCGCGATTCTGCCCATGGTGACCTCTCTTCGACGGCGTAATAATGAGCGCGGCGCGGCAAGCGCGTTGCCTGCCCGATATCCTGCTTTCAGTATAGTCCGCTAACTGATTGAAGTGAAAGGCGGCTGAGCGGCAGGGCCGGCGTTTGCGGCTGCGGGCGTTAACAGAAGGTTATTGTTTCTTTTTCTACGACAAAAGTCATCATTCTCCACACAAGATTTTACCCGGCATTGACGCGCTGTTATGCTGCGCTTTCGACTTTTTACAGACTTAAGGAAAACCCCATGACAACCCCTTCTTTTGACAGCGTTGAAGCGCAAGCAAGTTACGGGATTGGTTTACAGGTCGGCCAGCAGCTGCAAGAGTCCGGGCTGGAAGGTTTGCAACCGGAAGCTTTGCTGGCGGGTCTGCGCGACGCGCTGGAAGGGAATGCCCCGGCGGTTCCGGTAGACGTGGTGCACCGTGCGCTGCGTGAAATCCACGAGCGTGCGGATGCGGTGCGCCGCGAGCGCCAGCAGGCGATGGCCGTTGAAGGCCAGAAATTCCTGGACGACAACGCTAAGCGCGACGACGTGACGCTGACCGAGTCTGGCCTGCAGTTCTCCGTACTGGAGCAGGGCAACGGCCCAATCCCGTCCCGTCAGGATCGCGTGCGTGTGCACTACACCGGTCGTCTGATCAACGGCGACGTGTTCGACAGCTCGGTCGAGCGTGGCCAGCCGGCAGAATTCCCGGTCAGCGGCGTGATCCCAGGCTGGATTGAAGCGCTGACCCTGATGCCGGTCGGTTCCAAATGGCAGCTGTATATCCCGCACAACCTGGCCTACGGCGAACGTGGCGCAGGCGCGTCCATCCCGCCGTTCAGCGCGCTGGTGTTCGACGTCGAGCTGCTGGAAATCCTGTAATCCTACCGAAGATTGCTCTGGGCGCCTTTATGGCGCCCTTGTTTTATGCGCCGCTCAGCGCGCGCGGGAACAGCAGATTGTTTTCCAGGCTGATGTGCTCCATCAGATCGCCGATGAACTCGTCGAGGCCGTTGTACAGCGCCCGCCAGGTGGTGCAGGCGCCCTCCGGTGGCGTCACGTTATCGGTGAGGAACTTCACCACCTCCAGTTGTTCACCCGCCTCGTCATGCTCATGTTCCATCACTGAGATCGGTCCGGCGGCCTGCGGCCCCATGCCTTGTTTGATCAGCGGGAACAGGATCTGTTCCTCTTTCATCATGTGATTCTCCAGATCCAGGCGGATCAGGTTCAGCTGCTTCGCCAGTCCGCGCGGGCAGGTGGGTTTGTCACCGTGCACACGTTCGACTTTTTCCGCCATCAGCACCAGTTCGGCCAGCTGCTCGCGGTGCCGCTGATGAAAGCGCGGCAGAATGTAATCAATTACTTCACCGAGCGGCGCCGTGCGCCAGTCCCGACTCTGCTCCGGTGTGGCGGCCAAGGCGGCCAGTTCGTTTTCCAGTGTGTCGATATCCAGCCCTTTGCGCTCGGCGGCGCGTGCCAGCGATTGCCGGCCTCCGCAGCAGAAATCCAGCTGATGCTGGCGAAACAGGCGGGATGCCCGGGGAATGGCGATAGCGAGCGCGCCAAGGGATTGATTGCGGTAATCCATGGTAGTGCCTCTTTAAACGAAGGGATTTTATAACATGCATTTTAAATGCAATTTAAAGGGCGCGCCAGCGGGAAAATAGAGGTGATGGCCGGGGGAGTGCCCCGGCCTGGTGATTATTTCGCGCTTAAATCGATGCGATAGACCGCGAAACCGATACGGTCATTGCCTTCGGTGGTCATCGGGTATTGGGCGTGCTCTTTGATAAACGCCGTCGCTTTGTCCGAAGGCGAGGTCTCGAAGCGAATATCCAGCGGCTGCTTGCTGCTGAAGTTAGCCAAACGCCAATTGTTGTCCGCCTGCGGGCGCACCGCGCCATGCCGCTGGGTTTCGGCGCTGATGTAGGTCGCCAGCACCGAGCGGTTTTCATCCGGCGAAGCGAAGGCGATATGTTTGTCGCCGGTGCCGGCAAACTTGCCGCCGTAGGCGCGATAGTTGTTGGTGGCAACCAGGAAGGTGGCGTTCGGATCGATAGGCTTGCCGTTAAAGGTCAGCTGTTTGATACGCTCCGCCTTCTCGTTGATCAGCTGGCATTCGCCGTCGTAACGCGCCGGCTGGCTGACGTCGATCTGGTAGTTGACGCCGTCGATCACGTCGAAGTTATAGGTGCGGAAGCCGTCCCAGTTGATCAAGCCCTGCGGCTTGGCGCTGTTGACGTCGATCTGGTTGAACTGGCCGGCGGAGCACTCCAGCCACTCTTTCACCTCTTTGCCGCTGGCCTTCACCACCACCAGCGTATTGGGGTAGAGATAGAGATCGGCGGCGTTGCGGAAGGTGAGCTGGCCTTTTTCCACTTCGACGAAGCTGGCGGGATCGTTCTTGCGGCCGCCGACCTTGAACGGCGCCGCCGCCGACAGCACCGGCAGAGCGGCCAGGTCCGGATCGCCCTGGATGTAATGTTCGACGTAGGCCTTCTGCGCATTGTTGACGATCTGCACCGTCGGATCGTCCTGCACCAGCGCCAGGTAGCTGTACATGTTGCCGTCGGATTTACCGATCGGCTGGCTGACGAACTCGCGCGTGCCTTTGTGATCGTCCGCCAACACCTTCACCAGCGCGGCATCTTCCGCCGCCAGCGATGTCTTGTTCTCTTTATCGTAGATCGGCCGTGCTTCCGCTTTGGCGGCGGTCACTTTCCAACTGCCGTTATCGTTGTTGAGCTGCAGATCGACCACGCCGAGATGATCGCCCCATTGGCCCGGCATCACCGCCGGTACGCCGTTCAGCAGGCCTTTGTCGATATCCGCGCCTTTGATGTTGGCGAAGTCTTTGCTCGGGAACACCGCATGGGCGTGACCGAACATGATGGCGTCGATGCCCGGCACCTGGCTGAGGTAGTAGACTGAGTTCTCCGCCATTGCCTTGTAAGGCTCGCTGGACAGCCCGGAATGCGGGATCGCCACCACCAGATCGGCGCCCTGTTTACGCATTTGCGGCACGTAGCGCTTGGCGGTGGCGGTGATGTCGTCCACTGTCACTTTGCCCTGCAGGTTGGCTTTGTCCCACACCAGGATCTGCGGCGGCACGAAGCCGATATAGCCGATGCGCAGCGTATGCGCCTTGCCGTCGCGGTCTTTCACCGGCGTATCGACGATGATGTACGGCGTGAACAGCGGTTTTTGCGTTTTGGCGTCGATGACGTTGGCGTTGATGTACGGGAATTTGGCGCCGGCGATGGCGTTCTTCAGATAGTCCAGCCCGTAGTTGAACTCATGGTTGCCGATGTTGCCGACGACGTAGTCCAGCGTGTTCATCGCCTTATAGACCGGGTGCACGTCACCCGGTTTCAGCCCCTTGGCTGCCATGTAGTCGCCGAGCGGGCTGCCCTGAATGATGTCGCCGTTGTCCACCAACACCGCGTTGGCGGCCTGCTGGCGCGCCTGTTGGATCAGGCTGGCGGTGCGCACCAGGCCGAATTTGTCGGTCGGCGTGTCCTTGTAGTAATCGAAGTCCATCATGTTGCTGTGCAGATCGGTGGTTTCCAGCACGCGCAGATCGACGGTCGCCGCCTGCGCCGAGGCGCACACCAGCAGCGCAAGCGCGGACAGCGTCAGTGGATGCTTCATCATTTGGGGTTCTCTCCATTCCATTATTCGAGTGTTATCGCAGAGGGAAATGTAATTAACACTGCTTGCCACAGTAAACTGTGAAGTGTGGCAGAAAACGGGAGCAGGTAACGCGGGGAAGTTCACAGTTGTGCCCAACAAGATCTGAGGATTTCCCGTGGCTTAGCCGGTTGAGATGGATATTCGGCGTAAAAAAAACTAGTCTGCTAGCAGAGACAGAGGGAAATTTCCCACGGAGATGCAGAGTTGAGGTGCATGATGTTAGAGCGAATTTGCCAACTGTCCCGCGAGGCGGGGGCGGCGATCATGGCGGTGTACGACGGTGAACAACCGCTTGATGTCGCACAGAAAAAAGATGACTCACCGGTGACGGCGGCCGATCTGGCGGCGCATCACATCATCAAGCGCGGCCTGGCGGCCCTGACGCCGGAGGTGCCGCTGCTGTCGGAAGAGGATCCGCCGGCGTGGGAAGAGCGCCGCAACTGGACGCGCTACTGGTTGGTCGATCCGTTGGACGGCACCAAAGAGTTTTTGCACCGCAACGGCGAGTTCACGGTCAATATCGCCCTGATTGAAGACGGGCAGGCGGTGATGGGCGTGGTGTATGCCCCGGCGATCGACGTGCTGTATCTGGCGGAGCGCGGCAAGGCCTGGAAAGAAGAGAAGGGCGTGCGGCAGGCGATCGGCGTCAGCAACGCGCATCCGCCGCTGGTGGTGGTGAGCCGCTCGCATATCGACGACGAGCTGAAAGATTACCTTCAGCAACTGGGCGAGCACCAGACCGTGTCCGTCGGTTCCTCGCTGAAGTTTTGCCTGGTGGCGGAAGGCAAGGCGCAGCTTTATCCGCGCTTTGGGCCGACCAACATTTGGGATACCGCCGCAGGGCATGCGGTGGCGGTGGCTGCCGGGGCGCAAATTCACGATTGGCAGGGCAAGCCGTTGCTCTATACCCCGCGTGAATCTTTCCTCAACCCCGGCTTCCGGGTGTCGCTGTTCTGAGTTAGTTCGCCAACAGCTGGTGCAGTTTGGATATCACCTGCTGCACCTCTTCCGGCGTCAGCGCGCCGTCTTTAGCAAACTGAATGCGCCCTTGCTTATCCAGCACCACGATGGCTGAGCCTTTCGGCTGCAAATCCCAGGCCTTGCGCACGTTACCGTCGCTGTCGACGATAAACTGCGACCACGGGAACTCCTTCTTGCTGTCTTCAATGCTGCTGCGCACGAACATCGCGGTGCCCATCAGGGCATCGTCGGTGTTGACGATTGTCGTCGTTTGGTAACGATCGTGTGGTAGCTTCGCTTTCTTGATCGCTTCAATCAGTGGGTCGTTCATGTCTTTGGCGGAGCTGCGGCCGGCAATATGTTGTATCACTCGCACTTTTCCACTGAGCTGCGCGCTGTTCCAGTTTTGGTAGCTAAAATTACCGTCAGCGTAGTTGAGCTCTCCTTTGTCGCTGACGCCAACCGGCGCTACGCGCTGCTGGAGCTGGAAGTTGTGCGCGGAAGCGAAAAGTGGGGCGAGCAGCAGGGATACCATCAGCATGCGACTTGTTTTCATGCTTTCTCCTTGTAATGGGGGGAATTTGTGCGACAGCACTTCGACAGCCTAAAGCATAGGATGTGATAAGAGGTCTGTCCTGTTAACCGGATCGCAGATTTTCCCTTGGTTCGCTAATCATCAGATTTTGAAGGGATATCCTGAAAACGTTATAAATTATCATATACAATTCTGTCAAAAAGTGTAAATCCAGCGTAGATAACCAGGCAGAAGTGAACGTTCTGGTCTTTACTGGGTCTACTACATGCAATCAAGTTGCGTTCTGAATTTCGAGGCTGCCACCTTTGGCGGCTCGCTGAGCGCATGGATCAACGGGAGGAGCGTAAAAGAATGAGAATCTTCCAGCGTTATAACCCTTTGAAAGTGGCAAAGTACGTTAAGACCCTGTTTCGTGGAAGGCTGTATATCAAGGACGTAGGCGCATTTGAATTCGACGAAGGGAAAATCCTGCCGCCGAAGATTCGCGACAAGCGCCATTTCAGCGTGATGTCTGAAGTGAACCGTCAGGTGCTGCTGTTGCAGACCGAGATGGGGTGAACACCTCGCTGACAGCGGTAAAAAAATGCGGCCCCGATGGGGCCGCTGATGTTTCTGTCCTTCGCGCCGTCAGGCCGCCGGGGTGTCGTCTGGCGCTTTCGGCAGCACCGCCGCCGGTTTGTCGCTCAGCCGGGTGACCAGCAACTGGTCTATCTTGTAGCTGTCGATATCCACCACCTCGAACTTGTAGCCGGCGTATTTGACGAAGTCGGTGCGTTTCGGGATCTTGCGCAGCATATACATCATAAAGCCGCCGATGGTCTCGTAGTTGCCCGCCTGCGGGAATTCGTCGATGTCCAGCACGCGCATCACGTCGTCGATCGGCGTGCCGCCTTCAATCAACCATGAGCTTTCGTCGCGCGCCACGATCTGTTCTTCCTGGCCCTGGCCGACCAGATCGCCCATCAGCGTGGTCATCACGTCGTTAAGGGTGATGATGCCCACCACCAACGCATATTCATTGAGGATCACCGCGAAGTCTTCGCCGGCGGTTTTGAAGCTTTCCAGCGCTTCGGACAGCGTCAGCGTATCCGGCACGATCAGCGCTGAGCGGATCTGCACGCCGCTGCTCAGCACCAGGCTCTGGTTGCCCAGCACGCGGTTCAGCAGGTCTTTGGAATCGACGTAACCCACCACCTGATCGATATGGCCGTCGCACACCAGGAACTTGGAGTGCGGATGGGTCGAGACCTTCTCCTTGATGCTTTCTTCGCTTTCGCGCAGATCGAAGTACACCACGCTTTCGCGTGAGGTCATCGAAGACGGCACGGTGCGCGATTCCAGCTCGAACACGTTTTCAATCAGTTCGTGCTCCTGCTTGCGCAGCACGCCCGCCAGGGCGCCGGCTTCCACCACCGCGTAGATGTCATCGGAGGTGATATCGTCCTTACGCACCATCGGCAGCTTGAACATGCGGAAGATCAGGTTGGCCATGCCGTTGAAGAACCACACCAGCGGGCGGAAGATCATGATGGAGAAACGCATCGGGTTGATGATCCGGACGGCGACCGTCTCTGGTGCAATCATACCGATGCGCTTCGGGGTCAAATCGGCGAACAGGATAAACAGGCTGGTCACCAGCACGAAGGAGCAGATGAAGCTGACCTGTTCTGCCAGTTCAGGCGACAGGAAGCGATCGAACAACACCTTGAAGGTGGGAGAGAAAGCCGCGTCGCCGACGATACCGCCGAGGATGGCCACGGCGTTCAGGCCGATCTGCACCACGGTGAAGAAGATGCCTGGGGTTTCTTGCAGCTTGAGCACTCTGGCGGCGTTGACGTTACCTTCGTCGGCCATCAGCTTCAGTTTGATCTTGCGCGAGGCGGCCAGAGAGATTTCCGACAGTGAGAAGAACGCACTCACCGCGATCAGAAAAAGAATCAGTAAAATACTGTTTAACATAATCTATCCATACGTGCCGACGGGATGACGGCGCTCTTGAGGAAGGGTAGTACATAGTAAAAAAAGCAGCGATAACAACCAGAAGGGAAGCTATCGGGCCGCAGAAGCGGCCCGCATAGTATAGCAGTTGCCCCACAGGGGCCGCCAGCGGTTAAAAAAGTGCCGCCGGCTAGCATCGGATCAGCCCTGCGGCGGCAGGCAAACGCCGATGCCGCCCAGCCCGCAGTAGCCTTCCGGGTTTTTGAACAGGTACTGCTGATGATCGTCTTCCGCATAATAGAACGGCAGCGCCGGCGCGATCTCGGTGGTGATGACGCGCTTGTCGCCCGCCGCGTCCATCGCCTGCTGGAAGCGTTGCAGGCTGCTTTCCGCCTCGGCCTGCTGCTCTGGGCTCAGCGTATAAATCGCCGAGCGGTACTGCGTGCCGACGTCGCCGCCCTGGCGCATGCCCTGCGCCGGATCGTGATTTTCCCAGAATACCTGCAGCAGCTGTTTGTAGCTGACGACCTGCGGATCGAACACCACGCGCACCACTTCGGCGTGGCCGGTCTGGCCGCTGCACACTTCGCGGTAGGTCGGGTTCGGCGTATAGCCGCCGCTGTAGCCGGCGGCGGTGCTGTAGACGCCCGGCTGCTGCCAGAACAGACGCTCAACGCCCCAGAAACAGCCCATGGCGAAGATCGCCACTTCCATGCCTGCCGGCACCTGGGTCATCGAGTGTTCGGTGACCACGTTGAGCGTTGCGACAGGCATTGGCGTGGTGCGGCCAGGCAGCGCGCTTGCCTTATCGACGGTTTGTGATTTATCAAAAAATGGCACCACGGTTGACTCCTGTTGTCACAGTAAGAATTGACCCTACATGGCGGCGGTTCGGTTGTATCTCACCGCGTCTTTGCCCACAATAAGTGGCAAGTTGGATTTTGTATAAGCTTAACGCAGTATTTTGAGCGCCAAAAGTGAAGAATTCGCCTGTTGCGCGGCGGTGGCAAAGCGCGGCGGGCGGCGTCCGGAATAAGGTTGAAGAGGGCTGCCGTCATGATAGCGCGGAGTCTGCCCTGGCCCCGGAGCAAACACCATAACAGGAAAGTAAAATCAATAAGGAGAACACGTGCCAAAGTACCCGGTCATGTGCTTGATATCTGTGTTGCTTGCGGCACCTGCGGCCTATGCGGCGAACGTGCGGCTGCAGGTGGAGGGGTTAAGCGGAGAGTTGGAAAAAAACGTCCGGGTGCGCCTGTCGTCGATCACGCCTGAAGAGGTCGGCACCGACGGCCGCTTCCGCGCGCGGGTGGATGAGGCGGTGCGCCAGGGGCTGCGCGCGCTCGGCTATTACCAGCCGACCATCGAGTTTACGCTGGACGACCGACCGGGAATGTCGCGCCCGGTGCTGCATGCCAAGGTCAATCCGGGCGAGCCGGTGCGTATCGCCGGCGCCAATATCGTGCTGGAGGGCGGCGCGAAGACCGATGAAGACTACCTGACGCTGGTAAAGAAGGGGCGGCCGACCATCGGCGAGATCCTCAACCACGGCAAGTATGACAGTTTCAAAGGCTCGCTCACCGGCCTGGCGCTGCGCAAAGGCTATTTCGACGCCGACATGACCAAAAGCCAGCTCGGCGTGGCCGAAGATCTGCACAAGGCGTTTTGGGACATCGATTTCAACAGCGGCGAACGTTACCGCTTCGGCAAGGTGAAATTCACCGGTTCGCAAATCCGCGAAGACTATCTGCAAAATCTGGTGCCCTTTCATCAGGGGGATTACTACAGTTCGGAGGATTTGGCCGAGCTGAACCGCCGTTTGTCCGCTACCAACTGGTTCAACTCGGTGGTGGTGTCCCCTGATTTCAACGATGCCAAAGAGAACAAGATTTTGCCGTTGGACGCGCTGGTAACGCCGCGTACGCGCAATACCATCGAAACCGGTATCGGTTACTCCACCGACGTCGGCCCGCGGGTGAAAGGCACCTGGAAAAAGCCCTGGCTCAACGATCGCGGCCACAGCCTGGAAACCAGCGCCAGCGTGTCGGCGCCGGAGCAGCAACTGGATCTGACCTATAAGATCCCGCTGCTGAAGAATCCGCTGGAGCAGTATTACCTGCTGCAGGGCGGGCTCAAGAACGTCGATCTTAACGACACCAAATCCGTGACCTCCAAAGTGGTGGCCTCGCGCAACTGGGATCTCTCCAGCGGCTGGCAGCGGGCGATCAACCTGACCTGGCGCTGGGATAACTTTACCCAGGGCAACGTCAGCAACACTACCATGCTGTTGTACCCCGGCGTCAGCTTCAACCGCACCCGCTCACGCGGTGGCCTGATGCCGACCTGGGGCGACAGCCAACGCTACTCCATCGACGTGTCCGACACCACCTGGGGCTCCGGCGTGGACTTCGCGCTGATGCAGGCGCAAAACGTCTGGATCCGCACGCTTGCCGACAAGCATCGTTTCGTGGCGCGCGGGCAGGTGGGATGGATAGAAACCAACGACTTCGACAAGGTGCCGCCGGATTTGCGCTTCTTCGCCGGCGGTGACCGCAGCATTCGCGGCTACAAGTACAAAGACATTTCGCCGCGCGGCGACGATGGCAAGCTGACCGGCGCCTCCAAGATGCTGACCGGCTCGCTGGAGTATCAATACAACGTGACCGGCAAATGGTGGGGGGCAATGTTCGTCGATTCCGGTGAAGCGGTGAACGATATCAAGAAAAGCAACTTCAAGACCGGCGCCGGTGTCGGCGTGCGCTGGCAGTCGCCGGTGGGGCCGGTGAAGTTGGATATCGCCGCGCCCGTGGGGGACAAGGACACTCACGGGATGCAGTTCTACATCGGTTTGGGGCCTGAACTATGAGCCTGGTTAAAAAGATTTGTCTCGGATTTCTGGTCGTCCTGCTGTTGCTGATCGGCGGGCTGGCCTTTCTGGTGGGCACTACCACCGGTTTGCATATGGTCATCAACGGCGCGGCGCGTTGGGTGCCGGGGCTGGAGATCGCCGGCGTCAGCGGCGGCTGGCGCGATCTGACGCTGAAGGGCGTGAAGTATCAGATGCCGGGCGTGACGGTCAACGCTGGGCAATTCCATCTGTCCCTCGATCTCTCCTGCTTTAAACGCAGCTCGCTGTGCGTCAACGCCTTGACCGCTCAGGACGTGGACGTGGCGGTGAACACCAAAGAGATGGCGCCCTCCACGCCGGTGGAGGAGAGCAGTGAGCCGACCACCAATCTCAGCACCCCTTATCCGATCACCCTGCGCCTGTTGGCGCTGAACAACGTCAAGGTCACCGTCGACGACACCGCCATTTCTCTGGCCGAGTTCCGCACCGGCGCACAGTGGCAAGAGCGCGCGCTGACGCTGATGCCAACCAAGATCGGCTCGTTGCTGATCGCCTTGCCGAAAACGCCGCAAAATCCGTTGCCGGAAGCGGTGCAACCGGCGGTTGAGGTAGCGAAAAAGGTCGGTGAGCAGGTTACCGACGCGGCGAAACCGGCGCCGCAGCCGGAAGAGAAGCCGCTCGGCGAAACGCTGAAGGAACTGTTCGCCAAACCGCTGTTGCCGGATCTGCCGGACATCCGCCTGCCGCTGGATATCACCGTCAAAGAGATCAGCGGCGAACAGCTGCGCTTGACCGGCGATACCGACGTGCTGATCACGAGTCTGTTGCTGCAGGCCAGCACGCAGGATCAGCATATCCAACTGGACAACTTCGACGTGAAGTCGCCGCAGGGCACGCTGTCGGTGCAGGGGCAGGCGACCCTGACCGGCGACTGGCCGGTGGCCCTGACCGCCAACAGCGCGCTGAACATCGAACCGCTGAAGGGCGAGAAGGTGAAGCTGAACATCGGTGGCGGGCTGCGTGATGAGCTGAAGGTCGCGCTGAACCTGTCCGGCCCGGTCGGCGCCCAGCTCGATGTGCAAACCCGGCTGGCCGAAGCCGGCCTGCCGCTGGCGCTGACGTTGCAGAGCAAACAGCTGAAATGGCCGCTGAGCGGCGAGGCGCAGTACCAGGTCAACGATTTTCGCCTGCGCTTTAACGGCAAGGCGACCGACTATGCGCTGTCGACACGCGCCAATCTGAAAGGCCAGGATCTGCCGCCGGCGGTGCTGACGCTGGACGGCAAAGGCAACGTTGAGCAGTTCAAGCTGGAGCGCCTGCGGCTGGCGGCGCTGCAGGGCAATACCGATCTCACTGCGCTGGTGGACTGGAGCAAGGCCATCAGCTGGAACTCGCAATTGACGCTGAGCGGCATCAATACCGCCAAGCAGTGGCCGGAATGGCCGGCGAAGCTGGATGGCAAGATCACCACGCGCGGCAGCCTGCACGGCGGCAGCTGGCAGCTGCAGGTGCCGGTGCTGCAGCTGGACGGCAACGTGAAGCAGAACAAGGTCACGGCGCGCGGTACGCTGAGCGGCAACGCCGCCGGGCAGTGGAAAATCCCCGGCATCGATCTGACGCTGGGGCGCAACCAGCTGAACGTCAAAGGGCAGCTGGATGAGAAAAGCTGGAACCTGGACGCCAACATCGACGCGCCGCGTCTGGACGGCGCGCTGCCGGGCCTGGGCGGCACCGCCAAAGGGCTGTTGAAACTGCGCGGCAATCTGCAGGCGCCGCAGCTGCTGGCGGATTTGACCGCCTCCGGCTTGCAGTGGCAGGCGCTGCGCATCAACCGCGTGAAAATAGACGGCGACGTGCGCTCCACGGATCAGATCCAGGGGCAGTTGGCGGTACGCGTCGAGCAGCTGAAGCAGGACGCGCTGGAAGTCAGCCTGCTGACCCTCGACGCCAAAGGCAGCGAGAAGCAGCATCAGCTGCAGTTGAAGATCGACGGCAAACCGGTCTCCGGCCAGCTGGCGCTGCAGGGCAGCTTCGATCGTCAGCAGCAGCGCTGGCGCGGCAATCTGAACAATACCCGCTTCGATACGCCGGTAGGGGAGTGGCGCCTGACGCGCGCCATCGCGCTGGATTACCTGAACACCGCGCAGAAAATCAGCATCGGGCCGCACTGTTGGCAGAACCCGAACGCCGAGCTGTGCGTGCCGAAGACCATTGAAGCCGGCCAGAGCGGCCAGGCTAGCGTGGTGCTCAATCGGTTCGACCTGGCGATGATCAAGCCGTTTCTCGGCCCGGAAACCGCCCTGAGCGGCGTGTTCACCGGCCGGGCCGACGTCAGCTGGAAACCGGGCGGCGCGCTGCCGGAGGCGAAAGTCACGCTGGCCGGCAACGGCGTCAAGGTGGTACAGCAGGTGCAGGGCAACGCGCTGCCTATCGCTTTCGATACGCTGACCCTCAACGCCGGCCTGAACAACGGTCGCGCGCAGGCCGACTGGCGGATCAAACTGACCAACAACGGCCAGTTTGACGGCAATATCCAGGTGGTGGATCCGCAGGTGCGGCGCACCATCAGCGGCAACGTCAATATCACCAACATCTCGCTGGCGCTGATCAACCCGGCGCTGATGAAGGGCGAAAGTGCAGCGGGCATGCTGAACGCCAACCTGCGTCTGGGCGGCAGCGCGCAGAAGCCGCTGGTGTTCGGGCGTCTGGCGTTGGATCGGGCGAAGGTGCAGGGGCACTGGATGCCGTTCGATATGACCGACGCGCGGCTGGCGGTGAATTTCAACGGCATGACCTCGACGCTGGAGGGGCTGCTCAGCACCACCCGCGGCCAGCTGAATCTGGCGGGCGATGCAGACTGGCGTGACATCAACGCCTGGCGTGCGCGCATTGCCGCCAAGGGCGACAAGCTGCGGGTGACGGTGCCGCCGATGATCCGCATCGACGTGTCGCCGGATCTGGTGTTCGAAGCCACGCCGCAGCTGTTCTCGCTCAACGGCAAGGTCGATATCCCTTGGGCGCGCATTACGGTGCAGGAGCTGCCGGAAAGCGCGGTGGGCGTCTCTTCCGACGAGGTGATGCTGGACGATCAGCTGAAGCCGATTCAGCCGAAGACCGCTTCGATCCCGATCAACAGCAACCTGATGATCCACGTCGGCAATGACGTGCGGCTGGACGCCTTCGGCCTGAAAGCCCGCTTGAAGGGCGATTTGAAAGTGGTACAGGACAAGAAAGGGCTGGGCCTCAACGGCCAGATTGACATCCCTTCCGGTCGCTTCCATGCTTATGGTCAGGATTTGATCGTGCGTAAAGGGCAGCTGATGTTCTCCGGCCCGCCGGATCAGCCGCTGCTCAATATTGAAGCGATCCGCAACCCGGAATCCACCGAGGACGACGTGACTGCCGGCGTGCGCGTGACCGGCCTGGCGGATGCACCGAAGCTGGAAGTGTTCTCCGATCCGGCCAAATCGCAACAGGAAGCCTTGTCTTATCTGCTGCGCGGCCAGGGCTTGAGCAGCTCCGGCGCCGACGGCAACGCCATGACGTCGATGTTAATCGGCATGGGGGTTGCACAAAGTGGTCAACTTGTGGGTAAAATCGGCGAGGCATTCGGCGTGAGTAATTTGGCTCTGGACACTCAAGGGGTTGGCGACAATTCCCAGGTTGTCGTGAGCGGCTATGTCCTCCCAGGCTTACAAGTAAAATATGGGGTGGGCATTTTCGACTCGCTGGCCACGCTGACGTTGCGTTATCGCCTGATGCCTAAGTTGTATCTTGAAGCGGTGTCTGGTCTCGACCAGGCATTAGATTTGCTCTATCAGTTTGAGTTTTAGCGATGCGAATAATTGTCTACGGCAGTTTACGGCGCAAACAGGGAAACAGCCATTGGATGACCAACGCCCAATGGCTCGGCGAGCACGAGCTCGAAGGCTATCAGATTTATAATCTGGGCCATTACCCGGCGGCGATCCCTGGAGAGGGCACGATACATTGCGAGGTGTATCGTATTAACTCATCGATTCTGGCAGAGCTGGACGAACTGAAAAGCAACACCAAGGACTATAAGCGCGAGCTGATTCAGACGCCTTATGGGAGTGCGTGGATCTACCTGTACAAACACAGCGTGGACGGTTACCCGCGAATAACCAGCGGCGACTGGCTGAAACGTCTCGAAGAACAGTAAGAAAAAAAACACCGCTCAATGAGCGGTGTTTTTTCATCGGACGGCGGCTGGAATTACTTCTTGGCAGCGCGTTCGAAGGAGGCGATGATTTCCGCTTTAGCCGCGGCAGCGTCTGCCCAGCCTTCCACTTTCACCCATTTGCCTTTTTCCAGATCTTTGTAGTGCTCGAAGAAGTGAGCGATCTGGGCTTTCAGCAGTTCCGGCAGGTCGTTCACGTCTTTCACGTGATCGTACTCTTTGGTCAGCTTGCTGTGCGGTACCGCAACCAGCTTGGCGTCTTCACCGGCTTCGTCGGTCATCTTCAGTACGCCAACCGGGCGGCAGCGGATCACGGAGCCCGGCTGCAGCGGGTATGGGGTTGGGACCAGCACGTCAACCGGGTCACCGTCCAGAGACAGGGTGTGGTTGATGTAGCCGTAGTTGCACGGGTAGAACATCGCGGTGGACATGAAACGGTCAACGAACAGCGCGCCGGTTTCTTTGTCGATTTCGTATTTGATTGGATCGGCGTTGGCCGGGATTTCGATTACTACGTAGATGTCTTCCGGCAGGTCTTTGCCAGCAGGGACCAGATTCAAGCTCATGTCGGTTTCCTTTAATCATCAAACCAGAAATGGAGTGGCGGCTATTATAGCGGACTCTTTTGCGATTTCCTGCCCTTTTCATCGTCGAAAACCCAGTGTGCCGGCGCAGGGATAATTTCCAGATTAATCCCGCCGCGGCATGAAGTTTTGCCTTCGCCTGCCGATAACTTCAACAAACAATAATGAGCTAGCAAAGCTGGCTCCGCGTTTTGCCACCCCTACTACGTCTGATCTCACAATTTCTGAAGCCGGGAAGAACTCATGCTAAAAAAGATTACGGTGAAGGCTGGGCTGATCGCCCTGCTGAGCCTGATGACCATGTTGCTGATCATGGTCAGCGTTATTGGCGTCAACGCGATTAACGAAGGATCGCGATCGATCCATACCTTGAACCAGATCCTCGGTGAAGAGCTGGGCTCGCTGGCCAACAGCTCCAACCTGACGCTGCGCGCCCGAACCGCCGCTTCGTTGGCGGTGCGCCAACGGGAGATCGGCCAGATCGATGTGTCCGACGCCACCGTGGGCCGCATCTACGGTTACCTCGATCAGTCAAACAAGGAAATGGCGCGCTTTGTCGGCGTCGGCACCGTGACCGATCGTGGCCGCGAACTCTCCAATCGTCTGCAAAACAGCTATCGCGCCTACCTCGAGCAGGGCGTGAAGCCGATGACTGCCGCCATCAAGGCCGGCAAAATCGATGAGTATTACCATATTCAGGAGACCCGCATCTCTGCGCTGAGCATCGCGTTTGAAAAGGATCTCAGCGATTTCCGCAGCTTTGCCATGAAGCTCGGCGAAAAGCAGGTGTATGACGCGGAAAACAACGCCAGCACCAAGATCTCGTTGATCGTGGTGGCGGGCCTGCTCAGCGTGCTGCTGGCGGTGCTGGCCTGGTTCGCGCTGCGCGTGATCATTTTGCGCCCGTTGGACGAGTCCATCGCGCAGTTGGAACACATCGCCGGCGGCGATCTGACCCATGAGATCCGCGGTGAGGGTGATACCGAGATGGGCCGCTTGGTGCGGGCGATGCAGCGTATGCAGCAGGCGTTGGCCAGTTCGGTCAGCAAAGTGCGCGATGCCAGCAGCCAGATCGACACCGGTTCACGCGAACTGGCGGCCGGTAACCTGCATCTGGCGCAGCGTACCGAAGAGTCGGCCGCTTCGCTGGAAGAGACCGCCGCCAGCATGGAACAGCTGACTTCGACGGTGAAAATGAACGCCGAGAACTGCGAGCAGGCCAACCAACTGGCGCTGAGCGTGTCCGATATCGCCAACCAGGGCAGTGACGTGGTCAGCCAGGTGATGAGCAAGATGCAGGCGATCACCGACAGTTCGCGCCGCATCGCCGACATCATCAGCGTGATGGACGGCATCGCCTTCCAGACCAATATCCTGGCGCTGAACGCGGCGGTGGAAGCGGCGCGTGCCGGCGAGCAAGGCCGCGGTTTCGCGGTGGTGGCCGGTGAAGTGCGCAGTCTGGCGCAGCGTAGCGCCCAGTCGGCGAAAGAGATTAAAGGGCTGATTGAAGCGTCGCAGAACCGGGTGCAGGAAGGCGAACAGATGGTGGAGTCGGCCGCGCAGACCATGAGCGGCATCACCGGTGAAGTGGGCCGGGTGACGGCGTTGATGCGTGAGATCTCGGCGGCGACGCGCGAACAAAGCAGCGGTATCGAACAGGTAAACCTGGCGGTGGCGCAGATGGATCAGGTGGCGCAGCAGAATGCGGCGCTGGTGGAAGAGTCTGCGGCGGCAACGCGCTCGCTGGAAGATCAGGCTCAGCTGCTGGCGCAGAGCATGGCGGCGTTCAAGCTGTAAGGCGATAAGGGTTCGGCGCGGTGCCGAACCCTTGCCAGAAACGCGTTACTCGTCCGGGTTTTCGGCGATGAAGCGTTCTGCGTCTTCTACCATCGACTTGGTGCCGACGAAGAATGGCGCGCGCTGGTGCAGTTTCACCGGCGTGATGTCCAGAATGCGGTTTTTGCCGTCGCTGGCTTTACCGCCGGCCTGTTCGGCCAGGAACGCCATCGGGTTGCATTCGTACAGCAGGCGCAGCTTGCCTTGCGGATGGCTGGCGGTGCTTGGGTAGATGTAGATGCCGCCTTTCAGCAGGTTGCGGTGGAAGTCCGCCACCAGAGAACCGATGTAGCGCGAGGTGTAAGGGCGCTGCGTCGCTTCATCCTGCTCTTGGCAGTACTTGATGTATTTCTTCACGCCGAGAGGGAACTTGATGTAGTTGCCTTCGTTGATGGAATACATGTTGCCGCTCGCCGGGAAGCGTACTTTCTCGTGGGAGAGGCAGAACACGCCCAGAGACGGGTCGTAAGTAAAGGCGTGGACACCGTAACCAGTGGTGTACACCAGCATGGTGGACGAACCGTAAACCACGTAACCCGCTGCGACCTGGGCGCTGCCCGGCTGCAGGAAGTCTTCTTCGGTCACCGGTGTGCCGACCGGCGTGATGCGACGGTAGATAGAGAAAATCGTACCGACCGAGACGTTGACATCGATGTTGGACGAACCGTCCAACGGATCCATCAATACGACATACTTGGCATTTTCAGCTCGCTCGCCGTCGAATATCACGATTTCATCTTCTTCTTCGGAAGCGATACCCGCAACTTCACCACGCGCTTTCAACGCCGCTTTCAGTTTTTCGTTCGCGTACAGGTCCAGTTTCATCTGAACTTCGCCCTGTACGTTGGACACCCCGCTGGTCCCCAGAATATCAACCAGGCCAGCCTTGTTGATGTCGCGGTGGATGATTTTGGCGCCCAGTTTAATGGCAGAAAGTAACGCGGTCAGCTCGCCGGTGGCGTGCGAGAAGTCGTGCTGTTTCTCGACGATAAATTCGCCTAACGTTTTCATGACACAATCCCTGAATCTACGGATGGATAGCGGCCTGTTAACAAACCGCCAACGTTTTCGCGAGCAGTGTAGCCCAAAGATGCGCGCCATTCATAGGCAAATCCATTTCTTCTGGACGATTCTGAGCGTTAGAATATGCCGACATTCGATGCACTCACATGAGAAACCTATGCGCATTCACATTCTTGGGATCTGTGGCACCTTTATGGGCGGGCTGGCGATGCTGGCGCGTTCACTGGGGCATGACGTCACCGGTTCGGACGCCAACGTCTATCCGCCGATGAGCACGCTGCTGGAGAACCAGGGGATCGATCTTATTCAGGGTTATGATCCAGCCCAGTTGGATCCGGCGCCGGATCTGGTGATCATCGGCAACGCCATGACGCGCGGCAACCCGTGCGTGGAGGCGGTGCTGGAGCGTGGCATCCCTTACGTTTCCGGCCCGCAGTGGCTGCACGACGCCGTGTTGCGCGATCGCTGGGTACTGGCGGTCGCCGGCACCCACGGTAAAACTACCACCGCCGGCATGGCGACCTGGATCCTCGAAGCCTGCGGCTACCAGCCGGGCTTCGTCATCGGCGGCGTGCCGGGCAACTTCGACGTCTCGGCGCGCCTCGGCGGCAGCCCGTTCTTCGTGATCGAGGCCGACGAGTATGACTGCGCGTTCTTCGACAAGCGCTCCAAGTTCGTGCACTACAGCCCGCGCACGCTGATCATGAACAACCTGGAGTTCGACCACGCCGATATCTTCGACGATCTGAAAGCCATCCAGAAACAGTTCCACCACTTGGTGCGCCTGGTGCCGGGCAAAGGCAAGATCATCCTGCCGGACAACGACAGCCACCTGAAGCAGGTGATGGCGATGGGCTGCTGGAGCGAACAGGAGCTGGTGGGCGAAGAGGGGACCTGGCGTGCGCAGAAGCTGACGCCGGACGCCAGTCATTACGCGGTGTTCCTCGACGGCGAGCAGGTTGGCGAAGTGAACTGGGCGCTGGTGGGCGAGCACAACATGCATAACGGCCTGATGGCCATCGCCGCGACTCGCCACGTCGGCGTGCAGCCGGCGGACGCCTGCCGCGCGTTGGGCGATTTCATCAACGCCCGCCGCCGCCTGGAGCTGCGTGGCGAAGCCAACGGCGTCACGGTTTACGACGACTTCGCGCACCACCCGACCGCGATCCTGGCCACCCTGGCCGCGTTGCGCGGCAAGGTCGGCGGCACGGCGCGCATTCTGGCGGTGTTGGAACCGCGATCCAACACCATGAAAATGGGCATCAGCAAAAACGATCTGGCGCCTTCGCTCGGCCGCGCCGACGAAGTGTTCCTGTTCCAGCCGCATCACATTCCATGGCAGGTAGCGGAAGTGGCTGATGCCTGTGTGCAGCCGGCGCACTGGAGCGCGGATCTCGACACGCTGGTGGACATGGTGGTGAAAACCGCACAGCCGGGCGACCACATTCTGGTGATGAGCAACGGCGGTTTTGGCGGCATTCACGATCGCCTGCTGGACGCGCTGGCGAAAAAGCAGGAACCGAAGGTGACCTACTGATTGTTCAGTAGCATAAGCCACTCTAAGGGCCGCATTTGCGGCCTTTTTTACGCCCATAAAAAAGCCCTCGCGAGCGAGGGCAACGGGGTTCGTCGGATAGGACGACGAGAGGGTCTCTGGGAAATCGGCGTTTGCGTCAGAACTCGGCAGTGGCAGTGACGAGGGTAATCAGCTCTGCAAAGCCGTTCCCAGAGTTGTTATTTGTAAATCTCGGCGGTGGCGTGGTAGTTGCCTTCGTTACGCGCTTCGATCACGCGGTAGGCGGTCGCGCCTTTAGCGTCGGCTTTCTCCGACAGCGCCTGGCGAATGTCGGTCGGTGCGCCGTCGATACCGCTGACGGTAATGGTGCCGATAGATTGCAGATTGGCGGTCTGATCGTTAGTCACCAACTGGGCGGCAGATGCGCCGAAGGAGATGACGGACAGCAGACCGAGTGCAGCAAGAGTAGTTTTCATGTTCATGATAGCGATCCTTGGTCATAACAGCCTGGAAGGGCTTGGCAGCGATTTTTATTCTTGAAGGCCGTTATGACAGCGTTTGATTCCAGAGATGTATTGCCCGTTGCCGGGTAATGTCGTTACTTATTTGTAGATTTCAGCGGTCGCGTGGAAGTTGCCGTCGTTACGCGCTTCGATCACGCGGTAAGCGGTCGCCCCTTTGGCGTCAGCTTTGTCAGACAGTGCCTGGCGGATGTCGGAAGGCGCAGCGGCGACGCCACTCACGGTGATCACACCGGCGGGTTGCAGTTGTGCGGCCTGGGTTGCATCAACAGATTGTGCTGCGAATGCACCAAATGAAAGCATGGACAGAACGCTCAGGGTTGCAACGGTAGCTTTAATTTTCATTATCTCACCTCATCGTATTCTTTTATCAGTTCCAACGAACTGTGATTCAGTTCACGAAAATGAGTATACAGCTAGTAACGCGAAAAATTAATAGTTCGCTAACAGTTGCTAGTGAAACTTTAACCTTATGATCCTTATTTTTTATAACTGTAAGGAATAAAAAACGCTCATAAAACGATCTTTTGATGTTAAATTTATGTAATTTCAATAAGGTAAGTGCTTTTAACCAAAAGTGCGGAAGATCACAGTGGGTACTGCTGGTTACATGGCGATGTCATGGAAATGTGTTGTTGCGGGATAAAAAAGCAGTGTTAAACGCGGTTAAAGGCCGGGGAGGTAACGCGAGGGTTAAAGAAGCGCTAACAAAATGCGGAAGGTAGCCGCACTTTGTTAGCGCCAGGTTTCACAGCTCTTGCTCAAACACGCCCAGGATCGCTTCATGCAGCTTCTGAGCGGTAAAGCCGCTGGACGGGGTGACGAAAATGGTATCGTCGCCGGCAATCGTGCCGAGGATGCCCTGGGATTTACCCAGTGAGTCGAGCAGGCGGGCGATCAGCTGCGCGGCGCCCGGGCTGGTATGGATCACCACGACGGCGTCGTTATGGTCGACGTCCAGCACCAGATTCTTCAACGGGCTGGTGGTGGTCGGCACGCCGAGTTCGGCAGGAAGGCAATACACCATTTCCATTTTGGCATTGCGCGTACGTACCGCGCCGAACTTGGTCAGCATGCGCGATACTTTGGATTGGTTAATGTTTTCGAAGCCTTCTTCTTGCAGCGCCAAAACGATCTCGCCTTGAGAACTGAATTTTTCTTCTTTCAATAACGCTTTGAACGTCTTGATCAGATCTTCCTGTTTTGCGGGATTACGCATTTTGCACCGTGGAATGTTGATAGTGGAAGTCATGATTATGCATATAGATGAATTTTTATGCAACAAAGGCCGCCCCAAAGAAAATAAAAAAGACCGGGCGGCGAGGAAAGGGCGGCATTTTAACAAAATCCGGCCGCGATGAATATGCCCTTTTGACGACGGAAAATCGGCCTATGGTGGTAAATAAAATGTTATTAAAATGATGTTGTTCTGATGTTGCGTAAGGGTGTAATGTAACGGCCGGTTAACTTGCTCGTGAATAACCTCGCACTATTTTTGATTAGTGTGCGCTATGCCCTTCATGCGCAAGCGATTTAATCTAAAATGGGCGCGACAGCGGCCGTTTTATTACACCTGCAGGCAAGAATTGGCTAATTTATTGTTTTAAAAGGTGTAATGACTCAAGGTCCGTAACCAACACATTCACGGCGCTTTATATATTTAAGATAATAAAGGAGTATAGGATGAAAGTTGCAGTTCTCGGTGCTGCTGGCGGTATCGGCCAGGCCCTCGCCCTTCTACTCAAAACCCAGCTTCCTTCAGGTTCTGAACTCTCTCTCTACGACATTGCCCCCGTTACCCCAGGCGTTGCCGTCGACTTAAGCCACATCCCAACCGCAGTTAAAATTAAAGGCTTCAGCGGCGAAGACGCGACCCCGGCTCTGCACGGTGCGGACGTGGTGCTGATTTCCGCCGGCGTGGCCCGTAAGCCAGGCATGGATCGCTCTGATCTGTTCAACGTTAACGCCGGCATCGTGCGTAACCTGATTGAGCAAGTGGCGAAAACCTGCCCGAAAGCCTGCATCGGCATCATCACCAACCCGGTTAACACCACGGTCGCCATCGCGGCGGAAGTGCTGAAAAAAGCCGGCGTTTACGACAAGAACAAACTGTTCGGCGTGACTTCGCTGGATATCATCCGTTCCAACACCTTCGTGGCCGAGCTGAAAGGCAAGCAGCCGGAAGAGCTGAACGTGCCGGTTATCGGCGGCCACTCTGGCGTGACCATTCTGCCTCTGCTGTCGCAGATCCCTGGTGTGAGCTTCACCGATCAGGAAGTGGCGGATCTGACCAAACGCATTCAGAACGCCGGTACCGAAGTGGTAGAAGCCAAAGCCGGCGGCGGGTCTGCAACGCTGTCCATGGGCCAGGCGGCCGCACGTTTCGGTCTGTCTCTGGTGCGTGCGCTGCAGGGCGAAAAAGGCGTTGTGGAATGCGCTTACGTTGAAGGCGACGGCAAATACGCTCGCTTCTTCGCGCAGCCGCTGGTGCTGGGCAAGAACGGCGTTGAAGAGCGTAAAGATATCGGCACCCTGAGCGCCTTCGAGCAGAAAGCGCTGAACGAGATGCTGGACGTGCTGCACAAAGATATCGAACTGGGCGAGAAGTTCATCAATAACTGATCGATACCGAGAGTCAGCCGATAAACGCCGCCGGACGCTGTTCCGGCGGTTTTTTTTTGTTCCGCGTTCACGACTTGATGCGTGCTTTGCGATCCAGCAGGCAATCGCTGTGCGGATCGTAATAACGGCTTGGCCAGATCTCCGATGGGTGAATGCCTATCGCTTCGGCGATCAGCCATTCCCCCTTCGGCCACGGGCGCGACAGCGCATTGGCCAGCGTCGATGAGCTCAATCCGGCCTTGCGCGATACCGCCGCCAGCGTGGTGCCCTGCTTGCGTAGCGCCGCGATGATATCTGCCGGGTGCCAATCTGGGTTCCTTGAATTCATGTTTACATTCCTTTTCTGATTAGCCAAAGTTGCGTTAGTGGTATAACTAACGAGTCAAAGTTAAGCGTTTGAACAACGTGAAACGTTTATTCGGAAACCAGAATACCATTAAATTTCCTAAAAAATACCCAGGTAATTTCCAAAAATGACGTTGCCCACTATTGCCCAGAGATGATGGCCATGAAAAACGAGTGGTTTGCCGCCAAGGAACTGACAGGCATCGCAGGATTACCCTCCTCACCACAGGGAATCAATTTGATGGCCCGGCGCGAAGGCTGGATCAGCCGCAGGCGTAAAGGCGTGCAGGGAAAAGCGTTGGAATACCATATCGATAGCCTGCCTTCAGGTGTGCGTAACCTGCTGGTGCTGAAGGAAGACGGGGCGGCCTATGACGTAGAACGCCAGGATCCGTTGGCGGTCTGGATCGAGTATTACTACCATTTGACGGAGAGCGAGCGCGAGAAAATGGTGGCTTTCCTGATGCGGGAAGGGATTGGCGGCCTGCTGGCGCGTATCGACGAAGAGAGCAATACCTAAGCAGGCCCGCGTACGCGGGCCTGATGAGTGTATTGCGAAATCACGATTTCTTAAAAATCGCGTTGCACCGCTAAATGGGCCAGGCCTTCCAGCGCCGTGCGGTGCTCCGATGCCGGCAACACCTGCAGCGCGGCGATCGCCTTGTCGGCCTCTTCCTCGGCGCGTTGGCGGGTGTATTCCAGCGAACCGCATTGCTGCATCGCCTGCAGTACCGGCTCCAACAAATGACGGCCGTTGCCTTGCTCAATTGCGCCACGGATCATGTCACGCTGGGCGTCGTCGCCGTTGTGCATCGCGTGCAGCAGCGGCAGGGTCGGCTTCCCTTCGTTCAGATCGTCGCCGGTGTTTTTGCCCAGGGTGCTGCCGTCGGCGCTGTAGTCGAGCAGATCGTCGATCAGCTGGAAAGCGGTGCCGAGGTAGCGGCCATAATCTTGCAGCGCCTTCTCTTGTTCGGCGCTGGCGCCGGACAGGATCGCCGACGATTGCGCCGCCGCCTCAAACAGACGGGCGGTTTTGCTGTAGATCACCCGCATATAGCTTTCTTCGCTGATGTCGGGATCGTGCACATTCATCAACTGCAGCACTTCGCCTTCGGCGATGACGTTGACCGCCTCCGACATCAGCGCCAGCACGCGCAGGGATTCCAGGCTGGTCATCATCTGGAAGGCGCGGGTATAGATAAAGTCGCCGACCAGCACGCTGGCGGCGTTGCCGAACGCCGCGTTGGCGGTGGCTTTGCCGCGGCGCATGTCCGATTCGTCGACGACGTCGTCATGCAGCAGCGTGGCGGTATGAATGAATTCGATCAGGGCGGCGACGGTGACGTGCTTGTTGCCTTCATAGCCCAACGCCCGCGCCGCCAGGACGGCGATCATCGGCCGGATGCGCTTACCGCCACCGCTGATAATGTAATAGCCAAGCTGATTGATGAGCGTGACATCGGAATTCAGCTGTTCGAGAATTGTTGCGTTCACGGCCGCCATATCTTGCGCGGTTAACTCGGTAATTTGCTCTAGGTTCATTGTGTTTTTTTCAGCTGTGTTTCTCTTCACCGCGTTGAGATCGCTGCTCACATCGGTACATGGCGGTAACTGTCCCTATGATTGTACTTGAAAAACGGTTCAGATAAACGCCACGAAAGAAACTGCGCTTTTTTTCTTCTTTTTTCTTGTTCTGGTCTTATTCTGCTCTTGTCATACGCTGCTTTTTTGCGTAGAATTCGCGCCCTATTGTGAATATTTATAGCGCGCTCTGAACTAACACAGTCGGGCACGCGGAAAGCGGAGTTTTATATGTACGCGGTTTTCCAAAGTGGTGGTAAACAACACCGAGTAAGCGAAGGTCAGACCGTTCGCTTGGAAAAGCTGGACATCGCAACTGGTGAAGCGGTTGAGTTTGACCAGATTCTGATGATCGCTAATGGCGAAGATATCAAAATCGGCGTTCCTTTCGTCGATGGCGGCAAGATCAAAGCTGAAGTTGTTGCTCACGGTCGTGGCGAGAAAATTAAAATTGTTAAGTTTCGTCGTCGTAAACACCACCGTAAGCAGCAGGGCCACCGTCAGTGGTTCACTGACGTTAAAATCACCGGCATCAGCGCTTAAGTTAGGAGAGCGGATTAATGGCACACAAAAAGGCTGGCGGCTCGACTCGTAACGGTCGCGATTCAGAAGCTAAACGTCTGGGCGTAAAACGCTTTGGCGGCGAAGCAGTACTGGCAGGCAGCATCATCGTTCGTCAGCGCGGCACCAAATTCCACGCTGGTACCAACGTGGGTTGCGGCAAAGACCACACTCTGTTTGCTTTGAAAGACGGTAAAGTCAAATTCGAAGTTAAAGGCCCGAGCAATCGTAAATTCATCAGCATCGAAGCTGAATAATTTTTCGAGCCTTACGAAATAGATGTAAGCCCCGCAATTCGTTGCGGGGCTTTTTACATTTATGGGTTGCCTGAGGGCAGGCCCGTCAGCGTTGGCGAAGGTGATATGGATACGAAGCAGCAGGTCGGCGTTGGCATTTCTCTGGCGTTAACCACGGCGGTTTGCTGGGGCGCGTTGCCGATCGCGATGAAAGAAGTGTTGGTCGTGATGGAGCCGTTTACCGTTGTCTGGTATCGCTTTACCATGGCCGCCATCGGTTTGGGCGTGATCCTCGCGGTACGCGGCAAGCTGCCGCGGCTGACGATGTTCCGCCAGCCGCGTTGGCTGCTGCTGTTGGCGATCGCGACGGCGGGGCTGCTAGGCAACTTTGTGTTCTTCAGCTCCTCGCTGCAATACCTGAGCCCGACGGCGTCGCAGGTGATTGGCCAGCTGTCGCCGGTGGGCATGATGTTCGCCAGCGTGCTGATTTTAAAAGAACGTATGCGCATCACCCAGGTTATTGGCGCCCTGATGCTGATTTGCGGACTGATGCTGTTTTTCAACGTCAGTTTGATAGAGATCTTCACCCGGCTGACGGACTACACGCTGGGCGTTATGCTGGGCGTGTGCGCGGCGATGGTTTGGGTGAGCTACGGCGTGGCGCAGAAGGTGTTGCTGCGCCGACTGGCTTCGCCGCAGATCCTGGTTATGTTGTACACTTTATGTGCGATAGCGTTGTTCCCTCTGGCCAAACCCGAGGTGATTTTCCAGCTGAGCGGCTGGCAATTGGCGTGTCTGCTATTTTGCGGCGCCAACACGCTGATCGGTTACGGCGCGTTGGCGGAAGCGATGGCGCGCTGGCAGGCGGCGCAGGTGAGCGCGTTGGTGACGCTGACCCCGCTGTTTACCCTGCTGTTTTCAGATTTATTGGCGCTGGCCTGGCCCCAGGCATTCGCTGCGCCGACGCTGAACATCGTCGGCTATGTGGGTGCGTTTGTGGTTGTGGCGGGCGCCATGTTTTCCGCAATTGGTCACCGGTGGTGGCCGCGACGGGCAGAACCCCCCCTGGTTGCTCCTTTGAAGCAGCCCGGTGAATGATTTACGGAGACGGTAAATGAAGTTTGTAGATGAAGCAGCGATTCTGGTCGTTGCAGGCGACGGCGGCAACGGGTGCGTCAGCTTCCGCCGCGAAAAATATATCCCGAACGGTGGGCCTGACGGCGGTGACGGCGGTGACGGCGGCGACGTTTACCTGCTGGCGGATGAGAACCTCAACACCCTGATCGACTACCGCTTTGAGAAGTCTTTCCGCGCCGAGCGCGGCCAGAATGGCCAGAGCCGCGACTGTACTGGCAAACGCGGTAAAGACGTCATCATCAAGGTGCCGGTCGGCACGCGCGTGAAGGATCAGGGCACCGGCGAGATCCTCGGCGACATGACGCGTCACGAGCAGAAGCTGATGGTCGCCAAAGGCGGCTGGCACGGTCTGGGCAACACCCGTTTCAAATCTTCGGTCAACCGCGCGCCGCGTCAGAAGACGCTGGGTACCGCGGGCGAAGCGCGTGACCTGTTGCTGGAGCTGTTGCTGCTGGCCGATGTGGGCATGCTGGGGCTGCCGAACGCCGGTAAATCGACCTTCATCCGCGCGGTGTCTGCTGCCAAACCTAAGGTGGCCGATTATCCGTTCACCACGCTGGTACCGAGCCTGGGCGTGGTGCGTATGGACCACGAGCAGAGCTTTGTGGTTGCCGACATTCCGGGGTTGATCGAGGGGGCCTCCGAAGGGGCGGGCCTGGGTATTCGCTTCCTGAAACACCTGGAGCGTTGCCGCGTGCTGCTGCACCTGGTGGACATCGCGCCGATCGACGAAACCGATCCGGTGGAAAACGCCAAAGTGATCATCAACGAGTTGAACCAATACAGCGAAAATCTGGCGCAGAAGCCGCGGTGGCTGGTGTTCAACAAAATTGATGTGATTGGTGAGGAAGAAGCCGCCGAACGCGCCAAAGCGATTGTGGAAGGCATGGGTTGGGAAGGGAAGTACTACATGATCTCCGCCGCCAACCGCGAAGGCGTCAACGCGCTGTGCTGGGACGTGATGAACTTCATCAACACTCAGCCGAAAGCGATGGCGATTGAAGAAAGCGCGCCGGAAAAAGTCGAATTCATGTGGGATGACTACCACCGCGAGCAAATCGCGGAGGTGGAAGCCGAAGCGGAAGATGACTGGGATGACGACTGGGACGAAGACGACGACGAAGGCGTCGAAATCATTTACCAGAAGTAATTCGGTGATAAAGGGCTCAGCAACACTGGGCCCTTGTTATTTGAGCGCCTTTTCCGGCAACCAGCACTGGGCGTTCAGGCCGCGCGCATCGCGGCGGTTTTCCAGCGTCAATCGCCCCTGGTGCAGTTGCGCGATGCGGATCACGATATTCAGGCCCAGTCCGCTGCCGCCGTAGCGTTGATCCATGCGGCGAAACGCCTGCGTCAGCTCCCCAACCATCTCTTCCTTGATACCCGGGCCATCGTCGATGACCTGCAGCAGATAGCCGCTGTCTTGCGGCGTTAATCGCACCTGTATCGCGCCGCCTTCCGGGCCGTAACGGTGGGCATTTTCGACCAGGTTGCGCAGCAGCAACCGCAGCAGCACCGGATCGCCGTTCACCGCGGCGACGGCCGGCAATTGCCAATCCAGCGTCTGCCCGCGTTGGGCGGTCATTTCGTCGAGTTCTTCGCGCAGCGGTTGGATCACATCGGCCACCCAATCGAAATGCTGATAATGGCCGCTGGCGAAGTCTTGCCCGGCGCGCGACAGCATCAGCAACTGCTCGACGGTGTGCATCAGTTGATCGATGCGGGCGATCAGCGCCTGGCTGCCCTTGACGCCCTGTTTTTCCATCAGTTCCAGGTGCAGGCGGATGCCGGCCAGCGGCGTGCGCAGCTCGTGGGCGGCGTCGGCAGTGAACAGGCGTTCCTGTTGAATGGTGTTATCCAGCCGTGAGAACAGCTGATTGAGTGCATTGGTGACCGCTACCATTTCCTGGCTGTCGCTGGTGATTGGCAGCGGCGTCAGGTTATCGGCAGAGCGCTTTTCCAGCCGCTGCTGCAATTGGTTTAGCGGGCGGATGATCCAGCTGATGGCCCAAAACGACGCCAGCAGCGTGACGACCATCATGATCAGCGAAGGCGCCAGCAGCGACGCGATGGCCTCGGCGATCTCGGTATCGACGCGCTCGGTACGCACTTTGGCGGACAGGGTTTCATCCACCAGGAAACTGATCTGCTCCTGGCTTTCGTGCCACAGCCAGAAGGCGCTGATGAGTTGCGTGACCAGCAGGATCAGCGCCAGCATCAGCAGCAGGCGGCGGCGCATGCTGATCATGACGAGGGTTCCAGGCGATAGCCGATGCCGCGCACGGTGCGGATGCGATCCTTGCCTAGTTTGCGGCGCAGGTTGTGGATGTGCACTTCCAGCGTGTTGGAACCCAGGTCGTCCTGCCAGGTGTAGAGATCCTGCTGCAGGAGTTCACGATTGACCGTCTGCCCGGCACGCATAATCAGGCGCGCCAGAATGGCAAACTCTTTCGGCGTAACCTCCACCGGCTGTTGCTGCAGGTAGACCTGCTGGCTGGAGAGGTTCAACTGCAGGTCATCCACCTGCATCAGATTGTCGCTGTGGCCCTGGTAGCGCCGCAGAAGGGCGCGCACGCGCGCCTGCAGCTCAACCAGCGCGAAGGGTTTGACCAGGTAGTCATCGGCGCCGGCATCCAGCCCGTCGACGCGATCTTCCAGGGCATCACGGGCGGTCAGGATCAGCACCGGCAGATCGATCTGCTGGCGGCGCCACTGCCGCAGCAGTGCGGCGCCGTCCATGTCCGGCAGACCGAGATCCAGGATCACCATGCTGTATTGGCTGGTGATGAGCAGGCTGTTGGCCTCCGCCGCCGTGGCGGCGCAGTCGCAGACGTAACCTTCGCCGGTCAGCGCCAGTGCCAGCCCCTGTTGCAACAGTTCATCATCCTCAACGACCAGCAGCTTCATGACGATCCTCAGTTGTTTTGGTAAATGTCCCGATACAGGCGGCTTTCGAAGCGCACCAGCGGCGCTCGGCGCTGTTTCTGATCTTCTGGCGGCACGGCGTAGCCGGAGAGATACTGCACGAAGGCCATGCGCTGGCCGCTGGCGGTCGTGATGAAGCCCGCCAGGTTGTAGACGCCCTGCAGTGCACCGGTCTTGGCCGACACCTTGCCGTCGACGCCGGCTTCGTGCAGGCCGCCGCGGTAGCGCAGGGTGCCATCATAGCCGGACAGCGGCAGCATCGAGATGAAGTTCAGCTCGTTGTCGTGCTGAGCGATGTACTGCAGCGCCTGCATCATAGTCGCCGGCGCCAGCAGGTTGTGGCGCGACAGGCCGGAACCGTCGGCGATAATGGTATTGCCCAGATCGATGCCGGCCTTCTGGCGCAGCACCTGCCGCACTGCATCGGAGCCCGCTCGCCAGGTGCCCGGTACGCCGAAGCGCTCGTGGCCGATGGTGCGGAAGACGGTATCGGCGATCATGTTGTCCGATTTCTTCAGCATGATCTTCAACAGATCGTGCAGCGGCGCCGACTGAGTTTGCGCGATCACCGTGCCGGTGATGCCGGGACGCGTCTGGCGTTTCAAGTGCCCGTCGATCTGGATACCGGCCTGGGTCAGTTCGTCTTTCAGGATTGCGCCCGCATAGCTGGCGCCGTCCTGGATGGCGAAGGCCAGCGGCAGCGGTTCGCTGCGTTGCGTCAGGCAGCCGGTCAGGGTAAAGCGGTTCAGTTCGCCCGGCACCACGTCCAGCTCGCAGTACTGCGCGTCTGCTGAGCCGCGCGCCAGGGTGCGCACCTGGCTAAACATATTGACTGGATAATAGGAGGCGACGCGGATAAACGCCATGTCGCCCGGATTCGGCGCGCTGTACAGCGAGACCGAGAAACAGTTGCGATCGACGATGGCGGCGGCCGGCGGCGCGCTGAAGCACTGCGTCAGATCGTTCCACGGCCAGCCGGGCGCCTTGTCATGGCTGGCGAAGACCGAGGTATCGACCAGCACGTCGCCGCTGATTTGGCGCACGCCCTGTTTCTTCAGGACGGCCATCATATTGCGCAGGCTCTGGCGCTTGAAGGTCGGATCGCCGCTGAAGCGGGCGATCAGGTTGCCGCGCAGCACGCCATCGCGGATATCGCCCTGGCTCTCCAGCGTGGTGGTGAAACGGTAATCGGGCCCGAGTTGCAGCAAGGCCGCCAGCGCGGTCAGCACTTTTTGGGTACTGGCCGGCAGCGCCATCTGCTGAGAGTGATAATCGATCGTCGGCGCGCCGGCACCGATTTTCTGAACGACCAGGGCAAGGTTGGCCCCATCAGGCAGATATTGTGTGTACTCTTCAACCGGGGCCGCATTCGCATTCAGAACAAATGCGCAAGCCAATGCACTGACAATTCGTGAAAAACGCATAATCTCGGGATAACAGCTGGATAACGTGCCGTCATACTACGGTGCAATCAGGGAAAAAGTAAACGATGACCCTCAAGGAACTCTAGGCTAAAATGCGTATCAAAATGCAAAACCAATCTTGGCTTGGGCCTCGTTCCGAGTCAGGTTTCTTTTGTTTGTCGCCTGGAGGCGGGTGGCGGTATGCCAACCGTGTTTTCATACGAATACGTCAGGATGACGGTTATTTGAACAGGAAAGATTTAGAGGTATTTATACGATGAACCAAATTCCGATGACCTTGTTTGGCGCTGAAAAACTGCGCGAAGAGCTCGAATATCTGAAAAGCGTGCGCCGCCCGAAAATCATTGCGGATATCGCTGACGCCCGTGAGCACGGCGATTTGAAAGAGAATGCCGAGTACCATGCCGCCCGTGAACAGCAGGGTTTCTGCGAAGGCCGCATTCAGGAGATCGAAGCCAAGCTGTCCAATGCTCAGGTGATCGATATCACCAAGATGCCGAACACCGGCCGGGTGATCTTCGGCGCCACCGTATCGGTGATGAATCTGGACAGTGAAGAAGAAGTGACTTACCGCATCGTTGGCGACGATGAGGCCGATTTCAAGAAAAATCTGATTTCGGTAAACTCGCCGATGGCGCGCGGCCTGATCGGCAAAGAGCAAGACGACGTGGTGGTGATCAAAACCCCCGGCGGCGACGTGGAATACGAGATCCTGAAGGTCGAGTATCTCTGATCGAGGCCGTTGGTCATTAATGCGCCAACGTTTTGTAAAGATAGGAAAAAGGCCGCAAGCGGCCTTTTATCTTCGTCAGGCGCATGGCACCTTTTCGTTAACCTGATGGTTATTAACGCGGTAGACTGATCTTGCGCTCTTTCGACGGGCGGTAAAGAATAAGCGTACTGCCGATAACTTGTACATTGCAGGCGCCCGTTTCACGCACGATAGCGTCGGCGATCAGGGTTTTGGTTTCGCGATCTTCAGCGGCGATTTTTACCTTGATCAGCTCATGATGCTCCAGAGCCTGTTCAATTTCAGCCAGCACCCCTTCGGTAAGACCGTTATTGCCCAGCATTACCACCGGTTTTAACGGATGCGCCAGGCCTTTCAGGTGCTGTTTTTGTTTATTATTCAGATTCATTGTCTTTTTTGCTTAAGTTGGGATTGAAAACGGTACATTCTACCGCCATCTCATGTATATCACCAAATCGGTCTTCACCGGTGTGAGTCTACGTGAGCAGCGACCCTGACATAAGACTCTTTTTATGATAGTTGGAAAACGAGATGGCTAATAAAAAGCGTTCGGCTAGCTCCAGTCGCTGGTTACAAGAACACTTTAGCGATAAATATGTGCAGCAGGCGCAGAAAAAGGGACTGCGTTCCCGTGCCTGGTTTAAACTTGATGAAATACAGCAGAGCGACAAACTGTTCAAACCGGGAATGACCGTGGTTGATCTGGGCGCCGCACCGGGCGGCTGGTCGCAGTATGTGGTCACCCAAATCGGCGGTACCGGGCGCATCATCGCCTGTGATATTTTGCCAATGGATCCTATCGTTGGCGTCGATTTCCTTCAGGGCGATTTTCGTGATGAACTGGTGCTGAAGGCGCTGTTGGAACGAGTAGGCGAGAGTAAGGTTCAGGTGGTCATGTCCGATATGGCCCCGAATATGAGTGGCACCCCGGCGGTCGATATTCCAAGGTCGATGTATCTGGTGGAGTTGGCGCTGGATATGTGTCGTGATGTCCTCGCACCAGGCGGAAGTTTCCTGGTGAAGGTGTTCCAGGGAGATGGCTTTGACGAGTACCTACGGGAAATTCGCTCCCTGTTTACGAAGGTTAAGATTCGTAAGCCAGACGCTTCCCGCGCCCGTTCGCGCGAAGTGTACATTGTAGCGACAGGGCGCAAACTGTAGTACCCTAACGCTGTTTGTTAACACAGTTGTAAGATGAGGTTAATCCCTTGAGTGACATGGCGAAAAACCTAATTCTCTGGTTAGTCATCGCGGTAGTGTTGATGTCTGTATTCCAGAGCTTTGGGCCCAGCGAGTCGAATGGCCGTAGGGTGGATTACTCTACCTTCATGTCCGAACTGACCCAGGACCAGGTTCGCGAAGCGCGAATCAACGGACGTGAAATTAACGTTACCAAGAAAGACAGTAACAAATACACGACCTACATCCCTGTCAACGATCCTAAGTTGCTGGATACGTTGTTAACGAAGAATGTGAAAGTTGTCGGCGAGCCGCCTGAAGAGCCGAGCCTGCTGGCTTCTATCTTTATCTCTTGGTTCCCGATGCTGTTGCTGATCGGGGTCTGGATCTTCTTTATGCGGCAAATGCAGGGCGGCGGCGGCAAGGGCGCGATGTCCTTCGGCAAGAGCAAGGCCCGCATGCTGACGGAAGACCAGATCAAGACCACTTTCGCCGATGTCGCCGGTTGTGACGAAGCGAAAGAAGAGGTGAGCGAACTGGTGGAATACCTGCGCGAACCGAGCCGTTTCCAGAAGCTGGGCGGCAAGATCCCGAAAGGCGTGCTGATGGTTGGCCCGCCGGGGACCGGTAAAACGCTGTTGGCGAAAGCGATCGCCGGCGAAGCGAAGGTACCGTTCTTCACCATTTCCGGTTCCGACTTCGTCGAAATGTTCGTCGGCGTGGGTGCATCCCGCGTGCGCGACATGTTCGAACAAGCGAAGAAAGCTGCGCCGTGCATCATCTTCATCGATGAAATCGACGCCGTCGGTCGCCAGCGTGGCGCCGGCCTGGGTGGCGGTCACGATGAGCGTGAGCAGACCCTGAACCAGATGCTGGTTGAGATGGACGGTTTCGAAGGCAACGAGGGCATCATCGTCATCGCGGCGACCAACCGTCCAGACGTGCTTGACCCTGCGCTGCTGCGCCCGGGCCGTTTCGACCGTCAGGTCGTGGTCGGGCTGCCGGATGTGCGTGGCCGTGAGCAGATCCTGAAGGTGCACATGCGCCGCGTGCCGTTGGCTGCCGACATCGACGCCTCCGTCATTGCGCGCGGTACGCCGGGCTTCTCCGGTGCCGACCTGGCCAACCTGGTCAACGAAGCGGCGCTGTTCGCCGCCCGCGGCAACAAGCGCGTGGTGTCGATGGTGGAGTTTGAAAAAGCCAAAGACAAGATCATGATGGGTGCGGAACGTCGCTCCATGGTGATGACCGAAGCGCAGAAAGAGTCGACCGCGTATCACGAAGCGGGCCACGCCATCATTGGCCGCCTGGTTCCTGAACACGATCCGGTACACAAGGTCACCATCATTCCTCGTGGTCGGGCGCTCGGTGTGACCTTCTTCCTGCCGGAAGGGGATGCGATCAGCGCCAGCCGTCAGAAGCTGGAGAGCCAAATCTCCACCCTGTACGGCGGTCGTCTGGCGGAAGAGATCATCTACGGGCCGGAAAAAGTCTCTACCGGTGCGTCGAACGACATTAAAGTGGCGACCTCCATTGCCCGCAACATGGTGACCCAATGGGGCTTCTCCGAGAAGCTGGGGCCGCTGCTGTATGCGGAAGAAGAGGGTGAAGTGTTCCTGGGCCGTTCCGTGGCCAAGGCGAAGCACATGTCGGATGAAACCGCGCGTATCATCGACCAGGAAGTGAAGTCGCTGATCGAACGTAACTACACGCGTGCTCGTTCGCTGTTGATGGAAAATATGGACATCCTGCATTCGATGAAGGATGCGCTGATGAAGTATGAAACTATCGATGCGCCGCAGATCGACGATCTGATGAACCGCAAAGACGTGCGTCCGCCGGCGGGCTGGGACGATGCGAACAAAGGCAACAGCTCCGACAACGGTGGCACTCCGAAAGCCCCGACGCCGGTAGATGAGCCGCGCACCCCAACGCCGGGCAACACCATGTCCGAACAGCTCGACAAGTAACAGCGGCTGTGTAATAACATCAAACCCCGGTACGCCGGGGTTTTTTTTTGCCCGGCGGGCAGTGAACCAGGCAACAGTAAGGTGGACCAACCATGCAGTTAACCGTGCGCGACATGACGCTCAACCTCTCCTATCCGCAGGTGATGGGTATCCTCAATGTGACGCCGGATTCGTTTTCCGACGGCGGCCGTCACAACACCCTGAACCAGGCGCTGCTCCACGCGCATGCGCTGATTTCGGCCGGTGCCACGATGATCGATATCGGCGGCGAATCGACAAGGCCGGGGGCAGCTGAGGTGAGTGAAGAGGAAGAATTGGAACGGGTCGTGCCGGTGGTGGAAGCGCTGGCGCAGCGCTTCGAAGTCTTCATCTCGGTCGATACCTCGAAAGCGGGCGTGATCCGCGAATCGGCGCATGCAGGCGCACATCTGATTAACGACATTCGTTCGCTGCAGGAGCCGGGTGCCCTGGCGGCGGCGGCGGAAAGCGGTCTGCCGGTCTGTCTGATGCATATGCAAGGGCAGCCGCGCACCATGCAGCAGGCGCCGCATTACGATGACCTGATTACCGATGTTCAGGCGTTTTTCGAGCATCATATTCAGCGCTGTAACGAGGCGGGGATAACAAATCAGAAATTGCTGCTCGACCCAGGCTTCGGTTTCGGTAAAAATTTGGCGCACAACTATCAGCTTCTGGCACGATTGTCGGAGTTTCATCGTTTCGGTTTGCCGCTATTGGTCGGCATGTCGCGTAAATCGATGATTGGGCAACTGCTGAACGTGCCGCCGGATCAACGGGTTATCGGCAGCGTGGCCTGCGCGGTAATCGCGGCGATGCAGGGTGCGCAGATTGTCAGAGTGCATGACGTTAAAGAAACCGTCGAGGCGATGCGTGTCGTCGAGGCAACACTTTCAGCTAAGGGACAGTAGAGACATGAGCGAGCGCAAATATTTTGGCACCGACGGCATCCGTGGCAAGGTCGGGGACAGCCCCATCACGCCGGACTTCGTGCTGAAGCTGGGCTGGGCGGCCGGTAAAGTGCTGGCGCGTCACGGTTCCCGCAAGATCATCATCGGTAAGGATACGCGCATCTCCGGCTATATGCTGGAGTCCGCTCTGGAAGCCGGTCTGGCGGCCGCTGGATTGTCCGCCTCCTTCACCGGGCCGATGCCCACGCCGGCGGTGGCCTACCTGACGCGTACCTTCCGTGCCGAAGCAGGCATTGTCATTTCCGCTTCGCATAACCCGTTCTATGACAACGGTATCAAGTTCTTCTCAATCGACGGCGCCAAACTGCCGGACAACGTCGAAGAGGCAATTGAAGCCGAGATGGAAAAACCGCTGACCTGCGTGGAGTCCGCCGAGCTGGGTAAAGCCAGCCGTATCATCGACGCCGCCGGCCGTTACATCGAATTCTGCAAAGGTACCTTCCCGAGCGAGCTGAGCCTGAAGGGGCTGAAAATCGTGGTCGACTGCGCCAACGGGGCGACTTACCACATTGCGCCGAGCGTGCTGCGCGAACTGGGCGCCACGGTGATCGCCATCGGTGTTGAGCCGGACGGTATGAATATCAACGAAAAATGCGGTGCTACCGACGTGCGTCAGCTGCAGGAGCGCGTGCTGCAGGAAAAAGCGCACGTTGGCCTGGCGTTTGACGGCGACGGCGACCGCGTGATGATGGTGGATCACCTCGGCAACAAGGTGGATGGCGATCAGATCCTGTACATCATCGCCCGCGAAGGCCTGCGTCAGGGGCAGCTGCGCGGCGGCGCGGTCGGTACCCTGATGAGTAATATGGGGCTGGAGCTGGCGCTGAAACAGCTGGGTATTCCGTTCGCTCGCGCCAAAGTGGGCGACCGTTACGTGCTGGAGAAACTGCAGGAACTGGGCTGGCGCATCGGTGCGGAAAACTCCGGCCATGTGATCCTGCTGGACAAAACCACCACCGGCGACGGCATCGTGGCCGGGCTGCAGGTGCTGACTGCCATGGTGCGCAACCACATGAGCCTGCATGACCTGTGCAGCGGCATGAAGCTGCTGCCGCAGATCCTGGTCAACGTCCGCTTCGCCGGCGAGCATAATCCGCTGGAATCTGAAGCGGTGCGTAAGGTCACCGAGCAGGTGGAAACCGAGTTGGCCGGCCGTGGCCGGGTGCTGCTGCGTAAATCGGGCACCGAGCCGCTGATCCGCGTGATGGTGGAAGGCGAGGACGAGCAGCAGGTGACCGCGCTGGCGCATCGCATCGCCGATGCGGTGAAATCAGCAGGTTAAAACAGACAGTTAGCCATCGGGCTTGGCATCGCTGAGCCCGAATAGATGATTGTTGGCGTTTTTTTCCGCAAACGCGCCGGCGGCAGCAAATTGCCCTTGCGTGGGTTGGCGGCTTTGGTTAGTATTCACACCCGCTTCAGTAGGCAGTTTGTAAAAACGCCTGCTTGATGAGTGTGAAGCATTTGGCATGCGGTGAGGCCGCAAGGATACGGGTACTACTATGTACGAAGCTCTTCTGGTAATTTTCCTGCTGATCTCAATCGGGCTGGTTGCTCTGATTATGCTACAGCAAGGTAAAGGCGCTGATATGGGAGCCTCTTTCGGAGCAGGTGCATCAGGCACATTGTTCGGTTCGAGTGGTTCCGGTAACTTTATGACCCGCATGACTGCTGTGCTGGCGACGCTGTTCTTCGTCATCAGCCTGATTCTGGGCAACCTCAGCAGCAACCAAAGCAAGAAAGGCAGTGAGTGGGAAAACCTGGGTCAGCCAGTGAAAACTGAGCAGACGACCGCGCCGGCAGCACCAGCTAAGCCGAGCAGCGACATCCCGCAGTAAGCCGCAAAAAGTTTGTAAACGGTGGTTGTGAACTCGAAGGAACAACGGCCGTTAGCAGTAAGAATCAGTACCGAGGTGGTGGAATTGGTAGACACGCTACCTTGAGGTGGTAGTGCCCTAACGGGCTTGTGGGTTCGAGTCCCATCCTCGGTACCAAATCCCAGAGATAACTTGCAATTTTGCGATTATCGGCGTAGTATTTGCCACGTTTTCGGCGCGGGGTGGAGCAGCCTGGTAGCTCGTCGGGCTCATAACCCGAAGGTCGTCGGTTCAAATCCGGCCCCCGCAACCACTTTCCTTTAAGTGTTTATTTTCAAATACACTTTTCGATTGAAATCCGCTTTTCTCGATCAACATTTGAAAATGACACTTGCTCGAAAGTTGTACCGAGGCCGCCTAGCGGCAAACAGGGTCCAGTTGCATAAAGCCCCGATTTTTCGGGGTTTTTTGTTATTTGGCAACAGAATCACTGGGCTATTTAGCCCTTTTTTTATGTCTTGGGGGTGGGCTTGTCCACATTAGAGCAACAGTTAACAGAGATGCTTTCGGCACCCGTAGAAGCGTTGGGCTTTGAGCTTGTAGGCATCGAATTCATTCGTGCGCGCCAATCGACGCTCCGCATCTATATTGATAGTGATAACGGCATCAATGTTGATGATTGCGCTGATGTCAGCCACCAGGTCAGCGCTGTATTGGACGTCGAAGATCCAATCACGGTCGCTTACAACTTGGAAGTCTCCTCTCCTGGCCTTGATCGCCCGATGTTCACCGCAGAACACTATACGCGTTACCTCGGTGAAGAAGTCAGCCTGGTCCTGCGCATGGCGGTACAGAACCGTCGCAAGTGGCAGGGTATTATCAAGTCTGTCGAAGGCGAGATGATCACGGTTACTGTGGAAGGGAAAGATGAAGTGTTCGCGCTGAGCAACATCCAGAAAGCGAACCTGGTACCCCACTTTTAAAGTTTGGAAGAGGCAACTAGGATGAACAAAGAGATTCTGGCTGTTGTTGAAGCAGTTTCCAATGAAAAATCCCTTCCGCGCGAGAAGATTTTCGAAGCGCTGGAAACTGCATTAGCCACCGCAACCAAGAAAAAATACGAGCAGGAAATCGACGTGCGCGTCAGCATTGACCGTAGAACCGGCGATTTCGACACCTTCCGCCGTTGGGTCGCCGTAGACGAAGTGACTCAGCCGACGCGTGAAATCACGCTGGAAGCCGCTCAGTTTGAAGATCCGAGCATCGAGCTCGGCGGCTACGTCGAAGATCAGATCGAATCTGTGACCTTTGACCGTATCACCACCCAAACCGCCAAGCAGGTTATCGTGCAGAAAGTACGTGAAGCCGAGCGTGCGATGGTGGTCGACGCTTTCCGTGAACACGAAGGTGAGATCGTCACCGGCGTGGTGAAGAAAGTGAACCGTGACAGCATCGCGCTGGATCTGGGCAACAACGCCGAAGCGGTCATTGGCCGTGAAGACATGCTGCCGCGCGAAAACTTCCGTCCGGGCGACCGCATTCGCGGCGTATTGTATGCCGTACGTCCCGAAGCTCGCGGCGCGCAGCTGTTCGTCAGCCGTTCCAGCTCGGAAATGCTGAAAGAACTGTTCCGCATCGAAGTGCCGGAAATCGGCGAAGAAGTGATCGAAATTAAAGCGGCAGCCCGCGATCCAGGCTCTCGCGCGAAAATTGCAGTGAAAACCAACGATAAGCGCATCGACCCGGTCGGCGCCTGCGTAGGTATGCGCGGTGCGCGCGTTCAGGCCGTGTCGAGCGAGCTCGGCGGCGAACGCATCGACATCATCCTGTGGGATGATAATCCCGCGCAATTCGTCATCAACGCCATGGCGCCGGCCGACGTCGCGTCGATCGTGGTAGACGAAGATAACTGCACCATGGATATCGCCGTTGAAGCCAGCAACCTGGCACAGGCGATCGGCCGTAACGGCCAAAACGTGCGTTTGGCTTCCCAGCTGCTGAAACAACACCGCGGCGACGATCGTTGGGAACTGAACGTGATGACGGCGGACGACCTGCAGGCCAAGCACCAGGCCGAGGCTCATGCCGCTATTGATACCTTCACCAAGTATCTTGATATCGACGAAGATTTCGCCACCGTACTGGTTGAAGAAGGCTTCTCCACGCTGGAAGAGCTGGCCTACGTGCCGATCAAAGAGCTGTTGGAAATCGACGGTCTGGATGAAGATACGGTTGAAGCATTGCGCGAACGCGCCAAAGCTGCATTGACCACGCTGGCCCTGGCACAAGAAGAAAGCCTGGGCGACAACAAACCGGCCGACGATTTGCTCAACCTGCCGGGTCTTGAGCGCAGCATGGCCTTTAAACTGGCCGCGCGTGGGGTTTGTACGCTGGAAGATCTTGCCGAGCAGGGTGTTGACGATCTGGCTGATATTGAAGGGCTTAGCGATGAGCAAGCCGGTGAGCTGATCATGGCTGCACGCAATATCTGTTGGTTTGGCGACAACGCGTAATAACTGTAGCAGGAAGGAACAGCATGACGACAGATGTAACCGTAAAATCGCTGGCAGCAGAGATTCAGACTCCGGTTGATCGCCTGGTACAGCAGTTTGCTGATGCAGGGATCAACAAGTCCGAGTCGGACTCTGTTACCCAGCAAGAAAAAGAAACATTGCTGGCGCACCTGAACCGTGAACACGGCAGCGCGCCAGGTAAACTCACTTTGCAGCGCAAAACGCGCAGCACCTTGAATATCCCGAGCACCGGCGGTAAAAGTAAATCGGTGCAAATTGAGGTCCGCAAGAAACGCACTTATGTAAATCGCGATACGCAGGAAGCCCAGTTGGCTGAAGCGGCAGAGCAGGCACAGCGTGAAGCGGAAGAGCAGGCACGGCGCGAAGCGGAAGAGCTCGCAAAACGCGAAGCGGAAGCGAAGCGCGCAGCCGAAGAGCAAGCCAAACGTGAGGCCGCGGAGATTGCTAAGCGTAATTCAGCGGAAAAAGAAAAAGTGACCAATCAACATACCGACGAAATGACCAAGCCAGCTCAGGCGGAAAAAGCACGCCGTGAAGCCGAAGCCGCTGAACTGAAACGTAAAGCGGAAGAGGAAGTGCGCCGCAAGGTTGAAGAGGAAGCCAAGCGCGTGGCGGAAGAAGCCCGTCGCATGGCCGAAGAGAACGGCGAGAAGTGGGCCCAGGCCGACGCGGCAAGCGCTGCGGTTGAAAGTGCCGACTATCACGTGACCACCTCTCAGCATGCGCGTGCCGCAGAAGACGAAAACGACGCCAAAGTTGAAGGCGATCGTCGTAGCCGCACCCGCGGCGGCAAAGCGACCAAGCAGAAGAAAGGCAACAAGCTGTCCGAATCCAAAGCGGATCGCGAAGAAGCGCGTGCCGTTACCCGTGGCGGTAAAGGCAAACGCAAGCCTAGCGCTCTGCAGCAGGGCTTCAACAAGCCGGCGCAGGTGGTTAACCGTGACGTGGTGATCGGTGAAACCATCACCGTGGCCGAGCTGGCCAACAAGATGGCGGTAAAAGGTTCTCAGGTCATCAAAGTGATGATGAAGCTGGGCGCTATGGCCACCATCAACCAGGTTATCGACCAGGAAACCGCACAGCTGGTTGCCGAAGAGATGGGCCACAAAGTTATTCTGCGTCGTGAAAACGAGCTGGAAGAAGCGCTGATGAGCGACCGTGATACGGGCGCTGCGGCTGAGCCGCGCGCGCCGGTCGTGACCATCATGGGCCACGTTGACCACGGTAAAACCTCTCTGCTGGACTACATCCGCTCCACCAAAGTGGCGGCGGGCGAAGCCGGCGGCATTACCCAGCACATCGGTGCCTACCACGTAGAAACCGAGAACGGCATGATCACCTTCCTGGATACCCCGGGCCACGCCGCGTTTACCTCGATGCGTGCTCGTGGTGCTCAGGCGACTGACATCGTGGTTCTGGTGGTGGCGGCCGACGACGGCGTGATGCCACAGACCATCGAAGCTATCCAGCACGCGAAAGCGGCGCAGGTGCCGTTGGTGGTTGCGGTGAACAAAATCGACAAGCCGGAAGCCGATCCGGACCGCGTTAAGCAGGAACTGTCTCAGTACGGCGTTATGCCGGAAGAGTGGGGCGGCGAAGCGCAGTTCGTTCACGTGTCCGCGAAAGCCGGTACCGGTATCGACGAGCTGCTGCAGGCTATCCTGCTGCAGGCCGAAGTTCTGGAACTGAAAGCGGTACGCAGCGGCATGGCGAGCGGCGTAGTGATCGAGTCCTTCCTGGATAAAGGCCGTGGCCCAGTGGCTACCGTACTGGTTCAGGAAGGTACGCTGAACAAGGGCGACATCGTCCTGTGCGGCTTCGAATACGGCCGTGTGCGTGCGATGCGTGACGAGCTGGGCCGTGAAGTGACCTCTGCCGGTCCGTCTATCCCTGTGGAAATCCTGGGTCTGTCCAGCGTGCCTGCAGCGGGTGACGAAGCGACCGTGGTGCGCGACGAGAAGAAAGCGCGTGAAGTGGCGCTGTATCGTCAGGGCAAGTTCCGCGAAGTCAAACTGGCGCGTCAGCAGAAGTCCAAGCTGGAAAACATGTTCGCTAACATGACCGACGGCGAAGTGTCTGAGCTGAACATCGTACTGAAGTCCGATGTGCAGGGTTCTTGCGAAGCGATCAGCGACTCGCTGCTGAAACTCTCTACCGACGAAGTGAAGGTGAAGATTGTCGGCTCCGGCGTAGGTGGGATCACCGAAACCGACGCGACGCTGGCTGCGGCTTCCAACGCCATCATCCTGGGCTTCAACGTGCGTGCCGACGCTTCTGCGCGCCGCGTGATCGAAGCGGAAAGCCTGGATCTGCGTTACTACTCCGTGATCTATAACCTGATCGACGAAGTGAAGCAGGCGATGAGCGGTATGCTGGCGCCGGAATACAAGCAGCAGATCATCGGCCTGGCCGAAGTGCGCGACGTGTTCAAATCGCCTAAGTTCGGCGCTATCGCCGGCTGTATGGTTACCGAAGGGACCATCAAGCGTCACAACCCAATCCGCGTACTGCGCGACAACGTGGTTATCTATGAAGGCGAGCTGGAATCCCTGCGCCGCTTCAAAGATGACGTTAACGAAGTCCGTAACGGCATGGAATGTGGTATCGGCGTTAAGAACTATAACGACGTGCGCGTCGGCGACATGATCGAAGTGTTCGAAATCATTGAGATCCAACGCACCATCGCTTAACGATTGCACATCTGCTTATATCTGTTTACGGGGGGCCTTTGTGCCCCCCGATTTGTCTGGAGAATCCAAAATGGCAAAAGAATTCAGCCGCGGTCAACGCGTGGCGCAAGAGATGCAGAAAGAGATTGCGATCATTCTGCAGCGTGAAGTTAAAGATCCGCGCGTCGGCATGGCGACCGTTTCCGGCGTGGAAGTGTCCCGCGACCTGGCGTATGCCAAGGTTTACGTCACCTTCCTGAACGTATTGACCGAGAACCACGATCCGGATCTGGTCACCAACGGCATCAAAGCGTTGCAGGACGCTTCCGGCTATATCCGTACCCTGCTGGGCAAAGCGATGCGCCTGCGCGTGGTGCCGGAGCTGACCTTCGCTTACGACAACTCCCTGGTGGAAGGCATGCGCATGTCCAACCTGGTGACCAACGTGGTGAAGAACGACGCCGAGCGCCGTTCCGCCTCAGGCGATGACAAGGAGGATTAATGAGTCGCCCTCGTCGCCGCGGCCGTGACATCCACGGCGTGCTGTTGCTGGACAAGCCGCAGGGGTTGTCGTCCAACGATGCGCTGCAAAAAGTAAAACGTCTGTACAACGCCAACCGAGCGGGCCATACCGGCGCGCTCGATCCGTTGGCGACCGGCATGCTGCCTATTTGCCTGGGCGAAGCGACCAAGTTTTCGCAATACCTGCTCGATTCCGACAAGCGCTATCGGGTGATCGCCAAGCTGGGGCAGCGTACCGATACTTCCGACGCCGACGGTCAGATCGTGCAGGAACGCCCGGTGAACTTCACCCAGGCGCAGCTCGACGCGGCGCTGGACACCTTCCGCGGCGACATCCAGCAGGTGCCGTCGATGTATTCGGCGCTGAAATACCAGGGCAAGAAACTCTACGAGTATGCGCGCCAGGGGATTGAAGTGCCGCGCGAAGCGCGCAGCATCACGGTGTACGAGCTGCAGTTTATCCGCTGGGAAGGGGATGAGCTGGAGCTGGAGATCCACTGCTCGAAAGGCACCTACATCCGCACCATCACCGACGATCTCGGCGAGCTGCTGGGCTGCGGCGCGCACGTGATCTATCTGCGCCGCCTGCAGGTGGCGACTTATCCGATCGCGCGCATGGTGACGCTGGAACAGCTGAACGCCTTGCTGGCTCAGGCGCAGGAACAAGCGATCGCGCCCGGCGAGCTGCTCGATCCGCTGCTGATGCCGATGGACAGCCCGGTTGAGAACTATCCGGAAGTGAATTTGCTGCCGGTGGTCGCGGGTTACGTCAAGCAGGGGCAACCGGTGCAAGTGGCCGGCGCGCCGGCTTCCGGCCTGGTGCGTATCACCGAGGGTGAAGAGCGAAAATTCATCGGCGTTGGCGACATCGCCGAAGATGGTCGCGTGGCGCCGCGCCGCCTGGTGGTCGAGCATTTCGACTGACGGCGGGGCACTGCGTCGCCTTGCGATCGCACTGCGCTAAGAGTAGAATGGCGCAGCTTATGCATTGGGTTGCTGAATTAGAGATCGGCGCCTGTTTTTATTATCTATAATCTGGAGTATTACAATGTCTCTAAGTGTTGAAGCTAAAGCTCAAATCGTAGCTGATTTCGGTCGTGGTACTAACGACAGCGGTTCTACCGAAGTTCAGGTTGCCCTGCTGACTGCGCAGATCAACCATCTGCAAGGCCACTTCTCCGAGCACAAAAAAGATCACCACAGCCGTCGTGGTCTGCTGCGTATGGTTTCTCAGCGTCGTAAGCTGCTGGACTACCTGAAGCGTAAAGATGTAGCACGTTACACCAGCCTGATCGAGCGTCTGGGTCTGCGTCGCTAATCTAGCAAGTTTCAGTGGAAAGGGGCCTATTTTGGCCCCTTTCTTCTAGGAAGCATAAGCAAATCAGGTTAATGTATTACTGATGTTTCCAAACAGGTTCTTCCGTTACAGAGGTTCGCGCGGCTAATGAGAGGCTTTATCTCCTGCCTGAGATAAGGATTGTCATTAGTCGCGAGGATGTAGTGAGAAGGCAAATCGAGTCACAGGCGTGTCGAGTCGTCAATGCGATTGCGCGCCGCTAATCAAGGATATAATTTTGCTGACACCGATCATTCGCAAATTCCAGTATGGCCAGCATACCGTCACCATCGAAACCGGTATGATGGCTCGTCAGGCCACCGCCGCCGTTATGGTGAGCATGGATGACACCGCCGTATTCGTTACCGTCGTTGGCCAGAAAAAAGCCAAGCCGGGCCAGAGCTTCTTCCCGCTGACCGTTAACTACCAAGAGCGTACTTACGCCGCCGGCCGCATCCCGGGCAGCTTCTTCCGTCGCGAAGGCCGTCCGAGCGAAGGCGAGACCCTGACTTCCCGTCTGATCGACCGTCCGATCCGTCCACTGTTCCCGGACAGCTTCCTGAACGAAGTTCAGGTGATCGCGACCGTGGTTTCCGTTAACCCGCAGGTGAACCCGGACATCGTCGCGATGATCGGCGCCTCTGCCGCCCTGAGCCTGTCCGGTATTCCGTTCAACGGCCCAATCGGCGCAGCGCGCGTAGGTTACATCAACGATCAGTATGTGCTGAACCCGACAACTGACGAGCTGAAAGAAAGCCGTCTGGATCTGGTGGTTGCCGGTACTGCAGGCGCGGTGCTGATGGTTGAATCCGAAGCGGAAGTGCTGAGCGAAGATCAGATGCTGGGCGCCGTGGTGTTCGGCCACGACCAGCAGCAAGTGGTTATCGAAAACATCAACTCCCTGGTTGCCGAAGCCGGCAAGCCGAAGTGGGATTGGCAGGCCCCTGCGGTCAACGAAGCGCTGCACGCGCGCGTGGCTGAACTGGCCGAAGCTCGCCTGGGCGACGCTTACCACATCACCGAAAAACAAGAGCGTTACGCTCAGGTTGACGCGATCAAAGACAGCGTGGTTGAAACCCTGCTGGCGCAGGACGAAACGCTGGACGCCGGCGAAATCCAGGACATCCTGGGCAACGTCGAGAAGAACGTGGTGCGTAGCCGCGTACTGCGTGGCGAGCCGCGTATCGACGGCCGTGAAAAAGACATGATCCGTGGCCTGGACGTGCGCACCGGCGTACTGCCGCGCACCCACGGTTCCGCGCTGTTCACCCGTGGCGAAACTCAGGCGCTGGTTACCGCGACCCTGGGTACCGCGCGCGACGCACAGAACCTGGACGAGCTGATGGGCGAGAAGACCGACAGCTTCCTGTTCCACTACAACTTCCCTCCGTACTCCGTAGGCGAAACCGGCATGGTCGGTTCTCCTAAGCGTCGTGAAATCGGTCACGGTCGCCTGGCGAAACGCGGCGTATTGGCTATGATGCCTAAACCGGAAGATTTCCCGTACACGGTTCGCGTCGTGTCTGAAATCACCGAATCCAACGGTTCTTCTTCCATGGCTTCCGTGTGCGGCGCATCTCTGGCGCTGATGGACGCCGGCGTGCCAATCAAGGCTGCCGTTGCGGGTATCGCGATGGGCCTGGTGAAAGAAGCCGATAACTTTGTGGTTCTGTCCGACATTCTGGGTGACGAAGATCACCTGGGCGACATGGACTTCAAAGTGGCCGGTAGCCGCGACGGTATCACCGCGCTGCAGATGGACATCAAAATCGAAGGCATCACCCGCGAGATCATGCAGGTGGCTCTGAACCAGGCCAAGGGCGCGCGTCTGCACATCCTGGGCGTGATGGAACAGGCTATCAGCTCCCCACGCGGCGATATCTCCGAATTCGCACCGCGTATTCATACTATCCGCATCAACCCGGATAAAATCAAAGACGTGATCGGTAAGGGCGGTTCCGTTATCCGCGCACTGACCGAAGAGACTGGCACTACCATCGAAATTGAAGATGATGGTACAGTTAAAATCGCTGCGACCGACGGTGAGAAGGCGAAATTCGCTATCCGTCGTATCGAAGAGATCACGGCAGAGATCGAAGTGGGTCGTATCTACCAGGGTAAAGTGACCCGTATCGTTGATTTCGGCGCATTCGTCGCTATCGGCGGTGGTAAAGAAGGTCTGGTGCACATTTCTCAGATCGCCGACAAGCGCGTTGAGAAAGTGACCGACTATCTGCAGATGGGTCAGGAAGTGCCGGTTAAGGTACTGGAAGTTGACCGTCAGGGCCGCGTGCGTCTGAGCATCAAAGAAGCGATGGCGCCGGAAGCAGGTTCACCTGCGCCTGAAGCAGAATAACTGTATAGATAGTTTTACAGCTCCCCGCCATGGGGTTGGGAGCTGTTCGTATCGCGCGGGTAGGATACCCGCGTTTTAGCAAACGGAGGACAGGACGTTCATCCAATGTTTGTCTTCGGGAGTGGGAAATGAAGCCTTTCTTGCGCTGGTGTTACGTTGCGACAGCACTCATGCTGGCAGGATGCAGCAACCATGATTGGCGTAAAGACGAAGTTTTGGCAATCCCGTTGCAGCCTACGTTGCAGCAGGAAGTGATCCTGGCGCGCATGGAACAAATTCTTGCCAGCCGGGCACTGACGGATGACGAACGCGCACAGCTTTTATATGAGCGCGGTGTGCTGTATGATAGCCTCGGGTTACGTGCATTAGCGCGCAATGATTTCTCGCAGGCGCTGGCGATACGTCCCGACATGCCGGAAGTTTTCAACTACCTGGGCATTTACTTAACGCAGGCAGGCAATTTTGATGCTGCCTATGAAGCGTTTGATTCTGTACTAGAGCTTGATCCAACTTACAATTACGCGCGTTTAAACCGGGGCATCGCACTGTATTATGGCGGCCGCTTCCCGTTGGCGCAGGATGATCTGCAGGCGTTTTATCAAGACGACCCAAACGATCCCTTCCGTTCGTTATGGCTGTATCTGGTGGAGCGAGAAATCGATCCCAAGAAGGCCGAAGTAGCGCTTCAGCAGCGCTATGACAAATCGGACAGAGGGCAATGGGGATGGAATATTGTCGAATTCTACCTGGGCAAGATCAGCGAAAAAACGCTGATGGAACGCCTCAAGGCAGATGCAACGGATAACACTTCGCTCGCTGAGCATCTCAGTGAAACTGACTTCTATTTGGGTAAACACTACCTGAGTCTGGGGGACAAGGACACCGCTTCGGCGCTGTTCAAACTGACGGTGTCTAACAACGTTCACAACTTCGTTGAGCACCGCTATGCATTGTTGGAATTGGCGCTTTTGGGCCAAGAGCAAGACGACCTATCGGAATCGGACCAGCAATAGCTGACGAACACCTATCAGCCTGATGAACATTGGTTTTTAACCAAAGTTATCGCCTTAACGGGCGAGGGCTTTTTTGTTCGTTTTATAATCTAATTTGAGCCGGTTCACACTTTTCAATGAAAATGACTGAAAATTTTCTCGACGAGTTATGTAGACTGGCTGCCATTATTAATGAGGCACGTGTACATGACGACTGAGTTTGAAACCTCTTTTGCTGATCTGGGGCTGTCTGCTCCAATCATTTCCGCCCTGAACGATCTGGGCTATGAAAAACCATCTCCGATCCAGGCTGAGTGTATTCCTCACCTGTTGAACGGCCGCGACGTGCTGGGCATGGCACAGACCGGTAGTGGTAAAACTGCAGCGTTCTCGCTGCCGCTGCTGCACAACCTGCAGGCAGACCTGAAAGCACCTCAGATCCTGGTGCTGGCACCGACCCGCGAACTGGCGGTTCAGGTTGCCGAAGCGATGACCGATTTCTCCAAACACATGAACGGCGTCAACGTGGTAGCCCTGTACGGCGGCCAGCGTTACGACGTACAGCTGCGCGCTCTGCGCCAGGGCCCGCAAATCGTTGTGGGTACCCCAGGTCGTCTACTGGACCACCTGAAGCGCGGCACCCTGAACCTCTCTAACCTGAGCGGTCTGGTGCTGGATGAAGCCGACGAAATGCTGCGCATGGGCTTTATCGAAGACGTAGAAACCATCATGGCTGAGATCCCGGCTGAACATCAGACCGCGCTGTTCTCCGCCACCATGCCGGAAGCGATCCGTCGCATTACCCGCCGCTTCATGAAAGAGCCGCAGGAAGTGCGCATCCAGTCCAGCGTGACTACCCGTCCGGACATCAGCCAGAGCTACTGGTCGGTCTACGGCATGCGTAAAAACGAAGCGCTGGTACGTTTCCTGGAAGCCGAAGACTTTGACGCGGCGATCATCTTCGTTCGTACCAAGAACGCGACCCTGGAAGTGGCCGAAGCGCTGGAGCGCAGCGGTTACAGCAGCGCCGCGCTGAACGGCGACATGAACCAGGCGCTGCGTGAGCAGACCCTGGAGCGCCTGAAAGACGGTCGTCTGGATATCCTGATCGCGACCGACGTTGCGGCCCGCGGCCTGGACGTTGAGCGCATCAGCCTGGTTGTCAACTATGACATCCCGATGGACTCCGAGTCCTACGTTCACCGTATCGGCCGTACCGGCCGTGCGGGTCGCGCCGGCCGTGCGCTGCTGTTCGTGGAAAACCGCGAACGCCGCCTGCTGCGCAACATCGAACGCACCATGAAGCTGACCATCCCTGAAGTGGAGCTGCCAAACGCAGAACTGCTGGGCGAGCGTCGTCTGGCCAAGTTCGCCGCGAAAGTTCAGCAGCAGCTGGAAAGCAGCGATCTGGATCTGTACCGCGCACTGCTGACCAAACTGCAGCCGGAAGAAGAGCTGGATATGGAAACCCTGGCCGCAGCGCTGCTGAAAATGGCTCAGGGCGAACGTCCGCTGATCCTGCCGCCGGATCCGGTCTTCAAACCGCGCCAGCGCCGTGAGTTCAACGACCGTGACGATCGCCGCGGTGATCGTGGCGACCGTCGCGATAGCCGTGACGGCGACCGTCCGCGTCGTGAACGTCGTGACGTTGGCGAAATGCAGCTGTACCGCATCGAAGTGGGCCGTGACGATGGCGTTGAAGTCCGTCATATCGTTGGTGCTATCGCTAACGAAGGCGACATCAGCAGCCGTTACATCGGTAACATCAAGCTGTTCGCTTCCCACTCCACCATCGAGCTGCCAAAAGGCATGCCGGGCGAGATCCTGAATCACTTCACTCGCACTCGCATCCTGAACAAGCCGATGAACATGCAGCTGTTGGGTGATGCACAGCCGTTCGAACGTCGCGAGCGTCGTGACGGTGGCAACGGTGGCGAGCGTCGTGGCAACGGTAACGGCCGTCCGTTCAACGGCGAACGTCGCGAAGGCGGCCCACGTCGTTCCTTCGGTGAACGTCGCGAAGGCGGTAACGGCGGCGAGCGTCGTGGCGGTAACTACAACCGTGACGGCAAGCCGGCGCCACGCCGTGATGACAGCGCACCGGCAGCACCACGTCGTCGTTTCGGCGACGCGTAATCGCTGATTCACCGTTCGCGGTGAAGCACTCTGAAAAACCAGCCTGCGGGCTGGTTTTTTTATGCCTGAAAATTGCCGTCAAACGCCCCTGAATGGCGTATCATTCATAAGGTTTTTTCTTATGGATGATATGCACGGGAGATGCCATGAGTTGGCAGCAGTTCAAATCTCAATACCTGGTGCGCTTTTGGGCGCCGCTGCCGGCGGTGATCGCTGCCGGGATCCTTTCTACCTACTACTTCGGCATGACCGGCACCTTCTGGGCGGTGACCGGGGAATTCACCCGCTGGGGCGGCCATGTGCTGCAGTGGTTCGGCCTGCACCCCGAGCAGTGGGGCTATTTCAAGGTTATCGGCCTGCAGGGCACGCCGCTGGAACGCATCGACGGGCGCATGATCATCGGCATGTTCGCCGGCTGCATCGCCGCCGCGCTGTGGGCCAACAACATCAAGCTGCGCCAGCCGCAGCACCGCATTCGCATCGTGCAGGCGCTGCTGGGCGGCATCATCGCCGGTTTCGGCGCGCGCCTGGCGATGGGCTGTAACCTGGCAGCGTTTTTCACCGGCATCCCGCAGTTCTCGCTGCATGCCTGGTTCTTCGCGCTGGCGACCGCCGCCGGCTCCTACTTCGGCGCCAAATTCACGCTGTTGCCGATGTTCCGCATCCCGGTCAAATTGCAAAAGGTGAAGTCCGCCGCGCCGTTGACGCAGAAGCCTGAGCAGGCGCGCCGCCGCTTCCGGCTGGGCATGGCGGTCTTCGGCCTAGCGGTGGCCTGGTCGTTGTGGACGCTGTTCGATGCGCCGAAGCTCGGTATCGCCATGCTGTTCGGTATCGGCTTCGGTTTGCTGATCGAACGCGCGCAGATCTGCTTCACCTCGGCGTTCCGCGATCTGTGGATCACCGGCCGCACTCACATGGCGAAAGCCATCATCATCGGCATGGCGGTGAGCGCCATCGGCATCTTCAGCTACGTGCAGCTCGGCGTGGCGCCGAAGATCATGTGGGCCGGCCCGAATGCGGTGCTGGGCGGCTTGCTGTTCGGCTTCGGCATCGTGCTGGCTGGCGGTTGCGAAACCGGCTGGATGTACCGCGCGGTGGAAGGGCAGGTGCACTACTGGTGGGTGGGGCTGGGCAACATCATCGGCGCTACGCTGCTGGCCTATTACTGGGACGATCTGGCGCCGGCGCTGGCGACCGACTACGACAAGATCAACCTGCTCGACACCTTCGGCCCGATCGGCGGCCTGCTGGTGACTTACCTGCTGCTGGCGCTGGCCTTCGCCGCCATGCTGTGGTGGGAGAAACGCTTTTTCCGCGCCCGGCCTGAGGCGCAGGTGGTGAATTTGAGGAGCATGCCATGAAAGCGACGACGATAGTGCCGGACTACCGGCTGGACATGCTGGGCGAGCCTTGCCCGTACCCGGCGGTGGCGACGCTGGAGGCGATGCCGCAGTTGAAACCGGGGGAGATCCTGGAGGTGATCAGCGATTGCCCGCAGTCGATCAACAACATCCCGCTTGATGCGCGCAACCACGGCTACAAGGTGCTGGATATCCAGCAGGACGGGCCGACCATCCGCTACCTGATCCAGCGTTAACGCCGAGGCGGTGGGGTTCCCCACCGCCTTTTCGCTTTTTATCCCTTCACGATGTCGCCCTTCACGCCGGCAACAATCTTGAACGAACGCAGCCGCGCCTGGTGATCGAAAATCTGGCCGTTGACCATGATCTCGTCGGCATCGGTTTCACGCAGCAGCGTTTGCAGCCCGTGGCGCACCGTTTTTTCATCGCCGACGATCGACATCCGCAGCGCCTGTTCGACGCCGTATTGTTCACCGGCGGTCCACAGCGCGTGGATGTTATCCACTGGCGGCGGCAGCGGACCGGGCGAACCGCGGCGCAGATTGATGAATTGCTGCTGCATCGAGCTGAACAGGAAGCGCGCATCGCGGTCGCTGTCGGCGGCGATCACGTTGACGCACACCATGGCGTGCGGCTGCGCCAGCTGTTTGGACGGTTTGAAGTTCTCGCGGTACAGCTGCAGCGCCTGGAACAGCATATCCGGGGCGAAGTGCGAAGCGAAGGCGAACGGCAGGCCGAGCTGCGCCGCCAGCTGCGCGCTATAGAGGCTGGAACCGAGCAGCCAGAGCGGCACATGCAGCCCCTGGCCCGGCACCGCCTGCACCGGCTGGCCGGGCTGCGCGTCGCAGAAATAGTTTTGCAGTTCCTGCACGTCGCGCGGGAAGGTATCCACGTCGCCGGACAGGTGGCGGCGCAGCGCCATCATGGTGCGCTGGTCGGTGCCGGGCGCGCGGCCCAACCCCAGGTCGATGCGCCCCGGGTAGAGCGACTCCAGCGTGCCGAACTGCTCGGCGATCACCAGCGGCGCATGGTTCGGCAGCATCACGCCGCCGGAGCCGAGGCGAATGCTCTGGGTGCCGGCGGCCAGATAGCCCAGCAGCACCGAGGTGGCGGCGCTGCCGATGCCGGTCATGTTGTGGTGCTCGGCCAGCCAGTAGCGCTGGTAGCCCCAGCGTTCGGCGTGCTGCGCTAAGTCCAGCGAACAGTGGAAAGCGTCGCGCGCTTTGGCCCCTTGCGGGATTGGCGATAAATCCAGTACCGACAGCGGTACCGCAGTGTGTTCAGTCATGACATCGTCCATCAGAGAGTGGATCGCTTAAAGGGCGATTGCAGGAGTCTGCATACCAAAAAGCCGAAAAAAGATGCTTTTTAGTGTTAAAAGCATAATCCAATTTATAGTTATAAAAGAGGAGATATGTGCTTGTGATATCCTCATGAGAGCAATGGTGTTTTTTGGAGCAATTTGAGACATGGAAATGATGATCCCCGCCCGCCGCTTACCGTTCCGGGAGCTGACATAATGAAAAAAAAGACGCTGTTTACCCTGTTGCTGATGTTGGCGGCGATCGCATTGGCGATCCTGTTCCGCGCGCACAATCAGGATCTGTTGCTGCAGGGTGAAGTGGATGCCCCCGAAGTGATCGTCGCATCCAAGGCGAAAGGCCGGGTCGTTGAACGCCTGATCGAACGCGGCGACGACGTGAAAAGCGGCCAACTGATCATTCAACTCGATAGCCCCGAACTGATGGCGCAGCTGCGTTCCGCACAGGCGACGCGCGACGAGGCCAAGGCGCAGCTTGAGCTGTCGCTGCACGGCACCCGTGAAGAGAGCATCCGCAACCTGCGCGCCAACCTGGCGCAGGCCGAGGCGCAGTACCGCAATGCGCAAAACGACTACAACCGGAACCTGAGCGTGGCCGGCAAGGGCTATATCTCGAAGTCCGAGCTGGACGCTTCGCGCCGGTCGCGCGACACCGCCTTCCAACAGGTGCAGGCCGCCAAGGCCAATCTGGATGAAGGCATTAACGGCGACCGCGTCGAGCAGCGGCAGCAATATGCGGCGGCGCTGCGGGCGGCGGAAGAGAATCTGCTGCAGATCCAGGCGCAGAGCGACGATCTGCAGGTGAAAGCGCCGGTGGACGGCGAAGTGGGGCCGATCCCGGCCGAAGTGGGCGAATTGCTGAACGCCGGCAGCCCGCTGGTGACGTTGATCCGGGTGCCGGACGCCTACTTCGTGTTTAACCTGCGTGAAGACATCCTGGCCCACGTGCGCAAAGGCGACAAGGTCACGCTGCGGGTGCCGGCGCTGAAGGACAAAATGATCGACACCGAGGTGCGCTACATCGCGCCGCTGGGGGATTACGCCACCAAACGCGCCACCCGCGCCACTGGCGACTTCGACCTGAAAACCTTCGAAGTGCGCCTGTATCCGTCACAGCCGGTGGACGGCCTGCGTCCGGGGATGAGCACCTTATGGCAATGGAAAGAGTAAGGGCCGGCTGGCGCTGCTTCAGTCACGCGTTCGACAAAGAGTGTCGCGTCGCCTTTCGCAGCCCGGTGGTGCACTGGCTGAGCTGGATCTTTCCGCTGATCCTGTTTGTGCTGATCAGCAGCAACTTCTCCGAAGGCACGCTGCTCGATCTGCCGGTCTCGGTGGTGGACAGCGATCACAGCCCGCTGTCCAAATCGCTGACGCGGCGGCTGGACGCCGGCTCGCACGCCCACGTCGAGGCATATGGCGGCGGGCTGCCGGAGTCGCTGAGCCGCCTGCGCAGCGCGCAGGATTACGCGTTGCTGTATATCCCGCCGGACTTTGAGGCCAACGCGCTGTCGGGCAAACAGCCTAGCGTAGTGATGTACTACAATGCGTTGTTCTACGGTGCCGGGCTGTACTCCACCCAGGACTTTGGCGGCCTGATGAACGAAATCAACGCCAGCACCCGCAGCATCATCGCCACCGAGATGGGTAAAACGCTGCCGCCGTTGGCGGACGTGACGCTCTCCTACGGCAGCCTGTTCAACGCCAGCGGCAGCTATATCTATTACCAGCAGTTCGCCGCCACCATCCACCTGCTGCAGCTGTTCGCGGTGACCTGCATGATCTACGTGCTGGCGCGCAGCAAGTCGCTGCTGCAGGCCAAGCCGTTCAGCCTGGCGCTGCTCGGCAAGCTGGCACCGTACACGCTGTGTTTCACCACCCTGCTGATGGTGGAGATCGCGGCGCTGGTGGGTATCTTTGACGCCCGCGTCAGCGGCAATCCGCTGTTTATGCTGATGATCGGCCTGTTCTACGTGATGGCGGCGCAGAGCATCGGCCTGCTGCTGTACACCTTTACCGGCAGCACCATCACCGCCTACAGCCTGATTGGTATTTTGGTCAGTATCGCGATGACCTTCTCCGGCATGGCGGTGCCTGAGCTGTCGATGCCGCTGCCGGCGCGCATCATTTCCAACATCGAACCGCTGACCCACGCGCTGTACGCGATGTTCGACGTGTTCCTGCGGCAGGTGCACGCCAGCGCCATCTTCAGCGTGTGCGCGCTGCTGGCGGTCTATCCGCTGGTGGCCGCGCTGCTGGTGCGCAATCGCCTGCCGGCGCGGCTGGCAAAAGAGGGGAACGCCGGATGAAGCTCTATTGGCAAACCTTCGTTAAGGTGTTGCTCGGCATGCTGGAGCGGCCGGTGTGGCTGATGCTGATCCTGTCGCTGTGCATCATGAGCCTGGTGTACGCCAACCGCACGGTGTGGGATCTGCCGGTGGGGGTGGTCGATCAGGACCACAGCACCGCCAGCCGCCAGCTGATCCGCCAACTGGACGCCACCTCCAAGATAGCGATTGAAACCTACGACAGCCTGGAACAGGCACAGCGCGATCTCAGCTGGCGCAAGCTGTTTGCGGTGATCATCATGCCGGTGGATCTGGAGAAGAAGATCCTCAGCGGGCAGAACATCGTGGTGCCGGTGTACGGCGACGCCACCAACCGTCTGGCCAACGGCCAGATCCAACAGGACGTGGTGGCGGCCTATCAGCAGCTGCTGACGGAGTACAACAACGGGCTGCTGCTGCGCAGCGGTTTCAGCGAACGGCAGGCGCAGATACTGCTGACGCCGATACTGGGGCAAACGCTGGACGTGTTTAACCCCGGCATCAGCTTCGCGGCGATCATCTTTCCCGGCCTGTTGGTGATGCTGTTGCAGCACTCGCTGCTGATCGCCTGTATCCGCGTCAATATCGCCATGAAGAGCATGCCCGGCGGCAAAGCGCCGCTGGCGGCGCACCTCGGCGGGCTGACGGCGCTGCTGCCGATCTGGCTGTTCCTGTCGATCGTGCTGTTCGTGCTGTGGCCGTGGGTCTTGGGCTATCGGCAGACGGCGAACATCGCCGAACTGCTGCTGCTGACCTTCCCGTTCCTGCTGGCGGTATTGGGGCTGGGCAAGCTGGTGACCGAGTGCCTGCGCAGCGTCGAGATGATCTACCTGACGCTGGCGTTCATCACGACGCCGGTCTTCTACCTGTCCGGCACTATCTGGCCGCTGCAGTCGATGCCGGCCTGGGTGCGCGCCATCTCGTACAGCATTCCCTCCACCTGGGGCACCAAGGCGATCGCCGGCGTCAACCAGATGGGGCTGTCGCTGAATGAAGTGTGGGGCGACGTGGTGATGATGCTGATACTCGGCGTGGTCTACACCCTGCTGGGCTTCGGCGTGGCCTTCTTGCGCAACAGCGTGGCGCTGCGCGGGATGTTCAGGAAACGGCGGGCGAGTTGATTGAAAACTCCCCTCGGTGAGGAGGGGAGCGAGGATCACCCCACCAACTCCAACCCCGCCACGCGGCGCCAGTAGCCGTTGCAGTCGACGTGGTTGGTCAAGGCCAGCGGCTGCTCGCCGCGCTCGTTGGCGCGGAAGGCGTCGATCTGTGCCAGCGTCTCGGCGCCCTGCGGCGACAGTCGCACGATGTCCACCAGCCCCTGCATGCTTGGCAGCTCGTTGCCGAGGTTGTAGCAGTAACCGCTCATGGTCTGGATGCCGTTGAGTACGAACACCTGCTGCTGTTCCTGGGAGCGCATCATGCGACCCTGCGGATACTTGATGCAGCAGGTTTCGCACTCGTCCTTGCCGCGGTTTTCCGAGCGGGCGGTGAAGCAGCGCGCCGAATAGGCCAGCGGCAGATGGCCGTAGCTCAGCACCTCCACCTCGAAGTCGTGGCGGAAGCCCAGCTCGTCGCACTGCGTCAGCAGATTGGCCAGCCAATCGCGTGACAGCTCGACCGGCATGCACCAGCGCATCATGCCCTGGCGGCGCAGCAGGCGCAGAGTATAGGCGTTGTAGCAGTTCAGCGCATGGCCGGCGACGAACGGCAGACCGCGTTCCGCCGCCATGTTCACTGCGCCCAGATCGTTAGCTTCAAACAGGAACTCGCCGTTCTCCACATAGCGTTTCAGCTCATTCAGTTCGGACGGCGCCTGCAGCAGCGCCAGCGTGGAGATCACCACCTGCTTGCCGCTGCGGGCGATGTCGCGCGCCAGCGCCAGCCAATCGCCGACCTTCATCTCGCGCCGCTTGGTGCAGACGCTCTCGCCGAGATAAATGATGTCGGCGTTACTCTCCGCCGCCTGCTGATAGAACGCCGCGATGTCGTTTTTCGGCCAGTAGTAGAGTACCGGCCCCAGTGCGTATTTCATGTTTCCTCCGGCTACTGCCATTTGCGGTGATAGGCGCCCAGCGTGGTCTGGGTGCCCTCGGACATCGCGCCCAGCGTCTCCATCCAGGCGGCGTCGGCGCGGTAGGCGGCCGGATCGGCCTGGCAACGGTCGATCGCCTGGCGCCAGACGCGCGCCACCTGGCTGACGTAAGCCGGGCTGCGCTGGCGGCCTTCGATCTTCACCGAGGCAATGTTGGCGGCCAGCAGCTCCGGCAGCAGCTCCAGCGTATTGAGGCTGGTGGGCTCTTCCAGCGCGTGGTAGCGCACGTCGTCCACCAGATAGCGGCCCTTGCACAGCGTCGGGTAACCGGCGTTTTCATGGTCCTGGTAGCGGTCGATCAGCACGTCGTTCAGGCGCGACTCCATGCCCTGCGGGGTTTGCTGCCAGCGCACGAAACGCGCCGGCGAACAGGCGCCGACGGTGTTCGGCGACTCGCCGGTCAGGTAGGAAGAGAGATAGCAGCGCCCCTCGGCCATGATGCACAGGCTGCCGAAGGCGAACACTTCCAGCGGCACCGGGCTGGTGCGTGCCAGCTGTTTCACCTGATGCATCGACAGCACGCGCGGCAGCACCACCCGGCCGACCTCGAAGTTGCGCTGGTAAAAACGGATCGCTTCCTCGTTGGTGGCGGAAGCCTGCACCGAAACGTGGCGTTCCAACTGCGGATAGCGTTGGGCGGCGTATTCCAGCATCGCCAGATCCGCCAGAATCAGGGCGTCGGCGCCCAGTTGGGCCGCCATATCCACCGCGCGCTGCCAGCGGGCATAGCCGTCGGGATGGGCGAAGGTGTTGATGGCGATATGCAGTTTGCGGCCGTGGCGATGCACATAATCGACCGCTTCCTGCAGCTTTTTCTCGGTGAAGTTAAGGCCGGCGAAGTGGCGCGCGTTGGTATCGTCTTTCAGACCGATGTAAACGGCATCGGCGCCGTTATCCACCGCGGCCTTCAGGGCCGGCAGGTTGCCGGCGGGACAAAGCAGCTCCATAGATTTATCCTGGCTTAGCCGTGCGCCCGGCCGGGCGCACGCTGTCTTTAAAGGTTGCCGGCGGCGGTGTTCCGCCGGCAAATGCGAATCGGGGAGGTCATTTTAGGCAATGGGGCACACACAGGTTTTGATTTGAGGCAGCTTATGGCGTATTGATAAACATGGCGGTGAAATGCACTATTTGTTGATATAGACCGCTGAAGCCGCGCGTCAGTGTGGCAAAATAGCGGTAGTCCGTATTGAAAGGAGTGGATGACCGTGTTGGAACAACTACGAGCACGCCTTGTGCGCCAGGGGCCGTCGCTGCTGCGCATCCCGCTGAAATTCACGCCGTTCGCTCTGCAGCGTCAGCTGCTGCAACAGGTGCTGAGCTGGCAGTTCCGCCAGGCATTGGCGGATGGGGATCTGGAGTTTCTCGAATCGCGTTGGCTGAAGATCGAAGTTCGCGATCTGGCGCTACAATGGTTTATGACGGTAGAAAACGACAAACTGGTGGTCAGCCAGCACGCCGAAGCGGACGTCAGCTTCAGCGGCGATGCCAACGATCTGATCCTGATCGCGGCGCGCAAGCAAGATCCGGATACGCTGTTCTTTCAGCGTCGGCTGCAGATTGAAGGGGATACCGAATTGGGCCTGTATGTGAAAAATTTGATGGACGCCATCGAGCTGGAAAGCATGCCTGCGCCGCTGCGCATGGGGCTGTTGCAGTTGGCTGATTTTGTCGAAAAAGGGTTGCAGGAGGGCACGGCGTCGGCTTCCCGTGTGGCGGTATCATGCTGATCCGCGTAGAGATCCCGGTAGACGCGGCGGGCATCGACACCTTGCTGCGCCGCGCCTTTGGCCGCGACGACGAAGCCGATCTGGTGCAGCAGCTGCGCGAAGACGGCCTGCTGACGCTGGGCGTGGTCGCCACTGACGACGAAGGCGGGGTAGTGGGTTACGCCGCGTTCAGCCCGGTAGACGTGGCCGGCGAAGACCGCCAATGGGTGGCGCTGGCGCCGCTGGCGGTAGACGAAAGCCTGCGCCGCCAGGGGCTGGCTGAAAAGCTGGTGTACGAAGGCCTGGATTCGCTGAACGAATTCAGCTACGCCGCGGTGGTGGTGCTGGGCGATCCGGCCTACTACGGCCGCTTCGGCTTTAAACCGGCCGCCACCTATGGCCTGAACTGCCGCTGGCCGGACACGGAAAGCGCGTTCCAGGTGTATCCGCTGGCGGAAGACGCCCTGAATGGCGTCAGCGGCGAAGTGGCTTTTTCGGCGCCGTTTAATCGCTTTTAACGACCGGCAATAGATACGCCAACGACAGCGGCGGGTGATTCACCAGCCGCTCTTTTTGTATTTTGCTCAGCTGTTTGACGCGGTATTCCAGCTTCAGCGCCGTTGAGCGATCCCCCACCTGGCAGTGAAACGCCAATGTCAGTTCCCCTTTACCGCGCAGCGCCTTGGCGCCTTTGCCGGCTTGGTGCTGTGCCAGGCGGCGCGCCACGTCGGTAGTGATGCCGGTATACAGCATGCCGCTCGGTAAACGCAGCATATAGAGGTGCCAGGGAGTGGGGGTAGTGTCGGTCATCGTACGCCGTTTCGGTGGCCAGGGTCGGCGTATGATGGCATGTTCGCCATCACAATCCCATCCCCGGCCGCCGGAGCCTTACCGCTTTACCCCTTTTTTCCCGCCAGCTCGAAGCGCGGCGAGACGATGCCGTACAGCGTCCAGCCGAGGAAGGTGGCGATGGCGCCCCACATCATCGCTTCTTCACCGGAGCTGTAGAGCGCATAGAAGCTGTACAGCGCGCCGATGCCGGCGATGATATTGGCGATGCGCGCCTTGTTGTCCGGCACCTTCGCCACTTTCTGAATAATGACCAGCGCCGCCATCGACAGGATGTAAGGGATGATGTTGGTCACCACCGCCAGGTTCACCAGCACGTTGAACTGCTTGTTCAGCGACGGGCTGATGGTCATCAGCGACAAACCGCTCTGGATGACGACGATGGTCAGCATGCCTTTAACCGGCGCGTCGGCCTTGCTCAGCTTGGAGAAAATTTTCGGGAAGAAGCCGCTGTCGGCGGAGGATTTGAACACCTGAGCGATGGTGAACTGCCAGCCGAGCAGCGAGCCGACGCAGGACATGACCATCAACGCCATGATGATCTTGCCGACCGTCGGGTTGAACATGTGGGAGAACGCCAGCCCGAACGGGGCGGTGGAGTTGGCCAGATCCATGTTCGGCACGATGCCGGCGATCACGTTGGTCGAAATGATATAGATCACCGCCGCGCTGAGGGTGCCGCCCAGTACGGCGATCGGCACGTTGCGCTCCGGGTTTTCCACCACGTCGGTGTTGGCGCAGGCGGATTCCAGCCCCAGGAACGCCCACAGGGTCATTGAGATCGAGGCGCCGATGGCTTCGAAGGTCGGCACCTGATGTGGGTTCCAGGCGGCGACGTAGGCGCTGCCGCTGAACCAGTACCAGCCGATGACCGAGATGCCCACCACCGGAATGATCACGCCCCAGACGGTGATGCCGCTAATTTTGCCGGTGATACGCGCGCCACCGAAGTTGGCGACGGTCGCCAGCCACAGCACGCCGATGGTGGCGATACAGATCCCGAGCGGGCTGAGCGTGGTGTCGAACAGCTCGGTGCCGTAGCCGACGGCGGAAATGGCGATGGCGATGTTGGCGATCAGCAGCGAAACGCCGTAGGTGTAGTTCGCCATGAAGTTGCCGGATTTACCGAAGGCGTATTCGGCGTAGCCGCCCATGCCGCCGGATTTACGGCTGAACATGCCGCATTTGGCGAAGGCGTAGGCCAGCGCCATCGAGCCGACAGCGGTCACCAGCCAGGAAACGATCGAAATCGTGCCCACTTCGGCCAGCTTGGTCGGCAGCATAATTATGCCGGAACCCATCATATTCACGGCGGTCAGGATCGTTAATTGCACGACCCCCATTTTATTATTGGACTTACTCATGATCATTTTCTCTTTTAGGATGCGATCCGGGCGGCGGGAATCATCGCCGCCCCGTAAGGTGATTAATTTTTCATGACGTAGCCGTAAGCACGGTTCCAGCCGTCCTCATCCTGTTGGATATAAACGCCCTGTAATTCCGGCGCGAATCCTGGCAATAAATTGATGCCTTCTTCCAGTGCCAGGAAATAACGCTGCGCGGCGCCGCCCCAAATTTCACCGGGCACCACGCACAGCACGCCTGGTGGGTAAGGCAGGGCGCCTTCGGCGGCGATGCGGCCCTCGGCCTTGGCCAGCGACACCAATTCCACATTGCCGCGCACGAACTCGGTATTGGCATCCTGCGGATTCATTACCACGCGCGGGAAATAACTTTTGCGGAACATCTCTTTTTGCAGTTCTTTAACGTCATAGCTGACGTAAAGATCGTGCATTTCCTGGCACAGCTGGCGGATGGTGTAGTTTTTGTAGCGCTGCTGGTGGTTTTTATAGACCGCAGGCAGCACCTCGCTGAGCAGGGAGTTTTGCTCGATGTGCTTCTCGAAGCGGGCGATCAGGGCCACCAGGTGCTGCATCTTGGCGATGTCTTCCGCCGGCGTCAGCAGGAACAGGATCGAGTTGAGATCGCATTTTTCCGGCACGATGCCGTTTTCGCGCAGGTAGTTGGCCAGAATGGTCGCCGGGATGCCGAACTCGCTGTAGCTGCCGGTGGCGGTATCGATACCCGGCGTGGTGAGCAGCAGCTTGCACGGATCGACGAAGTACTGCGACTCGGCATAGCCCTCAAAGGCGTGCCACTTCTCGCCGGGCACGAAGTTGAAGAAGCGCAGATCGTTGGCCATCGCCGCGGTGTCATAGGCCTGCCACGGCTTGCCGTCGATCTGATCCGGCACGAACGGTTTGATCATCGTGCAGGTGTCCAGCAGCATTTTGCGCGCTTCGATGCCCACGCGCACACATTCTTGCCACAGGCGCTGGCCGCTCTTGCCCTCGTGCATCTTGGCGTTGACGTCCAGCGCGGCGAACAGCGGATAGAACGGGCTGGTGGAGGCGTGCAGCATAAAGGCGTTGTTGAAGCGCTTGTGGTTGCAGTAGCGGCTCTGCCCCTTGATATGCTTGTCTTTTTTGTGGATCTGCGAGGTTTGCGAGAAGCCGGCCTGCTGTTTGTGCACCGACTGGGTGACGATGATGCCGGGATCGTTCTCGTTCAGCTCCAGCAGCAGCGGCGAGCAGTCTTTCATCATCGGAATGAACTGCTCATAGCCCACCCAGGCGGAGTCGAACAGGATGTAATCGCACAGGTGGCCAATCTTGTCGACCACCTGGCGGGCGTTGTAGATGGTGCCGTCGTAGGTGCCGAGCTGGATGATCGCCAGGCGGAACGGGCGGGCTTCGTTGGCGCGTTCCGGCGCCACTTCGCGGATCTGTTGGCGCAGGTAGCGTTCGTCGAAGCAGTGCGCGTCGATGCCGCCGATAAAGCCGAACGGGTTGCGGGCAGTTTCCAGATACACCGGCGTGGCGCCGGCCTGGATCAACGCGCCGTGGTGGTTGGATTTATGGTTGTTGCGGTCAAACAGCACCAGATCGCCGCGCGTCAGCAGGGCATTGGTCGCCACCTTGTTCGAGGCCGAGGTGCCGTTGAGCACGAAGTAGGTCTTGTCGGCGTTGAACACCTTGGCGGCGTGCTGCTGCGCCGCGCAAGGCGCGCCTTCGTGGATCAACAGATCGCCCAGTTTGACGTCGGCGTTGCACATGTCGGAGCGGAAAAGCGTTTCGCCGTAGAAGTCGAAGAACTGGCGGCCCGCCGGATGTTTGCGGAAGAACTCGCCGCCCTGGTGGCCGGGGCAGGCGAAGGTGGCGTTGCCCATTTCTACGTATTGCGTCAGCGTGTTGAAGAACGGCGGCAGCAGCTCGCTTTCATACTTGGCGGCGGCGGCCTCCAGCTGTTTGCCGTAGAACTGGGTATTCTTGCCGCACAGCTCAAACACACCGTGCAGCGCCGGCAAGACGGCGTTATCCAGCTCTTCTTCGCAGCAGACGGCGACGAACAGCGGAATGTTCAGGCCGTGTTCTTCTATGCGCGCCACCATGCCTTGCGTGACGTCGTCTACCGACAGCACAATGGCGGCGACGTCATTGAAATCGCTGTGGTGCACATCGACGATGTCGCGTTCGGTTTCAAAGCAGCCGAGGGTTTGGGTGTTGGCGGCAATTTTTAATTTTTTCATTTTTCTCATTCTTCAGGCAAAGGCATTCCGCCGGCAAATAATTCCATTTGCCGTTAACGCCTTCACGAAAATAAATGTGTGCGAGAACCCAGTGATGCCGAAAGGCATTAACTGTGTTCGCTGTTTTATTTAGCTTGGATGCGCTTGGCCGAAATTAAAAATCAATTGCGTGTCCTTCCCGGTTAGCGAGAAAGAGATATTATCACCGGCGTGCGGAGAATAAATAAAACGCAATGACACTCTTATCAACGGCGTAAGAGCGAGGGGGAGGGTTATCTGTAGTTGAAGAATGCGAAACTAAAGCAGCTGCGATGAGCCATCATCATAATATGGGTTGTGCGCCTGATGTGCGCCATTTTTCGGTTATTGTTTTCCATTTTCTAATCCACCTTGCTGAGTGAAAAGATGGCGCTATTTTAACGCAAGGTGGGCTAAAAATCGTGATTAAAGTCACATAAATGCCGGTGTTTATAAATAACTATTCACCTGTTATGCAATGAATTGCATAAGTATCATCCGGGTCCAGAGGTTGGCATGTAAATGAATTGCTAATGCTCGCGGCCCTTAAGCGCTTAATTTCAATGGCGCTCGGAAAGGAATAAAAAAAGCGGTCAAATAACCGGCTACATGACGATCAAATAAATCCGCCTTGTGTTTTTTATGTTATCAATCTGCTTTATGCAAAAATAAATAAAAATTCATTATTGTTGTGTTTATATTCATGTGTGATTTTTGATGATTATCGTTATTTGTGACTCGCCTCAACAACGCAGGGTAAGATGAAGTGAGTGAACCGGGAGGCGAGTAACCTTGAATACCTCAGAACAACGGCAACAGATTGCGGATTTCATCGGCAAGCAACATGTCTTAACGCTGTGCGCTGGCGACGGCCTCGACATGTGGTGCGCCAACTGTTTTTACGTGTTCGACGCCGCGACGATGGCGCTGTGGCTGATGACCGAACCGCACACCCGCCACGGCGGGCTGATGCTGAACAACGGCCGGGTGGTCGGCACCATCGCGCCGAAACCGAAAAGCATCGCGCTGATCCGCGGCGTGCAATACCGCGCCGAGGCGGTGCTGCTGAGCGGTGAAGAAGCCGAGGCGGCGCGCGCGCGTTACTGCAAGCGCTTCCCGATCGCCAGGGCGATGAAGGCCTCGGTATGGCGGCTGGATCTGCACGAGGTGAAGATGACCGACAACACCCTCGGCTTCGGCAAGAAGCTGCACTGGGCGCGGTCTATACTTTAAGTCGACCTATTGATTACAACGGGAGATTGCATGGCGCGAGCACTGTTAGTCGGCGCAACCGGGCTGGTGGGGCGCGAGTTGCTGCAGCTGTTGCAAAGCGATCCGCAGATAACGGCCATCGTGGCGCCGACGCGTGCGCCGCTGCCGCCGCACGGCAAGCTGACCAACCCGGTCGGCGATGCGCTGTTCGAGCTGCTGAGCGGCCTGCAGCAGCCGGTCGATCTGGTGTTCTGCTGCCTGGGCACCACCCGCCAGGCGGCGGGCAGCGCCGATGCCTTCCGCTACGTCGATTACCAACTGGTGGTGGAGAGCGCGCTGACCGGCCGCCGGTTGGGGGCACAGCACTGTCTGGTGGTGAGTGCGTTGGGCGCCAACGCGGATTCCACCTTCCTGTATAACCGCACCAAAGGCGAAATGGAGCAAGCGCTGCGCGAACAGCGCTGGCCGCGCCTGACGCTGGTGCGGCCTTCCATGCTGGTAGGGGAGCGCCCTGCGCCGCGCCTGATGGAGCGCCTCACGCTGCCGCTGTTCAGGCTGTTGCCCGGCAAATGGCGCGCCGTCTCCGCCAAAGACGTGGCGCAGACGCTGCTGCAGCAGGCGTTCACGCCGGGCGAAGGGGTCAGGGTGCTGGAGTCGGATCGGCTGCACTGCTACCGAGACTGACGCTGAGGTGGTCGAACGCCAGCTCCAGCCCGGCGGGCAGCTCGTTGTCCAGCAGCCACAGATCGAGATGATGGCTGATGTGCGTCAGCAGCGTGCGCTTGGGCTGCAGCAACTGCTGCGTCTCCTGCGCGCGGGTCAGGTCGTTGTGGTTGCGCGGCGCCTGCGGCTGAGGCGGCAGGCTGCAATCGAGCACCAGCAGATCCAGCGCCACGTTCTGCAGATAGTCGGCGGTGGCCGGCGGCAGGCCGACGGTGTCGGTCAGGTAGGCCAGCGCAGCGCCCGCCGCCTGGATCAGGTAGCCGTGGGTCAGTTTGGAGTGTTGCAGCGGCAGCGGGGTGATGCGCATGCCGCCCAGTTCGACGGTGGCGAAGGGCGCCAGCGGCGGCTGAAACGCCAGAATGCCCGGGTGTTTGAACAGGTCGTCGCAGCCCTGTTCATCCGGTGGGCCATACACCGGAATGGAATTTCCGCACCCCCAACGCAAAGGAAATAACCCCTGAACGTGATCCATGTGGTAATGTGTCAGTAAAAAACGTTGAATTTGCCCCGCCGAAAATCGCCGCTCCAAAGCCGGCAATCCCGCATCCAATAAGGTCGTTTCCCCCTGATAGTTGAGCATGGCGCTGCACGCTCGCCGCCGAAATGCCGGCTCGCGCCGCGCCCGTTGGCAGCTCAGGCAGTCGCAGCCGAACACCGGCACCTGCTGCGCGCCGCCGGTGCCGAGAAAGGTCAGTTGCATCGCTTCCCTCTCCATTAAAGGTACTTCTGCGCAAAGCGGTGGATGTCGCGAAAATCCGCCAGCCGCGCCTGCAGCGTAGCGTGATCCCAGTGCCACCACTGGCTGCGTTCGATACGCTCGATCAGCGCATCGTCGAAGCGCATGCCGATCTTTTTGGCCGCCACGCCGGCGACGATGCTGTAAGGTTCCACGTCCTTGGTGACCACCGCCGCGCTGCCGATCACTGCGCCGTTGCCGACGCTGACGCCCGGCATCAGAATGGCGTTATGGCCGATCCACACGTCGTGGCCGACGGTGACGTGGTGCTCGCGCCGCCAGTCGAAGAATGCTGCGTCGTCTTCCCCCAGCCCGTATTCGGAAGCGCGATAGGTGAAGTGGTGCTGCGCAATGCGCTGGTAGGTCGGGTGGTTGCCGGGATTGATGCGCGCATAGGAGGCGATGGAGACGAACTTGCCGATAGTGGCGTAAAAGATCTGGTTGTGCCCGGCGGTGTAGGAGTAATCCCCCATCTCCACCTCTTCCAGGATCGCATCGTCGGCCAGGTGCACATACTGGCCGAGCCGGGTGCGGTTAAGGGTCACGTTGTCGCCGATTTTCGGCTGGGCAAAGTCGTTCATGGCGTCGCATCCTGAGCTTGTCGGGTAGGGGTGGGCAGCAGCGCCAGCAGCGCCGCCAGGGTATCGTCGAGTAGGCCGTCGTTGTGCAGCACCCGGCAGCCGGCGGGCAGACTCTGCTGATATTCCGCCGCCCGCGCCAGCCGCTGCTCGATCTGTTCGGCGCTTTCTCGCCCCCGATCCTGCAGGCGCCGGCGCAGGATCGCGGCGTTGACCTGCAGGCACACCGGCAGCAGCTGCGCACCGTAGCGCTGCTGCGCCTGCGGCAGGTGGGCGCGCGAACCGTTGACCGCCACGTCGATCCCCTGCAGCAACCAAAGATCCACTTCGATCCCGAACGCGTAGCGCTGCTGGTGGGCCTGCCAGTCGAGCGCGAACAGCCCCTTGGCGCGGCGGCGCAGAAATTCCGGTTCGCTCAGCGCGATGTGATTCTCGCAGCCGGCGTCCGCCGGCCGGGTGATGTAACGGTGCGCCACCAGCGGCGCGCGGTCGGCGTCGGCCCGCAGTGCGGCCAGCAGGCTGTCCTTGCCTGCGCCGGAAGGCCCCATCAGGTAGATGAGCCGCGCCATCAGAACACCTGCCTGCCCTGGCGCCACACGTTCTGCACATAAACGTGCTCGCCGTGCGGCCGTGCCAGCACCAGATCCGCCCGCAGCCCTTCGGCGAGGGTGCCGCGATCCTGCAGATCCAGCGCCCGCGCCGGGTTGCGGGTGATCATGCGCACCGCCTGGGGCAGATCGTAGGCGTTGCGTTCGTCCGCCGCGAGGCGAAACGCCGCATCCAGCAGGCTGGCCGGGTAATAATCGGAAGAGAGAATGTCCAACACCCCCAGCGCCGCCAGGTGGTGCGCCGCCACGTTGCCGGAGTGGGAACCGCCGCGCACGATGTTCGGCGCGCCCATCAGCACCTGCAGGCCCTGCTGGTGCGAGGCGCGGGCGGCCGCCTCGGTGGTGGGGAACTCGGCAATGGCGCTGCCCAGCGCGCAGGATTCGGCCACATGCGCGGCGGTGGCGTCGTCATGGCTGGCCAGCGAGATGCGGCGCGCGCGACAGTGGGCGGCGATCGCCTCGCGGTTCGGCGCGGCCCAGCGGGCGGACAGGGCGACCTGCTGCTCCTCGTACTCGCTCATCTGCTGGTCGTTGAGGTGGTATTTGCCCTGATAATATTCGCGGTATTTTTCGCGCGAGGCGAACTGGCGCTGGCCCGGCGAATGGTCCATCAGCGACACCAGCGACACGCCCGGCTTGTCCATCAGCTGTTCGAACAGCGACAGGGTGCTCTCGTGCGGCAGCTCGCAGCGCAGATGCAGCCGGTGCTCGGCGCGGTTCACCCCGGCGCGCTGGCTGTGGATCACCGCGTCGATCATCTTCTGCAGGTTTTCCAGCCGGTGGCCGCCGTCGCGCACGTCGCCGATCGCCACCGCGTCCAGCACCGTGGTGATGCCGTTGGCCACCATCAGCGCATCGTGGCTGCTCATCGCCGAATGGGCCGGCCAGTCGACGTTCGGGCGCGGGGTGAAGAACTTGTCCAGGTTGTCGGTATGCAGCTCGATCAGCCCCGGCAGCAGCCAGCCGCCGTCGCCGTCCAGCGCCTGCGGCAGCCGGCTCGGGCCGTCGGCGAAGCTGCGGATCACGCCGTCCTGCATCTCCAGCGAGCCTTGCACCACCTGGTCATCCAGCACCAGCTTAACGTTATTGACGATCATCAGAGGGCCTCCAGCGCCTGCGGCGCCTGCATGTCATAAAGCCGGTCGGCGACCTGTTGGCGAACGCCTTCATCGTGGAAAATGCCGACGATCGCCGCGCCGCGCGCCTTGGCGCATTCGATAAGCTGCACCACCGCCGCGCTGTTGCGGCTGTCGAGCGAGGCGGTCGGTTCGTCCAGCAACAGAATGGGGTAATCGACGATAAAGCCGCGCGCGATGTTCACCCGCTGCTGCTCGCCGCCGGAGAAGGTGGACGGCGCCAGCGGCCACAGGCGCTGCGGCACGTTGAGCGTTGCGAGCAGCGCTTCGGCGCGGTCGCGGCACTCGGCGCGCTCGACGCCCTGTTCCAGCAGCGGCTGCATCACCACCTCCAGCGCGCTGATGCGTGGGATCACCCGCAGGAACTGGCTGACCCAGCCCAGCGTATGGCGGCGCACCGCCAGAATCTGGCGCGCATCGGCGCTGACCATGTCCAGCCAGTCGCCCTGGTGGTGGATCCAGATATGGCCGCTGTCCGGCAGGTAGTTGGCGTACAGCGAGCGCAGCAGGGTGGATTTGCCGCTGCCGGAGTGGCCATGCAGCACCACGCATTCGCCGCCGTGGACCGTCAGGTTGGCGTCGTGCAGCACCGGTAGGCGGGTGCCGTACTGCTGATGCAGCACAAAGGTTTTACTGAGATGTTCAACTCGGATTTGCATAGTCATCTGTTATCGCCTTGGGTTACGACAGCACCGAAGAAACCAGCAGCTGGGTGTAAGGATGGTGCGGATCGTCGAGCACCCGATCGGTCAGGCCGCTCTCCACCACTTCGCCCTGTTTCATCACCAGCAGGCGGTGGGCCAGCAGCCGCGCCACGCCGAGATCGTGGGTGACGATCACCGCCGCCAGCTGCATTTCCACCACCAGATTGCGCAGCAGATCGAGCAGGCGCGCCTGCACCGATACGTCCAGCCCGCCGGTCGGCTCGTCCATAAACACCAGCTTGGGGTGGGTGACCAGATTGCGGGCGATCTGCAGCCGCTGCTGCATGCCGCCGGAGAAGGTGGTCGGCAGATCGTCGAGGCGCGACAGCGGGATTTCGACGTCTTCCAGCCATTGGCCAGCCTGGCGGCGAATGTCGCCATAGTGGCGCTGGCCGATGGCCATCAGCCGCTCGCCGATGTTGCCGCCGGCGGAGACCTGCGGCCGCAGCCCGTCGAGCGGGTGCTGGTGCACCACGCCCCAGTCGGTGCGCAGCAGGCGGCGGCGATCGCTCTCCGCCATGGCGTACAGATCCTGTTCCCGGTCCGCCTGCGGGCGGTAAAGGATCTGCCCGCGCTGCGGCGCCAGCCGCGCGGAGATCGACTTCAGCAGCGTGGTTTTGCCGGAGCCGGATTCGCCGACGATGCCCAGCACTTCACCGGGGTAGATGTCGAACGACACGTCGCTGAAGCCCTTGCCGGGGGCGTACAGGTGGGTGAGCCGGTTCACCGACAGCAGCGGGGTGGTGCTCAAAGGGGTGGAAGTCATCAGTGCTGCGCCTCTTGCGAAGATTGCGCCAGCTGCTGCCGGCAGTAGTCGGTGTCCGAACAGACGAACATGCGGTTGCCTTGATCGTCGAGCACCACCTCGTCCAGGTAGCTGTGGCGCGAGCCGCACAGCGCGCAGGGTTCGTCCCACTGCTGCACGCTGAACGGATGGTCGTCGAAGTCCAGGCTTTCCACCTTGGTGAACGGCGGCAGGGCGTAGATGCGTTTCTCGCGCCCGGCGCCGAACAGCTGCAGCGCCGGCATCATGTGCATTTTCGGGTTGTCGAATTTCGGGATCGGCGACGGATCCATCACGTAGCGATCGTTGACCTTCACCGGGTAGGCGTAGGTGGTGGCGATATGGCCGTAGCGCGCGATGTCTTCATACAGCTTCACCTGCATCACGCCGTACTCCTCCAGCGCGTGCATCTTGCGGGTCTCGGTTTCGCGCGGTTCGATAAAGCGCAGCGGCTCCGGGATCGGCACCTGATAGATCAGGATCTGGTCTTCGCGCAGCGCGGTTTCCGGAATGCGGTGACGGGTTTGGATCAGCGTGGCCTCCGGCGTGCGTTCGGTGGTTTCCACCCCGGCGACGCGCTGGAAGAAGCGGCGGATCGACACCGCGTTGGTGGTGTCGTCGGCGCCCTGGTCGATCACCTTCAGCACGTCGGCGCGGCCGATAACGCTGGCGGTGAGCTGGATGCCGCCGGTGCCCCAGCCGTAGGGCATCGGCATCTCGCGGCCGCCGAACGGCACCTGATAGCCGGGGATCGCCACCGCTTTGAGGATGGCGCGGCGGATCATGCGCTTGGTCTGTTCGTCCAGATAACCGAGGTTATAGCCGGTCAATACTTCACTCATCGCGGGCCTCCTGACGCTCGCTGTATTCCTGCCGCAGCCGCTTGAGCAGTTCCAATTCGGCCTGGAAGTCGACGTAGTGCGGCAGCTTGAGATGGGAGACGAAGCCGGCGGCCTCGACGTTGTCGGCGTGGGCCAGCACGAACTCTTCGTCCTGCGCCGGGCCGGCGACGCCTTCGCCGTAGTCGGGGCTTTGCAATGCGCGATCCACCAACGCCATTGCCATCGCCTTGCGTTCGGCGCGGCCGAACACCAGCCCGTAGCCGCGGGTGAAGTGCGGCGGATGGTCCTTTGGATCGACGAAGCCGTTGACCATTTCGCACTCGGTCAGCAGGATTTCGCCGATATCGATGGCGAAACCGAGCTCTTCAGGCACGATCTCCACCGAAACGTGGCCGGTGCGGATCTCGCCGGCGAACGGGTGGTTGCGGCCGTAGCCGCGCTGGGTGGCGTAGCCGAGCGCCAGCAGAAAACCTTCGTCGCCGCGCACCAGCTGCTGCAGGCGCGCCGAGCGCGAGCATGGGTAGACCGGCGGGTTGCGGGTGATGTCGTCCGGCGCGCTGCCGTCGTCCTGTTCCTCCCGCGCCAGCTGCTGGCGACACAATAGATCGAACACGTGGCTGCAGTTGTCCGGCAGCGGTTCGTCGGCCTGCGGCGCGCGCGGCGCCTCGCCTTCCGCCAGCAGCGCGAAGTCCAGCAGCCGGTGGGTGTAGTCGTAGGTCGGCCCCAGCACCTGCCCGCCGGGCAAGTCCTTGTAAACCGCCGAGATGCGCCGCTCCAGCCGCATGTTTTCGCTGGCCAGCGGCTCGCTGACCGCCAGGCGCGGCAGGGTGGTGCGATAGGCGCGCAGCAGGAAGATCGCCTCCACCAGATCGCCGCTGGCCTGTTTGATGGCCAGCGCCGCCAGCTCGCGATCGTAGATGCCGCCTTCGGTCATCACCCGATCCACCGCCAGCCCCAGCTGCTGTTCGATTTGTTCCGCGCCGATCGCCGGCAGCGCGTCGTCGCCGCGCCGCAGCTGTTCCTGCAGCTGATGGGCGGCCTCAATGGCTTTTTCGCCCCCTTTTACCGCTACGTACATCAGCACACCTCCACGCGGGTGGTCCGCGGGATCGCCAGCAGGCGATCGCCGCAGGTCAGCAAAATATCCAGCCCCAGCGGGAAGCGCTGCGGACGGTTGACCAGGTAATCGAGCAGCGCCGGCGGCAGGCGCGGCGCAATCAGGCGATGATTCTCGATGCCGGGGCCGGTCAGGCGCAGCGCGGCGCCGTTCTCCAGCTCAGCAAGCTGCACGATGACCGTGGCGCCGAACTCCGGCGAGATTTCCGTGCCGTGCGGCAACGCCTGCAGATCGGCGGCCTGCAGCTGCTCATCGAACAGGGCAAAACAGACCTCCTGCGCCGCGGTGGCCAGCGGCGCGCCGCTGTGAAAACGAATGTTGGTTAGCACTCGCTCACTTTTAAGCGCAGCGCACAGCTGCAGCGGCGTTTCCTGATCGGCCAGCGTCAGCAGCGCGGCGGTGCTGGCGGCGTTCAGCGGCGCCCAGGCCGGGCCGGCCGGCAGCGTCACCCGGTGGCCCGGTTCGCTCAAGGCTTTAAGAATCAAACGGAAAGCGTGCTGCGATTGGTCTATCGGTTGTTCAAAACCGGTCAATAAACTCATGGCTTAATCCCCTCGCACCAGCGTAAAGAAGTCCACCCGGCTGGCGGCGATCGCCCGGGCGCGCAGCTGGCGCTGCTCGTGCTGCAGCGCGGCCAGCGGCGCGATCAGCTGTTGTTGCAGGCGTTCGCCGTGTTCCGGCTGTTGCAGCAGCGCATCGGCCAGCGCGCACAGCTCGGCGTGCGCCTTGTCGCGCCCGGCGATGTAGCTGTAGCCGTAGCCGCCGTTGTCCAGCTGCACCACCGCGCGGGTGACCGTCATGTCCCCCAATACGAAGCGGCGGCCGGTGGCGCCCATGCGCCCCTGCAGCTGGGCCAGGCCGATCTCCGGCGCGCGGATGCTGCGGTAACCCGGGCTGAGGTTCAGCGCCTGCCAGTGGCTGCGCAGCTGCTCGGGCCGGCTGTGCGCCAGCACCGACATCCAGCGTTGTCTTGACTCTAAGGCTTGCATTCAGTGCTCCATCGTCAGTTCAATCATGTCGGCGCGGGCCAGGCTGACGGAGTATTCCGCCACGTCTTCGCCGCCGCTGCGGACGTTAAGGGTGCGCACGCACAGCAGCGGCGCGTGGGTGGCGATCTCCAGCAGCCGGCTCTCTTTGGCCTGCGCGCGGCGCGCGCTGATGCGCGTCTGGCGGCGGGTCAGCGGCTGCTGCAGGTGCTGTTCGATAAACTGGTGCAGCGAACCGCTGTGGAACTGCTGCAGCGCCGGCCACCAGTCCAGATCGGGCAGATAATGGTCGATCACGCTCATCGGCACGCCGTTGACCCGGCGCAGGGTGCGCAGGTGGATCACCATTTCGCCTTCTTCACGCGAGAGCGCGCTGGCGACATGCCCATTGCACGGGCGCAAGACAGCGAGTAAGCGCTCACTGGTGGGGTGGCTGCCCTGCTCGAACAGGTTCTGGCTGAAGCGGGTGTTGGCGTGCAGCGGGTAGTCGTAAGGCCGCATCAGCACCAGAATGCCGACGCCGTGGCGGCGCTGCAGCCAGCCGCGCTCTACCAGCTGATCCACCGCGCGGCGCAGGGTGTGGCGATTGACCTGGTAACGCTCGGCCAGCTGCTGTTCCGAAGGCAGGTAGTCGCCGCAGCGGTACTGCGTGCGCAGCTCCTGTTCCAGCTGCGCGGCGATCTGCTGATAGCGGGTGGGGTAAGTGGTCGGATGTCTAGATAACTCCATCATAATAAAAACCTCGTCATACCGATGGCTGTGCGATGAAGGCGGAAGCGGTGCGTTTCATCGGGCGTCTACCCTGTGGTTTTCAAGTTGGCATCATGGTGCCGGGCGCAGATGACAATCGCGTTACGCCTCGGTGGCGAACAGATGAACTATTTAGGACAGCCCAGGCGTGCACGGGCGGCGACGGCGCGCTATGCTGACGCCTCTGTTGACTGACTCTGGCCGCTACCATGCCGCAACCTCTGAACGCCCCTGAACCCGCCCCACGCGCCTGGCCGCTGTGGAAACCGATCCTGTTTCTGCTGGTGGTGGCCGTCGGCCTCTACTACGTCAAATGGCAGCCTTACTACGGCAAGGCCTTCGTGGCGGCGGACAGCCACTCGATCGGCAAATCGATCCTGGCCGACGGCGCCGCGAGCCCCTGGCTGGCGGCCTGGCAGTACGCGCTGGTCTACTTCACCGCGGTGTGGAAGGCGGCGCTGCTCGGGGTGTTGTTAGGTTCGCTGGTGCAGGTGCTGATCCCGCGCGACTGGCTGGCGCGCACGCTCGGCCACCGGCGTTTTTCCGGCACCGTGCTGGGGGCGCTGATCGCGCTGCCGGGCATGATGTGCACCTGCTGCGCCGCGCCGGTTGCCGCCGGCATGCGCCGCCAGTCGGTATCCAGCGGCGCCGCGCTGGCCTTTTGGCTCGCCAACCCGGTATTGAACCCGGCGACGCTGGTGTTTATGGGGTTTGTGCTCGGTTGGCCGTTCGCCGCCATCCGTCTGGTGGCGGGCGTGGTGATGGTGCTGGGCATCGCCTGGCTGGTGCAGCGCGTGACCGCCAATGACCCGCAACCCGCCGCGCCGCAGCCGCCGGTGATGACGGCGCAGAGCGACGAGCAACCGTTCCTTGTCCGCTGGGGCAAAGCGCTGTGGGCGCTGTTTTGGTCGACCATCCCGATCTACGTGTTGGCGGTACTGGCGCTGGGCGCGGCGCGGGTCTGGCTGTTCCCGCATGCCGACGGCGCCGTCGACAATAGCCTGCTGTGGATCATCGGCCTGGCGATCGTCGGCTGCCTGTTTGTTATCCCCACCGCGGCGGAAATCCCGATCGTGCAGACCATGATGCTGGCGGGCATGGGCGCAGGCCCGGCGCTGGCACTGCTGATGACCCTACCGGCGGTCAGCCTGCCTTCGCTGTTGATGCTCAACAAGGCCTTCTCCGCCCGGGCTCTGTGCCTGACGGCGGCGCTGGTGGCGCTGTGCGGCGTACTGACCGGCGTGGTGGGGATGGGGTTGGTGTAACTTACCGTTGCTGATGAGTGGTTCGATGCTGTCTCAAGGAGGAGATGGCAATGGCCACGTTTAACAACCGGTAAAGCAGATCAATGGCGTCAGTGAGTTAACGCTTCTCCTGTCGGATATCATGACATGACATCGAGTTCACTATTGTGAATTTAAATTCACTATAGTAAATTCAAGTGGACTAATTTTGTGTGTAAATACACCCAGTAATGACCACGGTAAGGTAGAAGAATGTTAAAAATCAGAATGTCACGTCCATCTGAAGCGTCAGAAATTATACAAATCTGGAAAAATTCTGTAGATGCTACGCACGACTTTCTCACTGCGCACGATCGACAAGAGATCGAAAAAGAGGTTGTCGGTTTTTTTTCTGAAACCCCCGTGTGGGTTGCCGCCGATCGGGAAGACCATCCGCTGGGATTTATGTTTTTACACGATGGTCATCTGGAGGCGCTTTTTGTCGATGCAGCAGCTCGCGGACGTGGCGTCGGCAAGCAGTTGATATCACATGCGCTGGCGCTTCATCCTGATTTAAGCGTCGATGTGAATGAACAAAACCAACAGGCCGTCGGGTTTTATCAACATATGGGCTTTGAAGTTTCAGGGCGTTCCGAGTTGGATAATCAAGGAAGGGCCTATCCCCTATTGCACCTAAGCCGATCGGCGGGAGTGTAGCCGTCGTGGCAGTGGCGCCTTATTGATTTTTTTGGCTAAAAGCAACGACGTATGCACAACCCTGCTCACTGTCGGGATTGCTCATTTGGTACTCGCTGGCAAAGGTCAGGGCAAAACAGTCACCGGCGCGTAAATGATGGGTTTGATTATTGACCCGAAAATCAAGGCTGCCACTCAACACCCACAGCGTTTGGCCGGAAAGATGCTCACTGGCGGAAGCGGGTATCGTAAGTTGACCAAGAGCAGGAATTTCAACTTTGATAAGTTCGGGACATGCGCCCGCTGGGGACAGAGACCAGCGGGTAATGCCCGACTTTTCATCTGTCCAATGCTGCTGCTGATGAGCAAAGAGCACCAGTGAGTTCTGGTGTTGCTCAAGCTCTGCGAAAAGTTTTGATAGCGTGATATTCATCGCGTTGGCTAAACGGCCGAGGATCGTGGCGCTGGGACTGGAGGCCCCTCGTTCAACCTTGCTGATCATGGCCTGACTGACGCCCGACCGTTGGGCAAGCTCTGCTACCGTCCAGTTGCGTGCCTTCCTATGTTTAAGCAATAAACGCGCAATGTCGCTGTCTACTATCTGATTTTTAGATGTTTTATCCATTCTCACCCTCACTTTCGCCAGCCTGATTATGCCATTACCACAATGAGGCTGAAATCACTGATTTTACAAGTTTGAAAAATCAGTCGCTCTCTCAGTCAATCATACCCTCTGTAGTATCTACGGCATCATTAGAGCAAGGTTTGCACCCCTAACATCCGCTTTTGGCACAGAGCCGCCTGTCAGATTAACTCTATGCTGCCGATGCGTCAGGTCGAGTTTGGATGAATACCTATTGAAACGTGTGTTGTTGGCTCATCGCAACCTATGCACCACCTGGTTGCTACTGCCGCGCCAGATCAGCGCCGGGTCTTTCAAATCCTGCACGAACTTGCCGTCGATCAGCACGTTGATCCTGTCTACTACCTGCATTTGCTGTGCGTCCAGCTCCGCCAGCCGGTAGCCGGTCCACAACCAGATATCCTTGCCGGGGCATTCGGCGCGTACCCGTTTCACCAGTTGCAAGATGCTCGGCACGTTGGCCGGGTGCAGCGGATCGCCGCCGGAGAGCGACAGCCCCTGGCGCGGCACGCGCGTATCGTTCAGATCGGTGATGATGCGGTCTTCCAGCGCTGGGGTAAACGGCTGGCCGGAGTTGAGCCGCCAGGTGCTTTTGTTGTAGCAACCGGGGCACTGGTGCACGCAGCCGGCGACAAACAGCGTGCAGCGGGTGCCGGGGCCGTTGACGACGTCGATCGGGTAATACTGGTGATAATTCATGTGAGGCCTGCCCATCAGGCTATTTTACTGGCCATTTTGCCTCCGGGCAGTGCTCCCAATCCTCACGTACTGCGTGTACGCTGCGGTTGGTGCGCGCTGGCCGAAGGCAAACCGGCTGCGACAATCACGCCTGATGAACAGGCTTCTGCCTTGGTTGCACGGCGTTTCTCAGCCGAGCTGCCCGTTGCCGAGGTGTTTCACCCGGCGTTTCACCTCTTCCTGCTTGCCGGCGTTGAACGGCCGGGCATCGGGGCTGCCGAGATAGCCGCACACCCGGCGGGTGACCGAGACCTTGGCCGAGTCGTGATTGCCGCATTTCGGGCAGGTGAAGCCTTTGCTGGTGCAGGAGAATTCACCGGTGAAGCCGCATTCGTAGCACTCGTCGATCGGCGTGTTGGTGCCGTAGTAAGGCACCCGGGTGTAGCTGTAGTCCCACACGTCTTCCAGCGCCTTCAGGTTGTGCTGCAGGTTCGGGTATTCGCCGTAGCAGATGAAGCCGCCGCTGGCCAACGGCGGGTAGGGCGCTTCGAAGTCCAGCTTGTCGTACGGATTGACCTTCTTCTCCACGTCGAGGTGGAAGCTGTTGGTGTAATAGCCCTTGTCGGTGACGCCCGGCACTACGCCGAAATCGGCGGTGTCCAGTCGGCAGAAGCGATCGCACAGGTTCTCGCTCGGCGTGCTGTAGAGGCTGAAGCCGTAGCCGGTCTCGTCTTTCCAGGCGTCGACGGCGGCGCGCAGCCGCGTGACGATCGCCACCGCTTTGGCGCGCAGCGCCTCGTCGTCATACACGTGTTTTTTGCCGCCGAACAGCGCGTTGATGGTCTCGTGCAGGCCGATGTAGCCCAGCGAAATCGAGGCGCGGCCATTCTTGAAGATATCCGCGATGTTGTCGTCGGCCTTGAGCCGCACGCCGCAGGCGCCTTCCATGTACAAGATTGGTGCCACCCGCGCCTTGATGCCTTCCAGCCGGGCGATGCGCGTCATCAGGGCCTTTTTCGCCAGCTGCAGGCGCTGTTCCAGCAGCGCCCAGAAGCGCGACTCATCGCCCATCGCCTCCAGCGCGATGCGCGGCAGGTTGAGGCTGATGACGCCGATGTTGTTGCGGCCGTCGTGCACCAGTTCGCCGTCCTGCTCGTAGGTGCCGAGGAAGCTGCGGCAGCCCATCGGCGTTTTGAACGAGCCGGTGACTTTAACCACTTGATCGTAGTTGAGGATGTCCGGGTACATGCGCTTGCTGGCGCACTCCAGCGCCAGCTGCTTGATGTCGTAGTTCGGATCGCCGTACTGGTGGTTGAGGCCGTCGCGGATGGCGAACACCAGTTTGGGGAACACGGCGGTCTTGCGGTTTTTGCCCAGCCCGGCGATGCGGTTTTTCAGGATCGAGCGTTGGATCAGGCGCGACTCCCAGCTGGTGCCAAGGCCGAAGCCGAAGGTGACGAACGGCGTCTGGCCGTTGGCGGTGTGCAGGGTGTTGACCTCGTACTCCAGCGACTGGAAGGCGTCGTAACACTCTTTCTCGGTGCGCGCCATGGCATAGCCTTTGGCGTCCGGGATCTGCCATTCCTCCGCCACCTGCAGGTGTTTGCGGAAGCTCTCGTCGACGAACGGCGCCAGGATTTCATCGATGCGGTTGATGGTGGTGCCGCCATAGATATGGCTGGCGACCTGGGCGATGATCTGCGCGGTCACGGCGGTGGCGGTGGAGATCGACTTCGGCGGCTCGATTTCGGCGTTGCCCATCTTGAAGCCGTTGGTCAGCATGCCTTTCAGATCGATCAGCATGCAGTTGAACATCGGGAAGAACGGCGAGTAGTCGAGATCGTGGTAGTGAATTTCGCCGCGTTCATGGGCCAGCACCACGTCGCGCGGCAGGATGTGCTGCTTGGCGTAGTGTTTGGCGACGATGCCCGCCAGCAGGTCGCGCTGGGTGGGGATCACCTTGCTGTCCTTGTTGGCGTTCTCGTTCAGCAGCGCGCGGTTGCTTTGCTCGACCAGGCCGCGAATTTCCTGGTTCAGGCGGCCGCGCAACTCGCGCGCCACGTCGCGATCGTGGCGGTATTCGATATAGGCGCGCGCCAGCTGTTTGTATTCACCGGCCATCAGCTGGTTTTCCACCGCCTGCTGGATCTCGTGGATATCGACGCGCGGCTGCTGCTCCATGCGCTGAGCGACCACGCGGGCGACGGTGGCGCAGTAGTCGGCGTCGACCACGCCCACCGCCAGCGCGGCGCGCTCGATGGCCTGCGCGATGCGCGCTTCGTCAAAAGGTACCTGGCAACCGTCCCGCTTAATCACTACTGGTTTCACGTTGTACTCCTTGTTCCCCGAGGGAGCGTTCATACCCGCCTGGCATGGCGAGCAACCGTCAAATTTCGCTTATCCACAGGGCAAAGCCGCAGCGCGTAAGGGCTGTGGCGACGTGTGGATGATTTTGTGGATAACTACTATATATAGGTGTTCGTAATTCTTAATGCACTATATATAGATATTGGCGAGATTCTTTTGATGTAGAACAAGGAAAACGGAAGAGCGTGTGCAAGCTGAACAGACGTCAATCGCCGGTTGGCCGATCGCGAAAATGCGCCAGCAGAAAATCGACCCAGACGCGCACCCGCGGCGGCAGATCCGCCGAAGCGTAATAGAGCCACAGCTGCACCGGGCGCGGCCAGCATTCTGCCAGCACCGGCCGCAGCGTGCCCTGTTCGAAGTGTTTGTCGAGATACCAGCGCGCCAGGTTGACGATGCCCAGCCCGGCCAGCGCCGCATCCAGCAACATCTCCGGGCGGCTGACCACCAGCCGGCCGTTCAGATCCAGCGCCAGGGTTTCGCCCTGATGGCGCAGCTGCCATTTGACGTGGCGGCCGTTGGCCGGGTTGCGGTGCAGCAGGCAGTCGTGCCGCAGCAGATCGTGCGGCGTTTGCGGTTCACCGCGCCGCGCCAGATAGTCGGGTGACGCCGCCAGCACCATATGCATCGGGTAGAGCGGGCGGGCCACCAGCCGGCTGTCGGGATCGACCCGGCTGCCGATGCCGACGTCGAAACCTTCGCCCACCAGATTCACCACCCGCGCATCCAGCGACAGATCGAGATCGATCTGCGGGTAGCGCGCCAGAAATTGCGGGATCAACGGCATCAGCATCTGGCGGCCGAAGCCGGGGATCATCGTGACGCGCACCACCCCGGCAGGCGCCTGCCGTTCGCCGCCGGCGCTTTCCAGCGTCGCCGCCAGCGCCTGCCACAGCGGCGCCACCTGTGCCAGCAGCGCTTTGCCCTCGTCGGTCAGCAGCATGTTGTGGGTGTTGCGCTGAAACAGCCGCAGCGCCAGCTTCTCTTCCAGCGCGCGGATATTTTTGCTGACCGCCGCCGGCGTGACGCCCAACTGGCGGGCGGCGGCGGAGAAATTTTGCGCCTGCGCGGCGGCGAGGAAGGCCGGCAGCAGGCGGTGCACATCAAAGGGCAGCGACATAGTGGTTGATACTTTCGGTTGAAATTGAAGTGACCTTGAACAGCCTACACCCGAAGCGGCAGAAATGGAAAAATGCCTCATCTTCTTTACGTTCAAGGAATCCTTTATGTCACGCATTTTAGTGTTAACCGCCCACCGCACCCCCGACGAGTCGCGCATCAACCAGGCGCTGATCGAGGCCGTGCGCCCGCTGCCTAACGTGACCGTGCACGAACTGATCCGCACTTACCCGGATTACCGCATCGACGTGGCGCGCGAACAGGCACTGCTGGAAAGCCACGATGCGGTGGTGATGATGTTCCCGTTTTTCTGGTACAGCTCGCCGGCGATCCTGCGCGAATGGCAGGACGCGGTATTAACTTATGGTTTCGCCTACGGCAGCGAGGGCACCAAACTGCACGGCAAGCCGCTGCAGTTGGTGGTGAGCACCGGCGGCAACGCGCAGGCCTACACGCCGGCAGGCTACAACCGCTATCCGGTGCAGGATCTGCTGCTGCCGTTCCACGCGCTGGCTAACCTGACCGGCATGGATTATCTGCCGCCGCACCTGGTGCAGGGCGTGAGCGACATGAGCGATGAGCAGTTGGCGCAAGAGGCCGCCGGGGTGGTGGCGCTGATGGGGACATTGTAGGGCGCAGCGCTCGCTGCGCCCTGCGGGGTCAGTCTTCGAGCAGCCACCACACCGCTTCGAACGGCCGCAGCGTCAGCGCCTGCGGCTGATCCGCCGAATCGGCGTAGTTGCTCATCAGCGGGCGCCATTGCGCGGAGGCTTCCACGCCTTCCGCCGCCCAGGCCAGCGGTTCGCGGCTCAGGTTGGCTACCACCAGCAGGCGCTGGCCGTTCCAGCTGCGCTGATAGCACCACAGCGCCGGGTGATCCGGCGCCAGATCCTGATAGTCGCCGTGGGTTAGCAGCGGATACTGCTTGCGCAGGATGATCAGCTGGCGGTAGGCGTAAAACACCGAGTCGAGATCGGCCAGCGCCGCGTCGGCGTTGATCTGCGGATAGTTCTCGGCGCAGCCGATCCACGGCGTGCCGGTGGTGAAACCGGCGTGCGGCGCGGCGCTCCACTGCATCGGGGTGCGGCCGTTGTCGCGCGATTTGTCGGCCAGGATCGCCAGCAGCTCGGCGTCGCTGCGGCCCTGGGCGCGCAGTTCGGCGTACATGTTCAGGCTTTCCACGTCGCGATACTGCTCGATGGCGCGGAAGCCGGGGTTGGTCATGCCGAGTTCTTCGCCCTGATAGATATAAGGCGTGCCCTGCATGCCGTGCAGCACCATCGCCAGCATTTTGGCGGCCGGCACCCGCAGTGCGCCTTCATCGCCGAAGCGCGACACGATGCGCGGCTGATCGTGGTTGCACCAGAACAGCGCGTTCCAGGCGCGGTTATGCATCCCTTGCTGCCAGTGGCGGAAGATCTGCTTCAGTTCCACGTAATCCGGCGCCGCCCGCGTCCATTTTTCACCGCCGGCGTAGTCCACCTTCAGGTGGTGGAAGTTGAAGGTCATCGACAGCTCTTCGCCGCTCTGCGCCGCGTACTGCTGGCAATGCTCAAGCGTGGTGGAAGACATCTCGCCCACCGTCATCAGGCCGCGCGGCTGAAACACCTCGCGGCTCATCTCCTGCAGGAACTCGTGGATGCGCGGGCCGTCGGTGTAGAAGCGGCGGCCGTCGCCCAGGCTGTCGGACGGGAAATCCTGCTGTTTGGACACCAGATTGATCACGTCGAGGCGCAGGCCGTCGACGCCTTTATCCGCCCAGAACTGACACACTTTCTTCAGCTCTTCGCGCACCGGCGGGTGTTCCCAGTTGAGATCCGCCTGCTCGGCGGCGAACAGGTGCAGGTAGTACTGGCCGCTGTCGGCGTGCCACTGCCAGGCGTTACCGCCGAACTTGGAGCGCCAGTTGTTCGGCGGCGTATCGCCTTCGCCGTCGCGCCAGACGTAGAACTGACGATACGGGCTGTGGCGATCCTGCGCGGCCTTGAACCACGGGTGCTCGGTCGAGGTGTGGTTGAACACCATATCCATCACGATGCGGATGCCGCGCCGGTGGGCGGCGGCGACCAGCTGCTCGAAGTCCGCCATGCTGCCGTAAGCCGGATCGATGGCGCAGTAGTCCGCCACGTCATAGCCGTTGTCCACCTGCGGCGATACGTAGACCGGCGTCAGCCAGATGGCGTCGACGCCCAGCTCCTGCAGATAGTCCAGCCGCCGCGTCACGCCGGCCAAATCGCCGTAGCCGTTGCCGGTGCTGTCCTGAAAACTCTTCGGATAAATTTGGTAGATGACGCCGTTCTGCCACCAGGGGGTTGGGTTGCTCATAGTTCAATACCTTTGAATCGTGACAACGGGCCTGTACCCTTCATCTTTCAAACCGCAGCGTTGTTGGCTGCTGGCGCTGCACCCCAGTCACTTACTTGAGTAAGCTCCTGGGGATTTGCACCCTTGCCGCCTAGCTGCAGCTCGAAAGCTATAGGGTATTTCCAGCCCCTACATTCATGTTGCGTATTTTGCGTCAATTAAACCGGCAGCTCGCCGCGGGCGGCCTTGCGTTTGTAGACCATGATGGTCAGCACCAGCGGGATGACGATCGCCACCAGAATCGCCAGCGAGTAAATCAGCCAGAACTGCGGCTTGATAGACAGGATGCCCGGCAGGCCACCGACGCCGATGCCGTTGGCCATTACGCCGTCCAGGCCGCAGATAAGGCCCGCGATCGCGGAGCCGATCATCGCGCACAGCATCGGGAAGCGGTATTTGAGGTTGATGCCGTACATCGCCGGTTCGGTCACGCCGAGGTAGGCGGAGATCGCGGCCGGCACTGAGATTTCACGCTCGTTGGCCTTGCGGCTGATGATGATGATGCCGAGCACTGCCGAGGCCTGCGCGATGTTGGACAGCGCAATCAGCGGCCATACCGGGGTGCCGCCCATGCTCTGGATCATCTGCATGTCGATGGCCAGCGTGGTCTGGTGCACGCCGGTGATCACCAGCGGCGCATACAGGAAGCCGAACAGCGCGGCGCCCACCGGGGCGAAGCTGCCGGTCATCACCGCTTTCACCGCCCAGGCGACGCCGTCGCCGATCATGCGGCCGAACGGCCCGATCAGCGCGTGTGCCAGGAACACCGCCAGCAGCAGCGAGACCACCGGCACCACCACCAGATAGAGATAGTCGGGAACGATCTTTTTCAGCCGGGTTTCGATCCAGCCCAGCGCCATGCCCGCCAGGATCGACGGGATCACCTGCGCCTGATAGCCCACTTTCTGGATCACGAACCAGCCGAAGTTCCACACTTCCGGCGTTTGCTGGCCGAGCAGGTAGGAGTTCATCAGCTGCGGCGACACCAGGGTAACGCCCAGCACGATGCCGAGCACCGGGGTGCCGCCCATCTTTTTCACCGTCGACCAGCAGATAGCCACCGGCAGGAACATGAAGATCGCTTCACCGAGCAGCCACAGGAAGTCGTAAACGGTTTTCCACGCCGGGTGCATCTGCGCCAGCGTTTGGCCGCCGGACATTGGGATGTCGCCGATCACGTTGCGGAAGCCGAGGATCAGACCGCCGCTGATCAGCGCCGGCAGCAGCGGGAAGAAGATCTCGGCGAAGTGGGAGATGGTGCGCTCGGTCCAGGTCATGTTCTGGCGCGCGGCTACCTTGGCCTGTTCTTTGTCGGCCTCGTTGACGCCGGTGCTGGCGATCAGCGCCTGATAGTAGTCGCCGACGTCGGTGCCGATCACCACCTGGAACTGCCCGGCGTTGGTGAAGCAACCCTTGACCATCGGCAGCGCTTCGATTTCTTTGGGGCTGGCCTTGCTGGGATCATTGAGGACGAAACGCAGCCGGGTAATGCAATGGCTGACGGTGGCGATGTTCTCGCGGCCGCCGACCAAAACAATCAGGCGATCAATATCCTGCTGTTTTACTTTGCTCATTATGGGATACCTGCAGAGGTGTTGACTGAGTAATGATCAAAGCTTAGCCACTCGGCTTTTTGAATGAAATGGGAACGTTCCCGGTTTGGGGCGAGGATCACAAAATGACAAAAAATGGCCAACTTCTAATCAGGAAAGTTTGCTGGGCACCACCAGGCGGCGGATCCCCTGTTCGCCACTGAGCTGTGCCAACAGCTGCTGCGCCGCCAGCAGGCCGGCGCTGCCGTAGCCGAACTCCACCGACAGGGTGTCGGGGAACAGGAAGCTGAGCAGCGGGGTGTTACCGATGGCGCATACCTGGATGGCGCGCGTCGGCTGCTGTTGCAGGTATTTGATCGCCCCCAGGGCGATGCTGTCGGAGGCGCAAACCAGCGCGCTGGTGTGCGCGTCAATCACTTCGGCGGCGTGCTGGAAACCGCTCTGGTAGCTCAGCTCGCCCAGCGTGGCGCGCGGCGTGAGCGTGAGGCGTTCACAGGCGTCGAGATAGGCCTGGTAGCGGCGTTGGCCGGTGGTGGCGTCGCTGAGCTGCACCCCCAGATAGCCGATATGCCGATGCCCTTGCCGATACAGGCGATCCATCAGCAGGTTCACCGCGCCGGCGTCGTCGTAGCAGACGGACGAGAAGCCGTCGTATTCGCGCACCATCACCACCATTTTTTCCTGCCACGGCTTGAGCATCGCCGCGGTCAGGCCGGTGAAGCCAAACAGGATCACGCCGTCGACGTTGCGCTGATGCAGCACGTGCAGATGCTCCTGCACCAGGCGAGTTTCGAACTGGCTCTCCATCACGATCGGATCGAAGCCCTGCTGGTACAGCAACGGCAGCATGGTGCGCACCGCCTGGTTTTCCGACGGCGAATCGAGACGGGAAACGATAATGCCCACCACTTTGTCGCTCTGGCCGCGCATGGCGCGCGCCGACTTGGAGGGGGTAAACCCTTGCTGACGGATCACCGCTTCCACCCGTTCACGGGTTTGCGGGCTCACGCTGCCTTCATTGTTCAACACGCGTGAGACGGTGGATTTACCTACGCCGCTCAGGCGTGCGATGTCCTTGATGGTCAGCCGGTTTTGCATGGTTTACTTTTCGTTGAAGTGGACAGGCGTAACATAACGGCCTGTAAAACAATGCCCGTCAGCATAGCTCATTTTCCGACGCGGATCTTGATGCAAAACGGGATTGTGACATTGCGATGAACGGCCGCTCCTGCCGCTCTGTTTTTCCCTTTACCGGAGGTTATTCCCCATATGGACCCCGACCCGACTGCTTTAGACACTCACTCGGTTCTCCGGTAAAACCTCTCCGCCTGGCGCTGCTGTTTTACCGGTGAAGTACATCACGGTAACCGGTAGCGCGCGCTTTGTCGTTCGCTCCTGCTGCTGAAAAAAAGAATAAGGATCTGCGTTGGCAGAGGCTTTTTGGCGCACCCGCCATCCGCCCGGCCGATGACGATCCCCGTTTACCCGCTGCCGTGAGGCACCGGGCGACGAGGTGCGAACCATGAAACTGAAAAAACTCCCCCGTCAGCTGCTGGGCCTGTTCGCCCGCGGCCTCCCGCGCCGTTTGGTGCGCCGCGACAGCCTGCTGGACAGCGTCGGCGGCGCTGCGCGCGACATGCCGGCCGGCCTGGCGCAGCAGCGGCTGGCATGCGCCGCCGCAGAAACGATGCAACTCTTTGAGCGTTTTCACAGCCATCCGGAAGGCATCACCGCCCATGAGGCGGAACAGGTGCGCCAGCGCTGCGGCGAGAACGTCATCGACGATCAGCAGAAAGAGGCCTGGTGGCAACACCTCTGGCACTGCTACCGCAACCCGTTCAACCTGCTGCTGACCGCGCTCGGCATGATCTCTTACGCCACCGAGGATTTGACCGGCGCCTTGGTGATCGCGCTGATGGTGCTGATCTCCACGCTGCTGAACTTCATCCAGGAGGCGCGCTCCAACCGGGCGGCCGACGCGCTGAAGGCCATGGTGAGCAACACCGCCACGGTGATCCGCAGCGATGCGCTCACCGGCAGGAGCGAGCACGTGGAGCTGCCGATCGCGCAGCTGGTGCCGGGCGACATCATCAAGCTGGCGGCCGGCGACATGATCCCGGCGGATCTGCGCGTGCTGTCGGCCAAGGATCTGTTCATCAGCCAGGCGGCGCTGACCGGTGAATCGCTGCCGGTGGAAAAATCCGCGGCGCCGCAGGCGTTGGCGGCCGATCCGCTCGACTGCCAGAACCTGTGCTTCATGGGCACCAACGTGGTCAGCGGCACCGCGCTGGCGATGGTGATTGGCACCGGCGGCGGCACCTATTTCGGCCAGTTGGCGCAGCGCGTCACCAGCCAGGATGAGCAGCCGAACGCCTTCCAGAGCGGCATCAGCAAGGTCAGCTGGTTGCTGATCCGATTTATGCTGGTGATGACGCCGATCGTGCTGCTGATCAACGGCTACACCAAGGGCGACTGGTGGGAGGCGGCGCTGTTCGCGCTGTCGGTGGCGGTCGGGCTGACGCCGGAGATGCTGCCGATGATCGTCACCTCGACGCTGGCCAAAGGGGCGGTGAAGCTGTCGCGTCAGAAGGTGATCGTCAAACGCCTGGACGCCATCCAGAACTTCGGCGCGATGGACATTCTGTGCACCGACAAGACCGGCACCCTGACTCAGGACAAGATCGTGCTGGAGCGCCATACCGACGTGTTCGGCGCCAGCAGCGAGCGGGTGCTGCGCTACGCCTGGTTGAACAGCTTCTACCAGACCGGGCTGAAAAACCTGCTCGACGTGGCGGTGTTGAGCTGCGCGGAGCAAAATCAGCAGCCGCAGGCGCTGCAAAACTACCGCAAGGTGGATGAGATCCCGTTCGACTTCGTGCGCCGCCGCATGTCGGTGGTGGTGGCCAAAGACAACGAGTATCACGAGCTGGTGTGCAAGGGCGCGCTGGAAGAGATGCTGGCGATTTGCAGCCACGTGCGCCACGAAGACGAGGTGATCCCGCTGAGCGAGGCGCTGCTGGCGAGGATCCGCCGCATCACCGACGATCTCAACCAGCAGGGGCTGCGGGTGGTGGCGGTGGCCAACAAGATCCTGCCGGCGCAAACCCATGAATACGGCGTGGCGGACGAGTCGGATCTGATCCTCGAAGGCTACGTCGCCTTCCTCGATCCGCCGAAGGAGAGCACCGCGCCGGCGCTGGCGGCGCTGAAACAGAACGGCGTCACGGTGAAGATCCTCACCGGCGACAACGAACTGGTGGCCGCCAAAGTGTGCCGTGACGTCGGGCTCGAGGCCGATCATCTGCTGCGCGGCAGCGAGATCGAGCAGATGGACGACGAGCAGCTGGCGCAGGCGGCGGCGCGCACCACGGTGTTCGCCAAGCTGACGCCGCTGCACAAGGAGCGCATCGTCAAACTGCTGCGCCGCCAGGGGCACGTGGTGGGCTTTATGGGCGACGGCATCAACGACGCGCCGGCGCTGCGCGCGGCAGATATCGGCATCTCCGTCGATTCGGCGGTGGATATCGCCAAGGAAGCGGCGGACATCATCCTGCTGGAAAAAAGCCTGATGGTGCTGGAGCAGGGGGTGATCGAAGGGCGCCGCACCTTCGCCAACATGCTGAAATACATCAAGATGACCGCCAGCTCCAACTTCGGCAACGTGTTCAGCGTGCTGATCGCCAGCGCCTTCCTGCCGTTCCTGCCGATGTTGCCGCTGCACCTGTTGATTCAGAACCTGATGTACGACATCTCGCAGATCGCCATCCCGTTCGATAACGTCGATGACGATCAGATCACCCAGCCGCAGCGCTGGAACTCCGCCGATCTGGGGCGGTTTATGGTGTTCTTTGGGCCGATCAGTTCGATCTTCGACGTGCTGACCTTCAGCCTGATGTGGTGGGTATTCAAGGCCAACACGCCGGAAATGCAGACGCTGTTCCAGTCCGGCTGGTTCGTGGAAGGGCTGCTGTCGCAAACGCTGATCGTGCACATGATCCGCACGCGCAAAATTCCGTTTATCCAGAGCCGCCCGTCCTGGCCGCTGTGCATCATGACGCTGGCGGTGATCGCCACCGGCATCGGCCTGGTGTTCTCGCCGCTGGCCGGCTTCCTGCAGCTGCAGGCGCTGCCGCTCGGTTACTTCCCGTGGCTGGTGCTGATCCTCGCCGGTTACATGGTGCTGACCCAGTGTGTGAAAGGCTGGTTCGTGCGCCGCTACGGCTGGCAATAACCCGTTCGCCCCCTCCGGCCGGGAGGGGGCAACTGTGATCCCGTCCGCTTTTTCACCGCAACGGTTGGACATCTGTTCTGTGCTGAGTCTTTATCTACAGCGTTGGCTGTTTTCCCCTGCGCCTTTCAAACCAACGCGTTGTTGTTTATCGCCTAGCGGTGGTTTGAAATTCATTGGGGATATTTTGTTTTTTTCCTCTGAGGAATTTCCGATGCACAGACCTTTCCGTTATACGCTACTGGCTTCATCGTTATGGTTTTCTTGCGGCGCGCTGGCGCAGCCGGCGGGTGATTTGCCGCTGATGCCCTGGCCGCAGCAGGTGGAAGTGACGCAACCGGCGGGCAAGCTGGTGCTGGATCGCCGCTTGTCTCTGACGCTGCAGGGCGATGATTTGGGCGACGCGCTGCCGCGCTGGCGCCAGCGCATCGAGTTGCAGACCGGCTGGACGCTGGCGCTGAGGGAAGAAGCAAACGGCGCGGCGATCAAGGTGGTGATCAAGGACCGGGTGGCGGCGCAGCCGCTGCCGGGCAGCGATGAGAGCTACCGGCTGGCGGTCACGCCGCAGGGCGCCACGCTGACCGCCAACACTCGCTTTGGCGCGCTGCGCGGCATGGAGACCCTGCTGCAGCTGCTGCAGACCGACGGGCAAAACACTTTCCTGCCATTGGTGGATATTCGCGATGTGCCGCGCTTCCCGTGGCGCGGCGTTTTGTTGGATTCGGCGCGCCATTTCCTGCCGCTGCCGGACATTTTGCGCCAGCTCGACGGCATGGCGGCGGCCAAGCTCAACGTATTCCACTGGCACCTGACCGACGATCAGGGCTGGCGCTTCGCCTCCGAGCATTACCCCAAATTGCAGCAGCAGGCCAGCGACGGCCTGTTTTACACCCGTGAGCAAATGCGGCAGGTGGTGGCTTACGCCACGGCGCGCGGCATTCGCGTGGTGCCGGAGATCGACATGCCGGGGCACGCCTCCAGCATCGCGGTGGCCTATCCCGATCTGATGAGTGCGCCGGGGCCGTATCGCATGGAGCGCGAGTGGGGCGTGCATAAGCCGACGCTCGATCCAACCCGCGACGAGGTGTATCAGTTTGTCGATGCGATCGTCGGCGAGCTGGCGGCGATCTTCCCCGATCCTTATCTGCACATCGGCGGCGACGAAGTGGACGCCAGCCAGTGGCGGGCGTCGCCGTCGATTCAGGCGTTTATGCAGCAGAACGGGCTGGCGGATACCCATGCGCTGCAGGCCTACTTCAACCAGAAGCTGGAAAAGATCCTCGAGAAGCATCAGCGGCAGATGGTCGGTTGGGACGAGATCTACCATCCGTCGCTGCCGCGCTCGATCGTCATTCAATCCTGGCAGGGGCAAGACTCGCTGGGCGCCAGCGCGCAGGACGGCTATCAGGGCATCCTCTCCACCGGTTTCTACCTCGATCAGCCGCAAAGCACCGCCTATCACTACCGCAATGAAATTCTGCCGCAGCCGCTGGGGGTTGAGACGGCGGTGCAACCCGGCGAGCAGGCGCAAAGCTGGCGTTTCAGCATGCCGCGTCTGAAGGGTAGCGCGGTGGAGGGCAGCTTCACGCTGATCGAGGGCAAGCAGGGCTGGCGCGGCTTTATCGATTTCAACGGCAAGTCGCGCCGCGCGGTGCACGACATCGTCTGGCGCACGCCGCAGCAGGTGACGTTCCGCGTCGATACCTGGATGGGCGACACGCGGCCGGTGGTCACGCTGCAACAGGACAAGCTCAGCGGCTATACGCTGGTCGGCAACGTGCGTTACCCCACCAGCGGCGACAAGCTGGCGGCGGCGCCGGCGGGCAAGATGCCGGTGGTGCCGGACGAGAAAGGGCAGGCCAATATTCTCGGCGGTGAAGCGGCGCTGTGGGCGGAAAACGTGCGCGCGCCGCTGATCGATCTCAAGCTGTGGCCGCGCGCCTTCGCGGTGGCGGAGCGGCTGTGGTCGGCGCAGGACGTTACCGACGAAAGCAACATGTACCGGCGGCTGGCGGCGATCGACGCCTGGTCGGTGGTGTCGGTCGGCCTGCAGCAGCATGCGGAAACGGCGCGCGAATTCACCCGGCTGAGCAACAGCGTGCAGATCGCGCCGCTGCAGATCCTGGCCGAGGCGGTGGAACCGGCGCAGTATTACACCCGGCAGCACCTGAAGTTCCAGGCCGGCAACTATCATCAGTTCGAACCGCTGAACCGCTTTGCCGATGCGCTGCCGCCGGAGAGCGGCGCGGTGCGTGACATGCATGCCCAGGTTGCGGCTTTGCTGAAGGATAAGCGCGATAAGGCGGCGGCGCAGGCGCTGCGCGAACGGCTGCAGCGCTGGCAGGCGAACGGCGCGGCGCTGCAAACGGCGATCGCGGGCAACCGCACGCTGCGGGAGCTGGCGCCGGTGGCGCAGGACGTCGATGCCCTGGCCGTATTGGGGTTAACGCTGCTGGATCGCCATCAGCAGGACAAACCGCTGAGCCGGGCCGAGGCCGAACAAGCGCAGCGCCGGCTGGATGCGGCGGCGCAGACGCGCGACGAAGTGGTGATTGCCGCGGTGTACCCGCTGGAGGCGCTGCTGCGGGGGCTTAAAACGGAGTGAGGGTGACGGGGCTCGGCCAGTTGAGCCCCGGTTTTGTTACGCCTGTAGCGACAGCGGCGCATACCCGATGGCGTGCTGCAGGTAATTCAGCAGCAGCTGGCGGGTGAAGCGCGGCTCATCGATACCGCTGCCCTGCAGGAAGCGTTGCAGGTTGCTGCAGTCCCACCGATAGGTGTCTTGATAGAGCTCCACCGTCGATAGCTCGTCCACCATAGGATCCTTGAACAGGCTGAGCAGCGGGTACAGCGGCGCGTCGCTGTCGTTTTCCCATTGTGCCCGCCACTGTGCGAAGGGCAAGGGGCGAAAACGATAACCGAACTCGCGCTCCAGCAGGCTGAAAAACTCACGCAGCGTCAGATTATTGTCACCTTGATGGATCAGGTTGAATTTCTGCCCCAGCGCCTGCGGGTTGCGAGAGACGTGGGCGATGGCCCGAGTCATGTAATCCACCGTGGTCAACCCTTCGCGCATATCCCGTAAATCCGGCACCGTGCCGCTGCTGATGCAGGTTTTCACCAGCCGTCCCCACCATTGATAATCGGCATTGACGCCGGTACGGCTGTGGCAGGTGGCGTAGCCCAGGCGGAAGGTCATCAGCGGCAGGCCTTGCGCCGCCGCTAAATCGGCGATTTTCTCCATCACCCATTTGCTGCGCACGTAGCCGATATCGCGGCTGACCGCCGGCAGGTTTTGGTCGATATCGTCGCTTTCCCGCATCACCCGCTTGCCGGTGTGCAGATGCCCCCAGCTGTATACGGAGATGGTCGACAGCAGCATCAGCGGCTTGGTGCGGCTATGCGCCGCGAAGCGAATGATTTCCCGCAGGCCCTGCACGTTGTCGCGCTTCATGTAGGCGTAAGGCTGGATAAAATTCACCGCGCTGGCCGAATGGTAAATCAGATCGATATCTCGGCTTAACGCCCTGTAGGCCGCCGGCGTCAGCGAAAAGTCGTGTTCCGCTACGTTGCCAGGCACGATATGAATGCGCGCGTGCTGGCTGGCGTTCAGCGCGATCCGGTAGCGCTGCAGCACCGCCTCCAGCCGCTGTCTCGGCGGCAGTTTGGCGCCGTCGCGCACCAGACAGTACAGCTCGGCGTCGGTGGTGCGCAGCAGATCGGCCAACAGATGCGCGCCGACGAAGCCGGTGGCGCCGGTCAGCAAAATGGCGCGCGGCGCGCTGATTTGCCGCGGATCGAACGTCGGATCGATGACGAGATCCGACGGCAAATAAACATCATCCTGCAAGGCACGCGCTTCGCCTTGCCGCTGTGTCGGTTGCCGGTCTCTGCGTTGTGCCAGTGCCTGCGCTAGGGCGCCCAGAGTGGGATATTCATAGATGTCGTGCACCGAAGTCTCGACGGCAAATGCCTCGGCCAGCGCCGCCATCAGTTTGGCCGCTAACAGCGAATGGCCGCCCAGCGAGAAAAAATCATCGCCGGATGCGGGCTGTTCCACTTTCAGCAGCGAGCGCCAGAGATCGGCGACGACGCGCTGGTCGGCGGTCAGCGGCTGCGCAACGCCGACACTGACGCTGACCGGTTGGTAATGCGCCAACAGAGCCGCTTTGTCGATCTTGCCGTTGTTGTTCAGCGGCATGTGTTCCAGTAAACGATAATCGGCGGGCAGAAATGCGGTGGGCAGCGTTTCTTTCAGTTTCTGTCGGACGCGTGCGGTCACGTTTTCGCCGTCACTCTCCGCGATCAGAAACGCCACGATTTTCTTGCCCAGCGGATCATCTGCCATCGCCACGGCGGCCACCGCTTTACGAACGCCCGCAACCTGCAACATGGCGTTTTCGATTTCGCCCAGTTCAATGCGATTGCCGCGGATTTTGACCTGATCGTCGATACGGCCCAGATATTGAATGCGGCCATCCGCCAGCCAACGAGCCCGATCGCCGCTGCGATACAGACGTAACCCGGCGAAGTGAGGCGGGGTGATGAAGCGTTCGGCCGTCAATGCCGGATTGTTCAGGTAGCCGCGTGCCAGGCAACGACCGCTGATATACAGCTCGCCGGGGCGATCGCCGATCACGGGCTGCAGTCGGTCATCGAGGATGAATATTTCGGTATCGCCGATGGGCCGCCCAATGCTGGCGGGCGGATTTTGCGTGGCGCAAGCCACCCGGTTGCAGGTGGCGAATATGGTGGCTTCTGTCGGGCCGTAGTAATCGATCAAGGGATAATCGATGCCGCGCAGATCGACCGGATGAAGTTTTTCCCCCGAGCTGAACAGATACCGCAGCGCCAGATTGGCCGGCTGCGGCGCGCCGACCACGTCGGCAACCAGTACGGCGGGCAGGCTGGCGTGAGTGATACCCTGTTCGGCAAAATAGACCAGCAGCACTTCCGGCTGCAGGCGAGCGTCTTCCGGCGGCAGATACAATGTGCCGCCGCTGGTCAGAGGCGACCAGATCTCCCATTGCGCGACGTCGAAACTCAAGCCGGCGATCAGCGTAGAACGACTTTCGGCATCCATAGCGAATTGCTTGTTATGCCAGAGAATTAAATTCAGCAGCGACTGATGTTCGATCAGCACACCTTTCGGTTTGCCGGTGGTGCCTGAAGTGAAAATGAGATAAACGATGGCATCGGGAGGCGGAGAGATTAACGTTATATTTTCCTGTGGCGAAATTGATATATTATCAATATAAATAACGTCTTCGCTGAAATTATCTTCCGATAACGCAATTGTCGCGTTGCTGGCGAGTATTAAAGGGGAACCGCTTTGCGTAACGATATCCTGTATTCTTTTTTCCGGGTAACGCGCATCGATGGGAATATAGCCTGCGCCGGCTTTGACGATCGCCAACATACCGTTCAGCATTTCCGGCGTGCGCAGCGTGACGAGCGGCACATAGGTGCCGGGCGCCACGCCCCGTCGTAGCAACAGCGCGCACAGTGCGCTGCTGGCTTCATCCAATTGACGGTAGGTCAGGTGTTTATTATTGCCGACGACGGCAAGTTTTTCCGGATAACGGGAAACTTGTTGGATAAAATAATCCAATACGCTAGGTGCCATGGTTATCTCCTGTCATTATTCACGGGGTGAACGAAATGAAACAGCAATGACCCGGCCGGGTGAAAAACAATTATAGGCGTATTTTTATTGTGGGATTGTAAATGTGGGCGATATTACGCTATCGCTATAAATTAATTGAATTAATAAAATTCTTATCAATAAAAACGGCCAGTCTGCACTGGCCGTGATTCGCGTGAGCGTCGATTAACGACGCACGGCGATGGCTTCGATTTCGATCTTCACGTCTTTTGGCAGACGCGCCACTTCCACGCAGGAGCGGGCCGGGAACGGCGCGCTGTGCTCGGTGAAGAAGGCTTCGTACGCGGCGTTGACGGTGGCGAAGTCGTTCAGGTCTTTCACGAACACGGTGGTTTTCACGATGTCGGCAACGATCAGGCCGGCGGCTTCGACGATCGCTTTGACGTTTTCCAGCGACTGGCGCGCCTGAGCGGCCACGTCGTCGGCAACGGCGCCGGTTTTCGGATCGACCGGGATCTGGCCGGAAGTGATGATCATGCTGCCCAGATCAACGCCCTGCACGTAAGGACCAATGGCTGCCGGGGCGAGTTCAGTGCTGATATTACGTGACATGTTTTCTCCTGATAGACCCGTTGTCTTTCACGCCGCCGCGCGGTCGGCCGCAGCGTAAAATTCGGTGGGTAGCAACGTGGGTAGAGTTATTTTCAGGCATCCATTATAGGGAGTGACGCGCAGATTAACAGCGCCGCTCCCGCTAAAAGGGCAGAATTCAGTCGGCCTGCAACACCACCTGATGCTCGAACTCTTTCTCGCAGTAGCGGCACTTCAGGTGCACTTCGCCGCCGCGCGATTTGACGCTGAAGCTCGACGCCACCGGCTCGCTGCGGCTGATGCAGTTGCCGTTCGGGCAGGTCAGCACGCCGTCGATGTGGTCCGGCAGGCTGAGGGTCAGCTTGCGTACCACTTCATAGTTGTCGATGCGGTTTACCGTGGCCTTCGGCGCGTACATCGCCAGCTGGTTAGCCTGCTGCTCGGTCAGGAAGGTGTTCTCGATCTTGATCAGATCCTTGCGGCCCAGCTCGTTGGAGGGCAGGTTCAGGCCGATGGTGATGCGCTGGTCGGTGGCGGTCAGCTTGAACAGCGTCAGCAGCTTGAAACCGATCTGCGCCGGAATGTGGTCGATCACCGTGCCGCATTTGATCGCTTCGACCTGCAGTTTGTTGTCGTGAGTCATGGCGGTTCCCCCTTAAAGAGCCAAATCTGCGTTGAGCACCAGCGCCAGCAGCGCCTGACGGGCGAAGATGCCGTTGCCCGCCTGCTGGAAGTAGTAAGCGTGCGGCGTTTTATCCACGTCGGTGGCGATCTCGTCGATGCGCGGCAGCGGGTGCAGCACCTTAAGGTTGGTGCGCGCGCCGGTCAGATCCGCGGCGCGCAGCACGAACTGCGCCTTCACGTTGGCGTACTCGGAAGGATCGAGGCGCTCTTTCTGCACCCGGGTCATGTAGAGAATATCCAGCTCCGGCACCACTTCTTCAATGCTGCTGTGCAGGCTGTACTCGATGCCTTTCTCTTCCAGCATTTTCAGGATGTAGGCCGGCATCGCCAGCGCGTCCGGGGCAATGAAGTAGAAGCGGTTGCCTTCGAATTTGGCCAGCGCCTGGGTGAGCGAGTGCACGGTGCGGCCGTATTTCAGGTCGCCGACCATGGCGATGCTGAGGTTGCTCAGGCGCCCCTGGGTTTCCTGGATGGTGAACAGATCCAGTAGGGTCTGGGTCGGGTGCTGGTTGGCGCCGTCGCCGGCGTTGAGCACCGGCACGTTACCGGAGAATTCCGAGGCCATGCGCGCTGCGCCTTCCTGCGGATGGCGCATCACGATAGCGTCCACATAGGTGCTGATCACCGAGATGGTGTCGGCCAGGGTTTCGCCTTTTTTGCCGAGCGAGGTGTTGCTGCCGTCGGCGAAACCGACCACCGAGGCGCCGAGGCGGTGCATCGAGGTTTCGAACGACAGGCGGGTACGGGTCGAGGCTTCAAAGAAGCAGCTGGCGATCACCTTGTGTTTCAACAGCTCCGGCTGCGGGTTGGCTTTCAGACCGGCGGCGGTGCGCAGCACCAGCTCCAGATCCTCGCGGCTGAGATCGTTAATAGAGATGATGTGTTTGTGATACAGCGGGTTGGCCATTTTTCACTCCTCCTCGACGCGTGCCCGTGGCGCGGGACTTTTTAAGGCAAAAAAAAGCCCCTCAATGAGGGGCTTGAAAAGATCGGTTTAGCAACAGGAGAAACAACGGCAGCTGGCCGCCGATAGGCAGTCGGTTTTGTCGATTGCGGCTAACAAAACAAACGTCGTTTTTCATGCTTTCTCCTGGCAAATTGTGGCGCATTATACTCGCGCTTTTCGCCACTGCAAGCGTTAAAACGCCGTTTTTTGCCGCCCCGCAATCGATTGGCCGGCGATGGCCGCCCGCCGGCTATTTGCTGACGCGATCGTAGTAGACCATGTCGGCGTTCAGCCCCTGCTGGTAGCCTTTGACGTTGTCGCGCAGCACCACTTCGGTTTTGGCCTGATCGATAAACACGTACGGCGAACTGCGCTGCAGCGCCTGCTGCATGGCGGTGTACCGCGCGCGGCGTTTGGCCGGATCGGCTTCGGCCAGCGCCGCCAGCGTCTGCTGGTTCAACTGCGGGATCTGCCAGCCGTTCATCCACGCCACCGTGCTGCTCTTGCCGTCGTTGTAGGCGAAGGCGCTGGCGTTGGAGTGGGCGTCGAAGTAATCCGGGATCCACAGCCGGATCGCCGCCTGATGCTGCCTGGCGCGCACGCGGGAGTAAACCTGGCTGCCCGCGGCCGGCAGCAGTTCGATCTTCACGCCGGCGGCGGCGAAGCTGCCCTGCAGCGCCTGCGCGATGGTGATGAACGGCGGTTTGTTCTCGACGTCCAGCGTAAAGGCGGCGTGGGTGATGCCCGCCTTGGCCAGGATCGCTTTCGCCTTGGCCGGATCGTAGCTGAACGGGTTGGTCTCCAGCGCGCCCGGCAGCCCGACCGGCAGGAAGCTCTGGTGCACGAAGTATTGGCCCTTCAGCAGATCCTTCGTGATGCCTTGATAATCCACCAGGTAGCGCGCCGCTTCCCAGAAGGCCGGGTTGTTCAGCAGCGGATTGGCGCCGTTGCCGGTGTTGAACACCAGGTAGTTTTGCTCGGCGGACGGGATCTCCAGCACCTTGACGCCCGGCTGGTTTTTCAGCGTGTCGGTCTGATCGGCGCCCAGTTCGCGGGCGATATCGGCGTCGCCCTGCTGGATCAGCAGGCGGCGGGTGGCCGGATCCGGCACGTTTTTAATAATGATGTTTTTCAGCTGCGGCTTGTCGCCCGGCGAGGTGGGGTTGGCGTCCAGCACGATCGCCTGATGCGGCTGATAGACGCGCATCTTGAACGGGCCGCTGCCGGCGGAGTGCATTTTCAGCCAGGCGTTGCCGAAGTCGCCGTCTTTGACGTTGGCCAGCGCCGCCTTGCTGTCGACGATCGAGGCGATCGGCGTCGAGAGGATATTCAGCGCCACCGTCGGGCTGACGTCCGCCGTCCAGCGCAGCTGCACGGTATGGTCGTCGATCTTCTTCAGCTGCGCGTCGATGTTGTCCGGCTGCCAGCCGAGCACGTTGAGGATGAACGCCGGCGATTTGTTCATTTTCACCGCGCGGCTGTAAGAGAAGATCACGTCGTCAGCGGTCAGCGGATTGCCGGAGGCAAACGCCGCCTGCGGCCGCAGTTTCACCGCCAGCGTTTTGGCCGCCGCATCGCCCTGCCAGCTTTCCGCCAGCACCGGCGCCACCTTAGCTGGATCGTCGCGATCCGCTTGCACCAGACGCTGATACAGGCTGGGCACTGTCTGGATGCTGGAGAGTTCGTTGGCTTCCGCCGGATCGAGGCTGACGATGTCATCCAGCGATTGCACCACCACCAGCGTATTCGGCGGCGTGGCGGCTAACGTGGCGGTGGGCAGGGCGGCGAGCAGGAACAGCGGCAAGAGTTTGGCTTTCATCGGTGTGTATCCCCTGAAGGCGCCGCAAGGCGGCGCTGAGAACGGTTTGTTATCGTTGGTTTTTACGGCGCGGGCGCCGTCGGCCTGTCACGGTAGAACCTTTGCCGGCGGCGGGCAAAGGTTAATCCGCTATTTGATATTCCAGGAATATATTAGCCTCCCTGGCCGGGGGTGCCAGGGCGGAGGGGGAACAATCAGAGGGTTTCGCTCAGCGTGGCGACCAGCACCGCCTTGATGGTGTGCAGCCGGTTTTCCGCCTGATCGAACACCACGCTGTGCGCCGATTCGAACACCTCGTCGGTCACTTCCATGCCGCCGTGCAGGTCGTACTGCTGCGCCATCTGCTTGCCGAGCGTGGTTTGGTCGTCGTGGAAAGCCGGCAGGCAGTGCAGGAACTTCACGTTCGGGTTGCCGGTCAGCTTCAGCATCGCCATGTTGACCTGATACGGCCGCAGCAGCGCGATACGCTCTTGCCAGGTTTCTTTCGGTTCGCCCATCGACACCCAGACGTCAGTGTAGAGGAAGTCGGCGTCTTGTACCCCTTCGGCGATGTCTTCGCTCAGGGTGAGTTTCGCGCCGGTTTGCTGCGCCAGCGCCTGGCATTCGGCCACCAGTTCCGGCTGCGGCCAACAGGCCTTCGGCGCCACCAGCCGCAGATCCATGCCCGCCAGCGCGGCGGCTTCCAGCAGCGTGTTGCCCATGTTGTTGCGTGCGTCGCCGACGTACGCCAGCTTCACCTCGCTCAGCGCCTTGCCCGGCAGGTGTTCCTGCACGGTGAGCAGATCCGCCAGCAATTGGGTAGGGTGGAACTCGTCGGTCAGGCCGTTCCACACCGGCACGCCGGCGTGCTGCGCCAGGGTTTCCACCAGCGCCTGGCCGTAGCCGCGATACTGAATACCGTCGTACAGGCGGCCCAGCACCCGGGCGGTGTCTTTCATCGACTCTTTATGGCCGATCTGGCTGCCGCTTGGGCCGAGATAGGTCACCTGCGCGCCCTGATCGAATGCGGCAACTTCGAAAGAGCATCGCGTGCGGGTCGAGTCTTTTTCGAAGATGAGCGCAATGTTTTTGCCCTGCAGCCGGCGCTGTTCCTGCCCCTGCTTCTTGGCCTGTTTCAGATCGGCCGAAAGCCGCAGCAGCGCCTGCAGCTCGGCGGGGGTGAAATCCATTAACCTCAGAAAGTGACGTTGGTAGAACGCATTGCCGGTGCTCATAGTCCGATTCCCTGATTGCTTAATTGAATTAAAATTCACTTTATATGTATGAATATTCAATTTCAACCCCAGCGAGGAAATCTTTCACGTTTATCGTGGAAGCAATGTCGGCGGTGTGTGAAAATAGAAGGAATGAAGGCCATTTGACTTGAGGATATAGGCATGGCAAACCGCGAATTGCTGGAAGAACAACGTGAAGAGACCCGCCTGATCATCGAAGAACTGCTGGAAGACGGCAGCGATCCGGACGCGCTCTACACCATCGAGCACCATCTGTCCGCCGAGAAATTTGAGGTTCTGGAGCAGGCCGCCGTTGAAGCCTTCAAGCTGGGCTACGAAGTGACCGACGCCGAAGAGCTGGAAGTGGAAGACGGTTCGATGGTGATGTGCTGCGACGTGATCAGCGAAGTCGGCCTGAACGCCGAGCTGATCGACGCCCAGGTAGAACAGCTGGTGGCGCTGGCGGAACGCTGCGGCGTCAACTACGACGGCTGGGGCACCTACTTCGAAGATCCGAACGGTGAAGACGGTGAGGGTGACGAAGATGGCGACTATATCGACGAAGACGACGACGGCAAACGCCACTGATTCCTTTCCGATTAATGCCTGTGGGCCGGCTCTCGCCGGCCCCTGATATCCCCGTCGTCTTTCAAGTTACAGCGTTGTTGGCTGCACTCTCTCACCCCAGTCACTTACCTGAGTAAGCTCCTGGGGATGAGTGAGCTGGCCGCCTAGCTGCAACTTGAAATACATAGGGCAATTAAGCCGATGACATACCAATCCCTGTTAGCCCCGATTTTAAGCTTCCTGCACTGTGAAACTCCCGACGCCTGGATAGACGCCGCGCGCCGTCCGGAAAACCTGCAGCTGTTGCTGACCGACCACCTGGTGTGCGAGCTGAAAGCCGCGCAGACCGGCATGTGGCTGATCCGCCGCTACGTGGCGGACAAAGAGAGCGGCGACGCGCTGTTGGCGCTGCTGCGGCCCTACGAGGCGTTTCTGCACGAGGCGCAGGGCGCGCCGGACACGCTGTTCCGCCAGGGCCAGTTCACCCGCAAGATCCTGCCGAAAAACGGCTCGGCCTACGGCCAGGATCTGGCGGATCGCATGGTGCTGTTGATCAAGGAAGAGTTGCACCACTTCTCGCAGGTGCTGGAGATCATGCAGGCACGCGGGATCCCGTATCGCAAGATCACCGCCAGCCGCTACGCCAAGGGGATGATCCGCGAGATCCGCACCCACGATCCGGCGACGCTGATCGACAAACTGATCTGCGGTGCCTACATCGAAGCGCGATCCTGTGAACGCTTTGCCAAACTGGCGCCGCACCTGGACGACGAGCTGAACCGCTTTTACGTCTCGCTGCTGCGATCCGAAGCGCGCCACTATCAGGACTACCTGACGCTGGCCGAGCAGATCGCCGGCGGCGACATCAGCGAACGGGTGGCGCATTTCGGCCGCCTCGAAGCTGAGCTGATCCTGTCGCCGGACAGCGAGCTGCGCTTCCACAGCGGCGTGCCCGCCGCCGCCTGACGTTGAGGGGCGCCCCTACTGCGGCGCGCCCAGCAACAGATCCACCGCCTTTTCCGCCAGCATGATGGTCGGCGCATTGGTGTTGCCGCTGGTGAGCTGCGGCATCACCGAGCAGTCGATCACCCGCAGCTGTTCAAAACCGTGCACCCGTAGCTGCGGATCGGTCACCGCGTCCTGCGGCGACGGCCCCATGCGGCAGCTGCCCACCGGGTGATACACCGTCTTGCAGAAGTTGCGCACGAACTCTTCCAGCTGCGCCTCGTCGCGTGTCCACTCCGGCTGCGGCATCAGCAGATCTTTGATCAGAGGCTTCAGCGCCGCGGTTTGCAGGAAGCCCAGGCCGAACTTCACCGCGCGCACGCTGCCGGCCAGATCGTCCGGGTGGCCGAGGTAGTTGGCGTGCAGCTTGACCGGATCGCGCGGGTTGCTGCTGCGCAGCAGCACTTCGCCGCGCGCCTTCGGCTGCAGGTAACCGACCTTGAGCGTGAAGCCGTGAATGTTCGGCAGCGGCTCGCCGGGCACGTCGTCCCAGCTGTCCAGCAGCGGCAGGAAGTGGATCTGCACGTCCGGCCGGCCGTCGCCCTGGCTGTCGGTGAAGGCGGCGCCTTCCAGCACGTTGGATGAGAGCACGCCGCTGCGAAACGCCAGCCACTGCGCGCCGTGGCTCAGCGCCTGCAGGCCGCGATCGGCGCCGAACAGGCTGATCGGCTCGCGGGTGCTGACGTTGATCGACATGTGCAGATGGTCGTGGAAGTTTTTGCCCACCGGCAGATCCGCCCGCACCTCGATGCCCAGCTGCTGCAGATGGTCGCGCGGGCCGATGCCGGACAGCATCAGCAGCTTCGGCGAACCGACCGCGCCAGCGCTGACGATCACCTCTTTGGTGGCGCGCGCGGTGACTTCGGCGCCGCCGTTCTGGCTGTAGACCACGCCGGTGGCGACGTTGCCCTCGAAGGTCAGCCGGTGCGCCAGGGCGTTCAGTTTCACCACCAGCCGCCGTTCGTCGCGCACCGTCTTCAGGTAGGTGCGGGCGGTGCTGGCGCGTTCGCCGTTGTGAGTGGTGGTTTGGTAGAAACCGACGCCGTGTTGGCTGTCGCCGTTGAAGTCGTTGCGGTAGGGCAGGTTCAGCTCCTGGCCGGCGCGGATAAACGCCATGCTGAGCGGGTGGCGGTAGCGGTTTTCGCTGACCGGCAGCAGCCCGTCGGCGCCGTGGTAGTCGTCGGACAGGCTTTCGTTGGCCTCGGCGCGTTTAAAGTAGGGCAGCACCTCCCGGTAGCTCCAGCCGGTGCAGCCGTAGCGTTCGGCCCAGTCGTCGTAGTCCTGCGGCTGGCCGCGCAGGTAGATCATGCCGTTGACCGAGCTGCTGCCGCCCAGCACCTTGCCCTGCGCGATTTGCATACGGCGGTTATTGGCGTGCGGTTCCGGTTCCGTCTCGTAGGGCCAGCTTTTTTTGGCGATGATCTTAGCCACCCCGGCCGGCATCTTGATGAACAGGTTATTGTCGTCGCCGCCGGCTTCCAGCAGTAGCACCCGCGCCTGGGTGCGGCGGATCAGCTGCGCCGCCAGCACGCAGCCGGCGGATCCGGCGCCGACGATGATGTAATCAAAGGTATTTTCCGACATGACAGCTCTCCGTGCGCGATTGGGATACTGGCAGAGTAACGCGGGGGGAAAAACGGTCAATTTGCGATCGTTAATTTATTAACGAACTTCACATTAAATTTACATCGTGGTTTTTAACGTCAGTTTATCTGCTTGAAAAACGGCGTTATAGCGAGTTTTACTGATTGATTGCGATATTAATAAAAAAGGCGCAGCAAGCTGCGCCCTGATGAAGAGGCGGGGGGCGATTACAGCGTTTTCAGCATGGTGACTTCGCAATCGACGTGGCCGGTGGCGCCCATCGCGTGATCGATGTGTTCGAAGCCCAGGTGTTCGTACAGCGCAACGGCCTGCGTCAGGCTGGCGGTGGTCTCGAGGTAACAACAGCGGAAGCCGTGCTGGCGGGCGAAATCCAGCGCCTGCAGCGCCAGGCGTTTCGCCAATCCCTTGCCGCGCAACACCGGCAGGAAATACATTTTCTGCAATTCGCAAATATCGTCTGCGCCACCCTGCAGCGGCGCGATGCCGCCGCCGCCGGCGACCTGGCCGTCCACCTCGATCACCCAGTAAGCGCTGCGCGGCAGGCTGTAGAGCTGATACAGGGCATCCAGGTTGGGATCGGAGACGGTATAGCCTTTATCCGCCGTCAGGCCGTGCTCGGCGGAGACTTCGCGAATGACGTGAGCAATGGCGGGATTGTCTTCCGCCGTGATGGGGCGCACCAGCAGGCGCGCCGGGGTTGCTGTTGTCATGTTTACACTCGCCATTGAAAGAGACCACGTTCGTTTTTCATTTTTATCGCAGCGCGAAACGCGCCGGGGTTATTTCCCGGCGGCGTCCTTGCGGCAGTAATATCTTGTAATAACATCTAACCCGGCCCGGATGCAACGGCGATAAAAAAACAGCGGGGAAGACCCCGCTGTTTTTCAGGCGTTGGCGTGAGCCGGTGGATTACAGCGCGGCGATGGTCGCCTGCTGTTCCTGCAGCTTCACTTTGCCTTCTTTGCAGGCCGCCAGACGATCGCGTTCTTTGGCAACTACCGCTTCCGGCGCGCGCGCCACGAAGCCTTCGTTCGCCAGCTTGCCTTCGATCGAAGCGATTTCCGCATCCAGCTTGCCCATCTCTTTCGCCAGACGCGCGATCTCGGCGTCCTTGTCGATGAAACCGGCCATCGGGATCAGCAGCTCGGCGCCGTCCACCAGTTTGGTGACGGAGACCGGGCCTTTCTCACCGGCTGGCAGCAGCGCGATGGATTCCAGGCGCGCCAGACGGGCGATAAAGCTTTGGTTCTCCTGCACGCGGCGCTGGGCGTCGGCGCTGCAGTTGCGTAGCAGCACGTCGAGCGCTTTGCTTGGCGCGATGTTCATCTCGGCGCGGATGTTGCGCACGGCGATGATGGTTTGCTTGATCCACTCCAGATCGTTCAGCGCCTGCTCGTCTTCCAGCGCGGCGTCGTAGGCCGGGAACGGCTGCAGCATGATGGTGTCTGCGGTCGTGCCGGTCAGCGGCTTCACGCGCTGCCAGATGGTTTCGGTGATGAACGGAATGATCGGGTGCGCCAGGCGCAGCAGCGCTTCCAGCACGGTGATCAGCGTGTGGCGGGTGCCGCGCTGTTCCGCTTCGCTGCCGTTGCTCACCACCGGCTTGGTCAGTTCCAGATACCAGTCGCAGAACTGGTTCCAGGTGAATTCGTACAGGATGTTGGCCGCCAGATCGAAGCGGTAGGTATCCAGCGCTTCGCGGTAGGCTTTCACCGTGCGGTTGAATTCGGCCAGGATCCAGCGATCCGCCAGCGACAGCACTTTCTCGCCGCCGTTGAAGCCGCAGTCGTGCGCTTCGGTGTTCATCAGCACGAAGCGGCTGGCGTTCCACAGCTTGTTACAGAAGTTGCGGTAGCCTTCCAGGCGCTTCATGTCCCAGTTGATGTCGCGGCCGGTCGAAGCCAGCGCCGCCAGGGTGAAGCGCAGGGCGTCGGTGCCGTGCGGCTCGATGCCGTTCGGGAACTGCTTCTCGGTGCGCTTGCGGATCTTCTCCGCCAGCTGCGGCTGCATCATGTTGCCGGTGCGTTTTTCCAGCAGATCTTCCAGCGAGATGCCGTCGACCATGTCCAGCGGGTCGATCACGTTGCCTTTCGACTTGGACATCTTCTGGCCTTCGTCGTCGCGGATAAGGCCGGTCATGTAGACGGTCTTGAACGGCACCTGCGGCTTGCCGTTTTCATCCTTGATGAAGTGCATGGTCAGCATGATCATGCGCGCGATCCAGAAGAAGATGATGTCGAAGCCGCTGACCATCACGCTGGTCGGGTGGAAGGTTTTCAGCGCCTCGGTCTGCTCCGGCCAGCCCAGGGTGGAGAAGGTCCACAGGCCGGACGAGAACCAGGTGTCCAGCACGTCTTCGTCCTGGGTCAGCACCACGTCGGCGCCCAGGTTGTTCTCGCTGCGCACTTCTTCTTCGCTGCGGCCCACGTAGACTTTGCCGTTCACGTCATACCAGGCCGGGATGCGGTGGCCCCACCACAGCTGACGCGAGATGCACCAGTCCTGAATGTCGCGCATCCAGCTGAAGTACATGTTTTCGTACTGCTTCGGCACGAACTGGATGTCGCCCTGTTCGACCGCTTCCACCGCCACTTTGGCCAGCGGCGCGGTGCGCACGTACCATTGGTCGGTCAGCATCGGCTCGATCACCACGCCGCCGCGATCGCCGTAAGGCACCGTCAGGTCGTGCGGTTTGATCTCGTCCAGCAGGCCCAACTGATCGAAGGCGGCAACCACCGCTTTACGCGCCGCGAAGCGCTCCAGGCCGCGGAACTCGGCCGGGATCTCGTTGCAGTAGTCGGTGCAGACTTCGCCCAGGGTGTTGAACACTTCCGCTTCCTGACGGATGTCGCCGTCGAAGGTCAGAATGTTGATCATCGGCAGGCCGTGGCGTTTGCCGACTTCGTAGTCGTTGAAATCGTGCGCCGGGGTGATCTTCACGCAGCCGGTGCCTTTTTCCATATCGGCGTGTTCGTCGCCGACGATGCGGATGCGGCGGCCGACCAGCGGCAGAATGATCTCTTTGCCGATCAGGTCTTTATAGCGTGGATCTTCCGGGTTGACGGCCACGCCGGTATCGCCCAGCACGGTTTCCGGACGGGTGGTGGCGACCACCAGATAGTCTTTGCCCTCGGCGGTTTTCGCGCCGTCGGCCAGCGGGTAGCGCAGGTGCCACATGGAGCCTTTGGACTCGCGGTTTTCCACTTCCAGATCGGAGATGGCGGTGCGCAGCTTCGGATCCCAGTTCACCAGGCGCTTGCCGCGGTAGATCAGGTCTTCTTTGTGCAGACGGACAAACACTTCGCGCACCGCGTTCGACAGGCCTTCGTCCATGGTGAAGCGCTCGCGCTCCCAGTCCACGGAGTTGCCCAGACGGCGCATCTGACGGGTGATGGTGCCGCCGGATTCCGCCTTCCACTGCCAGATTTTGTCGATGAACGCATCGCGGCCGTAGTCGTGGCGGGTTTTGCCTTCTTCCGCGGCGATCTTGCGCTCCACCACCATCTGGGTGGCGATGCCGGCGTGGTCGGTGCCCGCCTGCCACAGGGTGTTTTTACCCTGCATGCGCTGATAGCGAATCATGGTGTCCATGATGGTCTGCTGGAACGCGTGGCCCATGTGCAGGCTGCCGGTGACGTTCGGCGGCGGGATCATGATGCAGAAGCTTTCCTGGCTGGTGTCGCCGTTCGGCTTGAAGTAACCCTGATTCTCCCAGTGATCGTACAGCTTCTGTTCGATCTGTTTTGGGTCGTATGCGGTGTCGAGCTGACTGTTTGTCTTTTCCATTCTTTATCGTATTCAGTGAGTTGGCGGCGTAGCCGTGGTCAAATGGAAGCCGACGCTGCGATAGGCCTTGTAACGGTCGCGCGCCAACTGTTTCAGAGTGTCTTCGTAAGGAACGAAGTCTACCACTTCATGGAAAGCGGTAGCAAAATCGGCAAACTGCGGCAGCAGGGCGATCAGCAGATCGCGCGGGGCGTTGCCGCGCTTGCCGGGCCAGCACAGTTCCACCGGCGCGCCGTAGTGCGGCCCTTCGCCGGCCAGGTTGTGCGGCACGAATTCATGCGGCTCGCGCTGCCACAGCGCTTCGTCCAGCCGCTGGGCCTGCTCCTGGCTCTCGCAGGCGATCAGCACCCGCTTGCCGGCGCGGAAGCCGTTGGCGGCAACGGCGCAGGCCACGGCCTCATGGGCGCTGAGCGCACCAGACGGTTCCGCGTTGTCGAGCAAATAAAACGTCGCCTGTTTCATTAAGGATCCACCGCTGCCGATAAAAAAACAGGGCACAACATGTAGGTTGCGCCCTTTTTGGGAACGGAGCAGATAACTCTACCCCTTCGCTGCTGAGAGGATTATATACCCAATAGATTTCAAGTTGCAGCTAGGCGGCAAGTTCGTTCATCCCCAGGAGCTGACATCAAGTCAGTGACTGGGGTGAACGAATGCGGCCAACAACGCTGCGGCTTGAAAGATGAAGGGTATTTAATCGTCGCCGTTCAGACCTGCACGGTTGAGCAGGAACTGCGACAGCAGCGCCACCGGGCGGCCGGTCGCGCCCTTGGCTTTACCGGAGCGCCAGGCGGTGCCGGCGATATCCAGGTGTGCCCAGGTGTACTTGCGGGTGAAGCGCGACAGGAAGCAGGCTGCGGTGATGGCGCCACCAGGGCGGCCACCGATGTTCGCCATGTCGGCGAAGTTGGAGTCCAACTGCTCGTAGTACTCGTCGGCCATCGGCAGGCGCCAGGCGCGGTCGCCGGCCTGCTCGGAAGCGCCCAGCAGCTCGTGCGCCAGCGGGTTGTGGTTCGACATCAGGCCGGTGATGTGGTGGCCCAAGGCGATCACGCAGGCGCCGGTCAGGGTGGCGATGTCGATCACCAGCTCCGGTTCGAAGCGCTCGACGTAGGTCAGGGTGTCGCACAGCACCAGGCGGCCTTCGGCGTCGGTGTTGAGCACCTCGACGGTCTGGCCGGACATGGTGGTCAGCACGTCGCCCGGACGATACGCCCGGCCGCCCGGCATGTTTTCACAGCCGGCCAGCACGCCGATCACGTTCAGCGGCAGGTTCAGCTCCGCCACCACGCGCATCACGCCGTACACGGTCGCCGCGCCGCACATGTCGTATTTCATCTCGTCCATGCCGTCGGCCGGTTTGATCGAGATGCCGCCGGAGTCGAAGGTCAGCCCTTTGCCTACCAGCACGATCGGCTTAGCGTCCGGATTTGGGTTGCCCTTATATTCCATCACCGACATCAATGATTCGTTCTGCGAACCGGCGCCGACCGCCAGATAGGCGTTCATGCCCAGCTCTTTCATCTGCTGTTCGCCGATGACGCGGGTGGTGATATTGGTGCTGAAGGCGTCCGCCAACTGACGGGCCTGCGAGGCCAGGTAGCCGGCGTTACAGATGTTCGGCGGCATGTTGCCGAGATCTTTGGCCGCCTTGATGCCGGAAGCCACCGCCAGGCCGTGCTGGATAGCGCGCTCGCCGCTGGTGAGCTCACGGCGGGTCGGCACGTTGAACACCATTTTGCGCAGCGGACGACGCGGCTCCACCTTGTTGCTTTTCAGCTGATCGAAGGTGTAGAGCGTCTCTTTGGCGGTTTCCACCGCCTGACGCACTTTCCAGTAGGTGTTGCGGCCTTTCACGTGCAGTTCGGTCAGGAAGCAGACCGCTTCCATCGAGCCGGTGTCGTTGAGGGTATTGATGGTTTTCTGGATCACCTGCTTGTATTGGCGCTCATCGAGCTCGCGCTCTTTGCCGCAGCCGATCAGCAGGATGCGCTCGGAGAGAATGTTGGGCACATGGTGCAGTAGCAGCGTCTGCCCGACCTTGCCTTCCAGTTCGCCACGGCGCAGCAATGCGCTGATATAACCATCACTGATTTTGTCGAGTTGTTCTGCGATAGGGGACAGGCGGCGCGGTTCGAAAACGCCGACTACAATACAGGCACTGCGCTGTTTTTCCGGGCTACCGCTTTTTACACTGAACTCCATGCACTCTCCTGAATCTTAAAGACAAAGGCGGACGCTACGGCTAGAATAACCGACTCCGTAACGATCTCCTGCCATTTGAGTTAACGGATTATGTTAACCTGAACGGCATAAATTGCTCTGTTTTGGCGACTATAAGCAAGTTCCTATAGGACACCCAAACGGCTTGATGTTGTAATACTATTTTAGCTGTGAAGGTTGCCATATGATGAGAATAAATGGCGGATTAACGATGAAATTATCGATTTTCCTGCAAAAAGACAAGTTTTCACAGGCGTAATAAGCGTGATCATCATAAGATATCTGGTACGGGAAACGCTCAAGAGCCAAATCGCCATCCTGTTCATCCTGCTTCTGATCTTCTTTTGTCAGAATTTGGTCAGGGTGTTGGGCGACGCGGTGGACGGCAATATCCCGACAAACTTAGTACTCTCTCTGCTCGCTCTGGGCGTGCCGAAAATGGCGCAGCTCATCCTGCCTTTGAGCCTGTTTCTCGGCTTGCTGATGACGCTTGGGCGGTTGTATACCGAGAGCGAAATCACCGTCATGCATGCCTGCGGGCTGGGCAAACGTACCCTGATTATCGCTGCCATGATCCTGGCGCTGTTCACCTCTGCGATCGCGGCGGTGAACGTATTTTGGGCCGGCCCCTGGGCCTCGCGCTATCAGGACGTGGTGGTGAACGAAGCCAAGGCCAACCCGAGCATCGCCGGGCTGGCGGAAGGGCAGTTCAAACCCTCGCAGGACGGCAACGCGGTGCTGTTTATCGGCAACGTGAAGGGCAGCACCTTCAACGACGTGTTCCTGGCGCAGCTGCGGCCGAACGGCAACCAACGCCCGTCGGTGGTGGTGGCCGAGCACGGCAACATCGTGCAGCAGAAAGACGGCTCGCAGGTGGTGACGCTCGACAAGGGCACCCGCTTTGAAGGCACCGCGCTGCTGCGCGACTTCCGCATTACCGACTTCACCGATTACAAGGCGGTGATTGGCCACCGCACCGTGGCGGCGGACAACACCGAATCCGAACAGATGTCGATGCAGACGCTGTGGGAGTCCGACGATCCGGACGCGCGCGCCGAGCTGCACTGGCGCCTGACGCTGGTGGTATCGGTGGCGCTGATGGCGCTGCTGGTGGTGCCGCTCAGCGTAGTGAATCCGCGCCAGGGCCGCGTGCTGAGCATGCTGCCGGCTATCCTGCTGTACCTGATCTTCTTCCTGCTGCAGACCTCGCTGCGCTCCAACGCCGGCAAGGGCAAGCTGGATCCGATGCTGTGGCTGTGGCTGGTTAACGGCGTTTACTTCGCGATCGCGCTGGCGCTGAACCTATGGGATACCGTGCCGATGCGTAAGCTGCGCGCACGCCTGAGAGGAGCGGCCTGATGTTTGGCGTATTAGACCGGTATATCGGTAAAACGATTTTCAACACCATCATCATGACGCTGTTCATGCTGGTGTCGCTGTCCGGCATCATCAAGTTCGTCGATCAGCTGCGCAAGGTCGGCCAGGGCGAGTACACCGCGCTGAGCGCCGGCATGTACACCCTGCTGAGCGTGCCGAAAGACATCGAGATCTTCTTCCCGATGGCGGCGCTGCTTGGCGCGCTGCTCGGCCTGGGCCAACTGGCGACGCGCAGCGAACTGGTGGTGATGCAGGCTTCCGGCTTTACCCGCCTGCAGATCGCCGGCTCGGTGATGAAAACCGCCATTCCGCTGGTGCTGCTGACCATGGCGATCGGCGAGTGGGTAGCGCCGCAGGGCGAGCAGATGGCGCGCAACTACCGCGCCCAGCAGATGTACGGCGGCTCGCTGCTCTCCACCAAGAGCGGGCTGTGGGCGAAGGACGGCAATGACTTCATCTACATCGAGCGCGTCTCCGGCGATAAAGAACTCTCCGGTGTGAACATCTACCACTTCAACGATCAGCGTCGCCTGGAAACGGTGCGCTATGCCGCTACCGCCAGCTTCGAGAACGGCCTGTGGCAGCTTTCGCAGGTGGACACCTCGGATCTGACCAACCCGAAACAGGTGACCGGCACCCAGACGCTGACCGGCGAATGGAAAACTAACCTAACCCCGGACAAGCTGGGCGTGGTGGCGCTGGATCCGGATTCGCTCTCCATCAGTGGGCTGCACAACTACGTGAAGTACCTGAAGCAGAGCGGCCAGGAATCCAACCGTTACCAGCTCAACATGTGGAGCAAAATCTTCTCGCCGCTGTCGGTGGCGGTGATGATGCTGATGGCGCTGTCGTTCATCTTCGGCCCGTTGCGCAGCGTGCCGATGGGTATCCGCGTGGTGACCGGCATCAGCTTCGGCTTCCTGTTCTACGTGCTGGATCAGATCTTCGGCCCGCTGAGCATGGTCTACAGCATGCCGCCGGTGCTGGGCGCGCTGCTGCCGAGCATGCTATTCCTGCTGATCAGCGTATATATGCTGCTCAAACGCAAGTAGCGGGGCGATCGGTAGTGAAGAAAGGCGTGGCCGTGGGGCCGCGCCTTTTTTGTTGGGAGGATTAGCTAACGCTCAGCAGCGCGATGCCGGCATCCTGATAGGCCTGCGCGTCTTCCGGCAGGCGATCCAGCACCAGGGTATCGATCTGTGCAGGGGAGGCGAACTGCGCCAGCGAGGTGTTACTCAGCTTGGAGTGATCGCACACTACGATCACTTGATTGGCATGCTCAACCATCGCGCGCTTGGTTTCGGCCAGCATGATGTCGGCCACACAGGCGCCTTGTTTCAGCGACAATGCGTTGGCACCCATAAACGCCTTGTCGATGTTCAGCGTATCCAGCAGCGAACGGCCGTTGATGGCGACCGCGCAGTGATAACCCTTTTTGACGATGCCACCCAGCAGGATGATCTGGATCGATTCGACGTCTTCCAGACTCTTGGCGATCATGAAATCGTTGGTGACCACGGTCAGGTTGCGGCGCTGGCGCAGATGGCGGGCGATCTGCAGGGTGGTGGTGCCAGTATCCAATACGATGATGTCGCCGTCTTCCACCAGGCCGGCGGCCAATTGACCGATTTGCTCCTTGGCGCTGAGGTTCACCTCTTCACGCTGATCGGAGCCGACCTCGAAGCTGGCACGGGTGCGCAGAATGGCGCCGCCGTGGGTGCGTGTCAGCATACCGGCGTCTTCAAGAATGCGCAGATCGGTGCGGATGGTGGCGCCGGAGACGTTAAAGCGCGAGCTCATTTCCCCCACGGAGAGCTTGCGCTTCTCCTTGAGAATGGCGAGGAGTTTTTCCTGGCGCTCTTCTGCGAACATGCTCACTCATTCACTCCTGACAGGCACAATGGACGTGCGGCTAATATACCCCGCGTATCGGCGGCAGGCAAAGCGCTTGCCGGCCGCCGCTGGCAATATTCCACCGGGCATTATCCGTGCGAGATGTGAAGGTTACGGCGCGTCGATCCTTTTTGGTATAGTCTACCCAGCAGCGTATTGGGTAGCGGGGCAGGCAGTTAATGGAATATGAAGAGAATATCAGTCACATTATCAGCAAGCATCTGGAAGCGGCATTAGGCGATTTCGGCGAGCTTATCTGGGCCTACGTGGTGTTATCCAAGAAAGATATGTCATGTATCTTTGGCGTCACCAATTATCCCGGTGAATGGGTAAAGCAATATAAAGAGCAAGGGCTACAATATACCGATCCGGTAGTCATTACGGCGCTCAATCGCCTGACGCCTTTTGCCTGGGATGAAAATCTGATGGCCGGTGCCGGCTTCCGCTTTTCTGAGTTGTTCGAGCAAGCACGCGAATTCGGCGTAGCCGACGGCTATACCTTCGTGTTGCATGATTTTAATAATAATCTGGTGACCCTTTCCTTTACCCTCGCTGCCGAGCGCAAGGCGGAAACCATGCAGATGCTGAATCAGCATAAAGGCGATATTTCGTTGCTGCTGGCATCGACCCATGAGATGTATTTGACGCTGACTTCACTGTCCGAAAAAAACACCGCGCGCCAGGAAAAAAACGCCCGTTTTACCGAGAGAGAAAACGAGATCCTCTATTGGGCCAGCGTAGGGAAAACCTACCAGGAAATGGGTATGATCCTGGGGATCAAAACCTGCACCATCAAGTTTCATATGGGGAACATTGTCAAAAAGCTGGGGGTGGCGAATGCCCGGCATGCTATCCGTTTAGGGATGGAACTTCAGCTGATTAAACCGGTGGGGTGATTAGAATGCAGGTTCGTCGCTCAACGGCCAGGCGTTTAGCATGTGCTCGTCTTGCGTATTCAACTTTTTGAATATTTTGTTTTTTAATGCCTCCTGGCTCTGACGATCAACGTGGCCCAACAGCAAATGAACGGGCTCGTTCTTTTCCGATATGCCTGTCTTCAGCAGCGTGACGTTCCAGCCGGAGCTTTTGATGATATGCAACATCGGATGGCTGGAGACGGCCAGTATGCCGTCATAGCCGTGTTGCCGCGCATAGTTGATCAGCGATAAGAACAGCGCCAGAGTCACAGGGAACCGGCGACCCAGCAGTGACTGGGTTCTTTCTTTATCGACGAAAAAGCGTGTGGATTCGATGAAATTCCCTTCTGGAATGACGATGTCATGAAAGAAAGAGGAAAATGCGCTGTTCAGCATATTCTTGTGTTTCATATCAATCATCCTGGTACCACAAACTATCATGTTGTCCTTTACGCCAAATATATAGTTTGTCTTATCATTATCAAACTCATCCAGCTCCTTGCCGTCTGAACAGTTCACGGCCCATTGCAGCCTGTCTTTAAAGACATTTTTCCTTAAAACATAAAGATCTGCTGATTTTTCGGTGCTCATTGATGCGTAGTTGGTGCTGTAAATATTAAACATAATGTTACCTTTGAATAAATTAAGAGAAATAACTTTATCCAGTAACATCAGCGAAGTTTCACTACGAGCATGCCGGTGCGTGAGAATGATAAGGCTTTTTAAGCGATCGGCGCTAACCTTATTATGCCGTGCCGCGAGGCAGTTTCAGGGCAATGGCACAGTGAACACAGCAGGCCGGCGAAATTGAACGGCCTGGCCGATTAAAGACAGGAGAGGATTCCAGAATTGCTATCATGGGCTGCCCGGCCTTGTCTGCCATGGCGAAATATTAACTGGTGATTTTATAATGAATGGTGTCTTAATTATTTTAATAGTGAATTGGTGATATTTTCCTACTGAAGATTTGCCTATAAGGCATGACTTCGTCGTCCCGCAGAGGAATAAGCGTGAAAATGGCGGCCAGTGTGATTTTTACAGTATGTCCTCGGACCTGTACTCCTGCGTGACCAAGTCCGCTATTAAAAAATATCTGATAGAGATCACATTATTGTAATGACAGGAACGGTGCTATTTCGTGATGGTTCTGCGGGTATGTTGGGTTGCTGGGTGAAATGAGCAATGTGTGGTGGTCTTGATAGAACGCCGTGGCGGCTGAGATACAGAGCGAAAAATAGTGCTAGCACCTGATTTCCGCTATGTGAAATAATAACCCAACTGAACTGATGAAGGTCTAGTAGGGTACTATACTTTAGTCTAACTAGCTTCTAACTCCCTAAGGCGATACACTTTTCTAGTCAATTTTTGATGAAAAAAACATAAAAAAAACCTGACCTCTTAGGGTCAGGCTGCCAAGATCGGCCAACACCAGGGAAAATTTTCTTACACCATCTTAAAGCTATCAACTCAGCAGAGGCAAGTGTTCTCTGCTGGTTTTTAGCTTTGGGTTGCTGTTTTGTTACGTATGCACGCTATTTTCTGTTGGTTCTAGATAAAATCCCATATCAAGAAATAACATATCTCCCCTGACAACCCCGTTCCCATTGACTTATTCCAGTTATGACTGCCGTAGATGAAAAAATAGTGTTGTCGAAATGTTGTGCAAACATATTTTTTATTGGCTGAATTATTGTGATGCAATTATTTTCAGCATTGTTATCCCGGTTCGGGATTATTTGGCATCGTTTACATAGATCGGGGGAGTAACAAGCATAACCCGACAAGCGGCGAGCCAAGGTTATAAAGACGCGTGAGCTGACAAAAAAGCGAATGAGGCCCGATGGCTTATAACAGCCATCGGGCCTTGTGCTATGTGGGAAGAAACATTACAACGGTTGGCTGAACTCCACCCGCTCACCGTCCGGCCCGGCGATCATCAGATAGCGCACGCCGTTGGCGCCGCTGGGCTGCAGCGTCGGCCCTTCAATCACCGGATAGCCCAGATCCGCCAGCCAGCGTTGCGTGGCCGCCAGATCGGTGACCCGCAAAGCGATGTGGTCGATACCATAGGCACTGGTGGGGCGAGTCAGCCCTTCGGCGGGTAGCTGGTATAACTCCAGCGTTAACTCACCCAACTGCAAAAACTGTACGGTGACGGGGCCGCTGAGCGCCAGCGTTTGCCGGGGTTCGAAACCGAGTGAACGATAGAAGCCGGCGGCTCGTTCGATATCGGCGCAGCGCAAACCGACGTGCATCAGCCCGTTAATTCGGTGTGCCATATCAAATCCCCTTGCGTGCGCAGTAGAAGCCATAGAAGGCGACGTAGGCGAAGCAGACCAGCGGCACCGCGAAGGCGATCTGCATATCGCCGCCGTTGAGATCGGAGATGATGCCCATGATTAGCGGCACCACCGCGCCGCCGATGATCGACATCACTACGATCGAACCGGCCACCTGAGTTTCTTCGCCCAGCCCTTTGATCGTCAGGCCAAAGTTGGTTGGCCAGCACAGCGCCATGCAAAAGTTGACGCCCATGATCGCCACCACCGCCAGCAGGCTTTGAATATTGACGGCCAACAGCAACAGCAGCACGCATACCGAACAGAACACGCCGAGCAACCGCGCCGGGCTGAACTTTTTCATCAGTGCGGTGGTGACCACCTTGCCGGCCGAGTAGCAGACCAGCGTGGCCAACAACCAGTAGGTGGCCGAATGCTCGGTTGCCCCCTGCTCAATCATTTGCACAAAACGAATGGTGAAGCTCCACAGCCCTACCTGCGCGCCGACATACAGGAACTGCGATAACACCCCCAATCGGAAGCGCGGCAGCGCCAGCAGGATCTTCAGCGATTGCATCAGCGGTTTGCCCGCTCCCTGGTACGAGCGTTGGGTTTTGCAGGCGGGGAATTTCACCGCCACGAAGATCAGCGCCAGCACGATCAGCACGCTGCCGATGATCAGATAAGGCGTGACCACCTGCGACACCATCTGGGTGCGCGCCGCTTCGGCTGCCGCCGCCGACATCTGTAGCAGCTCGGCGTGGCTGGGATCGTTTTTGCCGAACACCAGCTGTTGGCCGATCAATACGCCAAAAATGATCCCCAGCGAGTTGAAGATCTGCGAGAAGTTGATGCGCTGGGTGGAGGTTTCCAGCGGCCCCAGCAGGCTGGAGTAAGTATTGGCGGAGGTTTCCAGGAACGACAGCCCGGTGGCGATCACCCCCAGGCAGGCCAGGAAAGCGCCGTAGGTCATGATCTGCGCTGCAGGGATAAACAGGAAGCAACCGAGCGCGTACAGGCACAGGCCGATCACGATCGCCACCTTGTACGAGTAGCGTTTGATCACCGCTGCGGCGGGCAGCGCCATCACGAAGTAGCCGAGGAAGAAGATCGACTGCACCAGTGCGGTTTGGGTATCCGACAGATCGAAGCCTTTTTTGAACTGGGCGATCAGAATATCGTTCAGGTTGCCGGCCATGCCCCACAGGGCGAACAGGCAGCAGACCAGCATCAGCTGCAGCCAGGGCGTGGCGGGCAGATAGGCGCTGCGGTCGATGCTTTCGGCCGCGGCGTGTTGCGCCACGTCGCCCTTATTAATCAGAGAGTCGCTCATTACGGTGTTCCTTCATCCGGAGAAAAAGAGAACGAGCTAATAACGTCAAGCTGCTCGTAGAGGGGCTGCGCCTGGCGGTAGAGCTGTTCGAACAGCTCGAAGCAGCGCAGGTAGTGCTCGTGCTGGCGTGGATCGGGAGTAAATTCGCGCTCGATGCTGACAGTGCGGCTCACCCCTTGGGCGAAACTGCTGAATAACCCGACGCCGACCCCGGCGACGATCGCGCAGCCGGTGGTGCCGTTCTCCTGATTGCGCGTCTGCAGCAGCGGCAGGTTATAGACCGAGGCTTTGATCTGCAGCCACAGCGGGCTGCGCGCGCCGCCGCCGGAGGCGATCATTGCCTCCGGCTCCTGTGCGTGGCGCCTGAGCTGCTGCAGATTACGCAGGGAGGCCAGCGCTACGCCTTCCAGCACCGCGCGGTAGAGATGCGGCTGCCCATGCTTGCGCTGCAGGCCGAAGAACTGCGCGCGCGAGTTGGTGTGTTCCGCCAGCCGCTCGCCGGTTAGGTAGGGCAGGAACAGCAGCCCCTCGGCACCCGGCGGCACCTCGGCCGCCATATCGAGCATCTGTTGGTGGCTGAGTTGGCCGGCGCTTAGCGCCGAACGCGCCCAGCGCATGGCGTCGCCACCGGCATCGAGCAGGGTAAAGCCGCCCCAGGCCGAGTTGGCCAGGTGCAGGTTGTTGACGCTGGCAGAGAGCAGCGGGTGTTCCGAGACCACGGTGAGCAGCGTGGAGGTGCCGGTGCTGTCGGAGGCGATGCCAGCCTGATAGACGCCGGAACCGAGCAGGGTAGCGGCCATATCCGCCGTGCCCGCTACTACCGGCACGCCCGGCGGCAGACCGGTAACGCTTGCCGCTGCGGGCGTAATGTGGCCAATCACCTCGCTGGAGAGGTGGATGGCGGGCAGCTGATCGGCGCGCAGCCCGAACTGCCGTAGCGCCTCTGGCGACCACTGCAGCGTGGCGCTGTCCATCAGGTAATAGCAGGAGGCTTCACTGTAGTCGGTGGCGCGTACGCCGCAGAGCCGGAAATTGACGTAATCCTTAGGCATCAACACCGTGGCGATGCGCTCCCACTGCGATGGGTGATGCTCACGCAGCCAGGCCAGCTTGAACGCCGGCCAGGCGGCGGTGGGGGGATTGTTCAACAGTTCGAGCCAGGGCTGCGGCGGCTGTTGGTGGCTAAAGCGCGCCACCTGCGGCTGCGCGCGTTTGTCGTTCCACAGCATGGCGCGATCGACGACCAGCTCGCCGTCGGCATCGAGCAAGACCGTGCCGTGCATCTGCCCGCAGGCGCCGACGGCGGCGATACGCGGCCAGTATTCGGCGTAGCGCGCGTACAGCTCCTGCGTACACTGGCAGACAATCTGCCACCACAGTGAAGGCGGTTGTTCCGACCAACCGGCCTGCTGCGTGATCTGTTCGTACTCACGCTGGGCGAAGCCAAGGATTTCCCCGGTGTTGGTGACCAGCCCGGCGCGGGTGCTGCCGGTGCCGATATCAAGGGTAAGAAGTAAATCTTTCATTGTTATCACTCCCGTGGCGGATGGTGCGGGCCACCCGCAGAAGCGTGCGCTGGGATCGCGCAAGATTAGTTATCGTTCAGCTCTGGGAACAGGCCTGGCTCCTGTTCGAGCTGCTCCAGCACGCGCTGGGTGGCCGCCGCGCTCATGCCAAAGCGGCGTACGCCCAGCCGATACAACGCGCGCACCGTGTCCAAATCGCGAATGCCGCCGGCCCCTTTGATCTGGATGCGGCCACGCAACTGATCGGCGATGATCGCCACTTTCTCTACCGTGGCGCCGGTCGGTGCCCAGCCGGTGGAGGTTTTCACCCAGACCATGCCGACTTCGACGGCGATATCGCACACCCGACGGATCTGCTGCTCGTTCAGATAGTGCGTCTCCAGAATGACTTTGGCTGGCACCGGTGCGGCGGCCTCGACTACTCGGCGCAGATCTTCACGCACGTAGCCGTAATCCCCCGACAGCACCTTACCGATGTTCACCACCATATCGACCTCGCGCGCGCCCTCGGCGATCAGCTGGCGCACCTCCTGCACCTTGAGATCGGTGGTCTGCCCACCGCCGGGAAAGCCGACCGGCCCGCCAATCATCACGTCCGCCTGGCCGTGCTCCGGCAGCAGGGTACTGAGGAAACGCGTCCAGCACGGCAGCACGTGCACCGAGATGATGCGATAGCGGCTGGCCAGCGCGGCGCAGTGGCGCACGTCTTCCTCGGTATTGGTGGCCTGCACCGCGCTCAGATCGATCAACCTGGCCATGCGTCTGGTTGTTTCATTCATTGCGATTATCCTTCTTTTGTTTTCATTTGATTTTATTTGTTCACCTTATTCTCTTTCATATAGCTTTAAAATCAGCATTTGGTGAAATTGTGATCGGTTCTGCGGTTTTGTTATAGGGGGTATGAAAGTGCGGGAGGAAGATGCGGCAAATGCCGCAAGTAAGAGGGTAAACGGGGATTGTGACGCTTTTTTCGACATTTAACTCATTGAATGCCTGATAACTCTTGCGCACCGATCGCGGGAAGGTATAATGCACCCGTTTTCCGCATACTACTTCAGTGCCGAAGTGGCGAAATCGGTAGACGCAGTTGATTCAAAATCAACCGTAGAGATACGTGCCGGTTCGAGTCCGGCCTTCGGCACCATTAAGTACCGCGTGAACAAGAAGCCACCGAAAGGTGGTTTTTTTGTGCCTGGAATCTGCCTGCCGCAATTACCTACCCACTTTACACTGTATTGACGTATTTCCCATTTCAGTAAAAACCGGATCTTCCTGATGTTTTACTAATATATATCTATTTGATATTAATAATTAAAATTTCGTTTTGTTGGGATCTTTTGGATCAAGGCGTTCTCGAATAGAGGAAGGGATCACGCGGGCGTTAACGCGACCTGCACTGATGGGTATCAGAGAAGATTGTTAATGCCCCGGAGTAAATTTTGCCAGAGGCTATTGAACGTCACCACTCCGTTTCGCAGCTAGCTTACTCTTCAGATTAACAGCTTATAAGCTGTATTAATAATAAAACACCCTATGAGCTGTATTTTGCATTTACAGCCTGTAAGGTGTAACGTGGGTAAAACAGCCTATAATCTGTACACAGCGATAAGCCAGCGAGCCGCTATCTATGAATACCGTCTATCCGTTAAAAACACTGAGCCAGTTACGCCCCTTGCTGGTGGGGTTTCGTAAAGCAAAAGGTCTGACGCAAAAAGACGTCTCGGAGAGGCTGGGCGTCACCCAACAGACCTATGCGCGCCTGGAGTCAAACCCTGCATCAGCCAGTCTGGAGCGACTTTTTAGAGTGTTCAATGTGCTGGGGATTGAAATGGTGCTTTCTTCAGAGCTTGCCTCTCCAGGGGGTGAAACGGAAGAAATCTCTACAATTCATATAGACTCGCCGGCAAGACGGGAACAGTGGTGACGAAATGCGTCGTTCGCAACAACGGTTAGCTATCTGGATGAACGGTATTCCGGTGGGATACTGGGAAAAGCGTAAAGGCGAAGATCGGCTGGAGTATCTGCCTGAGTGGATTGCAGATAGTCAGGGGAGGCCTTTGTCGCTTTCTTTGCCTTTCACGCCAGGGAATCAGCCTTATCGCGGTAGCGTGGTACGCGATTATTTCGATAACCTGCTGCCGGATAGTGAGGGGATCCGCCGACGTTTGGCTATGCGCTATCATGCCGACAGTCTGGACCCTTTCGATTTATTGGCCGAACTGGGTCGCGACTGTGTTGGTGCCATACAGCTTCTCGATATCGGTGAGCAACCTGCTGATATCTTTTCCATCAGGCAGCGTCCGCTTGCAGAGGCGCAAATCGCCGAAATGCTCCGCAATACTGCCACGACGTTACCGGGGCTGCAGGGACAGGATGACGATCTGCGTTTATCCATCGCCGGCGCTCAGGAAAAAACGGCGCTGCTGTGGCATGACAACCAGTGGTGTTTACCTGAGGGAAATACGCCGACCACGCATATTTTCAAATTAGCGCTAGGCCTGGTGGGAAACATGCGGGCCGATATGCGCACGTCCATCGAGAATGAATGGCTCTGCTCCATGATTGTTGAACACTATGGTGTGCCGGTAGCAAGTACCCATATTGCGCAGTTTGAAGATCAAAAGGCACTGATCGTAGAGCGTTTTGACAGAAAATTATCAAGCGACAAACAGTGGTGGATCCGCCTGCCGCAAGAGGATATGTGCCAGGCTCTGGGCGTTTCGCCGCTGAGGAAGTATCAATCAGATGGTGGCCCCGGTATTACCGATATTATGGAAATTCTGAGTCGCTCGGAACAGGCTGAAACAGATCGCAGGCACTTCTTTAAAGCGCAGATTATTTTTTGGCTGCTGGCCGCGACAGATGGCCACGCAAAGAATTTCAGTCTTGCGCATTTACCGCAAAATCGTTACCACCTGACGCCACTGTACGATGTGCTATCGGCCTGGCCGCTGATTGGCCCGGGCAATAACCAGATAGCCTGGCAGAAGTGCAAACTGGCGATGGCCGTTCGCGGGAGCAGTAACCATTACCTGCTTAACCAGACCCGACGCCGCCACTGGATAAAACACGGTGAAATAACCGGGTTAGGCCAACAGGAAGTTGAATCCATTATTGAAGAGCTGCTGGCAGCAACTCCGGGAGTGATTGAACGTGTCATTGGACTACTACCGGATTCGTTCCCAGCCGAATTAGCGGAATGCATTTTTGATGGTATCAGGCAACAGTGCGCGCGGTTGGCAGGGGGACGATGGTAGGAACTGGTCACCTATGACGATCAGGTTGCTCAAAATATCACCCTTTGCCGTGGGTTTTTATTAATAGACAATAGTTTCAGTTCCCACATTGTACGGCTTAAAAAGTAAATAACGTTTACAGCTATAGGTCGTATTCAGCACGTTGTAATGCCGCGTAGTAACATCACATTGAAGCAGATAATTTTTCATAAGGAAACACCGTTTATGCGCTATTTTTTGACAAGATACAGGGATTCGATCCTCGCTTTTACAGGCATAGTCATTGCTAGTATCTCACTTGGGTTTGCTATCTGGCAGGGAAAAGAGCAAATCAAGCACAATCATATTTCTGTAGAGCCGAGGATAAATGCTTATTTTTCCAATGATAGCCGTAAAAAACAGTGGGGGATTTATGTTACCAACAACGGTATGGGAACAGCCTTTGTTAAAGGAATTACGGTGATAGTAAATGGTAAACCCGTCGATGCCGTTGACAACAATATCTTCTTCGGCGCTGTTCTGGCGTTAGGACTTCGCGCAGAATGTTTTGCGATTGGAGGTCCGCGTCTCAATGATTCTTTCAAGGTGGGAGAAGAAATATTTCTGGTAGAGGCAAGAGATTCAGATAAAAGCTGTGCGGGTGATCTATTGAGCTTGAAATGGGCTTCACAACAACCACTGCAACTGGACTTTGTGCTGGATACGGAGTCCATCTATGGCGATCATTTTCGCTATACCTACTCACAGAATCGGCAGGTAAGACTGGATTAACATCTAGAAAATACAATGTGAGATTACTGGTGTCGCTCCAGGCCCAATCAAGATACGAAAATTGCTCATGAAAGACGACTTAGTTAGGAAATTTAATTATGTGGTGATAGGTCTTTCTCTGGGTAACGACGCTTAATATAGTGGTAATTATGCGGGTTTGTTTAAAAGTGCTAAAAAAGCAACCTCAAATCAAGTGATGCAAGATTCAACTATCCCCATAATTTCTTTGGGTTTTTTCTGTAATGAATATCAATCAATATGGGGTTGTTAACCTAATAATCATTCTCTAAAAATATAATATCATTTTATATAAATCAATCTGTACGATTATATAGAACGATGTACTGATGGTAAGTTGGGTGAGCTTTCATGCTTCTTTCTTAGCCTGTGCCTGCTGACAGGTGAAAATCACTGTGCACCGATGTCACAGCAAGCAGTATTGATTCATGTATAATCTACCCATCTTTACATGTCCCCTTTCAGGTTATTGATATGGCTAACACAAATTTCTCTCAAACGGCTGCTTTCATCTGGGCGGTTGCCGATCTGCTTCGCGGTGATTTTAAACAATCCCAGTACGGGCGGGTGATCCTGCCGTTTACACTGTTGCGTCGCCTTGAGTGTGTGCTGGCGGGCACCAAAGAAGCGGTGCTGGCAGAGGCGGAGAAACTGAAGGCCAGCCCTCTACCGGAAGAAGGGCGAGAGAAGTTTCTGTTGCGTGCGACCAAAGGGCTGTCTTTCTTCAATACGTCGCCGATGGATCTCGGCAAGATGGGGCAGAACGACATCAAGGCCAATCTAGAGAACTACGTACAGTCGTTCTCGAAGGATGCACGTGAAATCTTTGAACACTTTAAATTCAGTGAGTTTGTCGGCCTGCTGGAAGATGCCAACTTGCTATACAAAGTCGTTAAGAAATTTGCCACCACCGACCTGAGCCCTAAAGCGATTTCTAACCATGATATGGGCTTGGTGTTTGAGGAGTTAATCCGTCGTTTTGCGGAGAGCTCTAACGAGACGGCAGGGGAGCACTTTACCCCACGCGATATCGTGCGTTTAACCACCTCATTGGTATTCATGGAAGATGATGAGGCACTCTCTAAAGAGGGTATTATCCGCACCATTTACGACCCTACCGCCGGCACGGGTGGTTTCCTCTCATCGGGTATGGAATACGTGCACGAACTGAATCCCAAAGCCGTGATGCGTGCCTTTGGCCAGGAACTGAACCCCGAGTCCTACGCTATCTGTAAAGCCGATATGCTGATCAAAGGCCAGGATGTCAGCCGTATCAAGTTGGGCAATACGCTCTCTAACGATCAGCTTGCGCAGGAGCAGTTCGACTATATGCTTTCTAACCCACCCTTTGGCGTGGATTGGAAAAAGATTGAAGGTGAGATTAACGACGAACATCAGCAGAAAGGCTTTAACGGGCGCTTTGGCCCAGGCCTACCGCGTGTCTCTGATGGCTCCCTTCTATTCTTGATGCACCTGATCAGCAAAATGCGCGACAGCCACAATGTGGATGGTAGCGTAAACAATGGCGGGCGTATCGGGATCATCCTCAACGGTTCACCGCTGTTTACCGGCGGGGCAGGCAGTGGTGAGAGTGAGATTCGCCGTTATATTCTGGAAGCCGATTTGCTGGAAGGTATCGTCGCATTGCCGACCGATATGTTCTACAACACTGGCATTGCGACCTACGTCTGGATTTTGTCGAACAAGAAAGCGCGAGCGCGTAAAGGTAAAGTGCAGCTGATTGATGGCACTAACCTGTGCGGCAAGATGCGAAAATCGCTGGGTTCTAAACGTAATCTGATGGGCGAGGACGATATCAAGCTTATCACCCGCACCTTTGGTGATTTTGAGGCGGTGGATGCCACCCCGCTTGAAGAACTTGGGATGGAAAAAGCGGCAGCACAAAAATCCAACCGTGGGCGTCAACCTATCAGCGCTAAAACCGAAGCGCTGAAAACCTTTGCCAGCAAAATCTTTAACAGCACCGATTTTGGCTATCGTCGCCTGACCATTGAGCGCCCTTTGCGCTTATCTGCACAGCTCACCGATGAAGCGATTGCCACGCTGCGCTTTGCACCGAAGCCGTTTAACGCCCCGATGGAACGCCTGTATGAAGAGTTCGCTGCCCAGTGGCATGACGGTAACTACGGTGATTTCTCCGATATCGAAGCAGAAGCCCGAACAATTATCAAAGCCGAATTTACCGAGCTGAAGGAGAAGCAGATTAAAGATCTGCTCGACAGCAAATTGTGGCTGGCACAATGCGCATTGATGGCTAAAGCTCAGCAAATCCAGACAGTATTAGGCGCTCAGGCAGGTGGAAAAGCGCTGGTTAGCAACGATTTCAATCAGTTCCAGCTCACGCTAAAAGGGGCAATCAAAACGGTTGGTGTGAAGCTGGACACCAAAGAGAATAAGCAGTTTATCGATGCAATTACCACTAAGAACCCGGATGCTGAGCCGGTGGTAAAAAAGGTTCTGAAAGAGGCCGCCCAGCCACTGTACGGCGCATTTGAGTACAAAGGCAAAGTAGTGGAGTTCGAGCAGGATGGTGACCTGCGTGACAACGAGAACGTACCGTTAAATCCCGCCGTTTCCACCAGTGAACTGATTGAGAGCTACTTCACAACAGAAGTGCTGCCGCACGTGGCCGATGCCTGGATTAATGCCGATAAGCGTGACGCGAAAGACGGCGAAATTGGCATTGTCGGTTATGAAATTCCGTTTAACCGCCATTTCTACGTTTATCAGCCGCCGCGCCCGCTGGAAGAAATTGATGCCGATCTGGACGCCGTTAGCGCCGAGATTATGAAGCTGTTGCAGGAGGTCCATTCCTAATGGCTAAGTATAAGGCGTATCCGGACTATAAGGATTCTGGGGTTGAATGGTTGGGGGGAATTCCTAAGCATTGGAGTGCTATTCCTTTGAAATTTCTATGCACATCCAATGATCAAGTTATTTCTGAATCAGCAGAGCAAGATTACGAAATTGAATATGTTGATATTGGAAGTGTGAACTCATCACAAGGCATAACAAAAACAGAAACCATGTTATTGTCCAAAGCGCCGTCTAGAGCGAGACGTTTGGTAAAAGATGGTGACGTAATTATTTCCACTGTTAGAACCTACCTGGAGGCTATTTCACCAATAATTAATCCTCCTGAAAACATGGTTGTTTCTACTGGTTTTGCGGTAATCAGACCCTCCTTAGGATTAAATCATTATTTTGCCGCATATTGTCTTCGTGCTAGTGGTTTCATAAAGGAAGTGGTAGCTCGTTCTGTTGGTGTGAGTTATCCAGCAATTAATGCTTCAGATCTAGTAAATATACTAGTCCCTAATATGCCATTAACGGAGCAATTAAGGATTGCAAACTTTCTCAAGCACGAAACCGCAAAAATCGATAACCTGATCGAGAAGCAACAGCAACTGATCGAACTGCTGAAAGAAAAACGTCAGGCAGTGATTAGCCATGCCGTCACCAAAGGGCTAAACCCTGATGTGCCGATGAAAGATTCTGGCGTTGAGTGGTTGGGGGAAGTTCCGGAAGATTGGCAATTAAAGCAACTACGTCATTTGTGTAGCTCGAAGGGAGGTGGTACGCCTTCGAAAAATAATCCAAAATTTTGGATTGGTGATATACCTTGGGTTTCTCCGAAAGACATGAAAGCTCAATATATTTATGATGCTGAAGATCATGTCAGTGAAGAGGCTGTTAAGTTATCTTCAACAAAGAAGATACCTATTGACTCAGTTTTGATTGTTGTTCGCGGTATGATATTAGCTCATTCCGTACCAGTGTCAATAAACAAAGAAATAGTTACGATAAATCAAGATATGAAAGCGCTTATACCAAATGAAAATATTACTTCTGAGTACTTTTATCTTGTTTTGACTGGTTTTAAACGTTTTTTATTAGAATTAACTGATAATTCAGCACATGGCACTAAGTGCTTGAGAACAGATCTTTTAGAAAAATTATGGATTCCATTGCCATCAATAAAACAGCAAGAGGAAATTATTAGAAATGTTAATGAGCTAGTAGCTAAACTCGATAGCCTCGTTCTTCGACAAGAAGAAGCCAAGAAGTTACTCCAAGAACGCCGCACCGCCCTAATCTCCGCCGCTGTCACCGGTAAAATCGACGTACGCGACTGGGTTGCACCTGATATGCAAGACGCTGAGGAGCCACAGGAGACCACTGCATGAGTATGGACACCACTAAAGAGCTGATTTTCCAAAATGAAATGATTGCTCAGATGGTCGAAACGGGTTGGATTGTTGGTAAAGGCGACGGCTACGATCGCGAGCGTGCGCTATATTCGCAGGATGCGCTGACCTTTGTGCAAACCACGCAGCCGCAGGAGTGGGAAAAGTTTTCAAAGATTTATCCTACCGATACCGAACGTCACTTCCTCGATGCGTTGGTCGCTCAGCTGAGAAAAGCGGATATCAACGCTACCGATATGCTGTCGCGGACCTACGGCACCCTCGGCGTATTGCGGCACGGGATCAAAAGCCATAACGCCCGGTTTTCCCTGTGTCAGTTTAAGCCTGAGCATAGCCTCAATCCGGAAACGCTCGCCCGTTATCAGCAGAATATCTGCCGTATTGTGCCGGAGCTGGTGTATAGCCCACATGCTTCGAAAGCGGCATTTGAAGAGGCTGGTACAAAAGCGAAAAAGTGGCGTATCGATCTGGTGTTGTTCGTCAACGGTTTGCCGGTAGCAACGTTGGAGCTGAAGTCTGAGTTTAAGCAGGCAGTGCAAAACGCCATTACGCAATATAAGAAAACGCGTTTACCAAAGGATCCCGTTACCAACAAGCCGGAACCACTGCTTACTTTCAAACGCGGGGCATTGGTGCACTTTGCCGTCAGTCAGTACGACGTGTTTATGGCGACCAAACTTGACGGTGATAAAACCTTCTTCCTGCCATTTAACAAAGGTACTCACGACGGTGGTGCGGGGAACGACATCCCGGAAGATGCGAACGATTACGCTACTCGCTACCTGTGGAATGAGGTGCTGCTCCCGGACAATTTGCTGAAAATTCTTGCTAGCTTTGTGCATCTACAAATCGAAGAGAAAGAAGAGTGGAATGGTCTCAAGGGCAAGAAAGAGAGTCTGATCTTCCCGCGTTATCATCAGTGGGATGTCGTGAACAAACTGATTATCGCTGCGTCGGAAGAGGGCACTGGCAATAAGTATCTCATTCAGCACAGCGCGGGCTCCGGTAAATCTAACTCCATTGCCTGGACCGCCCACCAACTTTCTCGGTTGCATGATGAGCAAGGTGAGAAGCAATTCCACTCGGTGATCGTGGTGACGGACCGTACCGTGCTGGACGATCAGCTCCAGGACACCATCTACCAGTTTGAGCATCAGGATGGCGTGGTCGGGCGTATCAATAACAAAGAAGGCGACGGTTCTAAATCGGAGAAGCTGGCTAGCGCGCTGGAAAACTCGCAGCCAATTATTATTGTTACCATCCAAACCTTCCCGCATGTGCTGAAGGCGATTGAGAACAGCGTCAGCCTTAAGCAGCGTAAGTATGCGGTGATTGCTGATGAGGCGCACTCTTCTCAGAGTGGTTCTACGGCACGTCAGTTGAAAGAAGTACTGATGACGGAGGAAATGGATGACGATGCGGTGATGACCTCGGAAGATATTCTCGATGCCACCGTCGCCGCACGTAAAGGCAGCAACAATCTCAACTACTATGCTTTTACCGCCACGCCAAAAGCCAAAACGTTAGAGCTGTTTGGCCGTCGGCCTAATCCATTTGAACCTGCCTCAAAAACCAATAAGCCGGAAGCATTTCACGTCTACTCCATGCGTCAGGCGATTGAAGAGGGCTTCATTCTCGATGTCCTGAAGAATTACACCAACTATAAGGTGGCCTATAAGCTTCTGCAGAAGCTGGACGACCCCGATCGGGAAGTCGACAGCAATAAAGCGAAGGTCAAACTGAATCAGTGGGTTGCGTTGCATGAGCATAATGTTTCGCAGAAGGTAAAAGTGATTGTTGAGCACTACCGTAAACATGTGATGCATCTGTTGGGGGGGCAGGCTAAGGCGATGGTGGTCACCAGCTCCCGTAAAGCCGCGGTGCGTTACAAACTGGCCTTTGATAAATACATCGCTGAAAACAACTATCCGAAGATCAATGCCATGGTGGCGTTTTCCGGTGAAGTGGAATTCTATGAAAGTGACCACAATAGCCTTGCGTTGCTGAACCAGAAGTTTACTGAAATCAACATGAACCCTGGGTTGAAAGGCCGAGACATGCGCAAAGCGTTTGAGACTGATGATTACCAGGTGATGTTGGTAGCGAATAAGTTCCAGACCGGTTTTGACCAACCCAAGCTATGCGCCATGTATGTGGATAAAGCGCTGGGCGGCGTGGAATGCGTCCAGACACTTTCACGGCTCAACCGTACTTATCCAGGGAAAAAAGAGTCGGGAACCTTTGTACTCGATTTCTATAATGAGCCGGACGATATTCTGGCGGCATTTCAGCCTTACTACCAAACGGCTGAATTGACCGATGTCAGCGATCCGCAGTTAGTCTTTGAGCTGTTCGAAAAACTTCGCACCAGCGGCATTTTCCTGTGGAACGAAGTGGAGCAGTTCTGCGAAGCGTTCTTCACCAAGAACAAATCCAATGCTGCGATAAGCAATATCTGCAAGCCGGCGGTTGAGCGCTGGAAGCACCGCTACACCTCAGCGATTGATGCCTATGTGTTGGCTAAAGAGATGTTTGAACGCACCAAGAAGACCGGCGATGTGGTGCTGATAACTAATGCAGAAAACAGCTTTAAGACGTGCAAACAGGAAAAAGACAAGCTGGATATCTTCAAAAAAGATCTCGGTAGCTTCGTTCGTTTTTATGAGTTTATGTCGCAGATCGTAGATTACGATGACAAGAGCCTTGAGAAGCTGAGCCTGTTCGCACGGCATCTTCGCCCGTTGCTGCATGAACAGCGTATTGAAGACGATGAGATTGATTTAAGTAATGTGGATATGAGCCATTACCGGTTGTCGAAGCTTCATGAACAACATCTGAAGCTGCAGGAAGATGCGGAAGAATACCAAATCACACCGGGTAACGATATGGGTACAGCGAAGCCAAAGGACAAGAAAGAAGAGTTTCTGTCCAATATTCTGGCGCGCCTGAATGATCTGTTTGTTACGGATAATCTTAGTGATAAAGACATGATCAACTACGCCTTTACCGTGCGTGACAAACTGTCGGAAAACCAGGCGGTGATGACGCAGATCGCTAACAATACGCGTGAACAGGCGATGCTGGGTGATTTCCCGAAAGCGATCGATGATGCCGTGATGGACAGCAACGAAGCCCAGCATGAGATGATGGTGCAGTATCTGTCCAACCCTGAACTCGCCAGGGGGTTCGCCCGCGTGGTGTTTGATATGCTCAAAGGTGCTTAAAACGGGAGCCGCTTTGGCTTTGTTGTTATAGGGGGCTTCCCCCTAAAATGTCACAGTATAGGAATTTCGTGATGGATATCGTTGCCGATATTGAAGCAGGTAAGCTGACTCTCGATGAAGTGATCGGTTCTCTGGCCGAATATAAAGACTATTCGCATTCAGAGTGGGATCGTCGTTACCGTGAATTCACTGCGTCACTTCAGCAAACGCCGACATTTTCTGAGCCCGAAACGGATGATCTGGTTAAACGGCTTTGGTACGAGCGTGATAATGGTATTGCCAGTATCCGGCAGGGCGTTCCATCGTTGGCTGAATTCCAACAAAGCCTGCCGTTATTCAGAGAGCTGACCGAGCGCATTCGTCGCCAGCCTAATGAACAAACTTACCAATATGTAGAAGCCGCTTTGCAGCAAGCCAAGGAGAGCGGGCAGCTCAAGCGAATGTATTGGAGTTTGCGGAATCGTGTCTTTGCGGCGTTTACACCGGCAGCCTGCACCAGTACTGTGGACGAGAATGCATTCACCAAAACGGCGACGTTTCTGAATGATCGATTTTCCCTGGCGCTCATGCTTACCGGAAATTGGCTGCAAAAAAACCATGAACTGAAGAATGCGATTAACGCACGGTTACCAGATGCGGACCCTTACTATGTCAACATGGCAATCTGGCATCTTTACGAATTGCTACGTGAGCGAGATGGCGAACAAAAGCAACAGGAAGTGGCTAACCATCTTGCCGTAGAAAGCCATAAAGTCGTGAGCCCGCAGATACCGCAGCACTCACCTGTGAACGCTATCTACTTTGGTCCACCGGGCACCGGGAAGACTTTCGTCTTGCAGCAAAAGATGAAGGAGTACACCACCCAAGCGGCCTCCGCTGACTATGATGCTTGGTTAGATTCTCGTCTCGAAACGCTGAACTGGATGCAGGTGACTGCGTTAGTTTTGTTAGATCTTAATAGAAAAGCCAAAGTTCGTTTGCTGATTGAGCACCCTTGGTTCCAGCGTAAAGCGCTACTGAATGGCCGCAGCAGTAATCTATCGCAAACTGCGTGGGCAACGCTGCAATCCTTTACCGTGCCAGAGTCTACTACGGTTGAATATAAAGGCCGCCGTGAGCCCGCGATTTTCAATAAAACGGCAGAGAGTGAGTGGTTCCTGGTTAAGCCGCAGCTAGAACAAGTGGAAGACCTTATCTCGCTTTATGATGAGTTAAAGCGAGGCCCACAAACCGCAGAGGCGATTCAGCGATTTGCCGCAGTCACCTTCCACCAATCCTATGGTTATGAAGAGTTTATTGAAGGGATGCGAGCCCGTGCAGATGACAATGGGAATATTTCTTACCCCATAGAGCCGGGTATTTTCATGCGGCTATGCCAGCGGGCCAAGGCCGATCCGGCGCATCGCTATGCCATTTTTATTGATGAGATCAATCGTGGCAATATCTCCAAAATTTTCGGCGAGCTGATTTCTCTTATAGAAATCGACAAGCGCGCTGGGATGAGCAATGCAATGAGTTTGCAGCTGTCTTATAGCGGCCAAGTATTCAGCGTTCCTGGCAACGTAGACATTATTGGTGCAATGAACACTGCGGACCGTTCGTTAGCGCTGATGGATACCGCATTGCGTCGCCGATTCGACTTTGTTGAGATGATGCCGGATCTTTCATTGCTCAGCGGGGCGAGAGTAAAGGGCATTGAGCTTGAGCCTTTGTTAGAGAAGATTAATAGCCGAATTGAGGCGCTCTACGATCGTGAGCATACTTTAGGGCATGCCTTCTTTATGCCAGTTAAAAAAGCCTGTGATGCGAAGGATGAAGACTTGGCATTTAAACAGCTGAAAGCGGCCTTCCAGAAGAAGATCATCCCCTTATTGCAGGAATACTTCTTTGACGACTGGAACAAAATCCGTTTGGTATTGGCGGATAATCAGAAACAAAACGACAGCCTCCAATTCGTGATGGAGCAAAGCGACGATCTGGAGATTCTTTTTGGTGCCGATCATGGTTTACGGCGCCACGATCAGCAATCAACCGCCTACGAACTGAAAGCGTTTGAGCATGAAGTCTGGGATTTGCCACAGGCTTACCGTGCGATCTATCAACCTGAAGAAGCCACTCAGGCTGTACAAAATGGGTAAGGTGATCTCTGTTTTTGAGTATGACCTGTTAGGCGTTGAAAAAGAGTCGCCGGTTGGCGCTGTTCCTCTTCCTCCTGAGGTTTTTGACTATTTAGAATCGCTTAGCCTAACCAGTGAGAAAGGAAGCCAGCTGCTTAAACTCACCTCACGTTCTGGGCGCCGATTGCTACAGGTACAGAATTACGCAGGGATACTCTATACCCCCTATGGCCTGCAACTGGAGATCCTGCCCAAGATAGGCAAAAACCTTACGTTGGGGCAAGCGCGCGAAACGCTACTGATTATGCTAAGTCATCTGTCTGGATTTAGGCATATTCAAACCCAGCAGGCTTCAGTTCATGCGCAACGAATGCCTTTACTGGAGATCTTTATCAACCAGTTTTTGCATAGCGTTAGCCAGCTACTTAAGCAGGGACTGCGGTCAGATTACGTGAAAGAACAGGCTAACTTGCCCTTTATGAAGGGCAAGTTGATGCTGTCAGCGCAGTTACGCCATAACGTAGTGAACCGTCATAAATTCTATCTTGATTACGATGATTACTTACCTGATTGTGCGGCCAATAGGCTATTACGTTCTGCACTTTATCAGTTGGGTAACCTGAGCCTGTCCTCAGATAATCAACGTTGGTTACAGGAATTACGCTTTGCTTTTGATGGTATCCCGTCGAGTAGAGATATAAAAGGTGACATATCGAGTTTGCGTTTGGAACGCGGTATGGCTCATTACCATGAGCCTTTGGCGTGGGCGCAGTTGATATTGCAGGGTATGAGCCCCAGCGCTCTACAGGGCGATGCTAAAGCGTTGTCACTCCTGTTCCCGATGGAGGCGGTATTTGAGTCCTTTGTCGCGTCAACGCTTGCTGACGAATTGCCGGATGGTTTCAAGGTGAAGCCGCAGGCTGCAAGCTATTCGTTGGTTAAACATGGTGAGAGGGACTGTTTTAAGCTGCGCCCAGATTTGTTGATTCAATCACGTCATCCGGTCAGTACCAAAATGGTGCTAGATACCAAATGGAAGCTGATTAATAACAACTCGCAGGAGAAACCTCTCTATGGCATTGCACAATCCGATCTCTACCAAATGTTTGCCTATGGCCAAAAGTATCTTGGTGGCTCAGGAGATATGTATTTAATTTATCCTGCGCATGATGATTTCAATCACCCAGTACGCCAGCATTTCGCATTTTCAGACACACTCAGGTTATGGGTTGTCCCTTATCAAATCTCCGCAAAGCGTGGGCAGAGAATGATGTGGGGAAAAGATAATCCCTTTATCTAGGATTATCTTTTCGAAAGGCAACACGGGGTGTTTCGATCTAGAGGCACTGTAATAAAACTGGCTATTTATATGCAGCCTCTTTCAACTCCAACTTCACCATCAGCTGCTTATTCACCTCTTTCCCATCCACCCCGCTATGAATCCGCCGATGGCAAGTAGGGCAAATAGCACCCACCCACTGCGGGTGATCGGGGCCTTCGTCGGCTAAGCGTTTGGTGTGGTGGGGTTCAAGGTAGGGATCGCCGTTCCTTTTCTTGAATGGGGCCGGCAGATCGCAGGCTTCACAGATGCCATTGGCGCGCTTCAGCACGTATTTTTTTACGTCTTCGCTGCGTTTGAACCAGGATTTTTTGCTGTCGCTCTGTTGGCGCTGGCCTGATTGCTTTGAGGACTGCAGTGCCTTCTTGCGTAACTGTTCGAGCGTTTCTGTCTGCGTATCGGCTTCATCGGTGTCTGCATCTTCTTCAACCGCGTGCAGTGACGAGACTTTGAACAGGTTAAAGGTAATGCCTTGGCGCATGTTATTTTCTAAGTCTAAGCACTGAATATGATCCCAAGAATCGCACTCAAACATGCCAAGATAGCGAACGCCTTTTTCTTTCTTGTTGTCTTCGAACAGGAAGATGTCTTTGCCGTCTTTTTTATGGTCGCGGATGGATTTATTGCCACGAATAAATTCCATAGGGCCTTTTTGGCCTTCTCCCGTATAAGAGAAGCTGCCTTCGGCTGTCCATCCATCTTTGTAGCCGTAGGTTTCGCCGCTTTCTCCGGTGAAGATAAAGATTACCGGGAATTCCCGCGGGGTCCAGATACCGCCTTGTAGCTGTCCGCCGTAGAGCTCGATAAGTGCTTTGCGTGTGTACAGTTTGCCTTCGGTTAAATAGTCAAAAGGATGCGGCGTTTCGACGATCTCAAAACCGAGATCTTTGAGAAATTGGATGGTTTTTTCCGTTCCGCTATCGGCGTTGACTCCCTTAAACGGATAGCCATGCTGCTCACGGTATGCTCTAGCGGCAATGCCTCGGATGTCGTACTTCTCGCCATTATAAAGAAGGGTGTGTTTTTTAAATCGTTTTATTTCATGTTGTTTTAAGAATTCATCTCTGCCAAGTTTTTTATATTCTTCGATGGCTTTTAAAACGGATTCTTTTGAAGATAACGCCTCTATTGCAGTTGCCAAAACCACTCCCTCATATTACCGAGTTGGCTCTGAGCAATGTGCTTGCTGACGAGAGCAGTATGCATCAATACCCAGCAGTTAACTCATCGATTTACCGAATGCGTTAACTATGCCAGGTAGGGGAGGAAATGCCTACCTTGATGAATGCTTTTGTTGTGATATGTCAGTCAGATCTATTGGAAATCCTGAATGGGAAGGGCGACAAGTGCAGGCATCGCCCTGATTGTCGCTTACGTTAGCTGCAGGCTTCCATCTCCCGCAACGCACGCCCATAAAGGTTACACAACGCAGGAACCAGATGCGCTGTAGCATTGAGATAGCGATTCATCTGCTCCCAGCCTTCGGTATCCAACTGTGGGTGCTTTTGCAGCAAGTGACCAAACAGCATCAGGCCGTGGCACAGCCCTTCCGCTTGCTCGGCAGAGAGTGCGGCCAGGTCTAAAAGTTCTGAAGGGTTAAAAGCGCTGAGATCGAGGTGGTTAAACAGTTGGCGGTAGAGGATAAGGGTGCTTTCAACGGATTCTGTAGTGGGAACCTTTGTCATGGGGGCATCTCCGTATGTCATTGGTTAATGACTATCACCAGAGACGCTAAACTCGGGTGGTAGCCCAGACGGGGTTAGCGTCACCGGGACATACGAACCGGCGCTTCTTGCGAAGCCCCCGCCTGAGCCACCATTATTTGGAGTGAACTAAAGCTGCTGCATTATTACATAATACAGCGGTAATATGTCAGATTCGGAACGCTAACTCCGGCTGCGGATTTTGCCGCAGCAGAAAAACTATAACGTTATCAGTAAAAGGAAAAAATAAGCCGTATGGAATTACAGGCTGTTTACTCATGAGGTTGGAATGCAGATCGCAGTTATTAAATTTTAATTCAGGCTAATCAGTTAGGATAATTCATTTGCTAAATGAATTATTAAATCTGTGAATTTTGTTGTCACGAAATACGTTGAGGTGAATGAATGTAAAAAGAATGGTTGAATGTTTATCCTGTGTACCTAGGGTGCTATTATCAACCTCTTTTTTAATACTCGCGGTAGTGAGTTTTTTAAAATAATGACAGGGATGCACTACGATGGAAAAGAAAGAGGGGGCTTTAAGGCTATTAACCTCCGGGGAGATCGGCCTTGCGAAGTCGGTATTTGGTGGTTCAATTATTTATGGGAAAGTCTGGGTTCATCACGATAGCTATTTCCCCTTTGGCTTACAAAATCGAAACACTGCGATGTCACCCAATGGTGAGCTGTATTTTAGAGACTGGTACGTGCCCGATTTCTCAAAGGAAGGGTATAGTCATAAACATCTTTTCATCCATGAAATGGTTCATGTTTGGCAATACCAGCGTGGTATGTGGGTTAAGACCCGAGGCCTCTACAGTTGGTTGGCAAATTACAGTTATGAACTGGATGGCTCCAAACTCCTAAAGAACTACGCTATGGAGCAACAGGCTCAGATCGTTGCTGATTATCATTTGTTGACCTCTTCAGGTTATGCTGTTTGGAGAAACCGCTTCGGCAAGGAAGTGACTTACAACGGTAATGACTATGCCGATGTGAGAAAAGTAAAAGAAAAATATGAGAAAGTGTTAGTCGGTTTTCCTTACAAGTAAGAGGATTGGTTATGAAGGCGAGACTGTTCTGTGCCGTTGTTGGTGTGACCTTGCTAAGCGCCTGTGTAGGCGATCGTCTCGATCAGCGCTATGCGCCGGATATCCCTATCGCCGCCCATGTTAAAGAGAATGGAGACATCTGTATCTATCCTTCACCAAAGGAAAACGAAAGGCAAGATACGCTCTATCTCACGGGTGATGCTGATGAGAAATTGATTGAGGTGGGGAATCAGGATCTTAAAAAGGGCATTTGCGTTACGCAGAACGATTACCCATTTCAGGAAAATCATACCTATAGCATGAGGCTAAATTTTGTGCCGATTGAGAAGCGCAGAAACCTGCAGGATGTTTCCGGCAGGGCCTTTATTGCTCACTTCAAAGTGACAAAGCTCAATGGTGTTTACGAAATTGAAAATATCACACAGGGCAGCAGATAACGTAGGGACAAAATGAAACGGATCTTCCCCCTCACTTTCCCCTTCCTGCTCGCCGGCTGCCCGTCGATAGGCGATCGTATCCCCGTAGACTACCCCGCAACCGCCGGCTTGCGTGAGGGCAAAGTATGTATCACCGTTCAGCCGCTGGGAGACGAAAAGCTCGCGGGCATCTCGATCTACCGATTGGATGAGGCGCAGAGCCGCACGTTCAAATTCTTCGATCCGCTGCGGGATGTCGCCCCCAATCAGTGCGTCCCTGATGAGGGCTACGTATTTACGCCGGGGCAGCAATACCATTTCTCCGCGAAGCTGGTCTCCCTCAACAAACAGCAGGCGGGCGAGTTTCCCTCTGCGCGTGAATTCGTCGCCGAATTTGCTGTGCGGCAGGAAGGCAATCAACTTAGGTTGGAAGTCCTCCGTCCCCCACGCTAATCTCACCACCAGCGCCCAACCCTCCTAGCCTCCGACCCAAACCTACCCCAAATCCCCCCCGTTGCTGGCAATCACTTTCTTATACCACCAGAACGATTTCTTGCGGGTGCGGGCGAGGGTGCCGTTGCCCTGGTCGTCGCGGTCGACGTAGACAAAGCCGTAGCGTTTGCTCATTTCGCCGGTCGAGGCGGCCACCAGGTCGATGCAGCCCCAGGTGGTGTAACCCAGCACCGGCACGCCGTCGGCGATGGCGTCGGCCATGGCGCGGATGTGTTCGCGCAGGTAGCTGATGCGGTAGTCGTCCTCAATCTCGCCTGCTGCATTGAACTCGTCGTGCGCGCCCAGGCCGTTTTCCACCAGGAACAGCGGCTTTTGGTAGCGATCGTACATCATGTTCATGGTGATGCGCAGCCCCAGCGGATCGATGCCCCAGCCCCAGTCGCTGCGCGGCAGGTGCGGGTTCGCCAGCGATTTCACCACGTTGGCGGCGCTGCTGTTGTTGTCGTTCATGTCGGCGGAGGCGCAGCGCGAGGCGTAGTAGCTGAAGGAGACGAAGTCGACGGTGTGCTTCAGGATATCGGCGTCTTCCGGTGCCATGACGATGCTGACGCCTTTCTCGCGGAAGACGCGGGCGGCGTAGGAGGGGTAAGCGCCGCGCGCCTGCACGTCGATAAAGAACAGGTTCTCGCGGTCTTTCTCCAGCGCGGCCCACACGTCTTCCGGCTTGCTAGACCACGGGTAGAAGTTGCCGCCGGCCAGCATGCAGCCCACCTGGTTGGCGGGGTTCACTTCGTGGGCGATGCGCGTCGCCAGCGCGCTGGCCACCAGTTCGTGGTGCGCGGCCTGGTATTTCACCTGTTCGGGGTTCTCGTCCGCTTCAAACACCAGCCCCGCGCCGGAGAACGGGCTGTGCAGCAGGATGTTGATCTCGTTGAAGGTCAGCCAGTATTTCACCAGTCCGTCGAAGGCTTCGAAGCAGGTGCGGGCGTAGTGGGTGAAGAACTCCACCATCCTGCGGCTGCGCCAGGAGCCGTATTCGGTCACCAGGTGCATCGGCACGTCGAAGTGGCACAGGGTCACCAGTGGCTCGATGCCGTATTGGCGGCACTCTTCGAACAGGCTGCGGTAGAAGGCGATGCCCTCGGGGTTGGGCGTCAGCTCGTCGCCGTTGGGGTAAATCCGGCTCCAGGCGATGGAGGTGCGGAACACGGTAAAGCCCATCTCCGCCATCAGCGCGATGTCGTCGCGGTAGCGATGGTAGAAATCGATGGCGTCGTGGCTGGGGTAAAACTCGTCGTCGCGCAGGCTAAAGCGCTTCTCCAGCCCGAGTTTGACCGCCATGCGGTGCGGGCCGTGCGGGATCATATCGACGGTGGTCAGCCCTTTGCCGCCCTCGCGATAGCCGCCTTCCGCCTGGTTGGCGGCTAAAGCGCCGCCCCATAAAAATCCTTTAGGGAATGTTGAATCGGACATGCAATCCTCTGGTGTCTCAATGCGTTGCGCTGGCGGCGTTCGCCGCCGGTGCGGTTTGGCCGGGCGCGGCGGCGTTTTCCGGCAGATCCTCGAAGCCCAGCATCAGCGTGAGCGCGAACGACAGCACCACCGAGAGCGCCATCACCGCCACCACCCACACGATGCTCATCGGGTTGGCCGGATCGAAAAACTGCACGCTGGTGAACAGCCCGGGCGAGGCCATCGAATGGCTGGCCAACCCGCCGATGCCGGCGACCGCGCCGCAGACGAAGCCGCTGATCAGGCTGGCGACCAGCGGCCGCTTCAGGCGCACCGCCACGCCGTACAGTGCAGGTTCGGAAATCCCCGCCACGATGGCGGAGGCCGCGGCGGCCAGCGCGGTCTGGCGCAGCTCGCGGTTCTTGGTTTTCAGCGCCACCGCCAGCGAAGCGCCGCCCAGCGACAGGTTGGCGCCGATCTCCGAAGGCATCACCATGCCTTCTTTGCCGGTCTCGGCGATGGTCTGGATGATGGTTGGGGTAAACACCCGGTGCATGCCGGTGATCACCAGCAGCGGCCAAATCGCCCCCATGATGGCCACGGAGAGCCAGCCCAGGTAGCCGTGCACGGTGTAGACCAGCGCAGAGATGCCGCTGCCGATCCAGATGCCGAGCGGGCCGATAAGCAGAATGGCGATCGGCGCGGCGATCAGCACGATCAGCATCGGCTTGAGGAAGTTCTTGGTCACCGCCGGGGTGATGCGATCCACCCCACGTTCGATGTGCGACAGGATCCAGGTCATCACCAGCGCCGGGATCACCGTGTAGGTGTATTTCACCGCCGTCACCGGGATGAAGGCGAATTCCACCGCCTGGCCCTGCGCCGCCTTGGCCATCAGATCGATAAAGTTGGGATGCACCAGCACCCCGGCGATGGCGATCGCCAATGACATGTTGGTTTTGAACTTCAGCGCCGCCGAGGCGGCGACCATCACCGGCAGGAAGAAGAACGCGCCGTCGCCGATCACGTTGAGGATGACGAGGGTCGAGGAGCCTTTCTCGAATACCCCGGCCATGTCCAGGATCATCGCCAGCAGCTTCACCATCGAGCCGCCGATGATGGCGGGGATCAGGGGCGACATGGTGCCCACCAGCGCGTCGAGAATGCCGGCGCCGATGCCCTTCAGGGTGAGCTTGCGCTTCACCGGGGCGGCGGGGGCCGCCGCGCCCGGCATGCCGAGCGCCAGCACCGCCTGATAGGCCTTGGCCACCTCGTTGCCGATGATCACCTGGCACTGCTCGCCGCTGTGCACCACGCCCAGCACGCCGTCGATGGCCTTCAGCGCCGGCGTGTCGATCCGCGTTTTGTCTTTCACCACGAATCTCAGGCGGGTCATGCAGTGGGTCACGGTCTCGATATTGCCCGTGCCGCCCAGGGCGGCCACGATGGCGTGCGAGATCTCTGCGTAGTTCTTCGGCATGGCGTGTCGTCTCTCAGATAGCAATTCGGATAGCCCAAAGGCGAATATTTACTGCCTGGGCGATCCGTCGTTCCATCCGTATGAAACGCCCATAAGAAACCGGTTTCACAAAATCATGTATTGGTGTTTTGTTGTTGGCAAGAACTATGATTTTTGGCGTTTCGTTTTCGTGATCTGGATCGTCAGAGGTAAGCGCATACCGATGTGCAGGGGCGTGAAAACGTTCCAAACGCCGGGCGTCTTGGGTAGACTGCGCTGAACCCATGGATTTTGGCGGCGCACAGATGGCAACGATACTCGAGGTGGCGAAAAAGGCCGGCGTTTCAAAGGCGACGGTGTCGCGCGTTTTGTCCGGCAGCGGCTATGTCAGCGAGGAGAAACGCGCGTTGGTGGATAAAGCCATCGCGGAAACCGGCTATCGGCCCAACCTGCTGGCGCGCAGCCTGGCGACCAACACCACCCAAACCCTCGGTCTGGTGGTCACCAACACTCTCTACAGCGGCAACTATTTCAGCGAACTGATGGCGCAGTCGGCGCGCATCATGGAGGCGAACGGCCGCCAACTGATCCTGGCGGACGGCAAGCACACCGCCGAAGAGGAGCGGGCCGCCATTCAGTTTTTGCTGGATCTGCGCTGCGACGGGGTGATTATCTATCCGCGTTTTCTGTCGATCGCGGAAATGGACGAGATCGTCTCCCAACACCGCCAGCCGATTCTGGTGATCAACCGGCGGCTGCGGCTGAACGACAGCTACTGCATCTTCAGCGATCAGCACGCCGCCGGCGCGGCGGCGGTGGCGCACCTGATCGCGCGCGGCCATCGCGACATCGCTTTTATCACCGGCTCGCTCGATTCCCCCACCGGGCTGGAGCGGCTTTCCGGCTACAAGTCCGCGCTGGCGCAGCAGGGCATTGCGGTTAACGAGGCGTTGATCGTCGAAGGAAAATGGCACGCGCAAAGCGGCGTGGCGGCGGTCGATGCGCTGCTGGCCGGCGGGCAGCCGTTCAGCGCCATCGTCGCCGGCAACGACGAGATGGCCATCGGCGCGATGAAGCGGCTGGCGGAGCGCGGCGTGGCGGTGCCGGAGGCGGTATCGGTCATCGGCTTTGACGACATCCCGCTGGCGCCCTATACCGTACCGTCGCTGTCGAGCATGAAGATGCCGGTCACCGAGATGATCCAGGAGACCATCAACCGCCTGCTGTCGATGCTGGACGGCGGCGAGCTGAGCAAGCGCCCCAGTTTCCCGGCCAGCCTGATCGAGCGCGAGTCGGTGGCGGCGGGGCCGTATTGGGTTGGTAACTGATCTGCCGATTTTTCATCCATCGCCTCAATAGACAAACCCGTCGGCCGGCCTTATATTGCTAATGAGAATCACTATCAAAAACCTCGCCGACGGTCGGCGTCATCACTCACAGGCAGGGCGAACATGTCTACGTCCCCTCAACGGTTACTGCAGGAATATCATCAGCAAGCGCAGGACTATGCGCTGTCGGACATGCTGCGCGCGCGGCGCGGCGTGTTGGCCGCCGACGTCGATATCGAGCTGGATGAACCCCACCGCGCGGGCCTGAAGATCGTGGTGATCCGCCGCGGGCGTCTGCGCTGTGAAAGCGGAGCGGGGCCGCAGGTGGAGCTGAACGGCCCTTCGCTGTTGCTGGCCGCCGGGCGGGACGACTTCGTGTTGAACAACCTGTTCCAGGCCGGCGAACCGCTCGATTACACCCTGATGCAGTTCTCCGCCGCCTGGCTGGAACAGAACGATGTCCGCCTGCCGCCCGGCCTCGATGGGCGGCGGCATGCGCAGTTGGTGCCGCTGGCGGCGCCGGCAGCGCTGATTGGCCAGGCCCGGCAGCTGTTCGCCTGCCCGTTGCACGAGTCTCAGCGCGGGCTGTGGTTCAGCGCCAAGGCCAACGAACTGGCGGCGCATTGCCTGCATCAATGCTGGAACCGCAGCGCCGCCGCGCCGTCTGTTGGCGTGCGCCTGGCTGCGCGGGACGTGGCGCGCCTGCAGCTGGCGCGTGAAATCCTGTTGGCGGAGATGGAGCAGCCGCCGAGCCTGGATCGACTGGCGCAACGCGCCGGGTTGAATACCCGCAAACTCACGCAAGGGTTCCGCCAGCTGTTTGGCGCCAGCGTGTTCGGCCTGCTGCAGGAGCACCGGCTGCAAACCGCCTGGCGCTTGCTGAGCGAGCAGGATCTGCACGTTTCCACCGTCGCCTGGCAGGTGGGTTATACGCCGGCGCACTTCTCCGTCGCTTTCCGCAAGCGTTTTGGCGTCATGCCCTGCGACGTCAAAAAGCGTTAGCCACGCAATCGAAAGAAAAAGTCCCGCCGGCGAAAGCCTTTGCGGATGAAGGCGCCCGCCGCTTGTGGCTACAGTAGGCGCCTTTGCCGTGGAGGATCTCATGCTGAGTGACCTGCGGGCGCTGACGCGTCCTTTCCGCATCATGTTGTATTCCGCGCTGGCGCTGCAGGCGCTGGCCGGCGTCAGCTCGCTGTTTCCCTGGCTGGCGATCGCCCGGCTGGTGGACGCCTCACCGGCGGCCTATCCCTTTTGGCTCGGCGTCGCCGCCGGTGGCCTGGCGCTGTGGCTGTTCGCCCAAACGCTGGCGCTGCATCTGACTCATCTGCTTGACGCGCGTTTGTGCCACCGGCTGCGCAGCCAATTGGCCGCCAAGCTGGCACGCCTGCCGCTGAACTGGTTTGTGCGACAGGGCGAGAGCGGCGCCGCCCGGGCGCTGTCGCAGGACATTCAGGCGCTGCATCAGCTGGTGGCCCATGCGCCGGCGGAACTGGTGCAGCTGGCCGTCGTGCCCGGCTGCGCGCTGGCGCTGCTGGCGGCGGTGCAGTGGCCGCTGCTGCTGTTCGCGCTGATACCTTTGCTGGCGGCCGCGCTGCTGTTTCGCGTCATCCGTTCGCCGCGCCTGCGGCCGGCGTTTGAACAACGCGATCGGGCGTTTCGGCAGTTGAACGACGATTATCGGCAGCTGGCGGCGCATCCGCTGTTGGCGCGCCAGTTTCCCGGTGCGGGCATCGAAGCGCGCGCCCGGCAGAGCCTGCGGGACTTTCTCGCCGCCTTTCACCGCTGGCTGCGGCGTATCGGCGCGCTCGGCGCCGTGACCCAATTGCTGCTCAGCGCCGCGCTGTCGGCCGGCTGGCTGTTGCTCGGCGCCCGCTGGCTGGCGCCCGATCTCACGCTGGCGGAGCTGGCGCTGTTCGTGTTGCTGTTGCGCAGCGTGTCGCAACCGGTGATGGCGATGGGGCACGGCGGCGATGCATTGCGCGCGGCGACGCTGGCCGCCGGCCGCATTCGGGCGCTGCTGGCGCATCCCGAAATACGCTGGGGAGAGCGCTCGGCGATCGCTTCGGCGCCGCAGGGGGCGGCGCTGCGGCTGAGCGATCTCGGTTGCCGACAGGACGAACGCTGGTTGTTGCAGGGCGTCAATCTGGCCGTCGAACCGGGGGAATGGCTGGCGATTGTCGGGGCGTCGGGCAGCGGTAAAAGCACGCTGCTGCGGTTGATCGCTCGTTATAGCGAGCCGGATAGCGGAACGGTATCGCTCAACGGCGTGCCCGCCGACGCGTTTTCGGCGCAGGCATTCAATCAGATGGTGGCCGTGGTGCCGCAGGAGCATGCGCCGCCGGCGATGTCGCTGCGCGACAACCTGACGCTGTTCGCCGCCGGGGCGGAGGCGGCGCAGCTGCGGCGCGTGCTGGCCGCGCTGGGGCTGGCGGCGCGTTTGCAGGAGCGGTTGGATGAGGCGCCGTCGCTTTCCGGCGGGGAGGCGCAGCGTCTCGCCATTGCCCGGGCGTTGCTGGCGCGGCGGCCGCTGCTGTTGGCCGACGAACCGACTTCGGCGCAGGATCGGCAGAGTCGCGAACGCATCCTGACGGCGCTGGCGCAGCTGCCCGCCACTCGGCTGGTGGCAACGCACGACGCGGAACTGTGCCGCCGCGCCGATCGGGTGGCGGTGCTGGCGGAGGGGCGGTTGCTGGCGGTCGGCACGCCCGCCGCGCTGGCGCAACATCCGGCGCTGCTGGCGGCGTTGGCCGAGCGCCGGGAGGTGGACGATGAAGCGTGAGCTGGCGCAGGCGCTAGCCCCGGCGCTGCTGTTGATGGCGTTGGCCGCGGCGCTGGAGGGCGTCTGCGCCTTGCTGCTGGCGGCGGCGGTGGCGAGCTGGCGGCAAAATCCCGGCCATTGGTTAGGGTTGCTGGCGCTGGCCACGCCCCTCGCGCTGGCGGTGCAGTATGCGGCGGCCACCCGCGGTTTCTTCGCCGGCGGCGCGGTGATGAACGCGTTGCTGCGGGCGCTGTTCCGCCGTCTGCCGCGCGCGCTGTCGCCGCAGGAGCAGGCGCCGGGCCTGTTGACCGGGGCGATCGGCCAGGCGATGTCGGCGCCGGCGCACCTGCTGGCGCCGCTGGTTGGCGCGATCGTCACGCCGTTGACGCTGGTCGCCGGGCTGGCCTGGCAGAGCCTGGGAATGGCGCTGGCGTTGCTGGCGGCCGGCGTGCTGCTGGCGCTGGTGTTGCGCGGTTCGGCGGTCCGGCTGCACCGGCGAGAGCGGGAGCTGGGGGAGGCCAACCAGAATATCGAAGGGGCGCTGATGCAGTTTGCCCGTCATCAGGCATTGCTGCGCTTCGGCTACGGGCAGGCCGCCGCCGCCGAAGCGCTGACGCAGCGGTTGGATAGCCATCATCGAGCGTATGCCGCGCTGCTGCGCCAAAGCCTGCCGTATCATCTGCTGTTCAGCGCCGGGTTGCAGCTGACGCTGTTGGCGGCATTGTGGTTCGGCGCCCATGAGGTGTTGGCGCAGCGCCTGAACGCCGCCCAATGGCTGGCGCTGATGATTGTTCTGGCCCGCTCGTTGGAGCCGCTGCTTCAGCTTTCTTACCTCGATCAGGCGCTGCGTCAGTTGAAGAACGGCTGGGGCCAACTGCGCCAGACGCTGGCGGCGCCCGCGCTGCCGTTGCCGGAGCGGGACGGCCCGGCGCCGCAGGACGACGGCATCGCGCTTGAGGCGCTGAGCCTGGCGGCGGCGCACGGCGGTTGGCGGTTGCGGGAGATAGGCGGAGCCTGTGCCGCCGGAGAGATGTTGGCGATCGTCGGCCCTTCGGGCGCCGGCAAAAGCAGCCTGCTGAGCCTGATGGCGCGCACGCAGGATCCGACGGCGGGGCGGGTGTTCTACGGCGGCCGTGACGTGCGCGCGCTGTCGGCGCGGCAATTGGCGAGCGGGCGCGGCGTGATGTGGCAAGACAATCGCCTGCTGCGCGGCAGCGTGCGCTGGAATCTGACCCAGGGGCGAACGGATATCGGCGATGAGCGTCTGCTGGCGCTGTTGGCGGCGCTGGATCTGCCGCCCGACGTGCTGGAAGAAGAGGTCGGCAGCGACGGCGATCGTTTCTCCGGCGGGCAGAAGCAGCGGCTGTGCCTGGCGCGCACGCTGCTGCAGGGGGCTCCCCGGCTGCTGTTGGATGAACCGGGCGCCAGTCTGGATCGGCGCAACGCCGAGCGCGTGGCGGCCCTGCTGGCCGGCTGGCCCGGCACGCGGGTTGTCGTCACCCACGATCCCGCGTTGGCCTGTCGGGCGGATCGGGTATGGGTGCTGGAAGGCGGGCGGCTGACGGCGGCGGGCAGCCCGGATGCGCTGCGCGAGGCGGGGGGGTGGTTCGCCCGTTTCTGCCAGGCGAAAATGACCGGCGATCGATAGAGAAACTCCGGCAATCGAAAAAGTCGCGGCGGCCGTTTTGTTAGATTGATAACGATTATCATTTAACAATAACAACCAGGGAAAAACATGCGACTCATTCACCTCTCACCAGTGGCGGCCGCGACGCGCCGCGGCGCGTTGCTGTGCGCGCTGTGCGGCACCGGTGCGCTGGCGCAGGATGCGCCGGCCAAAACGGACGTAAAAGAAGATACCCTCACCGTGACCGCCGGCGCGGCGGCGCGGGATGACTATGTGGCTCCCGGCGTCACCACGCTGGGGAAAATCCCGCTGAAACCGCGTGAAGTGGCCCAGTCGGTCAGCGTGATCGATCGCCAGCAGATGGACCAACAGAACCTCACTTCGCTGGACGCGGTGATGACGCGCGCCACCGGCGTCACCAGCGCCCCCTTCGTGTTGCTGACCACCGCGTGGTATGCGCGCGGCTTCAAGATCGATTCGTTCGAACTGGATGGCGTGCCGACGCTGCTGGGCAATACCGCCAGCTCGCCGCAGGACATGGCGGTGTACGAGCGGGTGGAGATCCTGCGCGGCTCCAACGGCCTGCTGCACGGGCTCGGCAACCCGGCGGCCACGGTCAACATGGTGCGCAAGCACGGGCTGGCGCAAAACCGCGCGCAGTTTACCGCCAGCGCCGGCAGCTGGAACCAGTATCGCGGCGAAGCGGACGTGGGCGGCCCGCTGAACGCCTCGGGCAGCGTACGCGGCCGGGCGGTGATGGCATGGGAAGACCGCGATTATTTCTATCGCGTCTCGGATCAGAAAACCCGTTTGCTGTACGCCACCGTTGATGCCGATCTGACGCCGGACACGTTGCTGCGCGTCGGCGCGCAGTACCAGACCATCGATTCCGTCACCAACATGGCCGGGGTGCCGATGGGGAAAGACGGCAGCGATCTGCACCTACCGCGCAGCACCTATCTGGACGTGGACTGGGATCGCTTCAAATGGGACACCACGCGGCTGTTCGCCGCGGTGGAGCAGCGGCTGAACGACGCCTGGCAGCTCAAGCTGAGCAGCGATTATCTGTATGCCAAGTCGCGGCTGCTGTATGCCGGCGCCTGGGGCAACGTCGATCCGGCCACCGGCGACGGCGCGGCGCTGATGGGGGGCGCCTATCGTTTCCGCAACCGGCAGCTGGGGCTGGATGCCAGCCTGAACGGCAAGATCGACGCCTGGGGACGACAGCACGAGCTGATCGTCGGCGCTAGCTACACCCATGCCGAAGAGGAGCAGTTCACCGCGCAGTTAGATCCGGCGTTTCAGGTGCCGGTTAACGTCTATCGCTGGGATCCGCACGGCGTGCCGAAGCCGGCGATCGGCGCCTACGGTTCGCCGGGATCGACCAAAACCATTCAGCGCGGGGTGTACGGCATGGGCCGCATCAAACTGGCAGAACCGCTGACGCTGGTGGCCGGCGCGCGTGAGAGCTGGTGGCAACTGCGTTCACCCAGCGACAGCCTGGAGGAGAACGCGCGCCTGACGCCCTACGGCGGCCTGATCTGGGACTTCGCCGAAGACTGGTCGTGGTATGCCAGCTACGCCACGGTGTTCCAGCCGCAGACCGGCAAAACCTGGAGCGGGCAGATGCTGAAGCCGGTTGAAGGCCGCACGCTGGAAAGCGGGGTGAAGGCGTCGCTGATGCACGGCGCGCTCAACCTCTCGGCGGCGGCGTTCCGCATCGATCTGGAGAACAATCCGCAGGTGGACCCCGATCATCCGGGCGGCGGTTTCGATACCTGGTACATCAGCGGCGGCAAGGCGCGCAGCGAAGGCTTCGAACTGGAAGGGCGCGGCTATCTCACGCCCTGGTGGGACGTCACGCTCGGCTACACCTATACCGACACGCGCTACACCCGCGACGTCAGCAACCAGGGGCGCGCCTACAACAGCCTGACGCCGCGTCATATGCTGCGGCTGTGGAGCGATTACGATCTGCCGTGGGATCAGCGCAAGTGGAGCATCGGCGGCGGCATCCAGGCGCAGAGCGCGTTCAGCAGCGCCAACGGCGCGACGACGCTGCGTCAGGGCGGCTATGCGCTGGTCAACGCCCGGCTGGGGTATCGCATCGACGAGACCTGGTCGGCGGCGCTCAACGTCAACAACCTGTTCGATCGCCGTTACTACGCCGGGCTGTTCTCGCCGCAGTGGAACAACCGTTACGGTGAACCGCGCAACCTGATGTTCACCGTCAAGGCCGAGTTCTGATGAGCCCGCGCGTATGGGCGGCGTGCCTCGGCAGCGCCATGGGGGGCGTTACTCTGGCGCTGCTGTTGGCGCGCGGCTACCCCTCGGCCGACCCGCTCGATCGGCTTTACGGCGCGCTGTTTCTGGCGTTGTTCGGCGGCATCGCGTTGCTGACATATAGCCTGCTGGCGCCGGACTGGCGTCGCACGCTGCTGCGCGCCTGGCTGTGGTGGCCGCTGCCGCTGGCGCTGTTGGAGGCGTGGCGATGAACGCCGTCGCGCGACGGGCGTTGGCGGCGCTGCATCGGGGCTGCGGCGCGCTGTTCGGCTGCGCGCTGTTCGTGATCCTGTTCACCGGCTGCTGGAGCCTGGCCGGCGACAGCTTCACGCTGTGGTGGAACGGCGTGACGATGAGCGGCGAGCAACGGCCGTTGGCGCAGTTGCTGGACGACGCGAAAGCCTACGGTGAAGACGGCGCGGCGCCTTACGTCATACTGCCGAGCGCGCGTTATCCGGTGATTCGCTTTTGCCGCGCCCCGGACGACTGCGCCCTTGCGCTGAGCGCCGTCAGCGGGCGGCCGATCAGCCTGACGGCGCCGACCACGCTGTTGGTGACGCTGCACAAGAACCTGTTTCTCGGCTTTCCCGGTCGGGTGTTTCTCAGCCTGTTCGGCATTGCGTTCACTGTGTTGCTGATCAGCGGGATTGCGCTGCATGGCCGACGGCTGCGCCAGCTGTTGCAGCTGCGGCGGCGTCAGGGGCTGCGGGTGCTGCTGTTCGATCTGCACAATCTGTTGGGGCTTTGGTGCTATCCGTGGCTGGTGATGTTCGCTTTGACCGGCGCGCTGTCCGGCCTCGGCGCGCTCGGTACGGTGCTGCTGGCCGACCGCGTCAGCCCCGGTGCGCCACAGCGGGTGATGGCGCAGCTGATGAGCGGTGCGCAACCTGCACCACCCTTGCCTGACGCCGGGCGTACTCCCGCGCAGACGCTGGCGGCGCTGCGGCGCCAGGCGCCGGAATTTACGCCGCAAACCCTGCATCGCGCGCCGGATGGCGCACTGCTGGCGGTGGGCGGCGTCACCCGCGGCATTCCCAGCAGCGCGCTGTTCGAGCAATTTCGTTTCGGCAGCGGCGAGCAGCCGGCGCTGATGCGGCGCAGCGCCGCTCGTCAGGGGCCATGGACGCGCGCGTTCATCGCCGTACAGCCGTTGCACTATGGCCAATACGCCTGGTTGCCGCGGACGGCGGCGGTGAGCGCATTGCATTTTCTGGCCGGGTTCGGCGCGGCGACGCTGGCGCTGAGCGGGCTGGGATTGTGGTGCCTGCGGCAGCCGCAGCGCCGTGCCGCGCGCTTTATCACCGGCGTCTGCTGCGGTCTGACGGTGGCGGGAAGTTTGCTGTTGGCCGCCCGGCCGCTGGCGGCGTTCCCTGCCGCCTGGCTGTTTTGGGGAATGTGGGGCGCGGTGGCGCTGTCGGCGTGGCGGGTTTGGCCGGGGTGGCTCTTGTTCGGCAGCGGAATGGTCGGTGGCACGGCGCTGCTGGCGGCGGCGCTCGGCCATATGCTCAGCGCCGGCCCCGGCCTGTACTGGCTGGACAGCGCTTTATTGTTGGTCAGCGCGGCCCTGTTCGCCGCCGGCGCCTTGTTATGGCAATCGCGCGGCGCCTGGCCGCGCCAATCGGAGTAAAATATGCGACAACTATTGCAACATCGGCATCTGGTGCTGACCCTGGGGCTGCTCTATTTCAGCCAGGGCATCCCGATCGGCATCGCCATGGATGCGTTGCCGACCCTGCTGCGCCATGACGGCGCCAGCCTGCAGGCGCTGGCGTTTTTGCCGCTGGTGGGGCTGCCCTGGGTGGTGAAGTTTCTTTGGGCGCCGCTGGTGGACAATCACTGGTCGCCGCGCTTCGGACGCCGCCGCAGTTGGATTATTCCGCTGCAGTGCGTAGTGATGCTGTGCCTGATCCTGCTCAGCGCGGTCGGCATTTCCGCAGCGGCGGCCGGGCTGTGCGTCGCGCTGCTGGTCGTCGCGTCGCTGGCCAGCGCTACGCAGGATATCGCCACCGACGGCATGGCGGCGGAACACGTCAGCGGTGAGTTGCTGTCGCGCGTCAATGCCATTCAAATCGCCGGGGTGATGAGCGGCTTCTTCGTCGGCGGGGCGGGCATGATGATGCTGAGCGCCAGAGTCGGCGTGCAGGGTGCGCTGCTGGCGATGGCGATCTTCCCTGCCGCCAGCCTGCTGGCGATTGGCCGCTTCCGGCAACACGCCGATCTGCCGCCCGAACGCGCCGCTTCGCGTCCGGCCAGCCTGCTGCGCACGCTGCGCCGTCGCGGCGCGGCGCGGTTGCTGACGCTTACGCTGCTGTCGGCGGTGACCGCGGTATCCGGCTTCGGGTTGGCCAAGCTGTTTTTAACCGATCACGGTTGGACGCCGGCGCAGGTCGGCCAGATCGGCATGGCCGGCGGCATGGTGACGCTGGTGCTCGGGTGCGGCGGCGGCGCCTGGCTGGTGAGCCGGCTGGGGGTGTGGAAGGCGTTCGCGGTCGGCCTGGGTTGCGCGCTGGGCGCCGCGTTATGCTGGCTGGCGATGGCCAACTGGGGCCTGCAATCCGGTGGCGTGATCGCCGCGGTGATGGGCGGCGCGCTGGCTTCCGGCGTGACCTCGGTCGCTATCATGACTGCCGGCATGCAGTTCGCCGCGCAGGGCGATCAGGCGGGCACTGACATGACCATGGTGCAAAGCTCGCGCGATATCGGGGAAATGGTCAGCAATATGCTGATGGTGGGGATGACCGCCAGCCTCGGTTACCGTTTCTCCTTCGGGTTGGCGGCCGCGCTGGCCGTGCTGCTGCTGGGCATCAACCTGGCCAACTACCGGCGCCATGCGGGGGCGCAGCGGCAAGAAGAGTAGAGGCGATCGCTGGGGCCGGTTAAGCCCGGCCTCGATGTTTAACCGCGAAACGCTCCAGCTTCCCGGCCGGCCAGAGCCAGCGTGGCTCGGTGGCGGCCGGGCCGTATTTTCAGAAGGGGGCGAGGTAACTGAGGACGTCTTCGATGCTTAGTTAGAATGAAAGATGTTCTGCCCTTTTTATTTCATTGGGATCTTTGCGCTCCCAGCCCCCCAATCCGCTCCCGGATCTCCTCCTCCGGCAGATCCACACCGATAAACACCAGCGTACTCTTGCGCTCTTCCTCCGGCAGCCATTCCCGATCCCAGTCGGCGTTGTACAGCCGCTGCACGCCCTGGAACAGCAGGCGGCGCGGCTCGCCTTCGATAGACAAAATGCCTTTGTAACGCAGCAGGTTGTCGGCGTATTCCAGCAGCAGGCCTTCCATCACTTCGGAGATTTGCATCAGCGGCAGCGGGCGCTCCAGCGTCACTACGATCGAGCGGATGTCGCTCTGCGGCTGCGGGATGCGGCGGAACAGCGGGGCGGGCGGTGTCAGGTTGAGTTTGTCGTTCAGCGTGAAGCCTTCGATGTCGAACAGCACGCTCAGATCGATATCGCCGTGCGTTACCTGGTAGACCGGCGCGCGGGCGTTCATCCGCTGCAGCCGCTGGATCAGCGCCTCGCAGTCCGGCGCCACGTCGGTTTTGGTCAGCAGGATGCGGTCGGCGTAGCCCACCTGCGCCTGGGCGATGCTGAACTGGCTCAACTGCTGCTCGGCGTGCGCTGCGTCCACCAGGGTGATGATGCCGTCCAGCAGGAAGCGCTCGCACAGGATCTCGTGCGAGAAAAAGGTCTGGGTAATCGGGCCGGGATCGGCCATGCCGGTGCATTCGATGATCAGCCGATCGAACGCCAGCTGGCCGCTGTCGACGCCGTCCAGCAGATCCAGCAGCGCGTCCGCCAGCTCGTTGGATTTGCTGCAGCAGATGCAGCCGTTGCTCAGGGTGGTGATGCGGCTGGCGCGATCGCCGATCAGCGCGTCGTCGATCGGCACTTCGCCGAACTCGTTCTCGATGACCGCGATTTTATAGCCGTGTTCGGCGTTCAGGATGTGGCGCAGCAGGGTGGTTTTGCCGGCGCCCAAAAAGCCGGTCAGGATGGTGACTGCAATGGGTTTCATACGGGTCCTTGTGACTGCGGGTTAACAGCAGCGCATGCCGCCTTTGCCGTCGCCGCCGTAGCGCGCTTGCTGGCGCTCGCGGAAAAATTCTTTATAGGTCATCACCGGCTTGTCCGGGTGGTTGTCTTTCATGTGCTGGACGTAGGTATCGTAGTCAGGCACGCCCACCAACATGCGCGCCGCCTGCCCAAGATATTTCCCCGCCTGGCCGAGATTTCCGAACATAAGCCTTCTCCAACTCTACCCTGCATCACTACAGCGCTTGCTTAAGCCTGATATTAGGGGAAGCCGGGGGATGGGGTTCCCGCAGGGATGCCCCACCTCCGGGTCGCCCCGGGTATCTCGATTGCATCGCGCCGCACGCCTGGCATCTTGCGATGCACAGGCTGTGCGGCTTTGGGTACTACTTAACGTTTATTATGCAGGGTATCCGTTAAATCACATCAATGCTGGGTCGAAACTTTGACCTCCCCCTCAGTTACGCCGTCGGCGGGCGCGGCCTGCGGCACCGGCACGTAAGGCGTTTCCTGGTCGGTGCGTTTCGGGTTCTTGTGCGCCGCCATCGCGGTTTTCACCCCGTAGAAGATGATGCTGTACACCACCAGCAGGAACAGAATGCTCAGCCCGGCGTTAGTGTAGTTGTTCACCACGATGTGGTTCATGTTGGCGATCTGCTGGGCGCTCAGCTCGGCGCCGCCTTCGGCGATCTTGCGCTTGTACTCGCCGGCCAGGAAGAAGAAGCCTTCCAGCTGCGGGTTGTCGCTGAACAGCTTCAGGCCCAGCGCGTAGGTGGTGCAGATCAGCAGCCACACCGCCGGCAGCACGGTCACCCAGATGTATTGGGTGCGCTTCATCTTAATCAGCACCACGGTGCCCAGCACCAGTGCCACGGCGGCCAGCATCTGGTTGGAGATGCCGAACAGCGGCCACAGGCTCTTCACGCCGCCGAGCGGATCCACCACGCCCTGATACAGCAGGTAGCCCCACAGCCCGACGCAGCCGGCGGTGCCGATGATGCCGGCCACCAGCGAGTCGGTTTTCTTCAGGAACGGCACGAAGTTGCCGAGCAGATCCTGCAGCATAAAGCGGCCGGAGCGGGTGCCGGCGTCCAGCGCGGTCAGGATGAACAGCGCCTCGAACAGAATGCCGAAGTGATACCAGAAGCCCATGTTGGCGCCTGGAATGATCTGGTGGAACACGTGGGCGATGCCCACCGCCAGCGTTGGCGCGCCGCCGGCGCGGTTCAGCACCGAAGGTTCGCCGATGTCGGTGGCGGTCTGCAGGATCTGTTCCGGGCTGATGACGAAGCCCCAGGAGCTGACCGCCGCCGCCGCATGCACGGTCACGTCCTTCAGCGAAGCCATGATCATCGGCGCGTCTTCGGTGCCCAGGCGGTGCAGATCCGGCATGGTGATGCCCAACGCCGCCGGCGGGGTATTCATGGCGAAGTACAGGCCCGGCTCGATGATGGAAGCCGCCACCAGCGCCATGATGGCGACGAAGGACTCCATCAGCATCGCGCCGTAGCCGATAAAGCGCGCGTCGGTCTCATTGGCCAGCAGTTTCGGCGTGGTGCCGGAGGCGATCAGCGCGTGGAAGCCGGAGACCGCGCCGCAGGCGATGGTGATGAACAAGAACGGGAACAGCGTGCCTTTCCACACCGGGCCGGTGCCGTCGACGAACTGGGTCACCGCCGGCATTTTCAGCTCAGGGTTGAGGATCACGATGCCGATCGCCAGCCCGACGATCACGCCGATTTTCAGGAAGGTGGCCAGGTAGTCGCGTGGCGCCAGGATCAGCCACACCGGCAGCAGAGCGGAGACGAACGCGTAGCCGATCAGCGTGAAGGTGATGGTGGTGTCTTTAAAGGTCAGCGCCGGGCCCCAGTACGGGTCGTGCGCCACCACGCCGCCAAACCAGATGGCGGCCACCAGCAGCACGATGCCGATGATTGACACTTCACCCACGCGGCCGGGGCGCAGGTAGCGCATGTAGATGCCCATAAACAGCGCGATCGGCACGGTGGAGCAGACGGTGAAGACGCCCCACGGGCTTTCCGCCAGCGCTTTCACCACGATCAGCGCCAGCACCGCCAGGATGATGATCATGATCAGGAAGCAGCCGAACAGCGCGATGGTGCCCGGTATCGGCCCCATCTCTTTTTTGATGATCTCACCGAGCGAGGCACCGTTGCGGCGCGAGGAGATGAACAGCACCATAAAGTCCTGCACCGCCCCCGCCAGCACCACGCCGCCCAGCAGCCACAGCGTGCCGGGCAGGTAGCCGACCTGCGCGGCCAGCACCGGCCCCACCAGCGGCCCGGCGCCGGCGATGGCGGCGAAGTGGTGGCCGAACAGCACGTTCTTGTTGGTCGGCACATAGTTCAGGCCGTCGTTGTTGACCACCGCCGGGGTGGCGCGACCGGCGTCCAGCTTCATCACCTTGGTGGCGATGTACAGGCTGTAGTAGCGGTAGGCCACCAGATACACCGCCACCGAAGCGACGACGATCCACAGCGCGCTGATGTGTTCGCCGCGGCGCAGCGCCACCACGCCGAGGCAGGCTGCGCCGAGTATCCCCAGCAGCATCCACGGAATGTGCTTTAAAATCCCCTCTCGTTTCATGAGGTATCCTTAATTCCAGTCTGCAAAATATGAATGAACTCATCCGCTTGTAAGAGATGTCAGAGTGGCGCGGTGAGCCGTAGCGTCTTTCCCGAGGTAAGGCGGGTTTAGGAACAGCTCATCATCGCCGGGGGTAAGGGGGGAAGACAGGCGTATTTCGGTCAGCGGTCAGATCCGCCGGGTGAACGGTTGGATTGGCGGGGTAAGCGGTTTGTTGCATAACCAACAGCCGCCCGTCAGCCGCTGTTGCCAATGCAGCACCCGCCCGAACTCGCTGGCTTTAAACGCCCGGTTTTTCAGCCAGATGCCTTAATGCGGCGGTTGGCACACATCCTGCTATCGGTTTTATAACCAAAACAATGTTTTCAATATTTGTAAGTCAATAATGGTTATATGCGCGCCGCATAACGGCGCCGACGGTCAGAGGGAGAGAAGCATGTCAGCAGCAAACCACTCGCAGCAGCCGATTCAGTTCGCCTACTGGGTGCCGAACGTTTCCGGCGGCCTGGTGATCAGCAATATCCCGCAGCGCACCGGTTGGGACATCGGTTATAACCGCAAGCTGGCGCAGATCGCCGAGCGCGCCGGTTTCGACTACGCGCTTACCCAGATCCGCTTCACCGCCGGTTACGGCGCGGAAAACCAGCACGAATCGGTGTCGTTCTCACAGGCCCTGTTGGACGCCACCGAGAAACTGAAAGTGATCGCCGCGCTGCTGCCGGGGCCGTGGAACCCCACGCTGGCGGCCAAACAGATCGCCACCATTAGCCATCTTTCCAACGCGCGCATTGCGGTGAACATTGTCAGCGGCTGGTTCCGCGGCGAGTTCAAGGCCATCGGCGAGCCGTGGCTGGATCATGAGGAGCGCTACCTGCGTTCGGAAGAGTTTATCCGCTGCCTGCGCGGCATCTGGACTGAGCCCAGCTTCACCTTCGCCGGCGATTTCTACCGTTTCCGCGACTACTCGCTGAAGCCGAAGCCGCTGGCGCCGTTGCCGGAAATTTTCCAGGGCGGCAGCTCACGCGCGGCGCGCGACATGGCGGCGCGGGTCTCGGACTGGTATTTCACCAATGGCAACAGCGTGGAGGGCATTCGCCGGCAGGTGGAGGACATCCAGAGCAAGGCGCAGGCCAATCACCATCGGGTGAAGGTGGGGGTGAACGGTTTTGTCATCGCCCGCGAGAGCGAACAGGCGGCGCAGGCGGTGCTGCAGGAGATCATCGATCACGCCAACCCGGAGGCGGTGCAGGGCTTCGGGCACGAGGTGAAAAACGCCGGGGCGGCCTCACCCGAGGGCGAGGGCAACTGGGCCAAGTCCACCTTCGAAGATTTGGTGCAGTATAACGACGGCTTTAAAACCAACCTGATCGGCACGCCGCAGCAGATCGCCGAGCGCATCATCGCGTTGAAAGACGCCGGGGTGGATCTGCTGTTGCTGGCGTTTCTGCACTTCCAGGAAGAGGTGGAGTACTTCGGCCGCGAAGTGATCCCGCTGGTGCGCGAACTGGAGCGCCAGCGGGCAGCGGCCTGAGCGTTCAACCCGTTTGCAGAGTTTGCAGCAGGTGGATAAAGGCGGCGCTGAGCGGCGGCGTGGCCGGCTCATGGCGGGTAAAGACGTAAAAGCGCGCGCTGATGTCGATCTCGTGCGTCGGGATTTTCTGCAGGTGCAGCTGCGGGGCGTAGTGCGCGACCACCCGATCGCTCAGCAGCGCGATATAGCCCTGCTGCCTGACCAGGCACCAGGTCGCCAGAAAGGAGTCGGTCTCGACGATCTGGCCGTGCGGCGTGTAACGCTCGGCGATCTCGCGGATGGCGGCATGCCCCACCGAGCAGGAGCGCGGCACCACCCATTTGGCTTCGGCCGGCGGCTGCCCGGCGCCGGTCAGGTCGCCCCCTTGATAGAGCGAGAAGCGCTCGCTCTTCAGCGCCTGCATGGCCAGATCGGCGCCGCCCGCCGCGCCGTTCAGGCTGCTGACCGCCAAATCCAGCTCACAGTTTCTCAGCCGGGCGAGCAGGCCTTCCGGGCCGTCTTCCACCACCGTCACCCGGGTATGCGGGTAGCGGCGGTTGAAGCCTTCGAGCACCTGGGGCAGGTAGCACAGCAGCGGATCGACGCTCATCCCCACCTGCAGGCGCTTCTCGCCGCCGGCGCTCATGCCGCGCAGCTCGTCAAACGCGCTGAGCAACTGATTGGTGGCGGCGTCTATCCGCCGGTAAAACAGCTCGCCGACCGCCGTCAGGCGCACGCCGCGGTTGCTGCGCTCCAGCAGCCGCGCGCCGATGGACATTTCCAGCTCTTTGAGCACCCGGCTTAGCGTCGGTTGCGAGACGGCCAGTTTTTTCGCGGCATCGTGCAAACTTCCGCAGTGAACGATGTCTTTGAACATCGTCAGATGAGCCAGTTTTGGCATGGTTTTCATGGTGGATCTCCCTGGAAGTGAACGGCATTAGCCGGAGCCGGCGATGCGGCTGTAATAGGCCTGTTTCATCATGCTGTCGTTCAGCAGTTTATTGATGGTCTGGTCGAGCACCGGCGTGGTGACGGAGGCCGGCATCAGCGTGGCGGTGATCTCCACGTCGTCGTCGCCAAAGGGTTCGATATCCAGATGCGAGATAAAGCAGTTTTCTCCTTGCAGCACCTGTTTGAATTTGGCCAGCGCTTCACGCTGTTCATGCTCGAAGGCAATGACGCAAATCTGGTAGGTGGATTCGCCGTTAACGTCATTGAAGGGCTGTTTGTTGACCATATTGACCAGAGGGCGCAGCAGGGTGTTGGCGGCGAGCACGAACAGCGTGGCGGCTAGCGCATCGCCGTACAGGCCGCAGCCGGCGCAGGCGCCGACCGCCGCGGAGCCCCAGAGCGTGGCGGCGGTGTTCAGGCCGCGGATGTTCATCCCTTCTTTCATGATGGCCCCGGCGCCGAGAAAGCCGACGCCGGAGACCACGTAGGAGATGACGCGCACCGCGCCGCCGCTGCCGTCGATGGTCATGGCCAGGTGGACGAAGATCGCCGCGCTGGTGGCCACTAGCGTATTGGTGCGCAGCCCGGCGGTGCGCTGGCGGAATTGTCTTTCGTAGCCGATGGCGGCGCCCAGGACGGACGCGGTCAGCAGCGTCAGCAGTGTATGAATGAAATGCATGATAATAACTCGATGTATTATCCGCTTATCATGAGCCACCCGTGGTGGGGTGACTCTTGATAAACAGGTAGTTAAGTTGGCGGGATCCGTCCCGCCAGGCCAGGGCGGCGCTCAGTGCGCGGCGGCGATCTGCCGGCTGAGCGTCTCGCTGATTTTGTCCGTCAGCGGCTGCATCCCCTCGCGGGTGCGCGTCTCGCGGCGCTGCGCGATGTGATAGCAGCCGTCGAGGGTGCCGGCGCCCAGCAGGAGGATGCGATCAGACATCATCACCGCTTCCTCTACGCTGTGGGTCACCAGCACGATGGAGCGGGTTTTGATCTGGCGCGTGCTCCAGATGCGCAGCAGATCGCTGCGCAGGTGTTCGCCGGTATAGACGTCCAGCGCGGAAAAGGGCTCGTCCAGCAACAGCAGCATCGGTTCTACCGCCAGCGCGCGCGCAAAGCCGACCCGTTGGCGCATGCCGCCGGAAAGCTCGCGCGGGTAGGCGTCGCGGTAGGGCGCGAGACCGACCAGATCGAGCATTTTCAGCGTCTGGGTTTCGACCACCTGCGGCGGCAGATCCTGCGCCTGCAGCCCGAAGGCGATATTTTGATAGACGTTCAGCCACGGGAAAATGGCGAAGGTCTGGAACACCATGTTGATCTGCGGATTCGGCCCCGAGACTTTTTTATCCCCCAGCATCACGGTGCCCAGATCCGGCGCGATCAGGCCGGAAAGTATGCGCAGCAGGGTGGATTTGCCCGAGCCGGACTGCCCCAAAATGCTGACGACCTCGTTATCGTAGAGGCGCAGGTTGATTTCATTCAGCACCAGGCGTTTTTTTTTACCGGTAGGCTGAACGCTTTTGCTGACGTTATTAACCGTCAGCAACGTGGTTTTTTTTACCATCATGATGTTTCTCCACTCAATTAAAAATATGAGCATGGGAAAATGGCCGATAGTTATCGCCGCGCAGGGGTAAAATAAATGCGAGCGCAAATAAGTCTGAGCGTTATCGGACTGTTAATAAGCGTATGCTGGAGGGGTAGCCCGTCGGGCGCGCCGGAGCGGCGTGCACGTAGGCATGATGCTGAAGGGTAAAGCGAAGGGATGCTGTAACTGACTCATATCCTGACACTTTCAGGATGCAATGGGATGACTATTGCTCCTGTGACCTCAGCGATTCCAACAATAAAATAAACAACCAACTGTCGCCGTCCATATCATTCTCCCGTTATTTTTCGTGTGGCCATAATACGCGTGCCATAGCCTATTGTTCAATGTGGTTGCACCGAATTATGGCGGCAAAATGTAATTTAATATGAATGCGGGAAAGATTTTCTTTATTCATTAAACGGGGCGTAAACAGAAAGCGCGATAATGAATATAGGCGTCATTTTGTGGAAATATAAACCTGAATTAAACGAGAGAATAAGGGGCGGGCGGAAAGTCACAGAATAAACCGGCCGGAGAGCGTCCTCCGGCCGGGATGGGGATCAGAACTGATACATGATGCCGGTTTCGACGATGTCGTCGGCGCCGGCGCCGCCGGCGTTCTGCCGTTGCAGCAGGTTGAGCTTGTACTCCACGTAGGTCGACATATTGGCGTTGAAGCTGTAGTTCAGCGCCAGATCCAGGTATTTGACCAGATCGGCGTCGCCGATGCCGGGCAGGTTACGGCCGCGCGTTTGCAGGTAGGCTACCGAGGGCGTGACGCCGGAATCGAAGTGATACTGCGCGACCGCCTCGACGGCGTCCGCGCGGGGGGCGAAGCCGGCGTAGCGATCGCCGTCGACGTAGGTCATGTTCTCGGTGCGCGCGTAGCTGGCCGCCAGGTAGAGGTTGTCCTGGTCGTATTTCAGCCCCAGGGTCCAGGCCCGAGCGCGATCGCCGTCAGCCAGGCCGAAGCGCTGTTGCGCCAGCGTGCGCGCAGAGTTGGCGTAGGCGCCGCCAACGTTGAGCCCCACGCCGGTGTCGTAGGTGGCGGAAAAGGCGTAGCCATCGCCGTTTTGCGTCTGAATATCCTTCGCCCGCAGAGCGTCGTCCCCCCGATTCTTCCCCTGATATTGCAGGCCGAGATCCAGGCCGTCGACCAGGCCGCCCAGGCTGCGGTTGTGGTAGGTCAGCAGGCCGTTGGCGCGGCCGGTCATAAAGTTGTCGGCCGCTTCGTAGCTGTCGTTGCCGAATTCAGGCAGCACGTCCGTCCAGCCGGCCACGTCATACAGCAGGCCGTAGTTGCGGCCGTAGTCCAGGCTGCCCCAGCGGCCGAACGTCAGCCCGGCGAAGCCCAGCCGGGTATAGCTGTCGCCCGGCCCGGCGCTTTCCGCCTGATCGAGCCCCGCCTGATATTCCCATTGACCATACCCTGTCAGCCCGTCGGCGATCTGCGTCTCGCCTTTGAAACCGAAACGGGTGTAGGAGCGATCGCCGTTATTGTCGGCATCGCTGCTGAAGTAATGCACCCCGTTCAGTTGGCCGTACAGATCCAGTTTATTGCCGTCTTTATTGACGATTTCTGCCCCGGCGGCGGCCGCCGGCATCAGGATGACCAGCGCCATCAGTAAGCTTTTATGTTTCATTTCACTACCCTGAGTTAACGAAAATGCGGCCTTATCCGGCCGGTTGCGCCCGCGCGATTTTTTTGTACAGGCAGCTGCGGATCCGATCGGTGAGGTGCCGCAGGCTGTCCCGGTTGCGCGCCGCGCGGGGAATATTGATGCTGAATTCGTCATCGATCCGTTTGCTGGTCGCGTCCAGGATCAGCACCCGATCGGACATCAGCACCGCCTCTTCGACGTCGTGGGTCACCATCACCATGGCGCGCGTGCGCAGCCGGTTGTCTCCCCACAGCGCCAGCAGATCGCTGCGTAGTTTTTGCGCGGTAAAGATATCGAGGGCGGAGAAGGGCTCGTCCAGCAGCAAGACATCGGGCTCTACCGCCAACGCCCGGGCGAAGCCCACGCGCTGGCGCATGCCGCCCGAGAGCTCGCGCGGCCAGGCGTGCTCATAGCCGCTCAGCCCCACCAGGCGCAGCAGCGCCCCCAGCCGCTCGGCGATCGTCTGCGGCGGCAGCCGTTGCGCCAGCAGCCCGAAGGCGATGTTGTCGTACACCGTTAGCCAGGGATAGAGCGCGTAGGACTGAAACACCATGCCGGCGTTCGCGCTCGGGCCATTGATCGGTTTGCCCGCCAGGGTGAGCGTGCCGCTGTCCGGTGGGATCAGCCCGGCCAGCATGCGCAGCAGCGTGGACTTGCCCGAACCGGATTGCCCCAGAATGGTGACGAACTCGCCGGCGTGTACGGTCAGCGATACGTCGCGCAGCACGGGTTTGGGGCGTTTATTTTCGCCGATAAACGTCTTGTTCAGCCGGCGGGCGCTGATAATTACCTCTTGAGTCAGCATGTTGTTCCCCCTTGATCAGTCATATTTGAATTTGGTTTCCGCGATGCGATACAGCGGTTGCCAGACGAAGATGATGCACAGCGCCACCAGCGCGCACATGGCGGCGCAGCCCAGCGCTGACTCCGGGTTCTTGCCGGCGTCGGTGACGACGGAAATGAACGCGCCCAGCCCGGTGGTGCTGAGGGTGGTGCTGCCCCACTGGATCACTTCGGCGGCGATGGCGCTGTTCCAGGCGCCGCCGGCGGCGGAGATGATGCCGGTCACGATGTAGGGGAAAATTGCCGGCAGCATGTAGTAGCGCCACCAGCTCAAACGGCGCAGGCCGAAGGTTTCGCTGACCTCGGTGATCTGCGTTGGAATGGCGGAAACGCCGGCGATCACGTTGAACAATACGTACCACTGGGTGCCCAGCATGATCATCGGAATGGCCCACCAGCCGAGATCCTGATGATAAATGGCGATAAAGGCGGCGATCAGCGGGTAGAAAATGTTGGGCGGAATGGCCGCCAGGATCTGGATGATCGGCTGGAAGATCTTCACCAGCCGTGGATTCAGGCCGATCCACACCCCCAGCGGCGTGAAGATCGCCACGCTGAGCAGCATGGCCGCAGCCACGCGCGCGGTGGTAAGCAGCATCCACTCCGGCAGCATGGCGAAGTACTGTTTGGGGAAGTATTCCCACAGCCGGTAACCGAACCAGACGCAGGCCAGCACCACGCCGAGATACCACAGGCTGCGCCACAGCCAGTTCCCCTTGGCGGCGAGCCTGAACAGGCGGTGCAGGCCGAGGGCGTACCACAGCCGCGGCAGCTTGAACAGCCACAGGTCAGCCAGCGCGCGCAGCGTGCGGCCGAGCGCCGCGCCGACGTGCGAGAAGGCCAGGCTGTTGTAAAACCACGGATTGCCGAGCGGGCGATTGGCGGTGACGTCTTCGTATTTGAAGCGGGCGGTGTAACGCACCAGCGGGCGGAAAACCAGCTGATCGAGCAGCACGATGTTGGCGGCCAGCGCGACGATCGCATACAGGATCGCCGGCACGTTCTGCTGCGCCAGCGCTTCGGCGATATAGGAGCCGACGCCGGGCAGTTCGACCGAGCGATCGCCGACCGGAATGGCTTCGGAGGCCACCAGGGCGAACCAGGCGGCGGATTGCGACACCATGGCGTTCCACAGCAGGCCCGGCACCGAATAGATGAATTCCAGCCGCCAGAAGCGTTGCCACGGGTTGTAATTGAAGCTGCGGGCGGCTTCATCCAGCTCCTTGGGCACGATGCGCAGCGTCTGATACAGCGTCAGCATCATGTTCCAGGCCTGGCCGGTAAACACCGCGAAGATGGCGGTGCACTCCAGCCCCATCACGCTGTGCGGGTAGAGGTTGAGAAAGTACACGGTCGTGAAGGTCAGGAACCCCACCAGCGGCACCGACTCCATAAAGTTGACGAAGGGCAGGATCACCCGGCGCAGCGGCGCATAGCGCGCGGCCAGCACGGCGAACACCACAGAAAACAGCAGCGACCAGGCCATGCCGAGGAGAAAACGCATGCTGGTTCTGAGCGAATAATAAAGCAGGTTCCAGGCATCGAGACTAATGGCAGAGACGTTTTGTTCATTGAAGTCGCCGTGCATGTCGCCCCACGCGCGAATAAAAAAGGCAATGAAGAAAACGCCGATGGCGATAACGATAAAGTCATTTAAATAAGACTTTCTGAAAATAGATGTACCCCGGTTATTTTGCATAACGCAATACCTTATTTTTCCCATAAGAAATCCGTCGCCGCTCGGGTAATAGGCCCGGCGACACCAGATAAATACCGCTGTAGCGGTTGAGACAGACGTTGTTTTCGCAGCGGGGCGATGGGCGGGCAGGCAGAGCGGGAAAGGCCGTCAGAAGGAGAGCGGTTGCCGCATTCCGTATCTTTCAGAATGCAACGTGGATGGCATTACTGAAAGGTGCCCAATAGCATTAGCATAAAACTAAAACTTTCATCGCCCATAGGGCCCTCCTCGGTTTAAATATGGCACGGAGAGGGTAATGTGTTTTGCTGATAAAAAGCAATTGGCGGCGTAGGGTTTTTACGGTTGATATGTAACAGGATGAATATTTATTTTTTAATCGCTATATTCAGAAAATGAAATAACCTATTTTGATGGCGGTAAATACGGTGAAAATAAATCACGGCGAAATAAAGCGGCGCGCCCGAAGGGGGCGCACCGCCGTAAATTAATAAACCTGCCTGCCGTTGATGCCGGCGGGGAAAATGCCGGTGGCGAACAGATGCCCGTTGGCCTGGATCTGATCGTCGGGCAGCATCTCCAGCGGGAATTCGCCCGCCAGGCAGCTGAGAAAGGCGTTGCGATCGTCGGTGGTGGTAAAACCGATCAAATCGTAGAACAGCAGCGACGCGATCAACTGGCGATGTTCCGGGATGCGCCGCAGCAGCGCCGCCGACGGAAACGGCAGGTGGAAGAAGAACGCGCAGGCGTTCAGCAGCCCCTGTTCCTTCAGCGCCTGCGCGCAGGGCAGCAGCTGGTAGTCGTCGATGCAGACGATGTCGCCCGGACACAGGTGCTCGCAGGCGATATCGGCAAACCGGCGGTTCAGCTGCCGGTAGGCGCGGTAGTTTTCCGGCGTGAAGTGCGCTTTCTCCGGCTGGTTGTGGAACACCGGCCACAGGCCGTCGTGGTAGTAGCCCTGATAGTGGCGGCGGAACTCTTCGATCGACAACGGGAAGGTCACCTGATCATAACCGGCACGTTGGCGGCAACTGATCGGGCGCTGCGCGAAATTCTGCACGTCGCCGTTCCAGCCGAGCCACAGCCCCGGTTCGGCGTCGGCCGCCAGCGTCTGGCCGGCGCAGGCCAGATCCTTGCCGTCGCACTGCTTGTTGGAAATCAGCACCAAACGAGACATGAGGGTCTCCTTATCAGTGAAGGGCACGCAGGGCGTGCGCCGAACCATCGGCGCGCCAGGGCGCTTGCAGAGCGGGCAGCGTGACGCGCAGGCCGCGCAAAGCCGGGTGCGCCAGGCAGCAGCGCGTCAGCCAGCTTCCCAGCCCGACGCCGCGGTACTCGGCGCTGACGAACAGTTCGCTCACCGAGGCGAAGGTGGCGTAGTCGGTCACCATGCGGGCGAAACCGAGCAGGTGGCGCTTGCTTGCGGTATAGCCCGAAGCACAGGCCGTGGTGTACCAGGCGCTCCGCCGCCGCCCGATCCTGCAGGCTGAGGAAACGCTGGATCGCGTCGATATCCAACAACTGCCGATCGGTGCTGATATGAAAAACGCCTTTGCGCCAGCAGAGCAGCGGCTGCACGGACGCCCGTTGCGGTTGCATGTTCATGATTATCCTTAGGTTAACGAATCGGAGGTCGGTTACAGCATCCAGCCGAGTTCGGCGGCGGTGACCTGTTCCTCGAAGCGGCGCAGCTCGGCGCTTTTGCAGGTGTGCCACAGGGTACAGAACGCCGGGCCGAGCAGCTCACGCAGCGGATCGCTGTGGCGGAACAGCGCCAGCGCCTCCTGCTGGCCGAGCGGCAAGGGCGCGGCGTTATCGCTCTCGCAGCCGTTGGCGGCGGGCGGCAGCGGCAGCGGGTGTTCCAGCCCGTGCAACAGGCCGCCGAGCATCACCGCCAGCGCCAGATAAGGGTTGGCGTCGGCGCCGGCCAGGCGGTATTCGATACGCTGGTTGGCGCTGTCGGCGCAGGGCAGGCGCAGCGCCACCGTGCGGTTGTTGTGGCCCCAGGAGGCGCGCAGCGGCACGTGCATGCCGGGGCGGAAGCGGCGAAACGCGTTGATGTTGGGCGCCAGGATCGCCATCGATGCCGGCATCAGCGCCAGCATGCCCGCCATCGCCTGCTGCATGTTATCGCTCAGTTCGCCCGGCGCGCCGGTCAGCAGGTTCTCGCCGTGCTCGTCCTGCAAGCTGATATGGAAATGTAGCCCGCTGCCGGCGGCGTGGGCGCAGGGCTTGGCCATAAAGCAGGCGTGCTGGTGATGCTGCTCGGCAATCTGCCGCGTCAGGCGTTTCAGCGCCATGATCTGGTCGCAGGCTTCCAGCACGCGCCGGCTGTGATGCAGGTTCAGCTCGTACTGGCCGGAAGCGGCTTCGGCCACCACGCCGGTCAGCGGCAGGCTTTGCAGCCGCGCGTGCCGTTCGATGTCGCTCAGCAGCGCATGGTGGCGCTCGGGCGCATCCACCGCGAAGCTCTGCGTCGGGCAGGCTTCCGCCTCGGCGGGGCGCTGCGGATCCTGCAGGTAGAACTCCAGTTCGGCCGCCACCACCGGGAAGCAGTTGCGCTCGTGCAGGCGCTTCAGCACCCGTTGCAGCACCACACGCGCCTCCAGCTCGCAGGCGCCGCCGTCGGCGTTTTGCATCGTCAGCAGCAGCTGGGCGTGGCGTTCGGGATCGCGCGCGCAGGGGCGCAGCGTGCCGGGCACCGGCAGGCACAACCGATCCGGCTCGCCCGCCCGTTGCCCCAGCCCGCTTTCTTCAATCACCCGGCCGTGCAGATCCAGGGCGTAGATCGACAGCGGGAAGTAGCAGCCTTTTTCCAGGCCAAAGGCTTCGGCGATCGGCAGGCGCTTGCCGCGCAGCTGGCCGTTCAGATCGTGCAGATAAATATCCAACTGTTCGGTATCCGGATAGCGCTGCAGGTAGTGTTCCAGCTCTTTGCGGAAGGTGCGCGTCGGCGATGCGGGCAGCTCCGCCAGCAGAGGATTGAAGCCGATGATATTAGCATGCATGGCGCGCTCCAGAACGAAGACCGGTCACGGCCAGAGGCAGGGATAAACGCATGAGACAACTCTCTTGTGAGGCCATAGCGGCGATGTGAAAAGGGTATCTGCGGCGGCAAAAACTGTCTGTAAAAACGCCGTAACGTTAACGGGGCGCGGAATAAAAATGCCGTAAAGAGCGCGGCGGGTTGGCCGGGTCGGTACGGTCTATACTGGCGAGATGGGCCGTAGAAGGAGAGGTAACGATGAAGAGAATAGGGCTGCTTATCGCCGCGCTGGCCGCGTTCCACGCCACCGCGTCTTCCCCACAGGCGTGGGCCGAGAGCGAACGGGCGATGCGCGCCGCCTGCCTGAAAGCCAGCGGGCTAAAAAACGCCAGGGTGGAAGGGGAGATTATTCACTACGGCGATGACGTCGGCTATTCGGCGCTGTTTATCGGTGGGCGCTACTCGCAGCCGTTTATGAAAAACCAGCCGGGCAGGGAGCTGTGCTTATATCAGCGCGCCACGCAGAAGGCGGCGGTGCAGGCGGTGGAGGGGGAATAAATAATCCCAGTCTCCTTACTGTAGCTGTATTTCTCCCTTGGGATTAATTCTTAAGTTGAATTCTTTCATGTATTTACGCCTTTCCGTGTCGTTATTCATCGAGATGCCGAGCAAGACTGAGTATTCTCCCGCTGCCCAGTTTACTTGCGGATAGGTGACGCATTGCCCTGGTTTCAGGTCAGGCAACGGAGTGATTTCTGGTGAGGTCCAGACGATATGCCATTGCTGTTGTTCCTGTCGTGAGACGATCACTCCCCGGTTTTGCAGTTTGTCGCCGCTGCGAACGCTGTTGATAGGCACGGCAAAGCAAGGTTGATTGTCTTTGAGCGAGACATCCAACGGATGGTACCAGGGCTGAGTGGATTGACAGCCGTTCAGTAGCAGTACGCACAGCAAAGAGAGATAACGTCTTGTCATAATAAGGTGTTCCGGTTCTTTGGATTTTTCAGGAAAGCTCGCAATACCCATTCATAGCGTTTTTTGATGTCTGGCCCAATAATGCCGCTGTAGTTGGTGGCTACGTGGAAGCGATGGGCGGCACGCTGCGCCTGGACGTTGAGCTGCCGGGCGGCAAGCACGTCGGGTTTACGGTTTAAGCGCAGGCTGCCCGCCACTCCCCGCCATTTCCCGTTCGATCACCGTCGCCAGCGCCTGCGCAGCGGAAGAGAGTTGGTGCTGTGCCAGGCGGATCAGGCCCACGCGCCGTTCGATGATCGGGCCGATCAGCGGCACGCAGACCGCCCCCAGCTCATCCATCTGTCGCTCGCACAGCGCAGGCACCGCGCTGGCGCCGAGGCCGTTGGCCACCATGCGCCCGACCGTCACCAGCTGGTGGCTCTCAAACGCCACCTCCAGCGTTCGACCGCTGCGGGCCAGCTCCTGCTCCAGCATCAGCCGCACCGCCGATGGCCGCTGCAGGGTGATGAAATCCAGCGTCAGCAGCTCCTTCCAGCTCACCTGCGCCTTGCGCGCCAGCGCCGAATCCTTCGGCACCACCGCCAGAAAGCGATCGCGGCACAGCGGGGTGAAGTGCAGGGTGTCGCTCGGCTCCGGCTCGAAGGCGATGCCCATCTCTACCCGCCCTTCGCGGATCATTTCAAACACCTGTTCGTTGATGACGTCATGCACCGCCACGTTGATGCCGGCATAGCGATCGCGAAACGCCTTGAGGATCGGCGGCAGCGGGTTGCCGGCGAACGACGGCATGGCGGCGATCGCCACCTTGCCCATCTGCAGGGTGAAGCGCTGACGCATCGCCTCTTCCGCGTTGTCCCAATCCGCCAGCAGCTGGCGCGCCATCGGGAAGAAGGTTTCCCCCTCCGGCGTCAGCGTCACCCGGCGGGTGGTGCGCAGCAGCAGCGGCCCGCCCAGCGCGTCTTCCAGCCCACGGATCGCCAGGCTGAGCGCCGGCTGAGAAATATTCAGCCGCTCGCTGGCCTGGGCGAAATTCAGAGTGTGAGCTACCGCTAAAAACGCACGTAACTGTTTGATGCTCATTTTCATTTTGGTTGGCGTTAACTCTTTGTTAATTGTCGGTTAACGAGTGATTAATAAAAATTCTAAATGAATGCGGCATAAAAACAAAATTAACAAATCATTTTTGTGACCTGAAGATGCCCTCACGTAAGCCAGGGCATTTCGCCCTGCGCCGCAACATGCAGGGGCAACGATATGGCAGGGCTCGACAAACGCGTCGGCAGCTACCAGGAAGCGCTGGCAGGCCTGACGGACAACATGACGGTGCTGGCGGGCGGCTTTGGCCTGTGCGGCATCCCGGAGAATCTGATCGAAGAGATCCGCCGGCGCGGCGTGCGCGGGTTGACGGTGGTTTCCAACAACTGCGGCGTCGACGGGTTCGGCCTCGGGCGGCTGCTGGAAACCCATCAGATCCGCAAGGTGGTGGGATCTTACGTCGGTGAAAACGCGCTGTTCGAGCAGCAGGCGCTCAGCGGCGAGCTGGAGGTGGATCTCACGCCGCAGGGCACGCTGGCGGAGAAGATCCGCGCCGGCGGCGCCGGTATCCCGGCGTTCTTCACCGCCACCGGTTACGGCACGCCGATCGCCGAAGGCAAAGAGGTACGCGAGTTCAACGGCCGCCCCTACATCATGGAAACCGCTATCACCGGCGATTTCGCCATCGTGAAAGGCTGGAAGGCCGATCACTTCGGCAACGTCATCTACCGCCACACCGCGCAGAACTTCAATCCGCTGATGGCGACCGCCGGGCGCATCACGGTGGTGGAAGTGGAAGAGATCGTGGCGCCGGGCGAGCTGGATCCGGCGGCGATCCACACCCCCGGCATCTATGTCGATCGGTTGATCCAGGGCACCTTCGAGAAGCGTATCGAACAACGCACCCTGCGGGCATAAGGAGAATTCGCATGCTTACCCGTGAACAAATGGCGCAGCGCGTGGCGCAAGAGCTGAGGGACGGTTACTACGTCAACCTGGGCATCGGCATTCCGACGCTGGTGGCCAACTACGTGCCGGCGGGCATGGACGTGATGCTGCAGTCGGAAAACGGCCTGCTGGGGATGGGCGAGTTCCCGACCGAGCAGCAGCTGGACGCCGACATGATCAACGCCGGCAAGCAGACGGTCACCGCGCGCCTCGGCGCGTCGATCTTCGATTCGGCGCAGTCGTTCGCCATGATCCGCGGCGGCCACGTCGATCTGACCGTGCTGGGGGCGTTTGAAGTGGACGTCGAGGGCAACATCGCCTCGTGGATGATCCCCGGCAAGATGGTCAAGGGCATGGGCGGCGCGATGGATCTGGTGGCGGGGGCGGAGAACATCATCGTGGTGATGACCCACGCCTCGAAGGGCGGCGAGTCCAAGCTGCTGCCGCGCTGCACGCTGCCGCTGACCGGGGCCAACTGCATCCGCAAAGTATTGACCGATCTGGCCTATCTGGAAATAGAAGACGGCGCCTTCGTGCTGCGCGAACGCGCGCCCGGCGTCAGCGTGGCGGAGATTGTCGCCAAAACCGCCGGCCGGCTGATCGTGCCGGAGCAAGTGCCGGAAATGCGTTTCTGAAACGGGAGGTGAATGTGCAACAACGTGAAGTGGTGATCGTGGCGGCGACGCGCACGCCGGTCGGCAGTTTTCACGGCGCGCTGGCGCCGCTGACGGCGGTGGAACTGGGCACGGCGGCGGTGCAGGGGCTGCTGGCGCAAAGCGGCGTGGCGCCGCAGCAGATCGATGAAGTGATCCTCGGCCAGGTGCTGACCGCTGGCTGCGGGCAGAATCCGGCGCGCCAGACCGCGCTGAACGCCGGACTGCCGTTTACGACGCCGGCGCTGACCATCAACAAAGTGTGCGGCTCCGGTTTGAAGGCGGTGCATCTGGCGGTGCAGGCGATCCGCAGCGGTGACGCCGATGCGGTGATCGCCGGCGGCCAGGAGAGCATGAGCCGGTCGCCTTACCTGATGACTGGCGCGCGCGCCGGCCTGCGCCTCGGTCACGCGCAGATGATGGACAGCGTGATCCACGATGGCCTGTGGGACGCGTTCAACGACTACCACATGGGCATCACCGCCGAGAACCTGGCGGAGAAATACGCCATCAGCAGAGAAGAACAAGACAGGTTCGCGCTGCGCTCGCAGCAGAAGGCGCAGGCGGCGCAGCAGGCCGGGCGTTTCGCGCAGGAGATCACGCCGGTGACGGTGCCGCAGCCGAAGGGCGAAGCGCTGCGGGTAGAGCGCGACGAACAGCCGCGCGACACCAGCCTGGAGGCGCTGGCGCGGCTGCGCCCGGCGTTTCGCAAAGAGGGCACGGTGACCGCCGGCAACGCCTCGTCGCTCAACGACGGCGCCGCCGTGGTGCTGCTGATGAGCGCGGAAAAAGCCGCAGCGCTGCGTTTGCCGGTGCTGGCGCGCATCGCCGGTTACGCCTCGTCGGGCGTCGATCCGGCGATCATGGGCATCGGCCCGGCGCCGGCCGCACGCCGCTGCCTGGAGAAAGCCGGCTGGCGGCTGGAGGACGTCGATCTGATCGAAGCCAACGAAGCCTTCGCCGCGCAGGCGCTGGCGGTGGGCAAAGAACTGGGCTGGGAGGCAGAGCGGGTCAACGTCAATGGTGGGGCGATCGCGCTGGGGCATCCGATCGGCGCGTCCGGCTGCCGCATTTTGGTGTCGCTGCTGTACGAAATGCAGCGCCGCGAGGTGAACAAGGGGCTGGCGATGCTGTGCATCGGCGGCGGGCAGGGCGTGGCGCTGGCGGTAGAGCGCCCGTAAACAACCGAGGAGGGCACCATGCAGTCATCTGACTATGCGGTACTGGGCGCCGGGCTGATGGGGGTGGGTATCGCCACCCACTTTATCCGCCACGGCCATGAGGTGCTGCTGTATGACCCGGATCCGCAGCGCCTGGCGGAAGCGCCGGCGGTAGCGAGCGGCATTCTGGCCGAGCTGAGCGACGTCGGGCAGTTTGATCGCGGCGAACGCGAAGCAGCGCTGGCGCGCCTGCGCGTGACCGGCGATCTGAATGGCGTGGCGCGCGCCCGGCTGCTTATCGAGGCGATCCCGGAACGGCTCGAGCTGAAGCACGCGCTGTATGAGCAACTGGAGGGGCTGATCGCCGACGACGCGGTGATTGCCAGCAACACCAGTGGCCTGCCGCCGGACGAGCTGGCGGCGCGCATGACCCATCCGCAGCGGCTGCTGATCGCCCACTTCTGGCACCCGCCGCACCTGATCCCGCTGGTGGAGATCGTGCCCGGCCGCGCCACCGATCCGCGCCATCTGGCGGCGGTGCAGGCGCTGCTCGGCGGGATGGCGCTGGAGGCGGTGCTGCTGGAACGCGCCGCGCCGGGGTTTGTCGGCAACCGGCTGCAGTTTGCGGTGCTGCGCGAGGCGCTGCACATCGTCCACAGCGGCATCGCCAGCGCTGAAGTGGTGGATCAGGTGATGCGCGCCTCGCTGGGGCGGCGCTACGCCATGGTCGGCCCGCTGGAGGCCGCCGACATGACCGGGCTGGCGACGGTGGCGGACATCGCCCGCCACCTGTTCCCGGAACTGGCGACCGGCGACGAGATGATGGCGCTGGTGGAACAGCGGCTGCGGCGCGGCGATACCGGCCAGCGCAGCGGCCGGGGATTTTATCTTTGGGATGAAGCGCGCAGGGAACGCATTCAACGGCGACGGGCGCATCAGCTGCGCTTTGCGCTGAAACCGTAATTTCGCACGCCGTACCTGACAATAACAACGATAGCGAGGTGCCTGATGAGCGTTTTGATTGCCCTGGCAGCACTGGGATTACTGATGCTGGCCGCCTACCGCGGCTACAGCGTGATTTTGTTCGCCCCGATCGCCGCGCTGGGCGCGGTGCTGTTGACCGATCCCGGCGCGGTGGCGCCGACCTTCACCGGGCTGTTTATGGAAAAGATGGTCGGCTTCGTGAAGCTCTACTTCCCGGTGTTCCTGCTGGGGGCGGTGTTCGGCAAGCTGATCGAGCTGTCCGGCTTCTCCCGTTCGATCGTCGCGGCGGCGATCCGTATTCTCGGCCGACGCCACGCCATTCCGGTGATCGTGCTGGTGTGCGCGCTGCTGACCTACGGCGGGGTGTCGCTGTTCGTGGTGGCGTTTGCGGTCTATCCGTTCGCCGCCGAGCTGTTCCGCCAGAGCGGCATCCCCAAGCGGCTGATCCCGGCCACCGTAGCGCTCGGCGCCTTCTCCTTCACCATGGACGCCTTGCCCGGCACGCCGCAGATCCAAAACATCATCCCGACCAGTTTCTTCGGCACCAATGCCTGGGCTGCGCCCTGGCTGGGGCTGATCGGCTCGCTGTTCATCATCGCGGTCGGTTTGCTGTATCTTGAACGCCAGCGGCGCAAGGCGCAGCTGAAGGGGGAGGGTTACGGTACCGATCTGCTGAACGAGCCGGAAACCCCGGACGACATCAACCTGCCGAACCCGCTGATCGCCATCCTGCCGCTGATTTTGGTCGGGGTATTCAACCTTGGCTTCACCCATTGGATCCCGCAGTGGTACGGCGCCAGCCATGAGCTGACGCTGCCGGGGCTGGCCAAGCCGATCACCACCGATGTGGCGAAGATCACCGCCATCTGGGCGGTGGAAGCGGCGCTGGTGTCGGGTATTCTGCTGGTGGTGGTGTTCGGCTTTCGCAATATTCGCGGCCGGCTGGCGGAAGGCAGCAAGACGGCGGTCGGCGGCGCAATTCTGGCGGCGATGAACACCGCCTCCGAATACGGCTTCGGCGCGGTGATCGCCGCGCTGCCGGGCTTTTTGGTGCTGTCGCAGGCGCTGTCGGCAATCCCCAACCCGCTGCTGAACGAAGCGATCAGCGTCACCCTGCTGGCCGGTATCACCGGTTCGGCCTCCGGCGGCATGAGCATCGCGCTGGCGGCGATGGCCGATAACTTCGTGGCCGCCGCCCATGCGGCACACATTCCGCTGGAGGTGCTGCACCGGGTGGCCTCGATGGCCAGCGGAGGCATGGACACCTTGCCGCACAACGGCGCGGTGATCACCCTGCTGGCGATCACCGGCCTTAGCCACCGGCAGGCCTATGGCGGCATCTTCGCCATCACCCTGATCAAGAGCGCCGCGGTGCTGTTCGTGATCGGCGTGTTCTACCTGACCGGCATTGTTTAAAGGAGCGATACCATGAGTGTACAAGGCAAAACCGCGCTGGTGACCGGCTCGACCAGCGGCATCGGCCTCGGGATAGCATCCGTGTTGGCCGCCGCCGGCGCACGCGTGATCCTCAACGGCTTCGGTGACGTGGAGCAGGCGCAAGCGCAGGTCGCGCAGCTGGGCGCCGTGCCGGGATATCACGGCGCCGATCTCGGCGATGCGGGCCAGATAGCGGACATGATGCACTATGCCGAACGCGAGTTCGGCGGCGTGGACATTCTGGTGAACAACGCCGGCATTCAGCACGTGGCGCCGTTGGATCAGTTCCCGGTGGAGAAATGGAACGCCATCCTCGCCATCAACCTGTCGGCGGTGTTCCACACCTGCCGATTGGCGCTGCCGGGGATGCGCGAGCGCAACTGGGGGCGCATCATCAACGTGGCGTCGGTGCACGGGCTGGTGGCGTCGAAAGACAAGTCGGCCTATGTGGCGGCCAAGCACGGCGTGGTGGGGCTGACCAAGACGCTGGCGCTGGAGACCGCGCGCACGCCCGTCACCTGCAACGCCATCTGCCCCGGCTGGGTGCTGACGCCGCTGGTGCAGCAGCAGATCGACAAACGCATTGCCGCCGGGGCCGATCCGCAGCAGGCGCGCGATGAGCTGTTGGCGGAGAAGCAGCCTTCGCAAGCGTTCGTCACGCCTGAGCAGCTCGGCGAGCTGGCGCTGTTCCTGTGCAGTGATGCGGCGGCGCAGGTGCGCGGCGCCGCCTGGAACATGGACGGCGGCTGGCTGGCGCAGTAGTGAATTCTCTCTCCCGGAGCGCGCAACGCGCTCCGTCGTTATTTCCCGCCTTTAGTTAATTCCCCTGCGTGACGGTTTACCTGCGGCAATAATATTTATTTGTTATTTGCTATTTTTATTCCCGGATAATCACGCCGGGTTATTTTGGATAAAAGATGCGGATTGGTTTATTTCGTGCTGCGGTTATTACATTGTTTTTCTTCGCGTTACAGATGAACACGTTTATGCTGAAAATAAAACCAACCTGGAATAATGGCAGATTATGACGTGAATTTTTATATCTTGCGTGCGCTGTTTACATCGGGTAATTATTTCCGCGTGGCTTAAGACCACCGTGTTTATAACAATAATTTTTTCGGGCAGGGGTAATAATGAGAAAAAATACAACGCCAATATTCATTGGCGGCGTCTTGCTGTCGGCGTTATCCGCCGGCGCGCAGGCCGAGATCACCATTCTGGATAAAAACCCGCAGAGCAATGTGTTGCTGGCGCCGCTCAGTTTAAAGGTGGGCGGCAGCATTCGCCCCGAGTGGATCTTCAATAACGGCCCGGAGCCGGGCTATGACAAAAACGGCCACGACGGCGGCACGCGTTTTCGCTTCAGCGGCGATTATGCGCTGACGCAGGACACTTCAATCATCGGCTATTACGAGTGGGGCGTCGATCTGGCGCACGCGCTCAGCTGGGACGGGCATTATAACGAAGACGGCAAGCGCGACTATCAGCGCCAACTGTACGCCGGTTTCAAGGACGATCGTTACGGCACCCTGACCTATGGCCATCAATACGGCATCTATTATTCGGTGGTCGGCATTAAAAGCGACGTCTGGGATAACGATGGCCATGCGGGCGGCACCGGCATCGGCATTTCCGGCGACTATGACGGCGGCAATAAACCGAAAAACAGCATCAAATACACCAATGATTTCGGGCCGGTCACGCTGTACGCCAACTATTTATTGCCGGAAGACGATCTGCACACCGCGGATAACCTGATTTACCGCCGCAAGGGCGGTGGCGGGCTGGGCTTCGATTACAAGGTGACGAAGGATTTCACCTTCAGCGCGGCCTACAGTTATACCGATGCGAAGATCAAAGACAATCTGTACCACGAACAGGATTATCACCAGCAGCTGTCCGGCACCGCGTTGACCTGGCAGCCGAACAACTGGTACATCGTCGGCACCGCCAGCTATTACAAAGATTATGTGCCGAGCACCCGCCAGCGCACGCTGTCGCACTTCTTCGCCGGTGACGGCTACGGGCTGGAAGGTTTCGTCGGTTATACCTTCAATATCGACAAGCCGTTCCTCAAATCCGTCCAGCCTTATGTGGCGGCGGACTCGCTGCGGCTGAAGGGAGACGAGGCGTATCACGCCAACCACGTCTATCTTGGCGCGGGCACCACCATCGGTTACGGTCTGTCGGTGTATGTGGAGCGCACGCTGGCCAACAGCAGCGACAACGAGCCGGATTCCACCTGGATAACGGTGTTCTACGATTTCTGATTTTCACCTGCTCCAAGCCGGCGCTTGCGCCGGCTTTTTCACATGCTGATCGCCCCGCCCAGGGTCTCTCCAGAGGCGTTGCGCTCCGCCAGGTAGCGCGCCGGCGGTTTGCCTACCGCCTTTCTGAACATGGTGACGAAGCCGCTGGCGCTCTCGTAGCCCAGATCCAGCGCCACCGTCTGTACGCTCTCGCCCTGCGTCAGGCGCTGCAGCGCCAGCATCACGTGCAGCTGGCGCCGCCAGTGGCCGAAGCTCATGCCCATCTGCTGTTGCAAGGTGCGGCTGAGGGAGCGCTCGCTCATGCCGATGCGCTGTGCCCACTGCCCGAGGGTGGATTTGTCCGCCGGGCTGCTCAGCATGCCCTCGGTCAACTGCCGGATGCGCGCGTCGTCGGACACCGGCAGGTGCAGATTCTCGATCGGCGCGGCCGCCAGCTGATCCAGCAGTACCGCCGTCAGACGCCCTTCGGCGCCCTGTTCGTCGTAGAGCGGTTCGAAGGTGCTGGCCTGCAGCAGCAGCTCGCGCAGCAGCGGCGAGACCGACAGCGTGCAGCAGTTTTGCGGCAGATCGGCGGCGGCATGTTGATCGACGAACAGGCAGTAGGCCTCGGTGGAGCCGGCGCCCTGGGCGTTGTGCAACACGTTGCCCGGCATCCACAGCGCACACTGCGGCGGCACTAGCCACAGCCCGTTTTCCACTTCGCAGCGGATCATGCCGCGTACCGTGTAGATCAGCTGCGCCTTCTGGTGGCGGTGCGGCTCGACTTCCCAATCCTGCTCAAGGGTCGAACCTTGCAGGGCAAACAGCGGGCGCGGCACCTGATCGATATCCAGACAGTGGCGGGGAATTTGTACTTTCATGAGAATAATTCTCAATTTGGCGGAATTGAAAAGTATTATGTCCTGATTGCGCAATGTGGTCTAGCGCCGGTGCCGATAAAGTAAGCGCCAGTCCTAAACCCTTTCGCGAGGAAACTGATTATGTCATTGGATACCACTGATTTTCCGCTGGTGTGGATGCGCCGAAACGGGCGCGATACCCAGGCCGAGCTGGCTGAATTCAGCGCGCTGTTGGCGCGCGCCGAACCCTTTGTCCTGCTGACCGACCGCAGCGTCGGCGATGAAGGTGAAGAGCACGATCGCGATGCCCGCACCCTGGTGGCGCTGTGGAAACGCGATAACCGCGAGGCGCTGAAGCTGTGGGTGAAAGGCATGATCATGCTGGAGCCTGACGACGCCAAACGCGCGGCGGCGGAAGAATTCGCCGAATACGGCGCCAAGTTCTGGGGCTATCCGGTGCTGGTGGCCACCGATGAGGCCGCAGGCCGGGTATTGGCGCAGACGTTATTGCTAAAATAAGGGGAATACCATGCACCAGCAACAGGTGATTGAACAGCTGCTGGCCTGGATCGAGCAGAGCCTGGATCAGCCGCTGACGCTGGACGACATTGCCGCCAAGTCCGGCTACTCCAAATGGCATTTGCAGCGGATGTTCAAGCAGCATACCGGCCATATTCTCGGCACTTACGCGCGCCGCAGAAGGCTGACCGCCGCCGCGCGCGAACTGCGCCTGACCGGTACCAGCGTGGCCTGCATCGCCGATACTTACCAGTTCGATTCACAGCAAACCTTCACCCGTTGCTTTCGCAAGCAGTTCGGTCTGCCGCCGGCCAGCTATCGCCGCAGCCAAGATTGGTCGAGCTATGGCCTGCAGCCGCCGCTGCGGCTGACCGAAGCGCCGTTGCCGCAGGCCGATATCGTGACGCTGCCCGCCATGCAGCTGGTGGGCAACACCCAGCGCCGCAGCTTCACGCTGGGGCAGCTGGCGGACTCCAAGTGCGAGCTGCGCCGCCATGCCTGGCGGCAGCTGCTGCAACCGCAGGCGCTGCCGGAGGTGGTGTACGGCCTCACCAGCCTGGAAGTCGACAGGCAACGCCGGGGCTGCCCGCGTATGGCGTATACCGCCGCTTTGCCGGACGAAGGGGCGATGGGGGAGCGGGTGACTATCGAACAGGGAGAGTATGCCCGTTTCACCTATCAGGGGCAGGCGGAAGGGTTACAAAACTTTATTGTCCGATTGTATGACACTGCCATGCCGCAGATGAACGCCATCCGCCGGCCGGGGCAGGATATCGAGCGTTTCTACCCGGCGCAGGAGGGCTGTTGCCCGCTCGGCGGCGCGGCGATCCGCTGTGAATATCTGATCCCCATTCGGCGGGGGGAAGCGTTGGCCGCCGCCAGTTAGGCGGCGGTTCTCGCAAAAAATCGCCTTCGTGGCGCGTCAGGTTACAAAAAATTGCGATATTACATCGGTAATGGTTCACACTTTGATTGATGTGCACATATAATGCGCATCCGGTCAAACCCCCCTGGCTTTTCAGGCCGCAGCGCCGTTGGCTGTCGGCTGAAATTCAACGGGGTAAAGTGGCCGTAGAAACCGATATCCCTAATCGCCAGTGGCCTTGACCAACACGAAGATGAAAATGAGCATTCGCGCGTTATTAACCCTGTTTACGGCACTGGTTGCTTTCAGCCAGGCTGCCTTCGCCGTCGTTTACCCGTTGCCGCCAAAAGACAGCCGTTTGGTGGGCGAGAATATCCAAATCACCGTACCGGAAGACAGCAAACTGCCGCTGGAGAGCTTCGCCGCCCAGTATCAGATGGGGCTGAGCAACATGCTGGAGGCCAACCCGGGCGTGGATCCGTTCCTGCCGAAGGCCGGCAGCACCCTGACCATCCCGCAACAGCTGATCCTGCCGGACGCGCCGCGTGAAGGCATCATCATCAACAGCGCCGAAATGCGTCTGTACTACTACCCGAAAGGTTCCAACACCGTCGTGGTGCTGCCGATCGGCATCGGCCAGCTGGGTAAAGACACCCCGCTGAACTGGACCACCACCGTGCAGCGCAAGAAAGACGGCCCAACCTGGACGCCGACCGCCAAAATGCGCGCCGAATACGCGGCTGACGGCGAAATCCTGCCTGCGGTGTTCCCGGCCGGCCCGGACAACCCGATGGGGCTGTATGCGCTGTATGTTGGCCGCCTGTATGCCATCCACGGCACCAACGCCAACTTCGGCATCGGCCTGCGCGTGAGCCACGGCTGCGTGCGTCTGCGCGCCGACGACATCAAGTACCTGTTCGAAAACGTGCCGGTAGGCACCCGCGTGCAGTTCATCAACGAACCGATGAAGGCCACCGTCGAACCGGACGGCTCGCGCTACGTGGAAGTGCACAACCCGCTGTCGGCCAACGAAGAGCAGCTGCAATCCAAGGATCCGGTGCCGCTGACCATTTCCGCACCGGTCGGCAAAGTGCTGATGGACGCCGGTGTTAACCAGAGTGAAGTGGACGCGGCGATCAAGGCCCGTTCCGGTATGCCGGTGAAAGTGAACTGAAAGCCTTCCGGCCTCAGTGAAAATGCCAAGAAGACGCCTGCGGGCGTCTTTTTTTATGCTTGTAAAACATGTTGTTGCGTGTGCGTTCGCAATGATGCCCTCAGCATTGCACAGAAAGAAGTCATGATGCGCGCCATCATGCAAATCGGGTTTCCCATGGTGGCCATCATCGACGTTTGAGGTGATGCTGGCGAGAAGGAATGCTCTGGAAAAGTGTTTCACTCAGTGCTATGTTTCATGGGGAAGTCATTGCAATGCGTACATTTAAAACTCGTTGGTTTAGCAAGAAGGCTCAGGCGCACGGCATTACCGATAAGGCATTATGTCGGGCGGTACACGATGTACAACGGGGTTTGGCTGTGGATTTAGGCGGTGGTGTATTTAAAAAACGTCTTAATCACAATCGGGACCGTGCGTTGGTATTAGCGAAAAACGGTCGGCATTGGGTGTATGTTTTTTTGTTTGCCAAGCAGGTCCAGGCCAATATCTCTGGGGCGGAATTGCAAGCTTTTCGCAAGTTGGCGGTGCATTTTGGCGCGTTGAGCGACGAAATGCTCCAATCCTTGGTCGTAAAGAACGAATGGATGGAGATTTGCCATGAAGAAGGAAAAAACGTTTCGGAGTCCGGCCTTTGAGGCGATTCACAGCGCGGCTGAAGGATTGCATCGTACTGGCGCCATTTCTCTGGAAACCCTACGCAGTTTCGACGAGTCTTGCCTTGCTCCGGTCGAGATGTTACAGCCCCAAGAGATCAAAGCCTTGCGTGAGCAGCTATGTTTAAGCCAACCGGTTTTTGCCCGTTATCTGAATACCAGCGTATCGACCATACAGAAGTGGGAGACGGGGGTGAAACGGCCCGGCGGCGTGTCGCTTAAGCTGCTTTCGATCGTACGTAAGCACGGGCTTGAGGTCTTGTTGTAGTGACCGTTTGGGCTGTCACTATTCTCACATTATCCTCTCTGGCTTTGGCTCTCTGAAATACCCATATCGCAATTATTCCAATAAAAACTATCGCTAATTAATAAGTTATATCTTCTCCCTTATCGCCTGCCATTGAAAAAATTCTCGCAAAAAAACCACACTGTGAAAATAAGATCACACAAGCGTAACAAAAGGTAAACATACCCCCCCTATATTGGCTGCTTCGCTTTTGGGAGGGAGTGTCATGCGTAACTGGAACGAACCGAAAAAGAACAAAGCGCACATCGAACTGATCCCGATGATCGACGTGATGATGTTTTTATTGGTGTTTTTCGTCTTGATTAGCCTGAACGTCATTCCGGCGCTCGGGCTGAAAACGCAGCTGCCGTCCGCCGGCAGTGCGCAGCAGCTGAAACCGCAGAAGAAAGCGATCATCACGCTGGGGGCCGACGAACAGCTGCAGCTGGATGGCCAGCCGATCGCGCTCGACGCGTTGGTCAACACGCTGAAGCAACAGCAGCAGGCCAACCAGACTACCACCATCATCGTCAACAGCGACAAGGGCGTGTCGGTCGAGCGGCTGGTGGCAGTCATGGACAACCTGCGCCAGGGCGGTTTCTTCTCCGTCTCCATCGCGACACGGAAGCTGTGACATGTATCTGCTCTATCGCTCACGTCATCTTTTCAGCTGGTTGCCGGCGCTGATTGTCGCCGGTTGCCTGCTGTTCGCCAGCCAGCAGGCGGCGCTGAAGATCCAGCCGCGCTACGACGAAACCGCCATCGAACTGGCGCTGGTGGAGCCTGAACCGGCGCCTGAACCTCAACCGGAAACGCCGCCGGAACCCCAGCCCGAACCGCCGCCGCCCGAGCCGGAGCCGATCCCCGAACCGGTGGTGCCGGCGCCGGAACCGATCGTGGAAGCCAAGCCGGTGCCGAAACCGCAGCCGAAGCCCAAACCCAAACCGGTGAAAGAGAAAGCCAAACCGGTAGAGAAGCCTAAACCGACGCCGGTGCCTGCTGCACCGCGCGCGCTGGTCAGCAAACCGGCGACGCAATCCGCACCGGCTGCCCCGGCGGCGCCGAAGGTGAACGCTCAGGCGATTGAAAACGGCTATCTGCTGGCCTTGCGCCGCGAGCTGGAACAGCGCAAGCGCTACCCGAGCGGGCGTCAGGCCTCGCTCGAGCGTCCGCAGGGCAACGTCGAAGTGTGGCTGGAGGTCGATCGCAGCGGGCGGGTGCTCTCTTCCGGCATCGCCAACAAAGCCGCCAGCATGCTGCTGAACCGCGCGGCGATGGGCAGCTTGCAAAGCATCAGTTCAGTAAAGCCGTTCCCGAGCGAGGCATTCGCCGGGCAAACAACCAAAAGATTTACCGCGACGTTCAATTATCAGGCGCCTTAGCGCAAGGGTTAATCGTTTGATTTTTATGGGATGCACACAATGAAATCGTTTAATCGTTCTGGGATCTATCTGGCGGTGATGTCGGCGATGCTGCCGGGCGCCGCGCTGGCGGCCGACGCCACCGATGTCGGCACCATCAGCGTCAAGGGGCAGTCGCTCGGCGGCGGCATGATGGTGCAGGATGACAGCGCCAAGGCGCGTTCTACCGTCACCAAAGAGGCGATGGATAAAATGCCGTCGGCGGCCAACGCCATCGACAAGCTGAAATACACGCCGGGCCTGAACGTCAACAGCAACGACGCCAGCGGCCTGAGCGGCGTGGACTACACCATGCGCGGCATGAACTCGGATCAGATCGGCCTGTCGATGGACGGCATTCCGATCAACGACTCCGGCAACTACGCGGTATACCCGAACCTGCTCGGCGATGCGGAAAACCTGGAGGAGGTGTTCGTCACCCAAGGGTCTTCCGAAGCGGACGGCCCGCACATCGGCTCCAGCGGCGGCAACATCGGCCTGGTGACGCGCCGCCCGGCGAAAGACTTCGGCGGTTTCGTCAAGCAAACGCTGGGCAGCAACAGCCTGAGCAAAACCTTTGCCCGCCTGGAGACCGGCGAGTACAACGGCTTCAGCAACTGGCTCTCCTATTCGCACACCGAAGCGAAGAAGTGGCGCGGCGAGGGGCGACTGTATTCCGACAAGTTCGAGATGAACTCGCTGTACGAAGACGGCAACGGCAACAGCAGCAACCTGGTGATGAAGTACAACCGCCAGAACAACACCAACTACAACACTCTGAGCAAGGCGCAGTTCCAAAACGACGGCCGTGACACCGACTACGTCACCACACCGGAGTACAACAGCAAAGGGCAGTTGAACAAGTACTACAAGATTGAACGCAACCCGTTCGAAACCTTCACGCTGTCGTTCACCCAGAAGCTGCAGCTGCGCGATAACCTGTCGCTGACTCTGCAACCGTATTACTACTGGGGCAACGGCGGCAGCTTCAACGGCCAGACGGCCTCGGTGCTGTCCAGCACGTCGGACAAGGCCGGGCAGTATGACCTCAGCAACCTGCAGTCCAACACCTATTACCGCCCGTCGTGGACCCAAACCTGGCGGCCGGGCATCACCACCAAGCTGAAGTGGGACATCAACGATCAGCACAGCCTGGACATCGGTTACTGGTACGAGCGCGCGCGCCAGCTGCAGACCCAACCGTTCATCAGCATCAAAGATGATGGCAATCCGGCGCAAATCTCGGGCAAACCGGGCGGATCCGATCAGGTGAAGGACGCCAACGGCAATACGGTGCAGGGGCGCAACCAGTACACCATCACCCCGGCGCAGAAGGTGTGGCTGCAGGACACCTGGTTCGCCACGCCGGACTGGACCTTCGTCGGCGGCCTGGCCTATCAGTACGTGGAGCGCAAAGGGGACAACCGCGGCAGCCTGTACAACGTGCCGGAGAAGCGCAAAGCCACCTATCACGAATTCCTGCCGAACTTCAGCGCCAGCTATAAGGTGAACCAGGAAAACCAGGTGTTCTACAACCTGACGCGCAACATGCGCACGCCGCCAAACTACGTGCTGTACAACGTCGGCGACTCGCTCAGCACCAAGCCGGAACTCAGCTGGAACCACGAACTGGGCTGGCGTTTCCAGCAAGAGGACATGCTGCTGAGCGCCACGCTGTTCTACATGCGCTACAGCGATCGCCAGATCTCCACCACCAACTCGGCCGGCGATTACGAGATGATGAACATCGGCAATGTGGAGAACAAAGGGCTGGAGCTGGAGTGGAGCGGCCAACTGCCGCATAACTTCAACTACTACACCTCATATACCTATACCCAATCGAAGCAGAAGAGCGACATTGTCAGCAACGGCGGGCAGCCGCTGCCGACCTCCGGCAAAGAGGTGCCGAACGTGCCGAAAAACCTGCTGAACATGACGTTGGGTTATGACGACGGGCTGTATTACGGCAGCGTCAGCGGCAAGTACGTCAGTGCGTTCTACGGCGATCTGACCAACGACGAGAAGATCGGCGGCCGCACGGTGTTCGATCTGGCGGCGGGGGTGCATCTGCCCGTGGACAAGAAAATCGTCAAAAGCGCCGCGCTGCGCTTTGGCATCAGCAACCTGTTTGACAAGGAATACCTGACCTCGGTGCGCACCACCACCTTCAACGCGGCGCCGTACGGCGGCGTGAAGGCCAGCACGCCGTATTACAACGTCGGCGAAGAACGCACCTTCAGCGTCTCGCTGGAAGCCACCTTTTAACTGAATACCCCGCCGCCTGCCCGGCGGCGGGGAAGAGGAGCCCTGTATGGACGCCAATCTGTTGCACGACATTATTTTCTACGTGATGTACGCCGCGCTGGCGATCGCGCTGGTGATCATCATCGAACGCACGCTGTACTTCGCCTATACCCAACGCCAGGCGCGCCGGCTGGAGCAGGCGCTGACGCCGGACGTGCGCCGCGCCGCCGATCTACCGGACGAGCTGACCCAGCGCAACAGCTTGCCGATGGCGGTGATCGCGCCGGTATTGGCGCAGAAGCACCGCGCCAGCGATCGTGAAACGATCGGCGATCTGATCGACGCCCAGTACCTGCTGAGCAAGCCGCCGATGGCGCGCGGCCTGTGGCTGCTGGAAACCGTGGTCACCGCCGCGCCGCTGCTGGGGTTGCTCGGCACGGTGATGGGGATCATCGAAACCTTCAAGGCGCTGGCCGCCTCGGGGGTGTCCGAGCCGAGCCTGGTGTCGGCCGGGATGGGCACCGCGCTGTACGCCACTGGCCTCGGCATCGCCATCGCGCTGCTGTGCCTGGTGGCCAACAACTTCCTGCAGAGCCGCATGGAGCGCATCAACGAGCTGCTGAAGGTGCTGCTGATCCGCGCCGGTCAGCCGACCAGCCGCCCGGAGAACGGCAGCGGCGAACAATGGGTTGACAGCGGAGCGCCGCGCTATGCCTAATGGCCATCCAGTACGGCGGCCGCTCGGCCGCCTTTATGCGGCATTGTGGAGCGGTTGTTTGTTGATGTTGAGCCAGAGCGCTGCGGCGCGTTTTGCGATTCCCGGCTATGAGCTGGTGTACACCGCGCCGGTGGAAACCGCGCTGCAGGCCGACGACCTGCGCAACACCGCCGAGGTGTGGCGCGAGATGTTCGACGCGGCGAAAACCCGCATCGACCTGGGGCAGTTTTACGTGGCGAATCAGGACGGTTCGCTGCTGGACGGTGTGCTGCAGCACCTGAAGGCGGCCGGTGAGCGCGGGGTGAAAATCCGCTTTTTGGTGGAAGAGAAGGGCATTCGCATTTCTACCGCCGAAACGCTGGAACAGCTGAAGGCGATCCCCAATCTGGAGCTGCGCATCATTCCTTACCAGAAGCTGAGCGGCGGCATCCTGCACGCCAAATATCTGCTGGTGGACGGCGAGCAGGCGTTTGTCGGCAGCCAGAATTTCGACTGGCGCGCGTTGGAGCATATTCACGAAACCGGGCTGCGCATCAGCGATGCTAAAGTGGTGGGGCAGATCCAGGCGATCTTCGAACAGGACTGGCGGGCGCAGGCGCTGTTGGCGCAGGATAAGCCGGTGCCGGCGTTGCCCGATTCGCCGCCGACGGCGCAGCCGCAGGGCAACTATCTGGTGGCCAGCCCGCGCGCCTACAACCCAGCGGGCGTGCTCGATTCGCAGGCCGAGCTGCCGCGTCTGCTGGCCGGCGCCAAACGGCGGGTGCGGGTGCAGGTGATGGACTATGCGCCGCTGTCGTTTGGCCCGGAGCGCAGTCGCCCCTTCTACGCGGTGATCGACAACGCGCTGCGCAGCGCGGCGGCGCGCGGCGTGCAGATCGAGCTGATGGTGGCCAACTGGAACACCAAAAAGCCGGATATCGCCTGGCTAAAGAGCCTGGCGCTGGTGCCGAACGTGCAGATCAAGGTGGTGACCATTCCGCCGGCCAGCAGCGGCTTCATTCCGTTTGCCCGCGTGATCCACAGCAAGCTGATGACCATCGACGATGAGATTGCCTGGGTGGGCACCAGCAACTGGACCGGCGGCTATCTGGACAACTCGCGCAATCTGGAGCTGGTGATGCACAGCGCGGCGATGAGCGGGCGGTTGGACCAGCTGTACCAACAGCTGTGGAACAGCGTCTACGCCGAACCGTTGCGGCTGGATTACGACTACCCGACGCCTAAACCGGGCGGCGAATCCTGACGGTCAGGGCGCGTTAACCCGCGCCCCGCGTTGTTTATCGCCGCCAGCCGGCCTTCTCCAGCGCCGTCACCAGCTGTTCGGCGCTTAACCCTTCCGCCCGGTGGCCGTTGCCGCTGACGGTATTGGCCGCCAGCAGCGCATTGACGATCGCCTCTTCCACCGCTTCCGCCGCCGCGGCGAACAGCGCCGAAATGTAGTCGTTGTTCACCATGCGCAGCGGTGTGGTGAAATCGCCTTTATTGGCGTAGTCGGCGGGCGGCAGGCCGTCGTTGCCGGTGGCGAAGGCGATAAAGATATCGCCGCTCGAATCCTCGGTGCCGCCGCCGGTGCGGGCGATGCCGATGCTGGCGCGCTGCGCCAGCCGCGCGCACTGGTGCGGCAGCAGCGGCGCGTCGGTCGCCAGCGCCACCACGATGGAGCCCATGCCGGGATGCGGCAACTGCGGCGTGAACGGCGAGGGGAGATGCCCCAGATGCCGGCCCACCGGGTAACCGCCGACCAGCAGCGACTCGCGCTTGCCGTGGTTGGCCTGCACGATAGCGCCCACCGTCCAGCCGCCTTGATCGGCAGGCAAGCGGCGCGAGGCGGTGCCGCTGCCGCCTTTGAATTCATGGCAGATCATGCCGCTGCCGCCGCCGACCGCGCCTTCCTGCGGCAAGCCCCCCTGGGCCGCCTGCTGCGCCTCGCGCACGTGCTCGGCCTTGACGTGAAAGCCGTTGATGTCGTTGAGCAGGCCATCGAAGGTTTCCATCACCACCGGCATATTCCAATACACCGCGTTGTCGCCTGCGGGCAGCGCTTCACGCTCCAGCGCGATCAGTGCATCGCGCACCACGCCCACGCTGTGGGTGTTGGTGAAGGCGATCGGGCTGGTCAGCAGGCCCGCTTCGCGCACCCATTCCAGGCCGGTGGCGTCGCCGTTGCCGTTCAGCACGTGCACGCCGGCGAAGCAGGGCGCGTGGCGGGCGGAGCCGGGGCGCGGTTCGATCACCGTCACGCCGGTGCGCACGCTGCGCCCGTCCGCCAAGTCGGCATGAATGCTGGCATGGCCGACGCGCACGCCGGGCACGTCGGTGATGGCGTTCAGCGGGCCGGGCGAGCCCTGGCCGATGATGATGCCCAGATCCTGAGCGCGCTGCGTCATGGTTATTCTCCTTCTATTGAGGGGGTGGCGAGGGGCGCCGTCTGGCGGCCGCGCAGATGGTTCAGCGCCAACCCGAAGCCGATGATGCCGGCAATGATAATAAAGTCTTTCAGGCTGCTGGCGATCAAAATCGTCCACAGCACGTACAGGCAGCACAGCAGCGCCACCACCACCGGCAGCGGCCACAGCGGCATCAGGTACGGGTGGTGGAAGTGGCGGCGACGGCGACTGATCAGCGCCGCCACCGCCATAATGATGTACACCAGCAGCAGCAGGATCACGGTGAACGAGGTCAGCGATTCGAGATCGGAGCAAAACGCCAGCAGCGCCGACGGCACGCCGAACAGCAGGGTGGCGATCCAGGGGGTGCCGAAACGCGGGTGGATGATTTTCAGCGCCCGGTTGAACGCCGGCAGCCAGAAGCCGTCACGTCCGCTGGCGAACATCATGCGGCTGAACTGCGCCACGATGGCGATAATGGCGTTGAACACCGACAGATAGATTGCGCCACTCACCACCCGCGCCAGCGTCGGGCCGCCGAGCTGGGTGACCACGTAGCCGACCGGATCGGCCTGTTTGGCCATCTCCGCCAGCGACGGCGAGCCGATCAGCAGGGCGGTGAACGGCACCAGTTCCACCAGCACCACGATGACCAGCGTCAGCATGATCGCGATCGCCATCGGCCTGCCCTGTTCGCGCATGTCTTCCGCCATGTACACCGCCGCGCCGTAGCCGTTGTAGGAGAACAGCGCGACCCCGACCATGGCGACGATCAGCGGCAGCGAAACCGGCGCCAGGCTGCCCTGCGCGTCCAGCATCACCGGCGCGGTGAGGATCTCCGCGCTTTGATGCGGATGGCTGAAGCCGAGCCAGGCGATCAGCGCCAGCACCGCCACTTCCACCACCAGAAAGGCGCCGGTCAGCAGGGCGTTGGCCTTGATGTTGAAAATGGCGCAGGCGCCGCCGATCAGCACGGTGATCATGCCGGCGGTGGAGGCGTCGAATGAGGTGCCCAGCGCGGTATTCAGGTAAGGCACCGCGCCGGTGGCCAGCACCGCCGGCACGAACAGCGCGGCGCTGAGAATAAACAGATAGGTCTGCAACCCGCACAGGGTGCCGAACAGGCGTTTGATGATGCTGTATTCGCCGCCGGCGCTGGGGTGCGCGGCGCCGAGCTCGGCATAGCACAGCGCGATGGTGGCGGCGACGCAGGCGGCGATCAGAAACGACAGAAAGGCGCCGCTGCCGGCGTTGGCGATCGCCAGCGGCGCGATAACGAAGATCGAACTGGCCGGCGTCACGCCGGACGCGGTGATCATCACCACGTCGAGGACGCTGAGATTGCCTTTGAAGGTGTGTTCAGGGGCGGACTCTTTCATGGGATAACGACTCCATTAACGTGTGAGTGAGTTATTGTTTTGCTGCACAGGCTGTACGCAGGAATCAAATGGAGCGCGCGAAATGCCGGGGAGCGTTGCTCCCCGGAAGTTTATTGTTCTTATGTGTTACCCCTGCCCCGACGGGAAGCTGAAGCTGGCGCGGCGAGCATCGCCGGAGGCCGGCCAGCGCTGGGTCACGGTCTTGCGTTTGGTGTAGAACCTGACGGCGTCCGGGCCGTAGGCGTGCAGATCGCCAAACAGCGAGCGCTTCCAGCCGCCGAACGAGTGGTAGGCCACCGGCACCGGCAGCGCCACGTTGATCCCCACCATGCCGACCTGAATGCGGCTGGAAAAGTAGCGCGCCGCTTCGCCGTCGCGGGTGAACAGGCAGGTGCCGTTGCCGTATTCGTGTGCGTCGATCATGGCCATCGCCTCCGGCAGCGATGCCGCGCGCACCACGCCGAGCACCGGGCCGAAGATCTCTTCCTGATAGATGCGCATGCCGGGCGTCACGCGATCGAACAGCGTCGGGCCGAGGAAATACCCCTGGCTGGGGCGGCCGTCGGCGCCGATCACGCTCAGTTCGCGGCCGTCCACCAGCAGCTCGGCGCCTTCGGCCACGCCCTGATCGATATAGCCTTTTACCTTCTGATAATGCTGTTGGGTCACCAGCGGCCCCATGTCGTTGCGGTTGTCGCTGCCGGGGCCGACGCGCATGGCGGCCATCTGTTGCCGCAGCCCGGCGATCAGCGCGTCGGCGGTGCCGTCGCCCACCGCCACCACCAGCGGGATGGCCATGCAGCGCTGGCCGCAGGAGCCGAAGGCGGCACCCATCAGCGCGCCGGCCGCGCCGGAGATGTCGGCGTCCGGCAGCACCACCGCGTGGTTTTTGGCGCCGCCCAACGCCTGCACCCGTTTGTTCTGCGCGCAGCCGGTGTGATAGATGTGTTCCGCCACCGGCGTCGAACCGACGAAGCTGATCGCTTTGACGCGCCCGTCATGCAGCAGCGTCTCCACCGCTTCACGATCGCCGTTGACCACGTTGAGCACCCCCGGCGGCAGCCCGGCTTCCGCCGCCAACCGGGCGATATACAGCGCGGCGGAAGGCACGCGCTCGGAAGGTTTCAGCACGAAGGTGTTACCGCAGGCGACCGCCATTGGCCACATCCACAGCGGCACCATCGCCGGGAAGTTGAACGGCGTGATGCCCGCCACCACGCCCAGCGGTTGAAACTCGCTCCAGCTGTCGATGCCCGGGCCGGCCTCTTTGCTGTGTTCGCCCTTCAGCAGTTCCGGCACATAGCCGGCGTATTCGATATTCTCGATGCCGCGCTGCAGTTCGCCCAAGGCGTCGCTGAGCACCTTGCCGTGCTCGGCGGTGATCAGTTGGCAGATGGCGTCGGCGTGCTGCTCCAGCAGATCCTTGAGCTTCATCATGATGCGCGCGCGCTTCAGCGGCGGGGTGTCGCGCCAGGCGGGATAGGCCTGTTCGGCGGCGGCGATGGCGCGCTCCACCGTGGCGCGGTCGGCCAGCTGCACCTCCTGCGCCGATTGGCCGGTGGCCGGGTCGTAAACCGGCTGGCTGCGTTCGCCGCCGGCGGCAGGCTCGCCGTTGATCCAGTGGGTGATGGTCATGGTTTTCTCCTTATTCGGTGGCGTTGAGGGCGTTGCCCACGGCGTTGATCAGCGCATCGATCTGCGCTTCGCTGCTGATGAATGGCGGCGCCAGCTGCAGGGTGTCGCCGCCGTAGCGCACGTAAAATCCGCTTTCCCAGCAGCGCATCGCCGCCTCGAAGGGGCGCCGCGCCGGCTCGCCGGGCCGCGCCGCCAGCGTGATGCCGGCCGCCAGGCCGATATTGCGAATGTCGGCGACGTGTTTGGCTCCTTGCAGGCTGTGCACCGCGCGCTCGAAGTAGGGCGCCAGCGCCTGTACGCGCTCCACCATCTGTTCGCGCTGCAGGATGTCCAGCGTCGCCAGCGCGACCGCGCAGCTGACCGGATGGGCGGAGTAGGTGTAGCCGTGCGGGAATTCGAGCTGGTAGTCCGGCTCGCCGCCGTTCATGAAGGTGTGGTAAATCTCCGGCCGTACCACCACCGCGCCCATCGGCTGCGCGCCGTTGGTCACCTGTTTGGCGATGTTCATGATGTCCGGCGTGACGCCGAACGCCTCGGCGCCGGTCATCGCGCCGCAGCGGCCGAAGGCGGTGATCACTTCGTCGAAGATCAGCAGGATGTCATGCTGGGTACAGATTTCGCGCAGGCGCTGCAAGTAGCCGACCGGCGGCACGATCACCCCGGCGGAGCCGGAGAACGGTTCGACGATCACCGCGGCGATCGTCGAGGCGTCGCGCAGCGCGATGATGCGGTTGAGCTCTTCCGCCAGCTCCGCCCCCTGTTGCGGCATGCCGCGCGAAAAGGCGTTGCCGGCCAGCAGGGTGTGCGGCAGATGGTCCGCCTCGGCGCCGGCGCCGAACGTCTTGCGGTTGCCGGCGATGCCGCCGACCGAGATGCCGCCGAAGTTAACGCCGTGATAGCCCTTTTCCCGGCCGATAAAGCAGGTTTTGCCCGCCTGGCCTTTGGCGCGCCAGTAAGCGCGCGCCATTTTCAGCGAGGTGTCCGCCGCTTCCGATCCGGAGCCGGTGAAGAACACGTAATCCAGCCCCGCCGGCGTCAGTGCCTTGATCTTGTTGGCCAGCTCGAACGACAGCGGGTGGCCGAACTGAAACGCCGGCGAGTAATCCAGCGTCGCCAACTGGCGCTGGGCGGCGTCGGTGATTTCCTGCCGGCCGTGCCCCAATCCGCAGCACCACAATCCGGACAGGCCGTCGAAAATCTTTCTGCCGTCGTGGCTGGTGTAATACGCTCCTGCGGCCTGAGTAATGATGCGCGGCTGCGCTTTAAAATTGCGGTTGCCGGTAAAAGGCATCCAATGGGCTTCTAACCCTTCGGCATCGAGACGATTAAGCGAATAATTTTCAGCGGCCATGTTTTCCTCCGGGCAGGAAAATAAGTGCGATTAATTAAATAAAATGAGTTGTTAACGAATTGTTGTGCGAAATTGACTATGTACCGCTTGTTCTCTACTGTGAATAATCATATGTCGAAACTTACTTAAGGTTTTATGCAAGTAAAAAAGCGCGCGCTGTTAGGGCAATTGTCGGATATGGATCTGCGTTTGCTGCGGGTATTCAAGGCCGTGGTCGACTGCGGCGGCATGAGCGCCGCCGAACTGGAGCTGAATATCAGCCTGTCGACCATCAGCAAACACATCAAGGATCTGGAGCAGCGGCTGGGCCTGACGCTGTGCCAGCGCGGGCGCGAGGGCTTTGCAGTCACCGACGAGGGGCTGTTGATCTACCAGGAAACGGTCAATCTGCTGGCGGCCACCGAGGCGTTCCGGCGCGGGGTGGACGAGGTGCACCAGCGCATGGGCGGGCAGCTGCACGTGGCGATATTCGACCATACGGTCAGCAATCCGCAGGCGCAGATCGGCCGGGCCATCGCGTTATTCAGCGAGCGTGCGCCGGAGGTTTCTTTGCAAATGTACGTGGAGCCGATTAATACCATTGAACGCGGCGTCATTGACGGGCAATTTCAGGTTGGTGTTATTCCCATGCACCGCAGCGCGGAAAGTTTATCTTATCATTCGTTATTCAGTGAGAGGATGTTCTTATATTGCGGCGCGCAGCATGAATTATTTTCCGGCCCCCATGAAACATTAAATTGGGATCTGCTGCACAATTATGCCTTCGCCGGATTAGGCTATCATTCGCCGAATATGGAACTGAGCCTGCAGCAACATTTGCATCGCAAGGCGACGGGGTTCGCGCAGGAGTCGATCGCCACGCTGATCCTGTCCGGCAAATACGTCGGCTTTTTGCCGGATCACTATGCGGCGTTTTTCGTGGCGCAGAATATGATGCGGGCGATCAAACCGGCGCTGTTCCGCTATCACTGCGAATATTCCAGCGTGCTGCGCCGCTCGCCGGTGCCACAGCGGGTGGTGAAGCTGTTCCATGAGTGCCTGCTGGCGGCCCACGGAACAGCGTGACGCTTACTGCTCTTTCTTCTTGCCGAAGATCCTGATCAGCGCGCCGACCAGGATGCCGACCGCGATGCCGGCGAAGATCCAGCCGATGATGCCCATTTTCTTAACTCCTGCTAGTGCGTTGATCTGATTATATAATCATTCGACGCGAAACGCCTCTTCGATCATCCGTTGCCGCTGCGCCGGCGCATAGTCGATCCAGGAATTCTTGCTGTTGGATTTCTCCAGCGCGACCGCCAATTCCTGGCCGGAAATCGGCAAATCGTCCTGCCAGAACGGCGCAATGGCGTGGCGGGTGATGAAATCGGTCAGGTAGCTCTCCGGGCTGCCCTGCCAGTGCGGGTACAGGCGCGCGGCCAGCTCGGCCATCAGTGCGCGTTGCTGCGGCTGCTCGCTGCTCTCCAGCAGGGCGAGGAACGGCAGCAGCAGGCGGCCGCAGACCTGGCCGTGGTGGTAGTCGCGCAGCGCGCCGATCTCGCCGGCGATGCCGTGGATCACCCCCAGCCCGGCGGCGCTCAGCGTCAGCCCCCCGAGGTACGAAGCTTGCATAATCGCCTCGCGCGCCGCATCGCTGCGGTTGAGCGCCGGCCAGGCGGCGAGGAAGTGGCGTATGCCGTTCAGCGACATGTCGCGCGTCATGGCGCCGGCGGTTTTCGACAGATAGGCCTCGAACAGGTGGGTGAAGGCGTCGATAGCGCAGTAGGCCAACACTTTGTCCGGCGCGCCCGCCAGCAGCTGCGGATCGAGAATGGCGGTGTGCGGCACGAAGTTATTGTGGCGCAGCGAGGCCTTCACTTTGCTGACCTGGGTATCGGTGATCACCGCGTTCTGCGTCACCTCGCTGCCGGTGCCGGCGGTGGTGGGAATGGCGATCAGCGGCAGGGTGGCGCCGCTGATTTTGCTGTCGCCGACTTTTTCCATATAGCGCAGCGTCGGCAGCGGATGCTCCACCAGCGCGGAGAACGCCTTGGCGGCGTCCAGGACGCTGCCGCCGCCGATGGCCACCACGCGCCGCGCCTGGCCGCGCCAGCGCGCCACCCAGGCGTCTATTTCCTGCGGCGACGCCTCGTGGCTGACGATCTCAGTGCCGATAAGCAGCGGCGTCAGCGATTCGCGCAGGCCGGTGTACACCGGGCCGTTGAGAAAAGATCGGCAGCTGAACAGCAGCGTCGGCTGCGGATCGGCAAGCAGCAGCGGCGGCAGTTGCTGGATGCTGCCGTGGCCGAACCAGGTCTGGCGGTTGGCGATGATGTGGCTGACGGACATGAGGTCTCCTTGACGACGTTGCAGAGCGCGATGCCACAGCATAAGCCAGCGGGCGCGGAGCGGCCACCGCTTTCCCCGCCGCGGCAACCTGTGAGTTGTTTAACATGTAAACGATCGCGCTCTTGCATTTCGGCGTTTTGGGTGCTTTTTTTAACAGTACCGGCCGTCGTGCGGCCAACCCCATCCGAAATCGGTAGATTGTTAATGTATTAATAATGGCGAGGCGGGTATGGAAATTCAGGTTGAACGCTTGTCTGCGGTGATCGATGCGGTGGCCAGCCCGCGCTTTTATCTCAGCCTGTTGAATTGGCTGGAGGGGTTTTTCGCCTTCGACAACGCCATCGTCTATGCCTTCGAACGCGGCCGGCCGCCGCGCTGCCTGATCAAAACCGAGCGGGAAAACAGCGATGCGGTCAACCAGATCTACCAACAGGGTGCCTACCTGCAGGATCCGTTTTACCGTGCGCTGAACGACGGCGGCGAAGGCGAGGTGCTCACGCTGCGCCAGCTGGCGCCATGCGGGTTTTATCACAGCGACTATTACCGCAATTTTTATCGCAAGACCGGCTGGCATGACGAGGCCGGCGTGCTGCTGCAGCTGACGCCGGAGCGCGGGCTTGGGGTATTCTTCGGCTCGGCGCGCCGCACGGTGGCGGTGCGCTACCCGCAGCGGGCGGATCTGCGCAGCGCGCTGACGCTGGTGAAAAGCGTGGCACGGCTGCACGGCGAAGTGGTGGCGGCACCGGCCGAGGCCGACACGATGAACGACGACGGTGGGCAGGCGCGTTATCTGCTGACGCCGCGCGAGCGGGAGATCGTCGATTTGATCCTCGCCGGCTGCGGTTCGCAGCAGATTGCCGACCGGCTGTTCATCAGCCTCGGCACGGTAAAAAATCACCGCAAGAACATTTACGGCAAGCTGAACATCGGCTCGCAGGCCGAACTGTTCAGCCTGTTGCTGACCGTCCCGCAGCGGCGCAGCGCGTGAATGTTAATTTTTTGTAGCAAATGTCCCTAAGGGGACATAGCGAACGATCCCACGGCTCCCGATAATCCGATGTCATGGCATAGGCAATCGGGAGTGCGGCAGTGAACAACGAAATCGAGTCCTTAACCTACTACGCGGCGACCAAAAAATACGATCTGCGCTTCCCGACGCTGGAAGAGGATCTGGACGTCGACGTGGTGATCATCGGCGGCGGCTTCTCCGGCATCAACACCGCGCTGGAGCTGGCGGAGAAGGGCATCACCAACATCGCCATTCTCGAAGGCCGCTATCTGGGTTACGGCGGCACCGGACGCAACGGCGGCCAGGTGATGGCCGGCATCGGCCACGATCTGGAGAAGATCAAGCGCCACGTTGGCCCGGCCGGGCTGGAAACCATCTTCAAAATCAGTAACCTCGGCGCCGGCATTATCCGCGAGCGCATCAAGAAATATGACATCGACGCCGACTTCTGCTTCGGCTACGGCTATCTCGGCAGCAACGCGCGCCAGGAGAAGACCCTGCGCGGCTGGCTGAAGGAGTTCAAGGCGGTAGCGCCGCAGGAGGAGATTGAGCTCTACACCGGGGCGGAGGTGAAGCAGGTGGTGGGCTCCGACGCCTACACCTGCGCGCTGAAGCACATGGGCGGCGGCCACGTACATTCGCTCAACCTGCTGCTGGGCGAGGCCAAGGCGCTTAGCGGCTACGGGGTGAAAATCTTTGAGAACAGCAGCGTGCTCAACGTGGAGTATGGCCCGCGCATCACGGTGCGCACCGCCATGGGCTCTGTGCGCGCCAACAAGATGCTGTGGGCCTGCAACGGCTTTCTCAACGGCATGGAGCCGCAGATCTACCGCAAGACCATCAATACCTACGCCTTCCAGCTGGCCACCGAGCCGCTGTCTGACGATCTGATCCGTCAGATCAGCCCGATCCGCGGCGCCTACAGCGACATCCGCCCGGTGATCGATTATTACCGGGTGACCAACGAGAACCGGCTGCTGTTCGGCAGCGCCACCCGCCTGATCGAATATTTCCCATCGGATCTCAAGGCCTGGAACCGCAACCTGATGCTGAAGGTGTTCCCGTACCTGAAAGACGTGAAGATCGATCTGGCCTGGGGCGGCCCGCTGTGCTGTAGCGCCAACCTGTTCCCGCAGATCGGCACGCTGCCGGATCGCGACAACGTGTTTTACGTGCAGGGCTACTCCGGCTTCGGCGTGACGCCGAGCCACATCGTGTGCAAGGTGCTGGCGGAGGGCATGAGCGAAGGATCCGATCGGTACGATCTGATGAGCTCGATCCCGCACGTCAACATCTTCGGCAAGGACAAGCTGCGGCGGGTGATGACCACCGCCGGTAAGGTTTGGCACCAGACATCCGGCTACTGGAAAGGCCGCCGTTAACCCTCAGAGGAGAATCTCATGAAACCGTTATTGCTTAAACAACCGCTGCCAGAACTGCTGGAGATCGGCAGCGTCAGCAACCTGGGCGCCACGGTGATCGCCGGCACGCCAAACGTCGGCGTGGCCAGCATCTTCGGCGAACCGACCGACAACCTGAACTGCGGCGTGTTCAGCTGCACCCGCGGCAGCTTCGTGATGGAGTATCCGTTCGCCGAGCACGCTACGGTGTGGGAAGGCAGCGCGACCCTGACCAACGAACGCACCGGCGAATCGGTGCAGTATCAGGCCGGCGATTCCTGGTTCGTCGAGAAAGGCACCCCGGTGCGCTGGGACATCACCTCGGATCGCTTCGTCAAACACTACCTCGCCATCGTCGAAGGCTGACGCCGTCATGCCCCCCTCAGCAGGCTGAATGCCGAGGGGGAGCGCCTTAGCCTAACGCCCGCGCAATAAAATCGGTCACCCGCGTGAGGATCTGATCCTTATTGGTTTCGTTAAAGCTCTCGTGCCGCCCGCCCGCATTGATCATCCGTTCGAAATCGTCGCCGCGCAGACGATCGAGCGCGGTTTGCGTTTCGCTCATCAGCACCAGCCGATCGTCGTCGCCATGGATCCACAGCGTGGGCAGCGCGCCGAAGCCCGGCCCGGCGTTGATGGCGGCGAGGATCCGCTGCATGGCGCGTAGGGTGGGACGCTTGAACGGCCCGTGCCACACCAGCGGATCTTCCTGATACGCCGCGCCAACCGCCGGATCGCGCGCCAGGGTCGCGGTATCCAGCGGCGCGTCGGGGATCGTCGGCAGTTCAGCCAGATCGGAAATCGCCGTTCTGTCGCCGAGCAGCGGGCCGGACAGCACCAGCGCGCGTACCTCCTCGCCATGGCGCTGCACGTAGCGGGTGGCGATCATGCCGCCCATCGAGTGGCCGATCACCACCAGCGGCAAGGTGGGGTATTGCTGCCGGAAATGGCTGACCACGCGCTGCACGTCGTCGACCACGGCGTCATAATCTTCGATCAGCACGCGCTCGCCCTGCGACAGGCCGTGGCCGAGATGGTCGGGGCCGAACACCCGCGCGCCCTGCGCCTGCAGCGTGCGCGCCACGTATTGATAGCGGCCGAGGTGCTCGCCGTAGCCGTGCACCAGCAGCGCCAGATAGTGCGGCTTGTCGTTTCCCCAGTCGTGCACGGCGATGTCGCCGTGACGGCCTTTGATAAAGCTGACGGTTTGTTCGGACATGTTATTGTTCTCATGGTGGTAGGGTTGCCTTTCAGCGTAGCGGCTGGCGGCGAGGTTGTCAGGGGCGCCGGGTGCGGCGCCCGCAGAGAGGGGATTACAGGCCGAACTGGCGCGCCAGCTCGTCGAGCGCTTCGCGCTGGAAGCGGTTGAAGGCGTCGCGCGGCTGCTGCTGTTGGATGAACGTCAGCAGCGGATCCTGCACTTCAGTGCGCACGCCGCTTAGCTGTTCCATCACCGCCAGCCCGCAGAACGGCACGTAGGATTCGGCGTAGCCGCCTTCATGCACCATCACCAGTTTGCCGCCGCATAGCCGGTCGGCGGCCTCCTGCACCAGCGCGGTCATGGCGCGGAAGCTGTCGCTGTGCAGCTGCATGCGCGCCAGCGGATCGAGGGCGTTGGCGTCGTAACCGCAGGCGACGATGATCAGCTCCGGCTCGAATTTTTCCAGTACCGGGATGATGATGCGCCGCATGGCGTGCAGGTAGCCGTCGTCGCCGGCGCCGGCCAGCATCGGCACGTTAACGTTGCAGCCCGCCCCGTCGCCTTCGCCGCGATCCTGCTCGCCGGAATAGCCCGCCGGGAAGCAGCCGTCCTGATGCAGCGACAGCGTCAGCACGTCGCCGCGCTGCCAATAGATGTGCTGGGTGCCGTTGCCGTGGTGCACGTCCCAGTCGAGCACCGCGACTTTGCCGAGGCCGTAGCGGGCCTTGGCGCGCTCGATGGCGATGGGAATATTGGCCAGGAAGCAGAAGCCCATCGATTGATCCGGCAGGCAGTGGTGGCCCGGCGGGCGCGACAGCGCATAGGCATTATCCAGCTCGCCCTGCAGCACCGCCTCCACCGCCGCGCAGGCCAGCCCGGCGGAGAGTTTGGCGATTTCATAGCTGCCTGGCCCCAGCGGCGCTTCCTCCCCCAGCAGGCCGCCGCCGCTGTCGCTCACCTGTTTGAAGCGCTGCAGGTAGTGGGCGGGGTGGATGCGCAGCAGGTCTTCTTCCGTCGCCGGTTCGGCGCTCAGCAGGGTGAGCTGGCGCGACAGGCCGGATACGTCCATCAGGTTCTTCATACGCCGTTTGGTTTCCGGCGATTCGGCATGGCCGGCGCCCGAGGGCGGTTGCACCCAGCCGCCGACCGGCAGGGTGGTGGCGTGCAGGCCGGTGCTGTGCCAGAAACAGCGTTCATCAAACAAGAAACCGGTTGTTCTTTTCACCTTTCTCCTCCTGTTATACGGCGCGGTGCGCGCGGTGAAGCCAGCGAAATCAACAGCAGCGACAGCAGCGCGCAGCCCAGCGCGCCAAACAGCAAGGCGTTGAAACCGCCGGAAGATTCGATCAGAGAGCCGGCCAGCGTCGGGCCGATGGCCATGCCGCCGCCGATCACCAGGTTGATGCCGTTCATCAGCTTGCCGTCGTTATCCAGCCCGGCGACCCGCGCCAGAATGAACGGCAGCACGAAGGTCCAGGTGAATTTGAACAGCAGGGCGGCCAGGGCGAAGCGCAGGAGCAGGGGCTGGCCTGTCAGCAGCGCCACGCTGGCCAGCAGCAGGGCGTACCCCAGCACGATCAGGCGTCCGCCGCCGAAGCGCGCGCCGATCAGCGCCGCGGCCCCCGCGCCGACGATGCCGAGCAAGGTGGCGACGGCCAGCACCTGGCCGCTGTGGGCCGGCGACAGCCCGGCGCCGGCGGCGATGCCGCCGATAAAGGTCCAGACCGCGCTCAGGCTGATGTAAAAGGTCAGCACCGCCAGCACGGCGCACAGCTTGCGCGCCAGCGAGGCGGCGGGGCCGCTGCGGGCGGTGCGGGCGGCGGTGAAACCGTTGGGGAACGCCGGGATGAGCGGCAGGCAGCACAGCATGATGGCGGCCAAAATCAGGTAGACCGCCATCAGGCCGAAGTGCGCAAACAGCGGTGGCAGCACCAGCAGCCCGACCGCGCCCAGCACCAGCTGGCCGAGCACCCAGAAGGCATAGACGCGGCTGGGATTGGCGGTGCCGGCAGCGCAGGTGATGCACAGGATCATCAGGGTGCCGCCCGCCAGCGAGGCGATAAAGCGCAGCGGTAGCAGCAAGGTAAAATCTTGCACCAGCGCCGAAGCCAGGTTGCCGGCGATAAACACCAGCGCCGACAGCGTAGCGACCCGCCGCCAGTTGATGCGCCCGATCCACCACCACGCCGGCAGCGTGGCCAGGCTCATGGCGCCGAGTTCGGTGGAGAACAGGTGGCCGATCTGCGCCGGGCCGAGCTGCCACTGAGTAGCGAGCTGGGCGGCCACGGCGGGGGCGGTCATCAGAATGCCCGGCGCGATGGCGGCGAAGACGATAATGGCGGTCAACAGCCGCGGCGGGCAGGGGAGCGCCGCGCCGACGGCGGGCGCGGAAACCGAATCACTGGACATAAACCTTTTCCCCAAGCGTTGAGTGACGATGAAATATCCCGCCCGGCCCGATTGCGGGCAGGGGGAGGCCGCGCCATAAATGGCGAATACGTTTTGGCGTTATTTTCCGGCCGTCGGCAGCGGCGGCCGTTATCGGGCGTTAACCGTGGGCGAGAAAGCCGCCGGCGACCAGTTCGGTGCGGTTCACCACGTCGGTTTTGGCGAAAATATTGCGCATATGGGTTTTCACCGTGGACAGCGAAATGCCCAGCTTCAGGGCGATGCGCTTATTGCTGGCGCCTTCGCGAACCAGGTTGACGATCTCTTGCTCTTTGGCGGTCAACAGCTGCGCCTCGCCGTCGGGCAGCAGATCGCGCGTCGCCAGCTCGATCAGCGGCAGCACCGCGCGCAGGCGGCCGCGCTCCACGTCAGTAAACGGCGTATCGCGGATCAGCGATACCCCGGCGACGATGCGCTTGCGCTGGCGGATGAAGATCTCCGTCATGTCGCGCATGTCGTTCGGCAGCATAAAGTCGTGGTAATAGCGGCGGTTGCCGGCGATCGCCGCCGGGCTCATGCCGACCATGGTGATGTCCTGGCGATGGAAATTGGCCGGCTGCAGCGGGTCTATCTGCTGGAAGTGGTTCAGGTACTGCTGATGCGTTTTATCGGGCATGCCGTGCAGGATGTAGTGATCCGGCCGCAGGTCGCGATCGACCAGATAAAACACCCCGGCGGACACCGGGATCAGGTGCGTAATGGTCGCCAAACAACTGTTGATAAAGGCATCGGATGCGGTGCTGTGCATGATTCGTATTCCTCCCTTTATCGTTCAATCTGGAGAATGTTGGCGGTCAATATATGAACGATACAAGCATAGTTGTAGCAATTTGGCAACACAATAAAAACATATTAACAACGTGAGGCCGATTGCAATAAAACACATAAATAACAAGATGACACTGCGTTTATCAGGGCTTTTTAGGGCGGATTTTTCGCGATTTTCATTAATAGGTTAATGAAATAGTTCGCCGCTTTTCCCGCTGAATTTACAGCGCTTTTGAATGCTTGCCTGGACGAAGCCCTCGCCGCCCGGCGCGTGCTACAACCGGCGCGACCGTCGCCGCCCCTCGTTCTTAAGAACGATAGCCAGGCTTTTCCACCGCTTCCTACACTGCGAATTGAAGATAGCGCCAGGCGGCGCCAAACGTATAAGACGAAAAAATGATGACCTTTCTCGGGCTGAGGCGTCGGGTTGTTCAGTCCGCATGACCATACGGGGAACGAACGATGCAGAAAAAAACGTTGGCGGTGGCGTTGAGCGGTGCCTTATCGGGCCTGGCACAGGGGGCGGACGCCGATCGCCCTAATGTGCTGATCATTCTGGTGGACGACATGGGCTACTCCGACATCAGCCCGTTCGGCGGCGAGATACCGACCCCCAACCTGCAGGCGCTGGCCGAACGGGGCGTGCGCATGAGCCAGTACTACACCTCGCCGATGTCGGCGCCGGCGCGGTCGATGTTGATGACCGGCAACACCAACCAGCAGGCCGGCATGGGCGGCATGTGGTGGTATGAGAGCACCGCGGCGCAGCCGGGCTATGAAATGCGGCTGACCGACCGCGTGACCACATTGCCGGAGCGCTTTCGCGATGCGGGGTACGCCACCATGATGGCGGGCAAATGGCACCTGGGCTATGTCGACGGCGCCAAACCGACCGATCGCGGCTTCGAGCGCGCCTTCGCCTTCATGGGCGGCGGCACCAGCCATTTCGACGATGCGAAACCGCTGGGCACCGTGGAGGCGTTCCACACCTTCTACACCCTGAACGGCAAACGCGTGTCGTTGCCCAAAGATTTCTACTCCAGCAAGGCCTATGCCGATCAGCTGGAACAGTGGATCCGCGATACACCGCAGAATCAGCCCGTCTTCGCCTATCTGGCGTTCACCGCGCCGCACGATCCATTGCAGGCGCCGGATGACTGGATCGCTAAATTCGACGGCAAATACGACGCCGGCTATCAGCAGGCCTATCAGCAGCGCATTCAGCGCCTGAAGGCGCTGGGGTTGATTTCCGATCGCACGCCGATGCCGACGCTGGCGTTGGATAAGGCCTGGAACGCGCTGACGCCCGAGCAGCAAAAATATGAAGCCAAGACCATGCAGGTATACGCGGCGATGATTGCCTATATGGACGATCAGGTCGGCGCGGTGCTGAACACCCTGAAGCAGACCGGCCGCGACCAAAATACGGTGATCGTGTTCGCCACCGACAACGGCGCTAACCCGGCCAGCGGCTTCTACTACGGCTCGAAGCCGGAGTATTGGCGGCAGTTCGACAACAGTTACGCCAACCTCGGCCGCAAGGGATCGTTCATCTCTTACGGGCCGCACTGGGCCAACGTCAGCAATGCGCCGTACGCCAACTACCACAAAACCACCAGCGCACAGGGCGGCATCAATACCGATTTCATCATCTCCGCGCCGCGGCTGAAGGGGCGCGGCGGCATCGACCGCACGCCGATGGCGGTGTATGACATCGCCCCGACGTTGTATGACTATGCCGGCATCGACGCCAACAAACCGCTGAAGGCCAAACCGACGCTGCCGATGGTCGGCGTCAGCTTCAAGCGCTATTTCAGCGGCGAGGCCGACGGTGTGCCGCGCGCGACCTACGGCGTGGAGTTGCATAACCAGGCCGCCTATGTAGACGGCATCTGGAAGCTGCGGCGGTTGGTGAAGGCCGGGCCGACGGCGCAGATGGCACCGTGGGGGCTGTTCAACCTGCATGACGATCCGCTGGAAACGCGCGATCTGGCCGCCGCCAACCCGGAACGGGTCAAACGGCTGAGCGAAGCGTATCGCCGCTTTGCGCAGCAGAGCATGATTATTGAAGCTAAAGGCGCAGCGATCGACTACCTCGGCGTTGACGCCAGCACCGGTGACTACATCGGCCTGGATCCGCAGACCCACAAACCGTTGCCGCAGGCGGCACCATGAACCTGGCCCAGCTGCGTGCGCAGCAGATCCCGGTGGAGAGCGAACCGCGCGCGGCGGCGCCTTTTCATTTGCTGGTGAAGCCGATCGGCGCCGGCTGCAACCTGGGTTGCCGCTACTGCTACTATCCGCAGCGCCAGGAAGAACGGACGCGCAAGATGGACGATGACCTGCTGGCGGAATTTATCCGCAGCTACATCGCCGCCCAGCCGCGTTACAGCCGCGAGATCAACTTCGTCTGGCAGGGCGGTGAGCCGCTGCTGGCGGGGATCGGTTTTTACAAGCGGGCGCTGGCGTTGCAGCGCCGCTATGCGCCGCCGGGCGTGCGGATCAGCAACAGCCTGCAGACCAACGGCACTCTGCTGAACGACGCCTGGTGCCGGCTGTTCCGGCAACATCACTTTATCCTCGGCGTCAGCCTGGACGGCGATCGCGAGGTGCAGGACGCCCACCGGCCGGACAAGCGCGGCGGCGCCAGCTATGACGCCGCGTTGCGCGGCATTGCGTTGTTGCAGCGCCATCAGATCGACTTCAACCTGCTGATGGTGGTGCACGACGGCGTCGCGGATCGCGCCGAGGCGATCTACGATCATGCGGTGGCGATCGGGGCGCGTTATCTGCAGTTTCAGCCGCTGATGCTGGAAGGGGATGCGCCCACCGCCGGTTACGGACTGAGCGCCGCCAACTGGGGGCGCTTCATGCTGGCGGTATATCGCCGCTGGCGCAGCCGCGGGCATATCGGCCAGGTCTTCGTGATGAACATCGAACAGGTCTACGCGCAGTATTTCACCCACGTCAGCCCCAGCTGCGTGCACGCCGAACGCTGCGGCGGCAATCTGGTGATGGAGCCGGACGGGCGGCTTTACGCCTGCGATCATCTGATCAATGCGCAGCATCTGCTCGGCCATGCCGATCGCCACACGCCGCTCGCCACCCTGGCGGCAAGGGCGGTGGAGATGCCGTTCGGTAAAAACAAGAGCCTGCGCCGCGAGTGCCAACGCTGCAGCGTGAAAAGCGTCTGCCAGGGCGGCTGCCCGGCGCATGTGGGCGAAGATCGCTACAACCGGCTGTGCGCCGGCTATTACGCCTTCTTTTCCGCGCTGCTGGCGCCGCTGCGCGCCTACCCGCGCAGCCCGCAGGGGGCGATGCAATGGCGCGCCGCCGTGAGCGCCACCGCAGGTTGAAATCGTCTCGTCCTTAAGGACGATAGTCAGCATTTTCCTTTCCTCTCTATAGTGAGATTACCGCCGCTGGCGGTGAAAAACCTGCAAGCACCTGCATGCATCAGGCCAAAACTATAAGAGGAAATAACCATGAACCTGTCGTCGCGGTTGCACGCCCACCTGGCTCGAGGCAAGGTCGGCTTTCCCACCACCCTGGCCAGTTCGGTCGGGGTGATCATGGCCAGCCCGGTGATCCTGACGGTCACCAGCGGCTTCGGCATCGGCGGCGACACCTTCGCGCTGGCGATGCTGATCGCCTTCATCATGATGCAGGCGCAGCTCACCACCTTCTCCGAAGCGGCGTCGCTGCTGCCGACCTCCGGTTCGGTTTACGACTACATCTCCTGCGGCATGGGGCGCTTTTTCGCCATCACCGGCGCGCTGTCGGCCTACCTGATCGTGCATATCTTCGCCGGCACCGCCGAGACCATTCTTTCCGGCATCATGGCGCTGGTGAACTTCGAGCACCTCAACACCCTGATGGAAAGCCACAATGCCTCCTGGATGGTCGGCGTTGGGCTGGTTGTCGTGTTCGGCCTGCTCAACGCGTTTGGCATCGAGGCCTTCGGCAAGGCGGAGATCGTGCTGACCTTCGCCATGTGGAGCACGCTGGTGATTTTCGGCATCGTCGGGCTGCTGTCGCCGCATGCGGTGCCGCTCGAGGGCTGGTTCGGCAGCGCGCTGAGCCTGAACGATCCGTTCGCGGTGTTCAGCCTGATCGGCATGGCGATGTTCATGTTCGTCGGCTGTGAGCTGGTGACACCGATGGCGCCGGAGATCAAACGCTGCGATCGGGTGATCCCGCGCGCGATGGCGCTCGGGCTGTGCGGCGTGGCGGTGTGCATGGCGCTGTATGGCGCGGCGCTCAGCCACCAGGTGGAAAACGTGGTGATCGACGCCGCCAGCGGCACGCGCCTGCTGGAAACGCCGATGGCCATCCCGGCGTTCGCCGGCCAGGTGATGGGCCAGTTCGGCAAATACTGGCTGGGCGTCGGCCTGCTGTTGGCGGGCGCGGCGACCATCAACACGCTGATGGCGGCGGTGCCGCGCATTCTGTACGGCATGGCGCTGGACGGCGCGCTGCCGCGCATGTTCGCTTATCTGCACCCGCGCTTTAAAACGCCGGTGGTCGGCATTTTGGTGGCGGTCCTGATCCCCTGCGTACACGCCTTCGCCATTCAGGGCAACCTCGACAGGATCATTCCGCTGGTGCTGGCGGCGGTGTGCGCCTGGGGCGTGGCCTACCTGCTGGTGACCTGCTCGGTGGTGATCCTGCGCGTGCGCCGCCCCGACCTGCCGCGTGCCTATAAATCGCCGTGGTTCCCGCTGCCGCAAATCGTTTCCAGCGTCGGCATCGTGCTGGCCATCGTCTACATCACGCCGCCGGGGATGAACCCGAGCGATATCTACATTCCCTTCGGCTGGATGATCGGCCTGACCGCCGCCTATGCGCTGTTCTGGACGCTGTGCGTGCAGAAAGTGAACCCGTTCAAGCCGGTGCCGGTCGAGCAGGTGCTGGAGAACGCATTTGCCAAGGGTGAAAACGAGGAGGCGCAGTTTGATCGGCTTACTTCCCTCACTTAATCGCGCCTGGCGGCGCGCGCCGTCGGGCTATCGGCCGGGCGCCGCGCTGGATCGTCTGGCGCGCAATCTGGAACCCTACGCGTGCGAACGCCTGGCGCCGGGCCTGCTGCGGCTGACGCTGCCGCAGGGGCCGCAGATCGAGATCGGCGAACAGGTGCAGGGGCTGTTTATGGCGCATATCGTCAGCCACCGTTTTCGGTTGCAGGGCGCATGCGCAGCGCAGCCTCCGCTGACGCTGGACGTGGTGACCGGCGGCTGGCTGCGGCGGCGCGGGGTGCGCTATCTGTTGCGCCAACGCCATGCAGCCGCGCAGCGAGTGCTGGAAGGGCTGCAGCGCTACCCGCAGATCGGCGAGACGCTGGCGCAGCTGGATTTTCGCCGCGTGCGGCTGACGGTGAACGACGGGCGCTGGCAGGTGGATATCGAGCATTTCGCCGCGTCGGAGGTGGTCAGCCGTTTGCCGGCCGGCCGCCGCTATCTGCGGCTGGATGCCGAACAGCGGCGGCTGCTGTTGAGCAGCCTGCTGATGATCGGCCAACTGATGGAGAAGCTGAATCATGAATAGAGTGGTTGTGATTACCGGCGGCGGTACCGGCGTCGGCGCCGCCTGCGCCCGCCTGCTGGCGGCGCAGGGCGATCGGGTGTTCATCATCGGCCGCCGCCCGGAACCGCTGGCGGCGCTGGCGCAAGAGATCGGCGCGCAGGCGCTGGTGGGCGACGCTGCCAGCGGCGAGAGCTGGAACCACACGCTGCTGCCGGCGATTCTGCGCGACGCCGGGCGCATCGACTGCCTGATCGGCAGCGCCGGCGGCATGGGCTTCAAGCGTATCACCGAGATGACCGACGCGCAGTGGCAAGGGGCGATGGACAGCAACCTCAACAGCGCTTTCGCCAGCGCGCGCGCCTGCCTGCCGGAGCTGATTAAAAGCGGCGGCAACCTGCTGTTCGTGGCCTCGATCGCCTCGCTGGCCGCCGGGCCGGAGGTCTGCGGCTACGTTACCGCCAAACATGCGCTGATCGGGCTGATGCGTTCCATCGCCCGCGATTATGGCCCGCTGGGCGTGCGCGCCAACGCGGTGTGTCCGGGCTGGGTGACCACGCCGATGGCGGACGAAGAGATGCAACTGCTGATGGACGCCCATCAGATTTCGCTGGAGCAGGCCTACCAAATGGTCTGTCGCGACGTACCGCTGCGCCGGCCGGCCAGCGCTGAGGAGATCGCCCGCGTCTGCCGTTTCCTCTGTTCCAGCGAGGCTTCAATCATTACCGGCGCGGCGCTGGTGGCCGACGGTGGCTCCACCATCGTCGATGTGCCGACCCTGGCTTTCACTTCCCTGTAAGGAGTATTTCCATGAGTTCAGAAGCGGTATTCATTCAGGTTGGCGCGCTGGCGGAAGGCTTTGCGCCGCACAGCAATACGCTGGAACGGCAGCACGGGCTGGCGGGCACTACGCTGACGCTGCGCTTTAGCGACGGCGCGACGCAGCGCTGCCGGTTTACCGACGAGCAGACGCTGGAGTGGGGCGAACGGCGCAGCGTCGCCTATCGCGCGACCAGCATTCGTCCCGGCGTGCTGTTCATCGATTTTCTCGACCCCGCCCGCGCCAACGCCAGCATTACGCTGGTGTGCGACCGCAATCAGGGCAACTTCACCGCGGTGTACGGCCAACTGCCGGACGAAGCGCAGGCTCGGCTCGACGCCTTCAGCCGGGTGGAACAGGGGCTGCCGCTGACCCCGGTCGAGGCCGAATTCCGCTTCGGCACGCTGGACGACGCCGACGTGGCGCCGCCGGGCTTTACCGACGAGCTGATCGGCATGCGCAATATGTACACCTACAGCCCGACCGAGCGGTACGAGCACATCTACCTGAACGACAACTTCTACGCCTGGCAGTGTCTGGACGGGGTGGAGAAAGGGCTGGCGGACGTCGATCGCTGCCACTACGTGAAGGTGGCGGATCAGCTTTATCTGTTCGTCTGGCGCGAGAAGATCATCCCGACGCTGGGCGTGGTGATGATCGATCTGCAGGGCATGCGCACCGACGGCAAGATCCTCGGTTATCAGGGCAGCGATTTCAGCGCGCTGAGCAACTTTGCGGTCGGCGCCCACGCGCAGGTGCTGAACATCACGCACCACCCGCGAGGATAGGCCGATGAGCGCAACCTATGCGGCCAATGCCTTCGCGGGGCAGGTGGTGCTGGTGACCGGCGGCGCTCAGGGTATTGGGCTGGCGATCGTCAGCGCCTTTGCCCGGCTGGGCGCCGAGGTGACGATCGCGGACGTGCAGCTGCCGCAGGCGCAGGCGGCGGCGCAAACGCTGCGGGACGAAGGGCTGAGCGTACAGGCGCTGGCCTGCGATCTGGCCGAGCCGGGGCAGATTGCCGAGTTGGTGGCGGCGGTGGGTGAGCGCCGTCAACGGTTGGACGTGGTGATCCACAACGCCGCCTATTTTCCGCTGACGCCGTTCGCCGCCATCGACGCGGCCCTGTTGCAACGCACGCTGAGCGTCAATCTGATGGCGCCGTTCTTTCTGGCGCAGGCGGCGTTGCCGTGGATGCGCCGTCGGGGCGGGGGCTGCCTTCTGGTGACCTCGTCGGTGACCGGCCCGCGGGTAGCCTACCCGGGGCTGGCGCACTATGCGGCCTCCAAGGCCGGGGTGAACGGATTTATTCGCGCGGCGGCGCTGGAGTTGGCGGCGGAGAACATTCGCGTCAACGGCGTGGAGCCGGGGATGATCCGCACGCCGGCGATGGCCAACCTGGGCGACGCGCAGGTGAATCAGGCGATCGCCGCCTCAGTGCCGCTCGGGCGGCTGGGGGAACCGGCAGACATCGCCGCGGCGATGGTGTTTCTCGCCTCGCCGGCGGCGGCCTACATCACCGGCCAGACGCTGGTGGTGGACGGCGGCGCGCTGTTGCCGGAAACGAATTCTCTGCTTACTTGACGCTGCAGCGTTGTTGGCTGCAACGCCAATTAATTTGAGCATTCCGGTTGGTTAAATCACTGCTTGGCGGGATGCGCGGCGACGTTGGCAGGCAGGCTGTCACCCAGGGTGATCAGCTCGTCCAGCAACGTCATCAGCTGGTCCATTTTCTGCCGCGAGAAAGCGGCTTCAATCTCGGCGTAGCCCTGTTCCACCTGGTGGCGCGCCACTTCATACAGATCCTGGCCCTGCTGGGTCAGCGACACGTACAGCTTGCGCTGATCGTTAACCGGCTTGAGGCGGAAGATCAGCTTATCACGCTCCATGCGCGACAGAATGCCGGTCAGGCTGGGGCGCAGGATGCAGGTTTCCGCCGCCAGTTCGTGGAATTCGATCGAACGGCTGTTGGCCAGCACGCGGATGATGCGCCACTGCTGCTCGGTCAGGTTGTGGCTTTTCAGGATCGGGCGAAAGAACCCCATGGCGGTTTCGCGCGCCTGCAGCAGGGCGATGGTTAACGATTCATGCATAAGTTTGGCCTTAGCTATCAAGGTGTTCGTTGTCACGGCGCTTACCGCAGGGCTGTTACCCCGCCAGGCCCGATTTTGTTAATAACTTAATAGTAGCCAAAGTTACCCGCAGGGATAAAGCAAAAATGCGCGGGGCAGCGAAAAATGGCGATAAAAATGATTAATACGCTGAATAATCACGCTAATGTTCGTTGTTTGTGAATATTTTGTTATCACGATCACAAATCACTCCAAGCGCGTTGCGTAAAAGCTGCACAGTGTATAAAAGTAATCATTAATATATTAATGAATGCCGGTTGTCATGTTTTGCCATTGGAGGAGTTCGCATGAAAGGCACCGTATTTTCCGTTGCGCTGAACCACCGCAGCCAACTGGACGCCTGGGATCAGGCGTTTCACCAGCCACCGTATCAAACCCCACCCAAAACCCCGGTGTGGTTTATCAAACCGCGCAACACCCACCTCGCCAACGGCGGGGCGATCCCGTTTCCGGCCGGTGAAACCGTGCAAAGCGGCGGCACGCTGGCGGTGATCATCGGCGACACCGCGCGCAAGGTGCCGGCGGCGCAGGTGGGCCGTTATCTGGCCGGTTACGCGCTGGCCAACGACGTCAGCCTGCCGGAAAGCAGCTTTTACCGCCCGGCGATCAAGGCCAAATGCCGCGACGGGTTCTGCCCGCTGGGGGAGATCGGCCAGCTGGCGACTGCCGATCGGCTGGAGATCGTCACCGAGATCAACGGCGTGGAGCGGGATCGCTGGTCCACCGCCGATCTGGTGCGCTCGGTGCCGGAGCTGATCGCCGCCATCAGCGACTTCATCACTCTGCAGCCGGGCGATGCGGTGCTGATCGGCACCCCGCACCAGCGGGTGGAGATCAAACCGGGAGATGAGGTGACGGTGCGTGCCGCCGGCCTGCCCACTCTGACCAACCGCGTCACCCAGGCAGGAGCCGCATCATGAAACATGCTCGTATTCGCCATCATGGCCAGGTCTTCAACGTGCAGGTGGATGACCAGCTGCGCGTCACGCTGCCGAACGGCGAGGTGCTGCAGGAGCGCGAAGTGGAATGGCTGCCGCCGGCGCAGGGCACGGTGTTCGCCCTGGGGCTGAACTATGCCGACCACGCCAGCGAGCTGGAATTCAAGGCGCCGGAAGAACCGCTGGTGTTCCTCAAGGCGCCAAACACCCTGACCGGGCACCGTCAGGTGTCGGTACGCCCGGCCGGCGTGGAGTACATGCATTACGAAGCCGAGCTGGTGGCGGTGATCGGCAAGACCGCGCGCAACGTCAGCCGTGAGCACGCCATGGAGTACGTGGCGGGTTACACCCTATGCAACGACTACGCCATCCGCGATTACCTGGAGAACTACTACCGGCCAAATCTGCGGGTGAAGAGCCGCGACACCCTGACGCCGATCGGGCCGTATATCGTCGATCGCGACGACGTCGCCGATCCGCACCGGCTGGCGCTCGGCACCTATGTCAACGGCGAGCTGCGCCAGCGCGGCAGCACCGCCGACATGATTTTCGACATTCCGTTCCTGATCGCCTACCTGAGCGAATTCATGACGCTGCAGCCGGGCGACATGATCGCCACCGGCACGCCGAAAGGGCTGGCCGACGTGCAGCCGGGCGATGAAGTGGTGGTGGAGATCGAGGGCATCGGCCGTCTGGTTAACCACATTATCAGTGAAAAAGATTACGAGGAGAGCCTGCGATGAAAACCATCAACCACTGGATCAACGGCAAGAACGTCGCCAGCAAAGAGTACTTCACCACCACCAACCCGGCGAACGGCGAGGTGCTGGCGGAGGTGGCTTCCGGCGGTCAGTTGGAGATCGACCAGGCGGTGGCGGCAGCGAAAGAGGCGTTCCCCAAATGGGCCAACACGCCGATGAAAGAGCGCGCGCGCCTGATGCGTCGTCTGGGGGAGCTGATCGACCAGAACGTGCCGCAGATCGCCGAACTGGAAACCGCCGACACCGGCCTGCCGATCCACCAGACCAAAAACGTGCTGATCCCGCGCGCCTCGCACAACTTCGAGTTCTTCGCCGAGGTGTGCCAGCAGATGAACGGCAAGACCTACCCGGTGGACGACAAGATGCTCAACTACACGCTGGTGCAGCCGGTGGGGGTGTGTGCGCTGGTATCGCCGTGGAACGTGCCGTTCATGACCGCCACCTGGAAAACCGCGCCTTGCCTGGCGCTGGGCAACACCGCGGTGCTGAAGATGTCCGAACTGTCGCCGCTGACCGCCGACCGCCTGGGCGAGCTGGCGCTGGAGGCCGGTATCCCGGCCGGGGTGCTGAATGTGGTGCAGGGCTACGGCGCCACTGCCGGCGACGCGCTGGTGCGCCATAAAGATGTGCGCGCGGTTTCCTTCACCGGCGGCACCGCCACCGGCCGCCGCATCATCGAAAGCGCCGGGCTGAAGAAATTCTCCATGGAGCTGGGCGGCAAGTCGCCGGTGCTGATCTTTGAAGACGCCGACATCGAGCGGGCGCTCGACGCCGCGCTGTTCACCATCTTCTCGATCAACGGTGAACGCTGCACCGCCGGTTCGCGCATCTTCATTCAGGAGAGCATCTACCCGGAATTCGTCAAACGCTTTGCCGAGCGTGCCAACCGCCTGCGCGTGGGCGACCCGCAAGATCCCAACACCCAGGTAGGGGCGCTGATCAGCCCGCAGCACTGGGAAAAAGTCTCCGGCTATATCCGCCTCGGGGTGGAAGAAGGGGCAACCCTGCTGGCCGGCGGCCCGGACAAACCGGCCGGTTTGAGCCACGGCAACTTCCTGCGCCCGACGGTGCTGGCGGATGTCGATAACCGGATGCGCGTGGCGCAGGAGGAGATTTTCGGGCCGGTGGCCTGCCTGCTGCCGTTCAAGTCGGAAGAAGACGGCCTGCGCATGGCCAACGACGTGGAGTACGGCCTGGCGTCGTACATCTGGACGCAGGATGTGAGCAAGGTTCTGCGCCTGGCCCGCGGCATCGAAGCCGGCATGGTTTTCGTCAACACCCAAAACGTACGCGATCTGCGCCAACCGTTCGGCGGCGTGAAAGCCTCCGGCACCGGCCGCGAAGGCGGCGAATACAGCTTCGAAGTGTTCGCCGAAATGAAGAACGTGTGCATTTCCATGGGCGACCACCCGATCCCGAAATGGGGCGTTTGAGCCTCAGGCCACAATAATAACGAAAGAGATGAGAACAATGACGATAAAACTTACCACTGATGCTGTCCCTGCTCCCGACGTCGTGCGCTGTGCCTACATGGAAATTCAGGTCACGAACCTTAAAGCCGCACGCGAATTTTACGTCGATATCCTCGGCCTGGTCGTGACCGCCGAAGAGGATAAAACCCTCTACCTGCGTTCGATGGAGGAGTTTATTCATCATAACCTGGTGCTGCGCGAAGGCCCGGTCGCCGCCGTGGCGGCGTTTGCTTTCCGCGTGCGCACGCCGGAAGACGTCGATCGCGCCGAAGCGTATTTCAAGGCGCTTGGCTGCCGTACCGAGCGTCGGGTGAACGGGTTCGCCAAAGGCATCGGCGATGCGGTGCGGGTAGAGGATCCGCTCGGTTTTCCGTATGAGTTTTTCTACGACGTGCAGCACGTCGAGCGTCTGGCCTGGCGCTACGATCTGTATACGCCGGGCGCGCTGGTGCGCCTCGACCACTTTAACCAAATCACCCCTGACGTGCCGCGCGCCGTGGAATACATCCAGGGGCTGGGCTTCCGCGTGACGGAAGACATCCGCGATGAAGACGGCGTGGTTTACGCGGCCTGGATGCGCCGCAAGGCGACGGTGCACGATACCGCGATGACCGGCGGCGCCGGGCCGCGCATGCACCACATCGCCTTCGCCACCCATGAAAAGCACAATATTTTGGCCATCTGCGACAAGCTCGGCGCGCTGCGCAAATCCGATTTGATCGAACGCGGCCCTGGCCGCCACGGCGTCTCCAACGCGTTCTATCTCTACCTGCGCGATCCCGATGGCCACCGGGTGGAAATCTACACGCAGGATTACTACACCGGCGATCCGGACAACCCGACCGTGACCTGGGACGTGCATGACAACCAGCGCCGCGACTGGTGGGGCAATCCGGTGGTGCCGAGCTGGTATACCGAAGGATCGCTGGTGCTGGATCTCGATGGGCAGCCGCAGCCGGTCATCGAGCGCAGTGCGCCCAGCGAAATGGCCGTCACCATCGGCGCAGACGGTTTTTCCTATACCCGCGAGGGCGATACGGAAAAAGGTTTCAAACTTGGCAATACGCTGTAAATGCCGCTGCGCGGGCCGCGCCCGCGCCTATGCGCCGTCTGGAGAACGTTATGCCCCATTTTTACGCTGAATGTACCGACAACATCCGCCGCGAGGCGGATTTGCCCACCCTGTTCGCCAAGGTCAACGAGGCGCTGGCGGCGACCGGCATCTTTCCGCTGGCCGGCGTGCGCAGCCGCGCCATCTGGCTCGACACCTGGCAGATGGCCGACGGCAAGCAGGACTACGCCTTCGTGCACATGACGCTGAAGATCGGCCACGGCCGCAGTCTGGAAAGCCGGCAGCAGGTGGGCGAGATGCTGTTTGCGCTGATCAAGGAACACTTTGCCGCGCTGATGGCGCAGCGTTACCTGGCGCTCTCTTTCACCATGGAAGAGCTGGATCCGGTGCTGAATTACAAACAGAACAATGTCCACGCGCTGTTCAACAAGGCGTGAATAAGGGGTCGTACATGCTGGATAAAGAGCAGATTAACCGCGCCGTGCAGCGCCTGCATCAGGCGGAAAAGAGTCGTGAGCAGATCCGCGCGCTGTCGCTCGATCATCCCGAGATCACCATTGAAGACGCCTACGCCATTCAGCGGCAGTGGGTGGAGCTGAAGATCGCCGAGGGGCGCACGCTCAAAGGCCACAAGATCGGCCTGACCTCGCGCGCCATGCAGGTGAGCTCGCAGATCACCGAGCCGGACTATGGCGCGCTGCTGGACGACATGTTCTTCAACGACGGCAGCGACATTCCGATCGATCGCTTTATCGTGCCGCGGGTGGAGGTGGAGCTGGCTTTCGTGTTGGCCAAGCCGCTGCGCGGGCCGAACTGCACGCTGTTCGACGTCTACAACGCCACCGACTACGTCATTCCGGCGCTGGAGATCATCGATGCGCGCAGCCACAACGTCGATCCCGAGACGCAGCGGCCGCGCAAGGTGTTCGACACCATTTCCGACAACGCCGCCAATGCCGGGGTGGTGATGGGCGGGCGGCCGATCAAACCGGATGCGCTGGATTTGCGCTGGATCTCTGCGCTGCTGTACCGCAACGGCGTGATTGAAGAGTCCGGCGTAGCGGCCGCGGTGCTCAACCACCCGGCCAACGGCGTGGCCTGGCTGGCCAACAAGCTGGCGCCGTATGAGGTGGAGCTGGAAGCGGGACAGGTGATCCTCGGCGGCTCCTTCACCCGGCCGGTGCCGGCGCGGCGCGGTGATACCTTCCACGTCGACTACGGCCCGATGGGCTGCATCAGCTGCCGCTTCGTCTAATAAGCAGGTCCGGCGAACCGGGCCGCAATAACCGGGCGGGGGCCACGCGCCGCGCCCGCTTGTCAGGGAGAATGCGATGTTAACCAACCACTTCAAGCGTGCGCTGCAGGAAAAACGCCCGCAGATCGGGCTGTGGCTCGGGCTGTGCAGCAGCTACAGCGCCGAGCTGCTGGCCGGCGCCGGTTTCGACTGGCTGCTGATCGACGGCGAACATGCGCCCAACAACGTGCAAACGGTGCTGGGGCAGCTGCAGGCGGTCGCGCCTTACCCGAGCCAGCCGGTGGTTCGCCCGCCGTGGAACGACGCGGTGATCATCAAGCAACTGCTGGACGTCGGCGCGCAAACCTTATTGATCCCGATGATTCAGAATGCCGAACAGGCGCGCGACGCGGTGCGCGCCACGCGCTATCCGCCGCACGGCGTGCGCGGCGTCGGCAGCGCCCTGGCGCGTGCCTCGCGCTGGAATCGGGTGCCCGATTACCTGCAGCAGGCCGATGAGCAGATGTGCGTGCTGGTGCAGATTGAAACCCGCGAAGCGGTGAAAAACCTCGACGCCATTTTGCAGGTGGAAGGGGTGGACGGCGTGTTTATCGGCCCGGCGGATCTCAGCGCCGACATGGGCTTTGCCGGTAATCCGCAGCACCCGGAGGTGCAGCGCACCATCGACGACGCCATCGCGCGTATCCGCGCCGCCGGCAAGGCGCCGGGCATTTTGATGGCCAACAAGGTACTGGCGCAGCGCTATCTGGAGGCCGGCGCGCTGTTCGTTGCGGTGGGGGTGGATACCACCCTGCTGGCGCGGGCGGCGGAAGCCCTGGCGGACGAGTTCAAACAGGGCGGGGCGCAAGCGCCTTCATCGGGAGTCTACTGAACCATGAACCACGTCGATTCGCTGCCGCCGGCCAACCCGGCGCAGCAACATAAAGCGTTAACCGCCGCCGAGCAATCGGTGATTAAAAAGTTGTTTCGGCGCCTGATCATTTTCCTGTTCGTGTTGTTTGTTTTCTCTTTCCTCGATCGTATCAACATCGGCTTCGCCGGGCTGACGATGGGCAAAGATCTCGGCCTCAGCTCGACCATGTTCGGGCTGGCGGCGACGTTGTTCTATGTCACCTACGTGATCTTTGGCATACCGAGCAACATGATGCTGAGCCGGGTCGGTGCGCGGCGCTGGATCGCCACCATCATGGTGCTGTGGGGCATCGCCTCCACCTGCACCATGTTCGCTACCGGGCCGACCAGTCTGTACGTGCTGCGCATGATTGTCGGCATCACCGAGGCCGGCTTCCTGCCGGGCATTCTGGTGTACCTCACCTACTGGTTCCCGGCGTTTTACCGCGCCCGCGCCAACGCGCTGTTCATGATCGCCATGCCGGTGACCATGGCGATCGGCTCGCTGGTCTCCGGCTATATCCTGGCGCTGGACGGGGTGATGAACCTGAAGGGCTGGCAGTGGCTGTTCCTGCTGGAAGGCATACCATCGGTGCTGCTGGGCGTGGTGGTGTGGTTCTATCTCGACGACACCCCGGCCAAGGCCAAGTGGCTGACCGACGAGGAAAAAGCCAGCCTGCAGGCGATGATGGAGGCCGACAAGCTGCAGCTGGTGCAGCCCAACGGGCCGAGCAGCCACCGCGCGCTGCAGCAGCGCAGCCTGTGGCGTGAGATCTGCACGCCGATTGTGCTGATGTACACGCTGGCCTATTTCTGCCTGACCAACACCCTGAGCGCGATCAACATCTGGACGCCGCAGATCCTGCAGAGCTTCAACCAGGGCAGCAGCAACGTGACGATCGGCATTCTGGCGGCGATCCCGCAGATCTGCACCATCGCCGGCATGGTGTGGTGGAGCAAACGATCCGACAGGCTGCAGGAGCGCAAGCATCACACCGCGCTGCCGTACCTGTTCGCCGCCGCCGGCTGGCTATTGGCGTCCGCCACCGATCACAGCCTGATCCAGCTGCTCGGGATCGTGATGGCGTCGGTCGGCTCCTTTACCGCCATGGCGATCTTCTGGACCACGCCAGATCAGTCGATCAGCCTGGAAGCGCGGGCGGTGGGGATCGCGGTGATCAACGCCACCGGCAACATCGGATCGGCGCTCAGCCCGCTGCTGATCGGCTGGTTCAAGGATCTGACCGGCAGCTTCAACTCCGGGCTGTATTTCGTTTCGGCGCTGTTGATCGTCGGCGCCGTGCTGGTGTGGCGCATTCCGATGAAGGATTCGCGCCCGAGAGCGACGCCTTGATGCGCAAGTGGGCATGATTGCAGGAGGTCATGAGGTGCGGAAAAGTACCGGCTTTATCGCCAACATCGATATTTGCAAAGAGTATGACGCGCGCTACGCCGCCGACGAGGTGCACTACGAAACCTTCGCCGGGCTGGCGGCATTCTTCGGCCGCGACATGCAGGTGCACTGGCACGACTGCTTCTTCCAGGTGCATTTCCTGGAGACCGGCAAGATAGAGCTGCAGCTCGACGATCAGCACTATTCGGTGCAGGCGCCGCTGTTCATCCTCACGCCGCCGTCGGTGCCGCATGCGTTCTTCACCGAACCGGACAGCGACGGCCACGTGCTGACGGTGCGCCAGGAGTTGATTTGGCCGCTGCTGGAGCGCCTGTATCCCGGCAGCAATCTGGCGCTGGACATGCCGGGCATCTGCCTGTCGCTGGCCGATGCGCCGCAGGAGCTGACGGCGCTCAGCCACTATTGGGCGCTGATCCGCCGCGAGTTCGCGCAGAACCTGGCCGGGCGCGAACAGACGCTGGCGCTGTTGGCGCAGGCGGTGTTCACGCTGCTGCTGCGCAACACCGCGCTGGAAGACAGCGCCAACAGCGGCGTGCGCGGCGAACTGCAGCTGTTTCAACGGTTTAACAAGATGGTGGACGAGCGTTTTCGCGAGCATCTGCCGGTGCCGGAGTATGCGCAGGCGTTGGGGGTGACTGAATCGCGGCTCAACGACCTGTGTCGGCGCTTCGCCAACCGGCCGCCCAAACGGCTGATCTTCGATCGGCTGCTGCGCGAGGCCAAGCGCATGCTGCTGTTCAGCGCCTGCACGGTGCATGAAACCGCTTACAGCCTCGGCTTCAAGGATCCGGCCTATTTCGCCCGTTTTTTCAATCGGCTGGAAGGCTGTTCCCCCTCGACCTACCGCGCGGCGCAACACGCCCTTTCGTAACCGCGATCACAGTTTGCCGCGAAAGCGGCAAACTGACCTGAAAAGTACCGGCGATTGCCGCAAAAGTCTCTTCTCGAAACCGGCTTTGGCAGCTTCAATTAAGCAACCAAAAGAAAACATTATTTTAACAAATGGCCGACTCCACGGCCTGAAAAATGCCGATGACGAGGAAGACCCGATGAAACCAGAAGACTTTCGTGCCGACAGCAAACGCCCGTTCACCGGCGCCGAATACCTGAAAAGTTTGCAGGATAGCCGCGAAATCTACATTTACGGCGAACGCGTAAAAGACGTCACCACCCACCCGGCGTTCCGCAACGCGGCGGCGTCGGTCGGCCAGCTGTACGACGCGCTGCACGATCCGGCCAGCCAGGATCGCCTGTGCTGGAACACCGACACCGGCAACGGCGGCTATACCCACAAGTTCTTCCGCTACGCCCGCAGCCCGGAAGAGATGCGCCAGCAGCGTGACGCCATCGCCGACTGGTCACGCCAAAGCTACGGCTGGATGGGGCGCACGCCGGATTATAAGGCGGCCTTCGGCTGCGCGCTGGGCGCTTATCCGGAGTTCTACGGCCAGTTCGCCGATAACGCGCGCCACTGGTACAAACGCATTCAGGAAACCGGGCTCTATTTCAACCACGCCATCGTCAACCCGCCGATCGATCGTCATAAGCCGGTCAATGAGGTGAAGGACGTCTACATTCAGGTGGAGAAAGAAACTGACGCCGGCATCGTGGTCAGCGGCGCCAAAGTGGTGGCTACCAACTCGGCGTTGACCCACTACAACTTCATCGGCTTCGGTTCGGCGCAGGTGATGGGCGATAATCCGGACTTCGCGCTGATGTTCGTGGCGCCGATGGACGCCGAAGGAGTGAAGCTGATTTCGCGCGCCTCCTACGAGCTGGTGGCCGGCGCCACCGGATCGCCGTTTGACTATCCGCTCACCAGCCGCTTCGACGAGAACGACGCGATCCTGATCATGGATCATGTGCTGATCCCGTGGGAAAACGTGCTGATCTACCGCGATTTCGACCGCTGCCGCCGCTGGAGCACCCAGGGCGGTTTCGCCCGGCTGTTCCCGCTGCAGGCCTGCGTGCGCCTGGCGGTGAAGATGGATTTCATCACCGCGCTGTTGCAAAAGAGCCTCTCGTGCACCGGCGTGCTGGAGTTCCGCGGCGTGCAGGCCGATCTGGGCGAAGTGGTGGCCTGGCGCAACCTGTTCTGGTCGCTGAGCGACGCGATGTGCGCCGAAGCCACGCAATGGGAAAACGGCGCCTACCTGCCGGATTCCGCCGCGCTGCAAACCTACCGTGTGATGGCGCCGATGGCCTACACCAAGGTGAAACACATCATCGAAAAGAACGTCACCAGCGGCCTGATCTACCTGCCGTCCAGCGTGCGCGACATGAACAACCCGGAGATCGACAAGTACCTGGCGCGCTACGTGCGCGGATCGGACGGCATGGATCACGTCGAGCGCATCAAGATCCTCAAGCTGATGTGGGACGCGATCGGCAGTGAGTTCGGCGGGCGCCACGAGCTGTATGAGATCAACTACGCCGGCAGCCAGGATGAGATCCGCCTGCAGTGCCTGCGCCATGCGCAGGGATCCGGCAATATGGATCGCATGATGCAGATGGTCGACAAGTGCCTGGCCGATTACGATCAGCACGGTTGGAAGGTGCCGCACCTGCGGAACAATGACGATATTAATCAGTTGGATAATCTGCTGAAGTAATTCAGGAGGAGGTTGTATGTCTCAGGAAAATGAACAGCGCCTGCGCTTTCGCGACGCCATGGCCAGCCTGTCGGCGGCGGTGAATATCGTCACCACCGACGGCCCGGCGGGGCGCTGCGGCATCACCGCCACGGCGGTGTGCTCGGTAACCGATACGCCGCCGACGCTGCTGGTGTGCATCAACCGCAACAGCGCGATGAACCCGGTGTTTCAGGAAAACCGCAGGCTGTGCGTCAACGTGCTCAACCACGAGCAGGAGCTGATGGCGCGCCACTTCGCCGGCATGACCGGCGTCAGCATGGAAGATCGTTTCCGGCTGGAAGAGTGGCAGCTCGGCGCACTGGGGCAGCCGGTGCTGCGCAATACCCTGGCCAGCCTGGAAGGGGAAATCGAGCAGATCCAGAGCATCGGTACCCACCAGATGTACCTGGTGCAGATCAAGCAGATCGCGTTGAGCGAAGCCGGCAACGGCCTGATCTACTTCAAGCGCAACTTCCATCCGGTGATCCATCAGATGGCGGTGCTGGCCTGAGACGTGGGGGCGCAGCCAGCTGCGCCCCGCATATCAACTCTTGTTGGCCGCCAGATCGCTCACCAGGCGGTTGACCGGATCGCTCATGTTGGTGAACTTGCTCAGCTCCGAGCGGGTCACCACCACGAACACCCCGACATTTTTCGCCGGGATCATCGCCATGTAGGTGATGAACCCGCCGCCGCCGCCGGTCTTCTGAATGATGCCCGGCAGCCCGTCCTTCGGCGCCATATACACCCAGCCCAATCCCAATGCATCCGCTTGCCCCGGCACGTCCATGCCCTTTAGCGACACCAGATCGTGGCGCTGGAAGTACATGGTTTGTTCGCTGGCGGCGGTGGCTTTGCGCGGGCCGCTGGCGCTGGAGGAGAGGAACTGCTGCATCCAACGCTGCATGTCGCGCGGGGTGGAGTAGACGCCGCCGCTGCCGGCCGCGGCGGTGGTGTCGCGGCAAGCGCTCGGGCCGGCCGCCGCCACCATCAGGCGCGAACACTGTTCAGGGCTCGGCGTCAGCGTGGTATCCACCATGCCGAGCGGCGCGGTGATTTTCTCTTTCAGCAGCGCGTTGTAAGGCTTGCCCGCGGCGCGCGACAGCGCGTCGGCCAGCAGATCGTACGCCAGGTTGGAATACGCGGCGTGCACGCCCGGCGGCGTCGTGATGTTGGCATGCGCCAGCCACTGCCAGCGCTGGGCCTTGGTCGGCCAGGTGAACACCGGCGTTTTCGGCGGCTTCTTGCCCGGCTGCTCGCGCGGCAGCGCGCTGGTGTGAGTGGCCAGGTTCAATAAGGTGATCGGCTGGCCGGCGTTGTAAGCCGGCACATAGGCGCCTTTGGGGGCGTACTTGCGCAGCGGATCGGTCAGTTTGACCTGGCCTGCCGCCGCCATTTTTACCATCACTTCACTGGTCATCAGCTTGGTGATCGACGCGATGCGGATCAGCGAATCCGGGCGCGGGCGCAGGTTGTTGCCGGGCTTGGTGTCGCCGAAGCTGCGGTTAACCACCTGATTGCCGTCGATCACCACCAGCGCCATGCCGGTGGCGCCGCTGTTGTAGAAAATATGTTCGGCATACTGGTCGACGATTTGCGAAGCCAGCTGCGGGGGCGCGGCCTGCACGGCCAGCGGCGCGGCGCACAGGCCCAGCGCCAGCAATAAAGCGGAGACAGAGTTCTTCAACGGTCGTTATCCATTTAACAATGCAGCGGGGAAAGGGCTTATTCGTCGCCCAGTGTAATGCCCCCAGGCCCCGGCTGCATGTAGAAAAAAGAGCGGTGGCGATAAAATTTTTTCACCGCCGGCGGCCTACTGCGCGCGGGCGAAAATGGCGATCACTTCGTCCAGGTGCGCCTTCATCGCCTTGCGGGCGCCGCGCACGTCGCGCGCTTCGATCGCCGCTAGGATCGCCCGGTGTTCCAGCTCGGAGCGGTGCGGCATGTCGTCCGGCGTATAGTGGCGCTGCAGCACGCGGAACATGCTGCCGTAACGGTGGCCGAGCAGGTGGCCGATGATGAACGCATAGGCCGGGTTGCCGCTGGCCTGGGCGATGCGGATGTGGAACAGCCGATCGCCGGGGTGGGTGGCGGAACCGGCGCGGTTATCGCGGCAGTTCTGTTCATAGGCGGCGCGGATACCCGCCAGCTCTTCGTCGGTGGCGTGGCGCGCGGCCAGCGCGGCGGTCTCCGGTTCGATCAGCAGGCGGGTTTGCAGCAGAGAAAACGGCGGCAACTCGGCGTTGAAATCCAGCTCGATGTTCAGCTCGTCGTCGATCTCCGCCCACTGGTTGCGGCCGGCCTGGGCCATCACCGGCTCCTGCGACGGCGCCAGCGGCGTTGGCGAGCGCACGATCACCCCGTTGCCGACCTTGACGTCTACCAGGCCGATCACTTCCAGCGCGATCAGCGCCTCGCGCACCGACGCGCGGCTGACCTGCAATTGCTGGGCGAGATCGCGCTCCGAGGGCAGACGGCTGCCCGGCGGAAATTCGTTATTTTCGATAAGACGTTTGAGTTGGTCAGCTATCTGTCTGTAAATTCTTGGGTTTTCCAGTCGGGTAATCGGCATTTTTGACCTTTGACGATTCGGCGTTCAGTGATTTGGCGCACAATTATGCGATAAGGCGCTTGAGTAATCGTTATTCAAGTGTAAAAAAATGGTTAATTGAAATGCGGTTTCAAGGCTGTTTTTATTAACTTCTTCCCCCAACGATAACGCGTAAAGCGTCTTTTGTCATGTTAGAGGCCTGACCTTTAACCGCCTTTAGTGGCCTGACCATTAGACCTTTAGGCCGAGGAGTCAAGATGGATTTAACCGGGAAACGCGTACTGATCACCGCCGCCGGGCAAGGGATCGGATTCACCACCGCCAGGCTGTTCGCCGCCGCCGGCGCTGAAGTGATCGCCAGCGACATCAACCTCGAGCGCCTGCAGGGCTCCGCCGGGATCCGCGCGCTGACGCTGAACGTCACCGATCCGGCCGCCATCGCGGCGGCGGCGGAAGCGATCGGCCCGATCGACGTGCTGTTCAACTGCGCTGGCGTGGTGCACAGCGGATCGATCCTCGACTGCAGCGAAGATCAGTGGGCGTTCGCGCTCGATCTCAACGTCACCGCGATGTTCCGCATGATCCGCGCCTTCCTGCCGGGCATGTTGGCGCGCGGCAAAGGCTCGATCATCAACATGTCTTCGGTGGCCTCGAGCGTGAAAGGGGTGCCGAACCGCTTCGCCTACAGCGCCAGCAAGGCGGCGGTGATCGGCCTAACGCGCTCGGTGGCGGCGGATTACGTCACCCAGGGCATCCGCTGCAACGCCATTTGCCCCGGCACGGTGGAATCGCCGTCGCTGCGCCAGCGCATCGCCGAGCAGGCGCGCGAACAGGGGCGCAGCGAGCAAGAGGTGTATCAGGCGTTCGTCGCCCGTCAGCCGATCGGGCGCATCGGCACCACCGAGGAAATCGCCCAATTGGCGCTGTATCTGGCCTCCGACGCCAGCTCGTACACCACCGGCACGGTGCAGATCATCGACGGTGGCTGGAGCAACTGAGCCGCCATTTTTGAGAGAGGAACGCATGAAACTTTTACGTTATGGGGAACCCGGGCAAGAGCGCCCCGGCATGTTGGATGAGCAGGGCCGCCTGCGCGATCTGTCGCAGCATATCGCCGACGTGGGCGGCGCCGCGTTATCGCCGGCGTCGCTCGCCAAACTGCGCGCGCTGGACAGCGCCGCATTGCCGCTGGTCGAGGGGCAGCCGCGTCTCGGCGCCTGCGTCGGCGGCATCGGCAAGTTCATCTGCATCGGCCTGAATTACGCCGATCACGCGGCGGAGACCGGTGCGGCCATTCCTGAGGAACCGGTGGTGTTCAACAAATGGACCAGCGCGGTGGTCGGCCCCTACGACCGGGTGGAGATCCCGCGCGGCTCGCAGAAAACCGACTGGGAAGTGGAGCTGGGCGTGGTGATCGGCCTGGGCGGGCGCTACATCAGCGAAGCGGACGCGATGCGCCACGTCGCCGGTTATTGCGTGATCAACGACGTCTCAGAACGCGAGTATCAAATTGAGCGCGGCGGCACCTGGGACAAGGGCAAAGGCTGCGACACCTTTGGGCCGATCGGCCCCTGGCTGGTGACCGCCGACGAAATCGCCGATCCGCACAGCCTGAACCTGTGGCTGGAGGTGGACGGCAAGCGTTATCAGGACGGCAACACCAGCACCATGATCTTCCGCATTCCACAGATCGTCAGCTACCTCAGCCGCTTTATGAGCCTGCAGCCGGGCGACGTGATCTCCACCGGCACGCCGCCGGGCGTCGGCATGGGGCAGAAACCGCAGCCCATCTACCTGCGGGCGGGCCAGACGATGCGTCTGGGCATTGAAGGGCTGGGCGAACAGCGCCAGCAAACCGTACAGGCTTAACCGGGAGCGCCGCCATGACCACCATTACCGCACTGCGGGTTGAAGACATTCGTTTCCCCACGTCGCTGGGGCTGGACGGATCCGACGCCATGAATCCGGATCCCGACTATTCCGCCGCCTACGTGATCCTGGAGACCGATCGCGCGGATCTCAGCGGCCACGGACTGACGTTCACCATCGGCCGCGGCAACGAGATCTGCTGCGCGGCGATCCGCGCGCTGGAGCATCAGATCGTCGGTGAGCGGCTGGAGACGATCGCCGCCGATATGGGCGCCTTCTGGCGGCGCTTCACCAGCGACAGCCAGCTGCGCTGGATCGGGCCGGACAAAGGTGCCATTCACCTGGCGACCGGCGCGGTGGTCAACGCGGTGTGGGATCTGTGGGCCAAATCGGTCGGCAAACCGGTGTGGCGGCTGGTGGCAGAGATGACGCCGGAGGAGCTGGTACGCTGCATCGACTTCCGTTACATCACCGACTGCATCACGCCGCAGGAAGCGCTGGCGCTGCTGAAACAGCGGGCCGAGGGCAAAGAACGGCGCCTGGAGCGGCTGCTGCAGGAGGGGTATCCCTGTTACCCCACCTCCGCCGGCTGGCTGGGCTACCCGGACGACAAGCTGCGCCGCCTGTGCCAGGAAGCGGTCGACGCCGGTTTCTCCTACCTGAAGCTGAAGGTCGGGCGCGATCTGGAAGACGACATCCGCCGGGTGCGCATCGCCCGCGAGGTGATCGGCCCAGATCGCCGGCTGATGATCGACGCCAACCAGGTGTGGGAAGTGGACGAAGCCATTCCGTGGGTGAAGCATCTGGCGTTCGCCAAACCCTGGTTTATCGAAGAGCCGACCAGCCCGGACGACGTGGAAGGGCATCGCCGCATCCGCGAAGGGGTGGCGCCGGTCAAGGTGGCCACCGGTGAGATGTGTCAGAACCGCATCATGTTCAAGCAGTTCATCATGCGCGGCGCGGTAGACGTGGTGCAGATCGACGCCTGCCGTCTCGGCGGCGTCAACGAAGTGCTGGCGGTGATGCTGATGGCGGCCAAATACCAGCTGCCGGTCTGCCCGCACGCTGGCGGCGTCGGACTGTGCGAGTACGTGCAGCACCTGTCGATGATCGACTACCTGTGCATCGCCGGCACCCACGAAGGCCGGGTGATCGAGTACGTCGATCATTTGCATGAACACTTTGTCGATCCCTGCGTGATCAACGGCGCGGCCTACATGCCGCCGAGCCGTCCCGGCTATTCGATCGAGATGCATCCGTCGTCGATCGAGCAGTATCGGTTCCGCGGGTGAGGCGGGAGGATCGCATGCCGCGCATCGACGCGCATCAGCACTACTGGCGCTATCACCCACGGCACTACCCGTGGATCGACGAGCGGATGCGCGTGCTGCGGCAGGATTTCGATCCGCCCCGGCTGCGGCCGCTGTTGCAGGAACACGGTTTCGACGGCGCGCTGGCGGTGCAGGCGCGCCCCAGCGAGGACGAGACGCTGGCCCTGCTGGCGCTGGCTGAACAGAGCGAGGGCGTATGCGGCGTGGTGGGCTGGCTGGATATCGCCGCGCCGCAGCTGGCGCAGCGCCTGGAGGCCTTGCGGCCTTACAGCGCGCTGCGCGGGGTGCGCCATCAGGTGCAGGACGAAGCGGATCCGGCGGCCTGGCTGGCGCGGCCGGAGGTGGAACGCGGCATGCAAACGCTGCAGCGCGCCGGGTATGTGTACGAGATCCTGGTGACGCACCGGCATCTGGCGGCAGCGGCGGCGTTCGCCGCCCGCCATGACGAACACTGGCTGGTGCTGGATCACCTCGGCAAGCCGGACATCGCGCGCGGCGCGCGGCACTGGGCGCAGCAAATCCGGCCGCTGGCGGCGCTGCCGCACGTGGCCTGCAAGCTGTCGGGGCTGATCACCGAGGCGCCGGGCGGCCGGTGGCGGGCGGAAGAACTGCTGCCGTTCTTCGACGCCGCGCTGGAGGCGTTCGGCCCGCAGCGGCTGATGTTCGGCTCCGACTGGCCGGTGTGCCTGCTGGCCGGCGACTACCGCCAGGTGGTGCAACTGTGCGAACGGGCGCTGTCGACGCTGGGGGCCGCCGAGCAGGCGGCGATTTGGGGCGGCACCGCCTGGCGAATTTACGGTTTAACGGAGTCTGGTTATGGATCTGTATCTGCAAGATAAGGTGGTGCTGGTCACCGGCGGCGGTGCCGGCATCGGCGCGGCGATTGCTCATGTGCTGGCCGAGGAGGGGGCGATCCCGGTGCTGGTCACCAACGCCGCGCCGGAGGCGGCGCTGCTGGCCGATTTGCAGCGGCTGCAGCCGCGCACCGAGGTGATCCTCACCGAATTGTGCGACGAGGCGGCCTGCCGCCGGGCGGTCAGCCAGACGCTGGCGACCTTCGGCCGCATCGACGGACTGGTGAACAACGCCGGGGTCAATGACGGCGTCGGGCTGGAGGCGGGGCGTGAAGCGTTCGTCGGCTCGCTGGAGAAGAACTTGGTGCACTACTACCTGATGGCGCACCTGTGCCAGGCGGCGCTGCAGGAGAGCCGGGGCGCCATCGTCAACATCGCCTCCAAGACCGCGCTCAGCGGGCAGGGGGGCACCAGCGGCTACACCGCCGCCAAGGGCGCGGTGCTGGCGCTGACGCGCGAATGGGCAGTGTCGCTGCGCCATGACGGGGTGCGGGTGAACGCGGTGGTGCCGGCGGAGGTGATCACCCCGCAGTACCAGCGCTGGCTCAACACCTTCGCCGAGCCGCAGCGGCAGATGGAGAAAATCACCGCGCGCATTCCGCTCGGGCAGCGCATGACCACGCCGCAGGAGATCGCCGATACCGTGGCGTTTCTGCTGTCGTCGCGGTCATCGCATACCACCGGGCAGTGGCTATCGGTGGACGGCGGCTACCTGCATCTCGATCGGGCGCTGACGTGAGCGGCGCGGCGGCAGGGCGGCGCCGTTTCTGCCAGGCGCTCGATCTGATTGACTCACCGGCGCTGATTGCGGAGTACCAGCAGCATCATCAGCGCATCTGGCCGGGCATCGCCGCGCATTTGCGCAAGCACGGCATTCTGGACATGGAGATTTACCGGTTGGGCACCCGGCTGTTCATGATCGTGGAGGTCAGCGCCGATTTTGACGCCGCGCGTTTTGACGCCGCCAGCCTGAACAACCCCGAAGTACAGCGATGGGAAGCGCTGATGTGGCACTACCAGGCCGCCACCCCCTGGACGCCGCAGGGCGAAAAATGGGTGGAAATGGCGCGGATTTTCTCTCTGCAACAGCAATAACGCCAACATCATCATCGCCAGACGATACGAGGGTATCACCATGCTTGCTGAAAAAAGTGCGGCCTCCGCGCAGCCGGGCGTCCCCGTGACCGCCAATCTGCGCTGGGCCTTTATCCTGGTCACCAGCCTGTTCTTCATGTGGGGGCTGTCCTATGGCCTGCTGGACGTATTAAACAAACATTTTCAGGAGACGTTGCACGTCACCAAGGCGCAGTCGGGGCTGCTGCAGGCGGCCTATTTCGGCGCCTATTTCCTGGTGGCGCTGCCCGCCGGGTACTTTATGGATCGCAAGGGCTATAAGGCAGGCATTCTGGTCGGGCTGTGCCTGTACGCGCTGGGGGCGCTGTTGTTCGTGCCGGCGGCGTCGGCCAACAGCTTCGGCGTATTCCTGTTCGCGCTGTTCGTCATCGCCAGCGGCCTGGGCTGCCTGGAAACGGCGGCCAACCCGTACGCCACGGTGCTGGGCGATGCGCAGGGCGCCGAACGGCGGCTGAATATGGCCCAGTCGTTCAACGGCCTCGGGCAGTTTATCGGCCCGCTGATCGGCGGCACGCTGTTCTTCTCCGCCAGCCAGTCCGCCGGCGGCGGCGATCAGAGCGCGGTGAAGATGACCTATGTGGCGATCGCCGCGCTGGTGCTGCTGATCGCGCTGTTGTTCAGCCGCACACGGCTGCCGGCGATCCGCGAAGAGGAAAAACCGGTGCACGGCGTGATAGCGCAAGGATTGTGGCAGCATCCGCATTTCGTCGGCGGGGTTATCACACAGTTCTTCTACGTGGCGGCGCAGGTGGGCGTCGGGGCGTTCTTCATCAACTACGCCACCGAGCACTGGCGCGAGGTGTCTAACCAGAGCGCCTCTTACCTGCTGTCGATCGCCATGATCTGCTTTATGGTCGGACGCTTCTTCAGCACCTGGCTGATGGGGCGAGTCAAACCGGCGACGCTGCTGGCGGCCTATGCGCTGATCAACATCGCGCTGTGCGGCGTGGTGATGCTGAGCGTCGACGGCGTGTCGGTGGTGGCGCTGATCGCGGTGTTCTTCTTTATGTCGATCATGTTCCCGACCATTTTCGCCCTGGGGGTGAAAAATTTGGGTAAACACACCAAGCGCGCCAGCTCCTTTATGATCATGGCGATCGTCGGCGGCGCCATCATGCCGTACTTTATGGGGGCGCTGGCCGACCGTTACAGCACTGCTCTCTCTTATCTGCTGCCGCTGCTGTGCTTCGCGGTGGTGCTGGTTTACGGCCTGCGGCAGCGCCGCGCCTGATTCAACCCGGCGGCGAATCGGCCTTCGCCGCCGTTGTCAGCGCCTGTGGGCGCGTTCGCATCAGGATCGTCAACGCCAGCAGCAGCACCATGCCGGACAGCACGCCGTTTATCGTCAGGCCTCCGGTGTCCACCACCAGCCCACCCGCCAGCGAACCGCAGGAAATCGCCAGATTAAACAGCGCGATATACAGAGAAGAGGCGACCTCGACCGCATCGGGGGCCGCCTTGAGCATCCATGCCATCAGCGAAACGGAAACGCCGCCGTAGGCGATGCCCCACAGCAGGAGGAAGGCACTGCCGCTCAGCGGCGCGTGGCCCAGCAGCGGCAGCAGCAGGACGGCGAGCGCCAGCCCGAGGGCGATCAGCGCCAGGGTGCGGCGCAGCCGTTTGGCGGCGGCCTGGCCGGCGATGAAATTCCCGGCGATACCGGCGACGCCGTAGGCGAACAGCAGCGGCCCCACCCAGCGGCCCTCGATGCCGGCGACCGTCTGCAACAGCGGGCGAACAAAGGTGTAAGCCATAAAGTGGCCGGCGACCAGCAGAAACGTCAGCAGCAGCCCGGTCAACAGTCGGCGATTCGCGCGCTGCGCGGTGAACGACCGCCAGCTTATCGCCTGCGTGACCGGCAGCGGCGGCAGCACGCACACCAGCAACAGCAGTGCCAGCGCCGCCAGGACGGCGACCGCCAGAAACGCCATGCGCCAACCCAGCGCTTCGCCGAGGAACACCCCGAGCGGCACGCCGAACACCGAGGCCGCCGCTACGCCACCGAAGATGACGGACAGCGCCAATCCGACGGAGGCCGGCGGCACCAGGCGTTCCGCCAACCCGCCGGCGATGGCCCAGATACCGCCGATGCAAAAACCCAGCAGGATGCGCGCGGCGAACAGCAGGGCCAGGGAGGTGGCAGCGGCGGCCAGCAGGTTGGCGGCGATCAGCAGCAGCAGAAAGCCCACCAACAGGCTGCGGCGATCCGTACGCCGGGCGCCCAGCACCACCAGCGGGGCGAACAGCGCGGCGAACAGGGCCGGCAGGGAAATCAGCAATCCGGCGCGGCCGATCGTCGCGTTCAGGGTGCTGACGATCGGGGTCAGCAGGCCGACGGGCAGCATTTCTGCGGTGACGACGGTAAAGGTGGACAGGCCGACCGCGAAGGTCGCCAGCCAGGGTTTTGCGCCGCCGTCGGCGTGTAAGGCATTCATAAGGATCCTCCCAACAGATGAAGAGCCTCAGTGTATCCGCGCCAAAATGGCTGATAAACTGGCCTGATTGCGCAACATTGGGGACAAATCGTGGCTAATTTACCGTCTATGCCGTTGGATAACCTGACAGACCTGCTGGTGTTCATCCGCGTCGCCGACGCTTGCAGCTTCACGCTGGCGGCCGAGAGGCTGGGCATCTCCCGATCGGCGGCGGGCAAATGCGTGAACCGATTGGAGGAGCGATTGGCGACCCGGCTGCTGCAGCGCACCACGCGCAGCGTCAGCCTGACCGAAGACGGCGCGGTGTTTTACGAGTATGCGCAGCGCATCCTGTCGCAGGCCGAAGAGGCGGAAACGGCGCTCAATACGCGGCGGCAAACCCCGCGCGGGCGGCTGCGGTTGGATCTGCCGGTCTCGCTGGGGCGGTTGCATATCCTGCCGATTTTACGGGAGTTTTTGGCACAGTGGCCGGAGGTGGACGCCGACGTCAGCTTCTCCGATGAGTACAGCGATCTGGTGCGCGACGGCATCGACGTAGCTATCCGGGTCGGCGGCAGCGACGACAGCCGGCTGGTGCGGCGAGTGCTCGCGCCGCATCGCCTAATCACCTGCGCGGCGCCGGACTATCTGGCGCGGCACGGTACGCCTGCAAAACCGGAGGCGTTGGGCGATCACGAGACGCTGGTTTTCAGCCATCAGGGGCTGCCGGCGCCCTGGCGCTATTTGGTCAACGGCCAACTGCACGAACAGCCGGTGCGCGGCCGGATGCGTTTCAACAACGTCGAGGCTTTGCGGGATGCGGCCGTCGCCGGGGCCGGCCTGTGCCAAGTGGGGGCGTTTCTGGTCGGCGAGCAGATTGCGGCCGGCACGCTGGTGCCGGTGCTGGAGCGCTATTGTCGCCCGGGGCCGCCGATCTGCGCCGTCTATCCCAGCCGGCGCCATCTCTCCCCCAAGGTGAAACTGTTTCTGACGGCGATCGAACGGCGCTGGCAGGGCAAGGCGATTTGGGAAACCGCTTAGCGCGGGCGATTCACGCCGCTTTCAAGGCCAGCGTTCGCTGCATTAAGCGGTAGCCGCCGGCCGCCACCAGCAGTACGACCAGGCCGGCCGTGAGCGTGACGCCAAAGCCGGCCGTTATCCCCGCAGCGTCGATCGCCAGGCCTGCCAGGGCTGCGCCGAACGCTACGCCTATCCCCAGGCCGGTGACCATCCAGGTCAATCCTTCCGTCAGCCGGGAGGGCGGCACGATGTTTTCAACCAGCCCCATGGCAACGATCATGGTCGGCGCAAAAAACAATCCGGCGACAAACATCGCCGCCGCCAGCGTTAAGACATTGTGCACCCACAGCAGCGGCAAGGTGGTGAAAGCGGTGGCGAACGCCGCGTATAAGAACAGACGAGGCAAGGGGACGGGGATCTTCATTGCGCCGAAAATCAGCCCGGCCAGGCAGGAGCCGAACGCGTAAACCGACAGTACGATGCTGGCGGCGGCCGGCTGCCCTTGCTGCTCGGCGAAGGCCACGCTGATGACGTCCACGGTGCCGACGATGGTGCCGAGGGCGATCAGCGCCAGCACCAGGATCTGCATCGACGGCATGGTCAGGATGGCGCGCTGCCGCTGGTTATTGTGGGCGTAAACCGGGGGCTGGGTGCTTTTTTGCGCGGCGAATGCCGCAACGCCCGCCACCAGAAGCAGCGCGGCCACCAGAGGGCCGGCCTCTGGGAAGAGTGAAACGCTAAGCCCCACGGCGATCGGTGGGCCGACGATAAAGGCCACCTCGTCCAATACGGACTCGAATGAAAATGCCGTGTGCAGCTGTGGCGTGCCGCGATAAATTTCGCTCCAGCGGGCCCTGACCATCGCGGAGATGCTGGGCATGCCGCCCGCGAGCGCGGCGAAGACAAACAGCGTCCAGTCCGGTGCCCGATAGTGGGTGCAGAGCAACAGCAGCAGCAGGGCGATCGCGCTGATCCCGGTGGCATACGGCAACACGCGGCTTTGGCCGTGACGATCCGCCGCGCGCGCGATTTGCGGCGCAAGCAGCGCCATGGAAAAGGCGAACGTCGCTGCCACCGCGCCCGCCAACCAATAGGAACCGCGTACCTGCGAGAGCATGGTGATGATGCCGATACCGGTCATCGAGACCGGCAGGCGCGCGATTAGCCCGGCAGAGGAAAACGCCTTGCTGCCCGGGGCGTTGAACAGTTTGAAATAAGGATTTGCCATGGAAAGGGCTCCGGAATGTTGGCGGCTCGGTATTCGCTCAATGTCCATCATTGACATACGCCACGTATGTTACGTTAATTGACATACATGGCGTATGTCAATTATAACGTCATCAATAATGAGGCGGAGTGGACCCATGGCACGTAAAGCGCGCACCGAAATGATTGAAGAAACCCGACAAAAGCTGGTGGCGGCGGCCCGCCGGCAGTTTGGCAGCGTGGGGTATGCCGAGACGGTGATGGATGATCTCACCGCCCAGGCCGGCCTGACGCGCGGCGCGCTCTATCACCATTTTGGCGATAAAAAGGGGCTGTTCCTGGCGGTGGTGCAGGCGATAGACGCGGAGATGGATGCGCATCTGGCTGACATAACCGCGAGTACTGCGGATGACTGGGAGGCTTTTGCGGCGCGTTGCCGCGGTTATCTGATCATGATGACGGAGCCGCAAGCGCAACGCATTCTGTTGCGTGATTCACCTTCGGTGCTGGGAGCTGAATATCTGCGGGCCAGCAAGCTGGCGTGCATCAGCTGGATGACGGGCGCATTGCAGGCCTTGATGGCGCAGCGGCGCATCGCCGTCGCCGAGCCGGAATCGCTGGCGCATTTAATCAACGGCGGACTGATGGATGCCGCGCTGTGGGTCGCCCATCATCCGGAAAAAGACGTGGGGCTGGAACAAGCCTTGGTCAGTTTGAACCTGTTGCTGAACGGGCTGCGTTCCACCGCCGTATAGCCGTATAAGTGTTGATGTCAGCCGCCGCGCCGTTACGGCGGCGGCTTAAGGGTGAACGGCGGCGGGCTCGACGTTTTGCGCCAGCTGAATATTGTTGCGGCCGCTGTGCTTCGCCAGATAGAGCGCGGCGTCGGCTGCGCCTATCGCCGATTCGATGTCCAGTTTTTCCAGCGCGGAGATGCCGGCGCTGAGCGTCAGCGTGCCGCTGTGCTGCGGACTGGCGCCGTGCGGGATGTTCAGCTCCGCCACCCGCTGGCGCACCCGTTCGGCCAGTTGCGCCGCGTAGCCTTCGTGCACGTTGGTCAGCAGCACCAAAAACTCTTCCCCGCCGTAACGCACCACGATGTCGCGCGAACGCACCGCATCGCGAATGGCGACCGCTACCTGCACCAGCGCCCGGTCGCCCATGGCGTGGCCGTAGCTGTCGTTGTAGACCTTGAAGTGGTCGATATCCAGCAGCAGCACGTAGTGGCGGCCGGTTTGCGGTTCCAGCAGCATAGTGATCTTATTTTCCAGCCCGCGGCGATTATAAAGGCCGGTCAGGGGATCGAGCATGCTCAAATTATTGAATTTGTCCCGCTCGTTATACAGGTTGGCCACCAGCGCGTGGGTAAAGATTTCACTGCGTTTCAACATCAGGTGATGAATGGAGAAAGCGATAATAGGTAATAGCGTGGTGAATAATATCCGCAGGGTATTATGCATGCCGTCTAAAGCCAGGATCACCATTGCGGAAGGCACGGCGTGTAAACAAAAGGCGGTAAAGTTATCCGTCAGAGAAATAGCGCTGATAAAAAAGATGCTGAACAAACTAATTAATAAAAAATCTTGGTTATTCGGCAAGCAATATTGACTTTTAACGTAAATATGTGCGGCCCACAGCAGGCCAAGCACGCTGGAAAACAGGTTGAGTTTGCACAAGTATTTCCGCGGCGTTTGCAGGGAAAATAGCGCCGCCGCCAGACAAAATAGCGGTATACATAATAAAGGTAGGGTAAATGCGGGCGTATCCCTAAAAGGGAACAATAACGTAAATACGGAAGAGGCGGCATTCATCACCAGAAAAAGAAATAATGCCAGGCGCTGCTTGCTGTTCAGTAATTCCTGATAAGAACGGGCGTTCATACGGAGGTCACTCTTTGCAAAGTCGTTCTGTCGAATAATTAAGGTTGAGAAGCATTCCTTTGGCGCGAATATCCACTTGAATTGCATGGTTGAGGATTGTGATTATTATCATGCAAACAGGACTAGGAATTTTCTTATGTCAAATTATCATTTTTTCATGCTGGTGTCATCTGGGTTTGGTCACCGCAGTGAAAATGATGCGGCGGCCAAAAAAGTGTTATATGATATTGGTTATCATTATCACTTAAAGGGGGTTGTCATGCTTACTGCCATGATTGCCGCGTGTGGACTGTGGGGCGTCAGCTGGTGCCTCGGCGATCGCCTGGCCAGCGCCTGGGGCGTTTTGCTGCCGTGCGCGCTGATGCCGCTGTTGGCCTTGATCGATCTGAATATGCTGCAGTTGCGCACCCTGATTGTGATAGCGATGTTGGCCACGCTGGTGATGCTGTTCAACAGCCGGCTGCGCCACTATCTGCTGCTGCCTTCCTGCATGGCGCTGGCGGGCGGCCTGGCGGCAATCAGCCTCAACTTCAGCTTCACGTAAACGCCGGAAACGGCAAAACCACGCTTAGGCGTGTTGTTCATCAATGCGTTGGGATTTTTTCGAGGACACTACCGGAGAGATCATCAATTGGTGCGAAGAGAGGGACTTGAACCCTCACGTCCGTAAGGACACTAACACCTGAAGCTAGCGCGTCTACCAATTCCGCCACCTTCGCACAGTCGATGTTGTTGCTTTGATTTATATTACGTCGCCAGCGTGGTGCGAAGAGAGGGACTTGAACCCTCACGTCCGTAAGAACACTAACACCTGAAGCTAGCGCGTCTACCAATTCCGCCACCTTCGCATCGATGCTGAGTGCAATATAAATCATGTGGTTATTTGGTGCGAAGAGAGGGACTTGAACCCTCACGTCCGTAAGGACACTAACACCTGAAGCTAGCGCGTCTACCAATTCCGCCACCTTCGCGTACCAGAAACATTACCGGAGTAACGTTACCACGGAGGCGAATTCTAGAGATTTTGGCGGACACGTCAACAGTTATTTCCCCGCTTTGCGGGCGTTTGCTGGAAAAACAGCCATATCGCCGCTTTTCTGCTGGTCAAACAGCCAAATCAGCCAATCAATCAACACCCTGACCCGTGGCGCCAGGAAACGGCCGGGCGGATACATGATGTAAATCGGCATCGGCGGGGGCGGCGTGTCCGCCAACACTTCCACCAGTTCGCCCCGTTCCAGCCAAGGGGCAAGCGAATAGCGCGCCGCCTGAATCAATCCCATGCCAGCCCGCGCGCCGGCGATGTAGGCGTCGGCGCCGCTGACGCTCAGCCGGGCGGGGAGTTCGCGCCGTTCCACCTTGCCGCCGCGGCAGAATTCCAGCGGATAATCGCGGTTGCTGGCCAGGGAAAAATACCCCACCGCGCGATGCGGCTGCAGGCTATCGATGTCGAGCGGCGTGCCGCAGGCCTGCAGGTAAGCGGGGGAAGCGCAGGTGATCTGTGGCAACTGGGCGATGCGCCGCGCCACCAGGCTGTCGTCTTCGGTTTCCCAGGCGCGCAGCACGCAGTCAACGCCTTCGCGCAACAGATCGACGTGGGTGTCGTTGGCACCCAGCGCCAGGGTGATGTCGGGATAACGCTGGTAAAAGTCGTCCAACGCCGGAATGACGATCTGGCGCGCCAGCGAATGGGGCATATCGATGCGCACCTTGCCGGACGGCTGCAGCTTATGGTGACTGAACAGCGTGTCCGCCTCCTCCAGTGCCCCCAACAACTGCACGCAGCGTTGATAGTAGAGGCTGCCTTCGCTGGTCACCTGTACCTGGCGGGTGGTGCGGATCAGCAGGCGAACGCCCAGCCGCTGCTCCAGCCGTTTTAACGCGTTGCTGACCGTGGCGCGCGGCAGCTGCAGGCGTTCGGCCGCCCGGCTGAAGCTGCCCAGTTCGACGATGCGGGTAAAAATGCGCATGGCTTGAACCTGATCCATGTCCACTCCGGATTGTTGGTGATTTTTGAACAGTGATGTGCAATCTGCATTATTTATCTTTGTAGCGTAAACAACCAGACTTTGCTGCGTTATCCATTCACCGCATGAGGGCAGCACAATGCAACAACGTAAACTGGGTTCCCACGGTCCCGTCGTCTCCGCCCTGGGGCTGGGATGCATGGGCATGAGCGACTTCTACTCCACCGGCGCCGATCGGCAGGAAGCCATCGCCACGCTGCACCGGGCGCTGGAGCTGGGCGTCACGCTGCTCGACACTGCCGACATGTATGGCCCGCACACCAACGAAGCGCTGGTGGGGGAAGCGATCAAAGGCAAACGGCAACAGGTGTTCCTGGCCACCAAGTTCGGCATCCTGCGCGATCCGGCGGATCCTTCGGCGCGCGGCGTCAGCAGCCGCCCCGAGTATATCCGGCGCTCCGTCGAGGGCAGCCTGCGGCGCTTGGGCGTGGAGGAGATCGATCTTTATTATCAGCACCGGGTCGATCCGCAAGTGCCGATCGAAGACGTCGTCGGCACGATGGCGGATCTGATCCGCGAAGGCAAGATCCGCCATATCGGCCTGAGTGAGGCGTCGGTGGCCACGCTGGAGCGGGCGCACAAGGTACATCCGATCACGGCGCTGCAGACCGAGTATTCACTGTGGACGCGCGACGCCGAGCAGGGCGTGCTGGCGGCCTGTGAGCGCCTGGGCATCGGCTTTGTGCCTTACAGCCCGTTAGGGCGCGGTTTCCTCACCGGCGCTATCCGGCGGCCGGAGGATCTGGCCGAGGACGATTTCCGCCGAGGCAACCCGCGTTTCCAGGGGGAAAACTTCGCCCGCAACCTGGCGCTGGTGGAGAAGGTGGGCGAGCTGGCGGCGCAGAAGGGCGTCAAACCTTCGCAGCTGGCGCTGGCCTGGGTGTTGGCGCAGGGCGAGCACATCGTGCCGATCCCCGGCACCAAACGCCGTCGCTACCTGGAAGAGAACGTCGCGGCGGCGGAGATAACGCTGAGCGCGGCTGAGCTGGCGGCGATCGACGCGGTGTTCCCACTGAGTGCGGCGGCCGGCGAACGCTACGGCGCCGAGTCGATGACCTATATCAACGGCTAAAAAAAAAGCGCGGCCTCAGGCCGCGCTCTGTCGTTTTCCGCCAACGGCGAATTATTTCTTCTTCGGCGCGCGCGGCGGGCGGCCGACGGTGGCCTGATACACCTTGAAGCGGCCGTTCTGCGCCAGCACTTCATGGCTGCCGAAGGTGGCGTCCAGAATGTCCGGGTACGGCAGGAAGGCGTTGGCGACGATGCGCAGTTGGCCACCGATCGGCAGGTGCTTCACCGCGCCGCGGATCAGGGTTTCAGCAGCGGTCAGGCTGGTCTGCAGCCCGTCGTGGAACGGCGGGTTGGAGATGATCATGTCGAAACGGCCGGTGATGTCGGAGTAAACGTTGCTGACGATCACTTCGCCTTCGATGCCGTTGGCGGCCAGCGTTGCGCGGCTGGATTCCACCGCGGCGGCGTTGACGTCGCTGAGGGTCAGTTTCACCTTCGGCGACAGCTTGGACATTACCGAGGCCATGACGCCGGCGCCGCAGCCGATGTCCAGCACCTTGCCTTTCATGTGTTTTTCCAGCGTCGACAGCAGCAGCGAGCTGCCGACGTCCAGACCGTCGCGGCTGAACACGCCCGGCAGCGTTTTCACTTCCAGATCGTGCAGCTGATAGCTGTCCCACCAGTCGTTCAGGTCGAACTCGGTCTGCGCGTCCAGGCGGCCATGATACAGGCCGCAGCGGCGCGCACTGTCGATTTTCACCAGCGTGGCATGGCCTTCCAGCGTTGGCTCGGCGCTGCGCACGCCGCTGCGGTTTTCACCGACCACGAACACGTCCGCGCCCACCGGCAGCAGCGCCAGGAGGTTGCACAGCTGGAATTGCGCTTCCTGCTTGCTCTTCGGCCAGTAGTAAACCAGCGTGTCGCAGTCGGCGACGAAAGCGGGATCGACGGTCAAACCGAACTGCACGTTATCGCCCATCGTCCGGTTCAGTAACTGCCAGTGATGGTATTGCTGAGTGTGGACGCGCACGTCCGCGGCCTCGAATTGGGCCGGCAGGCTGTCCTGCAGGTCGCCGGCAAACAGCACGCGGCGTTCGATAAATTCATCACTGTGGCGCAGCATGACTTCACTGGCGGGGGTTAATGCAGACATCAGATATTGGCTCCTGGAAATGAGACCGGGGATTATAGAGCTTTGTGGCGATATGTTCGACGGGTTTGTTGGCGCGGGCTGCGCGGGTTTGTTAGCATAGCGCGGCGCATGGCAGGCATGGCGCACCACAACGGGTAGGAATCGGCATGGCATCAAAACGCGACTGGCTGTTACAACAACTGGGTATTACGCAGTGGACATTGCGCCGCCCGAGCGTGTTGCAGGGCGAAGTGGCGGTCAGTCTGCCGCCCGAGGCACGCCTGCTGGTGGTGGCGCAGACGCTGCCCGCACCCGACGATCCGCTGTTTTGCGACGTGCTGCACAGCCTGGGGCTGACGCCGGCGCAAACTTACAGCCTGACGCCGGAACAGGCGGCGATGCTGCCTGAAGAGACCGCATGCAACAGTTGGCGGCTGGGCGTGGCGGAACCGCTCGCGGTCGCCGGCGCGCAGCTACACAGCCCGGCGCTGGCCGAGCTTTCCCAAGACGCGGGGGCCAAACGCGCCCTCTGGCAGCAGATTTGTCATCATGAACACGATTTCTACCCTGACGGCGGCCGATCTGGCCACGGCCTTCACCATTGAGCAAGCCAGCCACGCTTTTCCCTGGACGGAAACCACCTTCGCCAGCAATCAGGGCGATCGCTACCTTAACCTGAAGCTGAGCGCCGACGGGGCGATGGCGGGGTTCGCCATCACGCAGATCGTGCTGGACGAAGCCACGCTGTTCAACATCGCCATCCATCCGCAGTACCAGCGCCGGGGCTTTGGCCGCCTGCTGCTCAACGCGGTGATCGAACAGCTGGAGAGCCGCGGCGTGGTTACGCTGTGGCTGGAGGTGCGTGCTTCCAACCAGGCGGCGATCGCGCTGTATGAAGATCTCGGTTTCAACGAGGTCACCGTGCGCCGCAATTATTACCCGAGCACCCACGGCCGCGAAGACGCGATCGTGATGGCGCTGCCGCTGGGGTAATCTAAAACATCCTGTTTATTGTTTGCATTCCCTTTTACAACTAAAAAGTTGTTTCTTCATTAATTTACATCAAAAAAGTTGTTTTTCACTGTCTCGACAACTAGTTTGTTGTTTATTGCTGGTGAGACAATCAATGCGTTGTTTGGAGGCGCGGATGAGAAAACTATCCGAAATATCAGCGTTGCTGAAAGAAAAACGCAGTGAGTTGGGTTGGAGTCAAAAAGACTTTTTAATGAAGATTGGCATGACCCAACAGCAATATCAGCGTATTGAAGCGGGGAGCGATCTGCGGGTAAGCACGTTGCTACGAATATTGGCGGCGATGAATTTGGAATATGTCATCGTGCCAAAAAAGTCTGCCCGTGATGTGGAGTGCCTGCTGCAACAGGAAGTGAGTAGCGCACCGGAAGTCGGTAAGCCGCAGGATTTTGAAAAAAAACTGAAAGATCTCGAGGACTAGCTGATGAAAGGGCTGCGACAGGTTGAATCGGTACAGGCATTAGCCTTGATATTGCATGGCGTGCGTGTTGGCGTGCTGGCGCATTACAGCGGCGGCAGAAACATCCTGACGTTTGATCCACACTACCTCGCTTTGCCGGAGCGTGTTCGTCCTTTGTTTACGCTCAGGCAGAAGGCGCACGCGGGGTATCTTGAGCAAGTTTTACAGTCATCGCAGCGTCTGCCGCCCGTTTTATCCAACTTGTTACCCGAAGGCGCACTGCGCGCTTGGGTGGCACAGTCGTTGAAAGCCCATGTGAATGAGGAGTTTCCTTTAATTGCCTGGGCCGGTGGAAACTTGCCGGGAGCGCTTGAAGCACGGCCGTTGGCTGCCAGTGACATACCCGCCTGGGCGTTAAGGTCGCGCGGCGAGTTGGAAGCCGTGCAAATTGATGTTGGGATGGAGGCGCAAAAGTTTTCTCTGGCAGGGGTACAAATGAAATTTTCCTCTGTGCGCAAAGAGGGCCGCTTCAACATTTCTTCTCAGGTGGGCGCTGATAGCTGGATCATTAAAACGCCTTCAACGGTTCATCGTCATCTCCCTGAAAATGAATATACGGCAATGCGTTTGGCGCAAGCCATCGGCGTGGATATTCCTGATATTGAGCTGGTTGAACTGACACGACTTGAACACTTGCCTGATATTCGCTTGGCGGATGAACCCTATGCTTATGCCACCCGTCGTTTTGACCGCAGCGAAAGCGGGCGAGTGCATGCAGAAGATTTTGCCCAGATATTCGAGATTTACGCGCACGATAAATACCGCGGCAAAAATTACGATCAAATAGCGGCTTATCTCTATGAGTATGGCAGTGAATCTTTAGCGGATGTGCAGCAAATGGCGCGCCGTCTGTTGGCGAATATTTTGCTCGCCAATGGCGATGCGCACGTAAAAAATTGGTCCATGTTCTATCCAAACCAGACTGATATTCGGCTTTCTCCCGCTTATGACATCGTCACTACGTTGGCTTATATTCCTGGTGAGTCTGAGGCTGCGCTCAATATGGCGAAGGAAAAGCGCTGGGATAGGATCTCAATGCAAACCTTCGAACGCTGGGCTGAGCGGGTCGATATTCCCTGGTCTGCGATACGGGTGCACCTGGTGGATGCCATCGACAAGGCGCGAAATTTGTGGCCGGCCTTATTGGAAGAGCTGCCGATGGCGGACGATCACAAATCGGTATTGCGCCGGCATTGGGCCGCTTTGTCTCCCGATTTCCGCCTGCGTTAGCGGGAAATCGGATCCATTGATTGTCACCGGTTGGCAAATCGGCGAAAATGCCCGGCTGTTATCTTTTATTCACCGCTTTGCCCGGCGCCGCGATCGGCGCGTTCTGATGATGTCGCAGGGCGGACTAACCGTAGAACCTGAAAACCATGTCTCCTAGTGAATTTGCCCGCGAAGTCTCCAAAAGAAGAACTTTCGCCATCATCTCGCACCCCGATGCCGGTAAAACCACCATTACCGAAAAAGTGCTGCTGTTCGGACAGGCGATCCAGACCGCCGGTACGGTAAAAGGCCGCGGCTCCAGCCAGCACGCCAAATCCGACTGGATGGAAATGGAAAAGCAGCGTGGGATCTCGATCACCACCTCGGTGATGCAGTTCCCGTATCGCGACAGCCTGGTCAACCTGCTGGATACCCCGGGGCACGAAGACTTCTCCGAAGATACGTATCGCACCCTGACCGCCGTGGACTGCTGTCTGATGGTGATCGACGCCGCCAAGGGCGTTGAGGATCGTACCCGCAAGCTGATGGAAGTCACCCGTCTGCGCGACACGCCGATCCTGACCTTCATGAACAAGTTGGACCGCGACATCCGCGATCCGATGGAAGTGATGGACGAAGTCGAGCGCGAACTGAAAATCGCCTGTTCGCCTATCACCTGGCCGATCGGCTGCGGCAAGCTGTTCAAAGGCGTTTACCACCTGTACAAGGATGAAACCTACCTGTACCAGACCGGTAAAGGCCACACCATTCAGGAAGTGCGCATCGTCAAAGGCCTGAACAACCCGGAACTGGATATCGCCGTGGGCGAAGATCTGGCGGCGCAGCTGCGCGATGAGTTGGAACTGGTGCAGGGCGCTTCCCACGAGTTCGATCAGGAGGCCTTCCTGAGCGGCGAGCTGACGCCGGTGTTCTTCGGTACCGCACTCGGCAACTTCGGCGTGGATCATATGCTGGACGGCCTGGTGGCCTGGGCGCCGGCGCCGATGCCGCGTAAAACCGACACCCGTGAAGTAACGGCGGCGGAAGAGAAATTCACCGGTTTCGTGTTCAAGATCCAGGCCAACATGGATCCGAAGCACCGCGACCGCGTGGCCTTTATGCGCGTGGTGTCCGGCCGTTACGAGAAAGGCATGAAGCTGCGCCAGGTGCGCACCGGCAAAGACGTGGTGATCTCCGACGCGCTGACCTTTATGGCCGGTGACCGTTCGCACGTGGAAGAAGCCTACCCGGGCGACATCATCGGTCTGCACAACCACGGTACCATTCAGATCGGCGATACCTTCACCCAGGGCGAAGACATGAAGTTCACCGGCATCCCGAACTTCGCGCCGGAACTGTTCCGCCGCATTCGCCTGCGCGATCCGCTGAAGCAGAAACAGCTGTTGAAGGGGTTGGTGCAGCTGTCCGAAGAGGGCGCGGTGCAGGTGTTCCGCCCGATCGCCAACAACGATCTGATCGTCGGTGCGGTCGGCGTGCTGCAGTTCGACGTGGTCGTGGCGCGTTTGAAGAGCGAGTACAACGTGGAAGCGCTGTATGAGTCGGTCAACGTGTCGACGGCACGCTGGGTCGAGTGCGACGATGTGAAGAAGTTCGAAGAGTTCAAGCGCAAGAACGAGATCAACCTGGCGCTGGACGGTGGGGACAACCTGTCCTACATCGCGCCGACCATGGTGAACCTCAACCTGACGCAGGAACGCTATCCTGACGTGACCTTCCGCAAAACCCGCGAACACTGATAACTCTGCAGGGCGCCCGGTGCGCCCTGCCAGCTCCCCGTATTCTCACTCCGCTAATTAATAAAACTTCCTCATATTTTATCCTGCGAATCGACATCGCCAAGGCGAGACGCGATTGGCCTGCGTTTTCCGCCGCATGGTCTATCTTTAACGAGATGTCCGCACATTGCTTGAGAGTAAATCACTGCAATACGCTGATTGTTTGGTTAGTTATTCTGATGTGTTGCCGATAGGAGACAGTCTGTTTCCTTAAATATCAATGAGATGACTATTTTACCGTTTCGTGTCACTTAGTCTGTCGTCAATAGGCGACAGTTTTTTGATTAAAAATCCGGCTCAACGCTTCTTTTGCTTGATTTTAAAGGTGTTTATTGAGTTGGCACGGCTGTTGCAATATTCCTATCGTGAACGCTTAATCGTATAGCGATGATGAAGTATTTACCGAGAGGCCGCGTGAAGGTGGCTGAAGGGTTCCGGCACTCTGGCGCTGCGGGCCCCCAACAAAAGGAAGAGATCGATGAAAAAGACCAAATTTGCACACTCGCTGATGGCTGTTGTTTTGGGTTCTGCTTTGGTGAGCGGCACTGCGCTAGCCGAAGACAGTCTGCTCAACAAGGCGTCTAACGCCGCGGACAGTGCCGGTGCCAAAATCGATAGCTCCATGAAAAAAGTTGACGGTTACATGGATGACAGCGCGATAACGGCTAAAGTTAAAAGTGCGTTGGTGGACGATAAGACCATCAAAAGCACTGACATTTCGGTGAAAACCGAAAAAGGCACCGTGATCCTGAGCGGGTTTGTCGGCAGCCAGGCGCAGGCGGAGCATGCAGTTGCGGTTGCCGGCAAGGTGGAAGGCGTCAAAACCGTTAGCGACAAGCTGCACGTGAAAGATGAAGCCAATCAATCGATCAAATCGTATGCCGGCGACACCGCCACCACCAGTGAGCTGAAAGCCAAGCTGCTGGCCGATGACATCGTGCCGTCGCGCAATGTGAAAGTGGAAACCACCGATGGCGTGGTGCAGCTTTCCGGTGAAGTGAAAACGCAGGCGCAGTCTGAGCGTGCCGAAAGCATCGCCAAGGCTATCGATGGCGTGAAAAGCGTGAAAAACGACCTGGTGGTTAAGCAGTAATCCCGCCAGGCGCCCGTAACAAGTAACAACAAGCCGCATCTGTCGGGCCGTCAAGGCGGCCCGACGTGTACCACCAAAAAAAGAAACTGATTTGCCGTCGATGTCCCGTTGTCGGGGCGGTAGACGGCAGCGAATTTTTTCACAATGGTAAGGAGAAGCTTATGTTTCGTTGGGGCATTATCTTTTTAGTTATCGCGCTTATCGCTGCGGCACTGGGGTTCGGTTCGCTGGCGGGCACCGCCGCCTGGGCGGCTAAAATCGTGTTCGTCGTCGGCATCATCCTGTTCCTGGTCAGCCTGTTCACCGGCCGCCGGCGCCCTTAGCCGGCCGGCATTTTCCCGTAAACTGTAACAAAGCTTAACTCCTTTTCTCACGTCGGGGAGGGCCGGACATGAACAGTGACATCATCGTCGGGCGCTGGAAACAGCTGAAAGGCCAGGTATGGCAGGCGTGGGCCGAATGGTCCGGCAGCGATTGCGCCTGGCTGGCCGGCAGCAACGATTTCCTCGCCGGCGTACTGCAAGAGGATTACGGAAGAGAGCGAGACGCGGTATCCTCGGAGAAAACGTCTCACTGAGGATGCCAAGTTGGGATACAGAATACCCATCACGCTCGGCAATATAGAACCGCTGGCGTCTAAACCCTTTCGGCCAGGCAAAATGGCGCTGGTCTGCGAAGGCGGCGGCCAGCGCGGCATTTTCACCGCCGGCGTGCTGGACGAGTTTCAGCGCGCGGGCTTTAACCCTTTCGATCTGCTGATCGGCACATCGGCCGGCGCTCAGAATCTGTCTGCCTATATCTGCGGGCAGATGGGCTACGCGCGCCGGGTGATCACCCGTTACACCACTTCGGCACAGTTCTTCAATCCGCTGCGCTTCGTGCGTGGCGGGCATCTGATCGATCTCGATTGGCTGGTTGATACGGCGGCGGCTCAGATGCCGCTGGCGATGGACGTGGCGGAACAGCATTTTACCGACGGGCGCGAATTCTTACTGTGCGCCTGCCGCAGCGACGATTTCGAGCCGACCTATCTGCCTGCGCAGCGCGAACGCTGGCTGCCGGCCATCAAGGCATCCAGCGCCATTCCCGGCTTCTATCGCCAGGGCGTGGAGCTGGACGGCGTCAGCTATCAGGACGGCGGCATCAGTGATGCGATCCCGGTGGAAGAGGCCTATCGCCGCGGCGCTGACACTATCGTGGTGATCCGCACCGTGCCTTCGCAGATGTACTACACCCCGCAGTGGATGAAGCGCATGGAGCATTGGCTGAGCGACAGCAGCCTGCAGCAGATGGTGCGCATCCTGCAGCATCACGAGCAAAGCTATCACCGCATCCAGCGCTTTATCGAAAAACCGCCGGGCAAGCTGCGCATCTTCGAGATCTTCCCGCCGAAGCCGCTGGCCAGCAATGCGCTGGGCAGCCGATTGGGAGCGCTCAATCAGGATTATCACCTGGGGCGCCGCTGTGGCCGCTACTTTCTGGCCACCGTCGGCCAGTGGATGGCACAGCCGGAGCCCGACGGCATCAAGGTGCGAAAAGCGTTGTCGCGCCGCCTGATCCAGCCGGAGAACGTCAGAATGCCTTCGCCGATCGTGACCGACATCGCCATGCCCGCCGAGCGGGCGGCGCAGCCGGAGGCGGCGGTAGCGGCGCCGAAAATCATCCTGCCGGGCGATCTGCCGCCGGGTGAAGGGGGGGCGCTGTGAGTTACGCCTTTACCGATACCCACTGCCATTTCGATTTCCCGCCCTTTACCGGGCATGAAGTCGAGAGCCTGGCGCGGGCGGCAAGCGCCGGCGTGCAGCGCATCATCGTCCCGACGGTCACTGCCGATCGCTTCGCGCGGGTGTTGCGGCTGGCGCAGGAGCATGCGCCGCTGTTCGCCGCGCTGGGTCTGCACCCGCTATATATCGCGCAGCATCATGAGCCGCAGCTGGAACAGCTGGCGATGCTGTTGGCCGAACGGCCGCACAAGCTGGTGGCGGTGGGGGAGATCGGGCTCGATCTGTATATGGACAACCCACAGTTCGAGCGGCAGCAAAGCCTGCTGCTGGCCCAGTTGAAGCTGGCGAAACAGTATGACCTGCCGGTGATCCTGCATTCGCGCCGCACCCACGATCAGTTGGCCGCCGCGCTGCGGCGCATGCAGCTGCCGCGTCGCGGTGTGGTGCACGGCTTTGCCGGTAGCCTGTCGCAGGCGCAGGCGTTTATCCGCCTCGGCTATTACATCGGCGTGGGCGGCACCATCACTTATGAGCGGGCGCAGAAAACGCGCGGCGTGATGGCGCAGCTGCCGCTTGAGGCGCTGCTGCTGGAGACCGATGCGCCGGACATGCCGCTGGCCGGCTATCAGGGGCAACCGAATCGCCCCGAACGCGCCGCCGAGGTGTTTCAGACGCTGTGTGAACTGCGGTCGGAGTCGGCCGACGAGATCGCCGCCCACCTGCAACGCAATACCCAAGCGCTGTTCGCCATGCCGAATTGAGGTCTGCATAACGTGACCTACGTCACGTTATAAGATTTTCATTTGCGTCTCGTTGTATACATTTGTGACATAAATCGGTGCGAGGGTGACCTCGCTCAGTATAATCCCCCCGAAACTCTCCAATAGCAGACCTCTCTTCATGAGCAGGGATGTATTTTATTTTTTGCAACAGGGAAACTTTGCATGCAACTCATCATGAGTCTGGTCGGTATGGCGGTGCTGATCGCCATTGCGGTGCTGCTCTCCAGCAACCGCCGGGCCATTAAACTGCGCACCGTCGTGTGGGCGTTCATCATCCAGATCGGCATCGGCGCGCTGGTGCTGTATGTGCCGCTGGGTCGCAGCATCCTCGGCAGTATGTCTAACGGTGTGGCAAACGTTATCGCCTACGGCAATCAGGGCATTTCGTTCATTTTCGGCGGGCTGGTGTCCGACAAGATGTTCGAGGTGTTCGGCGGTGGCGGCTTCGTGTTCGCGCTGCGCGTTCTGCCGGTGATCGTGTTCTTCTCCTCACTGATTGCGGTGCTGTACTACCTCGGCATCATGCAGTTGGTGATCCGCGTTCTGGGCGGCGGCCTGCACAAGCTGCTGGGCACCTCGCGCACCGAATCGCTGTCGGCGACCGCCAACATTTTCGTCGGCCAGACCGAAGCGCCGCTGGTGGTGCGCCCGTATATCGCCACCATGAGCCAGTCAGAACTGTTCGCTGTGATGTGCGGCGGCCTGGCCTCGGTGGCCGGTTCGGTGTTGGCGGGGTACGCGCAGATGGGCGTACCGTTGGAATACCTGATCGCCGCGTCCTTCATGGCCGCGCCGGGCGGGCTGCTGTTCGCCAAGCTGATGGTGCCGGAAACCGAGCAGACCCACGATAAAGACGACGCGATGAAGCTGATCGCCGAAGAAGATCGTCCGGCCAACGTGATCGACGCGGCGGCTTCCGGCGCGGCTTCCGGCATGCAGCTGGCGCTGAACGTCGGTGCGATGCTGCTGGCGTTTATCGCGCTGATCGCCTTGCTTAACGGCATTCTCGGCGGTATCGGCGGCTGGTTCGATTACCCGCAGCTGTCGCTTGAACTGATCCTCGGCTGGGTGTTCTCGCCGATCGCCTTCCTGATCGGCGTGCCGTGGAGCGAGGCGATGACCGCCGGTTCGTTTATCGGTCAGAAGATTATCGTCAACGAGTTTGTCGCCTACATGAACTTCGGCGCCTATCTGCGCCCGGACGATGTGGTGGCGGCAGAAGGCCTGCAGGTGCTGTCAACGCACACCAAGGCGATCATCTCCTTTGCGCTGTGCGGTTTCGCCAACCTCTCCTCGGTGGCGATCCTGCTGGGCGGTTTGGGCAGCATGGCGCCCAACCGTCGCCATGACATCGCGCGCTTCGGTCTGAAAGCCGTGGCGGCGGGCACGCTGTCCAACCTGATGAGCGCCACCATCGCCGGTTTCTTCCTGGCGCTGTAAGCCTTCACGGAGCCCGCGACGGCGCGACCGATCGCGGGACTCCGCCTATACTCTAAGCAACGTGGGTGTTTGTCGCACCCGCGATCTTCAGCCGCTTCTTTAGCGAATTTGTGAACGATATCGCGTTATTTTGTGATGTTCTTCACATATAATTCCGGTCTGTTACAGTGCTATTTCATATAATGTGACGATGAACGCGAATCGCCCCCGGCATTCGTGTTCAAATAGCTATTACTGGCCGGCCGCAAGGCGGGTGGCCATGTGCGGTGAGAAGGATCTCAGTTGCCGCCGCGGGAACGCCGTTCCCCTGCGCTATCTTCATGGAACCAAGTCCGCTCGCCAACACCCAGGTACTCAGTTGGAGAGTTTTATGACCGAATTAACCGCAGCAGCGCAACGTGCGCTGAACTTGATGGATTTAACCACGCTGAACGATGATGACACCGACGAGAAAGTGATCGCCCTCTGTCGTCAGGCCAACAGCCCGGCCGGCCACACGGCGGCCATCTGCATCTACCCGCGTTTTATCCCGGTGGCGCGTAAGGCGCTGCGCGAGCAAGGCACGCCGGACATCCGTATCGCCACCGTGACCAACTTCCCGCATGGCAACGACGATATCGACATCGCGCTGGCGGAAACCCGCGCGGCCATCGCCTATGGCGCGGATGAAGTGGACGTGGTGTTCCCTTACCGCGCGCTGATCGCCGGCAACGAACAGGTCGGCTTCGAGCTGGTGAAACAGTGCAAGCAGGCATGCCAGGCGGCCAACGTGCTGCTGAAAGTGATCGTCGAAACCGGTGAGCTGAAGCAGGCCGATCTGATCCGCAAAGCGTCCGAGATCGCCATCAAGGCCGGGGCGGACTTTATCAAGACCTCCACCGGCAAGGTGCCGGTCAACGCCACCCTGGAGAGCGCCGAGCTGATGATGTCGGTGATCCGCGATATGGGCGTGGCGAAGACCGTGGGCTTCAAGCCGGCCGGCGGCGTGCGCACCGCGGAAGACGCGCTGCATTATCTGCAACTTGCCGATCGTATTCTGGGCGAGGGGTGGGCCGACGCGCGGCATTTCCGCTTTGGCGCTTCCAGCCTGCTGGCCAGCTTGCTGACCGCGCTGGGCCACCAGACCCAGACCGCCGGCGGCGGTTACTGATCGATTTCGTTGGCGGGCGCCTGGCGCGCCCGTCTGCACCGACTCTCGGCGACACAGGGGGATGCCTTGTTCCTGGCTCAAGAAATTATTCGTAAGAAACGCGACGGCCAGCCGTTAAGCGAAGCGGAAATCCGCTTCTTCATCAACGGCATTCGCGACAATGTGGTGTCGGAAGGGCAGATCGCCGCGCTGGCGATGACCATTTATTTCCATGACATGAGCATGCCGGAGCGCGTGGCGCTCACCATGGCGATGCGCGATTCCGGCACCGTGCTGGACTGGAAGAGCCTGGCGCTGAACGGCCCTATCGTCGACAAGCATTCGACCGGCGGCGTGGGCGACGTGACCTCGCTGATGCTCGGCCCGATGGTGGCGGCCTGCGGCGGCTATGTGCCGATGATCTCCGGCCGCGGCCTGGGGCATACCGGCGGCACGCTGGACAAGCTGGAAGCCATTCCGGGCTTCAATATTTTCCCGGACGATAACGCCTTCCGCAAAATTATTCAGGACGTCGGCGTGGCGATCATCGGCCAGACCAGCTCGCTGGCGCCGGCGGACAAACGTTTCTACGCCACCCGCGATATCACCGCCACCGTGGATTCGATCCCGCTGATCACCGCCTCCATTCTGGCCAAGAAGCTGGCGGAAGGGCTGGATGCGCTGGTGATGGACGTGAAGGTGGGCTCGGGCGCCTTTATGCCGACCTATGCCCTGTCGCAAGATTTGGCGCAGGCGATCGTCGGCGTGGCCAACGGCGCGGGCTGCAAGACCACCGCGCTGCTGACCGACATGAACCAGGTGCTGGCTTCCAGCGCCGGCAACGCGGTGGAAGTGCGCGAAGCGGTGCGCTTCCTGACCGGCGAATACCGCAACCCGCGCCTGCTGGAAGTGACGCTGGCGCTGTGCGTGGAGATGCTGCTGTCCGGCGGCCTGGCGCAAGACGAGGCCGATGCGCGCGCCAAACTGCAGGCGGTGCTGGACAACGGCAAAGCGGCTGAGGTGTTTGGCCGCATGGTGGCAGCGCAGCAAGGGCCGATAGACTTCGTCGAACGTTATGATAGCTATCTGCCGGCGGCAACGCTGAGCAAGCCGGTGTATGCTGAAAAGCCGGGCATCATCAGCGCCATGGATACCCGTGCGCTGGGTATGGCGGTGGTGTCGCTGGGCGGCGGCCGTCGCCGGGCAAGCGACGCCATCGACTACAGCGTTGGCCTGACCGAGGTGGCGCGCCTGGGCGATAAGGTGGATACCCAGCAACCGCTGGCTATGATCCACGCCAACGATGAAGAGAGCTGGCAGCTGGCGGCCGATGCGGTGCGCAGCGCAATGACGCTGAGCGACAAGGCGCCGGAAGCGACGCCGGTGGTGTATAAGCGCATCACGGAATAACCCAAGAATCAGGAACGACCGCGGCTTTTTCGCGGCCGTCCAAAGCGTGAGAACACGCAGGAGAGCACAGATGAAACGTACATTTATTATGGTATTGGACTCCTTCGGTATCGGTGCCAGCGAAGACGCCGAACGTTTTGGCGATCGGGGTTCTGACACCCTGGGCCATATTGCCGAAGTTTGCGCGCGTGGTGAGGCCAACGTGGGCCGCCAGGGCCCGCTGACGCTGCCTAACCTGAGCCGTCTGGGCCTTGGCAAAGCGGCGGAAGAGTCCACCGGCAACTTCCCGCAGGGGCTGGATCGCAACGCCGATATCATCGGTGCTTACGCTTACGCCAGCGAACTCTCTTCCGGTAAAGACACGCCGTCGGGCCACTGGGAAATCGCCGGCGTGCCGGTGCTGTTCGACTGGGGTTACTTCAAGGACGAGCACAACAGCTTCCCGCAGGCGCTGCTGGACAAACTGGTCGAACGCGCCAAGCTGCCGGGCTACCTGGGCAACTGCCACTCATCCGGCACCGTGATCCTCGATCAGCTGGGCGAAGAGCACATGAAAACCGGCAAGCCGATTTTCTACACCTCCGCTGACTCGGTGTTCCAGATCGCCTGCCATGAAGAAACCTTCGGCCTGGATCGTCTGTATGAGCTGTGCGAAATTGCGCGTGAAGAGCTGACCGAAGGCGGTTACAACATCGGTCGCGTGATCGCGCGTCCGTTCGTCGGCGATAAGCCGGGCCACTTCCAGCGCACCGGCAACCGTCACGATCTGGCGGTAGAGCCGCCGGCGCCGACAGTGCTGAAAAAGCTGGTGGACGAGAAGGGCGGCGAAGTGGTGTCGATCGGTAAAATCGCCGACATCTACGCCAACGTTGGCATCACCAAGAAGGTGAAGGCGACCGGCATCGATGCGCTGTTTGACGCGACCCTGATTGAAATGGAAAAGGCCGGCGATAACACCATTGTGTTCACCAACTTCGTGGACTTCGACTCCTCTTACGGCCACCGCCGCGACGTGGCGGGCTACGCCGCCGCGCTGGAGCTGTTCGACCGCCGCCTGCCGGAGCTGCTGAAGCTGGTGAAAGACGAAGACATCATCATCTTCACCGCCGACCACGGCTGCGACCCAACCTGGCCGGGCACCGACCACACCCGCGAGCACATCCCGGTGCTGGTTTACGGCCCGAAAGTGAAACCGGGCTCGCTGGGCCACCGCGAGACCTTCGCCGACATCGGCCAGACCGTCGCCAATTACTTTGGCCTGTCGCCGATGGATTACGGTAAGACCCTGTTCTAAGCTCTGTCTTTCAAGCCGTAGCGTTGTTAGCTTCACGCGTGAACCCCAGTCGCTTACTCAAGTAAGCGACTGGGGATTCACCCGCTAGCTGCCTGGCTGCAACTCGACATTCAAGGCTTAGATGTTTGACGTTTTTATTAAATAAGATTTCTAAAGGAAGAAAATTATGGCTACGCCGCACATTAATGCTGAGATGGGTGATTTCGCTGACGTAGTACTGATGCCGGGCGACCCGCTGCGCGCAAAATACATCGCCGAAACCTTCCTGGAAGGCGCGGTGGAAGTGAACAACGTGCGCGGCATGTTGGGCTTCACCGGCACCTACAAAGGCCGCCGCATCTCCGTGATGGGCCACGGTATGGGCATCCCGTCCTGCTCCATCTATGCGCGCGAGCTGATTGCCGAATTCGGCGTGAAGAAGATCATTCGCGTCGGTTCCTGCGGCGCGGTGCGTGACGATATCAAACTGCGCGACGTGGTGATCGGCATGGGCGCGTGCACCGACTCCAAGGTGAACCGTCTGCGCTTCAAGGACAACGACTACGCGGCGATCGCCGACTTCGACATGGTGCGCAACGCGGTCGACGCGGCGGCGGCGCAGGGCATCCCGGCGCGCGTGGGCAACATCTTCTCCGCCGATCTGTTCTACACCCCGGATCCGGACATGTTCCAGGTGATGAAGAAGTACGGCATCCTGGGCGTGGAAATGGAAGCGGCCGGCATCTACGGCGTGGCGGCGGAGCTGTACGAAGAGTTCGGCTGTAAGGCACTGACCATCTGCACCGTGTCCGACCACATCCTGCGTCACGAAGCGACCACGGCGGCGGAACGCCAGACCACCTTTAACGAAATGATCGTTATCGCGCTGGAATCCGTGCTGCTGGGCGACAAAGCGTAATACCGCGGCGGGCGTCGTCATGGCGCCCGCCTGTCAATCTATTCATTCCGCACGGCCATTTTTGGCTAACGCTTTACCTTTCAATTGGTTGTGGATCCCGTTGTTACGGACAATCTATTCACCGAAAGGACAAGAAAACGGCACGAGCGCATTCAGCGCCTGGCCTGAGTTACTCCTTCTTCGGCGCTTCCTGTTTTTTCTCCGGCGCATCCTCTTCGTCGTCTTCCACCGTATTGCCTTCTGCCAACGGCGTGTTGGCGGTCAACAGGTACGGCGACTGCTGCCAGCGGCTGCGGCGGTGTTGCAGCAGGGTGCGCGCCAGAATGATGCCGATCGCCAGCGCCAGCAGGATCATCAGGCGCAGCAGGTTGGTGGTGTTGTCCACCTGCTTGGATTCGGTTGCCAGCACGTGGGTGTCGAGGGTGATGCGGATAAAGCCGATCGGGCCGTCTTTGCCCTGAATGGATTCGACCAACTGGTGGTTGAAATAGCTGCCGGCGCGCTTGCCGTCGAGCGACAGGCGATCGCGTATACTTATCTGTTCCCCGGCGTGGGAGACCAGCGTGCCATCCTGCTGATACACGCTGACGTCGAGAATGCGGCTGTGATCGGTGAGCTGCTTGAGGATGGCGTCGATGCGCGGGGTGTTGCCGTCGTCGTCCAGCAGCGGCGCCAGGCTGTAGGCGACCTGTTTGGTCAGCGTCTGCGCCAGCTCTTCCACCTGCTCGGATCGCGCCATTTGGTGACTCAGGCTAAAATAAGAGGCGCCCTGCATCAGCAGCACCAGCAAAGCCAGGCAAATCAGGATAATAGCGGTGCGGTGCAGGCGAAATTTCAGTTTAGCGCGAGCCATGCAGGTTCCTTGGGCATCGGGGACACTTTATGTTGCCAGAACCGCTGGCGATAGGATAGCTTGATGCGTCGTTTTATCATGCAGCGTTTTTGTCCATTCAGGAGTCAATGATGTCAAACAGTCTGACCTATTGCGATCTTCCGGCGGAGATCTCTCAATGGCCGGGTCTTCCCCTTTCGCTCAGCGGCGACGAAGTGATGCCGCTGGACTACCGGGCGGGTAATACCGGGTGGCTGTTATATGGCAGAAAGCTGGACAAGGCGCGCATTACCCAATTCCAACGCAAGCTGGGCGCGGCGATGGTGATCGTCACCGCCTGGGGCGTGGACGATTATCAGGTGGTGCGGCTGGCGGGAACCTTGACGCCGCGCGCCAAGCTGCTGGCGGCGGAGAGTGGGCTGGATGTGGCGCCGCTCGGTAAAATCCCGCACCTGCGCACGCCGGGGCTGCTGGTGATGGATATGGATTCGACGGCGATCGAGATCGAGTGCATCGATGAGATCGCCAAGCTGGCGGGCGTCGGCGAGCAGGTGGCGGAAGTCACCGAACGCGCGATGCGCGGCGAACTGGATTTTACCGCCAGCCTGCGCCAGCGCGTCGGCACGCTGAAAGGGGCTGACGCCAATATCCTCAAGCAGGTGCGCGACGAACTGCCGTTGATGCCGGGGCTGACCAGCCTGGTGGGCAAGCTGCAGGCGATGGGCTGGCATGTGGCGATCGCCTCCGGCGGTTTCACCTACTACGCCGAATACCTGCGCAACCGGCTGCGGCTGGTGGCGGCGGCGGCCAACGAGCTGGAGATCCGCGACGGCAAGCTGACCGGCGAAGTGCTGGGGCCGGTGGTGGACGCACAGTTCAAAGCCGATACGCTGCTGCGGCTGGCGGAGAAGCTGGAGATCCCGCTGGCGCAAACCGTGGCCATCGGCGACGGCGCCAATGATTTGAAAATGATGCAGGCGGCGGGGTTGGGCATCGCCTACCACGCCAAGCCGAAAGTGTATGAAAAAGCGCAGGTGGCGATCCGGCATGCGGATCTGATGGGCGTGCTGTGTATTCTCACCGGCAGCCTGAAACACGAAGTGCGATAACGAAAGATTGAGGTAAGACGTGGCAAAAGCGGCAAAACGGGCATTTGTGTGCAATGAGTGCGGGGCGGACTATCCGCGTTGGCAGGGGCAGTGCAGCGCCTGCCATGCCTGGAACACCATCACGGAAGTGCGTTTGGCCGCGTCGCCCGCAGCGGCGCGCAACGATCGCCTCAGCGGCTATGCCGGCGACGCCGGCGTCAGCAAGGTGCAGAAGCTGTCGGAAATCAGCCTGGAGGCGCTGCCTCGCTTCACCACCGGCTTTCTCGAGTTCGACCGCGTGCTGGGCGGCGGCGTGGTGCCCGGCAGCGCCATTCTGATCGGCGGCAACCCCGGCGCCGGCAAAAGTACCCTGTTGCTGCAGGTGTTGTGCAAACTGTCCGAACAGATGAAAACCCTGTACGTCACCGGCGAGGAATCGCTGCAGCAGGTGGCGATGCGTGCTCACCGTCTGGGGCTGCCGACCGGCGGCCTGAACATGCTGTCGGAAACCAGCATCGAGCAGATCTGCCTGATCGCTGAGCAGGAGCAGCCGAAGCTGATGGTGATCGACTCGATTCAGGTGATGCACATGGCGGACATTCAGTCTTCGCCGGGCAGCGTGGCGCAGGTGCGGGAAACCGCCGCCTATCTGACGCGCTTCGCCAAGACGCGCGGCGTGGCGATCGTGATGGTCGGGCACGTCACCAAAGATGGCTCGCTGGCCGGGCCAAAAGTGCTGGAACACTGCATTGACTGTTCGGTGCTGCTGGACGGCGACGCCGATTCCCGCTTCCGTACCCTGCGCAGCCACAAGAACCGCTTCGGCGCGGTCAACGAGCTGGGCGTGTTCGCCATGACCGAACAGGGGCTGCGCGAAGTCAGCAACCCTTCGGCGATCTTCCTTAGCCGCGGCGATGAAGTCACTTCCGGCAGCTCGGTGATGGTGGTGTGGGAAGGCACCCGGCCGCTGCTGGTGGAGATCCAGGCGCTGGTGGATCACTCGATGATGTCCAACCCGCGCCGCGTGGCGGTGGGCCTGGAGCAGAACCGGTTGGCGATCCTGCTGGCGGTGCTGCACCGGCACGGCGGGCTGCAGATGTCGGATCAGGACGTGTTCGTCAACGTGGTCGGCGGGGTGAAGGTCAGCGAGACCAGCGCCGATCTGGCGCTGCTGATGTCGCTGGTCTCGAGCCTGCGCGATCGGCCGCTGCCGAACGATCTGGTGGTGTTCGGCGAAGTGGGGCTGGCGGGGGAGATCCGCCCGGTGCCGAGCGGCCAGGAGCGCATCTCCGAAGCGGCCAAGCACGGCTTCAAGCGCGCCATCGTGCCGCACGGCAATATGCCGAAGAAGCCGCCGGCCAACATGCAGGTGTTCGGGGTCAAGAAGCTGGCGGACGCGCTGGACGTGCTGGAAGAGTTTTATTAATGTCGCTGACGGCGAGCAAGATATGCTATTTTGTTTAGCATATTAAACGGAGGTGGCCATGCCGCAATTTGATTACCTGAAGACGTCCATCAAGCAAAAGGGTTGTACTCTGCAGCAGGTGGCGGATGCCAGCGGCATGACCAAGGGCTATCTGAGCCAGCTGTTGAACGACAAAATCAAAAGCCCGAGCGCGCAAAAGCTCGAGGCGCTGCACCGTTTTCTCGGGCTGGAGTTCCCGCGCAAAGAGGTTAAAGTCGGCGTAGTGTTTGGTAAATTTTACCCGCTGCACACCGGCCACATCTATCTGATCCAGCGCGCCTGCAGCCAGGTGGACGAGTTGCACGTTATTTTGTGCCACGACGAACCGCGCGACCGCGAGCTGTTCGAGAACAGTTCGATGTCGCAACAGCCGACGGTCAGCGATCGCCTGCGCTGGCTGCTGCAGACCTTCAAGTACCAGAAAAACATCCATATCCACTCGTTCGACGAGCAGGGTATCGAACCCTATCCGCACGGCTGGAACGTGTGGAGCGACGGCATGAAGGCCTTTATGGAACAGAAGGGCATCGTGCCGAGCTTTATCTATTCCAGCGAAGCGCAGGATGCGCCGCGCTACCGCGAGCATCTGGGCATCGAAACCATTTTGGTCGATCCCGAACGGTCGTTCATGAACATCAGCGGCAATCAGATCCGCCAGGATCCGTTCCGCTATTGGGATTACATCCCGACCGAGGTGAAGCCGTTCTTCGTGCGCACCGTGGCGATCCTCGGCGGTGAGTCGAGCGGCAAGTCGACGCTGGTCAACAAGCTGGCCAACATCTTCAACACCACCAGCGCCTGGGAATATGGCCGCGATTACGTATTTTCGCACCTGGGCGGCGACGAGATGGCGCTGCAGTACTCCGACTACGACAAAATTGCCCTCGGGCAGGCGCAATACGTGGACTTCGCAGTCAAATATGCCAACAAGGTGGCGTTTATCGATACCGATTTCGTGACTACGCAGGCGTTTTGCAAAAAGTACGAAGGGCGTGAACACCCCTTCGTGCAGGCGCTGATCGACGAATACCGTTTCGATCTGGTGATCCTGCTGGAAAACAACACGCCGTGGGTGGCGGACGGGCTGCGCAGCCTCGGCAGCAGCGCCGATCGCCTGGCGTTCCAGCGCCTGCTGGAGGAGATGCTGCGCGCCAACAACATCGAGTACGTGCACGTTGAGTCCAGCGATTACGAAGAGCGCTTCCTGCGCTGCGTCGAGCTGGTGCAACAACTGCTGGCGGCGGACGCCGGCCGGCTGGCGAATGCGCCCGCCCATCGCCACGCCGCAGGCTGAGGGAAATTAGCGTAATGTGCGATCGCGGCGGCAGAAACGGCCGCCCGGGCGCACATTTAACGGCTTGTTTAAACATGGTTCATTCGACAGCGACTAAGTTAAGATTTTCTTTACAATAACGCTCAGAAGAAGTCATGTCTTATCGCTTACTCGCTCTCTGGTTGGTCTGCTATGCCGCAGCCTGGACGCTGCTGACCGTTCATCTCGATCCTACCCTGCCTTACGACGCCGTTGAGGCGCTCAACTGGGGCCTCAACGGCGAGTGGGGCTCACCGAAAAATCCTTGGTTGGTCGGTGCGGCGATGCAGCCGGCGATCGGGCTCTCGTGGCTGCCGCTGAACGTTTACTGGTACGGCGGCCACTTCATCGCCATCGCCATCGGCATGTTGGGCGTCTGGCTATTGGCGCGCCGCCTGAGCGGCAGCACCTCGCTGGCCTGGATGGCGCTGCTGACGCTCAACCTGTCCGGCATCATCAATTTCGACATCATTCCCTACAACGACAACTACCTGTTGGTGATGCTGTGGCCGTGGATGGCGCTGTTCTTCCACCTGGCGATCTCGCGTTCGGCCAACTGGTGGCCGGCCTTCGCATTGGCCGCCGGGCTGGCGATGATGGCGAAGTACTCGACCTTCGCCTTCGTCTATTTCGCGGCGCTGTCGACGCTGTTCGTACCGCAGATCCGCCGCTGCTACCGCCAGCCGCAGTTCTATCTAGCGGTGGCGATCTGGTTGGCGCTGGTGCTGCCGAACGTGTTCTGGTTGTGGAACCACGACTTTGCCGCCTTTAAGTGGGTGGATTCGCAGATCAAGATGCAGCTCAATCTCGACATGCTGCAGTCGCTGCTGCTGGTGTTTTATCCGTCGCTGGTGCTGTGGGGGATCCTACGGCGCAGCGGGGCGGTGCTGGCCTGGCCATCGGCCTTGCCGATGCGGGTGTTGCTGTGGGTCTACCTGTTGCCGCTCGGCATCATTACCTTCTGGTTCTCTTTCAACGTCGGCGGCCGGCTGACCGAATGGCTGCAGCCGTTCTTCATGCTGGCGCCCGCGCTGCTGGTCGGTTGCGTGCGTCAGCCGCCGGTGCGTTCGCTGCGCGCGGCGACCCTCGGGCTGATGTGCGCAGCGCTGGCGGTCTATCTGGGGTATGCCGCGGTGATGCTGGGCAACGTGCGCAACGCCGGCCAGAAGATGGTGGGTATCAAGGCGTTCAGCGCCGGGGTGGAGCGGCTGTGGCAGGAGCGGTATGGCGTCGACCTACGCTACGTCGGCGGCGAATACCTGTCGCAGTGGATGACGGTGTACGCCGGTTCCCGGCCGCAGACCATTACGCGCTGGTCCAATCATACGCGGCCGAATATCTACAACGTCAACATCAGCTATCCGCAGATTGCGCAGCACGGCGTCGCCCTGTTCGGGCGGTTGGGTGAAGACTGCGCGCATAGCGATTTCGGCGGGGAGCTGGCCCACTGGCCGAAACTGCGCCTCGACTGGCAGCAGACGCTGACCTTCCGCGCCGATCCGCAGGCCGATGAGCAAACGCTGTGCGTCGGTTTCGTTCGTCCGCAATAACGGCGGCGCAGAACGCCGCCGCGATGCGAACTTAGTAAGCGATAACCAGCTTGCCTTGCATGTGGCCGCCGAGTAGCTGTTGATGTGCGGCGGTCAGCGTGTCTACCGACAGCCCGTGCAGGGTTTCGCTCAGCGTGGTGCTCAGCTTGCCCTCGTCCAGCAGCTGCGCCACTTGCTGCAGGATCTTGCCCTGTTGCGCGATGTCCGGGGTGGTGAACATGCTGCGGGTGAACATGAACTCCCAGTGCAGCGCGGCGCTTTTCAGCTTCAGCGCGTTTTGATCCAACGGCTGCGCGTTCTCGACGATGGTGCAGATATGGCCGAGCGGCGCGACCAGCTCGGCCATCGCCGGCCAGTGGCCGTCGGTGTCGTTCAGACACAGGATGTAATCCACCTGCTCGATGCCCTGCTGCGCCAGGTTGCCCTTCAGATCGCGGTAATCCACCACCAGATCGGCGCCGCGCTCACGGCACCAGGCGGCGGATTCCGGTCTTGATGCGGTAGCGATTACTTTCACCTTGCTGCGCAATGCGGCCAGCGGAATGGCCAGCGAGCCGACACCGCCGGCGCCGCCGATGATCAGCAGCGTCTTGTGCTCCGGCGCGTCCTGAATGTTCAGGTGTTCGAACAGCGCTTCCCAGGCGGTGAGGGCGGTGAGCGGCATGGCGGCGGACTCGGCCCAGTTCAGGCTGCGCGGTTTGTGAGCGGCGATGCGTGAGTCGATCAGCTGGTGGCTGCTGTTGCTGCCGGGCCGGGTGATGTCGCCGGCGTACCACACTTCATCGCCGGGCTTGAAGCCGCTGACGCTGCTGCCCACGCCCACCACGATGCCGCTGGCGTCCCAGCCAAGGACGCGTGGCTGCTGCAGGCCGCTTTTCTGCAGACCGGCGTGCACTTTGGTGTCCACCGGATTGACCGACGCCGCTTTCACTTCCACCAACAGATCGTACTGACCGGGTACCGGCATCTCCGGTGAGATTTCGATGAAACCGGCGGGGTTCTGCGGGTCTACGGCAATGGCTTTTATCGACATGATTGTACTCCTTTCAAATGATGCCTCCAGTGTAGACCCGCAGCAGTGGGGTGATAAGATGGACAATATCTAACGCAGTGTTCGTTTAAGGTGAACAATGGAATTCAAACAGCTGCAGGACATGGCGCTGTTCGCGCTGGTGGCGGAGTGCGGCAGTTTTACCGCCGCCGCGCAGCGCGTCGGGCTGCCGAAGTCCAGCGTCAGCCAGCGTATCAGCCAGCTCGAACAAACGCTGGGGCTGCGATTGCTCAATCGCACCACGCGCCAGCTGAACCTGACCTTCGCCGGTGAGCGTTATCTGGAGCATTGTCAGGCGATGATGTCCGCCGCCGAACGCGCCGATCTGGCGCTGCAGCGGCTGCGCGATAACCCGAGCGGCCGCCTGCGCATCTCGACGCCTGCCGGGCTAGGGGCAACCCTGGTGGCGCGGCTGGCGGCGGATTTTCAGCGCCAGTACCCGGACGTTTCGCTGGAGGTGTCGGTGTCCGACGCCATGGTGGATCTGGTGCAGGAAGGTTACGACGCCGCACTGCGTACCGGCAAGCCGCAGGATTCTTCACTGATCGGCCGCCGCCTCGGGTACGCGCCGCGCTATCTGTTGGCTGCGCCGTCCTATCTGGCGCAGCATCCGCCGATCGAACACCCGCAGCAACTGCAGCAGCATCGTTGCATCGCCCATCGGGCTTGGACGGCCTGGAACCTGCGCTGCGGCGACGATTATTACCGCTGGCAGCTGCCGCTGGCGCACACCACCGACAACCTGCTGTATGCACGCGAATGTGCCATTGCCGGTGCCGGCATCACGCTGCTGCCGGCGTTTCTCAGCCGCGAGGTGGTGGCGCAGAAGCTGTTGGTGGAGGTGTTGCCGGCGTGGCGTGCGGAAGGGAACGAGCTGTATCTGGTCTACCCGAGCCGCAAGCTGAATTCCCCGGCGCTGGCCTGTTTCATCGATGTGGTGCTGCAGCATCCGGCGTTCGACGACTACGCGCGCGAGCTGGCGCGGGAATGATGGCCGGGGCGCGCAGAGCCTTCTCTTCAGACGGAGGGCCGCGCCACCTGAACGATGCGCTTCCCTCTATTTTTGCCCGCCAGCAGGCCGACCAGCGCAGCGGGCAGCAGTTCGAAACCGGTGATCAGGTCTTCGATGACCGCAAGTTTTCCTTCAGCGATCCAGACCGTGAGCGCCGCCAGCGCCTGTTCTTGGCGGTGAAGGAAATCGGCCAACAGGAACCCACGCATCGTCAAGCTGTTGACGATCAACACACCGGGGATCCCGGCAGGTGCTGCCGGCGGAGAGGCCGTATCGTACTGCGATACCGCGCCGCAGCAAACGATGCGCCCCTGTTTTGCCATGTGCTGCAGACTGGTCGCCAAAATATTGCCGCCGACGTTGTCGAACAGCACATCGATGCCGTTGGGGCACGAGCGGCGCAGGGCGTCATGCAGATTTTCCGCTTTATAATCTATCGCCGCGTCGAACCCCAGCCTGTCCGTCAGCAGAGCCGTTTTGGCGCCGCCGCCGGCAATGCCCACCGTGCGGCAGCCGTGAAGCCGGGCGATTTGTCCGGCGAACATGCCTACCGCCCCCGCGGCGGCGGATACGACGACGGTTTCACCGGCCTTGGGGCGTCCGCATTCCAGCAGGCCGAAGTAAGCGGTGAGTCCAGGCACGCCGTAAACGCTGAGCAAGTGCGTATGCGGAACGATATCCGACTGCTTGAGCGCGCCTGCCGCCGGTACGACTGCGAAGGTTTGCCAGCCGGTTTCTGCCAGCACTAAATCTCCGGCGGCCAGCAGGGGAGAGCGCGACTCGACGACTTCGGCCAGCACGGTCGCAGCCATGACGTCTCCCGCCTGCAGTCCGGAACGATAGGTGACGCCCTGCATCCAGGCTCGGCTGGCCGCATCCAGAGGCACGTAAAGCGTGCGCAACAAAACCTCTTCAGGGCCGGGGATCGGCATGGGGGCCTCCCGAGTCTGAAAACAATCGACGGTCAGTTTTCCTTGCGGGAGTTTGACGAGGATGATTTGGCGATTCTGCATCGGTGGGCTCCTGATTAAATCTTGCCGAAGGCATCGACGCCGGTGAGTTGCGCCGAGAGTTTCCACAGGCGTTGGGCCTGTTCAGGATCGACGGCGTAGCTTTTTACGCCGCTGAAGGAAAAGCCGGTGTCATCGTTGCGCCGGGCGACATCGCAATCTTCGCAATACAGTCCGCCAAGGCCATTGAGTTGGGGCGATGTCGCCGCCCAGACCTGGGTTGCCGCTCCTTGTTGCGGGGTCTTCAGCATTTCCGGGTGGGCGGGTTTGCCGTTGGCGTCGATCCAGTCCAATGCGAGCATCTCTTCCTGCGAGAGATAGCGCTGTAGCGGCGTTGGGATCATGCCGGGATGCAGCGAGAAGGCGCGCACGCCGGCGTTTTTCCCCAGCTTGTCAAGCTGGAGGGCGAAGAGCGCGTTAGCGGTTTTCGATTGGCCATAGGCCAGCCACTTGTCATAGCCGCTGTGAAACTGAACGTCATTCCAGCGTATGGCGCTGGCATGGTGACCGGAAGAGGAGATGACGACAACGCGGGCGCCGCCCGCCAATGCCGGCCAGAGGTGGCTCACCAGTGCGTAATGCCCCAGGTGGTTGATCGCGAATTGTGCCTCCCAGCCTGGGCCGATACGGGTTTCAGGACAGGCCATAATGCCGGCACCGCAGATCAACATATCGAGGTGGACGCCGGTCGCCAGAAGTTGTTGCGTGAACTTTCTGATGTTGCTCAGGTCGGCCAAATCAAGCTCATAAATGTCGATGTTGCTGATACCGGCGATGGCCAGACGGGTACGGGCGATGACGGGATTGCGGGCGGCGACGATCACCTGTGCTCCCGCTTGCGTCAATGCGCGAGTCGTTTCCAATCCCAGGCCGGAATGACCGCCGGTTATCAGCGCCGTCATGCCGGCCAGTTGCCGATCTTTGAGCACGTCGGCGGCGGTGGTGGTGGCGTTAAAGCTGGTGTTGAGGGGCATTTGTCGGTTCATTGGGCGTTCCTCGCTGCGGTTGGCTGTGACACTGGGAGTGTAAGTCGGCTCTATCAGCGGCTGAATGCAACAAAAACCTAATTTCTGTCGCCATCGTCCTAAGGCCTTTGGCTGGAGCATCGCACGGGCTATGCTCTTGAAAGGGCCTTGGGGGGAGAGGGTATGGATCCTTTATCGGAAGTGCTGGCGCCACTGAACAGCCAGAATGCGTTTTTCGGCGGCCTGAAGGCCGGCGGCGACTGGGCCGTTCATTTTCCCGCTCCGCAAGGCGGGAAGTTCAACGCGGTGGTGCGCGGCGGCTGTTGGCTGGCGGCGGAAGGGCAGGCCGAGCCGCTGTGGCTGGCGGCCGGCGACTGTTTATTGCTGACTCGCAGCCTGCCGCTGACCGTTGGCAGCGACTTGTCACTGCCGGCGCTCGACGCCGACGCGCTCTATCTGCAGGCGAAAAACGGCATGGCGAGCTGCGGCGAGGGGGAAACGTGCCTGTTTATCGGTGGCCGCTTTAGCTTCGGCCAGGAAGTGGAACGGCTGTTTGGCAGCCTGCCCGCGCTGATGGTGATCCGCGGAGGCACGGAAGAGGCTGCCGTGCTGCAATGGGCGTTGCAACGGCTGGCGGATGAGCTGGTTAGGCCTTCGCCGGGCAGTACGTTGATGACGCATCATCTGGGGCAAATCATGTTGACCCAGGCACTGCGGATTTACCTGATGGGGGAGGAGAGTGCGGCGTCGGGTTGGCTGCCCGCCTTGTTCGATCCGCGCATCGGCGCCGCGATGCTGGCGGTGCACGCCGATCCCGCCCGGCGCTGGACGGTGGCGGCGTTGGCCGACGCGGCGAGCGTTTCCCGTTCGACGTTGGCGCTGCGCTTCAAGCAGAAGGCCGGCATGGCACCGCTTGAATACGTGTCGCGCTGGCGCATGTTGCTGGCGGCGCGGGCTTTGCGTACCGGCAGCGAACCGGTGTCCGTCATCGCGCAGCGTTTGGGATACGACTCAGACAGCGCGTTCAGCCACGCCTTTAAGCGCATGATGGCATGCTCGCCGCGCGACTATCGGCGGGCGCGGGCATAAAAAAAGGCGCCGCATGCGGCGCCTTTCGTATTACTTTGACCCGTCCTGAATAGCGTTGACACATTTTACTCACGCACAGAGGAAAATGTGATGAACCAG
>NZ_JASGBT010000023.1:0-125 GCF_030053255.1 Serratia sp. PF-27
CGGCAAGCAGCTTCTTGAGCCTGGCGTTCTCTTCCTCAAGCGACTTCAGGCGCTTAACCTCAAAAACCTCCATACCGCCATACTTCTTACGCCTGGTGTAAAAGGTGGCGTCGGAAATGGCGTGC
>NZ_JASGBT010000023.1:312-26604 GCF_030053255.1 Serratia sp. PF-27
GCAGGTTAGTTTATTTCTATAGATACGTAATGAGTGGCTCGGTATAGAACATACTATGATAAGTTTGTACTGTGAATTCTTATAATAGATAAAATCAACTTTTCAAGTGAATTCTAGATGATGTATCATCTGTGGAGCGATGTGGGTTTTTTGGTTGACTTATTCTGAATGTGTGTGGTTTTTAAATTATATTGGTGTTAGTTGATGATCTGAGTCTAATTACTATAGTGCGCAGTGCCTTGGAAATCTCAATCTAATTGCGTCCAAAATAAATGGGTGGGGTTTGCTTGAGATGGTTTTATGTATTCTAATGCTTTTCTATCTATCCTGCTCAAATATTAGGGGGTATTTCGATCACGTGCATTATCATTTTTACAAATCGAGGTGATAATAATTTTTTAGAATTCAATTAACATCTAAGATGGTAAAAATAAATTGTTTTTTGCTCATAACATGAGCGGTCGATTAATTTTATAATGCTATTTTATTCTTTGATATAGAGATGGTATAAGTTTTTTAACAGCTAATTCGGAGGGTGGTATGCGTTTTTTAATGATAATTGATGGTTTGCCGGGTGGGGGGGCTGAAAAGGTTGTGTTAACTTTGAGTGAGTCAATTCATAAAATGGGGCATCACGTTACACTTTATTCGCTTGGCGAAAAATGTGTATATTCTTTGCCAGTTGGTGTCGAATATCGAGTAATCATATCTCACAGCAATGCTCCATGGAGAAAACTTACTGAGCTTACCCGGCGGGCTAAAAAGTTGGATTCTGTGTTACGTTTAGATGAAGAAAAAAATGGCAAATATGACATCATTATTTCTAATTTGCATAAAACTGATCGTATTGTTGCTCAGAGTTGTGTTATCAACACGTCCCGCTTGTGGTACTGTATTCATGGTGTTCTTTCTTCGACTTATCTAGGGCATCGTAAAGGCATTAATTATTGGTTCAAGAAGTTTAAAATGAAGCGTATTTATAAGAACCGTAATATTATCGCCGTCTCTCAGTCGGTACTGGACGACATAGTCAAGGTATTGGGAGTCCGACCAGCGAAGAGCACCGTAATAAATAACCCTTTCGATTTATATGCACTGAAAAAACGGGCTGACGAATTTTGTGAGCTTTCAGGAACGAATTATCTAATCAATGTTGCTCGTATTCACCCGCAAAAACGCCAAGATCGTTTATTACGCGCATTTGCTCTATCGGGACTGTCCTCTCGTGCGAAACTAGTTTTACTAGGTACAGGGACAGAAGAGCGGATCGCTGTAGTAAAACGGCTAGCTGATGAACTTAATATTGCAGGCAGTGTGTTGTTTCTGGGTTTTCAATCTAACCCTTTCCCTTACATGAAACATGCACGCATGATGGTTATGAGTTCTGACAGCGAAGGGTTTGGGAACGTAATTGTTGAGTCATTAATTCTGGGAACTCCTGTTATTAGTACGTGCTGCCCAGGCGGACCACAAGAGATACTTAAAAAAGTTGGTCTGCCTGAGATGCTAACAGACCTTGATGTCGAGGCGTTATCTAAGATGATTGATGTTTATGATAATTTACCAATAATAGATGAAAGCGGGCTAGAATCTTATGATGTGAGGACAATTAGCCTTCAGTATATTAAGCTTGGTACTCACTAATAGAGTATTATGAATAGCCTTGAGTAATTTAGGCACTTGAGCTTGTATTTTGGGCTGACCCCACTGTAAGCATCCCGGCTTTAGTTCCATGCACTTTTTGAGATTTCCGGTGTTTTGATCCCTTCCCAATATCGGTGCCAGGCTAAATCAGAGAACCGGGCCTTTTTGCAGACTTCGGATAAATTCCTCAGGTGTCAGGTTGTTCAGGGATTCATGAGGCCGCTCGTTGTTATACTCCATCAGCCAGCGCTCTGTAATTTCCCGCGCTTCATTCAGTGTTCTGAACAGATAAAAATCCAGGATTTCTGTCCGGTATGTCCGGTTGAACCGTTCGATAAAAGTATTTTGTGTAGGCTTACCCGGCTTGATAAATTGGAGCCGCACACCATGTTCTTCGGCCCATTGGGCCAGCGCCAGTGAGATCAGTTCGGGCCCGTTGTCCATCCGCATCTTCAACGTGTAACCACGGTTTGCCACGATCCTGCCCAGCCCCCATAGAGTGGTTGACAGATATCGTCGAACATACTCTTGCCGAAGTTGCCGGAAATCGGATATTGCCCCGGCGGATTGTTATTCAGTGCAAACGACACCGGTGTGAGGATGTCACGGTTAAAGGTCAGGCCGATGGAGGTGACGTCAAGCGACAGAGGGGCGCCGTCCGCCTTAAGGTAATTCCACATCCCCAGGAAAGGCGCAAAGGCATTCGCCGTCACCTTTTTGCCCGGTTCGTTTTCAAGCGCTTTGATGTCAAAGTAGGCCGTTTCGGGATGATCAGCCCGGTAGCTTTAAGTTTGAGCAAAACGTTTCAGGATGTTCATGTCAAACTTCTCTTTACCCAGCTCCAGCCAGCGGGCCAGCAGGCCTTTGGTATAACTGCCGTCTTCCATCGACAAAATGGCGTGCGCCAGCTGCAGGGCTTCGACGGCAACCGGATTGTCAAAGGCTGAACCGGCCTCATTGAAATTTCCCATATCACTGAAGGTGTAGCTATAGGGTAAACCGGTCGGTGCTGTCGCAATGACAGTCAGGGTATCACTCATGATAAGTTCCTCTTTGCGATTAAATGAGTCGTATAACAACTGTGTGCACAACCAGTAAATTGTTCTGTCGATATCGTTACATCGATGGATCCGTGTTGTGCCATTGCGCTCAAAACACCGTCACGATATGCGCTTCAGCGCATGCATGCGGCAACTGAGCGGCAAAAGAACGCCATCAGGTGCGCGGCGTAGCCGTCCTGTGCTGATAGATATTGCCTATCTTCGATTGCAGTGGAGTGTTCCACTACCGGGCCCGGCGCCACAGTCATCTCGAAGGTGTCAGTCCGGAGGACCTTGAACAGACCTCATCGTGAGGACAGAATCTGTCTATGGCCGTGTCTCAGTTCAGGGTACTATCATCGCTGGGTGGCAACTCACTAGCGGACGTCTAGCGCGGGTGTTTTAAAGAAGAAATAGACAATACCAGATCAAGGTTGGGATTTGATATTGTCGCAATCAATACATTTATATCAGGAGGGAATTGAAGGCGTTATTAATGGATATTAAAAAAGAATGTTATTTCAGAGGGGCTCTATCTGATTTAGTGCAAAATAATGCATTGTTTTACAAACCCAAGAGATGACGGGATCAAAGTCATCATGTTTACGCCACTGAAGTTTCTCTACTATATGAGGGATAGGTAAGGGGCAGGAAAATACACGTAGAGGAATTTGTGATGCTAACTTATGAGCTAGCCGAGTTTGCAAAGTAGCGATGCGACGCGTTCCGATTAAAAACTGAGGTAATACTGCAAAGTTCGGTGCGATAACTTCAATGTGACGGGTATAGCCAAACTGTTTGAGGAGTCTTTCTTCATAGGAGGAAAACATGTCGTTATTCCAACTGAAAGTAACGTGACCGTATGTCATATAGTCTTCCACCGAAAGTGATTCGTGTAGTTGGCTATTGTGCGCGCATGTAACGCACGACCAATCATCATCAAACAAGCGTTCTGCGGGATGACCGGTGGCAGTAAATGCCTCTGGAGTTATCAACAAGTCAATTTCACCGTTTTCAAGATTGGTATGAGATTTGGCATTAACCAGACGCAAGTCAAATTGCATAAAAGGTGCACATTGCCAGATGTGTCGCAGCATATCTGCGAGAAAGACATTCATCACATAATCTGATGCTTCTATAGTTACGCGACGTTCACAGGTCCTAGGGTTAAAAGTAGGAACAGTTGTCGTAATAGATTGGATTTGCAAAAGTACGACGCTTACTGGCTTCTTTAAGGCAATAGCCTTTGGAGTAAGCACCATTCTCTTGCCAATTTGTATTAATAGTTCGTCTTCGAAGTAGTTACGTAGACGAGCTAGCGCATTACTGGTAGCAGCTGGGCTAAGGTATAACTTCTCGGCGGCTTTCTTGACGCTGGATTCAGTCAATAATGCATTCAAAACGACCAGCAAATTAAGATCTAGTTTATTGAATCGCATGCTTTTACCTGTAACAGTTTGTTTTATGAATGCTCATCATTAAAATTAACAACTTTTAAACAATACTGTAGCAAATGTATAAGGTTTCTTCAATGGAGTGCAGCTCGATCAGATAATTTTCATGGTATTGATTTCCATCTCTGATTTGAATCTCCATACCTCATAATCCCAGAAGCTGAGGAGGAATCGAGATGGCTATCATAGGAATTCAAGCATTGACCTACGGAGTGGAGGATGTTGAAGAGAGTACGCGTTTCTTTGTCGACTTTGGTCTGCCTCTGGTGTCGAGTGATGCTGACGAAAGTGTATTCAGGCTCGATGAGGGCTCCGAAGTACGTATATTAGCGTTGTCGGATAGGCGCCTCCCCTTATCCAGCCTAGTCGGGCCGGGTGTACGTGAGGTTGTGCTTGGCGTTGACAACGCTGCCTCGTTAGATAGTTTGGTGGAGGGGCTTCGGCGCGACCGCGAAGTTCGCATTGAGAACGGAATAGCCTATTTCTTGAGCGATGGGGGATTGCCGTTGGCACTTCAAGTGTTTATCAAGCGCCCAGTAATAAATGCACCAGATCCTATCAATGCACCAGGAGTGGTGAGACGCCTTAATACGCATCGCAAATGGCGTCAACGAGCGCGGCCTAAAACAATCGGTCATGTGGTGTTTGCGGTACCGGATTTCATTCGGTGCAGCGCATTCTTCCGCGAGCGACTGGGTTTCAGGGTGTCTGACTACCAGCATGGCGTCGGCATTTATTTGCGCGCGGATGGCAGCAATAACCATCATAGTTTTTTGGCTGTGAATGCGAACGCGCCATTTCCCGGTATGGATGGTCAAGCGCGGTTTCATCATGCCAACTTCGGTGTGGAGGACATCGATGAACTGATGGTTGGCGTGAATCATATGGGCCGTCAAGGTTGGACAAAATCAATCGTGGGCTTGGGCCGCCATCGTGTGGACTCAGCACTGTTTGTTTACTTGCCGTGCCCTGCCGGCGGTGAAGCTGAGTACGGTACGGATTCTGATTACGTCGATGATACGTGGGTACCGCGGGAGTGGCCGGTGCCGCTATTCGCTTACTCTCACTGGACACACAACCAGCCCACATTTCTCGATACGCCACCCGCCTGGGAGTTTCGGTATCTCACCGATGGACGGATACCTGATGAAATTGTTGAGCACAATCAAGCTGGGGCGATTGATGGGGAGGCGTCATGTCCGGAAAAGTAACGCGCGTATTGGTCATCGGTGGAGGAATCGGAGGCCTGACCGCGGCTATCGCCTTACATCGTCAGGGGATCAACGTTGAGGTCATCGAGAAGAATCCGGCTTGGTCTGTGTACGGGGTGGGCATCATTCAGCCCTCCAACGTGCTCCGCGCCTTGCGTGCATTGGATTTGGGCGATGCTTGTCTGAAGCAAGGGCAAGGATTCCAGGGCTGGCGATTTTGCGACTCCCAAGGAGAAGTACTGGAAGATATGGTGGGCGTGAACGTCGCTGGTGCCGGATACCCGCCTGTCAGTGGGATTACCCGACCTGCTTTGCACAAGATTCTCGTTGATACCACGCTGGCACAAGGGTCGCGGGTTAGGTTGGGTGAAACCGTGTCCTGGTGGGAGGATGGTGCTAATGGCGTACGTGTGTCCTTCTCTGATGGCACGCAAGATCAGTATGATTTGATCATAGGCGCGGACGGTGCCTATTCACAGACGCGTCATCAGTTGTTCGGAGATAGGCACGCGCCGGTATACACCGGCCAGGCGGTTTGGCGGCACAACTTCCTCCGGCCTCCAGAATTGGAGTGGGGCATGATGTTCTATGGTGCAAAGAGCAAAGCCGGTTTGGTTCCACTATCGAGTAAGTTGATGTACTTGTTACTGGTCACACCAGAGCCCGGCAATCCACATCATCCCACCGAACAGTTACACGAATTATTGAAAGCTCGGCTGGCAGAGTACGGTGGCATCGTTGGCAGTTTGCGTGAGCAGATCACCGATCCAGCCCAGGTCGTCTATCGACCCATTGAAACGACGATGTTGCCGCTTCCCTGGCACAAAGGGCGCGTCCTGTTGTTGGGTGACGCTGCCCACACGAGTACGCCGCATTTGGCCCAGGGGGCGGGTATGGCAATTGAGGATTCGGTATTACTCGCCCAGATGTTGGGAGGCGGTGATGATCTCGAGACCGTGCTGAGGGAGTTTTCCTGCCGCAGATTTACACGTGCAGACTTGGTCTATCGGATCGGGCAGCAAGAGGTTGAGTGGGAGTTGGCCGAATGGGATGGCCGGTCCTCGGGTGACCATAAGGCACTCGTGGGAAGCGCCCTTGCTCAATTGATGGAGCCAGCTTTCTAACTATTCCATTTTGCATGTAAACCGAACCAGGAATAAATCATGGATAAAGTCATTATCAGTTGTGCGGTGACGGGCGCGGTACATACCCCTTCGATGTCTCGCTATTTGCCAATCACTCCCGCCGAAATTGCCAAGCAGGCCATCGATGCCGCAAACGCCGGTGCGGCGATCCTGCATCTGCACGCTCGCGATCTGCAAACCGGCCGCCCCACACCCGATCCACAGGTATTTGATCAGTTCGTGCCGCGCATTGCGGAGGCCACGGATGCAGTGATCAATATCACTACCGGCGGCGGCGTCGGAATGTCGTTGGATGAACGCCTGGCCTATCCGCTGCAAGCCAAGCCCGAATTGGCGTCGTTGAACATGGGGTCGATGAACTTTTCGATTCATCCCGCCGCGCGCAAGATCGAGGAATGGCGCCACGATTGGGAAAAGCCCTGGATTGAGGGTACGGAAGACAATGTCTTTCGCAATAGTTTCTGTGACATCAAGTACATCCTGCAAACACTGGGTGATGGTTGCGGCACGCGCTTTGAGTGCGAGTGCTATGACCTGGGTCATCTCTACAACCTGGCGTATTGCGTCGACGAAAACCTGATCAAACCGCCCCTGTTTATTCAGACCTGCTACGGCATTCTCGGCGGCATGGGGCCAGATGCGGAAAACCTGACGATCATGCGTACCACGGCCGATCGCCTGTTCGGGCGCGAAAACTATCGTTTTTCCGTGTTGGGCGCAGGCCGGCATCAAATGCCTTTACTGACGATGGGCGCGGTGATGGGCGGCAATGTGCGCGTGGGTCTCGAAGACAGCTTGTATTTGGGACGTGGCCAGATGGCGGTATCGAGTGCCGAGCAGGTCGACAAGATCCGCCGCATCCTGCATGAACTGTCTCTGGAGATCGCGACGCCCGATGAGGCGCGCGCCATGCTTGGCCTGAAAGGCCGAGATTCCACTAACTTTTGAGGACTCAGCATGTTCGAATATTTTCCCGGGAACTATGTATGGAACCTTTCGACCAGCATTGCGCTGGGCGTAGGCGGAAACATCGGCGAGGTCGACCGGATCTGCCGCCAGTTGGTTGAGGCGGCGCAACGCGGGGACGATAAAGGCACCGATGATTTCTTTCGTGCCTGGTGCGGCCAGGCCGATCAGTTGTGCGAGGCGGCAGGCACCGACGAAGCAGCCGGGCGCCGCTTGAGCGCCGGCGAGAAATATGGCCGCGCATCGGTGTACTACATGACAGCCGAACGCATGCAGCCCCCTGACTATCCGCCCCGCAAGGCGGTCTACCAGAAGATGCTCGATAGCTTCGCGCGTTACATAGCACTGCACGAAGAGAATTGCACGCGTGTCTCTATCCCATTTCAGGATAAGGAGATTGCCGGGTTGTTTGTCCGAGCCAATCGGACGGACGATTCGCCAGCGCCGTGCATCGTGCTGGGCAACGGCTTGGACAGCACCAAGGAAATGATTTACGGCTCGGGCATCCAGCAGGCACTGGCGCAGCGGGGGATCTCCAGCGTGTCAGTCGATCATCCTGGCGTTGGCGAAGCCCTGCGTCTACATGGTTTGACAGCATTGGTCGAATCCGAAATATGGGCGGGTGCGGTGGTCGATTACCTGGAAACCTGCCCCGACGTAGACACATCGATGCTGGGCATTTGTGCATGGTCACTCGGCGGCTATTACGCGCCGAGAGCCGCTGCAATGGAAAAACGCCTGAAACTGTGCGTGGCCTGGGGAGCGAACTTTGATTGGGGCGGGTTGCAGAAACTCCGTTTGGCCCGTCAAGGCGATCGGCCCGTGCCGCATTACTGGAATCACGTGCAGTGGGTATGGGGCCGTAAGTCGTTGGACGATTTCATGGAGTTCTCTTCCGCAGTGACACTGGCGCCGGTGATCGCGCAGATTACGGTTCCGTTCCTCGTCACGCACGGCTCCAACGACCGGCAGATCCCGCTGGAGTATGCACATAAGCAGTATGACGGCGCGGTGAACAGCCCTAAGCGGGAACTGAAAGTTTTCATGTCCGAAGACGGCGGCGTGGAGCATTGCAGCGCCGACAATCTGACGAATGCACGCGATTACATCGCAGATTGGATTTCAGTCACGTTTCAGGAACTGGGCGCCCAAGGAGTACGGACATGATGCGGCGCGACAATCCTCTGAAAAACTGGACACTGAGCTGTGATGCGATTTATCACGTCGGTCACGATCTGCAACGACCTGAGTGTGTGCTCGCCGAGCCCGATGGCACACTGTGGGTGGCGGATGCGCGTGGCGGTGTGATGCGCGTGGGCAAGGACGGTACGCAGCAGTTGATCGCCCAGACCGTCAGTGGACAGTTCGCGTCAGCGCAGGATACCAAGGCACGCCTGCTGCATGGGACGCTACCCAACGGTCTGGCCTTTGATGCGAACGGCGATTTTTTGATCGCCAATTTTGGGTCGGACGTTCTGGAGTTCATGAGCCGTGATGGCCGCACCCGGACTTTATACGACAACATAGACGGCAAACCCATAGGCAAGGTTAATTTCGTGACGCGCGATACGAAGAACCGCCTGTGGATTTCGGTCTCGACTCGCGTCAATCCTTGGAGCGATGCGGTCTGCTCTACGCTGAGCGACGGTTTCGTGGCGCTGGCCGACGAACGCGGCTTGCGCATCGTGGCCGACGGCTTTGCCTTTACCAACGAGGTTCGCCTGGATGCGGACGAAGCCTATCTGTATGTGGCGGAAACCACGGCCAACCGTGTCAGCCGCTTGCGCATAGAAAGCGACGGGTCCTTGAGCGCGCGCGAAATCTATGGGCCCAGCGATCTCGGTCCCGGCCTCATCGACGGCATCGCGTTCGATGCTTTTGGCAATTTATGGGGCGCGATGTGCCTGTCGGACCGGTTGGTCGCCATTACGCCGGAAGGCGATCTGCTCACCTTGTTCGATGACGGTGACCCAGAGGCGACGCGGCGTTTCCAGGCGGAGTTCAACACCGGGCGTCCTGTCAGTTTTGACACCATGGCCGCATGTGTCGGCACGGTGGCGCCGTGGATGGCGAGCATTACCTTCAGCGGCCCGGATCTGCGTACGGTCTGCATCGGCAGCTTGAGAGGTACGACCATTCCATGCTTTACCGCTCCGGTGGCCGGCCTGCCACTCGTTCATTGGAACGAACGGCAATTGTGCCAGCGTCAGACGGGGAGGACATCATGAATTTCGATTCTCTATTCGGCCTGAGTGGCCGCGTTGTGTTGGTGACGGGCGCTTCCAGCGGTATTGGCCTGCATGCCGCCAAACTCTTCAGCGATGCCGGCGCCGCAGTGGCATTGGCGGCAAGACGGCACGACCTCATCGAAGAACTGGCGAGCGCGTTGCGGGCACAGGGCCGACGCGCCGTTGCTGTTCGAATGGATGTAACCGATGCAGCTGCCGTCGTGCCGGCCTTCGACCTCATAGAGCGGGAGCTGCAGGCGCCTCTCGATGTGCTGCTGAACAACGCGGGGCTGATTTACGCCAAACGCTTTCTCGATCAGGAGGAGGCGGAAGTTGACCGGCTATTCGATACGAACCTGCGCGGCGCATTTCGCGTAGCGCAGGAAGCCGCTCGCCGCATGGCGGCACATGAAGGAGGTGCCATTATCAATGTGGCGTCGACGGCAGCCTTGCGCGCACCGGGCAAGCTGAGCAGCTATGCGGCATCAAAAGCGGCATTGTTGCATCTGGCTGAGGTGATGGCGCTTGAGCTCGCAGGTAAGGGCATCCGCGTCAACACACTATGCCCCGGGAACATCGAGACGGAAATGCAAGCGCCGCTAGCCCAGTTCGAGGAGGCATTGAAGGCGCGCACGCCGATGCGCCGCTTCGGCAATGTGGACGATCTGGATGGTGCCTTGCTGCTGTTGGCCTCCAATGCGGGGCGCTATATGACAGGGGTAACGGTAACGGTGGACGGTGGCCAGGCGTTGAGCTGGATGTAGATCGGCGACGCTCGCGTCTGCCACACAGAATGAATACATGGTCCGGATAGGGACCAAAGGATATGAGATGAATACGGTATTGAAAAATCGCGTGGCGATTGTGACCGGCGCGGGAGGTGGCCTGGGACGAGCTCATGCCTTGGCACTGGCTCGCTGCGGTGCCCGGGTAGTAGTCAATGATTTGGCAGGAGACCGAGCAGGGTCTGCGGCGCAGTCAGTAGCCAGGGAGATACAGGCGAATGGCGGAGTTGCGATGGTCAACGGTGGAGACGTTACTGATTGTGCCGCCATGCAGGCCATGGTGGCGAGCGCATGCCAGGTCTGGGGCCGCGTCGACATTCTTGTGAATAACGCCGGCATACTGCGCGACAAGAGTTTTGCCAAGCTATCGCTGGACGACTTCCGACGGGTGATCGAGGTTCACCTGATGGGCGCGGTCAATTGCACCAAGGCCGTGTGGGACAGAATGCGCGTGCAACAGTATGGCCGCATTGTGATGACGACATCCTCGTCTGGGCTGTACGGCAATTTCGGGCAGTCGAATTATGGCGCAGCCAAGATGGCGCTGGTCGGATTGATGCAGACGCTCGGCCTGGAGGGAGAAAAGTACGGTATCCGTGTCAACTGTCTGGCCCCTACCGCCGCTACCGCCATGACCGAGGGACTGATGTCCGAAAGTGCGCTGGCTGCGCTACGGCCAGAGGCGGTGAGTCCGGGGCTGCTCGCCCTGGTCGGCGAGCATGCCCCCACCAGGGCGATCCTGTTGGCCGGAGCGGGCAGCTTTGAAGGCGCCCATATCACGATGACACGTGGCGTGTATCTGGGACAGGGCAGCGACGCAGCCGAACAGGTGCACGCGCGTTTTGCGGACATTCAAGACCGCGATGGTGAAAGTGTTCCACATTCGGCGTTCGAACAGGCCCAGCTTGAATTGACCAACGCTGGTATAGACGCGCAGATACTGGCATCCAACCCGGCGGCGCCACAATCGTGAGCAATCTGGCGTACCGCATTGAGGGATATCAGTATATTTGTGCTGATGGACAGCCATGAGGGATCGTGGGGTATGCCTGTGTGCGCTGGCAGTCGACAATGCGCCATTGCTGGTATTCACGTTCGGTATTCTGACGAATGCGATCACGCACGATTCTGTCTAAGTACGGCACGTGCGTTGACATGACATTAGCGTTTGAATGGACAACATCATGAGAGAAGCTGTGATAGTTTCAACAGCACGCACAGGTATCGGGCGTGCATACAAAGGGTCCCTGAATCAGACCAAGTCGCCAACCTTGTTGGCACATGCCGTAACACATGCCGTGCAGCGCGCACGAGTCGATGGCATCGAGATTGAGGACGCCGTATTCGGATGCGTCCTGGCAGCGGGAACGGCAGGTATGAATCTAGCCCGCAACGCGGTACTGGCGGCAGGCTTGCCAGACGCCGTACCGGCACAGACCATGGACCGCCAATGTGCCTCGGGCCTCATGGCTATTGCTACGGCGGCGAAGCAGGTGATCGTCGACAACATGGATATTGTTTTAGCCGGCGGCCACGAGAACATCACGGCCGTTCAGAATGAATATTTCCAGTGGGTGCAACGCGAACGCGATCCGCAGGTGACGGCACATGCGCTGCATGCTTACATGTCGATGCTCGAAACCGCTGAATTAGTGGCACGCAAATACGGCATCTCCCGCGAGGCGCAGGATAGATATGCACTCTCGTCTCAGCAACGCACATCGGCCGCACAAGAGGCAGGCCGTTTCGACGAAGAAATCGTGCCGTTCGTCACGACGATGGCCATCATCCAGGGAAATGAGCCAGGCGCAACCAGATCCGTGGTGCTGAGTGTTGATGAGGGCAATAGGCCACAGACCACATTCGAGGGTTTGACCGCGCTTAAACCCGTCGTAGAAGGCGGTGTGATCACCGCGGGCAATGCCAGCCAATTGTCGGACGGTGCCGCTGCATGTGTGTTGATGGAGCGTGCGGTGGCTGAACGCCGCGGGCTCGCGCCGCTGGGCGTGTATCGAGGCATGGCTGTGGCCGGCTGCGCGCCTGAAGAAATGGGTCTAGGCCCGATTTATGCGATCCCGAAGCTGTTGAAGGCGCATGGTTTGACGGTTGCCGATATCGGGCTCTGGGAGCTTAATGAGGCTTTTGCTTGTCAGGCCCTGTATTGCCGTGATTTTCTTGGCATTGATCCGGATATCTATAACGTGGACGGCGGTGCCATCGCGATTGGCCATCCCTATGGCATGACGGGCGCACGTCTGGTCGGCCATGCCTTGATCGAAGGTCGAAGACGAGGTGTCAAATACGCGATCGTCGCAATGTGCGTGGGTGGTGGCATGGGCGCCGCGGCGTTGTTCGAGTTGGGCTAATGTTGGCTGCGCTACATCACGACGTGAAGCCACAAGATGTTCTGGTCGTTTTTGGACTCTCGAAAAAGATAGTTGCACTACACAGTGCAATGTATTACTATGCCAGCATGAGAGAAAAGACGGCACAACCCGCTTTGCGGGGCACTACTAAAAACAGAAAGGTTCTTGCTGCTGCGCGTGAGGCGTTTCTACGTAACGGTTTCGGTGGAACCAGCATGGACGAGCTCGCTTTGGCAGCGAATGTGGCTCGTCGCACATTATACAATCAATTCGGCAGCAAGGAAAATTTGTTTCGGGCTGTCGTGACTGACATATGGGGGCGTATAGATCCTGGAGAGTTAATCGAAGAAGCTGCGGCGGGAAAGGGGCCGCGAGAAGGGTTACAGGCTATCGGGCTCGCGCTTGCCAATCATTGGGCGAGTCCCACAGTTATCGCATTCTTACGTCTTGCAATTCTGGAAGGCGAGCGATTTCCCGAGCTACCGAGAAGTTTTTACAAGTACGGAAAGGAGCCTATTGTTCTTGCGGTAAGTGCGTATCTGGAGCGGATGGTGCGGGAAAATGCCATGCATCTGGAGGATTCATTGATTGCAACCCAGCAGTTCATTGGCATGATCAATGAGCCCCTGCTTTGGATGCGTCTTATTGATACGGAAGGCAATGTGGGTGCAGAACGGCGTGCCGACATCGTAAACCGTGCAGTACGTCTTTTCTTCGCTGGGTACGGTGTCAAAGCCTAAGTGGAAGATCGAGTACCTATTTTTTTACCCTTAAAATGCACTGTACTGTGCAGTGCAATTAGTATTGAAGGAGCTATGAAATGACTTCAGATGATCTCTTGAAAACCTACCGTTGGTCCTCCAATGATCCCAAGGACAAATTCTCTGTCGAGAATCCGGCGACAGGGGAAATCATTGCATGGGTGCAAGGGGGCGGCGCTGCAGAAATAGATGCCGCCGTCAAGGCTGCCCACGAAGCCTATGAAACGGACTGGCGACATCGCTCGCCGACGGAGCGCAGCGCGTTACTGTTGAAATGCGCGGATGTGCTTGAGGCGCATGCCGATGAAATCGCGCGCATCGAAACCTTGGAAAATGGTAAGCCGTTCACGCAAGCGCGCACGTTTGATGTCAACGCTCTTATTATGCTGTTCCGCTATTTCGGCAGCATTGTCGATAAGATCCCTGGCGATCACATCGATCACGGCAACATTTCGACCACAGTAGTGTTGGAGCCACTCGGTGTGGTCGGTGCGATCATCCCGTTCAACTGGCCACCCATTCATACCGCAGGGAAGTTGGCACCCGCGCTGGCGGTTGGTAATACCGTCGTGTTGAAACCCGGCGAACAAACCCCGTTGACCCCGGCCTACATTGTCGAGCTGCTTCAAACCGTATTGCCGGAAAACGTGGTCAGTATTGTCCCAGGTGCCGGTCCGATTGCAGGCGCTGCATTAGCCAGCCACCCTTTGGTCAGAAAGGTTACGTTTACCGGGTCGACCAAGGCGGGCGCTGCAGTCCTGCATAGCGCTGCTGACAACATTACGCCCGCTCTGCTCGAATTGGGCGGCAAGAATGCCTACATCGTGTTCGACGATGCCGATCTCGATCGGGCCGTACGGGATGGTCTTGAAGGCGGCTTTTTCAATCAAGGTGAGGCGTGCACCGCCGCATCGCGCATGGTTGTCCAGCGTGGCATTTACGACCGCTTCGTTGAGCGCTTGGCCGAAGGTGTGAAAAAACTCAAGGTCGGCGACGGCATGAAGCCGGAGACGCACGTCGGCCCACTGGTCACGGATGTTCACCGCAAACGCGTCCAGTCGTACATTGATCTTGGCATCAAGGATGGCCTGAGCATTGCTGCACAGGCGGAACTTCCCAGTGATCCTGCGCTGAAAGGCGGGTTCTACGTTAAGCCTACCCTGTTCACCAACGTGCCCGGAGATCACACGCTTTTCGAGGAAGAAATCTTTGGTCCGGTCGTCACAGTCACGCCCTTCGATACCGAAGAAGAGGCGGTCAAGCTCTGCAACCAATCCGAGTATGGCCTGGTGTGCGGGATCTACACCCAGGACATGGAGAAGGGATTCCGAGTGGCGCGGCATGTGGATGTCGGGATCACTCTATTCAACACGTACAATCGTGGTGGCGTGGGCATGCCTTTTGGTGGCGCCAAGCACACCGGGTTCGGCCGTGAGCACTGCCTGGATACGTTGAAAGAGTTTGGACGTCTCAAGACAATCCGCCATCCCTCCGGACTGGGCAAACTGATTAATTGGTTTGCCGTCGATGAGATTTACGGTCCCCGAAACGGCTAACGCCGGACGGATTTTGTTTGCTGACAGGAGGCGGCTCTGATGCCGCCTTCTCCCCGCAACGCAAGGAGATTGTGATGAAAATAATAGCACTTGAAGAAGCCTTCTCGATACATGGCCTGAAACTTGGCGACAAGATTCATGCCGTTCCCGATGTGCACGCTTCCGATGAATTCAAAAACCTGACGGGGCCTCGCCTGTTTGACTTTAGCGAATGGCGGCTACCCGACATGGACGAGCATGGCATCGATGTCCAGGTGCTATCCTTGACCGCGCCGGGCATCCAGGCTGCCGATTCCGCTGAGGTCGCGATTGCCGACGCACGTACCGCCAATGATTTTCTTTACGATGTCATCAAACAGTCACCTGACCGTTTTCGCGGCTTTGCTGCGTTGCCGATGCAGGATCCGGTAGCGGCGATCGAGGAGCTGCGTCGCTGCGTCCTTGATCTGGGATTTTGCGGCGCGTTGATCAATGACCATACTGGCGGGCACTACCTGGACGAGCCGCAATTCGATGCTTTTTGGACTGCCCTCGTGGAGCTCGATGTGCCGCTCTATATCCATCCCGGTGCTCCTCGAGCCGATCACTGGCACATCCTGGATGGGCATCCGAATCTGGTCGGCCCAACCTGGACCTGGGGGGTCGAAACTGCCGGACACGCCATGCGTATCGTCTACGGGGGGGTGTTTGATCGGCACCCCAAGGCAAAGCTCATTCTCGGACATATGGGGGAGTATCTGCCGTTCCAGCTGTGGCGACTCGATTCCCGCTACAAAACGCTTGCCAATCAGAATCTTCAACACCTGCCGTCGAAGTATTTTGGACAAAATATCTTCATCACGACAAGCGGCGTTTTTTCTCACGCCGCATTGGTCGGAGCGATCATGGCAATCGGAGAGGACGCGGTGATGTTTTCCATCGATTACCCCTTCGAGTCGTCGGCCGAAGCTGTGGAGTTCCTACGGACTGCACCAATTACTTCGGAACAACGAGAGAAGCTCGCGCATCTGAATGCCGCGCATATTCTTAAACTCTAATTTATCCAAGACCCTACATGCTTGCCGGTGAAGTGGATGATGGTATTTGTGTGGGGTCGCACAGTCAATAAAGTATTAAGTGGAGATAATGATGGAAATTTCTGGAAATACGGTTCTCGTAACCGGTGGTGGCACGGGGATCGGGCTGTCAATAGCGGTCGGACTCCTCAAGGCGGGAAGTCGAGTCATCATTTGCGGCCGCAACTTGGATGCGCTTGTGGCTGCACAAGAGGCAAACCCCGGTCTTGAAATCGTGTATGGCGATGTTGCGGCTCAAAGCAGTCGCGAAGAGTTGGCGGAGGCGGTTCTCAGTCGTTTCAGCGATGTCAATGTCCTAGTTAATAACGCGGGAATTCAGCGTCGGGTTGATTTTTTGACTGACGATGCTCCATGGCAAGTTCGGGCGGAAGAGATTGCTATTAATTTCCAGGCCCCAGTTCATCTGGCAGCATTGTTCTTGCCACATTTTCTCAAACAAAAACGGGCTGCAATTGTGAATGTTACGTCGGGCCTGGCTTTTATTCCGAGTCGACAGGTCGCCGTTTATTCAGCGACTAAAGCTGCGATGCATTCCTTTACGCTATCGTTGCGTTCACAGTTGGAAGGAAGTTCGGTTTCGGTGGTTGAAGTAATTCCGCCTGCGGTAAATACCGATTTGGGTGGTACCGGCCTGCATACTTCGGGTGTGCCGGTCGGTGAGTTTACCGATACTGTCCTTTCACGCTTTGCGGCAGGCGACACTGAGATTGGGTATGGTACATCGGAAATATTTCGCACGGCATCGAAGGAGGAAATACATAGAATATTCGAGACAATGAATCGCGCAGATCCATGATGCCGAGAGGGTGACATGATGGGCCGGACTACTTCAATGACTCGTCTGGGTATGGTTTTGGGCTGGAGCCACAAATTTGCATAGACCAAGGGACGACTTATGGAATTAAGACATCTTCGTCGATTCATCTTGGCCGAGGAATTGCACTTCACTTGAGCTGCAGTATGGCTATACATGGAGCAGCCACCATTACCCGTGCTATCAAAGAGCTTGAAGATGAAATGGGCGTGGCGCTCTTCAGTCGAAATCGACGTGGCGCTAGATTATCTACTGCGGGTGTCGTGTTCCTGAAATATGTCCGTAAACTATTCGCCGTATTGGAGCAAGCACGGAGAATGCAAGAGCGGCGGCGGTAGGACTTCTGGGCCGCATACACATTGCAATCTCGGATGGAGCAATCGATCAAAGGCTATCGTTACTCCTTGCTCGTTCTCGCGCTGAAGAGCCCGATGTTGAAATCCGAGTCTCAGAAGTTTCTTTGTCCGAACAGTTGCATGGTTTACGTTCCGGCGACTTTGTCATCGATTTTCGCATACAGGCGATGTTGAGGAAGGCATTATCGCTGAACCGGTTTGGGCTGATAGCCTCGTGGTCGTCTTGCCAGCTCGCCACCCGTTACTTTCGTACAGAGCTGTTCCACCTGAAGAGCTGGCATATTATCCGCTTGTTTTAGGTGCTCCTATTATTTGCGAAGGTTTCAGCCGAGAGCTAGTACAGCTATTGAGCGTTCTGCAGCGCGAGCCGAAGGTAGTTGAACACGTGTTGTCAGTTAGCATGATGCTTACACTGGTTGGTGCAGGCCACGGTATTGGCATTACGACTTCAACTAAAACAACGGGATGCATTCGTTCCGATGTTGTTATTCGTCCGCTTGCTATGGAATCGCCGACGATTTATACCTATTACGTTTGAAAGTCGACCATATCTCAGATCCACTTGAACGGCTTATTGGACGACTTCATGATCAAAAGGAGATTTGAGCCAATTGAATTGATTTAGCCGTGATTTTTTTGATCGAACATATAACGGAGGTCGTTATTTATTTAAGTGACTATTAAGTCCCTCGAATTCCAATTAACTTGAAACTCTCCCATTTCCATTGAGGGATGAGGCTGTTGATAGCAATTCACACGAAGATAATGCGTCGGTGGCACCATACATAGGTGATCGCAGCCTGTCCTTGGGTAATCCCAATTTTTAGCGCTTGTGGATTCAAACGGTCAGTACAACATTCCGTCCAGCGCTTTAGCCGCGGGTCTTGAACCCCAACGTTTTTCTGGGCCGGGAGTTTAGCTTGGCGGCAATTACATCAAGCTTGTATGGGTATAGCTTGCCAAGCTTGTTCTTTTCGGGAAGTACTGGCGTAGCAGGCCATTTGTATTTTCGTTGGTGCCCCGCTGCCAGGGGCTGCCCGGATCGCAGAAGTAAACGGCCATATTGGTAGCAATACTAAAATCCCTGTGTGCTAATAACTCAACCCCGCGGTCCCAGGCTAGGCTTTTCCTTAGTTGAACAGGAAGCTGGCGCATCTGCTCAACAAGAGCTCGAGTCACGGTTTCGTCCCGTTTGTCCTCGATCCTGCAAAGCACGGTGAACCGTGTGCTTCTGTCGACGAACGTGGCAATGGCGCTCTGATTTGCCCCAAAATCAGAGCGCCTTCCCAATGCCCTGGCAATGCGCGGTCTTCGATCACCGCACGAGAGCGAATTGAGATATATTCAGGAATGCCGCCTGATATGGGCGCCCGATGGGGCCTGGCTTGGCGGAACATCCGCTGGGTCCGCAGGTGCTTTTTTAGTTCTTCACGTAGTACGCCGCGGGCTTGAACAAACAGTGATCGATAGATTATTTCGTGCGAAACACATATGATCTTTCCGTCAGGAGAATGATACTTCAGTCATCCTGAAATTTGTTCTGGCGACCAGTCAGCCTCCAACAGGCGTATCACGATATTGCGCCGCTCCGGTTCACGGGACAGAAGGTAAGGCTTCAGTCGCAGGCCCGCTTGAGGAACTGCTTTTCAGCATTGTACGCTCGGTTCTTCCCTGGTCCACCATTGCGGCCGGCCTCTCCGAGATCGCCGATGCTGAGCGACCTAGCTGGCGACCAATAGCTCGATAACTCGCACCACTGGCTAGCCCTCGAGAGATCGATGATCCGGTACTGGATCATTACGAGCTTTACTAGAAACTGTACTTTCTCATTTACAGAGTCCCCCGTGAGTGGGGCTCTCGCGGTTGCAGATCAACGGGACCTGCTCTGCATCGCGGATGAAGCGCCCTATATGCTCGTTACTTAGGTGAGTGGTGGTCGAGTCCTTCAGGCTAAGGGGGCATCGTTCCACACGCGAGGGCTACGCCAAAGTGACTCAGGCCTGGCCCTTCACTCATGGTGCGCTTTACCAGATCTATGCAGCCGTGGGCTGCGTGGCTGTGATCGCGCTGTAGCTCGGTGAGGAACTGGTGACGGTCGCTGTTCGGCGGCACAGTGCGCTGGCTCGTTGGGAACACATGTAGCGGCAGCAGCGATGTGCTACCAGTGACGTGATAGTCCAGCCCATCAGCTCCCGCCCCGGCTTTCTCTCTCGACGCTCTTGTATGGCATCTGGCCAACAATGCCGCAGTCAATCCAATCGGCGCGGAACAGAGCTAGCCTAGCATTCCTTATAGAGCTGCAAGCCCTAGGCGATTTCCACCCAGGGCTTGACACGAGCAATTTTTATGGGGAGTTTCTAAGTCAAGAATAAACTGCAATGTTTAATTTGAAAATTGATCGCCAAATGAGAGCACTTTAAGGCGTGTTGTCCTCACCATCCAGCGAATAGGCAATAACATAGTCCCCTCGGTCTGGTTGGCCGCGAGCCCCTGATGCTGTAAGCACTATGTATTGACGATGTGTCTTTGGCGATATGTAAGACATTGGCGTAGCTTGACTACCGACGGGCAAGCGGCCCTTCCAGAGTTCTTGGCCAGTGTGCATATCAAAAGCCCGAAGATAGTAATCTTGGGTCCCGCTATAAAACACTAAATCACCGCCCGTACTGAGAGGGCCTCCCAGAGAAGGCATGCCGATTGTCATGGGCAGTCTGGTCTTAGTACCAAAGGGCCCTGAATCATACGACGTGCCAAGTGGTACCTGCCAACGAATCTTCTTGGTGGACAAGTCCACAGCCGAGAGCGTGCCAAACGGTGGAGCGATGCAAGGAACACCGAGTGGTGATAGGAAATAATTGGTGGTAACACCAAATGGTGTACCCAACGCAGGCGAATAACCCAAGTGGCCATCACCCGCCTTAAATTTGTCAGATTCAGAACGAGGAATCAGATGGGGTTCCATGGCGATACGAATATCATTGACGATGAGAAGGTTATTCTCGGTGTCGAGCGACATTCCACCCCAGTTCATGCCGCCCAAATTGCCTGGGTACTGGATAATTCCCTTCACTGATTGCGGCGTAAAGTCACCATCGTAGCGCAGCATGCGGAAGCGGATTCTACACATGAGCTGGTCGATTGACGTCATTCCCCACATATCGCGTTCGGTCAGGCGTGGTGCACGAATCTGCGGCATATCGACCGAATACGGTTGGGTAGGCGAAAGGTAGTCACCCGCCGCGACATCATGGGTCGGCACAGGCTTTTCTTCCACCTTGGCAAGAGGATGCCCATTGCGACGATCAAGCAGAAAAATTTCACCGCGCTTCGTTGCTTGCAACAAGGCAGGCACTGTACCGCCCTTGCCGTCGGGCTGATCATACAGGACGGGGTGTGTCGGGACGTCGTAATCCCATATGTCGTGATGCACGGTCTGAAACTTCCATTGTTCACGTCCTGTGCGATAGTCGAGTGCCACGACGGAAGAGTTGTAAGCATCGTCCGTTTCCGTTCGATAGCCGCCCCAGTAATCGGGGGTAGCGTTGCCTAATGGGAGATAGATCATCTTGAGCTTTTCGTCCACCGAGGGGAAAGCCCACACATTTGGTGTCCCCCGAGTATAGGTCTGGCCGGCAGGCGGTTCGCCCGTTGACTGAGGATTGGCGAGGTCCCAGACCCATATCAAACTGCCGGTACGTGCATCGAAAGCGCGCACGACACCAGAAGGCTCATTCACGGAGTGATTGTCCATGATCCACCCCGCTATGACGACTAAGCCGTTTTCGATAACCGTCGGACCAGAAGTTTGCATATACATGCCAGGAGCAACATCGCCCATGCCATGTGTCAAATCAACGGTGCCGGATTGTCCAAAATCGCGGCATAGCTTGCCTGTGGCAGCATCCAGGGCGATCAAACGCGCATCGATCGTTCCTAAGAACAATCGCTGAACACAATCTGATCCTCGCTGTTGCACGGTTGAAATCGGATGAAAGGTATCATGACTGATATCGGCATAGGCCAACGAACGACAGCGCTGCCAGAGTGGAGAATTGCCCTTGGCATCGTATAACCATTTCTGCTTGCCAGTATCGGCATCAAGCGCAAACACTTTATCCAGCGGAGTGCATAGAAATACGGTGTCGTCTATCTGCAAGGGCGTATTTTGATCTTCCCCGATAATTAATCCGCCGTCCGTATGTATTTCCTCGGTGTGAAATGTCCAAGCTACCTTGAGGTTACCGACATTCCCCTTATTGATCTGCGTATACGGAACCGCCGAACGCCGCTCCAAAGAACCAGCGTATTGATCCCACGCCCCGGATTGCTCATTGGTAATTTTGCTTAGTTCGGCCTGTGTTTGCTGAGCAGGCCCCAGCAGGCCGTGATTGATGAAAAGGTTAACAAATAGATAAGTCGATATTGAGGCAAAAAGAATGGCTAACGTGTACGACATCCGATCCTTGGTTCTGGGGATATGTAGTGGCGCTAGCGCAAAAAGCACAACCCCGAACAGAAGTGGAATAAAGATACGAGGGAATATGTACCAAAACGCCCCCTGCGATTCCCAAATAGTCCATATTGCAGTTGCAATTAGCAAGCAAAGATAGATTGCCTGACCAAGGAAACGACGGCGCAGCAATAGGAAGCTGGAGATCAGTAAGGTAGCGCCAAATATCAAATAGAAGAAACTCCCGCCCAGCCATGCCAAGAGAAACCCAGCGATAAAATTAAATAAACCGAGGGCAGCCAACAGCCAGCACAATATTCTCCAAATCCATAGGTGGCCAGTTTTCGGAGTAAGCGTCACGTCGTTCATTTTTTCACTTTTTTGGGGTGGACGTTAAAAGACATGCAGGAGATAAGAGTAGTCAATCCATTCGCGTTGACATCCTTTCGTATCTCTTATGCGGGTTGAAATTGATGTATGGCGATAATTTCTGCACAAAAACACGCACATAATAATTGCTTCGATTTAAATCTTTAAACTAATACCTAAAATGTCAGTCCATATGATTAAAGGAAAATAAATCTGAAGCATAATGTCCCCACGCAACGACAGCCCGTTGGGTTTTCCCATTATTTGTGTTCTGGATGCACTTGGAAAGTTGATTTCATCCATCGTAAGAATTCATAAAACGAACTTGTGAGGAGAGGCGGTGGGTATGCATACTAGCAGGCCAGTCATTGCGCTACGATAGAAATAAGTTCGACCACGTGCTTCATGTCCATGTGCGCGCAACACTAATGGTATAACGTCAGGAAAATTGAGACGTTTTTCTCGACGGGTAATATTCAATCCCGCTATGCTTCGTAGTCCCATGCACCTAGAAAGCGATGATTACATGGGACTACACGACGTTATTGGAAATCCTTCTTGTACTTGGCGACTGCAGCCTGCGCGCAAGCCTCATCCTTGTCCCCACCGGGCGCACCCGATACACCAATACCACCTATTACGGTTCGATCAGATGTTCTCAATGTGACCCCGCCAGGAATGAAGAGGACTTCCGGTACGGTGGCTAGCACACCACCATCAAGTGGACCAGTGACCTTCGCTGCGATCAATTCACTGGTCGTATCCTTATTGAAAGTCTGGCCATATGAATACGCTGTATATGCCTTACGGTAGGATACAGAAAGTGACTGCAATGGCACGGAGTCTCCTTTGACAACCGCTTGCGGATGGCCTGTTGGATCGACTACTGTCGCCGTCACTAGATATCCTTGGTTAGAGCACACACGCACCGCTTCGCTTGCTAATGCAGTTGCCGTTTGCCAGCCCAGCGCACGAGTAGTGACGAGATTGCTATCAGCAGCCCGAACTAGAGATGTCGTAGTAACGAGCATCACCACGGCTGCGGCCGCTGCGAAACCAAATGTTCTTAGATAAACCATGCCAGATTCTCCAAAGTTACAAAGTGAAAAGAAAGAAATTGGTACACCGCATCAATATTCATCTATATTCTTCCACTAGGAAATGATTTAATTCCGGAAGGACCTTCCGGAAAATAATGGAAATACATGCACGCCATCACCGAGGTTGAAATCTTTATTGAGGTTGTACAGCAAGGTAGTTTCTCCGCGGCAGGCCGCAGCCTTGGCTTAGCGTCATCCGTTGTGGCAGATCGTGTATCCAGCCTGGAAAGACGGCTAGGGGTCGCGTTACTTTTGCGTACTACACGTCACCAGGCACTGACCGAGATAGGCAAAGACTATTTTGAGGAAGGTTCACGCATCGTTAGCGATTTCCGTGCGTTGGAGAATCGTGTTATCGATAGCGCCACGTCTACACGTGGCATGCTTCGCGTCACAGCACCCAATCCGCTAGGGCAGTGTTGGATCGCTCCCTTTGTCGGGCGATTTGCATTGGACTATCCTGATATTGCTCTGCACTTGACGTTGGACGATCACTTTGCCGACATCATCGCCCAAAGATTCGATATTGCGATCCGCGGCGGGCCAGCAATCGATTCAAACCTGATCGGACGCCGCCTGTTCGACACGCGGCGCGTCGTCGTCGCGAGCCCCGCATATCTCGATAGCCATGGTACGCCCAGCCATCCCAACGAGCTCGGCACACATCGTTGCCTAATATTCAACACACAATCCCATCTTCATGCAGAATGGCGCTTCGAGCATGCTCAAGCTCCTAAAAAACTACGCATAACGGGCGCTCTCGCCACCACAAATGCCTCCTTGCCAGTCGAATGGGCTGTCGCGGGGTTGGGGCTGACCCAGAAGTCCTGGTGGGAAGTCGCCGATCATATTCATGCGGGCCGATTGGTGACAGTACTCGATGATTTCGAACCAGAGCCAGTCTGCTTCTACGTTATTCACCCAGTCAGTAGTCAACGGTCGAGAAAGGTCGCCCTTTTCGTCGAGGGCTTGATTGCGCTATTTGATGATCTTGATGGTGGAATTGGCAATTTTAAACGTTAACCCTCAATATAATTGGGAGCTGTAACTAGGAACGGTTGCGGCATTGGTCTCTTCCCTGTAATCAGTACCGGTCTAAACTGCAGTATCCGGTCTTTCTTTTATCGAACAAAGAGGTCATTCCTTCATGAAAAACACCCGCTATACCGAAGAACAGATCGCTTTTGCGTTGAAACAGGCCGAAACCGGCATTCGAGTGGAAGAAATGTGCAGAAAGATGGGTATTTCTGAAGCCACTTTTTACATCTGGAAGAAAAAGTTTGGCGGGATGGGGGTGACAGAATTGCGCCGCCTACGGCAGCTGGAGGATGAAAATCAGCGGCTCCGTCGTCTGGTGGCAGACCTCAGTCTGGACTAGGAAATGCTCTAGGATGTCATTCGAAAAAAGTTCTGAGGCCCGTCCAGAAACGTGAAGCTGTGGCTTATCTGCTCGACGCTTACCGCATTGGTCTGCGCCGTGGCTGTCGTCTGATGATGCAGCGTCGTACGGTGTATAACTACCGTAGCTGGCGTGATGACAAGGCCCTGACTCCGAGGATAAGAGAGATTGCAGCAGCGCGAGTTCGGTACGGTTGCCAGCGCATTCATATTCTTTTACGGCGGGAAGGCTGGTTAATAAATCATAAGAAAACCCATCGGATTTACTGTCTGGAAGGGCTGAATCTGCGGACAAAACGACCTGCCGACATGTCACAGCCAGACACCGGCGCGTCCGTCCGGAAGTTAGCGGGTAGATCAGTGCTGGAGCATGGATTTTGTTGCTGACAATCTGTTCAATGGCACCGGATCCGGGCGCTAACTATAGTCGATAATTTTAGTCGGGAATGTCTGGCGATCCAGGTTGGGCAGGGTTTACGTGGTGGGGATATGGTGACCATTACGGAGCAGCTGAAACAAATGAAGCGCCGTGTTCCCCTCAGGTTGCAAACGGACAATGGCAGCGAATTTATCTCCAAATCTCTGGGCCGATGGGCATATGAAAATAAGGTGACGATCGACTTTTCACGACCTGGAAAGCCCACAGACAATGCACTGGTCGAGTCATTTAATGGCAGCCTTCGTGATGAATGTCTGAATGTGCACTGGTTCCTTTCACTGGAAGATGCTCAGGAGAGATCGAGTGCGGCGGCAGGAATATAATCAGCAACGACCCCATTCATCATTAAACAGCCTGACACCGGAGGTAAGCGTCCCGTGTAGGACGTCTTCTGGTTTTGGCTGGGATGATTAAGGATGGTGTCCACCTATTTTAAGTGGACACCATCTATGACAGGATCCGATATCCCCCCGTGCTAACTACCCCATGGAGTTCAAGTTGCCCATGGTCGAAAAGTCTCTGCAACCCGACGTCAGCGTCGCGCTGCTGGCTCCTAACAACGGCATCAACGATAACCCGCTGTTCAAATGACGCCGTCGCTATCGGCACCTTATCGAGGGCTCATGCCGGGCAGCATGTTGCCGCACCCGTTATCATCGAGGACAAGGTTGTTTCTGTGGTGGTCGAACACCCCTCAGCCTTGATGCTAGCGGCCTCTCTGGCTCCAGCAACACAGCCAAAGCCCGAGCAGGTCTGTGAGGTCGCCATCGGCCGATCTCGCCTGAAGCTATCAGGCTATCTCGCACCAATCATGCTGGCGACGCTGGTTCGCGAACTTAAACGAGGTCGCCGGTGATATCATTCCCTGCGGGCTCTCGTATCTGGCTGGTCACCGGCGTCACCGATATGTGCAATGGCTTCAACGGGCTGGCATCGCGCGTACAGCACGCTCTCGATGAGAATCCTTTCTCCGGCCATCTGTTTATCTTCTGTGGCCACAAGGGCGAAACCGTAAAAATCCTCTGGGCCGATGCTGATGGCCTGTGTATTACCAGGAAGTAGGTACATGCTGTAAAGGTGTTCTTACCGCAGAGGCATTGTCCACAGACGGTCGAGTTGCGAAAGTTTGCTTGG
>NZ_JASGBT010000023.1:26614-28078 GCF_030053255.1 Serratia sp. PF-27
ATTTCTTTGATTTCTGCGGAAATAGCCGAGGGAGACAAAAATAATTCTTATATAAAAAAATTAATTAAAATTAAAGATAATATAAATATTGTGAATTAGTCGACTCTTAGCTGGGTGAAATGACGGGGGTTTGACGTGGGTGGGTATGAGCATGAAGCACATTATTCTGATGATCACCGTGGTGCTATCTATCTGTGTGATGCAGGGATGCGAACAAGGTAGGGAGCTACAACCACAGGATTATTTTGAAGGGACGCAGCTGGACATCGCCAACATCATCTACGAGGGTGACAGGCAAAAGCTGGATAAGGTTTTACCGACGGTAAGCAAAGAAACGTTAAATCGACCGGCCAAGGTGGAGATGACGTTGCTATTCTGGGCGATAAACAACGCCATCTTTGACAAGAATACGCCAGAGCGGCTCAAGATCATTACAGATTTAGTCAAGGCGGGGGCTGAGCCATTACAACCTCAGCCTAACGCACCAGGCAGCCCCGCTGAATTTGTTATGAAAGCGGATAAAGGCATCTGGATACAGGCTATGTTAGAGGGCGGACTTTCTCCAAATGCCAGGGATAAGGTTCATAATCAACCCATTATATTTAATAGTATCTTTGCAAAAAACACAGAAACATTAGAGGTCATGTTGGAGCATGGTGCTGATATAAATATAAGAAATTCACTGGGTGATACGCTGCTCATCGATGCTTTAGACTATCACTCCTATGACCACGTCATTCTTTTATTAGAAAAAGGCGCCGATAGCGATATAAGAGGCAACTCGGGTTGGACGATGGGTAATCAACTACAACGGCTGATTAATAGGAGTCCGGACGGCAGTGAGGCGAAAGCGTCTCTTGAGCGCATCAAAGACGAGCTAATTAAGCGTGGTGGGAAATGGCCACCTCTCCCTGTCAGTAAATAAGCCGTCTCGCTGTATTACCGGAAACTGGGCACATGTTGTAAAGGTGTTCTTACCGCAGAGGCATTGTCCACAGACGGTCGAGTTGCGAAAGTTTGCTTGGGTTGCGCACGATAAATACCTGAGCCAGTCGGCCTTCGGCATTCAAGCTGAGACTGACAGACGCCGTAATACGGCCTTGTTCGGATAGCAAGGCGCCCGGCACGCCATTGATGAGCGCGTGTTGCCAGAGATAGGCTCGCCAAAATACGGGCAATTTACCGCCGATAAACTCGAGTACGTCACGTTTGCCGACGAGTTCAGCCAGGTTGGCGGGCACTTTGCCGCCGCCGTCCGCACTGAGCTTAACGTCTTCGGACAACAGGGTCGAAAGCGGTTCGATATCTGCCGTTTCCACCGCCGTTTTGAAAGCGATCAGCAATGCCTCCTGCCGCTCTGTGGGCTGGGTGTTGCGCTCCTCCGGGCGGCCAACTTTTTCGCGCGCGCGTGACACCAGTTTACGACATGCCGTTTCTTCTCCACCTAATGTCATGGCGAGATCC
>NZ_JASGBT010000023.1:28088-338779 GCF_030053255.1 Serratia sp. PF-27
AAGTAATGCCTCCTGCCGCTCTGTGGGCTGGGGGTTACGCTCCTCCGGGCGGCCAACTTTTGTGCGCGCGCGTGACACCAGTTTACGACATGCCGTTTCTTCTCCACCTAATGTCATGGCGAGATCCGCGTAGGGCAAGTCAAAGATGTCATGTAGCAAATAGGCTGCGCGCTCGCGGGGAGTGAGTCTTTCGAGCAACAGCATAAAGGCCGTCGACAGCGACGATGAGAGCTCCAACGTCTGCTCGGGCGTTTTGGCTGCGGCGGTTTGAATGGGTTCTGGCAGCCAAATACCGACATAATCGACGCGAGCCTGCTGCGCGGCGCGCAGCAGGTCGAGGCAACGACGAGTGCAGACGGTGGTCAGCCAGGCCGCAGGATTCAGAATGCTGTGGCGATCCGTATGTAACCATTTGATATAGGTATCTTGCACGGCATCTTCCGCGTCGGCCAGAGAACCTAAAATACGATAGGCGAGGCCGATCAGAAACGATCTTCTCGATTCGAACAGTGCTGCATACTTGTCGTTTTTCATATTAGTGGCCGGAAATATGAATTCTATTCCACAAATTTATCATAGTGATATTTGCGGTTAGCGCGCTGATTTCTTCCTCGGAATAGTACGCGCGCAATGCCGCACGCAGTGGGCCATACTCGGTATGGCGTTCAAGCCGCGTTAACGCTTCTGTCCAGGCAAATGCGGCGCGCTCGCGAGGCGTGAAATCATCAACGTGTTCCCATACCACCAGCCTGTCCAGACGTGCGTTGGTTTCACCGTCCTCGCGCGCTTCTTTGGTATGCATCTCGACACAGTAACCGCAGCCATTGATTTGCGAAGCGCGCAGGAGGACGAGATGGTAGATCTTGCGCTCCAGATTGTGCGCATCGATAGCGCCATGCACTTTCAGCAGCGCGGAAAAAACGTTGGCAATGGTTTGCGCATGATTGACAGGGTCGGTATTCACTAACGTAGTCATAAGAACTCCTCATTTATCGGGTTAACACATATAGATGACGAATGAGAAGAGGGATGTGTGACCGAACCACAGCAAAAATGTGCATTTTGGGGCCGTGGGCCGTTGATGTAATACGTTTTTCAGGCAACAAAAAACCCGATAATCTTGAACCTAAAAGGCGGGATTATCGGGCTCCACAAAATGGGGACATCAAAGAAAAGCAGTGGCACTAATTCAGACTGCGGCCCCCAACGAAAGTTCTGGCCGGCGACAAAAAAATCAAAATATTTTTATCGCCGATCCATCTCTCCCGCTAATCGATCAGCCGAGTATGCCCGGCCATAGCACCACGATGAGTGAACCCGCCAGCGTTAACAGCACGTTAGCGATGGCGTAGGTGCCGGCGTAACCCAGCGCCGGGATGTTGCTGCGCGCGGTATCGCTGATGATCTCCATCGCCGGCGCGCAGGTGCGGGCGCCCATGATGGCGCCGAACAGCAGGGCGCGGTTCATGCGCAGCACGTAGGCGCCGAACAGGAAGCAGATAACCACCGGCACCAGGCTGACGATCAGCCCGGCGATCAGCATCTGGCCGCCGACCGCACCCAGGCTGTGGCCGATGCCGGCGCCGGCGCTCAGGCCCACGCCCGCCATAAACACCATCAGGCCGAATTCTTTCACCATGTTCAGCGCGCCCTGCGGAATGTAGCCGAAGGTCGGGTGGTTGGCGCGCAGGAAGCCGAGCATGATGCCGGACATCAGCAGGCCGGCGGCGTTGCCGATGCCGAACGAGAAGTTGCTGAACTGTATGGTGATCTGGCCGATCAAAAGGCCGATGATGAAGAAGGCGCAGAACGCCAGCAGATCGGTCACCTGGCTGTGAATCGAGATAAAGCCAATTTTCTCCGCCACGCTCTTCACCCGGCGCGCGTCGCCGCTCACCTGCAACACGTCGCCTTTGTTGAGCACGATGCTGTCGTCGATCGGCATTTCGATCTGGCTGCGGATCACGCGGTTGAGGAAGCAGCCGTGGTCGGTCAGCTTTAGCTGGCTCAGGCGTTTGTTCACCGCGTTGCTGTTCTTCACCACGATCTCTTCGGTGACGATGCGCATGTCGAGCAGATCGCGATCGAACACTTCCTTGCCGTTGCGGAAGCTCGGGTCCAGCCGCGCGTGGGCGTCCGGGTAGCCGACCAGCGAAATCTCGTCGCCCACCTGCAGCACCGCGTCACCGTCCGGGTTGGCCAGAATGCCGTTGCGGCGGATGCGTTCGATGTAACAGCCGGTCTGGCGGTAGATGCCCAGTTCACGCAGGTTCTTGCCGTCGGCCCAGGCCACCAGCTCGGGGCCGACGCGGTAGGCGCGGATCACCGGCAGGTAGACCTTGCGCTGGCTGTCGGTGTCCAGGCCGCGTTCGCGGGCGATCTGCTGGGCAGAGGTGGACAGGTCCTGGTGTTGCAGCTTCGGCAGGTAGCGCGCGCCGAAGATCAGGCTGACCAGACCGATCAGGTAGGTGAGGGCGTAGCCCAGGCTCAGATGATCCTGCGCCGCCAGCAGCGCCGGGCCGTTGACGATGGTGTTGCGTAGCGTGTCGCCGGCGCCCACCAGCACCGGCGTGGAGGTCATCGAGCCGGCCAACATGCCGGCGGTCAGGCCGATATCCCAGTGGAACAGCTTGCCGAGACCGACGGCGAGCACCATCGCCGAGCCGACCATCACCAACGCCAGCATCAGGTAGTTTTTGCCGTCGCGGAAGAAAATCGAGAAAAAGTTGGGTCCGGCTTCCACGCCGACGCAGAAAATAAACAGCATGAAGCCGAGATTCAGCGCCTCGGTGTTAATGGCGAAGTGTTGCTGGCCGAGCAGCAGGGAAACCACCAAAACGCCAATGGAATTACCGAGTTGGACGGAGCCCAGACGGAGTTTACCGAGGCACAGCCCCAGTGCGAGTACCACGAACAGTAACAGAATGTAGTTACCGTTTAACAAACTAGCGACGTTTATGTTCACGGAGGATAACTTATTGTTTACCAGTAAGTGCTTGATATAGATAACTATAAGAGATAAATTCAGCCTTAAAACGACGTCATAAATCACCACCAGCAGAAAGCGAAGCGAACCATCGTTCGGCGGCGTTCATTCTAGACGCTATGACCGATGACAGCCAGCACAGAAAGCTGATTTCCTGCGCCGCCGTGCGCATTTAACTCTCTTTTGACCAAGGAAAAAATTCGGTTTAGCGTCACCTCACGGGTGGCCGGACCGATTTCTATTGATGCGGTAATTGGGCGGGGGAGAATTCGCATGACGAGTTATCGATATTGGCTGGGCATTCTCAGCTGTTTTCTGTTGTTCAGCCTGGTGTTTCTCGGCCAGCAAACCGGCCTGTTCGGCAGCACGGATCATGAGCACCACGGGGAAACCGGCCTGCTGCTGTTCGTTGTCCCCGGTGCGATCGCCAGCTATCTGTCGAGCCGCAAGCGGCTGCTTTGCCCGTTGCTTGGCGCGCTGTATGCGCTGCCGCTGTGCCTGCTGATCCGCCACTTCTGGCTGACGCCGTCCTATTCATTCTGGCAGGAGTTGGCTTATGCCACCAGCGCGGTGTTCTGGTGCGTGTTCGGCGCGATGCTGATGCTGTTCGCCCTCGGCCTGTTGCAGACGCTGCAGCAGCTGCACCGGCGGCAGCGGCAATAAAAAAAGGCGCGTTAAGCGCCTTTTTTGTCGTTCAAAAACTTACTGGAACAGGTTCAGGTGTTCTTTGGCGTAAGCTTCGAAATCGGTGCAACCGCCGATGTGCTTCTCATCCAGGAAGATCTGCGGCACGGTTTCAACCGGTTTACCGACGGTTTTTTCCAGATCGGCCTTGGTGATGCCTTCCGCGTGGATGTCAACGTAACGGAAGTTGAAATCGTCGCGTTCTTCAGTCAGTTTTTCCGCCAGTTCTTTAGCGCGGACACAATAAGGACAGCCAGGACGCCCGAAGATTACTGCAAACATGCAACGCTCCTTAATTGGATTTTCAATAAATGGTTCGCTATTGCAACGACATCCCGTCACCGAAAAAGTCATTACCTGCGTCAGATGGCGCCTACTATGCCCGTTGAGGCCATGAAAAAAAAGCAGGAATTACCTGTTAATCTGATTCATGTAACCAATTAGTCAGCCGGGGCTGTCGCCGTCGGCGGGAATTCACTACACTGGGGGCAGACCTTCTGGAGAAGAAAAATATGCGTTCATTCGGTGACTTACCACGCCCGGTGCTGGTGTTGGAAGGGCTGGGTATCGTGATGTTGGTGCTGGCCTACCTCAGCATTCACGGCCACCTGCAGCTGCCTGGCTGGCTGGCATCGCAGCAGGCGGCGGTCGGCATGATTTTCCTCGGCGTGGCGTTGATGGTGCCGGCGGCGGCATTTCTGGTGTGGCGCGTGGTGCAGGGCTTTGGCCCGCTGATGCGCGGCGGGTTGCCGCCGGAAAACGATCGCCGCAAACCGCGAGATGCGGATGCATCGAAAGATAATCAGGACCGCGATCCGCGCGCCTGAGTGCCGCGGCCGCTAACCCGCCTGCCGGGCAGGCGTTGGCTTTTGGGGTGACGAGTGAAAATTGCCATTCTTTCTCGCGACGGAACGCTCTATTCATGCAAGCGGCTGCGTGAAGCGGCGGAAGATCGCGGGCACAGCATCGATATCATCGATCCGCTTTCCTGTTATATGAACATCAACCCGGCGGCGCCGACCATTCACTATCGCGGCCGCCAGCTGGAACGCTATGACGCGGTGATCCCGCGCATCGGCTCCGCCATCACCTTTTACGGCACCGCGGTGCTGCGCCAGTTCGAGCTGCTTGGCAGCTACCCGCTCAACGAATCCGTGGCCATTACCCGAGCTCGCGATAAGCTGCGTTCGCTGCAACTGCTGGCGCGGCAGGGCATCGATCTGCCGATCACCGGCTTTGCCCATTCGCCGGACGACACTGGCGACCTGATCGAGCTGGTCGGCGGCGCGCCGCTGGTGGTCAAGCTGGTGGAAGGCACGCAGGGTATCGGGGTGGTGCTGGCGGAAACCCGCCAGGCGGCGGAAAGCGTGATCGACGCCTTTCGCGGGTTGAATGCCCATATCCTGGTGCAGGAATACGTGCGCGAGGCGCAGGGGCGCGACGTGCGCTGCCTGGTGGTGGGCGGCCGGGTGGTGGCCGCCATCGAGCGGCAGGCGAAGCCCGGCGAGTTTCGCTCCAACCTGCATCGCGGCGGCACCGCCCGCAAAGTGACCATCACCGCCAGGGAACGGGCGATTGCGGTCAAAGCGGCGAACACGCTGGGGCTGGACGTCGCCGGGGTGGATATCCTGCGCGCCGAGCGCGGCCCGCTGGTGATGGAGGTCAACGCGTCGCCGGGGCTGGAAGGGGTGGAGACCACCACCGGGTTGGACATTGCCGGCATGATGATCGAATACATCGAGCAGCGCGGCCGGCCGGGGTTCCGCCTGAAATCGGGCGGCTGACGGTACGCGCGTTGCGCTTTTCCCGCCGAGCAATATCTTAATTAGTGAATTAAGCCGCATTGATCGTGGCGTATCGGGTGAATATTCCGTAAGCTATGCGCCTTTTCGCGTTTTGAATATTGTGAGGCTGGTTATTATGGATTCACTCATTGTCCCCGATTTGGCGCTGTTGCGGCGCTGGCTGGATCAGTCGGGCATTTCTTTCTTTGAGTGCGATTCCTGCCAGGCGCTGCACCTGCCGCACATGCAGAACTTCGACGGCGTGTTCGACGCCAAGATAGATCTGGTGGACAACGTCATCCTGTTCTCCGCGCTGGCCGAGGTGAAGCCGACCGCGCTGATCCCGCTGGTGGCGGACCTGAGCCAGATCAACGCCAGTTCGCTGACCATCAAGGCCTTTGTCGACATTCAGGACGACAACCTGCCGAAGCTGATCGTCTGCCAGTCGTTGAGCGTGGCGGTGGGCATCACCTACGAGCAGTTCACTCATTTCATGCAGCAGGGCGAAGAGCAGGTCTCGATGGTGATCCTCGAGGCGCGGGCGAACGATCTGCTGTTTATGGGTGACGAAGAAGAGATCCCCGCTGGCGCCGTGCGTCAGCCGATGCTGCACTGATCCTTGCCGTACCTTAAGCATGCCGTCGCTCCGGCGGCATGCTGCCGTTATTCCCTTCCGCAATAAAATATTCTGCACTTTGGCCTTTGCCGCCCGATCTTTCTCGTCTTTTGTGCCGTTAATGGCGTATCACATAGAGAAAAACTGCATAAAAAATCGATAAATGGCGTTTTTTACCCTGGGGGCTGGCGGGTTGCGATGGCAGCGGCTATGCTGCTGATTCTGCAAAGGGCTTGCGATTTCCCTTGTAACCACGCGAGCAGGGCAGTGCAAAAAGGCGCATGCAATCATATGCATAGCCATTCATTTCGCGGTTGCAACGATTGCGCTCAATCAGGAAAGGTTTTGTATCGCTGCAGATACAAGTTCAATTCTATGATTTACCCTGTTTTGGAGGAAGTTACGGATGGTCACCCAACGTAAAAAGTGGTTATCGGGTGTGGTTGCCGGTCTGTTGATGGCCGCGTCCGTCACGGCGTCAGCCGAAGAGAAAACGCTGCACGTGTATAACTGGTCCGACTATATCGCGCCGGATACCCTGGCCAAATTCCAGAAAGAAACCGGCATCAAAGTGGTGTACGACGTCTTTGACTCCAACGAAGTGTTGGAAGGCAAACTGATGGCGGGCAGCACCGGTTATGATCTGGTGGTTCCTTCATCCAACTTCCTCGAGCGCCAGTCGCAGGCCGGCATCTTCGAGCCGCTCGACAAGAGCAAAATGCCCAACTACAAGAATCTCGATCCCGAGATGCTGAAGCTGGTTGCACATAATGACAAAGACAACAAATACGGCATCCCATACCTGATGGTGACCACCGGCATCGGCTACAATGTCGACAAGGTGAAGGCGGCATTAGGCAAAGACGCGCCGGTCGACAGCTGGGATCTGATCCTCAAGCCGGAAAACCTCGAGAAGCTGAAAAGCTGCGGCGTCTCTTTCCTCGATGCGCCGAGTGAGGTTTACGCCACCGTGCTGCACTACCTGGGCAAGGATCCCAACAGCACCAATGCGGCGGACTATACCGGCGCGGCCAACGATCTGCTGCTGAAGCTGCGGCCGAGCATTCGTTACTTCCACTCTTCACAGTACATCAACGATTTGGCTAACGGCGATATCTGCGTGGCGATCGGCTGGTCCGGCGACGTGATGCAGGCGGCCAACCGCGCCAAAGAGGCGAAGAACGGCGTGAACGTGGCCTATGCGATCCCGAAAGAAGGGGCGCTGACCTACTTCGACATGTTCGCCATGCCGGCGGACGCCAAGAACAAAGACGCCGCGTACCAGTTCCTGAACTTCCTGATGAAACCTGACGTGATGGCGGGCATCAGCAACTATGTCTATTACGCCAATGCGGTGAAAGATTCCACGCCGCTGGTGAAGGCCGAGGTGCGCGAGAACCCGAACGTCTATCCGCCGGCCGATCTGCGCGCCAAGCTGTTCACGCTCAACGTGCAGTCGCCGAAGCTGGATCGTGTCATTACCCGCGCATGGACTAAAGTTAAAAGCGGGAAGTGATGATGGGGGGATACCCCCGATCGTCGGTAAACCGGCAGGCGGGCGCTCCCCGCCTGCACTGCTGTTTTGGGCCACGGCACTCGCCGTGGTTTTGTGCCGCTTTACGCCGGAGAGCACCCCGATTGAACGACGCCATCCCTCGTCCTCAAGCCAAGTCGCAGAAGGTCTTCACCCCTCTGCTGGAAATCCGTAACCTCACCAAAACCTTCGACGGGCAGAATGCGGTCGAAGACGTCAGCCTCACCATCTACAAGGGCGAGATCTTTGCGCTGCTTGGGCCGTCTGGCTGCGGCAAGTCAACCTTACTGCGCATGTTGGCCGGCTTTGAACAGCCGACGGAAGGGCAGATCGTGCTCGACGGGCAGGATATGTCGCACGTGCCGCCGTACCAGCGGCCGATCAACATGATGTTTCAGTCTTACGCGCTGTTCCCGCACATGACGGTAGAGCAGAACATCGCCTTCGGCCTGAAGCAGGACAAAATGCCGCGGGCAGAAATCGCCGAGCGGGTGGCGGAAATGCTGGCGCTGGTGCACATGCAGGAGTACGCCAAACGCAAACCGCACCAGCTTTCCGGCGGCCAGCGGCAGCGGGTGGCGCTGGCGCGCAGCCTGGCCAAGCGGCCCAAGCTGCTGCTGCTGGATGAGCCAATGGGCGCGCTGGACAAGAAGCTGCGCGATCGCATGCAGTTGGAAGTGACCGATATTCTCGAGCGCGTCGGCGTCACCTGCGTGATGGTGACGCACGATCAGGAAGAGGCGATGACCATGGCGGGGCGCATCGCCATCATGAACCGTGGCAAGTTCGTGCAGATCGGCGAGCCGGAAGAGATCTACGAGCATCCGAATAGCCGCTTCAGCGCCGAATTTATCGGTTCGGTCAACGTCTTCGACTGCGTATTGCAGGAGCGCCACGACGATGCGCTGATCCTGCAAAGCCCCGGATTGCGCCATGCGATCAAAGTAGATCCGGACGCCTCGGTGGTGGACGGCGTGCCGATCCAGGTCGCGCTGCGGCCGGAAAAGATCCTGCTGTGCGAACAGGTGCCGGAAGACGGCTGCAACTTCGCGGTAGGGGAAGTGGCGCACATTGCCTACCTGGGCGATCTGTCCATTTATCACGTGAAGCTGCACAGCGGGCAGATTATCAGCGCCCAGCTGCAAAACGGCCACCGTTTCCGCAAGGGGATGCCCACCTGGGGCGATGAAGTGCGTCTGTGCTGGGAAACCGACAGCTGTGTCGTGTTGACGGTGTAGCGGAGCCGCTGAGGAGTAACCCATATGACCCTGCTTTCTGAACGCACGCCGGAGCCGCCGGCCAAAACGCCCGGCACCCTCAAGGCGCTGTTCCACCGCCTGCTGATGGCTCACGGCCGCAAGCTGGTGATCGCATTGCCGTATTTATGGCTGACGCTGCTGTTCATGCTGCCGTTCCTGATCGTGTTCAAGATCAGCCTGGCGGAGCTGGCGTTGGCGGTGCCGCCTTACACCGAGTTGATGAGCTGGGTGGACGGCAAGCTGAACATCGCGCTCAACTTCGCCAACTACCTGCAACTGACCGACGATCCGCTGTATATCGACGCCTATCTGCAGTCGCTGCGCGTGGCGGCGGTCTCGACGCTGTGCTGCCTGATCATCGGCTATCCGCTGGCCTGGGCGGTGGCCCACAGCAAGGCGTCGACTCGCAACATTCTGCTGCTGCTGGTGATCCTGCCTTCCTGGACCTCGTTCCTGATCCGCGTCTATGCCTGGATGGGGATCCTGAAAAACAACGGCATTCTGAATAACTTTCTGATGTGGCTGGGGGTGATCGACCAACCGTTGGTGATCCTGCACACCAACCTGGCGGTGTATATCGGCATCGTTTATTCCTACCTGCCGTTTATGGTGCTGCCGATCTACACGGCACTGATCCGGCTGGATTACTCGCTGGTGGAGGCGTCGCTGGATCTGGGCGCCCGGCCGCTGAAAACCTTCTTCAGCGTCATCGTGCCGCTGACGCGCGGCGGCATCATCGCCGGTTCGATGCTGGTATTCATTCCGGCGGTAGGGGAGTTCGTGATCCCGGAGCTGCTCGGTGGGCCAGACAGCATCATGATCGGCCGCGTGCTGTGGCAGGAGTTCTTCAATAACCGCGACTGGCCGGTGGCTTCGGCGGTCGCCACCATCATGCTGCTGTTGCTGATCGTGCCAATTTTGTGGTTCCACAAACACCAGAACAAGGAAATGGGGGGGCAGGAATGAACAACTTGCCGGTAGTACGTTCACCGTGGCGTATCGCCATCCTGACGGTCGGCTTTACCTTCCTGTATGCGCCGATGCTGATGTTGGTGATCTACTCCTTCAACAGCTCCAAGCTGGTGACGGTGTGGGCCGGCTGGTCCACGCGCTGGTATACCGAACTGTTCCACGACTCGGCGATGATCAGCGCGGTGGGGCTCAGCCTGACCATCGCCGCCGCTTCTGCCACTGCCGCGGTGGTTCTGGGCGCCATCGCCGCCGTGGTGATGGTGCGGTTCGGCCGCTTTCGCGGTTCGACCGGCTTTGCGTTTATGCTGACTGCACCGCTGGTAATGCCGGACGTGATCACCGGCCTGTCGCTGCTGCTGCTGTTCGTGGCGATGGGGCACGCTTTCGGCTGGCCGTCGGAGCGCGGCATGTTCACCATCTGGCTGGCGCATGTCACCTTCTGTACCGCTTATGTGGCGGTGGTGATCAGCTCGCGTCTGCGCGAGGTGGATCGCTCGATTGAAGAGGCGGCAATGGATCTGGGGGCGCCGCCGCTGAAGGTGTTCTTCGTTATTACCTTGCCGATGATTGCGCCGGCGCTGATCTCTGGCTGGATGCTGGCGTTTACCCTGTCGCTGGATGATCTGGTGATTGCCAGCTTCGTCTCCGGCCCGGGCGCCACTACGCTGCCGATGCTGGTGTTCTCCAGCGTGCGTATGGGGGTGAATCCGGAAATCAATGCGCTGGCCAGCCTGATCCTGCTGGTGGTGGGCATTCTCGGCCTGATCGCCTGGTGGTTTATGGCGCGTTCGGAAAAACAACGATCGCGTGAATTACAGCGGGCGGCCCGTAGCTGAATCGTAACAAACCTGCTATTTTTGCAATCAATAAGTATTGCAACTAACTACCTGACTTTACATGCGCCATCTGTATTGGTGGCGCGTCGTAGCGGAACACGGATATGTCAGACATGCTGAAAAGCGGGCAGGGAATGAGATCGACTTCGGATGCGCCGGTGCCGGTGATGGTGGCGGGCACCGCCATGGTGGCGATCAAGTGTATCAGCGTGGTGTTGTTGTTGGGCGAACTGGGCGTCGACGGCGCACAGGAGTTCGTTAACACCAGCGCGCAGGCGTGGGATTCTACCTTTATCTTTCTGGCCGGCCTGATGCTGCTGTGCCTGCAAATCAGCTGTGGCTTTGCGGTGATGCGCGGCCGCAACTGGGGACGCTGGGGCTATGTGGTCTGCCAGTGCATCGTGGTGCTTTACCTGCTGTTGGCCACCATTGGCAGCGTCTTCCCCGAGGTGTTCACCGTGGAGGGGGAAACCAGCGGCCAAATCCTGCACGTTCTGATCCTGCAAAAGATCCCCGACGCGGTGATCCTGGCGTTGCTGTTCGTTCCTGCCGCCAGCCGCCGCTTCTTCACCGTGCGCAAGTGAGATTTTAGGCGTGCGGAGTGGTAAACTCTGCGCCCTTAATTCGTCATCCTGAACTTCACGGTAATCTTCATGCATTGCGCTTTGTATACGGCGGGTACCTGCCGTTCCTGTCAGTGGCTGGAAAAGCCCTATCCGCAGCAACTGGCTGACAAACAGCATCACCTGCACTCGCTGCTGGCCGGGCGCGACGTCGCGCAGTGGCTGCAGCCGATGGCGGGGGAGCTGAGCGCATTTCGCAATAAAGCCAAGATGGTGGTCAGCGGCAGCGTGGAGCGCCCGCTGCTCGGCATGCTGCACCGCGACGGCACGCCGGTCGATCTGAGCGACTGCCCGCTGTATCCCGCCGGCTTTGCGCCGATGTTTGCGGTGCTGAAAAGCTTCATCGCCCGCGCCGGCCTGACGCCGTATAACGTGGCGCGCAAACGCGGCGAGTTGAAATACCTGCTGCTGACCGAAAGCACGCTCGACGGCGGCGTGATGCTGCGTTTCGTGCTGCGCTCGGAAACCAAGCTGGCGCAGCTGCGCGCTGCGCTGCCGTGGCTGCAGCAGCAGCTGCCGCAGCTCAAGGTGATCTCCGCCAATATTCAGCCGGTGCACATGGCGATCATGGAAGGGGAGCGCGAGATCGCGCTGACCGAACAGCAGGCGCTCGAGGAACAGTTCAATCAGGTGCCGTTGTTCATCCGCCCGCAAAGCTTCTTCCAAACCAACCCGCAGGTGGCCGCCGAGCTGTATGCCACCGCCCGCGACTGGGTGCGCGCGCTGGGTATCGACAGCATGTGGGATCTGTTCTGCGGCGTCGGCGGTTTCGGCCTGCACTGTGCGCAGCCGCAAACGCGGCTGACCGGCATCGAAATCAGCGCGGAAGCGATCGCCTGCGCGCGCCAGTCGGCGCAGCGGTTAGGGTTGTTGCACGTAGATTTTCAGGCGCTCGACTCCACCCGCTTCGCCACCGCCGAAGGCCAGGTGCCACAGCTGGTGCTGGTTAACCCGCCGCGGCGCGGCATTGGCCAGGCGCTGTGCGACTACCTGAGCCGGATGGCGCCGGACTATATTCTCTATTCCAGCTGCAACGCCGAGAGCATGGCGAAAGATATCGAGACGTTGCCGGGGTACCGCATCGAACGGGTGCAGCTGTTCGACATGTTCCCGCATACCGCGCACTACGAAGTGTTGACGCTGCTGGTGCGGCGTTTATAAAACATAAGGCCCGGTTATCCGGGCCTTATTGCTTATTGCGGGAACCATTTGTCGTTGATGGCCTTGTAGGTGCCGTCGGCCTTGATGGCGTCCAGCGCGGCGTTCAGCTTGGCCAGCAGCGCCTGGTTGTCGGGGCGCACCGCGATGCCGAGGCCGGTGCCGAAGTATTGTGCATCGGTGATGTGCTCGCCGACCGGCGCCAGCTGCGGGTTGGTTTTCAGCCACTCGTTCACCACGGCGGTGTCGCCGAACACGCCGTCGATACGGCCGTTTTTCAGCTCCAGAATGGCGTTCTGGTAGCTGTCGTAAGAGACGGTGTTAATCTCCGGGTGCTTGTCCTGCATGTATTTCTGGTGGGTGGTGCCGTTTTCCATGCCGAGCTTTTTGCCTTTCAGATCCGCCAGCGAGCTGAACTTGCCTTTTTGCGCGATCACGATCGCCGAGTTGGCGTAGTAAGGCTGGGTGAAAGCGACCTGTTTGCTGCGTTCCGGCGTGATGTCCATACCGGAAATCACCGCATCGTATTTCTTGAATTTCAGCGCGGCGATCAGGCTGTCGAACGCCTGATTGGTGAAGGTGCACTGCGCCTGCATCTGTTTGCACAGCGCGTTGGCCAGATCGATATCGAAGCCGACGATCTGGTTGTTGGCGTCCAGCGATTCGAACGGCGGGTAGGTGGCGGAGGCGGCGAAGCGGATGGTCTCGGCCGCGGTGGCGTTAAAGGTCATCCCGGCCAACATCGTCGCGGCAAGCAGCAGTTTTTTCATGCGTAGAGCTCCTGTCTGGATCCTGAAAGTGATTATTCGCTATCGTTTGTTTTTACTGGTGAACGCCAGAGTTTTTTGCGTGTGCGCATGCTGATAACCCTGCCATCGAGTGAATTAAAATGCAATATAAATGATTAAATATTGCCGCAGAGATAAAAAAAGCCCCGCACGATGGCGGGGCTCATGGGGAGAGGCGGTCTCAGTTGCGGCGCTCAAACGCCAGCGCGCGACGCTCTACCAGCCGCATCAGCAGCGTCAGCAGGCCGTTGACGCACAGGTACACCAGGCCCGCGGCGCCGAACACCATGACGTCGTAGGTACGGCCATACATCAGCTGGCTGTAGCCCATCACTTCCATCAGCGTGATGGTGTAGGCCAGCGAGGTGCTTTTGAACACCAGCACCACTTCGTTGGAATAAGACGATAGCGCACGTTTGAAGGCGAACGGCAACAGGATGCGCAGCGTCTGCCGGCGCGACATGCCCAGCGCTTCGCACGACTGCCACTGCCCGGCGGGAATGGCGCGCACCGCACCGTAGAACAGCTGCGTGGTGTAGGCCGCGCTGTTCAGCGCCAGCGCAATCATCGCGCACAGCCAGGGCTGCGACAGCAGGTTCCACAGCCACGGGTAGTCGCGGATCGCCGGGAACTGGCCGGGGCCATAGTAGATCAGGAAGATCTGCACCAGCAGCGGCGTGCCGGTGAACAGCGTCACGTAGATCTTGACCAGCGGCGTCAGGATCGGCGTTTTCAGCGTCAGGATCACCGTCAGCAGCAGCGACAGCAGCAGCGCGACGATCAGCGCGGCGACGGTCAGGGTTAGGCTGGTATGCAGCCCTTTGAGGATTTCCGGTAAATACTCAATCATCAGACCGGCCCCCGCTCAAAGCGCGTGGCGCGCAGCTCAATGCGTTTGATGACGTATTGGCTGAACAGCGTCACCAGCAGGTAGATGGCCGCCGCGATCACATACCAGGTAAAAGGCTCCTGGGTGCGGGTGGCGATGCTCTTGGTTTGCAGCATCAGATCGTTCACGCTGATCAGCGACACCAGCGCGGTGTCTTTCAGCAACACCAGCCACTGGTTGCCGAGGCCGGGCAGGGCGTGGCGCCACATCTGCGGCATGATCAGGCGAAAGAAGATCGCCGCCTTACCCAGTCCCAGCGCCTGGCCGGATTCCCACTGCCCCTGTGGCACCGCTTTGAGTGCGCCGCGCAGCGTCTGCGAAGCGTAGGCGGAATAGAGCAGGGCCAGAGCGATCACCCCGCACAGGAACGGACTGACTTCGAAATTGTCGATCGCCAACTGGATCGGCAACTGGAACAGACCGAGGTTGAGGGTAAAGCCGTCGGAGAGCATCAGCAGCAGCTGCGACGAGCCGAAATAGATAAACAGCACCACCAGGATTTCCGGCAGGCCGCGCAGCACGGTCACCCAGGCGGTGCCGAGCCAGCTGACCGCTTTCCAGCGGGACGATTCCCATACGGCGAACAGCATCGCCAGAATCAGCCCGAGGATCAGGGCGCAAACGGCAAGGCCGACGGTCATGCCGGCGGCGCTTGCTAAAGGTTGTAATTCATTCATCGGGGCGTATTACTGCTGGAACCATTTTTTGTAGATGGTTTCATAGGTCCCATCCTGCTTAATCTTGTCCAGAGCGGCATTGAACTTGCCCTGCAGATCGGTATTCTTTTGGCGCACCGCGATGCCGAGGCCGGTGCCGAAGTAGTCTTTATCCGTCACTTTGGCGCCCACTGCCGCCAGCGCGTCATTCTGCTTCAGCCACTCGTTGACCACCGCGGTATCGCCGAACACCGCATCAACGCGGCCATTCTTCAGATCCAAAATGGCGTTCTGGTAGCTGTCGTAAGGCACGGTGGTGATTTCCGGGTGCTTGTCGGTCAGGTATTTCTGGTGGGTGGTGCCGTTTTGCACGCCCACCTTCTTGCCTTTCAGCGCCGTCACGTCGGCGATTTTGCCTTTCTGCGCGATGAACAGCGCCGAGTTATCGTAGTACGGCTTAGTGAACAGCACCTGCTTTTCACGTTCCGGTGTAATGTCCATGCCGGCCATGACCGCATCAAAACGCTTGAACTTCAGACTAGGGATCAGGCTGTCGAACGCCTGGTTGGTGAAGGTGCACTCGGCCTGCATCTCTTTGCACAGTGCGTTGGCCAGATCGACATCAAAACCCTGAATCTTGTTGCTGGCGTCAATAAATTCAAATGGAGGATAGGAGGCTTCGGTAGCGAAACGGATGGTTTCGGCTGCGGAGGCGGAAACGCTGATGCCGGCCAGAACGGCGGCGATTATTAGTTTTTTCATCGCAAAATCCCCAAATTACAGCAAGTTAATTGTTAGTGTGATAAGTAGTTGGCAAACTCGGTGGTCTGTGGCTGCGCAAAGTGGCTGCCGTCGCCTTGCTCCACAACGTGGCCGTTTTCCATGTACACCACGCGGCTGGCGGTCTTGCGCGCCACTTCCACTTCGTGGGTGACGATCACCTGCGTGATGCCGGTGCCGGCCAGTTCGCGAATGATGCTAACGATCTGAGCGGTGATTTCCGGATCCAGCGCCGCAGTCGGTTCATCGAACAGCAGCACCTGCGGTTCCATCATCAGGGCGCGGGCGATCGCCACGCGCTGCTGCTGGCCGCCGGAAAGGTGCAGCGGGAAGCGATCGGCGAAGTCGGTCAGGCGCAGACGCTTGAGCAGCTTGTCGGCGCGCTCCATCGCCTGAGCCTTGGTCAGACCCAGTACGCGGCAAGGCGCCTCGATCAGGTTCTGGACCACGGTGAGGTGAGGCCACAGGTTGTATTGCTGGAAAACCATGCCGACGTTTTGACGCAGTTCGCGAATGGCTTTCTCGCCCGGCGCCTGTTTGAAGTCGAATTGGTTGCCGGCGATCTGCAGTTGGCCCGAACGCGGCATTTCCAGCAGGTTTAGCACCCGCAGCAATGAGCTTTTCCCGGCGCCGCTTGGGCCAAGCAGCACCAGGGTTTCCCCAGCTGGACAATCCAGCGTGATGTCAAACAGCGCCTGGTGAGCGCCGTAATAGCAATTGATACCGTTAAGTTGAATACTCATGCGCCAGAATTGAATAGACATTGATGCCGCAAATGTTAACTTCCACAGAATACTTATGCAATCTTTGTGCGTTAAAATTTATGAGTGTGCGGCGGGAAAGTAAAAGATTAGCACAAGATACCGCGACTCAGGCCGAGGGAGGGGATTTGTGGCGCAGGCTGTGATATCGGTAGCGAAATTTTTTCTATTGGACGAAATTTGAGCTGTTGACTGACGGCGGGGATGACCGACGCGGTAAGCCCGCGTCGGCCGGGGTATCGCGGGTTACTGGTTTTCCAGCACCTGGCGCACGCTGCCGTTGGTGGCGTGTGCTGGAACATTCAGGTAGCGAATATCATCAACCACCCAGCAGGTACCTTCGCGCACCATCAGCACTTCGTCCTGCCAGTTCACGGTGCTGTTGGCGTCTTTTTGATAGCTTAAGTCGACGCGCAGCGGAATATTTTTCGCATCGGTGTTAGGAATGGTCGAGGCGCTGGCGACGGAGGCGCTGCTTGGCCCTTGCGCATTGCCGGAGAACAGATCGCCGGTTATCTGATGCTTGCCCGGATTTTGAGCGGCGCTGACCAGATCCTGATACAGCACTTTGCTCAGATAAGGCTGCAGCTGCGCCAGGCGGTTGCTGTCCGGCAGGCTGGAGCCTTGCTGGATGCGCAGGTCATAGAACTTTTGCGCGACCGTATCCGGGCCGCCTTCCACACAGCTGCCGCTGCGGGTGCCGATATCCTTGTATGCCGGTTCCACCGTGGTACAGGCACTCAGCAACAGCGCTAAGGGTAAAACAGCCGCAATCGTTTTTGTTTTCATCTTATTACCTTATGTGAAAGTCTCTACCATGAAGACCGATAGCTTACAGTATAAATGCGTTTTTTGGCCTTGCATTCGTACTGCGTGCCATTGATTAAGCGAACATAACGCCAATCTTCTGGTCATAGATACGTTGAATTAATCAAACAAGGAGTTCTGATGCAGCTTTCAACTACCCCGACCCTGGAAGGGTTCACCATCACCGAATACTGCGGCGTCGTCACCGGCGAAGCGATCCTCGGCGCCAACATTTTTCGTGATTTCTTCGCCGGCGTGCGCGATATCGTCGGTGGCCGCTCGGGCGCTTATGAGAAAGAGCTGCGCAAGGCGCGCTTGATTGCGTTCGAAGAGCTGGAAGATCAGGCAAAAGAGCTGGGCGCCAACGCGGTGGTCGGCATTGATATCGATTATGAAACCGTAGGTAAAGACGGCAGCATGCTGATGGTGACCGTCAGCGGCACCGCGGTGAAAGTCAGCCGCTAACGCCATTCCCTACGCCCCGGCCGTTCCGCCGGGGCGACATCCTGTAGGTTCATCCCACCTTGTGCTGCTCGACGATCGGGCGGTGTTCCTGCGGTTTCACCGGCGCCGGCGCTTGGCGATGCGGCATCGGCTGAACGGGCGGCTGATGGATCTGCGGCGCCGGGGCAGGATGCGGCATGATGCGCGCTTGCGGCACTGCCAACGGGCTTTCTATCGTCGGATGCTGTGGCGCTGCCGGTTCACGAACTATCGGCGGCGCAGCGTGCGGCGCGACCTGAACCTGTGGCCGCACGGCGGATTGATGCACTGGCGCGGCGGTCTGCATCGGAGGCGTCCGTACCGACGCAGCATGCACGGCCATCGGCTGCTGCGCGTGGGGCGCTGCCGGCGCGGTATGTGTGAACGTCGGCATGCTCCTCGGTTGTTGCACATGGGGCGCGTTGACCGACTGTTGCACGTGCGGCGCGGCCGCTACCGGCTGGGTGTGTGCAAAGGTTGGCAGGGTCATCGGCGCATGGGCCGCAGGCGCGACGCGCGGCTGCGCGTTAGGCGTCGGCGGGTTGAAATGCGGCGTCGGTGCGGCGGTCGTATTGTTGTAGTTATTCACTGTATGGGTGCTGCGATTCACATTGTTCACGTTGTTATATTGATTGATGTTGGTGACGCGATTCACCACGGTGGTGGAATGCGATACGTAGGGCGCATCGCGGTAGACCACCGGTTGGCGTCGATCGTCCCAGCGCATATCCCAGTTGTGCCAGCCGCTGTTGTGCTGATTGAACAATGAGGCGACCGCAATGCCGACACCGAAGCTGATCACGCCGGCCGCCAACATGTCGCTGCCGCTGTAGCCCGAAGGTTGATACCGATAGCTCGGATAGGCTGGGATCGGCGTGCCGTAGGCCACCCAGGGATCGTAATGCGGGACGTAAACCGTATCCGGCTGGCTGGGTTCGATGACGATGGTTTCGCCCGGCGCCGCTACCACGCGCTGGCGATAGGGCTGCTGCTCAACGTAACGGGTGGTGGGGGCCACGACGATGCGCTGCTGCGGGGTGTTTTTCAGCGTGCCTTGGCTGGCCGCCCGTTGACGCATCACCTGAATGGCGTTCATCACGTCGGTGGGATCGTTCAGGTAGGCGCTGCCCAGGGCGGTGGTCCAGGGGATGTTTTTCGCCATTTGATCGAGCACGTCGGGGAATTGCACCAGGCCGCGCACGCTGGGATCCCAGGGCTGAGCGTCGGCCGCCGAGCTGAGCGCCGCCGGTTGCAACCCGCGGTTTTGCGCCAGCCAGGCATCCGCGGCGTTGATTTGGTCAGGATAACCCGCGCCGGCCAACACCTGCGCCAGCAGCTTGTCGGGGAACAGCGCCACCGGGCTGACCAACTGGTACAGCTGGTCGGCAGTCAGCGGCGTATAGGCCGGCGTACTGGCACTCGCGATGGGCGCGGCCGGGGACGGTGCGCTTGCCCCCATCGCGTCAGCGACTTTTTGCCGATCGCAGCCGCTGAGCGGCAGCATGGCGGCACAGAGCAACCAGGACAGATAGCGTGGCGTCAACATGTTCGACTCCGCTCTTTCGGCGCAGATGATACTTTGAGACTATCATGGGCGGGAAAGGCCGCCAGTCGGGAGCAACACTCGCTTGCACATCGGCGTTGTCTGTCATCATTTCTCGACGAACGTGATGATTGGATACAGGTCAATCGCGTCGCGTTACATCTCACGGACGTCAATCAGGAGGATAAGTGAAAATTTGGCCAGGGATCATCGCCGCCGCGCTGTTGGCGGGATGCCAAAATCCGCAGCAGGACACGCTCGTCGATCGTGGCGCTTACCAGCTCGAAACCTTGCATCAGGCGCAGGGCGCCGATCGGCGCATTCGGTTTCTGGTGATGCACTATACGGCGGAAGACTTTCATTCATCGCTGAAAACGCTGACCGATGAACACGTCAGCGCACACTACCTGTTGCCGGCGCACCCGCAGCGCGAACACGGCAAACCGACGGTGTACCGGCTGGTGCCGGAAGCGATGCGCGCCTGGCATGCCGGCGCCAGCGCCTGGCGCGGCCGCAGCAACCTCAACGACACCTCGATCGGCATCGAAATCGTCAACAAGGGATTCACCCGCAGCATGCTGTTCACCCATTGGCAGCCTTATACGGCGGAGCAGATCGCCGTGCTGATCCCGCTGAGCCGCGACATCATCCAACGCTATGGCATTCAGCCGCAGGACGTGGTGGGGCACAGCGACATCGCGCCGCAGCGCAAACAGGATCCCGGCCCGCTGTTCCCCTGGCGGCAGCTGGCGCAGGCCGGCATCGGCGCCTGGCCGGATGAACGGGACGTGCAGCGGTTGCTGGCGGGGCGCGATCGCCATGCGCCGGTACCGATGGCGCCGCTGCTCGAAAAGCTGGCGCGTTACGGCTACGCGATCGACCCGTCGTGGGATGCGCGGCAGCAGCGCAATGTGCTGGCGGCATTTCAGATGCATTTCCGGCCCGACGATGTTCGCGGTAAGCCGGATGCAGAGAGTGAGGCGATTATCGATGCGCTGCTGGTGAAGTACGGCGCGGCGCGTTGATTACAGGCCGTGCAGTTTGCCGTGATCTTTCAGCCAGCGGGCGGTGCGCGCGATGCCTTCTTCCAGCGAGACGATCGGCTGATAGCCCAGCTCTTGCTGCGCGCGGGTGGTATCGAGCGTGAGGTCGAAGTTGAGTTTGGCGACGCCGTAGTGGGTCAGCACCGGCTCCTTTTCGCTTTTGCTGCCCAGGCGCTCCATGCCGCGCGCCATCATGTCTAGCATCGGGTAGGGGACGGAGCGGATGCGGCACTTCATGCCCAAATCGTCGATCAACTGCTGCACCACGGTGCGAAGCGGACGCGGCTGCTGGTTGGTGATGTTGTAGGCGCGGCCGGACGGCGTATCTTCTTTTAGCGTCGCCAGCCACATGGCGTGCACCGCGTTCTCCAGATAGGTCATGTCCACCATCGCCGCGCCGCCGCGCGGCAGCAGCAGGTTGCCGTAGCGTTTGATCATCTGCAGCAACCGCGGCAGCATCACCTTGTCGTGCGGCCCGAACAGGCCCTGCGGGCGCAAAATGGTGAAATGGGTCTGCGGATTGGACAGCGCCAATTGCTGGATCACCTGCTCGCCGGCGGCCTTGCTGCGCGCGAACTCGTTGGCGTAACGCTGCGGGCGAAAGTCTTCGGTTACGTTGCGGTGATGGTGGTAGTCGAAATAGATCGCCGGGGAAGAGATGTGAATGAACTGCGCCACGCCATAGGCCGCCGCCCATTCGCCGAGGCGGCGGGTAGCGCGGACGTTGGCCAGTTCGAAGGCTTCTTCGGTGCCCCAGGGCGAGGTAAAGCTGGAGCAGTGCCACAGCACATCGACGTCCGCCAGCATCGCTTTGGCCTGCGAAGAGATCAGGTTGGTGAGATCGGCATGAATGAACTCCGCGCCCATTTTTTCCAGCAGGCCGCCCATCGCCTGGTTGCGGCCAGTGGCGCGCACTTTGATGCCCTGGCGGCGCAGATATTCAACGGCGTTACGGCCTAACCCACTGGTGGCACCGGTGACCAATACCTTCATAACGGACTCTATTCTCACCCAAAATCGGAATACCGGCGGGCGCTTGCGGCGCTCCCAGCAAATAAGATGCCATTCTTCCGTGATTTCGTGCGCTATGCAATCGGAAAGCCCCGAAGCACAGCGGCAAACTGTGCGGTTGATCGACAAATGAACGGCATTCAGCGCTGTTGGCGGTCCAGGTTCTCGGCCAACGTCGCGATGCGCTTCGCCATGCCGCGAAAAATGAACAGGTGTGCGGGCATCATGGCGAACCAATACAGCAGCCCGCTGAAGCCGGCCGGATGCCACCAGGCGCGCACGTCCAGCGTGCGGCGATCGCCGTGATCGGTGATGCTGAAGCTCAGCCGCCCCAGCCCCGGTGCCTTCATGCCGAACAGCAGCGCCAGTTGCCGCAGCGGCTTCAGCGTGATGACTTTCCAGCCGTCGATCTCGTCGCCCAGCGCCAGGGTCGCGCGCGCCGGGCGGCCGTAGACCACCCCGTTGCCGATCATGTCGTCCATGCGAGCGCGGATCCGCCACAGAATATTGGCGTAGAAATAGCCTTCTTCGCCCCCCAGCTGCTGCACCGTTTGCCACAGGGCCTCGCGGGTGGCGGCGGTGTCCAGCGAACAACCGGCCTGTTTTGGATAGTAACCGTAGCCGGGGCGCCAGCGGGCCCGCGCCGCCGGATCGTAGCCCCAGTCGGCGGAATCGACCACCTCCTGTTCGCGCTGCAGCGTGGTGGCGACCGCCTGATCAAAGGTGTGCAGCCGCTGCGGGATCAGGGCCTGCAGCGGCCGGCCGTCGGCGGGCAGATCGTGCTTCAGCCCCTGGATCAGCGCGCGGGCGATCGGCGTTGGCACCGAGGTGATCAGGCTGATGAACCACACCGAAATCAGCCGCGTCGGCAAAGGGATCGGGATCAGCCAGCGCCGCTTGCCGCTGAGGGCGATAAAGCGTTTGAACATATCCTGATAGCTGAGGTATTCCGGCCCGGCAACGTCGAAGATGCGGTGCTCCTGCGCCGGGTGCGCCAGCAGATCGGCCAGATAAACCAGCAGGTTCTCCAGCGCCACCGGCGACGACTTCGAACGCACCCAGCGCGGCGGCGTCAGCACCGGCAGGTTATAGACCATGTCGCGCATCACTTCGAACGCCGCCGAGCCGGGGCCGACGATGATGCCGGCGCGCAGCTCGGTCACCGGCACGCCGCTCTGGCGCAAGATCTCGCCGGTCAGGCGGCGGGCCGCCAGGTGCGGTGAGCTGTCGTCGTTCGGCTGCAGCGCGCCGAGAAAGATCACCTGTTTGACGCCGGCATTGCGCAGCGCGTCGCGCAGGTTTTCCGCCGCCTGGCGCTCCTTCTCGATAAAATCGTCGCCGTCGCCCATCGCGTGTACCAGATAGTAAAGCGTATCGATCTCCCACAGCGCCGCGCTCAGGGTCTCCGGGCGATACAGATCGGCATACAGGCAGTTGACCTGCGGCCAGTTCCGCTCCTGCAGCCACTCGATGCGCCGCGCGGCGGCGGTAATCTGGTGCCCCTGTTCGATCAGGTGCGGGATCAGGTTCTGGCCTATATAGCCGCTGGCTCCAAGAACCAGTACGCGTTGGGGTGTCATCGGGCCGCCTTGTGCGGTAGAGGATTGGCAGAACGACAGGATGCCAAATTCAGGGTTTAAATGCACTTTTTGTATGGGTATAAGCCGGTTGCATCCATCCTGGCGCAGGTTCACACTACGCGCCCCCTTACCGAACGAAAAACCGGATGTCATGAAGCTCAATGTGATTTGTTACGCCCTGCTGGGCCTGGCGCTGGTCGCCAGCCTGTTCTCGCTGCATCCGGTGTGGATGTGGTTGCTGCTGGCCAACCTGCTGACGTTTCTGATCTACGGCGGCGATAAGCTGGCGGCGCGCAAAGGGTGGCGGCGGGTACCGGAGGCGACGCTGTTGCTGTTCGGCGCGCTGGGCGGGTGGTTGGGCGCACTGGTGGCACAGCAGCTGTTTCGCCACAAAACCCAGAAGCAGCCGTTTAAAACCTGGTTCATCCTCAGCGTGGCGCTCAACCTGGTGGCGGTGCTGGGGCTGTGGTACTGGGTTTATGGCCGCTGGATCTTCTGATTACAACAGCAGCGGCAGAGTCGCGCTGGCGGTGGCCTGCATCGCCTGAGCGTAGGCGGGATCGCGCTGAGCCAGTTCGGCGATCATCAACTCCACCAGCAGCATGGCGCCGACCTTGGCCGGCAGGGCGCCGGCGGTCAGCGGCCCTTCCGGTTTGGCTGCCACCAGCAGCGTATCCGCCATTTTAGCCAGCGGGCTGCGTTGGGTGTTGCTGATTGCGATCACGCGTGCGCCGCGCCCTTTGGCCAACGCCACCGCATGCAGCACGTCCTTGGTGGAGCCGGAGCTGGAGATGACGATCAGCAGATCCCGCTCACTCAGCGAGGCGGCGTTCATCGCCGCCCGGTGCATGTCGCTGAACAGCTGCGCCGGTTTGCCGAGGCGCAACAGTTTGTAGTGCAGAAAATCGCCGATGATGGCGCTGGCGGCGACGCCGTAAATCTGTACCGAAGCGCAACGCTGCAGGCTGTCCGCCGCCTGTTGCAGCGCCTGAGGATCCAACAGCGCGCCGGTATCCCGCAGCGCCTGCACGCTCTCTTCCACCAAATTTTCCGTTGCGCTTTGCCGCGTCGTCGCCTCCGGCTGGTTTTGTTGCAGGCTGAGGGCCAGCGCCATTTTAAATTCGGTATAGCCTTTACAGCCCAGATGGCGGCACAGCCGCGTGACACTGGCTTCGCTGGTGGCGCTTTCACGCGCCAGTTCGGTGATGGTCAGGTAAACGGCGCGGGAGGGCTCCGCAAGAAGATAGTTGCCGAGCTTTTGCAGCGTGGGGCTGTACCCCGCCAAATCCTGCCGCAGCCGCAATAACAAGTTGCCTGTATTCATCACGTTACCTTTCTGAGTATGCCCGTTTCTATTGTGGCGGAAAGACGCCGCCGCTCGCCAGCAAAATCGACGGATTGTGAAGCCGATCATCGTTATGAATAAAATTTTCATTAAATAAATTTTAATGTGGTAAAAATTTTCATCATAAAAATGATAGCGGGGAAAAATTTATGTCAACACCAGAATTGTCACGCTCCGGCGGCTGGTTCGAAAAAGCCCAGCTGTTCGGCAAATCGTTCATGCTGCCGATCGCCGTGCTGCCGGCGGCCGGCCTGCTGCTGGGGATCGGCGGTGCGCTGTCCAATCCCAATACCGTCGAGGCGTATCCCTTCCTCAACGTCGGCTGGTTGCAAAGCGTATTTACGGTGATGGCCAGCGCCGGCGCCATCGTGTTCGCCAACCTGGCGGTCCTGTTCGCGGTCGGCGTGGCGGTGGGGTTGGCCAAAAGCGACAAGGGCACGGCGGGGCTGGCCTCGCTGATCGCCTATTTGGTGATGAACGCCACCATCAATGCGCTGTTGAAAATCAACGGCACGCTGGCCACGCAGAACGCTGGCGCGGTGGGGCAGGGAACGATTCTCGGGATCCAGACGTTGGAGACCGGGGTGTTCGGCGGAGTGGTCATCGGTTTGGTGACCTGGTATCTGCACGGCCGCTATAACAAGATAGCGCTGCCACCGTTCCTGGGTTTTTTTGGTGGCTCGCGCTTTGTGCCGATCGTCAGCTCGCTGGCGGCGATGGCGGTCGGTGCCCTGATGACGGTGGTGTGGCCGCATTTCCAACAGTTGATCTTCGGCATGGGCGGTCTGGTAGACGCCAGCGGCTATCTCGGGACCTTTATCTACGGCTTCGTATTGCGCATGCTCGGGCCGTTCGGCCTGCATCACATCTTCTATCTACCGTTTTGGACCACCGCGCTTGGCGGCAGCGAAGTGATCAACGGACAGCTGGTGGAAGGCACACAACGCATTTTCTTCGCCCAGTTGGCCGACCCGAATACTCAGCAGTTCTACATTGGCACGGCGCGTTTCATGTCCGGCCGTTTTATCACCATGATGTTCGGCCTGGTCGGCGCCTGCCTGGCGATGTACCAGAGTGCGCGTCCCGAGAACCGCAAACGCGTCGGCGGACTGTTGCTGTCGGCGGCGCTGACCTCGTTTCTGACCGGCATCACCGAACCTATCGAATTCTCGTTTCTGTTTGTCGCGCCGGCGCTGTACGTGGTGCACGCGCTGTTCGACGGCCTGGCGTTCATGATCGCTCACATCCTGCATATCACCATCGGCCAGACGTTCTCCGGCGGCTTTATCGATTTCATGCTGTTCGGCGTGCTGCAGGGTGAAGCGAAAACCCACTGGATGTACGTCCCGCTGGTCGGTGTGCCTTGGTTCTTCCTGTACTACTTCACGTTCCGTTTCCTGATCCTGCGCTTCAAATTTAAAACGCCGGGGCGCGAGGCGGAAACTGCGCCGGAAGCGGTGATGACGGGCACCGAACGCTCGCAGCAGGTGCTGGCGGCGCTGGGCGGCAAAGAGAATATCGTCGAACTGGATTGTTGCGCCACGCGGTTGCGCGTGACGGTGAAGCAGAGCCGGTTGCTGGACGAAAGCGGGCTGAAGGCCAGCGGCGCACGGGCGGTTATCGTTCGCGGCAACGGTGTTCAGGTGATCTACGGCCCGCACGTCACCATCATTAAAAACGAAGTCGAGGAGTTGTTGGATTTATGACGCTTTCCATTTTGCAGCAGATTGAGGGGCGCCTGGTGGTGTCTTGCCAGGCGCTGGACGACGAGCCGCTGCACAGCGATTTTATCATGTCGCGCATGGCGCTGGCGGCCGAGCAAGGCGGCGCGGCGGCGATCCGCGCCAACGGCGTCGAAGACGTCAACGCTATCATGCGCACGGTGGCGCTGCCGGTCATCGGCATCATCAAACGCGATTATGCGGGCAGCGACGTCTATATCACGCCGACCCTGCGTGAAATCGATGAGTTGATGGCGGCGGCGCCGCAGATGATCGCGCTGGACGCCACCGGCCACCCGCGGCCGGGGGAACTGCAACTGGCGGCCTTGGTCGCCGCGATCCGCGCCAGGTATCCCCGGCTGTTGCTGATGGCGGACATCGCCACCCTGGAGGAGGCGCAAGGGGCCGCCAGGTTGGGTTTCGACTGCGTGGGCACCACGCTGTACGGCTATACCGCCGAAAGCCGGGGCGCCCGACTGGCGGATAACGATTTCGGCTTTCTTCGTGCGGTGCTGGCGGCGGTATCGGTGCCGGTCATCGCCGAAGGCAATGTCGAAACGCCGGCGATGGCCGCGCGCTGCCTGTCGCTGGGGGCGCATGCGGTGGTGGTAGGGGGCGCCATTACCCGCCCGCAACAGATCACCCGCCGCTTTGTCGACGCCATCGGCGGGCGATAAGAGGCTCCCCGGCGCACAGGGGAGGGAAATCAGGCGTGGTGCTGAAGAAACTCCCGCCACAGTTCGACCACCCGCTGCAGATCCTGACGGCTGACGTCGAGGTGGGTCAGAATGCGCGTCAGCGGGCCGCTGCTGATCAGCACCCCTCGTTCGCGCATCCACGGGCCGAGTTTGGCCGCCAGCGCCGGCGTTTGGCGCAGGTACAGCACGTTGGTCTGCGCGCCGGGTTCGGCAATCTCTACGCCGATCTGCCGCAGTTGTTGTTCCAGCCAGACCGCGTTGTCATGGTCTTCGCGCAGCCGCGCGACGTTATGCTCCAGCGCGTAGAGGCCGGCCGCCGCCAAAATGCCGGCCTGGCGCAGCCCGCCGCCGGTCATCTTGCGCCAGCGCAGCGCGCGTTGGATGAAAGCCTCGCTGCCGCACAGCAGCGAGCCGACCGGCGCACCCAGTCCTTTCGACAGGCAAATGGTGAAGGTGTCGCAGTACTGCACGATCTCTTTTAGCGGCAGGTTCAGCGCCACGGCGGCGTTGAAGATGCGCGCGCCGTCGATATGCAGCGCCAACTGCCGCTCGCGGGTAAATTGCCACGCCTGCTGCAGGTAGGTCTGCGGCAAGACTCTGCCGCTGATGGTGTTTTCCAGGCTCAGCAGCCGGGTGCGGGCGAAGTGGATATCGTCGGGTTTGATGACGGCGGCGAGCTTGTCCAGCGGCAGCGTGCCGTCGGCGTCAGCCTCGATCGGCTGTGGCTGGATGCTGCCCAGCACCGCTGCGCCGCCGGCCTCGTATTTATAGTTGTGCGCCTGTTGGCCGACCAGATACTCGTCGCCGCGCTGGCAGTGGCTCAGCAGCGCCACCAGGTTGGCCTGGGTGCCGCTGGGCAAAAACAGCGCCGCCTCTTTGCCCGATAGGCGCACCGCCTCGGCCTCCAGCGCGTTGACCGTCGGGTCATCGCCATAGACGTCGTCGCCGACCTCTGCCTGAGCCATCGTCTGGCGCATGGCGGCGCTGGGGCGGGTGACGGTGTCGCTGCGTAGATCGATAAGCATAGGGTTCCTGCAATATAAGGGAGAGGAAAAGGGTACATGGCATCATATACCCTTTATTTCACCGGGGCAGCTGGCTTAGCGCAGCCAGTTGGTTTTCGCCAGCTCGACCACTTCGTCGCCGCGGCCGTTGATGATGGCGCGCAGCATGTACAGGCTGAAGCCCTTCGCCTGTTCGAACTTGATCTGCGGCGGCATCGCCAGCTCTTGCTTGGCGGTGACCACGTCCAGCAGCGCCGGGCCGGGATGCGCCAACATCTCCTGCAGCGCGCCGTCCAGATCCGACGCTTTTTCCACGCGGATGCCCTTGATGCCGGCGGCGTTGGCGATCGCCGCGAAGTCCGGATTATGCAGATCGGTGCCGTCGGTCAGGTAGCCGCCGGCCTTCATCTCCATCGCCACGAACCCCAGCACGCTGTTGTTGAACACCACGATTTTCACCGGCAATTTGAGCTGCGCCAGCGACAGGAAATCACCCATCAGCATGGTGAAGCCACCGTCGCCGCACATGGCGATCACCTGTTTATCCGGCGCGGTGGCCTGGGCACCTATCGCCTGCGGCATGGCGTTGGCCATCGAACCGTGGTTGAACGAGCCGAGCAGGCGACGCTTGCCGTTCATTTTCACGTAACGGGCGGCCCACACCGTCGGCGTGCCGACGTCGCAGGTGAAGATGGCGTCGTCGCTGGCGTACTGGCTGAGCTGCTGCGCCAGATATTGTGGGTGGATCGGCTGGTCGTCGTTGGCGGTCGCCAGCCCGTCGAGATCCTTACGCGCGTTGCGATAATGCTCCAGCGCCTTGTCGAGGAACGCCCGGTCGCGCTTGGGCTCCAGCTGCGGCAGCAGGGCGGTGAGGGTGGTGTGGATATCGCCCACCAGCGCCATATTGACTGGGCAGTGCGCGCCGATGCTGCCGGGGTTGATGTCGATCTGAATGATGTTGGCGTTGGTGGGGTAGAACGCGCGATAGGGGAACTGGGTGCCGAGCAGCACCAGCGTGTCGGCGTTCATCATCGCGTGGTAGCCGGAAGAGAAACCGATCAGCCCGGTCATGCCGACGCTGTAGGGGTTGTCCCATTCGATATGCTCTTTGCCGCGCAGCGCGTGCACCACCGGCGCCTGCAGCAGCTCGGCCAGCTTGACCACTTCATCGTGCGCGCCGGCGCAGCCGCTGCCGCACATCAGGGTGATGTTCTTCGCCTTGTTCAGCGTTTCTGCCAGCTTGTTCAACTCGCTCATCGGCGGCTGCACCAGCGGCAGCGCCGGGGTATGCCAGGTCAGCGTCGCGTCTTCCGGCGCCATGCGCAGCGCCACGTCGCCCGGTAAGACGACCACCGAGACGCCGCGATTGAGGATCGCCTTGCGCATGGCGATCTCCAGTACGCGCGGCAGCTGTTCAGGGTTGGAGACCAGTTCGCAATAGTGGCTGCATTCGCGGAACAGCTCCTGCGGATGGGTTTCCTGGAAGTAGCCGCTGCCGATTTCGCTGGAAGGAATGTGTGCGGCGATCGCCAGCACCGGCACATGGTTGCGGTGACAGTCGAACAGGCCGTTGATCAGATGCAGGTTGCCGGGGCCGCAGGAACCGGCGCACACCGCCAACTGGCCGGTGAGCTGGGCTTCGGCACCGGCGGCGAAGGCGGCCACCTCTTCATGGCGGGTGCCCAGCCATTCGATGGTGCCCATGCGGTGCAGGCTGTCGCTGAGGCCGTTGAGTGAATCGCCGGTTACGCCCCAAATGCGTTTTACGCCGGCTTGATCCAGCGTTTTGGCGATCAGTGTGGCTACGGTTTGCTTCATGGTTCCCCCAAACATGGTTTGAAAAACGATGTGGACTCGATCCGGTGAGTGTCAGCAGAACAACTGCAAGCATAGCTTACCGGCTGTGGACGAGATGCGGTCAGGAAGGGTAAAGAGCGTAGGACGGGAAACAGTGTAACTGGGCTGGCCACGGGGAACTTGCCGATAAATGCCCCATCGCGGCGATGGGGCCAGGGGATCACGCCAGCGTGACGTCACCCTGCAACTGGCAACTGCAGGCCAGCACGTAGCCTTGCGCTATCTCTTCCGCGCTCAGCGTCATGGTGCTGGTGGTGGTGTAGTCGCCCTCGAGGATGCGGGTTTTGCACGAGCCGCACACCCCGGCGCGGCAGGCGGCGTTGACCGGCAGGGCATTGGCCTCCATCGCCGCCAGCAGCGTGCTGCCGACCGGCACGCGGAATTCGCGCAGCGGGCGCGCGGCGCGCAGCGTCAGTCCTTCGGTGGCGTCGGCCTGCGCCGTCGGCGTGTGGAACTGCTCTTTATGGAAATGCTCGGCCGGCACGCCGAGCCGGCGACAAAGCTGCTCCACCTGATCCATGTAGGGCGCAGGGCCGCAGGTCATCACCGTGCGTTCGGCGATATCCGGCGCCGCCTGCCGCAGCGTCTGTTCATCGATACGGCCGCTGAGGTAGCCGGGTTGCAGATCCTGCTCGGCCATCAGCGTCAGGCGCAGCTGCGGATGGGCGGCACACAGCGCGCGCCATTGATCGGCGAAAATCGTGTCGGCGGGGGTGCGTACGTTAAAGATCACGGCGATATCGCAGGCCGGACGGTTAGCGGTCAGCCAGCGGCACATCGAGACGATCGGCGTCACGCCGCAGCCGGCGGCCAGCATCAGATAACGATCGGCCGGGTGGCGCTCGCAGCTGAATTCGCCCTGCGCGTCGGACAGCCACAGCGTGTTGCCGGGCTTGACCTCTTGCGTCAGCCAGCGCGACCCGATGCCGTCCGGCAGGCAGCGCACGCTGATGCTGAGAAAGCGGCTCTGGCCGGGCGAGGAGGAGAGCGTATAGGCGCGCAACGTCTCCTCGCTGTTGCGAATGCTGACCAGCGCGAACTGGCCAGCCTGGTAAGGGTAGAAAACGTCGCAGATCAGGTTCAGCGTCCAGACGTCGGCGGTTTCACGCTGGATGGAATGCACCTGCATGCGGTTCGGGCAAAGCGGAGTGGGTTGAGTCATCGGGGCACCTCAAAAAACAAAGGGGCCGGCGCAGGCGGCCCCATAACGTAACGGCATCAGGCGAGCAGCGCTGCAATATCCTGCTCGACGGTGGTGATCGGACGCAGGCCGAATTTCTCGTTGAGGATCGCCATCAGGTTGTCGGTCAGGAAGCCCGGCGCGGTCGGGCCGGTGACGATGTTTTTCACCCCCAGCGACAGCAGCGTCAGCAGAATGACGATCGCCTTCTGTTCAAACCACGACAGCACCAGGCTGAGCGGCAGCTCGTTGACGCTGCAGCCGAGCGTATCCGCCAGCTTGACCGCCAGCATGATGGCGGAGTAGGCGTCGTTGCACTGGCCGACGTCCAGCAGGCGCGGCAACCCTTCTAGCGTGCCGAAGTCCAGCTTGTTGAAACGGTACTTGCCGCAGGCCAGCGTCATGATCAGGCAGTCTTGCGGCACGCTGCGGGCGAAGTCGGTGAAGTAGCTGCGCTCGTCGCGGCTGCCGTCGCAGCCGCCCACCAGGAAGACGTGGCGCAGTTTTTTCTGCGACACCAGGTCGATGACCGTGTCGGCGGCGTTCAGCAGCGTCTGGCGGCCGAAGCCAACGGTGATCAGGTGCTCAATCTCGGTGTAAGGGAAGCCGTTCATGCCCTGAGCCTGGCGGATCACGGCGCCGAAGTCGTCGCCTTCCAGATGGTTGACGCCCGGCCAGCCGACGATACTGCGGGTCCAGATGCGATCGCCGTAGTTGCCGACGTTAGGATCGATGATACAGTTGGAGGTCATCACGATCGGGCCGGGGAATTTGGCGAATTCCGTCTGCTGGTTCTGCCAGCCGCTGCCGTAGTTGCCCACCAGATGTTTGAATTTTTTCAGTTCCGGATAGCCGTGAGCCGGCAGCATTTCACCGTGGGTGTAGACGTTGACGTTTTGCCCTTCGGTTTGTTCGAGCAGCATGCGCAGATCTTTCAGATCGTGGCCGGAAATCAGAATGGCTTTCCCGGCCACCGGGCGCACGTTGACTGCGCTGGGCTGCGGATCGCCGTAGGCCTGGGTCTCACCGCGATCGAGGATCGCCATCACGTTGAAGTTCATCTTGCCGATGCCCATGGCGTTGTTCAGCAGGGTGTCGACGTCGCGTGGCCGGGTGCCGAGCCAGGCCATAAAGGCGTGGTAGTCGGCATAGAGTTGCTCGTCGAACTGGCCGAGCACGTGCGCGTGTTCCATATAGGCCGCCGCGCCTTTCAGGCCGTACAGGCACAGCATGCGCAAACCGTGTACGTCGTCGCCGACCTCGGCCTTGTCGCTGTTGAGGGCAAACTGCGCCGCCTGCTGCAGCAGCGCAGGCATATCGTTGCCGGCCAGCTGCAGCGCCGCCATCGGGTGATCGACGCGCACGCCGGCATCCAGCAGCCGGCAACGGGCGGCCAGCGAGTCGCGCAGCAGCAGGGTTTCCCGCGCGTAGCCGATGATGCGCTGGGAGTCGAAGTTGACGTTGGTCAGGGTGGAGAAGAAGGCGCGCGGGGCGAAGCTGTCGATCTCGTGGTCGACGATGCCCAGCGAACGCGCCTGCAGCGCCCAGGCGGAGAGTCCCTGCAGCGCCGCCACCAGCAGATCCTGCAGATCGGAGGTTTCCGCCGTTTTGCCGCACATGCCCTGAGCATACGAGCAGCCGTTGCCTGCCGGGGTACGGATGGTTTGTTCACATTGCACACAGAACATAGTCGCTTCCTTTTATTTTTAAAGTTGCATTTATAATGCTTGTTTAAAAGCATAGATCGGCGATCGGGGATGCAAAAGGCTTTTGTGCGACTACTGCGGGCAAGTTTGATTTAACGCAATTTTGCCGTGCGGATGGGAATGATTACGCTTTGGGGGCCGGGTAGCCCCCAAGGGAAAAGGATCAGGAGAACAGGGCGATCAGCACCGGCGCCAGCAGGCTCAGCAGGAAGCCGTGCACGATGGCGGGGGGCACCATGTCCAGCCCGCCGCTGCGCTGCAGCACCGGCAGGGTGAAGTCCATCGAGGTGGCGCCGCACAGGCCGAGGGCGGTGGAGCGGCTGCGGCGCACCAGCGTCGGGATCAGCATGATCGCCACCAGCTCGCGCGCCAGATCGTTGAAGAACGCGGCGCTGCCCATCACCGGGCCGTAGGCGTCGGTGATCAGAATGCCGGACAGCGAGTACCAGCCGAAACCGGAGGCCATCGCCAGCCCGGCCTTGATCGGCAACCCCAGCAGCTGCGCCGCCAGCGCGCCGCCGGCCAGCGACGCGACGGTCACCACCAACGCCACCAGCGTGCCGCGGCGGTTGAGCACGATCTGGCGCAGCGTCATGCCGCTGTTGCGCAGCTGAATGCCGACCAGCAACAGCAGGAAGATCAGCGCATATTCGCTGCCTTTATGGGCGAACTGCAGCCATTGCCACTGCGTCAGGCCGAGCAGGAAGCCGCCGAGCACCACGCCGCAAAGCTTGAGCGACTCCAGCGCCATATGCACGCGCGAGGGCAGCTTTTCCTGTTTATGGCTGCTGCGCCACGGCATGCGCCGCTCCAGCAGCGCCAGCAACAGCAGATTGGCGCAGAGAATGCAGAAGAAGAACACCGCGCTGTACTGGAAGATCAGCACCAGGTTACTGCTGAGATCTTCCATAAACGCCAGGCTGATGCCCATGAAAAACAGGATCACGTACACCATCCAGCTGAGCAGCCGGTTGATCAGCACCAGCAGCGGGCGATGGCGTAAGGGAATGAGGTAACCGACAATCAGCGGTAACAGAATAATCAACAGTCCTGAGTACATGGTGCAACGAGTGTCCTTGAGTTTTGATGCGCGCCGAACGGCGGCGAGGAGCACACGCTAACCAAAAGCCCGGCCGGAGTAAAGCGGCAGATTTGACGCTGGCCGCTTGACCTGCAAGGGGTTTTTTGACCATGCTCTGTGAAGGTCGCCTCATTGAAGAGGCGACGGCGCGCACGGGAGGCGGCGGATGTTCTTGGAGCGTATCGAAATTGTAGGTTTTCGCGGCATTAATCGGCTGTCCCTGATGCTGGACGACAACACGCTGTTGCTCGGCGAAAACGCCTGGGGTAAATCCAGCCTGCTGGATGCGCTGACGCTGCTGCTGGCGCCGGAGCAGAAGCTGTATCGGTTTGAAGCGCACGATTTCCATTTCCCCCCCGGTGAAGAGTCGGCCAAAGAGCGCCACCTGCAGGTGGTGTTCACCTTCTGCGAAAAAGACATCGGCCATGCGCACCTACCGCGTTATCGCCACCTGACGCCGCTGTGGGTCAAGGGCGAGGATGGCCTGAGCCGCATTCATTACCGCTGCGAGGGCGAGCTGGCCGACGACGGCACGGTGTGCACCTGGCGCGGTTTTCTCGACGCCGACGGCAATGCCTTTCAATTGCACCATATCGAACAGCTGGCCCACGCCATCATCCGCATTCATCCGGTACTGCGCCTGCGCGACGCACGCTTTATTCGCCGCCTGCGCCCCAGCAGCCTCGGCGATGAACGTAAACCCGATACCCAGGCGCTGGCGCAGCAGTTGGATCAGCTGACGCGCGAGCTGGTGCGCAATCCGCAGAAGCTGACCAACGGCGAGCTGCGTCAGGGGCTGGCGGCGATGCAGCAGTTGCTCGAGCACTATTTTGCCGAGCAGAGTTCGCAGGTGGCGCGGCCACGCCGCCGCGGCGGTGAACCGGAGCAGGACGCCTGGCGTGCGCTGGACGGCATCAACCGCATGGTGGCCGAACCGAACAGCCGCAGCATGCGCCTGATCCTGCTCGGGATGTTTTCCACCCTGTTGCAGGCCAAGGGCGACGTCAAGCTGGATCCGCACGCCCGGCCGCTGCTGCTGGTGGAAGACCCGGAAACTCGCCTGCACCCGATCATGCTGTCGGTGGCCTGGGGGCTGCTCAATCAGCTGCCGCTGCAGCGCATCACCACCACCAACTCCAGCGAACTGGTGTCGCTGGTGCCGGTGGAGCACGTCTGCCGGCTGGTGCGCGAGTCGGGCCGGGTCGCGACCTACCGTCTCGGGCCGCGCGGGTTGAGCGCCGAAGACGGGCGGCGCATTGCGTTTCACATCCGTTTCAACCGGCCGTCGTCGCTGTTCGCCCGCTGCTGGCTGCTGGTGGAGGGCGAAACCGAAGTGTGGCTGCTGAACGAGCTGGCGCGCCAGTGCGGCTACCATTTCGAGGCGGAAGGGGTGAGGGTCATCGAGTTCGCTCAGTGCGGCCTGAAGCCGCTGCTGCGCTTCGCCCGCCGCATGGGCATCGAGTGGCATGCGCTGGTGGACGGCGATGAGGCGGGCAAAAAGTACGCCAACACCGTACGCAGCCTGCTGGACAATCATGAAGACAACGAACGCGATCGGCTGACCGCGCTGCCGGCGCCGGACATGGAACACTTCATGTTCCGCGAAGGGTTCGCCCCGGTCTATCACCGAATGGCGTCGGTGCCGATCAACGCGCAGATGCCGGTGCGCAAGGTGATCCTGAAAGCGGTCCACCACTCGTCGAAGCCGGATCTGGCGATCGAGGTCGCGATGCAGGCCGGCGAATGGGGCACGGACTCGGTGCCGCCGCTGCTGAAGAAAATGTTCTCACGGGTGATCTGGCTGGCGCGCGGCCGGGCGGACTGACGGCCCGCCGGGCGTTATCGGGCGCAGAAATGCGCCGCCAATCCCTGTTCCAGCTCGTCCAGCAACTGATAGCGACGGCGATACTCGGCGCGCTTCTTGCTGGCAACCTCTTCGATAGGTTTGCGGGCGATGCGCTCGGGCAGCAGAAAATAGCCGTTGTCGAGCGGTTTGGCGCCCATCGACAGCCAGAACTGATCGTAATCGGCGTGCAGTTGATCCTTCTTCTTACTCTGGTAACGCCAGTTTTGATAGATATGGGTGGCATTGCCGACGGCTACGATCTGGCGGATGCCGAGGTGCCGCGCCAGCGTGCAAATGCCTTCCAGCACCAGCCGTTTGGGGAACAGACCGTGGCACTCTTTGGTGGTGTGCTGGATCTCGGCGTGCGGCACCTCATGGTTCGCGCCCTGCAGGCCGCCGATGAACAGCGTCGGCTGCTGCTGATAATGCATCAGCGCAAAGGTGATCTCCGCCAGCATCACGCCGTTGGCGTTGCGCAGCAGCAGCGTGGCTTCCCCTTCCTTATTCAGTTTGTCGATCGCCGCCAATTCCAGCGTGATCGGCGCTTCGTTTTTGCCCATCGCGCGGGCCAGCACGAAAGGCTGTGGGCCGAGGTGGCCGAGACGCATCTTTAGCGGCATGCGCTGCACGATGAGATCGTAATGATCGCGCAGGGCGAACAGGCATTCGATCTTGCTCATGTTGGCTGCCAGGTAGGGGCGATGCAGCTTGCATGGCAGGTTCGGCTGCGCGCTCAGGATCTCCTCCAGCAGCGGGTTGCTGGCCAGGGTGCTGAGCAGGCCGCTGGTGGTGCGCCAGTTGAGCAGCGAGCGGCCGAGAAACTTCAGGCGAAACGAGGTTTTTTTCCAGGCGTTGCTTGGCGCCTTTTCGCCATTGATCAGCGCCGTCATCAGTTGCCAGCCGTTAAGCGGCCGGGCGGAGGTGAGTGGGTAGCTGAGCTGTGACATGATGAAATCCTTGGCTGTGTTGAATGGCGCTATTTCATCAAGGCTTCACTAAACGAGAGTTCAATGCTGAACTGTAACCAGGCGTGTCTCCACATTGTGTTGAGCTAAGGTTTAGTTATTCCCTACGGTGCGTGCTAATTTAGCTCCGCCGCCGCAATGGGCGGTCGATATTCACAAGCACAGGCAGGTCAATTTTGACAGGGTTTAAAGGACACAAACGCCGCTGGATACTCGCACTGGCGGTGATTGCGGTGATTGCCGCGGCGGCCGTTTGGCACTTCCGCCATCCGGTGCCAACCGCTTTCAAAACGGTAAAGGTCACCAAGCGCGATCTGCAGCAGAACGTGTTGGCGACCGGCCAGCTGGACGCGGTGCGCAAGGTTGACGTCGGCGCGCAGGTCAGCGGGCAGTTGGAAAAGTTGTATGTCGAGATCGGCGACAAGGTGAAAAAAGGCCAGTTGCTGGGGGTTATCGATCCGCAACAGGCGCAGAACAGCATTCGCGAAGGCGAGGCGACGCTGCGCGAGCTGCATGCGCAGCTGCTGCAGGCACAGGCCGAGCAGCAATTGGCGGCGGTCACGCTGCAGCGCAACCAGGCACTGGCCAAACTGCAGGCGGTATCGCGTCAGGATCTGGATCAGGCAGCGACGCAGCTGGCGGTGAAGAAAGCGCAGGTGGGCACCATCAATGCGCAGATCGCCCGCAACCAGGCCAGCCTGGATACCGCCAAGATTAACCTGGCCTACACCCGCATCGAAGCCCCGATGGACGGCGACGTGGTGCAGATCACCACGCTGCAGGGCCAGACGGTGATCGCGGCGCAACAGGCGCCGAACATTCTGACGTTGGCGGATCTCGGCACCATGCTGGTGAAGGCGCAGGTCTCGGAGGCTGACGTCATTAACCTCAAGCCGGGTCAGAAGGCCTGGTTCACGGTGCTGGGCGATCCGACTCGGCGCTTCGACGGCGTGCTGAAAGACATTCAGCCGACGCCGGAAAAGGTCAATAATGCCATCTTCTATTATGCGCGTTTCGAAGTGCCCAACCCGGAAAGGCTGCTGCGCTTGCAAATGACGGCGCAGGTGCATATTCAGCTGGCCGGCGTCGAGCAGGCGCTGGTGATCCCGCTGGCGGCGTTGGGTGACCAGATCGCCGACAATCGCTACCACGTCTCGGTGCTGAAACAGGGCAAGGAAGAGAAGCGTGAGGTGGCTATCGGTCTGCGCAACAATATCGATGTGCAAATCCTCAGCGGGCTTGAGGCGGGCGATGAGGTGATTGTCAGCCGCGGCGGCGTGGAGGCCGGCTGATGGCGGCGCTGTTGCAGCTGAGCGGCATTCGCCGTAGCTACCGTTCCGGCGAGCAGACGGTGGAGGTGCTGAAGGGGATCAGTCTGAGCATCGACGCCGGGGAAATGGTGGCGATCATGGGGGCCTCCGGCTCCGGCAAATCGACGCTGATGAACATTCTGGGCTGTCTGGACAAGCCGAGCGCCGGGGTCTATCGGGTGGCCGGGCAGGATGTGGCGACGCTGAGCGACGATGCGCTGGCGCAGCTGCGGCGCGAACATTTCGGCTTTATTTTCCAGCGTTATCATCTGCTGCCGCACTTGAGTGCGGCGCATAACGTCGAGGTGCCGGCGGTGTACGCGGGGCTGGGCAAAGCGGCGCGGCGCGAACGGGCGGAGGCGCTGTTGCGGCGCCTGGGGCTGGGGGAGCGCGTCAACTACCGGCCGAGCCAGCTTTCCGGTGGCCAGCAGCAGCGCGTCAGTATCGCCCGCGCGTTGATGAACGGCGGGCAGGTGATCCTGGCGGATGAACCGACCGGCGCGCTCGACAGCCACTCCGGCGAAGAGGTGATGGCGATCCTCAAACAGCTGTGCGCCCAGGGCCACACGGTGATCCTGGTGACCCACGATCCAGCGGTGGCGCGCCAGGCGGAGCGGATCATCGAGATCCGCGACGGCGAAATCATTGCCGACTCGCGTCCGGCGCCGCCGGAGGATACCCAGGCCAAGCCGCTGGCGCTGGCCGCCGCGGCGCCTTCCTGGCGGCAGATGGGCGGCCGCTTTCGCGAAGCGCTGGTGATGGCCTGGCGTGCGATGGCGGCCAACAAGATGCGCACCGCGCTGACCATGCTCGGCATCATTATCGGCATCGCCTCGGTGGTATCGATCCTGGTGATCGGCGACGCCGCCAAGCAGATGGTGCTGGCGGACATCAAATCGATCGGCACCAACACCGTCGACATTTACCCCGGCAAGGACTTCGGCGACGACGATCCAACCTACCGGCAATCGCTGAAATACGGCGATCTCGATGCGCTGCGCGAACAGCCGTATATCAGCGCGCTGTCGCCGAGCATCAGCAGCAGCATGCGGCTGCGGCTGGGTAACGTCGACGCGGCGGCCAATGTCAACGGCGTCAGCGAACAGTTCTTCCGCGTGTACGGTATGAGCTTTACCCAGGGCGTAGGCATCGATCCGATGCAGGTGCAGTCACAGGCGCAGACGGTGGTGATCGACGCCAATACCCAACGGCGGCTGTTCCCTCACCAGAAAAACGTGGTGGGCGAGGTGATCCTGGTGGGCAACATGCCGGCGACGGTGGTCGGCGTGGCTAAAGAGAAGCAGTCGATGTTCGGCAGCAGCAAGACGCTGAACGTGTGGGTGCCTTACAGCACCATGGCCAACCGGCTGATGGGCAACAATTATTTCGACTCGATCACCGTGCGCATTCGCGACGGCTACGACAGCAAGGAAGCGGAACAGCAGTTGTCACGCCTGTTGACGCTGCGCCACGGCAAAAAGGACTTCTTCACCTATAACATGGACAGCCTGGTGCAAACCGCAGAGAAAACCACCCGCACGCTGCAGCTGTTCCTGACGCTGGTGGCGGTGATTTCGCTGGTGGTCGGCGGCATCGGCGTGATGAACATCATGCTGGTGTCGGTGACCGAGCGCACGCGCGAGATTGGCATCCGCATGGCGGTGGGCGCCCGTTCCGGCGACGTGTTGCAGCAGTTCTTGATCGAGGCGGTGTTGGTCTGCCTGGTGGGGGGCGCGCTGGGGATTACGCTGTCGTTCGCCATCGGCCTGGCGGTGCAGCTGGTATTGCCGGGCTGGCAGATCAGCTTCCCGCCGGCGGCGTTGCTGAGCGCGTTCCTCTGTTCCACCGGTATCGGCGTGGTGTTCGGCTATCTGCCGGCGCGCAATGCCGCGCGGCTGAATCCGATCGATGCGCTGGCGCGCGAGTAAGTAAAAGGCATAAAAAATGCCAGTCACACGGCGGCTGGCATTTTTATCGCAGTCAGGGTCAATGCAGCGCGACGCTGCCGGAAGCGTTTAGGACAGCGCCTCGCTTTCCACCGGCACAATAAGACTGGCATGGTTCCCTTTTGGCCCTTGATGCACGTCGAAGCTGACCTGCTGGCCTGCCTTCAACGTTCTGTAACCATCCATCTTGATGGTGGAGTAATGCGCGAAAATATCTTCGCCACCGCCGGCTGGGCAGATGAAGCCAAAGCCTTTGGCGTTGTTAAACCATTTAACAGTACCCGTCTCCATGCTTTTACATCCCTCGCAACGCTATTTTAAGTGAGATGAATAACTGAATTCGCACCCGCCGTAGGCGGGTAGCAGGGTGGACAAGGGGTGGTTAAAAGACCACCAGCCACGAATTTACACTCTAGAGCAAATGATCGGGGCGTCAAGGGATCGGCTTTTGTCGGCGGGGAGCAGTTCACCAAAGTTTGAAGCAGGTAACGCTATTGCCACGATTCAGTCACAATTGGCCCGTTTTTTTGCGCACGTTACAGTGCGGCGGGACGATGCCGAAGATGATAAAATAGTAACTATCCCCACTTTGAATAACCGAAACCTGCCCCCATATCAGAGGGCAGAGCAGAGAAGATGAGCAGCGATGGGCAATAACAACGACTGGCTAAATTTTGAACACTTGGCCGAAGAAAAACAAATCGATGCGGTAAAACCGCCGTCTATGTATAAAGTTATACTTAACAACGACGATTACACACCGATGGAATTTGTGATTGACGTTCTGCAAAAGTTCTTTTCTTATGATATTGAACGCGCAACGCAACTGATGCTCACGGTCCACTATCAAGGCAAGGCGATCTGTGGTGTTTTTACCGCCGAGGTGGCGGAAACCAAAGTCGTCCATGTGAACCGGTACGCAAGGGAGAACGAGCATCCGTTGCTTTGTACGCTGGAAAAAGCCTGAATAAGGCAATCTATTGGGGAGGTGCTTATGCTCAATCAAGAACTGGAACTCAGTCTCAACATGGCTTTCGCCAGGGCGCGTGAGCACAGACACGAGTTTATGACCGTGGAGCACCTGTTGCTGGCGTTGCTGAGCAACCCTGCCGCGCGAGAAGCGCTTGAGGCATGTACGGTGGATCTGGCCGCGTTGCGCCAGGAGCTGGAAGCCTTCATCGAACAAACCACACCGACGCTGCCCGCCGGCGAAGAAGAGCGCGACACTCAGCCGACGCTCAGCTTCCAGCGCGTGTTGCAGCGTGCGGTCTTCCATGTGCAATCTTCCGGCCGCAGTGAAGTGTCCGGCGCCAACGTGTTGGTGGCCATCTTCAGCGAGCAGGAGTCGCAGGCGGCCTATCTGCTGCGCAAGCACGACGTCAGCCGTCTCGACGTGGTGAACTTCATTTCACATGGCACGCGTAAAGACGAGCCGGGCCAAGCGCCGAATGCGGAAAACCCGGTGAACGAAGAGCAGTCCGGAGGGGAAGACCGTATGGAAAACTTCACCACCAACCTCAATCAGTTGGCCCGTGTGGGCGGCATCGATCCGTTGATCGGCCGCGATCGTGAGCTGGAGCGCGCGATTCAGGTGCTGTGCCGTCGTCGTAAAAACAACCCGCTGTTGGTCGGCGAATCCGGCGTGGGCAAGACCGCCATCGCCGAAGGCCTGGCCTGGCGTATCGTGCAGGGCGACGTGCCGGAAGTGATGGCGGACTGCACGCTGTATTCGCTGGATATCGGTTCACTGCTGGCCGGCACCAAATACCGCGGCGACTTCGAGAAACGCTTCAAGGCGCTGCTCAAGCAGCTGGAACAGGATCAGAACAGCATCCTGTTCATCGATGAAATTCACACCATCATCGGCGCCGGTGCGGCTTCCGGTGGGCAAGTGGATGCCGCCAACCTGATCAAACCGCTGCTGTCGAGCGGCAAGATCCGGGTGATCGGCTCGACCACCTACCAGGAGTTCAGCAACATCTTCGAAAAGGATCGCGCTTTGGCGCGCCGTTTCCAGAAGATCGATATCACCGAACCGACGGCGGAAGAGACCGTTCAGATCATCAACGGCCTGAAGACCAAGTATGAAGCGCACCACGACGTGCGTTATACCGCCAAGGCGATCCGCGCCGCGGTGGAGCTGTCGGTGAAATACATCAACGATCGTCATCTGCCGGACAAAGCGATCGACGTGATCGACGAGGCGGGCGCCCGCAGCCGACTGATGCCGGCCAGCAAGCGCAAGAAAACCGTCAACGTGGCCGATATCGAATCCGTGGTGGCGCGCATCGCTCGTATCCCGGAGAAAACCGTGTCGGCCAGCGATCGCGACGTGCTGAGAAACCTGGGCGATCGTTTGAAGATGCTGGTATTCGGCCAGGATCAGGCGATCGAAGCGCTGACGGAAGCCATCAAGATGAGCCGCGCCGGTCTGGGCCACGAGCGTAAGCCGGTCGGTTCCTTCCTGTTCGCCGGGCCGACCGGGGTCGGGAAAACCGAGGTCACCGTACAGTTGGCCAAGGCGATGGATATCGAGCTGCTGCGTTTCGACATGTCCGAGTACATGGAGCGGCATACCGTCAGCCGTCTGATCGGCGCGCCTCCGGGCTATGTCGGTTACGATCAGGGCGGGCTGCTGACCGATGCGGTGATCAAGCATCCGCATGCGGTAGTGCTGCTCGATGAGATCGAGAAGGCGCACCCGGACGTGTTCAACCTGCTGCTGCAGGTGATGGACAACGGCACGCTGACCGACAACAACGGCCGCAAGGCGGACTTCCGCAATGTGATCCTGGTGATGACCACCAACGCCGGGGTGCGGGAAACCGAACGCAAATCAATCGGTCTGGTGCAGCAGGACAACAGCACCGACGCGATGGAAGAGATCAAGAAGGTGTTTACGCCAGAGTTCCGCAACCGTCTGGACAACATCATCTGGTTCAACCATCTGTCTACCGAGGTGATCCAGCAGGTGGTCGACAAGTTTATCGTCGAACTGCAGGCGCAGCTGGATGCGAAGGGCGTCTCGCTGGAAGTGAGCGACGAAGCACGCGACTGGCTGTCGGTGAAGGGCTACGACCGTGCGATGGGCGCTCGTCCGATGGCGCGCGTCATGCAGGAAAACCTGAAGAAACCGTTGGCCAACGAGCTGCTGTTCGGTTCGCTGGTGGACGGCGGTTCCGTGAAGGTCGAGCTGGACAAGGACAAGAAACAGCTGACCTACCACTTCCTCAGTGCCGCCAAGCGCAAGGCGGACGAGGGTGCGGTGCATTAAGGCCGCTTCAGGCAAAGAAAAAGCGATGCTTCGGCATCGCTTTTTTTTATGGGTGAGATTCACCGTACAACAGAAACGAGTGAGCCCTCTCAGTTTACCTGCGCACCTGCAACCCGTTGTGTAACGTCGCTGCGGGGGTAAACGGAAAGGGCTCCCGAGGGATTACATCCTCGATGCCGCCAGCATGTGGCGCGCGGTGAGCCGATTAACGGCTACGGAAGACAATGCGGCCTTTGCTCAGGTCGTACGGGGTCAGCTCTACAGTGACTTTGTCGCCCGTCAGGATGCGGATATAGTTTTTACGCATTTTACCGGAGATGTGTGCGGTTACCACGTGCCCGTTTTCCAATTCAACGCGGAACATGGTGTTCGGCAGCGTATCAAGAACGGTGCCCTGCATTTCAATATTGTCTTCTTTGGCCATCGAATCCTCTAGGTCTAACTACCTTAGTTTTTAACCGGCAAGATAATGCCGAAAAACCCCCATTATGTAAAGATGTGTCGGTGAACATTGCACCGTTTCCATCAATTAGTTTACTGGAGAGGGCGGTTCAACCGGCTGTGGGGATATGACTTGCGGCGCCCAGCACGCCGACGCCAAAGGCCGCCGTTGAAGGGTGCTGAGCTGCTGCAAAAATTGACGGCGCGGAATTTCACGCGCGCCAAGGCGGGCAGTGTGAGCGTTCAGCACCTGGCAGTCAATCAATTCCCCGCCATAAGCGGCAAAATGGCGGCAAAAGGCCATCAATGCGCATTTTGAGGCGTTGGTGACGCGGCTGAACATCGATTCGCCGCAGAACAACGCGCCCTGCGCCACGCCGTACATGCCGCCGACCAGTTGATCATCCTGCCATACCTCCACCGAGTGCGCGTAGCCGAGGCGATGCAGATGCTGATAGGCACGCTGCACCTCCGGGCCGATCCAGGTGCCTTCATCCGGCCGGTGGGCGCAGGCGGCAATCACCGTGGCGAAATCGTGATTGAGCGTGATGCGAAACGGATCGTGGCGCAAAAAGCGTTTCAGACTGCGGTTGAGATGAAATTCGGCAGGGAACAGCACCGCACGCGGATCGGGTGACCACCACAGAATCGCTTCCCCCGGCGAGTACCAGGGGAAGATGCCGCGCTCGTAGGCTGCCAACAGTCGCGGCGCCGTGAGGTCGCCGCCGATCGCCAGCAGGCCGTTGGGATCGCGCAGGGCGCCCTCAGGCGAGGGAAACGCCAGCGACTGGGGGGAAAGCTTAACGATGCGCATACAAGGTCTCTGCGTCCTCTACGGGCCGATTACGGCGCCAGGTTGCTGATACGGTTGCGAAAGCGTGCATAGCGGCCCTGCTGGCGCATCAGGGTGGCGTGATCGCCCTGTTCGACAATTTGGCCGTCATCCATTACGCAAATGCGGTCGAGATGTTCCAGGCCGTACAAACGGTGCGTCACCAGGATCAGCGTCTTGCCCTGACAATGCCGGCGCAGCAGCGCCAGGATCTGCTGTTCGGTTTCGGCGTCCAGCCCTTCGGTCGGTTCGTCAAGCAGCAGCAGCGGGGCCGGATGCAGCAGCGCGCGGGCGATACCCAGTCGGCGCTGTTCGCCGCCGGACAGCTGCCGGCCGCCTTCGCCCAACCAGGCGTTCAGCCCGCCGTCGCTGTCCAGCAATTTGCCCAGCCCAACCTGCTGCAGTACGTCACTCAGGCGAGCGTCGTCGGCATTCGGTGCGGCCAACCGCAGGTTTTCCCGCAGCGTATCGCTGAAGATATGCACTCGCTGGCTGACGACCGTGGTCATCCGACGCAGCGTGGTTTCATCATAATCCTCCAGCGGTTCGCCGTTGAGCAGAATTTTGCCGCCGTCGGTGCGCCAGGCGCGGGTCAGCAGCTGCAGCAGGGTGGACTTGCCGCAGCCGGTGCGGCCGAGCAAGGCGATGTGTTCGCCGGCCGCGACCTCGAGCGTGACGTCGCGCAGCACCGGCTGCGGCTGATCGGGATAGGTGAAACTCAGCTGCTGCAGGCTGAGCTGAGCGCGATCGGCCGCGGCCGGGCCGACGGCAGGGAAGGTGACTTCCGGCTGGCGATCGATGATCTGTTTGACCCGCGTGGCGGAGGCAATCACCTGGCCGAGATGCTGGAAGGCGCCGGCGACCGGCATCAGCGCTTCGAACGACGCCAGCGCGGCGAAGACAAACAGCGCGATCAGGGCTCCGGGCTGGGTATCGCCGCCGATGCCGGCGGCGGTCAGCCACAGCAGCAGCGTCACCGTCAGCCCGCTGGCGAGGATCATCAGCGCCTGCGCCTTGCCGCTCAGCGAGGCCTGCTGCCACTGGCGGCGTTGCCACCGCTGTTCGGTGGCGTTCAGCGTCTGGCGGAAGTCGTTGACGGCGCCGAACACCACCAGCTCCGCCTGCCCCTGCAGCCAGGCGGTTAGGTCGGTACGGTATTGGCCGCGCAGCGCGGTGAGTTGGCCGCCGATCGGTTTGCCGGCGCGGTAGAACACCGGCGGCACCAGCAGCAACAGCAGCAACAGAATGCCACCCAACGTCAGGGCGAGCGCAGGATCCAGCCAGCTCAGGCCGTAGGTGACCACCAGGATCACCACCGCCGCGCTGATCAGCGGCGAGATCACCCGCAGATAAAGGTGATCCAGCGTGTCCACGTCCGCCACCAGGCGGTTGAGCAGGTCGGCCTGGCGAAAGCGAGCGATGCCGCCCGGTGCCAACGGCAGGATCTTGCTGAAGGTGAACACTCGCAAGTGCGACAGCACGCGGAAGGTGGCGTCGTGGCTGACCACGCGCTCGGCGTAGCGCCCGGCGGTGCGGAAGATCGCCGCGCCGCGCACGCCGGCGGCCGGCAGCATGTAGTTGAAGGTCAGCAGGCCCGCCAATCCGGCCAGCGAAGAGGCGGCCAGGAACCAGCCGGAAAGCGCCAGCAGGCCGATGCTGGCCAGCAGGGTGACGATCGCCAAAAGGATGCCCAGGCTAATCAGCAGGCTATGGCGGCGATACAACGCCAAAAACGGCAGCAAAACGCGCATGATTAAAGCTCCCCGCGGCGATGGGCGATCAGAGTGGCGAACAGGCCCGGCTGGGCGCTGAGGGTGGCGTAATCGCCCTGTTGCACGATGCGCCCGTTATCCATCACCCAGATCTGATCGTAGTCTTCGGTGTCTTCCAACTGGTGCGTGACCAGTAGGGTGGTTTGCTGATGCGAAGCGGCATTCAACGCCTGCATCACCCGTTGTTCGCTGTGGGCATCGAGACTGGCGGCCGGTTCATCCAGCAGCAGCAAGCGGCGCGGGCCGATCAGCGCCCGGGCGACCGCCACGCGCTGCGCCTGGCCGACCGACAGGCGGGCGGCGTTGTCGCCCACTTCGGTGTCGAGCCCCTGCGGCAGATACGGCAACAGTTCGCTGACGTAGGCGAGTTCCACCGCCTGCTGCAGCTGCGCTTCGTCGGCCTGCGGGCAGCCCAGCAGGATATTGGCGCGCAAGGTTTGCGCCGGCAGGTGTGGGTTCTGACCGACCCAGCTCAGCTGTTGCCTCCAGTTTTCTGCGGACAGTTCACGCAGTTCGATGCCGTTGACGGTCAACGAGCCGCGGTAGGGCAGGAAGCCGAGCAGCAGATTGAGCAGCGAGCTTTTGCCGGCGCCGCTCAGCCCGACCAGCGCTACGCGCTGCTGCGGTTGCAGGGTGAAACTCAGCGGCCCGGCCAGCAGTACGCCGTTCGGCGACAGGATTTCCAATGCGTTCGCCTGCAGCGTCAGCGGTTGATCGGCGGGCAGTTGCCGCGTGCCGTTGCCCATCTGCTCGCCTTCGGCGCTAAGGAAGGTTTCCAGCGCTTCCGCCGCGCCGACCGCCTGCGCTTTAGCATGGTAGAAGGTGCCGAGATCGCGCAGCGGTTGGAAAAACTCCGGCGCCAGAATCAGCACCAGAAAACCGGAAAACAGCGTTACGCCGAGGCCGTAGCTGCCGAAGTTGAGTTCGCCGAGGTAAGAAAAGCCGAAGTACACCGCCACCACGGCGATGGAAATCGAAGCGAAGAACTCCAGCACGCCGGAAGAGAGGAAGGCCATACGCAGCACTTCCATGGTGCGGCTGCGGAAGTCTTCGGAGGATTTGGCGATCTGCGCCGTTTCGGCCTGCGCGCGGTCGAACAACCGCAGGGTGTCCAGGCCGCGCAGGCGGTCGAGGAAGTTGCCGCTCAATCGCGCCAGCGCCACGAAGTTGCGGCGGTTGGCGTCGGCGGCCCCCATGCCGACCAGCGCCATAAACAGCGGGATCAGCGGCGCGGTCGCCAACAGAATCAAACCGGCGGCCCAGTTGATCGGGAAGACGGCGATCAAGATCAGCAGCGGGATAAACACCGCCAGATACATCTGCGGTAGATAGCGCGAGTAATAGTCCTGCATATCCTCGATCTGCTCGACGATGATGCTGGCCCAACTGCCCGCCGGTTTGCCCTGGATCCAGGCCGGGCCGAGCTGCTGCAGTTTATCCAGCACCTGCTGGCGCATGCGCTGACGGATCACCTGGCCACACAGGAAACCGACCCGTTCCCGCAGCCAGCTCAACAGCGCCCGCAATGCGAACGCGACGGCCAGCCAGATAAACGAAGGGATCAGCTGTTCGCGCGGGGTATGTTCGATGATCAGGGCGTGCAGCAGGCTGGCCAGCAGCCACGCCTGCGCCACGATCAGCAGGCCGCTGAACAGCCCCAACAGCATGGAAAGGCGCAGCCAACGCTGCGCCAACGAACTCTGGGTTTTAAGCCAACGGGTTAACTGTTGCTGTCTGTTTTTTTTCATCAGATATGCGTCTGCGTCGCCGGTGCCCGTTTGTTACAGGCTGGGTTAACGTACTGTTAAATAATAGTGTTTGGCGCAATCGGCGACAAACAAGCGAGGTCCCATGTTACCTCGTCACCCGGCAGACTGAAAATAATAAAGCGGCCAAATGTGGCTATAACAGACGCGTTACCGGCTATTTGACTTGCTCACTCGTGGCCTCGGCTTCCAGAGCGGCGCGCACCGACGCTCGCTCTGCGATCCGCGTCACATAATGCTGGAGCGGTGGCCACTCGCTCAGCGAAATCTCGAAGCGCGCCATCCAGCGCAACACGGTAAACAGATAAGCGTCAGCGACGCTGAAATACGTTCCCAATAGGTAAGTTTGTTGTGCCAACGCTTGCGCGAGATAACCCAATCGCCGTCTCAACTTGTCGCGCAGCAACGCCTTGGCATCTTCGGGCAGGGCATCATTGAACAAGGGGGCGGCACCGGCATGGATCTCGCTGGTGATGAAATTAAGCCATTCCTGCAGCCTTACCCGCTCAAAGGCCGTCGGTGGCGGTGCCAGCCGGCTCTCTGGGCGCTGGTCGGCGAGGTATTGAACGATGGCGGGGCCTTCGGTGATCACGTTGCCGTCGTCCAGCTGCAGGGCGGCGACGTAACCTTTTGGGTTGATGCGATAGAAATCCTCACCGTCGGCGCAGCGCTTGCTGCGATTGTTTACCCTGACCAGGGTGAAAGGGATCGCTAATTCCCGCAGGACGATATGTGGGGCCAGCGAGCAGGCATCGGGAGCAAAATACAGCTTCATGCTATTTCCTTGTGGGTCAATGAGAACGCTTGCCACAGCATGCCGACGCGGATGTCGGCGGGAAAATGGAAATTTCAGAAAGCCGCTATTAGCTCAGCGACTGGCCAGGGTTTGCTCCTGTTCGCGCAGATAATTCAGCAGGGTTTGGACGGGCGGTAGGGCCGCCGCCTCGGATGAGCAGGCCAGGCCGAAACGACGATAAACCGGCGCAACGAGCGGTAGAGCGCAAACTCCGAGCGCATCGGGCGGGATCACCGACGCGGGCATCAGCGCAACGCCCGTGCCTTCTCTGACCAGCGTCAACGCCGTTTGCCAATCGCTGACAGTGGCGCGGATATCGGCCAGTGCCAGGCCCGACTGCTGCGCCAAACTTTGCGCATTCACATCACATCCGCCGGTCGCCAGGATGAAAGGCAGCCGGAACAGGGCATCCAGCGCCACCGGCCGCCGCGCTCGCGCCAGCGGGTGCGCGCTGGGCACGACCGCCAACCAGGTGTCTTCCCCCAAAGGGAAACACAGTCGCTCCGGTGCCGGATTGAGCACCACGCCGATGTCTGCCGTTGCCGATGTTAACCAGCTCTCCACTTCGTGGTCGGTGCCCTCGAGCGTAATCAGCTCAATGTCGGGATACAGACGGCGAAACTTGCGCAGCAGCGGCGGCAACAGCTTGCTAAATGCCGACGGGAAACTGGCCAGGCGTATTTTGCCCGCGTGCGCGTTACCGGCTTGCTGCGCGCATTGTTGAATGGCCCGCAGTCCTTCCAACATCGTGCGGGCATGGGCGACGATCTGTAGGCCGCTTTGGGTCAGGACGACATTGTGTGGCTGGCGCACCAAAAGCCGGGTGCTCAGCATCGTCTCCAGTTGAGCGATGGCCTGGCTGGCGGCAGACTGCGTCATGCCGCAGAGCGCCGCAGCCTGAGTGATGGTGCCGTTGTCGGCGACGGCAACCAGCAGGCGCCAGTGAAGAAGATTATGCATCGGCGTGCATCCTCCTGGGGCTGAAGACAAAAAAAGCGGCTCGAGAGCCGCTTTTTGCTGATGAAGAGAACGTCTTAGCAGACTTCTGCGCCGGCGATGCCGTCCAGGTAACGCTCTGCGTCCAGCGCCGCCATACAGCCGGTGCCGGCGGAGGTGATTGCCTGACGGTAGATGTGATCCATCACGTCGCCAGCGGCGAAGACGCCGGGGATAGTGGTTTGGGTCGCATTGCCGTGAATGCCGGACTGCACCTTGATGTAGCCGTTTTCCAGCTCCAGTTGGCCGCCGAAGATGCCGGTGTTCGGGCTGTGGCCGATGGCGATGAACACGCCGGCCAGTTCCAGTTCACGGGTTTCGTTTTCCGCTTTGGTGCTGCGGATACGCACGCCGGTCACGCCCATTTCATCGCCCAGCACTTCGTCCAGCGTATGGTCGGTGTGCAGCACGATGTTGCCGCTTTTCACTTTTTCCATCAGCCGGTCGATCAGGATCTTCTCTGAACGGAAGCTGTCGCGGCGGTGGATCAGGTGAACCTCGGCGGCGATGTTGGACAGGTACAGCGCTTCTTCAACGGCAGTGTTGCCGCCGCCGACCACGGCGACTTTCTGGTTACGGTAGAAGAAACCGTCGCAGGTCGCACAGGCGGAAACGCCTTTGCCCTTGAAGGCGTCTTCGGAAGGCAGGCCAAGGTAGCGGGCGGAGGCACCGGTCGCAATGATCAGCGCGTCGCAGCTGTATTCGCCGCTGTCGCCGAACAGGCGAAACGGGCGCTGCTGCAGATCGACGCTGTTGATATGATCGAAGACGATCTCAGTCTGGAACTTCTCCGCGTGTTCGCGCATGCGCTCCATCAGCGCCGGACCGGTCAGGCCTTCGGCGTCGCCCGGCCAGTTTTCCACTTCGGTAGTGGTGGTCAGCTGGCCGCCTTGCTCCAGACCGGTGATCAGCACCGGGCTCAGGTTGGCGCGCGCCGCGTAGACGGCGGCGGTGTAACCGGCCGGGCCGGAGCCCAGAATCAGTAATTTGCTATGTTTAGCCGTGCCCATGAATAACCTCTTTATTCCACAATGGCGGACAATGAAGCCGATTGTAGGGAAAATGGCGCAGTAAAAAAAGCGCCGGGCGACGTTGTTAACGATTTGTATGATAGTTGTCGCCTATTAATGCGCCCGCTGTCGGCAAATCGTACGCCGAACGCAGAAATTTACCTTATCAAAGCCGCATTCGGCTACCGAATCGCCAACCGCGCAAAAACGGCGCATTCTGCGACTTCAGCCGCTCCCTACCGGGGTTTATCTGCCAGCGATTCATAACCAAAAATGGGATGCAGACTTTTCATGACGGTACGTTGTTCTGATTTTGCTTCTTTTACTTTGACAATCCGCTGCGCATTTGCGAAAACATCATAGGAAGAAGAAATTATCCCCGTAACACCAGCAAATCGTACGTATTTGCGCCGCGAGGCGGCAATGCGCGGTGGATGTGCGGAGCAGGGCGCGCAAGCGTTTGCTGATTTTTTCTCGACCTAAACGTCGTTGCCGGCGTCGCGCGGGGTTGGACAGACAGGCTGCGCGGCGTGGAATGATGGTAGTGAAGAAGCATATGACAGGCATCGGGTCTTCGCTTGGAACGAACCCTTACACATTGACGTTGGCTAGGGTGTGGCAAGTGCACGGAAGAAAATAAGAGAGACAATAATAATGGCAGACAACAAGAAACGCCCGGGTAAAGATCTCGACCGTATCGACCGCAACATCCTGAATGAGCTGCAGAAGGATGGGCGTATTTCGAACGTCGAGCTTTCGAAGCGCGTGGGGTTATCCCCGACACCATGTTTAGAACGCGTGCGCCGTCTCGAGCGCCAGGGTTTCATTCATGGCTATACCGCATTGCTTAACCCGCATTATCTGGATGCGTCCCTGCTGGTTTTCGTGGAGATCACGCTGAACCGTGGCGCGCCGGATGTGTTTGAGCAATTCAACTCGGCAGTGCAGAAGCTTGAAGAGATTCAGGAGTGTCATCTGGTTTCCGGTGATTTCGACTACCTGTTGAAAACCCGCGTACCGGACATGTCGGCGTACCGCAAACTGCTGGGCGAAACCTTGCTGCGTTTGCCGGGGGTTAACGACACCCGTACCTACGTAGTGATGGAAGAAGTGAAACAGAGTAACCGTCTGGTTATCAAAACACGGTAAGGTGCAGGTGCAAAACCTGATTAAATTGGTTACACTCCTGTTTATTCATACAGTTTCGGCGCCGGGGAAGCTTCTCGGCGCTGTTGCTATGTCAGCTAACAGGAACCTGGAGAGCCTTTCTTGAGCCAGGAATATACAGAAGATAAAGAAGTTACCCTGAAAAGACTCAGCAGTGGCCGGCGTTTGCTGGAGGCTGTGCTTATCGTGGTAGCGATTTTTGCCGTTTACCTCATGGCTGCGTTGGTCAGTTTCAATCCGTCTGACCCAAGCTGGTCGCAGACCGCGTGGCATGAGCCGATTCACAATTTGGGTGGCGGTGTTGGGGCCTGGTTGGCCGACACGCTGTTCTTCACCTTCGGGGTGCTCGCCTACGCGATACCGCCGATCATGCTGATCCTGTGCTGGGCAGCCTATCGCCAACGCGGCAACAAAGACTACGTCGACTATTTCGCGCTCTCCCTGCGCCTGATCGGTACTTTGGCGTTAGTGCTTACCTCCTGCGGGTTGGCGGCGCTGAACGTTGACGATCTCTATTACTTCGCCTCCGGCGGCGTGATCGGCAGCCTGCTGAGCAACGCCATGTTGCCGTGGTTCAACGGCATCGGCGCCACGCTGGCGCTGCTGTGCGTGTGGGCGGCGGGGCTGACGCTGTTTACCGGCTGGTCCTGGCTGGTGATCGCCGAGAAGATCGGCGGGGCGGTGTTGGGTGTCGCGACGGTGGTGACCAATCGCTCGCGTCGCGAAGAGCGCTATTTAGAGGATGACGAGCGTTACGTTGACGATGAGCCTGAGCAGGCAGGGAAGGGCGCCGCTGCAGCGGTTGCGGCGACCGCCGCCGGAGCCGCGGCTGCCGATGACGACGTGCTGTTCTCCGCACCCTCGGTCACCGAAAGCGCCAAAGAGGCGGGGGAAGACGCCGCCGATCCGTTGCTCAGCGGCCTGCGAGCCGACGATAGTGAGGTTGAAGCCGACGCCGCGCCAATCGCGCCGGCGGCTTCGCCTGCACCAGCGGTGAAGGCAGAGATCCACGAGCCCGTTGCCGCGCCGATCGCCACACAGGCGCCGTCGGTAACGGTGGCGCCGGCCGCGCCGGCCTCGGTCAATCAGCACCCGGTGAGCACCCCGGCGCAAGACGCCACGCCGCCGCTGTATTCCTTCGAAATCCCGGAAGAAACACCAGCGCCTAAGGCGACGCGGCCTGTCGATCCTTATCAGGATGACGATGAGCCGCGCCTGGGCAATTGGCAAGAGCCGGCCCCGCAGCCGGCAGCGCGTTCTCCCTTTGATTTTACCGCTGCGCAGCGCGACAGTGCCGACGTCAGCGGAGCAGGTGGTTTCAGCGCCGCCGGCGCCAAGCCACAACTGGATACGGCAGCCGCTGCCGCTGCGGGCGCCGCGGCGGCGACCTTTATGCCGGCCTTCACGGCGACCAGCGACGGCAATTCTCAGGTTAAACAGGGTATCGGCCCTGAGTTGCCGCGGCCGAATCCGGTGCGTATTCCGACCCGTCGTGAGCTGGCTTCCTACGGCATCAAGCTGCCTTCGCAGCGTGCTGCCGAACAGGAACAGCGCCAGGCGGAGCCTCAACAGCCGACGGCGGTGAGCCCGCAGGAAGAAGAGGCGCAGCAAGAAGCCGCGCTGCGCCAGGCGTTCGCCGAACAGCAAAGCCAGCGCTATGGCGAAAGCTACGCGCCGGAGCAGGATGATGAACAGGCTCAGCAGGAAGCCGAGCTGAGCAAGGCGTTCGCCGAACAACAGAACCAACGTTACGGTGAAGTCCAACAGGACGATGAAGAGGCGCGGCAAGAGGCTGCGCTGCGTCAGGCTTTCGCCGAGCAGCAGCAGGCGCGTTATGGCCAGCAAGAGACTGCCCCGCAGGCGCCGGCCGCCAGCCCGGTCGATACCTGCAATGCTTTCAGCTTCTCGCCGATGGCGGATTTAGTGGACGATGGCCCGAGCGAGCCGATGTTCACGCTGTCCCCGCAGCTTGAAGAGCGCATTGAACAGCAAAGCGAGCAAGAGGACGACGTGCCGTTCGGCCAGTTTGAGCCTGCGGCGCCGGCTGCCCAGCAACCGCATGCGCAGCCGCAACAATACCAACAGCCGCAGCAGCAATCTTATCAGCAGCCGCAGCAACAACAGCAGTATCAACAGCCGTCGCAGCAGCAATATCAGCAGCCACAGCAACCGGTGCAGCAGCAGCCTCAGCAAGCTCCGGCTGAGCCGCACCCGGCGATGGACAGCCTGATTCACCCGTTCCTGATGCGCAACGATCAGCCGCTGCAGAAGCCGACCACGCCGCTGCCGACGCTGGATCTGCTGACCGAAGCGCCGAAAGAGGTGGAGCCGGTCGACTCCTTCGCGCTGGAACAGAAGGCGCGCCTGGTGGAGGCCAGTTTGGCCGATTACCGCGTAAAAGCCGACGTGGTGGATATCCTGCCGGGGCCGGTCATCACCCGCTTCGAGCTGGATCTGGCGCCGGGCGTCAAAGCGGCGCGCATTTCCAACCTGTCGCGCGATCTGGCGCGCTCGCTGTCGACTTCGGCGGTGCGCGTGGTGGAAGTGATCCCCGGTAAGCCTTATGTCGGTCTGGAACTGCCGAACGCCAAGCGGCAAACGGTGTACCTGCGCGAAGTGCTGGACTGCCCGGCCTTCCGCGACAATCCGTCGCCGCTGTCCATCGTATTGGGTAAAGACATCTCCGGCGAACCGGTCGTGGCCGATCTGGGCAAAATGCCACACTTGCTGGTCGCCGGTACTACCGGCTCCGGTAAATCGGTCGGGGTCAACGCCATGATCCTGAGCATCCTGTATAAGGCCACGCCGAAAGAAGTGCGCTTTATCATGATCGACCCGAAAATGCTGGAGCTGTCGGTTTACGAAGGTATTCCGCACCTGTTGACCGATGTGGTCACCGACATGAAAGACGCCGCCAACGCGCTGCGCTGGTGCGTGGGTGAGATGGAACGCCGCTACAAGCTGATGTCTGCCCTGGGCGTGCGTAACCTGGCCGGCTACAACGAGCGTGTCGATCAGGCCGAAGCGATGGGGCGTCCGATCCCGGATCCGTTCTGGAAACCGACCGACAGCATGGACATCACGCCGCCGGTGTTGGAGAAAGAGCCGTACATCGTGGTGATGGTCGACGAATTCGCCGACCTGATCATGACGGTTGGCAAGAAGGTTGAAGAGTTGATCGCTCGCCTGGCGCAAAAAGCGCGTGCGGCGGGCATCCACCTGGTGCTGGCGACCCAGCGTCCTTCGGTGGATGTGATCACCGGCCTGATCAAGGCCAACATCCCGACGCGTATCGCCTTTACCGTGTCGAGCAAGATCGACTCCCGCACCATCCTCGATCAGGGGGGCGCCGAGTCCTTGCTGGGTATGGGTGACATGCTTTATCTGGCGCCGAACTCCTCGATCCCGGTGCGTGTACATGGCGCATTCGTGCGCGATCAGGAAGTGCACGCGGTGGTCAAGGATTGGAAAGCGCGCGAGCGGCCCCAATATAAAGAGGGTATTCTCAGCGGCGGCGAAGATGGCGAGGGCGGTGCCGGTGGCGGGATGGACGGCGACGAAGAGCTGGATCCGTTGTTTGACCAGGCGGTGGATTTCGTGGTGGATAAACGCCGCGCCTCCATCTCCGGCGTACAGCGCCAGTTCCGCATCGGCTATAACCGCGCCGCGCGCATCATCGAACAGATGGAGGCGCAGGGCATCGTCAGCGAGCAGGGGCACAACGGCAACCGCGAGGTGCTGGCGCCGCCGCGGCACGATTGATGGTCGCTTAGCCATTGCAATTCAATAAGAAAGGGCCGCTTAAGCGGCCCTTGTGCAAAGAAGCGTAAACCCGTTTCTTCTCGGAACATTGGCCTACCGGCCGATCGCCGGCTTCAGGTAAAGTAACGGAGTAAAGGGTTGATTGACCCGCACGGCGTCGCCCTGCGGTTAACGCATTTCATAAGGTATCTGGAATAATGAAAAAACTGTTAGTTGCCTGCTGTCTGCTTTCGGGATTCGCTTCTACCTCCGTGCTGGCCGATGCCGCACAGGATCTGCAAAGTCGCCTGGCGAAGGTGAACAGTTTCCACGCCAGCTTCTCGCAAACCGTGACCAGCGCTGAAGGCGCCGCGGTGCAACAGGGTGAAGGCGAGCTGTGGGTGAAGCGGCCGAACCTGTTCAACTGGCACATGACGTCACCCGATGAGAGCGTGCTGGTTTCCGATGGCCAGACCCTGTGGTTCTACAACCCGTTCGTCGAGCAGGTGACGGCGACCTGGCTGAAGAACGCCACCGGCAATACGCCGTTTATGCTGATTACCCGCAATAACGCCAGCGACTGGAAGCAGTACAACGTGAAGCAAAAGGGCGATGATTTCGAGCTGACGCCGAAATCCGCCAGCGGCAACCTGAAGCAATTCGCCATCAGCGTGACCAACAGCGGCACCATCCGCAGCTTTGCCGCGGTGGAGCAGGATGGCCAGCGTAGTGCTTATACGCTGAAAAGCCAGCAGAACGTTGCCGCCGATCCGGCCAAATTCAAATTTACCCCGCCGAAGGGGGTGACGCTGGACGACCAGCGCCAGTGAGGTGCAAGTGAGTAATAATCTGTCGCTCGATTTTTCCCAGAATGAGTTCCAGCCGCTGGCCGCGCGTATGCGCCCGACCACGCTGGCGCAGTATATCGGCCAGCAGCATCTGCTGGCCGCCGGCAAGCCGCTGCCGCGCGCCATCGAGGCCGGGCAGCTGCACTCGATGATTTTATGGGGGCCGCCGGGCACCGGGAAGACGACGTTGGCAGAGCTGATCGGCCGTTACGGTCAGGCGGATGTCGAACGGATCTCCGCCGTGACCTCCGGCATCAAGGAGATCCGCGAGGCGATCGAGCGGGCGCGGCAAAATCGCGACGCCGGCCGCCGCACCATCCTGTTCGTCGACGAAGTGCACCGTTTCAATAAGAGCCAGCAGGACGCTTTCCTGCCGCACATCGAAGACGGCACCATCACCTTTATCGGCGCCACTACCGAAAATCCGTCGTTCGAGCTGAACTCGGCGCTGTTGTCCCGCGCCCGCGTTTACCTGCTGAAGGCGCTGACCGCCGAAGATATCGGCCAGGTGCTGGATCAGGCGATGAGCGACAAGGCGCGCGGCTTTGGCAATCAGAACGTCGAGCTGCCCGCGGAAACGCGCCGCCTGCTGTCGGAGTTGGTGGGCGGCGATGCGCGCCGGGCGCTGAACAGCCTGGAAATGATGGCAGACATGGCGGAGCTCGACGCCAAAGGCGTGCGGGTGCTGACGCCGGAGCTGCTGAAAGAGGTGTCGGGCGAGCGCAGTGCGCGCTTCGACAACAAGGGCGACCGTTATTACGACCTGATTTCCGCGTTGCATAAATCAGTGCGCGGTTCGGCGCCGGACGCCGCGCTGTACTGGTATGCGCGTATCATTACCGCCGGCGGCGATCCGCTCTATGTGGCGCGCCGTCTGTTGGCGATTGCCTCTGAAGACGTGGGCAACGCCGATCCGCGCGGCATGCAGGTGGCGATCGCCGCCTGGGATTGTTTCACCCGCGTGGGGCCAGCAGAGGGCGAGCGCGCCATCGCGCAGGCGATTGTTTACCTGGCCTGCGCGCCGAAAAGCAATGCGGTTTACACCGCGTTCAAGGCCGCCATGCGCGACGCCAAAGAGCAGGCCGATTATGACGTGCCGGAGCACCTGCGCAACGCGCCGACCAAGCTGATGAAGGAGATGGGGCTGGGGGCGGAGTACCGTTACGCCCACGACGAACCCAACGCCTACGCCGCCGGCGAGAACTATTTCCCGCCCGAAATGGCCAAGACACGCTACTATCAACCGACCTCGCGTGGGCTTGAAGGGAAAATCGGCGAAAAGTTGGCATGGCTGGCTGAGCAGGATCAAAATAGCCCGACAAAACGCTACCGCTAGCGAGGCCGTTGCGGTAAGGTTAGCGGGTATCACTCTTCTTTTATGCGGCTATAAATCAGCCGCATAGAACAACAACACTTCTTTCAATAACAACAAGCACAGGATTAGCATGCTCGATCCCAATCTGCTGCGTAATGAGCTAGACGCAGTCGCCGTCAAACTGGCTCGCCGAGGCTTTAAACTCGATCTGGATCTGCTGCGTTCGCAGGAAGAACGCCGCAAAGTTCTGCAGGTAGAAACTGAAACGCTGCAAGCGGAACGCAACTCCCGATCGAAATCCATCGGCGCGGCCAAAGCGCGTGGGGAAGACATCGAGCCGCTGCGTCGCGAAGTGAACGAGCTGGGTGACAAGCTGGATGCCGCCAAGGCAGAGCTGGATACGCTGCAGAGCGAGATCCGCGATTACGCTTTGACGCTGCCTAACCTGCCGGACGACGCCGTGCCGGATGGTAAAGACGACAGTGAAAACCTGGAAGTCACCCGCTGGGGCGAACCGCGCCAGTACGACTTCGCGGTGCGCGATCACGTCGATCTGGGCGAAATGGCCGGCGGGCTGGATTTTGCCGCCGCGGTTAAGCTGACCGGTTCGCGCTTCGTGGTCATGAAGGGGCAAATCGCCCGCATGCACCGCGCGCTGTCCCAGTTCATGCTGGATCTGCACACCGAGCAGCACGGCTACCTGGAGGCCTACGTGCCTTACCTGGTCAACCACGCCACGCTGTACGGTACCGGCCAACTGCCGAAGTTCGGCGAAGACCTGTTCCATACCCGTCCGCTGGAAGAAGAAGCCGACAGCAGCAACTACGCGCTGATCCCAACGGCGGAAGTGCCGCTGACCAACCTGGTGCGCGACGAGATCGTCGAAGAGGAAACTCTGCCGCTGAAGATGACCGCGCACACGCCATGCTTCCGTGCGGAAGCCGGTTCTTACGGCCGTGACACCCGCGGTTTGATCCGCATGCACCAGTTCGACAAGGTCGAAATGGTGCAGATCGTCCGTCCGGAAGATTCGATGGATGCCCTGGAAGAGCTGACCGGCCATGCGGAAAAAGTGCTGCAGCTGCTGAACCTGCCTTACCGCAAGGTGCTGCTGTGCACCGGAGACATGGGCTTCGGCGCCTGCAAGACCTACGATCTGGAAGTGTGGCTGCCGGCGCAGAACACCTACCGCGAGATCTCGTCCTGCTCCAACATGTGGGACTTCCAGGCGCGCCGCATGCAGGCTCGCTGCCGCAGCAAGGCCGACAAGAAGCCGCGTCTGGTCCACACGCTGAACGGTTCCGGCCTGGCGGTCGGCCGTACGCTGGTGGCGGTGCTGGAAAACTACCAGCAGGCCGACGGTCGCATTCAGGTGCCTGAAGTGTTGCGTCCTTATATGGGCGGCCTGGAATACATCGGCTAAACGGCAAACTACGAGAAAAAAGCGCCTGCGGGCGCTTTTTTTATGTTGAGAATTCAGTCTGTCGTCAGTGCGTAAGCCTGTTGAATGTAGTCCGCAAGATGTTTGCTTTTCACCTCGCCGGACGAGTGGAGCTTGATGTGCCGCCGATACTGGCCGTTGCCTTCGAGCTGATGATGGCTGTCTGCCATCCGGTAGCCGTGGCCGAACTCCACCGTGACGTGATTGCGGTAGGCGAAAACGCCGCAGAAAAATTGAGTATGCGAGAACATGATGCCGCCGTATTTGACCGATTCGGTGACGCCGTTGCCGCTCGCCGCCGCGATCCGGCGCACCCGCTGCACGATGGCCAATAGCTCACCGTGCGTGCTGCCAATGTCCGCCAGCAGGGCCTCTACCGCCGCATCATTTGCCTGATTCATCCTGTCTCTCCATCGTCAAATCCGCTCTGCGCTCAGCATAGCGCTTTTTCAGCCGGTTAGCCGGAAACAAATCGTGCGGTGAAATGATAAGAGGCGATTGACTTTTTTATCGCCAGTGGCATGATGCGCGCACTCTCATTGCGCGTTCGGTCACAATTTCACTATGTCCGCATACTCCCGCCCAGTGCTCTTATTGCTCTGCGGCCTCTTGCTGCTCACGGTATCCATTGCCGTTTTGAATACGCTCGTGCCTCTTTGGTTAACGCATGCTCAGCTGTCAACCTGGCAGGTGGGAATGGTCAGCTCCTCTTATTTCAGCGGCAACCTGTTGGGCACGCTGGTGGCGGGCAAACTGATTCAGCGCGTCGGCTTTACCCGCAGCTATCATCTTTCTTGCCTGGTGTTTGCCGCCGCGACCGCCGGCATGGTGCTGTCGATCGATTTTTGGAGCTGGCTGGGCTGGCGTTTCTTCGCCGGCGTCGGCTGCGCCTGGATCTGGGTGATCGTGGAGAGCGCGCTGTTGCGCAGCGGTAACCTGAGCAACCGCGGCCAGCTGCTGGCGGCCTATATGATTGTCTATTACCTCGGTACGGTGACCGGGCAATTGCTGTTGAGCATGACCTCGACCGAATTGCTGCACGTGGTGCCGTGGGTGACCGCGATCGTGATCAGCGCCATGCTGCCAATGCTGTTTGCGCGGGTCAACCGCCATGAAGACGAGCCGCAGCAGGCGGCGGTGTGGACAATGTTAAGACGTCGCAGCGCGCGCCTCGGCATCAACGGCTGCATCATTTCCGGCATCGTGCTCGGTTCTCTGTATGGTCTGATGCCGCTGTATCTCTCCCATCAGGGCATGAGCGACGCCAACGTCGGTTACTGGATGGCGCTGCTGGTCAGCTCCGGCATCGTTGGGCAATGGCCGGTCGGGCGCTTGGCCGATCGTTATGGGCGCCTGCTGGTGCTGCGCATTCAGGTGTTCGTGGTGATCCTCGCCAGCGTGGCGATGCTCGGCAACTACGCCATGGCGCCTTCGCTGTTCATCCTCGGCTGCGCCGGCTTTACCCTGTATCCGGTGGCGATGTCCTGGGCCTGCGAGAAGGCGCTGCCGCACGAACTGGTGGCGATGAACCAGGCGCTGTTGATGAGTTACACCATCGGCAGCCTGCTGGGCCCGTCGATGACGGCGCTGCTGATGCAAAACTACTCCGACCGTGTGCTGTTCGTGATGATCGCCGCCGTAGCGCTGGTTTACCTGCTGATGCTGCTGAAAAAGCAGAAGCCGGATCACCACCACACGCCGTTCGCCGCCGCCTGAGCATAAAAAAACCGGCCATGAGCCGGTTTTTTCTTTTGGCGTGCGCCAATCAGTAAATCACTTTGTGACCGTAGCTTTCCAGGATGCCTTTGACGCGATCCATGGTCTCGGCCTTCGGCGGATGTACGCCGTCCAGTTTGTACTCTTCCCCCATCGCTATCCATTTATGCTTGCCCAGTTCGTGGTAGGGCAGCAGCTCGATTTTCTCGATGTTGGTCATGTCCTTGGTGAACTCGCCCAGCAGGTGTGCCGATTTGTCATCATCTGACCAGCCCGGCACCACCACGTAACGGATCCAGGTGCGTTGGTTACGTTTCGCCAGGTAGCGGGCGAATTCCAACGTGCGGTGGTTGGAGACGCCGACCAGATTCTGGTGGATATCGTCGTTCATCTGTTTCAGATCCAGCATCACCAGATCGGTGGTGTCCAGCAACTCGTCGATCACCGGATCGTAGCGGCGCACGAAGCCATTGGTGTCCAGGCAGGTATTGATGCCTTCGGCATGGCAGGCGCGGAACCAGTCGCGCACGAATTCAGCCTGCAGGATCGCCTCGCCGCCGGACGCGGTCACGCCGCCACCGGAAGCGTTCATGAAGTGGCGGTAGGCCACCGCGTCTTTCATCAGCTCTTCGACGGTCACTTCTTTGCCGCCGTGGGTGTCCCAGGTGTCGCGGTTATGGCAATAGAGGCAGCGCATCAGGCAGCCCTGGAAGAAGACGATAAAGCGGATCCCGGGCCCATCGACGGTGCCGCAGGATTCGAAGGAGTGGATGCGACCAGTTACTGACATTGCGGGGTTTTCTCCAATATTGACTGTCAAACGCAGTCTAAAAATAGGCGCGTGGCCGCCGGCCAGGTATCTGCGATGCAGCAGCGGGTGGAGCCGCCACCGGGGGTAATGATGCCTGTCGGCCGGTCAGTTGCCGGATAACTGTTTTGCCGGCTATCCATTCAGTATAGATGTCCGGCAAAACAGACTCTACAGAGTCAGGGGAGAGCGGTGGAAGAAAAGGGCCGGCAGAACCGGCCCTGACGTTGGCACCGGGCGGTTTCCCGCCCGGTTGGCGTATTACATCGTTTGAGTGAAGGTACGAGTAATGACGTCCTGCTGTTGCTCTTTGGTCAGCGAGTTGAAGCGCACGGCGTAACCGGAAACGCGGATGGTCAGCTGAGGGTATTTCTCAGGGTTTTCCATCGCGTCCAGCAGCATTTCGCGGTTCATTACGTTGACGTTCAGGTGCTGGCCGCCTTCGATGGAGGCTTCATGGTGGAAGTAACCATCCATCAGGCCCGCCAGGTTGGCTTTACGCACGTCGTCGTCTTTACCCAGCGCGTTAGGCACGATGGAGAAGGTGTAGGAGATCCCGTCTTTCGCGTAGGCAAACGGCAGTTTGGCTACCGAGGTCAGGGAGGCTACTGCGCCTTTCTGGTCGCGGCCGTGCATCGGGTTGGCACCTGGGCCGAACGGTGCGCCGGCGCGGCGGCCATCCGGGGTGTTACCGGTTTTCTTACCGTACACCACGTTGGAGGTGATGGTCAGTACGGACTGAGTCGGTACCGCATTGCGGTAGGTGCGCAGTTTCTGAATTTTCTTCATGAAACGTTCCACCAGGTCGCAAGCGATGTCATCGACGCGGGCGTCGTTGTTACCGAACTGCGGATACTCGCCTTCCACTTTGAAGTCGATGGCCAGGCCGTCTTCGTCGCGAATGGTGGTGACTTTCGCGTACTTGATGGCAGACAGGGAGTCGGCCGCCACGGACAGACCGGCGATGCCGCAAGCCATGGTGCGATAAACGTCACGGTCATGCAGCGCCATCAGCGCAGCTTCGTAGCTGTACTTGTCGTGCATGTAGTGAATGATGTTCAGCGCGGTCACGTATTGCTTGGCCAGCCAATCCATAAAGTGGTCCATGCGCGCCATGACTTTGTCATAGTCCAGCACTTCGTCCATCATCGGCGCTTCTTTCGGGCCGACCTGCATTTTCAGTTTTTCGTCAACGCCGCCGTTGATGGCGTACAGCATGGTTTTCGCCAAGTTGGCGCGGGCGCCGAAGAACTGCATTTGTTTGCCGACGATCATTGGGCTGACGCAGCAAGCGATGGCGTAGTCATCGTTGTTGAAGTCAGGACGCATCAGGTCGTCGTTTTCGTACTGAACGGAAGAGGTGTCGATGGACACTTTCGCCGCGAATTTCTTGAAGTTCAGCGGCAGCTTCTCAGACCACAGGATGGTCATGTTCGGCTCCGGAGACGGCCCCATGGTGTACAGGGTGTTCAGGAAGCGGAAGCTGTTTTTGGTGACCAGGGTACGGCCGTCGACGCCCATGCCGGCCAGGGATTCAGTCGCCCAGATTGGGTCGCCGGAGAACAGCTCATCGTACTCAGGAGTACGCAGGAAGCGCACCATACGCAGTTTCATCACCAGGTGGTCGATCAGTTCCTGCGCTTGCTCTTCGGTCAGTTTGCCCGCCTTGATGTCGCGCTCGATGAACACGTCGAGGAAGGTGGACACGCGGCCGAAGGACATGGCGGCGCCGTTCTGGGATTTCACCGCGGCCAGGTAGCCGAAGTAGGTCCACTGCACCGCTTCTTGGGCGCTGGTGGCCGGGCCAGAGATGTCGTAACCGTATTTGGCGGCCATCTCTTTGATCTGAGCCAGAGCGCGATGCTGTTCAGCGATCTCTTCGCGCAGCTGGATGGTCATTTCCAGGTCTTCGCCGTTTTCCAGTTTTTCCTGCAGCGATTTGAACTGGTTCAGCTTGTCGGCCATCAGGAAGTCGATGCCGTACAGCGCCACGCGGCGGTAGTCGCCGATGATGCGGCCACGGCCGTAAGCGTCTGGCAGACCGGTCAGCACGCCGGATTTACGGCAGTTCAGGATGTCTTTGGTGTAAACGTCGAATACGCCCTGGTTGTGGGTTTTACGGTATTCGGTGAACACTTTTTTCAGCTGCGGATCCAGTTCGCGGCCGTACACTTTGCACGAACCTTCGACCATTTTGATGCCGCCGAACGGGATCAGCGCGCGTTTCAGAGGGGCGTCGGTCTGCAGACCCACGATGGTTTCCAGCTCTTTGGCGATGTAACCCGCGTCGTGAGAAACGATGGTTGAAGCAACGTTGGTGTCGAAATCAACCGGCGCATGAGTGCGGTTTTCCAGTTTGATCCCTTCCATAACCTTGTCCCACAAGGTGGTGGTGGCTTGAGTTGCGCCAGCCAGGAAGGATTCGTCACCTTCATAAGGCGTGTAGTTTTTCTGGATGAAGTCACGAACGTTGACTTCATTCTGCCAGTCACCCTTGCTGAAACCTTCCCAAGCGTTGGCTAATTTCTCGTTAAGTTCGGTCATTGTACACCTACCTTTGATTGTGGATTTCTAACTCTGCGCGCGGTAACTCACAGCTTAGTGCTGTTCGCGGCCCCCGCGCAGATAAATTACCCAGTAAGTCAACCCAACCAGCAGACCGCCGCCGATGATGTTACCAATGGTGACCGGAATCAGGTTGTCGATGATGAAGTTGCTTACTGTCAGATGAGCGAATTGCTCAGGTACCGCCCCTACGGCTTGCCAGAATTCCGGCGTGGCGAAGTGTTTGACCACGATGCCCATAGGGATCATAAACATGTTGGCGATGCTGTGTTCGAAGCCGCTGGCGACAAACATACCGACCGGCAGCACCATGGCGAGCATCTTGTCGGTCAGGGTACGGCCGGAGTAGCTCATCCAGACCGCCAGGCAGACCATCAGGTTAGCCAGAATGCCGAGGCAGACGGCTTCGATAAAGGTGTGATGCAGCTTGTGGTCTGCGGTTTGCAGAACATTCAGGCCCCACTGGCCGTTGGCGACCATATACTCGCCGGAGAACCAGATCAGCGCCACGAAGAACAGCGCGCCGACCAGGTTGCCGAGATAAACGTTCAGCCAGTTGGCGCCCAGTTGGCCCCAGCTGATGCGGCCGCTGGCCTTGGCGATGACGATAAGCACGGTAGAGGTGAACAGGTCGGCGCCCGACACTACCACCAGCATTAACCCGAGAGAGAAGCAGATGCCGCCGACCAGTTTCGCCAGCCCGAAAGGCACGCCGGCGGTGCCGGTGGTCGCCGTGATGTAGAAAACGAAGGCGATGGAAATGAAGACACCGGCGGTGATCGCCAAATAAAACGTTTTCAGCGGATGTTTGGTGGCTTTATACACGCCGGCATCTTCAGCGATTTTCGCCGTTGCCGCAGGTAAAATCAGATCGAATGGGCTGTCAGTTTTCAAACTAACTCTCGCTCTTAAGGGTTAAAACAACGCAATGAGATACTAGCAAAGCAGTATAGGGGAAAATTTGATTTGGATCATAAGGCGGGGAAGTAGAGCGCCAAAATGACATGCTTTCTGTGTGGTTTTTGTAGGTAATTAATTGAATTTAAACAAAAAACAATTTTTTAATGTTTGCAATTTTTTTTGAATTCACCCGGTGTGCCGAGGGTGTCAAAGTTAAATTTTTAGGCGTTTTGTCGCTGTTCGTCGCTGAAAGTTTAATTATCGGTTAATTATTATTTCACCGTCCGGCAACAATCGCCGGTTTATTTATTCTTATGCTCGTTTAACCGCCTATTTTCCTGCGGGAAAATAAAACAGAATGCGTTGAAATAAACCGCAAAATGAAAACGCCGCAGCGGAGTGCGGCGTTTGACCGGGGAGGGTACCCCAAAAGTGGCGGTACCCCCAATGGCGATTAGGCCTTGGCCCAGTGGCGGCGTTTGGCCGCCTGCAGCTTCTCGTAGGCCGCCAGCAGCGCCTGATGGGCCGGCAGCGCCTTCAGCTCGGCATCGACGGCGAACAGCCCGTTGAAGCGTTCTTCACCGCTGATGGCGGCCGAGGCCGCGTCCACCGCTTCCTGGCCGTACATTTTCACGAACGCGGTGTAGTATTGCGCCGCTTCGCGCTCAGGCTCCTGCGCCAGCAGCAACAGCGTTTGCAGGCAGCGGTAGTAGTTGCTGCGCGCCGGGCTCAGCACCGAGGCGTTGAAGTCCTGCGTCCATTCGGTCCAAATCAGCGCCTGATCCAGATCGCCGCCCGCCAGTGCCAGCATCGACTTCAGCTCGCCCACGCGCAGGGTATGCCAGGCGTTGTCTTTGCCGCTGGCAATACCCAGCAGTTCGCGTACGCGGGTGAAATCGTCCAGCCCTTCATCGTCCAACTGCTCGATCAGCGCCAGGTATTCTTCCGGCTCCCACTCGCTGCCCGGCAGCGCCAGCAGCGTATCGCGCAGGTGCGCGCCCATGCTGTTGTTGGCCAGCAGCAGGTCTTCTGCCGGGTAGATATCGGACATGCCCGGCACGATGATGCGGCAAGCGTAGACGCCCAGGTGCTCGTAGTCGGCGATGTACACTTCCGCGTCTTCTTTGTCGAAGATGCTCATCAGGGTGGCGAACTCTTCCTGCGTGCTGCCGCTGAAGCTCCAGTCAACGAACGGATAGTCCGCATCCTGCTTGAACAGATCCCAGGAGATCAGGCCGCTGGAGTCGATGAAGTGCGTTTCCAGGTTGGTGTGTTCCGCCACTTCTTCGTCATCGAAGGTCGGTGCGGTGAACACGTCGAGATCTTTCAGGCTGCGGCCCTGCAGCAGCTCGGTTACCGTGCGCTCCAGCGCCACGCCGAAGTCCGGGTGCGCGCCGAACGAGGCGAAGCAGGTGCCGTTGGTCGGGTTGAATAGCACCACGCAGATCACCGGGTAGTTGCCGCCCAGCGAGGCGTCGTAGGAGAGGATCGGGAAACCTTCCTCTTCCAGCTTGGCGATGGCTTCCACCACGCCCGGGTAGCGGTTCAGCACTTCGTCCGGGATCGCCGGCAGGCTGATGGATTCGGCGATGATGCGGTTTTTCACATAGCGCTCGAACACTTCCGACAGGCCCTGCACCCGCGCTTCGTTGGCGGTGTTGCCGGCGGACATACCGTTGGAAACATACAGGTTGCCGATGATATTCATCGGAATGTACACGGTTTGCTGGTCGGACTGACGGGTAAACGGCAGCGCGCACACGCCGCGATCGGCATTACCGGACTGCAGATCGACAAGATCGCTGGCGCTCAGCTCTTGCTGCGGATCGTAGAAGGCGTGCAGACGCTCGTCGAGGATGCCGGCCGGCAGCGTATCGTCCGCCGGGATCGGGAACCATTTCTCATTCGGGTAGTGCACGAAGTCGCCTTCGGCGATCTGCCGGCCCAGATAGAAATCGGCGAAGAAGTAGTTGGTGGACAGGCGCTCGAAATATTCACCCAGCGCGGAGGCCAGCGCGGCTTTTTTGCTGGCGCCTTTGCCGTTGGTGAAGCACAGCGGGCAATCGCGATCGCGAATGTGCACCGACCACACGTGCGGCACTGGATTCAGCCAGGAGGCCTCTTCGATGTTGAAACCGAGGTCGCTCAGTTTCTGCTGGAAACGGGCGATGGAGTCTTCCAGAGCGGCGTCTTTACCGGGGATAAAAGTTTGCGTCATTGTCTTCACTTTTTGCGCGTACTAAAAACGCGCAATGATACGGGGTTTTACGCTGGAGCTCCACGTATTCCTAAAGCGGTGGCAAAGTCACAGTTTTTTTAAGGATAAAGGCCATAATTCAGCGAGTTATCTGTCACGGAGAAATCTAATGAAATCAGTGAAACTCAGCGTGTTAACCCTCTTGTTGACCGGCGTCAGCGCCTCGGCGCTGGCGCTGCCCAACATCACCCTGCTGGCGACAGGCGGCACCATCGCCGGTGGCGGCGATTCGGCGACGAAATCTAACTATACCGCGGGCAAGCTGGGTGTCGAGGCGCTGGTCGATGCGGTGCCGGCGCTGAAAGATATCGCCAACGTGCAGGGGGAGCAGGTGGTGAACATCGGCTCGCAGGACATGAACGATCAGGTCTGGCTGACGCTGGTGAAGAAAATTGACGCCGACTGCGGCAAAACCGACGGCTTCGTCATCACCCACGGCACCGATACGCTGGAAGAGACGGCCTATTTCCTCGATCTGACGGTGAAGTGCGACAAGCCGGTGGTGCTTGTCGGGGCGATGCGGCCGGCGACGGCGATGAGCGCCGATGGCCCGTTCAACCTGTATAATGCGGTGGTGACGGCGGCAGATCCGCAATCGGCCAACCGCGGGGTGCTGGTGGCGATGAACGACACCGTGCTGGACGCGCGCGACGTCACCAAGACCAATACCACCGCCGTGCAGACCTTCCAGTCGCCGAACTTTGGCCCGCTCGGGTATATCCACAACGGCAAGGTCGATTACCAGCGCTCACCGCAGCGCAAGCATACCCGTGATACGCCGTTCGACGTCAGCAAGCTGAACGAACTGCCGAAGGTCGGCATCGTCTACAACTACGCCAACGCCTCCGATGCGCCGGTCAAGGCGCTGATCGCCGAAGGGTACCAGGGCATCGTCAGCGCCGGGGTCGGCAACGGCAACCTGTATAAAACGGTGTTCGACACACTGGCGACGGCGGCACACAACGGCGTGGCGGTGGTGCGTTCTTCGCGCGTACCGACCGGCGCCACTACCGAAGATGCGGAAGTGGACGACGCCAAGTACGGCTTCGTGGCCGCCGGCACGCTGAATCCGCAAAAAGCGCGCATTTTGCTGCAGCTCGCGCTGACGCAAGCCAAAGACGCGAAGCAAATCCAGCAGATGTTCAATCAGTACTGATCGTTTTCTCTCCTGCGGGGGCCGACCGGGTTCCCGCAGCCATCTCGGCTGAATACAGCATAAAGCACCGCGTTAACCCGCTGAATTTCCCCATGTCGCAGGGTTTTATCGTCCAAACAATCGCGATGGCCGCAGAGCCTGTCATCACCCGGCGAGACCGTTTGCCGCCGGCGGGCGAATAAGCGTTGCAGCCATGGGGCGTGAGTGATAAAACCGATGGGTTGGTTAACGCGAGCGTTAACTTCGGGCATCTTTTCGACAGGTCGCTTTTCTGCGGCGAACAGTGAATGTGGTGAGGGGAAATGACTCAGGTTTATAATTTTAGCTCTGGCCCGGCGATGCTGCCGGTGGAAGTGTTGCGTCGTGCGGAACAGGAACTGTGCAACTGGCACGGCCTGGGCACGTCAGTGATGGAGATCAGTCACCGCAGCAAAGAATTCATCGCCGTTGCCGAGCAGGCGGAACAGGATCTGCGCGATCTGCTGAAAGTCCCCTCCAACTATAAGGTGCTGTTTTGCCACGGCGGCGCCCGCGCACAATTTGCCGCTCTGCCGCTGAACCTGCTGGGCGACAAGGCTACCGCCGACTATATCGACGGCGGCTATTGGGCGCACAGCGCCATCAAGGAAGCGGAAAAGTATTGCGCTCCGAACGTCATCGACGTGAAAACCCGCATCGACGGCCTGAGCGGCATCAAGCCGATGAAAGAGTGGCAACTCAGCGCCGACGCGGCTTATGTGCACTATTGCCCGAATGAGACCATCGACGGCGTGGCCATCGATGAAACGCCGGACTTCGGCGACAAAGTGGTGATCGGCGATTACTCCTCGACCATCCTGTCCCGCCCGCTCGACGTCAGCCGCTTCGGCGTGATTTACGCCGGCGCGCAGAAAAATATCGGCCCGGCCGGCCTGACGCTGGTGATCGTGCGTGACGATCTGCTGGGCAAGGCGCGCAAAGAAGTGCCGTCGATCCTCGACTACACCGTGCTGGCCGAGAACGATTCGATGTTCAACACCCCGCCGACCTTCGCCTGGTACCTGTCCGGGCTGGTGTTCAAATGGCTGAAAGAGCAGGGCGGCCTGGTGGAGATGCAAAAACGCAATCAGGCCAAGGCCGAGCTGCTGTACGCGACCATCGATAAATCCGACTTCTACCGCAGCCAGGTGGCCATCGCCAACCGCTCGTGGATGAACGTGCCGTTCCAACTGGCCGATGCGGCGCTGGACAAAGTGTTCCTCAGCGAAGCCGAGGCCATCGGCCTGCAGGCGCTGAAAGGCCACCGGGTAGTTGGCGGCATGCGCGCTTCTATTTACAATGCGATGCCGCTGGCCGGCGTGCAGGCGCTGACCGACTTCATGGCCGACTTCGAACGTCGTCACGGTTGATTCCGTCAGCCCGCCAGGCGCGGGCTGCCTCAGGCTGTTGTCCTTTTGCATTAAAGCGGCTCCGGCATTATTCCGGAGCCGTTTCGTTTATCAGAATTGGAGAGTTTTGTTCACATGGTGGATTCCCTGACGTTACAACCGGTCGCCCTGGTCAATGGCACCGTCAACTTACCCGGCTCGAAGAGCGTTTCTAACCGCGCTCTGCTGCTGGCGGCGCTGGCGAAAGGCACGACCCGGCTGACTAACCTGCTGGACAGCGACGACGTGCGTCATATGCTGAACGCGTTGCAGGCGTTGGGTGTGAACTATCAACTTTCCGCCGATCGTACCGTGTGCGAAGTGACCGGCGTGGCCGGGCCGCTGGTGGCCGGCCAGCCGCTGGAACTGTTCCTCGGCAACGCCGGTACGGCGATGCGCCCATTGGCGGCGGCGCTGTGCCTCGGCGAAGGCGACGTGGTGTTGACCGGTGAACCGCGCATGAAAGAGCGCCCGATCGGCCATCTGGTGGACGCGTTGCGCCAGGGCGGGGCGCAGATTGATTATCTCGAGCAGACCGATTACCCGCCGATTCGCCTGCGCGGCGGCTTCCTGGGCGGCGACGTCACCGTTGACGGCAGCGTCTCCAGCCAGTTCCTGACCGCGTTGCTGATGACCGCGCCGCTGGCGCCGCAGGATACGCAGATCCACATCAAGGGCGAGTTGGTTTCCAAGCCGTACATCGACATCACGCTGCATCTGATGCGTACCTTCGGCGTATCGGTGAGCCACGACAACTACCGGGTGTTCCATATCCAAGGGCGCCAGACGTATATCGCGCCGGGCGATTATCTGGTTGAGGGCGACGCTTCTTCCGCCTCCTACTTCCTGGCGGCGGCTGCGATCAAAGGCGGCACCGTGCGCGTGACCGGCATCGGCCGCAAAAGCGTGCAGGGCGACACCAAGTTCGCCGATGTTCTGGAGAAAATGGGCGCGTGCATCACCTGGGGCGACGATTTCATCGAGTGCAGCCGCGGTGAACTGCACGGCATCGACATGGACATGAACCACATTCCGGACGCGGCGATGACTATCGCCACCGCGGCGTTGTTCGCCGAGGGGCCGACCACCATACGCAATATCTACAACTGGCGGGTGAAGGAGACCGACCGTCTGGCGGCGATGGCCACCGAGCTGCGTAAAGTGGGGGCGGAAGTGGACGAGGGTGAAGACTACATTCACGTCGTGCCGCCGGCCAAACTGCAGTTTGCCGAGATCGGTACCTACAACGATCACCGCATGGCGATGTGCTTCTCGCTGGTGGCGCTGTCGGATACCCCGGTCACCATTCTCGATCCGAAATGCACCGCGAAAACCTTCCCGGATTATTTCGAGCAGTTGGCGCGCATCAGCCAGCCGGCGTAGTAACCCGTCAAATCGTTTATTTTAAGGCCCCTTTGTGGGCCTTTATCGTTTTTAACCTTCGGCGACCGGCGTTTCTTCTATACTTTTTCGCGGTTGTGCGCTTATTTTCAACAACCGGACAGTTCCAGGGTAACAGATTGCCGTAGGGCAGCGTATAATACGCCACCGTATTTGCCCCTGATTGGGCAGGTGGCAGAGCGCACGGGCTTCGAGTCGAAGCGTGCCGTGTCTCTGTGAGGTTTTCTACCTGAAGGAGAGAGAAATGACGGCTACAGCCCCGGTGATAACCGTTGATGGACCAAGTGGCGCAGGCAAAGGCACGCTGTGTAAAGCGTTGGCCGAGTCCCTTGGTTGGCGTTTGCTGGATTCCGGCGCGATCTATCGCGTGCTGGCGCTGGCGGCGTTGCATCATCAGGTGGATATCACTTCTGAGGAAGCGCTGGTTCCGCTGGCCGCACATCTCGATGTTCGCTTCGTTGCCCAGGACGGCAAGCTGCAGGTGATTTTGGAAGGTGAGGACGTCAGCAATGAGATCCGCACCGAAACCGTCGGCAACACCGCGTCGCAAGCGGCGGCGTTTCCTCGCGTGCGCGAGGCGTTGCTGCGCCGCCAGCGCGCATTCCGCGAAGCGCCCGGCCTGATTGCCGACGGTCGCGATATGGGCACGGTGGTGTTCCCGGACGCGCCGGTCAAGATTTTCCTCGACGCCAGCTCGGAGGAGCGCGCACACCGCCGCATGCTGCAGTTGCAGGAGAAGGGCTTTAATGTTAACTTTGAACGTCTTTTAGCCGAGATAAAGGAGCGGGACGACCGTGACCGTAATCGGCCTATCGCGCCTCTGGTGCCTGCTTCTGACGCCCTCGTGCTGGATTCTACCAGTATGTCGATCGAAGAAGTGATCCGGCAGGCGTTGACGTATGCACAGAAAGTGTTGGCGTTGCCGCAGCAATAAGCGCGGCGGCGCTATTGGCTTTTTGTCATATTTGTCATAGCGGTATCGCAATATATCGGGTAAAATTTTACCCCTGTAACCTTAAACCCTGTCGGCATGGAGCCAATGGCGGGGTATGTGAAACAACCCCATTCGGCGGGACGCTAAATGGACGTTAAACTAAAGAACCCTGAAGATTAACAACATGACTGAATCTTTCGCTCAACTCTTTGAAGAATCCTTAAAAGAAATCGAAACCCGCCCGGGTTCCATCGTTCGTGGCGTCGTTGTTGCTATCGACAAAGATATCGTACTGGTTGACGCCGGTCTGAAATCTGAGTCTGCCATCCCGGCTGAGCAATTCAAAAACGCCCAGGGCGAGCTGGAAATCCAGGTTGGTGACGAAGTTGACGTTGCTCTGGATGCTGTTGAAGACGGCTTCGGTGAAACCCTGCTGTCCCGTGAGAAAGCTAAGCGTCACGAAGCTTGGATCACGCTGGAAAAAGCCTACGAAGAAGCTGAGACTGTAACCGGTGTTATCAACGGCAAAGTGAAGGGTGGCTTCACCGTCGAGCTGAACGGCATCCGCGCGTTCCTGCCAGGTTCCCTGGTTGACGTGCGTCCGGTACGTGACACTCTGCACCTGGAAGGCAAAGAGCTTGAGTTCAAAGTCATCAAGCTGGATCAGAAGCGCAACAACGTTGTCGTTTCTCGCCGTGCGGTTATCGAATCCGAGAACAGCGCTGAGCGCGATCAACTGCTGGAAAACCTGCAGGAAGGCATGGAAGTTAAAGGTATCGTTAAGAACCTCACTGACTACGGTGCATTCGTTGATCTGGGCGGCGTAGACGGCCTGCTGCACATCACTGACATGGCTTGGAAACGCGTTAAGCACCCAAGCGAAATCGTCAATGTTGGCGATGAAATCACTGTTAAAGTGCTGAAGTTCGACCGCGAGCGTACTCGTGTATCCCTGGGCCTGAAACAGCTGGGCGAAGATCCATGGGTTGCTATCGCGAAACGTTACCCAGAAGGCACCAAGCTGACTGGCCGTGTAACCAACCTGACTGATTACGGCTGCTTCGTGGAAATCGAAGAAGGCGTTGAAGGTCTGGTACACGTTTCTGAAATGGATTGGACCAACAAAAACATCCATCCGTCCAAAGTTGTTAACGTGGGCGACGTAGTGGAAGTGATGGTTCTGGACATCGATGAAGAACGTCGTCGTATCTCCCTGGGCCTGAAGCAGTGCAAATCCAACCCATGGCAGCAGTTCGCAGAGACCCACAACAAGGGCGACCGCGTTGAAGGTAAAATCAAGTCTATCACTGACTTCGGTATCTTCATCGGCCTGGACGGCGGCATCGACGGCCTGGTTCACCTGTCTGACATCTCCTGGAACGTTGCAGGCGAAGAAGCAGTACGTGAATACAAGAAAGGCGACGAAATCGCTGCGGTTGTTCTGCAAGTTGACGCAGAGCGCGAGCGTATCTCCCTGGGCGTGAAGCAGCTGGCTGAAGACCCGTTCAATAACTACCTGTCTATGAACAAGAAAGGTGCTATTGTTACTGGTAAAGTCACTGCAGTTGACGCCAAAGGTGCTACAGTTGAATTGGCAGGCGGCGTAGAAGGTTACCTGCGTGCATCTGAAGCCTCTCGCGACCGCATTGAAGATGCAACTCTGGTTCTGAACGTAGGTGACGAAGTTGAAGCTAAATTCACCGGCGTTGACCGTAAGAACCGCGTTGTAAGCCTGTCCGTACGTGCTAAGGACGAAGCTGACGAGAAAGACGCCATCGCAACTGTTAACAACAAACAGGAAGAAGGCAACTTCTCTAACGCAATGGCTGAAGCTTTCAAAGCGGCTAAAGGCGAGTAATGACGGGGGGCGGTTTCTGACCGCCCCGATACGGTAGTTTAGCTGCAAAGCTTGGAGGTACTATGACCAAGTCTGAACTTATTGAAAGACTTGCTGGCCAGCAATCTCATATTCCGGCGAAGGCCGTTGAGGATGCAGTGAAAGAGATGCTTGAGCACATGGCCGCTACGCTGGCCGAGGGCGAACGCATTGAGATCCGCGGATTCGGCAGTTTTTCTCTTCACTACCGTGCCCCGCGTGTAGGTCGCAACCCGAAAACCGGTGACAAAGTTGAGCTGGACGGCAAGTACGTTCCTCACTTCAAACCAGGCAAAGAGTTGCGTGACCGCGCCAATATCTATGGCTAGTCGCTGACTGCTCATAGCGTTGTTGCTTGAAAAGAATATAAAACGGTGCCTTTAAGGCGCCGTTTTTTTTCGCCTGCGGTTCTCCCTGCTCCGCTTAGGAATTGCGCACCGCGCCGCATTTACGATGTTGCTCCTGCATAGATCTCTCTTATCCTGCCATGTTCACCGCATCTTCATTAAAGCCCGCTGGCGGTGACATGTCGGCTGAATGATCCTGCTTGCTTGCCATGACGCGCTTTTGCTCATGGCGGAGCCGATGGGAGAAGATCGATCAAAATTTCGCTGGATCTGGCGATACTCGCCGTTATCTGCGGCATCCTGCCGCTGCTGGTTTTACCTCAGTTGCCTGAGCAATGGCAGCTGTGGCCGATGCTGTTTGTCGCCTGTTTACTGCTGCGCACCCGTTGGCCGTGCTGCCGTTATTTGGCCTGCCTGGGATTGGGATTCATATGGGCGGTTTTCAACGCCGGAAGCCTGCTCGGGCAAATGGAGCGCCTAAGCCGCATGCCGGACATGATGGCGGTGGTGCAGGTGAGCAGCGTCGCGCTGGAGCCTGCCGTCAATAAGCAGGCGCTGATGCGCATCGAGCGGATAGATGGTCATTGGTTGGTACCTGCATTGACGTTTACCACGCTATGGGCTCCTGAGCAGCAGCGCCTGTGCGCCGGGCAGCGTTGGCAATTGAAACTGCGTTTGCGGCCGGTGCATGGCAAACTCAATGAAGGCGGCTTCGACAGCCAACGTTGGGCGATCGCGCAGCGCCAGCCGTTAACTGGCCAAGTCAGGCAGGCTCGTTTGCTGGATGGCGATTGCGGCTTACGCCAGCGCATAATCAGCCATGCGGAAACCAATATCGGCGAGCTGCGTTACAAGGCAGTATTGCTGGCGTTGGCATTTGGGGAGCGAACCGCACTGGAGCAGGCTTTACGCATGCTGATGTTGAAAACCGGCATCGCGCACTTGATGGCAATCTCAGGGTTGCATGTGGCGATGGTCGCCATCTTGTTCTGGGTTACATTGCGTGCGCTGCAGCTTTTTCTTCCTTCTCATCTAATTGGCTATCGCTTTCCGCTGGTCGCGGGCTGGGTGGCGACGCTGATCTATGTCTGGTTGGTAGGCGCCCAGCCGCCGGCGGTGCGCACCGCGTTGGCGATGACGCTGTGGATGCTGCTGCGCTTGCGCGGCGTCCATTGTTCTTCTTGGCAAGTGTGGCTGTGGTGTGTCGGGCTTATTTTACTGTGCGATCCGCTGGCGGTCTTGTCAGACAGTTTCTGGCTGTCGGTACTGGCGGTGGGGTGCCTGATTTTTTGGTTCGAATGGGCACCGCTCGGCGAGCGATTCCGATCGGCCTGGTATTGGGCACCGGTGCGTTGGCTGCATATTCAGCTCGGTATGACGTTGCTGCTGGTGCCGATGCAGGCCGCGCTGTTTCTGGGCCTGACGCTGACCTCGCTGCCGGCCAATTTGTGGGCGGTACCGATTGTCTCATTGGTGTCGGTGCCGCTGATTTTGCTGGCGGTGATGTTCGGTTTCTTCCCTTCGTTAAGCTACGGACTATGGTGGCTGGCGGACTTCACGCTGCAGTGGGTATTTGTACCTCTGAATTACCTGCAACGTGGTTGGGTGGATTTGGGGGCGGCTTCGCTGTTGGCCAGCGCGGCGGGATGGCTCATCGTCGTCTGTTGGCGCTTTCATTGGTGGTGGCGTTATGCGTCGGGACTGGCGACGATAGCGATATGCTGCGTGCTGTGGCGGGAAAAAGAACCGACTTACCGCTGGCGAGTCGATATGCTTGATGTCGGGCACGGTTTGGCGGTGGTCATTGAACAAAACGGTAAGGGAGTACTGTATGATACTGGCGATCGTTGGCCGGGTGGCAGTGCCGCCGAGCGGCATATTTTGCCAATGCTGAACTGGCGGAGTATTGAACTGGAACAGATCATTATCAGCCATGACCACCTCGATCATACCGGTGGGGCACCTGCTGTGCGGCGGGTGTTTCCACAGGCTACGGTGCGCAGCCCGATGCGCGGGGAGGGGCACTTGCCCTGCGTCGCCGGTGAGCGCTGGCGCTGGCAGGCGTTGCAATTCGAGGTGCTGTGGCCGCCGAAAACGCGTAAAAAGCCGGGCAATGACGACTCTTGCGTGATCCGTATCGACGACGGGAAACACAGCCTGCTGCTTACCGGTGATGCGGAAAAAAAGGCGGAGGCGCAGCTGCTCCGATTGCGGCGCGATCGCTTGGCGGCGACGGTGTTGCAGGTGGGGCACCATGGCAGCAGAACCTCCTCCACGCCGCCGTTTCTGCGCGCGGTCAATCCTCAGGCGGCATTGGCGTCAGCATCTCGTTACAACAAATGGCGTTTGCCGGCGCGCAAAGTGGTCGCCAGATACCGGGCAAATGGCATTATATGGCGCGATACGACGCGCTCCGGCCAGTTATCGGTACTTTTTTTCGACAATGATTGGCAAATTAAAGGCTTTCGCGAACAATTAATGCCCCGTTGGTACCATCAGCGGTTTGGCGTAGAGGGTGATAATGAGTAAAATAGGCCGCTATTTCTTCCGATGCTGGTATTTGCATGATGAATGATAAAGATCTCTCGACCTGGCAGACATTCCGTCGACTCTGGCCGATGATCACTCCTTTTAAGACCGGGCTGATTGTGGCCGCCATTGCGTTGATTATGAACGCAGCGGGGGACACGCTGATGCTGTCTCTGCTTAAACCGCTATTGGACGATGGGTTTGGAAAAACCGACAGCAGCGTGCTGGTGTGGATGCCGTTGGCCGTCATCGCGCTGATGCTGATGCGCGGCGTAACCAGCTTTGTTTCAAGCTACTGCATTTCCTGGGTTTCCGGCATGGTGGTGATGCAGATGCGTCGCCGCCTGTTTGGCCACATGATGAGAATGCCGGTGGCCTTCTTCGATCAACAGTCCACCGGGACTTTGCTGTCGCGCATTACCTATGATTCCGAGCAGGTAGCTTCCTCCTCGTCCAGCGCGCTGGTGACCGTGGTGCGTGAAGGGGCTTCGATCATTGGCCTGTTCATCATGATGTTCTACTACAGCTGGCAGCTGTCGGTGATCCTGATCGTGCTGGCGCCGATCGTCTCCATCGCTATTCGCCTGGTCTCCAAGCGTTTCCGCAACATCAGCAAGAACATGCAGAACACGATGGGGCAGGTGACCACCAGCGCCGAACAGATGCTGAAAGGCCATAAAGAAGTGCTGATCTTCGGTGGCCAGCAGGTGGAAACCGAGCGCTTCAACTCGGTCAGCAACCGCATGCGTCAACAGGGCATGAAACTGGTTTCCGCGTCTTCGATTTCCGATCCGATCATTCAGCTGATCGCTTCGCTGGCGCTGGCGTTCGTGCTGTTTGCCGCCAGCTTCCCAAGCGTGATGGCAACCCTGACCGCCGGTACCATTACCGTGGTGTTCTCATCGATGATCGCGCTGATGCGCCCGCTGAAGTCGCTGACCAACGTCAATGCCCAGTTCCAACGCGGGATGGCGGCATGCCAGACGCTGTTCTCCATTTTGGATATGGAACAGGAAAAAGACACCGGCACCCGCGAAGTGAAGCGTGCGAAAGGCGATATCGAATTCCGCAACGTCACTTTCTACTACCCATCCAAGGAAACGCCGGCGCTGCGTGATATCAACCTGAAAATCGCCGAAGGCAAGACCGTCGCCTTGGTGGGCCGTTCCGGTTCGGGTAAATCCACGATCGCCAACCTGTTGACGCGTTTCTACGATATCCAAGAAGGCGAAATCCTGATGGATGGCCACGATTTGCGCGAATATACCCTGGCCTCGCTGCGCAATCAGGTAGCGCTGGTCTCGCAAAACGTGCACCTGTTCAACGACACCATCGCCAACAACATTGCCTATGCACGCGAGAGTGAATATAGCCGCGAGCAGATTGAGAAAGCGGCCGAAATGGCGTACGCAATGGACTTCATCAACAAGATGGAGAACGGCCTGGATACGGTGATCGGTGAGAACGGCGTAATGCTGTCCGGCGGCCAACGTCAGCGTATCGCCATCGCGCGCGCGTTGCTGCGCGACTGCCCGATCCTGATCCTGGATGAGGCGACGTCTGCGCTGGATACCGAGTCCGAACGTGCCATCCAGGCTGCGCTGGACGAGTTGCAGAAAGACCGTACTTCGCTGGTGATCGCGCACCGTCTGTCGACGATTGAGAAGGCGGACGAGATCCTGGTGGTGGAAGATGGTCGCATTGTTGAACGCGGCGAACACACCGAGTTGCTTGAACGCCAGGGCGCCTATGCGCAACTGCACCGCATGCAGTTTGGTCAATAATGATTGAGCGCATCTGGTCCGGCGGTTCGCTGCTTTATCTGGCGCTGCTGCCGCTCTCCTGGCTGTATGGCCTGCTCAGTTGGCTGATTCGCCTAAGCTATCGCTGTGGCCTGCGCAAAAGCTGGCGCGCGCCGGTGCCGGTGGTGGTGGTGGGCAATCTCACTGCCGGCGGCAACGGCAAAACGCCGATGGTGATCTGGCTGGTGGAACACCTGCAGCAGCGGGGCTATCGCGTTGGGGTGGTGTCGCGCGGCTACGGCGGCAAGTCGGCGGTCTATCCTCTGGTGCTGGGTCAGAATACATCGACCCGCGAGGCGGGGGATGAGCCGGTGCTGATTTATCAGCGTACCGGGGCGCCCGTGGCGATCGCGCCCAAGCGCGCCGAGGCGGTGCAGGCTCTGCTGCAACAACAGCCGCTGGATGTGATCATCACCGACGACGGCTTGCAGCACTATGCCTTACAGCGTGACTTCGAGCTGGTGGTCATCGACGGTGTGCGTCGGTTCGGTAACGGCTGGTGGTTACCAGCCGGACCGATGCGTGAGCGTGCTGCGCGGCTTGGCAGCGTCGATGCGCGTGTCGCCAATGGCGGCGTGGCGCAGGCCGGAGAAATTGCTATGCGTCTGCAGGCGCGTGACGCAGTAAACCTGCTAAGCGGTGAACGTCGCCCGGCGGCCGAGCTGCCGCGCGTGGTGGCGATGGCGGGTATCGGCCATCCGCCGCGTTTCTTCGCGACGTTGGAAAAGCTGAACGTCGAGGTGGTGCAGGAAGTGGCGTTTGCCGATCATCAGGAATATCAGCAGCCGCAGCTGGCGGCGTTGGTTACCGCAGAGCAAACGCTGCTGATGACGGAGAAGGACGCGGTGAAATGCCGCGCCTTTGCCCAGCCTAATTGGTGGTATTTACCGGTTGATGCGGTGCTACCTTCCGCTCAGGCTGAGCAACTGCTGCAGGATATCGAGTCTCTACTGGCTAAGTAACCTCAGGACGCCAGCGTGACAAGCCCCAGGGCTTGCGCGCAGGCTTCCAGCGAACGCTGCTGGGTTTGTTGATACAGCGCCAGCTCGTCGATCACCTCACTGCCCAACGCTTGTTCAAACGCTGCCCGGCTTGACGCCGCATTGTACTGTGTATGGCGGCTGTCCCCCAGATTCGATTGGAAAATCCCCGCCGCGCTGACCGGCAGAAAATCTTCATACACCAGTGGCTGGAAGCGAACGTGTTCTTTCTCGATCAGTTGCTCCAGGGTGCTGTGCTTATCCAGTGATTCTTTGGCCGCCAGGCCGCACTCGGTCGGGAAATAGCGGAACCAGGCCAGCTGTTGCTCGCGCAGCGTGGCGTAATCATCCGGAAACGCCCGGAAGTTTTCTTCCAGCAACTGATAATAGCGTTCGGCATTTTTCTCGCTCGGCGGCGCCTGCAGCGCATCGTTGGTGGCCTTCAGCAGACGGTCGTAAAGTTCGCGTCCTTTGGTCGTCAGCGCTACACCACGCTGTTCGATCTCGCCGAAGCGTGCGGTATGATGACCGGCGACGACGCGGCCGTCGCGCTCAACGAAATCGACGCGTTCTTCCAACGCTTTGAAGCTGGTCTGGCGCAGCAGGATCGCGCGACGGCGCCGAGGCGGCCCCTCAATGACCGCTTTGGGCGTAATACCGCGGGCGGGCATCGCCTGCTGAACGCGATCGATATCCAGCGTGCGCGGTGTCAGGTGGTTGATATGCGGCCCTTTAAACGCCACGACGTCGGCGATCAGGCGATGCTGATCGTGCAGCTGCCGGTATTCTTCGGCGCTGACCGTCGCCTGGTTGTGCCAGCGGAAGGTTTCCAGCGCTTGTTCGACAAATTCTTGCGCCTGTACTTCATTTAGCCCGCCTTGCGCTTCCTGCAACGCGATCAGTTCCAACGCGCGATCGGTAAAGATACGGCGGCGCGCCAGCAAGCCTTCGGCCAGCTCACGCAGCGCGGGATCTTCTATCAGCTCCAGGCGAAGCAAGGAGGTAAATACGCGGAACGGACTGACCTGCAGCGCGTCTTCGTGTACGGCGCGAAAGGCGGTCGAGTGCACGGGAACGCCCGCCACAGACAGATCATAGTAACCGACCGGCGCCATGCCCATCACCCGGAACAGACGGCGCAGGGTGGCCAGTTCGCCAGCAGTGCCGACCCGGATCGCGCCGTGGCGCTCCATCGCAAGGCGTTCGATCTCGCCGGTGATTTGCAGTTGATGAGCCAGTGCGGCATCTTCGCGCAGAACCTGTCGGTTGGTTTCCGCCACCAGCTCCAGCAGATCGCCGTACAGTGGTACCTCCTTTTGGTACATGTCCGACATCGCGTGAGAGAATCTGGCGCGGATTTCATTAGGTGAAACGAACTGCTGGGCGGTCATGCGCATAGCTCCTTGATTCAGCATAATCTGAAAAATCGTGTTTTTAGCGGCAAAAGTGCTGGCGAAAAAGCCGTCTGCCTTGTTTTCCCCTCAAGTTTAGCCATCTGATTTGGGATTTGTTATAGACGTGGCAAGCATATTAGAGTTTTATGCGTTAGCTCTCATTTGCAGCGCACGGACGGACAAATGATGCCCCGGTGAGCAGAGGAACGCGGTGGATCGGCCGCGGCGAGCGTTAAATTAAGTCATGCATATTCAGGGGGATAAAAATAAATTCGGCGTATTTATGAATTTAATGCAATAAACCCCTTGTGCATCCACCATTTTTATGAGTAAATGCAAGTCGGCCTGTAATCCAGACCTATTTATGTTCGAGTTTAGAGTTAAGCAGTTCCTCCAAAAACGTTATCATCCGATTCCGCTTCAAAGACGAACCTTCTAAGTACCTCCCATAAGTAATGTTTCTGACATGGCCACAATTGCCTCTTATGGCAGGTTTTGTAAATATATTTAAAGGTAAAAGTAATGTCTAAGAAGACGGGTCAAGTTAAGTGGTTCAACGAAAGCAAAGGTTTTGGTTTCATTGAGCAGCACGACGGCGGCAAAGATGTATTCGTACACTTCTCCGCTATCATGACCGACGGTTTCAAGACCCTGGCTGAAGGCCAGCGCGTCGAGTACACCATTCAGGACAGCCCGCGCGGGCCGGCTGCCGCTAACGTAGTTGCTCTGTAAGAAGACAGGGAACGCGTATAAGAGATCTTAATACAACCATGGTGATGCCTCAGCGCTGAATCATGCGGAAGATATTAAGTTCAACAAGCCCGCCTTCGTGCGGGTTTTTTAATTTTTTGCTCACGAGAGGTTTGTTACGAAAAACTTTAGGATGGGCTGGTAGCGTCCAGACAATATAAAAAATGACGTTGTCAAGGATGCTCAAGTAAAAGGATATAAGTTATGTTTAAAAATACTGTGTTAAAAATGGGCCGTGTGAAATGGTTTAATCAGGCCGAAGGCTATGGTTTTATTTCACCGGTAGATGGCAGCGACGAAATCTATGTCAATCGCAACGCTATCGCCAACACCAAAAATAAGTCGTTGAACGAAGGTCAGAACGTTGAGTTCTCGATCTATCGCAGCTCGCATGGGCTGTCCGCGGCAGACGTTATCGCGTTCTGATCGCACCCACCTTCCTCGCCAGTGCCGGTGTCGCCACCCGCAAGCACTGGCGAAGATAAATCCCGCGATATCCACTATTATCAGGCCATTGCCTACTCGCCACGGATATCAGGATGACCATCCCGACCCTTTCCCTTACCGCCGCTCGCGCGCTGCACCTTGCCGCCCAAGGGCTGCTTTCTCCGCTTAAACGCCAGGCTCGGCCCGATGACGTCTTGAGTGCGATCCAGCGCATGGGGTTGTTACAAATCGATACCATTAGCGTCGTTGCTCGCAGCCCGTATCTGGTGCTGTTCAGCCGTTTGGGAGCCTATCAGCCGGAGTGGCTTGAGCAGGCGCTCGCCGGCCGCAAGCTGTTCGAGTATTGGGCGCACGAGGCCTGTTTCCTGCCGATCGAAGATTTTGGCCTGCTGCGCCACCGCATGCTGGCGCCGCATGATATGGGCTGGAAATACTCCGCCGCCTGGGTGCAGCAGCACCAGGCCGCGATGGACAACCTGCTGCGGCACATCGAACAACAGGGGCCGGTGCGCTCCGCCGATTTCAGCGCCGAGAAGAAGGGCAACAGCGGGTGGTGGGACTGGAAACCGGAGAAACGTCATCTGGAAATTCTTTTTACCGCCGGCAAGCTGATGGTGGCCGAACGTCGCAACTTCCACCGGGTTTACGATCTGACCGAAAGGCTGCTGCCGGCCTGGGACGATGCGCGCCATACGCTGCCTGTGGAGCAGGCGCGCCGGCAGATGCTGTGCCGCACCTGCCGCTATCTGGGCATTTTCCGCGCCGAGTGGTTGGCGGACTACTATCGGCTGAAGCGCGTGGCGCCAAAAGCCTTGCTGGCAGCGCTGCAGGAACAGGGCGAGATTACGCCGGTGCAGGTAGAGGGGCTGGAAGGACAATTCTATGTGCATGAATCACTGGCGGAATTGCTGCCGCTGGCGGAGCAGGGCAAACTCAAATCGACGGTCACCAGCCTGCTTTCGCCTTTTGATCCGGTGGTGTGGGATCGCCGTCGGGCGCTCGAGCTGTTCAACTTTGACTATCGGCTAGAGTGTTACACGCCGAAAGAAAAACGTCGCTATGGCTACTTCACCTTGCCGGTGCTGCATCGTGGCGAGCTGGTGGGGCGGATTGACGCCAAGGCGCACCGTCGCCAGGGCATCTTCGAGATCATCAGTTTCCATGCGGAGCCGCAGGTGCGCTTCGGCAAACAGCGAACGCAAGATATCCGACAGGCCATCGCGCGCACGGCCAAATGGCACGGTGCACAACGCGTCGCGCTGGGTGACATTCCGGCGGTGTTGGCCGCTGAATGGGGTGCCGGCTGGGAAGTGGGATAACGAGCGACGCCGTCGGTGGGGTAAAACGAAGTTAAGCGTCGCTCGTTACAAAGGGGCTCAGTGGCTGAAGTTAGCGAACAGAGCGATGATTTTATGCAGACGTTTGATCACGTATTACTACCTTTTTTGTGATTTGCATCACAAAATTCTACGCCGGGATGCGCCGTAGTTCAAGCTGTTGCGCCGGCGCGGTGAGGAAATATCGGCGGGTTGGTGCCGCCGATGATTAACCTGAGGCCGGGCGTTATGCTATCCTCACTGCCTTTCCCAGATGACCAATCCCCTTGCGGAGGATGCATGGACCACCGTTTACTCGAAATCGTTGCCTGCCCGGTATGCAACGGCAAACTCTATTTCAATAAAGAAAACCAGGAGCTGGTGTGCAAAGCGGACGGGTTGGCTTACCCGCTGCGCGACGGCATCCCGGTGCTGTTGGAAAATGAAGCGCGTGCGCTGTCGCTGGACGAGAAGCACGCATGAGTTTTATCGCTATTATTCCCGCCCGCTACGCCTCAACCCGTTTGCCGGGCAAACCGCTGGCAGATATTCACGGTAAGCCGATGGTGGTGCACGTGATGGAGCGTGCCCGTGAGTCCGGCGCCAGCCGCGTCATCGTGGCGACCGATCATCCTGAAGTCGCCAAAGCGGTGGAAGCCGCCGGCGGCGAAGTGTGCATGACCAGCCCGGATCACCATTCCGGCACCGAGCGTCTGGCGGAAGTGATCGCGCACTACGGCTTTGCCGACGACCAGATCATCGTTAACGTGCAGGGCGACGAACCGCTGATCCCACCGGTGATCGTGCGTCAGGTCGCAGAGAATCTGGCGGGCAGCCAGGCCGGCATGGCGACGTTGGCAGTGCCGATCGAGAGCGCGGAAGAGGCTTTCAACCCCAACGCGGTGAAGGTCGTAATGGACGCACAGGGCTACGCACTCTATTTCTCACGCGCCACCATTCCGTGGGATCGCGAACGTTTCGCTGCGTCGAAAGAGAGCATCGGCGACAGCCTGCTGCGTCACATCGGCATCTATGCGTACCGTGCCGGTTTCGTGCGCCGCTACGTCAGCTGGGCGCCGAGCCAACTGGAACAGATCGAGCTGTTGGAACAGCTGCGCGTGCTGTGGTACGGTGAAAAAATCCACGTGGCGGTCGCGAAAGCGATCCCGAGCGTGGGGGTCGATACGCCGGAAGATCTCCAGCGCGTGCGCGACAGCATTCAACCCTGAGCCTGATTTCGTCGGCGCGGCGCGCAACGCGCCGACGATGTAATACCTCCCCTATTGATCCCCGTTTTGTTGATCTGCGTTGAAGAATTTTTCCGCTCACCGTTCGATGATGTTACGCATCCCCCCATATTAGCCTGAGGTGAATGCCTTATGGAGCAGTTACGCGCAGAACTGAGCATTGTGCTGGGTGAGTCCATCAGCCGGCTGGAGCGGGTGAGCGAGCAGCCTTATGCGCATATGTATTCGCTGTACGATCGGCAGGGCAACGCCATCCCGCTGATGGCGAAAAGTTTTATCTGTCAGGGTATTGCCCAACAGGAGGCGTATAAGTTGTCGATGTTGGCGCGCGACGGGGATATTCGCCTGCCGACGGTGTACGGCGTAGTGTGCACCCACCAGGCGCCGTATACGGAAATCCTGCTGATCGAACGCCTGCGCGGCGTGTCGGCCGAAGCGCCAACGCGTTCGCCGGATCGCTGGAACATGTTGATGGAGCAGATCGTCGACGGGGTATTGGCCTGGCACCGCATCGACAGTCACGGCAGCGTCGGCAGCGTTGACAGCACGCAGGAGAACGACTGGTTTTGTTGGTATCAACAGCGGGTTGAAGTGCTGTGGGCGACGTTGGTCAATCTCACTACCCCGCAGCTGACCATGGCGGATCGGCGTTTGCTGTATCGCACGCGCGAAGCGCTGACTCATTTCTTCGTCGGCTTCGACGATCCCTGCGTCCTGGTGCACGGCAACCTGTCGCTGCGCAGTATGCTGAAAGATCCCAAAAGCGATCAACTGCTGGCGATGCTCAATCCCGGTGTGGTGCTGTGGGCGCCGCGCGAATACGATCTTTTCCGCCTTTGCGAGCCGGGCATGCCCAGCCAACTGCTGTTCAGCTATCTGCAGCGGGCGCCGGTCGCCGACGCTTTCCTTGCGCGGCGCTGGCTATACGTGGTGTGGGAAGCGGTAGGGCGTTTGATCCATACCGGCAAGTTGGAGCGGCGGCCGTTCGACTATGCGTCGCAACAGCTGCTGCCCTGGCTGGCCGGTTGAACGGGTTTTACTCGGCGCCGGCGCTATCCGCGCCTTTCAGCCACTGCCACAGGCTGCCCAGCGTTTCATACCAGGCACGTTCGGTATGGCCGAGGAACATCGACGACGGTGTGGCGCGATCCCAGATATTCAGCGGCGAGTCGATCGCCAACTGGTTGGCCGGTGCTGGGATCGGGTGCAGGCCTTTAGCCTTGAAGAAACGCATGGCACGCGGCAAATGGTTGGCGGAGGTCACCAGAATGAACGGTTGCTCGCCGACCAACTTGGCGACCTGAGCGGCTTCTTCCTCGGTATCGCGCGGTTCCCTCAAAATCACCATATCGCTGCGCGGCACGCCCAGGCTTTCGGCTACCAGCGCCGCCGTGGCGGCGTTGCTTTGCATGCGTCCGGCGGACGCGCCGGTAAACACCATCCTGGCGCCGGGATGCGCAAGGTAGAGCCGCACGCCTTCCGTCACGCGCGGCAGACTGTTGCCGAGCAGGTTCGAGCTAGGTGCCCAGTCGGGATTGTAGGTATAGCCCCCGCCCAACACCACGATGTAGCTGACCGGATCGTTGCCGCGATAAGTCTGGTATTCGGCTTCGATCGGCCGCAGCAGTCGGTCGGCCACCGGTTGCAGGCTGAAAAGCAGTAAAAACAGCCAGCTCAGCGTGAAAATCGTCTTACCGCTTTTTTGCCAACGGGTGAACCACAGCAGTAACAGCGCCAGCCCCATCATCAGCATCAACAGCGGTAGCGGCATCAGCAGGGCGCCAAAGAACTTTTTCAGGTTGAACAGCATCGAAAATCAGATCCTTTTGGGTGAAAAAGCGGCATCCAGGCATAAACAGGCCGCAAGAAGATACATTCTAAGCCAGTCTGTGCCAAAATAGCAGGTTTGAATGGGCGTGCGCTTTGCCGCCGCAAGAATGAGATCAGCGGAGCCGTTGTCCATGCAGGATCGCAATTTTGACGATATTGCTGAAAAATTTGCGCGTAATATTTACGGCACCACGAAAGGAAAAATCCGCCAGGCGGTGGTTTGGCAGGATCTGACCGGGCTGCTGGCGCAGTTGCCGCAGCGGCCGCTGCGCATCCTTGACGCCGGGGGCGGGGAAGGCCATATGGCCTGCCAACTGGCAGAATTAGGACATCAGGTGTTGTTGTGCGATCTTTCTGGTGAGATGATCCAGCGCGCCGCGCAGCTGGCGGAGCAGAAAGGTGTGAGCCAGAACATGCAATTCGTACAAAGTTCTGCGCAGGATATCGCTCAACATTTGGAACAGCCGGTTGATCTGATATTGTTTCATGCAGTGCTTGAATGGATCGCCGAACCCGAAGCGGCACTGCAGGCATTGTGCGACTGTCTGACGCCGGGTGGCGCGCTGTCGCTGATGTTCTTCAACGCTAACGGTCTCTTGATGCGTAACGTGGTGTTGGGTAATTTCCAACTGGTGGATCCCGAAGTCAGACGGCGCCGCAAGCGTTCGCTGTCGCCACAATATCCGCACGATCCGCTATTGGTCTACGGCTGGCTGGAACAACTGGGCATGCGCATCAGCGGCAAAACCGGCGTGCGGGTGTTTCACGACTACCTGCAGAGCAGACAGCTGCAAACACAAAAATTTGAAGAGTTACTGGCGCTTGAACAGCACTATTGCCGGCAGGAGCCGTACGTGAGTTTGGGGCGCTATATTCACGTCATGGCGCATAAACCAAACCTGAAGGACGAACTATGAGTGAATTTTCCCAGACAGTACCCGAACTGGTCGCCTGGGCACGGAAAAATGATTTCTCTATTTCGCTCCCTACGGAGCGTCTCGCATTTCTGCTTGCCATCGCCACCCTGAACGGCGAACGGCTGGACGGCGAGATGAGCGAAGGTGAGCTGGTTGATGCATTTCGCCATGTCAGCAAGGGTTTTGAACAGACGCATGAAACGGTGGCGATGCGCGCCAACAATGCGATCAACGACATGGTGCGCCAGCGCCTGTTGAACCGCTTTACCAGCGAACTGGCGGACGGCAACGCGATTTACCGCCTGACGCCGCTGGGTATCGGCATTACCGATTACTATATTCGCCAACGCGAATTCTCCACGCTGCGTCTGTCGATGCAGCTGTCGATCGTGGCGCAGGAACTCAAACGCGCCGCCGATGCCGCCGACGAGGGCGGCGACGATTTCCATTGGCATCGCAACGTGTTCGCGCCATTGAAATATTCGGTGGCGGAAATCTTCGACAGCATCGACATGACGCAACGTGTGATGGACGAGCAGCAGCAGAGCGTGAAAAACGACATCGCGGCGCTGCTGAGCAAAGACTGGCGGGCGGCGATCTCCAGCTGCGAAATGCTGCTGTCGGAAACCTCGGGCACCCTGCGCGAACTGCAGGATACGCTGGATGCGGCGGGCGACAAGCTGCAGGCCAATCTGCTGCGCATCCAGGACGCAACCCTCGGCAACGTGGAGCTCGGCTTCGTCGACAAGCTGGTGTTCGATCTGCAGAGCAAGCTGGATCGCATCATCAGCTGGGGTCAGCAGGCGATCGACCTGTGGATCGGTTACGATCGCCACGTACATAAATTTATCCGTACCGCTATCGATATGGATAAAAACCGCGTGTTCGCCCAACGCTTGCGCCAGTCGGTGCAAACCTATTTCGACCACCCGTGGGCGCTGACCCATGCCAATGCCGATCGTCTGCTGGACATGCGCGACGAAGAACTGGCGCTGCGCAGCGAGGAAGTGACCGGGGAACTGCCGCCGGATCTGGAGTTCGAAGAGTTCAGCGAAATTCGCGAACAGCTGGCGGCGATGATCGAAGAGGCGCTGAAGGTGTACCAGGAACAGCAGATGCCGCTCAATCTTGCAGCGGTGATGCGCGATTACCTGGCGCAATACCCGCGTGCGCGTCATTTCGACGTGGCACGTTTAGTGGTCGACCAGGCAGTGCGCCTCGGTGTGGCTGAAGCAGATTTCTCAGGGTTGCCGGCGGAATGGCAGGCAATCAATGATTACGGAGCCAAGGTCCAGGCCCATGTCATCGACAAATATTGAACAAGTAATGCCAGTCAAGCTGGCCAAAGCGTTGTCCAACTCGCTGTTCCCGGCGCTGGATAGCCAACTGCGCGCGGGTCGTCACATCGGTATCGATGAGTTGGACAACCACGCCTTTTTAATGGATTTCCAGGATGAGCTGGAAGAATTTTACAACCGTTACAGCGTCGAGCTGATTCGGGCGCCGGAAGGTTTCTTCTATTTGCGCCCGCGCTCCACCACGCTGATCCCGCGTTCGGTGCTGTCCGAGCTGGATATGATGGTCGGCAAGATCTTGTGCTACCTGTATCTCAGCCCCGAGCGCCTGGCGCACGAAGGCATTTTCAGCCATCAGGAGCTGTACGACGAGCTGCTGAGCCTGGCGGATGAGAACAAGCTGCTGAAGTTCGTCAACCAGCGCTCCACCGGTTCGGATCTCGATCGGCAGAAGCTGCACGAGAAGGTGCGCACCTCGCTGAACCGCCTGCGCCGCCTCGGCATGGTCTATTTCATGGGCAATGACAGCAGCAAGTTCCGCATTACCGAGGCGGTGTTCCGCTTCGGCGCCGACGTGCGCAGCGGCGACGATCCGCGTGAAGCGCAGCTGCGCATGATTCGCGACGGCGAGGCGATGCCGGTTGAAACCAGCCTGTCGCTGAACGATGAGAATGACGCTGAGGATCAGCAGGTTGATAACGCTCCTGACGGTGCAGAGGATGAACAGGAATGATTGAACGCGGTAAATTTCGCTCGCTGACGCTGGTTAACTGGAACGGTTTCTTCGCCCGTACCTTTGATCTGGATGAGCTGGTGACCACGCTGTCCGGCGGTAACGGGGCGGGGAAGTCCACCACCATGGCGGCCTTCGTCACCGCACTGATCCCCGACCTGACGCTGCTGCACTTCCGTAACACCACCGAAGCGGGCGCCACCAGCGGTTCGCGCGACAAAGGCTTGCACGGCAAGCTGCGTGCCGGCGTGTGTTACTCCACCCTCGACGTCGTCAACTCGCGCCACCAGCGCGTGGTGGTCGGTGTGCGCCTGCAGCAGGTGGCAGGGCGCGATCGTAAGGTCGACATCAAACCTTTCACCATCCAGGGCCTGCCGACCGCGGTACAGCCGACCGAACTGCTGACCCAGACCGTGGGCGATCGCCAGGCGCGCGTGCTGTCGCTGCAAGAGCTGAAAGAGCGCGTGGAAGAGATGGAGGGCGTGCAGTTCAAGCAGTTCAACTCCATCACCGATTACCACTCGCTGATGTTCGATCTGGGCGTGATCCCGAAACGCCTGCGTTCGTCCGCCGATCGCAGCAAATTCTACCGTCTGATTGAAGCGTCGCTGTACGGTGGTATCTCCAGCGCCATCACCCGCTCGCTGCGCGATTACCTGCTGCCGGAAAACAGCGGCGTGCGCAAGGCGTTCCAGGACATGGAAGCGGCGCTGCGCGAAAACCGCATGACGCTGGAAGCGATCCGCGTCACCCAGTCGGATCGCGACCTGTTCAAGCATTTGATCTCCGAGGCCACCTCCTATGTGGCGGCGGACTATATGCGCCACGCCAACGAACGCCGCATCCATCTGGACGGCGCGCTGGCGCTGCGCAGCGATCTGTTGGGCAGCCGCAAGCAGCTGGCCGCCGAACAGTATCGCCATGTGGAAATGGCGCGCGAGCTGAGCGAACAGAGCGGCGCCGAATCCGATCTGGAAACCGATTACCAGGCCGCCAGCGACCACCTGAATCTGGTGCAGACGGCGATGCGTCAGCAGGAGAAGATCGAACGCTATGAAGCCGATCTGGAAGAGCTGACCTACCGTCTGGAAGAGCAGAACGAAGTGGTGGCCGAGGCGAGCGAGCAGCAGGCCGAAAACGAGGCGCGCGCCGAAGCGGCCGAGCTGGAAGTGGACGAACTGAAGAGCCAGTTGGCCGACTACCAGCAGGCGCTCGACGTGCAGCAGACCCGCGCCATTCAGTACCAACAGGCGCTGCAGGCATTGGAGCGCGCGCGCGCGCTGTGCCAACTGCCGGACCTGACCGCCGACAACGCAGAACAGTGGCTGGACACCTTCCAGGCCCGCGAGCAGGAAGCGACCGAAGCGTTGCTGATGCTGGAACAGAAGCTGAGCGTGGCCGACGCCGCACACGGCCAGTTCGAACAGGCCTATCAGCTGGTGGGTAAAATTGCCGGCCAGGTCAGCCGCAGCGAAGCCTGGCAGTGCGCGCGCGAATTGCTGCGCGACTGGCCTTCGCAGCAACACCTCGCCGAGCGCGTTCAGCCGCTGCGTTTGCGCCTGAGCGAACTGGAACAGCGCCTGCGCTCGCAGCAGGACGCCGAACGCCTGCTGAACGAATTTTGCAAACGCCATGGTCAAGAGTACCAGCCGGACGATCTCGACATGCTGCAACAGGAGCTTGAAGAGCGCCTGGAAGCGCTGTCGCAGAACGTCAGCGAAGCCGGTGAACGCCGTATGGAGATGCGCCAGGAACTGGAGCAGATCCAGCAGCGCATCCGTGAGCTGACGGCGCGTGCCCCGGTGTGGCTGGCGGCGCAGGACGCCCTGGGCCAGCTCAGCGATCAGAGCGGAGAGCCGCTGGAAAACAGCCAGCAGGTGACCGAATACATGCAGCAGCTGCTGGAGCGCGAGCGTGAAACCACCGTCGAGCGCGACGAAGTGGCGGCCCGCAAACGTGAAGTGGAAGCGCAGATCGAACGTCTCAGCCAGCCGGGCGGCGCGGAAGATCAACGCCTGGTCACGCTGGCCGAACGTTTCGGCGGCGTGCTGCTGTCGGAAATTTACGATGATGTCACCATCGACGACGCGCCTTACTTCTCGGCGCTGTACGGCCCTTCGCGCCACGCCATCGTGGTGCCGGATCTGTCGCTGGTGCGCGAAATGCTGGAAGGGCTGGAAGATTGCCCGGAAGATCTTTACCTGATCGAAGGGGATCCGCAGTCGTTCGATGACAGCGTGTTCGCCGTCGAAGAGCAGGACAAAGCGGTGGTGGTGAAGATCGCCGATCGCCAGTGGCGTTATTCTCGTTATCCGGAAGTGCCGTTGTTCGGCCGCGCGGCGCGCGAAAACCGTCTGGAAGTGCTGCATGCCGAGCGTGAAACGCTGGCGGAGCGCTACGCCACGCTGTCGTTCGACGTGCAGAAAACCCAGCGTTCACACCAGGCCTTCAGCCGCTTTATCGGCACCCATCTGGCGGTGGCGTTCGACGCTGACCCGGAAGCGGAGATCCGCGGTTTGAGCGCCCGCCGTGGCGAAATCGAACGCGCGCTGAACAATCACGAAGCGCAGAACCAGCAGCAGCGTCAGCAGTACGATCAGGCCAAAGAGGGCATTTCCGCGCTCAACCGCCTGATGCCGCTGGTATCGTTGCTGAACGATGAAACGCTGCAGGATCGCGTCGACGAGATCCGCGAAGAGCTGGAAGAGGCGCAGGACGCCGCGCGTCATATTCAGCAGCACGGCGTGTCGCTGACCAAGCTGGAGCCGCTGCTGTCGGTGCTGCAGAGCGATCCGCAGCAGCATGAACAGCTGCAGCAGGACTACGCGCAGGCGCAAAGCGTGCAGCGCCAGGCCAAACAGCAGGCGTTCGCGCTGACGGAAGTGGTGCAGCGCCGCGCGCATTTCAGCTATACCGACTCCGCCGGCATGCAGAATGCCAACAACGATCTCAACGACAAGCTGCGTCAGCGCCTGGAGCAGGCGGAAGCCGAACGCGCCCGTGCCCGTGAACAGCTGCGTCAGTATCAAACCCAGTTCACCCAGTACAGCCAGGTGCTGGCCTCGCTGAAAAGTTCGTATGACGCCAAGCGCGACATGCTGAAAGAGCTGAGCCAGGAGCTGGTGGATATCGGCGTGCAGGCCGACGCCAACGCCGAAGCGCGTGCGCGCCAGCGCCGCGACGAGCTGCATACGGCGTTGAGCAACAACCGTGCTCGTCGCAATCAGTTGGAGAAACAGCTGACCTTCTGCGAAGCCGAAATGGACGGCCTGCAGAAGAAACTGCGCAAGCTGGAACGCGACTATCATCAGCTGCGCGAGCAGGTGGTGACCGCCAAGGCGGGCTGGTGCGCGGTGATGCGTCTGGTGAAAGACAATGGCGTGGAACGCCGCCTGCATCGCCGCGAGCTGGCGTATATGGATGGCGACGAGCTGCGTTCGATGTCGGATAAGGCGCTCGGTGCGCTGCGTCTGGCCGTGGCGGACAACGAACACCTGCGAGACGTGCTGCGCCTGTCGGAAGATCCGAAGCGGCCGGAGCGCAAGATTCAGTTCTATATCGCGGTGTACCAACACCTGCGCGAGCGTATCCGCCAGGACATCATTCGCACCGACGATCCGGTCGAGGCCATCGAGCAGATGGAGATCGAGCTGGGCCGTCTAACCGAAGAGCTGACCGCGCGCGAGCAGAAGCTGGCGATCAGTTCGAAAAGCGTGGCCAACATCATTCGCAAAACCATTCAGCGCGAACAGAACCGTATTCGCATGCTGAACCAGGGGCTGCAGGCCGTTTCCTTCGGCCAGGTGAAGAGCGTGCGCCTGAACGTCAATGTGCGAGAAGCGCACGCCACCCTGTTGGACGTGCTCTCTGAGCAACAGGAACAACATCAGGATCTGTTTAACAGTAACCGCCTGACCTTCTCCGAAGCGTTGGCCAAGCTTTACCAGCGCCTGAATCCGCAGATCGACATGGGGCAGCGCACGCCACAGACCATCGGCGAGGAGTTGCTGGACTACCGCAACTATCTGGAGATGGAAGTGGAAGTGTACCGTGGCTCCGACGGCTGGCTGCGTGCGGAAAGCGGCGCGTTGTCGACCGGTGAAGCCATCGGTACCGGGATGTCAATTCTGGTGATGGTGGTACAGAGCTGGGAAGAAGAGTCCCGCCGTCTGCGCGGCAAAGACATCTCGCCGTGTCGCCTGCTGTTCCTCGATGAAGCGGCGCGTCTGGATGCCAAGTCGATCGCCACGCTGTTCGAACTGTGCGACCGTTTGGAGATGCAGCTCATCATCGCGGCGCCGGAAAACATCAGTCCAGAGAAGGGCACCACCTATAAACTGGTGCGTAAGGTGTTCCAGAACCACGAGCATGTGCACGTGGTGGGGTTGCGCGGTTTTGCCGGCGAGCCGCCGGCGCTGGGCACTGCGTCGGTTGAAACGCAGTAAGGTAGAAAAACGCCCTAAAAATCCGAAAATAGCCGCCGTAGGGTGGCTATTTTTTTGTACGCGTGGATGATAGTCCTGCTTTTTTATCCGTTGAAAAGCGGTTAGTTTAATCAGATAAACAGTAATTCGACGCCCGCAGGGCGAAACGGCCTTTCTGTTTGTATACTGAAACTATATGCAGTTTTTGACGTTTTTTTTGTGAGCATACAGGGGGCAAGGGATGTTGCTTAAAAAGGGAAACTCTCTACGACGTTTGGCGCTGAGTGGCGCTATCGCCTGTAGTCTTGTGTCGTCGTTTTCCGCATCGGCCACCGTAGCGGCGTTACCAGTGGCATCAGCAGGCATGTCCGTTGCGCAGAGCCGTTCTGAACTGCTGGCCGCGTTGCCGCGCGGCATGGATTTGCACTACCTGTCCACGCTGGCGCCGCTGTATGCGGCGAACCATATGCAGCCGATGTGGCAGGATCGCGAAGCCGTTCAGCAGTTTCAGCAGCAGCTGGCCGAGCTGGCGATGTCCGGCGTGCAGCCGCAGTTCACCCAGTGGGTGAAGATGTTGACCGATCCGGCGCTCAATGAAGTGGGCCGCGATGTGGTGTTGTCCGATGCGATGCTGGGCTATTTGCAGTTCGTGTCCGCGATCGGCGCCAACGGCAACAACTGGCTGTACAGCAATATTCCCTACAAGCTTGGCTTGCCGCCCACCGCAGTGATTAATCAGTGGCAGCTGGCGGTGCGCCAGGCGCGTACCCTGAGCTACGTGAATTCGCTCGCGCCGCAACATCCGCAATACGCCAAGATGCATCAGGCGCTGCGCGACTTGCTGGCGGACAATCGCCCTTGGCCCCAGGTGGGCAGTGGCCCGAGCCTGCGCCCAGGCCAAATGAGCAATGATATCCCGGCGCTGCGTGAGATCCTGACGCGCACCGGTATGCTGGCCACCTCGGCGCCGGAAGCGGAAGCGGAACCGGCGGTGGTCTCGGCGAAAAGCAATGAGCCCGACGACGGCGGGCTGACGGTAGACGAAGAGAAAAGCCGCGTGACGGTCAGCCCATCGGCGGCGCCGGTGACGGAGCTGACCGCGGAACAGACGCCGCCGCAGATCGGCAGCGTGGTGAGCGACAATCTCTATACCGACGAGCTGGCGGAGGGCGTCAAGCGCTTCCAGAAATGGCAGGGGCTGACGGCGGACGGCGTGATCGGCGTACGCACTCGCGAGTGGCTCAACGTGTCACCGAAAACCCGTGCCGCGCTGTTGGCGTTGAATATCCAACGTCTGCGAATTTTACCGGGGCATGTCGGCACCGGCATTATGGTGAACATTCCCAATTACTCGCTGACCTACTATCAGAACGGCAACGAAGTGTTGTCCTCCCGCGTTATCGTCGGGCGGCCGAGCCGCAAGACGCCGCTGATGAGCAGCGCGTTGAACAACGTGGTGGTCAACCCGCCTTGGAACGTGCCGACCACGCTGGTGCGTGAGGATATCGTGCCGAAGGCGATGCGCGACGGTAACTATTTCCAGAAACACGGCTACACCGTGCTGTCGGGCTGGAGCAACGATGCAGAAGTGATCAACCCGTCTATGATCGACTGGAGCATGGTCTCTGCGCGTAACTTCCCGTATCGCGTCCGTCAGGCGCCGGGAGCGACCAACTCGCTGGGGCGCTTCAAGTTCAATATGCCGAGCTCGGACGCCATCTACCTGCACGATACTCCGAACCACAGCCTGTTCCAGAAAGACATCCGCGCGCTCAGCTCCGGCTGCGTGAGGGTGAATAAGGCGTCCGATTTGGCGAATATGCTGCTGCAGGACGCCGGCTGGAACAACAGCCGCGTGTCTTCCACGCTGAAAGAGGGGAATACCACTTATGTGAATATTCGCCAGCGTATTCCCGTAAAACTGTATTATCTGACCGCCTGGGTTTCGGATGACGGCCAACCGCAATTCCGTACAGATATTTACAATTATGATAATACGGTGCGATCGGGCGCACAAATTTTGGCTCAGGCCAAAAAATTAATGCAGTAAATGCAGTAATTATAAATAAATAACGGTCAGAATGTTTGGCTATACCGCAGGCCCCCGTAGCCGGGGGCCTGTAAACCTAGGCGTATCGCGGGTTGACTCAGCATACGCAGGCGGTTATGGTTCGGACAGTGCGCTGCTTTGTGCATTTATTTTGACATTCTTGCCGGGTTTAACAGAGTCATGGACAAAATTGATCATCACCGCCGTAAATGGCTGGCGCTAGGTGGCGCTGCTATGGGCATAGCGCTGCTTCCAGGGCAGGCGTTTGCCAGTCTTTCCACCGCTCGACCGCGTATTTTAGTGCTGAATAACCTGAATACCGGTGAATCTATTAAAGCCGAGTTCTTTGACGGCAAAGGTTACAATAAAGAAGAGTTGGTGCGGTTAAATCATCTGTTCCGCGATTATCGCGCCAACAAGGTTAAATCGATCGATCCCCGCTTGTTTGATCACCTTTATCGTCTGCAGGGGCTGCTGGGCACCAGCAAGCCGGTGCAGCTGATCTCCGGATACCGTTCCGTAGATACCAACAACGAATTGCGCGCACACAGCCGCGGCGTGGCCAAGCACAGCTACCACACCAAGGGCCAGGCGATGGATTTCCATATCGAAGGTATCCAATTGAGTAATATCCGTAAAGCGGCGTTAAAAATGCGCGCCGGTGGTGTAGGATATTACCCACGTAGCAACTTCGTACACATCGATACCGGCCCGGTTCGGACCTGGTAACCGCTGTGCCGTCAGTGAATAACGCCGTCCCTTGCGGAAGCGGCGTTATTGTCGTTGGAGCCTTATGAAATACCATCTTATTCCCGTTACCGCTTTTAGCCAGAACTGCAGCCTGATTTGGTGTGAAAACACGCAGCAAGCGGCGTTGGTCGATCCCGGCGGTGAAGCGGAAAAAATCAAAGCGGAAGTCGCGCAGCAGGGGGTGATGATCACTCAGATCTTGCTGACCCACGGCCATTTGGATCATGTTGGTGCGGCGGCGGAGCTGGCGGACCATTATCAGGTGCCGATTTACGGCCCGGATAAAGAAGACGCTTTTTGGCTGGATGGTTTGCCGGCGCAGAGCCGGATGTTCGGGCTGGAAGAGTGTGCGCCGCTGACGCCGACTCGCTGGCTATCAGAAGGTGATGAGATGCAGGTGGGCGAAATGACGCTCAAGGTGCTGCACTGCCCCGGGCATACGCCGGGCCACATCGTCTTTATCAATGAGCAAGCGCGTTTGGCGCTGGTGGGCGACGTGCTGTTTAACGGTGGCGTAGGGCGCAGCGACTTCCCGCGTGGAGACCATCAGGCGCTGATCGCCTCTATTCGCACCAAGCTGCTGCCATTGGGCGACGATATGCGCTTTATTCCTGGCCACGGCCCGATGTCGACCTTTGGCCACGAGCGCCAGACCAACCCGTTCCTGCGAGAAGAGCCGGCAGTGTGGTAGCGATTATTTCCCGGCAGAAATAATCAAGGGCGCATAGAGCGCCCTTTTTTTATGATTTATGACCTGTTTCGATGCATTTAGAGCACGGCGACGATGGCTTCACACAGCGGTGCCATGTTGTCCGGCGTCATGCCGGCCACGTTCACCCGGCCTGAGTTCACGGCGTAGACGCCAAACTCTTCGCGCAGACGCAGCACCTGTTCTTTGGTCAGACCGCTGAAGGAGAACATGCCATTCTGCTGGATGATGAAGCTGAAGTCCTGTTGGGCGCCTTTTTCCTGCAGGGTGTTCACGAACAGCTGACGCATGCGGTGAATGCGCTGGCGCATGTCGGTCAGCTCCTGCTCCCACATCGCGCGCAGCGCATCGTTACCCAAAATGGTGGCGACAACGGCGGCGCCGTGTGACGGCGGGTTGGAGTAGTTGGCGCGAATAGCCGCTTTTACCTGGCTGAAGGCGCGCTCGGCGGTTTCGGCATCGGCAGCTACAATGGTGCAAGCGCCGACGCGCTCATTGTACAGACCGAAGTTTTTTGAGTAGGAGCTGGCGACAATCAGCTCTTGATGTTTGGCGGCGAAAATACGCAGGCCCTGCGCATCCTCTTCCAGACCCTTGGCGAAGCCCTGGTAGGCGAAGTCGAACAGAGGCAGCCAGCCATTGGCCACGGAAAGCTCAGCCAGCTGTGCCCACTGTTCCGCCGTTGGATCGATACCGGTCGGGTTATGGCAGCAGCCGTGAAACAGCACCACATCACCGGCCTGGGCTTGTTTCAGGCTGTTCAGCAGGCCGTCGAAATCCAATGCGTGGTTGGCGGCGTCGTAGTAGGCGTACTCCAGGACTTCCAGGCCCACGGCGCTAAAGACGTTCTTGTGGTTCGGCCAGCTTGGGTTGCTGATCCAGATGCGCTTGGCGCTGGTCTGGTTGGCGATAAAGTCTGCCGCCACGCGCAGGCCACCGGTGCCACCTGGCGTCTGTGCGGTACGTGCGCGACGATCGGCGACGATCGGGCTCTCTTTACCGAACAGCAGCACTTGCGTGCAGCTGGCAAACGCCGGGATGCCTTCAATGCCGAGATAGTTTTTGGTGATCTCATTTTCCAGCAGATACTGTTCAGCTTTCTTTACGCTGGTTAACACCGGGGTTTTACCGGTTTCGTCTTTATAAACGCCAATCCCTAAATTGATTTTATTCGGGCGGGCGTCGGCGCGGAAAATGTCGGTCAGGCCCAGGATCGGGTCGGCGGGTGCGGCGGTGATTTTTTCAAACATGTCAGGTGCTTCCAAATCTCGGAGTTAAGCAGACAGAAGCATCAGGGTAGCGCCAGTTATCGGCTTTGCCAACCGTTTGCGATAAAAACACCGCGATCTTGTGAACGGGAAGGATTCGACAGAAAAAATGATGGGGAAGGGGAAATCTGCAGGATAAAACGTTACCGGAAGACACAAATAAAAACAGGGCCGAAGCCCTGTTTTTTAACTTAGCCGACGGTAAACCGCCGTTAAGCGAGACAACTTAGAACTGGTACACCAGACCAACAGCTACGATATCGTCGGTAGCGGTGCCGGTTGCTTTGGTGAACTCGTTGTCATCCAGCAGGTTGATTTTGTAATCAACGTAGGTGGACATGTTTTTGTTGAAGTAGTAAGTGGTACCAACAGAAACATATTTAACCAGATCTTGGTCAGAACCTACGCCTGGGACGTTCAGGTTTTTACCTTTAGACTGCAGGTAAGACACTTCTGGACGCAGACCGAAGTCGAACTGGTACTGAGCAGTCACTTCGAAGTTCTGAGTTTTGCTCGCGAAGCCACCGCACTTGTCATCGGTAGCTGCACAGCCTGGACCGAAGTTACCGCCGCCGAACGGGGTCATGTTACGGGTTTCTGCGTACATCGCCGCCAGGTAAACGTTGTTGGCGTCGTATTTCGCACCCACGGTCCATGCATCAGCCTTGTCGCCACGCTCGTTGGAACGCAGTTTCTGATCGTCGGTACGGTTGGAGGAAGCGTATGCAGCGCCGAAGCTTACGCCTTCGCCGATGTCATAAGTAGAGGAGATACCCCAGCCGTCGCCGTTTTGTTTCTTGACGTTACGACCGTCGTTCTGGTTTTTGCCCTGGTATTGCAGAGCGAAGTTCAGACCGTCAACCAGACCGAAGAAGTTGTTGTTACGATAGGTCGCAACGCCGTTGGTACGGCCGGTCATGAAGTTGTCGGTGTAGGTGTAGGTGTCGCCACCGAACTCTGGCAGCATATCGGTCCAGCCTTCCACGTCGTACAGTACGCCGTAGTTACGGCCGTAGTCGAAGGAGCCGTAGTCAGCGAATTTCAGACCGGCGAAGCCCAGACGGGTTTTGGTGCCTTCGGTGCCCTGAGATTCGGAGTGGTTAGCCTGGACGTTGTATTCCCACTGGCCGTAACCGGTCAGTTGGTCAGTAATCTGAGTTTCACCTTTGAAGCCGAAACGAACATAGGTCTGATCGCCGTCGTTACCTTTGTCGTCGGAGAAGTAGTGCAGACCGTCAACTTTGCCGTACAGATCCAGCTTGTTGCCGTCTTTGTTGTAGATTTCAGCTGCGTTTGCTGCACCAGCAGCCAACAGAGCCGGGATAACCACTGCAAGAATGTTGCGCTTCATCATTATTACCCTCATTGGTGTTATTCGGACACCTTTGCCACTGCCGCCAATAATTCTTTGGGAACTATTGTTGATAGATTGGTGTCGTCCTGTGTCTGAACGCAGTGTTCCATTCACAGGCGGGTTAATCTAGGACGAAAATGATACCAATGTCCCAATCAGGTTGCAAAAGGAAAGTATGTGTAACCAAATGTAATTTTTCGGGAACTTTGTGACGTGCGTCAATATTAAAAAATGCGAAAGGCCAGCGAGGCTGGCCTTTGTTTTGTAACGAAATCGTTTAAAAAACGAGTGATCGTATAAATTAGAAGCTTGCGTTACGTGGCGTGCGTGGGAATGGAATCACATCGCGCACGTTTTGCACGCCGGTGACATAGGCGATTAAACGTTCAAAGCCCAGGCCGAAACCGGAATGCGGCACGGTGCCGTAGCGGCGCAGATCGCGATACCACCAGTAGTCTTCTTTATTCAGACCCATCTCTTCCAGACGCTGATCGAGCACGTCGAGGCGTTCTTCACGCTGCGAGCCGCCGATGATTTCGCCGATGCCGGGTGCCAGCACGTCCATGGCCGCAACGGTTTTGCCGTCTTCGTTCATGCGCATATAGAACGCTTTGATGTCTTTCGGGTAGTTTTTCACCACCACCGGCGCTTGGAAGTGTTTCTCCGCCAGGTAACGTTCATGTTCGGAAGAGAGATCGATACCCCAGGAAACCGGGTTTTCGAAGGTTTGGCCCGAGGCCAGCAGGATCTCAATGGCGTCGGTGTAGTCCACCTGGGCGAAATCGGAAGAAACGAAACGTTCCAGACGAGCGATAGCGTCTTTATCCACGCGCTCGGCGAAGAATTTCAGATCGTCGGCGCGTTCATCCAGCACCGCCTGGAACACATACTTCAGCATGCTTTCGGCCAGGCCGGCAACGTCGTCCAGCGTCGCGAAGGCCACTTCCGGCTCGATCATCCAGAATTCCGCCAGGTGGCGGCTGGTGTTGGAGTTTTCGGCGCGGAAGGTTGGGCCGAAGGTGTAAACCTTCGACAGCGCGCAAGCGTAGGTTTCGCCGTTCAGCTGGCCGGAAACGGTAAGGAAGGCTTCCTTACCGAAGAAGTCTTCGCTGAAGTCGACGGCGCCCTTGTCGGTGCGCGGCAGGTTTTCCAGGTCCAGCGTGGACACGCGGAACATCTCGCCGGCGCCTTCGGTATCGGAGGCGGTGATCAGCGGGGTGGACACCCAGAAATAGCCATTTTCATGGAAGAAGCGGTGAATCGCCTGCGCCAGCGTATGACGCACGCGCGCCACGGCGCCGATCAGGTTGGTACGCGGGCGCAGGTGAGCCACTTCGCGCAGGTATTCGATGCTGTGACGTTTGGCCGCCATCGGGTAAGTGTCCGGATCGTCGACCCAGCCGACCACTTTGATCGCGGTAGCCTGCAGTTCGAAGCTCTGGCCTTCGCCCGGTGAAGCGACGACTTTGCCGGTGACTTCAACCGAACAGCCGGTAGTCAGATGCAGCACTTCATCCTGATAATTCGGCAGAGAATTATTAACGACGGCCTGTAACGGATCAAAGCAGGAACCGTCATAGACGGCCAGGAAGGAGATACCAGCTTTTGAATCTCTCCGGGTACGTACCCAGCCGCGTACGGTGACTTCACTGTCAACCGCAGCACGACCTTGCAGTACGTCGACTACAGGCACTACGCTCATAGATTTCTCTCTTTAATAATTTGGTTTAGAAATAGCTTACAACCCAAGAATATGGGGGTAATGGCTATGTTACTTGCCGCGGTGCAGAGCACAAGCAGAAATCATCGGATTGGCGCAACATTATTGCGGCTGACTGAAAAGAGGGCGGTCGGGATAAAAACAAAAAAGCCGGCGCGTGAACCAGGCCGGCTTTCTTTCTATATAGAGGAGGTTCAGCTGGCTTTCTTCACCAGCGGCAGATCGAAGGCTTTGCGCAGGGCCCTGACGAAAGCCTGGTCCTGGCAGATGGTCTTGCCGGGGCTGTCGGAGAGTTTAGCCACCGGCTTGCCTTTGCATTCGACCAGCTTGATCACGATATTCAATGGCTTAACGCCCGGAATATCGCAGGTCAGGCGCGTGCCGATACCGAAGCTGAGATTGATGCGCTGATAGAAGTGGCGATAGAGCGCCAGCGCTTTTTCCAGATCCAGGTTGTCCGAGAACACCAGCGTTTTACTCATCGGATCGATGCCCAGTTTCTGATAGTGGGCAATGGCTTTTTCACCCCACTCGACGGGATCGCCCGAATCGTGGCGCAGCCCCTGATAACGCTCGGCGAACTGCGGGCCGAAGTCGCGCAGGAAGGCATCCATGGTAATGCAGTCGGTGAGCGCGATGCCGAGCTGATCCGGGTATTCATCCAGCCAGGCCTGCAATGCGGCGCGCTGGCTGTTGGCCAGCACCGGGCTTATCTGCTGATGCGCCTGGAACCATTCATGCGCCTGCGTGCCGACCGGCGCCAGGCCGAGCTGATGAGCCAGATCGTAATTGCTGGTGCCCGACAGGTACGGGAATTCGGCCTGCAAGGTGCTGACGATGGCCTGCTGCACGCCCTGAGAGAAACGGCGACGGGTACCGAAGTCCATCAGCTTGAAGCGCGAAAGGTCGAGATCGCCCGCCAGCGCCTTGAACTGCGCCAGCTTGGTTTGCAGATGCGCCACCGCCTGTTCCGGCGTCGCCAGCGGCGAGCGCCGGCGGTGCACCACTTCACTGATCACCGCCAGCAACGGCACTTCCCACATGATCACTTCACGCCAGGGGCCGGCGATGCGGATGTGCAGTTTTCCGTCGCGGTTGTCGATGGTGACCTGCTGCGGATCGTAGCGGAACGTGCGCAGCCAGTTCAGGTAATCCTGACGGAAGAAGGGCAGACCCGAAAGATAAGCGAATTCGGCGTCGGTCAGCGCCAGCCGGCTCATCAGCGCCACCTGCGCGCGGATCTCGTCGGCATATTCGCCCAACAGTTCGTCGCCGCGGCAGCGGAATTCCGCCGCCACGCTGATCGCGGGATAGCGATGGAACACTGCTTGCTGCATATGAAGCTTATAAGCATCGGTATCAAGCAGTGATGTCAAAATCGGGGAAGCGTATTGAGTCATAGCGCGTTACAGCATCCTCGTCAGGCGCGTGTCCAAATCCGGATAATCATAAAAGTGGGGGTGGAGTATACCCGGATTATCCTGTTATTGAAGCTGCATCACACCATAAATCACCAAAGCGGGTCGAGGATTAAACGTGCCTTTATGACGGCCTGGCGGCGACGGGGAGAAAAAAAAGCCAGATATGCCTGTAAGGTGAATGACTTAGCCTAATTAGTCATAAAAATTATAATGTTAATTATTTTAAACAGCGAATCAGATAAAGCCGGCTTCGGTATGCACGCTGACCCGATCCTTGCCGCTCTTTTTGCAAAAATAGAGCGCTTCGTCCGCCTGTTTGATCGCCGCCTGCAGTGCGGTGAACGCGTTGACCGGCGCGATGCCGCAGCTGGTGGTGAAATGCACTTGCCGTCCGTCGGCCAGGTGTAGCGTCAGGCGATGAGTGCGGGCGCGCAATTGCTCCATGATGTCCCGCGCGTTGTCCAACGAACAGTTACCCAGCAGCACCGCAAACTCTTCGCCGCCGTAGCGGCAGAAAATGTCGCTGGCACGGAACGCGCGTTGCAGCAGGTGTCCGAATGCCACCAGCGCCCGGTCGCCCACGTCGTGGCCGTAGCTGTCGTTGAGCTGTTTGAAGTTGTCGATATCGATCAGGCAAAAGGCCTGCGGGTAGCTGCCGTCGCCCAGTAGCTGAGATTCAAGGAAGAATTTACGACGGTTGTAGATATTGGTGAGCGGATCGAGGAAGGAAGAGGCCTCGAGCTCTTTAATCAGCAGTTGTTTCTCGCTCTCCAGCGAGACCTTGTCCAACTGGTATTGCCTGAGCTGCTGAATGGCGTCGCTGATGGCGATCAGTTCCTGGCTGTAGAAGGCGTCGTTGCGATCGATATTCATCTCACCGCGCGACAGCCGTACGATATTGTTGTGGGTCTTGGTCAGCCAACGGTTGATGCTGGTGCAGAACACCAGCGCCGGCAAAATGAACAGCAATACCACCAGGCCGGCAAGTGCGATCATGCCGTAAATGGTCGTCTGGCTGTCGTAAATCTTGTGGCGCGAGGCGAGGGTTTCCAATTCGAAGCTGCGCTGATACAGCGCCTGCGAAAGCCCGCTCACATCGTCGACATAGCGCGAAATAAGCGCTGTGGGATAGGGCTTGTGGGTATCGATAGCGGTGTACAGCCCATCGGTAATCTGTTGAAGGCGTTCAGCGGACACCTGGGCGAGCAACGCATTGACGATGTCGGTGATTTGTCCATCGTCGTAGTTGATCTTCATGAAGATCAATCGGGTGCTCAGGGCGTTCAGCACGCCGGTCAGTTGAATGGACTTCAGATAGGCGTCTTTGCGAACCAGCGGGCTTACATTGACGTCGATAATCTGGTCGCTCAATTCCGTCAGTGACATATTCAGCCGGTTATTGAGACGGATGGCCTCGAGAAACATAAAGGAGTCGGTATCCACCATCCGGGTATCGTAGGTATAACGGTAATAGCTCTTGCTGGTTTGCGAGATGTAATAGGCGCTGTTGATGTTGAACAGATTAGCGTTGGTGTTATTGATCTGCGAAAGCTGCAGGTTGTCATTATCCAGCAACTGTTCCATCAGGCCGATCATCGACAGCGCGGCAATTTTTTGCCGAACCCCGAGCTGTCTGGCGACCTCATCGTCCAGATGTTCGCGGATCCGGGTGATTCTCTCGCGCGCCACCCGATCGGCGGCCAAACATTGCGCGCGGGTGATCTGAGGATCGATCAGGCTCAATCGTTTGAGACGGTGAGCCTGCAGCGCCGCCTGGAAGGCTTCGGAGATTTCTTTGGCGCGATCAATTTTGTACAGGTTGAGTTGGTTGTCGCGGTAATCGGTATGGGCTTCAAGCAGCTCATCGACGATGAACAGAGAGAAGGAGGTCATCAGGCACAGGGTAAAAAAATAGATTGCGTATTTGATTTTCATAGTGCGAGTCATCCCTGGGCCTGATGCCGCAATTATACCACCATGCCGCCTGAGCCGCCTCAACTATGCCGGCGCCCCCCGATGGTGGTTTTTTAGCATTAAATGCTGATTTTTATTTGGCCATTGGTCACCCGCGCTGCCGCCAGACGGACGATTTATGATTTGCCTCTGATTTCTCTATCGTGGTCGCCCGGCGGCTCTGGGCTTTTCGGCCAGCTGTGATACAGTTTATTCACAATTCAGGCCCGCCGCGCGCTGCCGGGAAACACACCGGCTGCGGTACGAAGGGGAAGAGCGGCCTGGCACCTATAACTCACTGAGATGTTTAAGGGTTTTTATGACACAACAGCCACAGGCAAAATACCGCCACGACTATCGCGCGCCCGATTACACCACGACCGATATCGATTTGGACTTCAGTCTGGACGCGGAAACCACGCGCGTGACCGCCGTCAGTAAAATCAAACGTCAGGGCACGGCCGGTGCACCGCTGGTGCTGGATGGTGAAGATCTGACGCTGGTGAGCATTCAGGTCGACGGCCAACCGTGGAGCGCCTACCGTCAGCAGGATAACCAGCTGATCATCGATGAGTTGCCGGCACAATTCACTCTTACCATCGTCAACGACATTCACCCGGCGAAAAACACCGCGCTGGAAGGGCTGTACCTGTCCGGCGATGCGCTGTGCACGCAATGCGAAGCCGAAGGCTTCCACCACATTACCTATTACCAGGATCGCCCGGACGTGCTGGCGCGCTTTACCACTCGCATCGTGGCCGACAAGGCGCGCTATCCGTTCCTGCTGTCAAACGGCAACCGCATTGGCCAGGGTGAATTGGCCGATGGCCGCCACTGGGTGCAATGGCAGGATCCGTTCCCGAAACCTTGCTACCTGTTCGCGCTGGTGGCGGGGGACTTCGACGTGCTGCGCGACAGCTTCACCACCCGTTCAGGCCGTAAGGTCGCACTGGAGCTGTTCGTCGATCGCGGCAATCTGGATCGCGCCGGCTGGGCGATGACGTCGCTGAAGAACTCGATGAAGTGGGACGAGACCCGTTTCGGTCTGGAATACGATCTCGACATTTATATGATCGTGGCGGTCGATTTCTTCAATATGGGCGCGATGGAGAACAAAGGGTTAAATATCTTTAACTCCAAATATGTGCTGGCGAAGGCGGAAACCGCCACCGACAAGGATTACCTGAACATCGAAGCGGTGATTGGCCACGAATACTTCCACAACTGGACCGGTAACCGCGTGACCTGCCGAGACTGGTTCCAGCTCAGCCTGAAAGAGGGGCTGACGGTGTTCCGCGATCAGGAGTTCAGTTCCGATCTGGGATCGCGCTCGGTCAACCGCATCGATAACGTGCGCGTAATGCGCGGCGCGCAGTTCGCCGAAGACGCCAGCCCGATGGCGCACGCCATCCGCCCGGACAAAGTGATCGAGATGAACAACTTCTACACCCTGACGGTGTATGAAAAAGGTTCTGAAGTGATCCGCATGATGCACACCCTGCTGGGGGAAGCGAACTTCCAGAAAGGGATGCAGCTCTATTTCGAACGCCACGACGGCAGCGCCGCTACCTGCGATGACTTCGTGCAGGCGATGGAGGACGCGTCCAACGTGGATCTGTCGCGCTTCCGCCGTTGGTATAGCCAGTCCGGCACGCCGCTGTTGACGGTGCGCGACGAGTACGATGCGGAAACCCAGCAATATCGCCTGCATGTCAGTCAGAAAACCGCGCCGACCGCCGATCAGCCGGAGAAATTGCCGCTGCATATCCCGCTGGATATCGAACTGTACGACAGTGAAGGCAACGTCATTCCCTTACAAAAGGGGGGGCTGCCGGTCAACAATGTGCTGAACGTCACCGAAGCGGAGCAGACTTTCGTGTTCGACGGCGTGGCGCACAAGCCGGTGCCCTCGCTGCTGCGCGAGTTCTCCGCACCGGTGAAACTGGACTATCCGTACAGCGATCAGCAACTGACCTTCCTGATGCAGCACGCACGCAATGAATTTGCGCGTTGGGATGCGGCACAGAGCCTGCTGGCGACCTACATCAAACTGAACGTGGCGCGGCACCAGCAGAAGCAGCCACTGTCGCTGCCGTTGCACGTGGCCGATGCGTTCCGCGCGGTGCTGCTGGACGAAAAACTGGATCCGGCGCTGGCGGCGCAGATCCTGACCTTGCCGTCGGAGAACGAAATCGCCGAGCTGTTCGCCACTATCGATCCAGAAGCGATCGCCGCGGTGCACGAAGCGATCGTACGCTGCCTGGCGCGGGAGTTGGCCGATGAGTGGCTGGCGGTGTATCACGCCAACAAGACCGACGGCTACCGCGTGGAGCACGCCGAGATCGCCAAGCGCGCCTTGCGCAATGTATGCCTGGGCTATCTGGCGTTCGGCGAAGATGTGGTGCTGGCGGACCATCTGGTGAGCGAACAGTATCGCCAGGCGGACAACATGACCGAATCGCTGGCGGCGCTGTCTGCTGCGGTCGCGGCCCAGCTGCCGTGCCGCGATGCGCTGCTGGCGGCGTTCGACGAGCGCTGGCATCAGGATGGCCTGGTGATGGACAAATGGTTCGTGCTGCAGGGCAGCAGCCCATCGGCAGACGTGTTGAGCAAGGTGCGCGCGCTGCTGCAACACCGCTCGTTCAGCCTGAGCAACCCGAACCGCACCCGCTCGTTGATTGGCGGCTTCGCTTCCGGCAACCCGGCGGCGTTCCATGCCGCGGACGGCAGCGGCTATCAGTTCCTGGCGGAGATCCTCAGCGATCTCAACCAGCGCAACCCGCAGATCGCCGCGCGCCTGATTGAACCGCTGATTCGCCTGAAGCGTTACGACGCGGGTCGCCAGGCGCTGATGCGCAAGGCGCTGGAACAGCTGAAAGGGTTGGAAAACCTGTCCGGCGATCTGTACGAGAAGATCAGTAAGGCGCTCGACGCCTGATCTTTTCACGCTGATATAGATAAGGGACGGCCTGCGCCGTCCCTTTTTTCGTTCAATTCGCCGCCTGGCGTGAACTGGCCGCGGTGACCGGCGGTGATAATACCCGCTCCAGCACTTCAGCTTCCAGTTCCGCCAGCCTGGCCGAACCTTTGCGGCGTGGCCGCGGCAGATCGATGCTCAGATCCAGTCCGATGTGGCCCTCTTCAATCAGGATCACCCGATCCGCCAGCGTGATGGCTTCGCTGACGTCGTGCGTCACCAGCAGTACGGTAAAACCGTGCTGTTGCCACAGTGTCTCTATCAGCCCTTGCATCTCGATGCGCGTCAGGGCATCCAGCGCCCCGAGCGGTTCGTCCAGCAGCAGCAGGCGGGGGCGGTGGATCAGCGCGCGCGCCAGGGCGACCCGCTGCTTTTGTCCACCGGACAGCGCCGCCGGCCAGTCGCGGGCGCGATCCGCCAAACCGACCGCGTCCAGTGCCTGCAGCGCCGCGTCGTGCCAGTGGCCGCGCAGCCCCAGGCCCACGTTGTCGATCACCGTTTTCCACGGCAGCAGGCGCGCATCCTGAAACATCAACCGGGTATCCTCTTTGGCGGCGGCAAGCGGCGCGTTGCCGCTGAGCAGCGCGCCGCTGCTGGCCTGTTCCAGGCCGGCTAACAGGCGCAGCAGGGTGCTCTTGCCGCAGCCGCTGCGGCCGACCACCGCCACGAACTGCCCGGCGGAAATGCGCAGCTGAATATTGTCCAGCACGGTGCGGTTGCCGTAACGTTTGCCGATGGATTCCAGCGTCACCGGCGTGCCTTGGGCAAGGCGAGCGGGAAGGGTCATAGCGCTTCTCCCTGTTTCAGTTGATAGGCCGGATGCCAGCGTAACCAGACGCGCTCCAGCAGCTGCGCGCCCACGTCCGCCAGCTTGCCGAGCAGGGCGTACAGCACGATCGCCACCACCACCACGTCGGTTTGCAGGAATTCACGCGCGTTCATCGCCAGGTAGCCGATGCCTGAGTTGGCCGAAATGGTTTCGGCGACGATCAGCGTCAGCCACATGAAGCCGAGAGCGAAACGCACGCCGACCATAATCGACGGCAGTGCGCCCGGCAGCACCACCTGTGTAAACAGGCGGAAACCGCTCAGGCCGTAGCTGCGGGCCATCTCCAACAGGCCGCGATCGATGTTCTTGATGCCGTGATAGGTATTGAGATAAATCGGGAACAGCGTACCGAGCGCCACCAAAAAGATCTTGGCGGATTCATCGATGCCGAACCACAGGATCACCAACGGGATAAGCGCCAGGTGCGGCACGTTGCGGATCATTTGCACCGAGCTGTCCAGCAGGCGTTCGCCCCAGCGCGAAAGCCCGGTAATAAAACCGAGGATCAGTCCGATGCTGCCGCCGATGGCAAAGCCGATCAACGCGCGCTGGCTACTGATGCTCAGGTGTTGCCACAGCTCGCCGCTTTGGCTCAGGCGCCAGAAGGCGGCGAGCACCGCGCTCGGCGCAGGCAAAATGCGGTTGGACAGCCAGCCAGTTTCGACGGCGATTTGCCAGAGGATCACCAGCGCCAACGGCAGCGCCCAGGGAGCCAGCCGATACAGGATGCGTTGTACGTTATTTGCCATCGGGGTGCTCCTCAGCTCTGCGACACTTTTTGCGGAACATAAATGTTGGCCACCACTTCGCCCTGCGGGCGCACCGGCTGAAGGCGCGCAGGCGTTTCTTCCTGCGCCAGATCGAGGTGAGGGAACAGCAGTTCGCCGACGCGGTAGGCCTCTTCCAGATGCGGATAGCCGGAGAGAATAAAGGTGTCGATGCCCAGATCGGCGTATTCCTGCATGCGTGCGGCGACCGTCGGGCCATCGCCCACCAGCGCGGTGCCGGCGCCGCCGCGCACCAGGCCGATGCCGGCCCACAGGTTCGGGCTGATCTCCAGGTTGTCCTTCTTGCCGCCGTGCAGCGCCGCCATGCGCCGTTGGCCGACGGAGTCGAAGCGCGCAAAGGCCTGCTGCGCGTTGGCGATGGTTTCCTCATCGAGGTGGGCGATCAGCCGATCGGCGGCGCGCCAGGCCTCTTCGGTGGTTTCCCGCACGATGACATGCAGACGGATGCCGAAACGCACCTGTCGGCCCTTCGCCGCCGCTTTGGCGCGTACTTCCTCGATCTTCTCTTTGACCTGCGCCGGCGGCTCTCCCCAGGTGAGGTACATTTCTACCTGTTCGGCGGCCAGATCCTGCGCGGCGGCGGAGGATCCACCGAAATAGAGCGGCGGACGCGGTTGCTGCACCGGTGGGAACAGCAGCTTGGCCCCTTTCACCTGAATATGCTTGCCGTCGAAATCGACGGTTTCGCCTTCCAGTACCCGGCGCCAGATATGAGTGAACTCGGTCGAGGCCTCGTAACGCTCTTCATGACTGAGATGTAACCCCTCCGCCGCCAGCTCTTCCGGATCGCCGCCGGTGACCAGATTGAACAGCGCGCGCCCGTTGGACAGGCGATCCAGCGTCGCCGCCTGACGCGCCGCCAGCGTAGGGGAGATGATGCCCGGCCGCAACGCGACCAAAAACTTCAGCCGCTGGGTGACCGGGATCAACGAGGCGGCCACCAGCCAGGAGTCTTCGCAAGAGCGACCGGTGGGGATCAGCACACCGCCGAATCCCAGCCGATCCGCCGCCTGGGCGATCTGCTGCAAGTAACCGTGATCGACGCTGCGAGCGCCCTGCGCGCTGCCAAGATAGTGGCCGTCGCCATGGGTGGGTAAAAACCAGAAAACGTTCAGGCTCATCGTCAATGTTCCCCCGTATTTATTGCGCGCTTGGGCGCCAGATGCGTTGCGAGATGTCGACCTTCACCGGCACCAACCGGTTGGCGTAAAACAGGTCGGCGGTTTGCTGCTGCGCGGCGATCGTATGCGCATCGAGCGGTGTGATGGCGGTCGGAGGGCGGTGATCCAGATAGCTGGCGATCACCCGTTCCGGCAGCCCCATGGCGTTGGCCAGCAGGGTCACGCTTTGCGCCCGGTCGCTGCGGGTGAGTGCATCGGCCTGGGTTAGCACCGTCAGGACCTGGCTGATAAAGGCGCCATTGGCTTCGACATAGGGGCGCGCCGCCAGATAGAAGGAACCGGTCTGGTTCAGATCGGTGCCGTCGCCGAGCACCCGCACGCCGCCCTGCAGCAGCGCGGCGGAATAATAAGGATCCCAGATAGCCCAGGCATCGACGTTGCCCTGCTGGAATGCGGCGCGCGCATCGGCGGGCGTCAAATAGGCGGGCTGGATATCCGTAAATTTCAGTCCGGCCTTTTGCAGCGATCGCAGCAGCAGGTTATGTGAGCTGGATCCTTTCTGGAACGCGACCTTATGGCCTTTCAGATCGGCGACGGTTTTGATCGGGCTATTTTCCGGCACCAGGATTACTTCGGCCTTCGGTTTGGGCGGCTCAACGCCGACATACAGCAGATCCGCGCCGGCGGCCTGCGCAAAGATCGGCGGAATATCACCGGTGCTGCCCAGATCGATGCTGCCGACGTTCAAGGCCTCCAGCATCTGCGGGCCGGCGGGAAATTCAATCCAACTGATGCGGGTGGCGGGGAAGCGTTCCTCCAGCAGCCGGTGGCTTTTCGCCAGCACCAGACTCACCGATCCTTTCTGGTAACCGATGCGAAATTGCGCCGGATCCTGCGCGACGGCGGCGTTGGCCCAGACCAGCGACAGCAGGCCGGTGAAGGCCGCGGCGCTCAGCCAACGTCGCAAAGCGTTGCGTTGTTTCATTCAGGCCCTCCTTTTCCAGGCATGTCAGGCGGTTTGACGCGCCGTCAGCGGCGAGGCGACGCGCAGCGCGGGCGGTTTGCGGCGGCCAAGCGCCAAATAGAAACTGGCGAGCGCCTCTTCCAACCGGGCGGCCACGGCGTCGGTGAGCGTGGCGCTTTCGCCGGTCAGTTGGATCTGGCTGTCGTCGGCGAACACGCCGTGCAGCACCTCTTGCGCTTTCAGCGCCGCCAGCACCGGTTTCAGCGCATAGTCCACCGCCAGCATGTGGCCGACGGAACCGCCGGTCGCCAGCGGCAGCACCACCTTATGATCCAGTGCGCGTTCCGGCAGCAGGTCCAGCAGGGTTTTCAGCGCGCCGGAGAACGACGCTTTATAAACCGGCGTGGAAATCAGCAGGCCGTCGGCCTGCGCCAGCTGCTCGGCAAACGCCTTGATCGCCGGGCTGTTGAAGTTGGCGTACAGCAGGTCTTCGGCGTCAAAGTCGTGCAGGGTATAGGCCGTCACTTCCACCCCTTGCTGCCGCAGCCAGTTCTGACTCAGCGAGAGCAGCGCGGCGGAACGTGATGGGATACGTGGGCTACCGGCCAGTGATATAACGCGCATTGCCACTCCTTATAACTAAAAGTTAGGTTTAATTAGAAAATCAATGGGAAGTGTTTTAAACCTACCAGCAACCGGGCGCGTTGTTTAAATCTCATTTTTTGATTTGGATATGCGCAAAAGCGGATTGGCGCCGATTTGGCGGTGAAGTGGGAAAACGATTGCGTAAAAACGGCTTTTTTTGCCTTTAATCAATTCCAATTAGGCGGGGGATACCGGATAATACGCCCCCGGTTTGCAACCGGGAAATCAGGAGAGTCCATGTACTACCCCCTCATCAGGAAAGCGTTGTTCCAGCTCGATCCGGAGCGCGCGCACGAAGTGACCTTTCGTCAGCTCAGCCGTATTACCGGCACCCCATTAGCGTTTCTTGTCCGTCAGTCCGTGCCGACCAAACCGGTCAGCTGCATGGGGCTGTCGTTTAAAAACCCGCTGGGATTGGCCGCCGGTCTGGATAAAAACGGCGAATGCATCGATGCGTTCGGCGCGATGGGCTTCGGCCATGTGGAAGTCGGCACCGTGACGCCGCGTCCGCAACCGGGCAACGATAAGCCGCGCTTGTTCCGCGTGGTTGAGGCGGAAGGCCTGATTAACCGCATGGGGTTCAATAACCATGGCGTGGACAATCTGGTTGAAAACGTTAAGAAATCCCATTTCGGCGGCATTCTTGGGATCAATATCGGCAAGAATAAAGACACGCCGGTCGAGCAGGGAAAAGACGATTATTTGATCTGCATGGATAAAGTTTATCCGTATGCCGGATATATCGCGATTAACATCTCTTCACCGAATACGCCGGGGTTACGATCCTTACAGTATGGCGAAGCGCTGGACGATCTTTTGGCTGCGATTAAAAATAAGCAGCAGGAATTACATGCGCGGCATCACAAATATGTGCCGGTGGCGGTAAAGATCGCGCCGGATCTTTCAGAAGAAGAATTGATCCAAATTGCCGATAGCCTGGTGCGGCATAATATCGATGGCGTGATCGCCACCAATACCACGTTGGATCGAAAATTGATCCAGGGGTTGAATTACTGCGAACAAGCGGGCGGGTTAAGCGGGCGTCCGTTGCAATCACGCAGCACCGAAGTGATCCGTCGTCTCTCCACCGAACTGCAGGGGGGCCTGCCGATTATCGGCGTAGGCGGCATTGATTCGCTGACGGCGGCGCGCGAAAAAATGGAGGCCGGCGCGAGCCTGCTGCAAATTTATTCCGGATTTATCTATCACGGCCCGCGTTTGATTAAAGATATCGTTACCCATATCTAATATTTTTCCTCTCATTTTATTCCGGGGGTTTATTTCTGCCCCCGGCTCGTCTATATTTTGTTCGTTAGCATAAATATCGTTCGCGGAATTATCCGATGTTTAAGCTATTTTATCGGTGATAAAATCGCCTTTTAGGGTGAGTGCGGCATTGGCATAGGCAGCGAGAAGGATACGAAATGAAGATAAAACCTGACGATAATTGGCGTTGGTATTTTGATGCCGAACACGATCGGCTAATGCTGGATTTAGCTAATGGTATGATCTTTCGTTCACGTTTCCCGGCCAAAATGTTAACGCCGGACGCCTTTGATGAATGCGCTTTTTGCGTGGATGACGCCGCCCTTTATTTCACCTATGAAGAACAGTGCAAGCAGGTCAAGCTGAGCCATGAACAGCGCGCCGAGCTGGTGTTGAATGCGCTGGTCGCCTATCGCTTCCTGAAACCGCTGATGCCAAAGAGCTGGCATTTCTCGCAGCAGCATTACCCGCTGCAGCCGAAAAATGGCGAGCTGGCGGCGGTGAAAGTGATGGAGAGCGGCGCGGAAGCGCGCTTGCTGGTGGTGGAGGCCGGGGATAACGCCAGCCTGTGCCTGCTGGCGCAAAATCAGCTGACGGTCGCTGGCCGTACCATGGTATTGGGTGACGCCATCAAGGTGATGCACGATCGGCTGAAACCCTGCGCGCAGGATGAAAGCGCCGCCCCGGCTTACGACAGGGCGGTATAAGGCGGATTACGCCAACGTCAAATCACTTTTCGGGATGCAGCTGCAGCACAGGATGGTGCCGTTGTCGCCCAGCGCGCTTTTCTTCAGGGGCGCGACTTCACCGCTCAACAACGTAATGCGGCAGCTGCCGCAAATCCCGGCGCGGCAGGAGTAAGGTACGCGGATGCCTTGCTGTTCCAACTGCTCGAGCAGGATCTGCTGGTTATTGCCGGTAAACACCTTGCCTTCATATTCGATCGTGACGCTGTGCGCGCTGTCTTGTGGCGCCTGCACGCTCTCCACCACTTTCCCGGCGCCATAAGGGCGCGGCGGCTTGGTCGACAGCACTTCCACCGTATCGCCCACGCGAATGATGCCGCTGTTGCGCGCGATCATATTCTGGCCAAAATCGATGTCGCCGTTGTCGGCGGAGCGGAATTTTTGCAGCGTGCTGAGCGGTTCGCCGCTCGGGTGCTTGCGGCCACGCTCGGTGCTGACGGTGGTAAGCACGCAGCGGCTGCAGGGTTTCACCAGATCGAACATCACGTCACCGACGCGGATCACCTGCCAGCCGTCTTCGGCCCAGGCGGTGGCGCCGCTCACCACCAGATTGGGGCGGAACTGCTCTAGCTTGATGCTGCCGGGGCAGCGCTGTTGCAGATCGTTGAACGAAGCCTGGTTAATCAGCAGATAAGGGTAGCCGTCGGCAAACGTCAGCGGGATTTCAGGGTGTTTCTTGACCCGGCGGGTCAGCTCCGGCCCCAGCCAGCGCAGCTGCACGTCGCGCTGGAAATAGCCGCTCAGCCAGCGGTTGATCTCATCTGGCGCAGTCAGCGCGGTGAAATGGTTGCCCCATACCTCGGTCGGCTGCGGCGCGGCGGCGAAGTCGCTGAAGCGAATGGCGGCGCTTTCACCGTCCGGCGCGGTCAGAAACAGCCCATCCGGCAACAGCGCCGGCGTGAACAACACCATCTGCGGATATTGGCGCGCGGTAATAAAGGTGCCGTCCGGCTCGGTGATCATAAAGTTGCGGTCGAAGGCCAGACCGCTGCTGCCGACCTGGGCGTAAGAAAGCTGCAGGCCGCGCAGTGATTTAACCGGATGGACGTAGAGTTTGGAAAGCGTGATCACCCTTATCTCCGTGCGATGATTAAATAGAAGGGAGCAACTTTATGACAAGCGGTGCGGATTAGCTATAATGCGCAACAATTTTCTTTTTGGTGATAAGTACGATATGAACTCTCTGTTTGCCAGCACGGCGCGTGGATTGGAAGAACTGTTAAAAAGCGAGCTGGAAGCGCTTGGCGCTCACGACTGCAAAGTGGTGCAGGGCGGGGTACATTTTCAGGGTGACGATCGTCTTCTGTACCAAAGCCTGCTGTGGAGCCGCCTGGCTTCGCGCATTCTGTTGCCGCTGAACGAATTCCGCGTGCACAGCGACCTGGATCTGTACCTTGGGGTGCAGGCGATCGACTGGCCGAGCATTTTTGGCGTGGATAAAACTTTTGCCGTGCATTTCAGCGGCGTGAACGAAGAGATCCGCAACAGCCAATATGGCGCGCTGAAGGTGAAAGACGCCATCGTCGACAGCTTCACCCGTAAACTTGACCAACGCCCGACGGTTGCCAAGCAGCAGCCGGATATTCGCGTTAACGTCTTCCTGCAACGCGATATGGCCAGCGTGGCGCTCGATCTGAGCGGCGAAGGCCTGCACCAGCGCGGCTACCGCGATCTCACCGGCCAGGCGCCGCTGAAGGAAAACCTGGCGGCCGCCATCGTGCTGCGCTCCGGCTGGCAGCCGGGCACGCCGATGCTCGATCCGATGTGCGGCTCCGGCACGCTGTTGATCGAAGCGGCGATGATCGCCGCCGATCGCGCGCCGGGTCTTCACCGTCAACACTGGGGCTTCAGCGCCTGGAATGGCCACAACGCCGAACTGTGGCGTGAAGTCACCACCGAAGCACAGGTTCGTGCCCGCCGCGGTCTGCAGGAAACCGCCTCTCGCTTCTTCGGTTCCGATATCGATCGCCGGGTGATTGAGATGGCGCGCGGCAACGCCCGCCGCGCCGGCGTCGCCGAACTGATCACCTTCAACGTCGGCGACGTCGCGCGGTTGACCAACCCGCTGCCGGAAGGCCCGCACGGTACCGTGATCAGCAATCCGCCGTATGGCGAGCGTCTGGAAAGCGAACCGGCGCTGATCGCGCTGCACAACATGCTGGGCCGCGTGATGAAAAGCGCCTTCGGCGGTTGGCAGCTGTCGCTGTTCAGCGCCTCGCCGGAGCTGTTGAGCTGCCTGCAGCTGCGCGCCGAGCGCCAGTTTAAGGCGAAGAACGGCCCGCTGGAGTGCGTGCAGAAAAATTATCAGCTGGCGGCAAGCCCGGCCGGTGCCGCTACCGGCGGCGTGCAGGTGGCGGAAGATTTCGCCAACCGTCTGCGCAAGAATTTGAAGAAGCTCGACAAGTGGGCGAAGCAACAAGGCATTGAATGCTACCGCCTGTACGATGCCGATCTGCCAGAATACAACGTCGCGGTGGACCGCTACGGCAGCAAGGTGGTGGTGCAGGAGTATGCGCCGCCGAAAACCGTCGATGCACAGAAAGCGCGTCAGCGCCTGTTCGATGTGATCAACGCGACGCTGGCGGTGCTGGAGCTGCCGTCGAATCAGCTGATCCTGAAAACGCGCGAGCGGCAGAAGGGCAAAAACCAGTACGAGAAACTGGCGCAGAAGGGCGAGTTCCTGCTGGTGGAAGAGTATAACGCCAAGCTGTGGGTCAACCTGACCGACTATCTCGATACCGGCTTGTTCCTCGATCACCGCATCGCGCGCCGTATGCTGGGCGAGATGAGCAATGGCAAGGACTTCCTCAACCTGTTCGCCTATACCGGCACCGCCAGCGTGCATGCCGGGCTGGGCGGCGCGCGCAGCACCACCACGGTGGACATGTCGCGCACCTATCTGGAATGGGCGGAGAAGAACCTGCGCGCCAACGGCCTGACCGGCCGTCAGCATCGATTGATCCAGGCCGACTGCCTGTCGTGGTTGAGCAACGCCAACGAACAGTTCGACGTGATCTTCATCGATCCGCCGACCTTCTCCAACTCCAAGCGGATGGAGAACACCTTTGACGTGCAGCGCGATCACCTGGCGCTGATGAAAGATTTGAAACGGTTGCTGCGCCGCAACGGGACCATCATGTTCTCGAACAACAAGCGCGGTTTCCAAATGGATATGGCAGGGCTGAGTGCGCTGGGCCTGGAGGCGAAAGAGATCACCGCCAAGACGCTGTCGCAGGACTTTGCCCGTAACCGTCAGATCCACAACTGCTGGCTGGTGACTCACGCCGGCGAAGGAAAATAATTACTATGTCGTTAATCAGCATGTCCGGCGCCTGGCTTTCTTTCAGCGATGCGCCACTGTTAGACAACACCGAAATTCATATCGAAGACAACGAGCGCGTGTGTCTGGTCGGGCGCAACGGCGCCGGTAAATCTACGCTGCTGAAGATCCTCGGCAAAGAGATCCCGCTGGATGACGGCCGGGTGATCTACGAACAGGATCTGATCGTGGCGCGTCTGCAACAGGATCCGCCGCGCAATATCGGCGGCAGCGTGTTCGACTTCGTGGCGGAAGGCGTTGCGGAGCAGGCAGAACACCTGAAGGCGTATCATGCGATTTCCCACCTGGTGGAAAGCGATCCGAGCGAGAAAAACCTGGCGCGCATGGCGCAAATCATGGAGATCCTCGATCACCAGGGACTCTGGCAGCTCGACAGTCGCATCAGCGAAGTGCTGCTGCAGCTGGGGTTGAACGGCGACGCAGAACTTTCCTCGCTGTCCGGCGGCTGGCTGCGTAAAGCGGCGCTGGGCCGTGCTCTGGTGAGCTCGCCGCGCGTATTGTTGCTCGACGAACCGACCAACCACCTGGATATCGAAACCATCGACTGGCTGGAAGGTTTCCTGAAAGAGTTCGACGGCAGCATCGTCTTCATCTCGCACGACCGTTCGTTTATCCGCAACATGGCGACGCGCATCGTCGATCTGGATCGCGGTAAGCTAGTTTCCTGGCCGGGCAACTACGATCTGTACCTGCAGAGCAAAGAAGAAGCGCTGCGGGTGGAAGAGCTGCAAAACGCCGAGTTCGATCGCAAGCTGGCGCAGGAAGAGGTCTGGATCCGTCAGGGCATCAAAGCGCGCCGTACCCGTAACGAGGGCCGCGTACGCGCGCTGAAGGCGCTGCGCGTCGAGCGTTCAGAACGCCGTGAAGTGATGGGCACCGCCAAGATGCAGGTGGAAGAGGCGACTCGCTCCGGCAAAATCGTATTTGAGCTGGAAGACGTCAATTATCAGGTTGGCGAAAAAGTGCTGGTGCGCGGTTTCTCCGCTCAGGTGCAGCGCGGCGACAAGATTGCGCTGGTGGGGCCGAACGGCTGTGGCAAAACCACGCTGCTGAAACTGATGCTCGGTCAGCTGAAAGCCGACAGCGGCCGCGTGCACTGCGGCACCAAGCTGGAAGTGGCTTATTTCGACCAGCACCGCGCCGATCTCGATCCTGAGCGCACGGTGATGGACAACCTGGCGGAAGGTAAACAGGAAGTAATGGTCAACGGCCGCCCTCGCCACGTCTTGGGCTACCTGCAGGACTTCCTGTTCCACCCGAAGCGAGCGATGACGCCGGTGAAGGCGCTGTCGGGCGGTGAGCGTAACCGCCTGCTGTTGGCTAAGCTGTTTCTGAAACCGAGCAATCTGCTGATCCTCGATGAACCAACCAACGATCTCGACGTCGAAACGCTGGAGCTGCTGGAAGAGCTGATCGACGGCTATCAGGGCACCGTGCTGCTGGTCAGCCACGATCGTCAGTTCGTCGACAACTCGGTGACCGAGTGCTGGATTTTCGAAGGCAATGGCGTGATCAAGGCCTTCGTCGGCGGTTACTACGATGCGCATCATCAGCGCGCGACGGCGAAACCGATTCGTCAGGCGGCGCCGAGCGCGAGCAAACCGGCGGCGGAGAAAAAGGCCGAACAGCCGAAGAAAGCGGCGGCCAAGCTGAGTTACAACCTGCTGCGTGAGCTGGAACAGCTGCCGCAGCGGCTCGAACAGCTGGAAGCGGAAATCGAAGCGCTGCAGGCGCAGATGAGCGATGCCGACTTCTTCACGCGGCCGCACAGCGAAACGCAAGAAGTGCTGACGGCGTTGGCTAACGCCGAGCAGGCGCTCGAGCAGGCCTTCGCCCGTTGGGAAGAGCTGGAAGCGATGAAAAACGGCTGACCGTTGCGATACCGCCCGCGCGCTGCTGCGGGCGGTATCGACGTGCCGGTGAGCAACGTTATTGAGGAGGAATATGGTGTGTTCCCACAACAATCATCAGCAGCATAGTCATTCCGCACCTTCGGCGGCGCAGCAGGATAACCTGATGCTGTGCCCGCAGTGCGACATGTTGGTGGCGCTACCGCCGCTGGCCTATGGCAGCAAAGCGGTATGCCCGCGCTGCAAAACCACGCTCAGCGCCCGCTGGGACGAACCGCGCAAGCGGCCGATCGGTTACGCGCTCAGCGCCTTGTTCATGCTGGTGCTGGCCAACATTTTCCCGTTTATCAACATGCGCGTCGCCGGCCTCGGCAACGAAATCCGGCTGATTCAAATCCCGGAAGTCATGGTGGCGGAAGACTACGCCAGCATGGCCACCTTGTTTATGGTGTTCGTGCAGCTGATCCCGGCATTTTGCATGGTGGCGATCATTCTGCTGTGCGCCAAAGTGCGTTTGCCGCTGGGACTGAAAGAGTGGATGGCCCGGGTGCTGTTCCAGTTCAAAACCTGGTGCATGGTGGAGATTTTCCTCGCCGGGGTGCTGGTCAGCTTCGTCAAGCTGATGGCCTATGGCGATATCGGTATCGGCAGTAGCTTCGTGCCTTACTGTCTATTCTGCCTGCTGCAGGTGCGCGCTTTCCAATGCGTGGATCGGCGCTGGCTGTGGCAGGACATCGAACCGGCACCGCGTCTCGATCGCCCGCTGACGGTAGGACGCACCGGCATGCGCCAGGGCGTGCGCTCCTGCGCGTGCTGCACGGCGATCCTGCCGGCCGATCAGGTGAGCTGCCCGCGCTGCCACACCAAGGGCTACGTGCGTCGCCGCCACAGCCTGCAGTGGACGCTGGCGCTGCTGGTGACCTCCATCATGCTGTATATTCCGGCCAACCTGATGCCCATCATGGTGACCGAGGCGCTGGGTAACAAAATGAACTCCACCATCATGGCGGGGGTGATCCTGCTGTGGGGGGACGGCTCTTATCCGGTAGCGATGGTGATTTTCATCGCCAGTATCATGGTGCCGTCGCTGAAAATGTTGGCGATCGGTTGGCTGTGTTGGGACGCCAACGGCAGGAAGAAACCGCGCGCCGACAGCGAGCGCATGCACCTGATTTATGAAGTGGTCGAGTTCGTTGGCCGCTGGTCAATGATCGACGTGTTTGTGATCGCCGTGTTGTCGGCGTTGGTGCGAATGGGGCAGTTGATGAGCATTTATCCCGCGACGGGCGCCGTGCTGTTCGCGCTGGTGGTGATCCTCACCATGTTCGCCGCCATGACATTTGATCCCCGGCTGACCTGGGATCGTGCAAGTGAAACAATCAACAAGGAGCCGCAAGGTGACGGAAAATAATCATAGCGTCGCGGACGTCGAGAAGATCAAACGCTGGTCGCCGGTGTGGATCATTCCCATCGTGACCGCGCTGATCGGCGCCTGGATCCTGTTTTACCACTTTAGCCATCAGGGGCCGGTAGTGACGCTGGTGACTACGACGGCGGAAGGGCTGGAAGCGGGTAAAACCAAAATCAAAAGCCGCAGCGTTGACGTCGGCGTGGTGGAAACCGTCACGTTGAGCGATGACCTGAGCAAGGTGATGGTGCAGGCGCGTCTTAATTCCGGCATGGAGAAATTGCTGCGCCAGGATTCCGCCTTCTGGGTGGTGAAGCCGCAGATCGGCCGTGAAGGCGTTTCCGGGTTGGGGACGCTGCTCTCCGGCGCCTATATCGAACTGCAGCCGGGCAACAAAGGCAAAGACGGTAAAGACAACTACCAGCTGCTCGACGCGCCGCCGCTGGCCTCTCCGGATGCCAAAGGGCTGCGTATTGTGCTGGACAGCGAGAAATCAGGCCAGCTTAACGCCGGCGATCCGGTGCTGTTCCGCGGTTATCGCGTCGGGTCGGTGGAAACCAGCTATTTCGATCCTAAAGCGCGCGCCATGCGCTATCAGTTGTTCATCACCGCGCCTTACGATCAGTTGGTCACCACCAACGTGCGCTTCTGGAAAGACAGCGGCGTGGCGTTTGACATGTCGGCGCAGGGCATGCGGGTAGAGATGGGATCATTGACCACGCTGTTCAGCGGCGGCGTCAGCTTCGACGTGCCGGACGGCTGGGATCGCGGCGAACTGGCGAAAGAGAAGGCGGAGTACCAGCTGTTCGACAACCAGCGCAGCACGCAGGATTCGCTGTATACCGTACATAAGGATTACCTGCTGTTCTTCTCCGACTCGGTACGCGGCCTGCAGCCGGGCGCGCCAGTCGAGTTCCGCGGCATCCGTCTGGGTACGGTGGCGCAGGTGCCGTTCTATAAAGACGGCATGGCGCAGCGTCTGGATAACGATTACCGCATTCCGGTGCTGATCCGCATCGAGCCGGATCGCTTCCAGAAACAGCTGGGCGGCAACTTCGATATCGAAGGGCACTTGAAAGACGCCGAGTCCCGCGGCATGCGCGCCTCGATGAAGTCCGCCAACCTGCTGACCGGTTCGCTGTATATCGATCTCGACTTCTATCCGCAGGAGAAACCGTGGAAAGGGCCGCGCGAGCTGTTTGGTTATCCGCTGATGCCAACCACCAGCGGCGGTCTGGCGCAGATCCAGCAGAAACTGATGCAGACGCTGGACAAGATCAACGCGATGCCGATCAATCCGATGATCAACGAGGCGACCAAGACGCTGGCGGAAAGTCAGAAAACCATGAAGTCGACGCAGCAGACCATGAAGTCGTTGAACGACATCATCGCCAGCAAAGAGATGCAGGCGCTGCCGCAGGACATGCAGAAAACGCTGCTGGAGTTGAACCGCAGCATGAAAGGGTTCCAGCCAGGTTCGCCGGCTTACAACAAGATGGTGGGCGACATGCAGCGCCTCGATCAGGTCTTGCGTGAGCTGCAACCGGTGTTGCGCACCCTGAATGAGAAGAGTAACGCGCTGGTGTTTGAAGCCGCCGGCAGTAATGACCCTCAGCCGAAGAAGGCCACGAAATGATGAAATGGATCCCGGTAGCCCTGGCGCTGTTGCTCAGCGCCTGCAGCAGTTCGCCACAGAAGACTTACTATCAGTTGCCGGCGCTGGGCGCGCCGGCCGCGGCCAGCAGCAGCGGCGCCTCCACGCGCCAGCTGTGGCTGGAGCACGTGAGCGTGGCGGATTATCTGGCGCAGAGCGGCGTGGTGTATCAGACCAACGACGTGCAGTATGTGATAGCCCAGAACAACCTGTGGGCCAGCCCGCTCGACCAGCAGCTGCAGCAAACGCTGGTCACCAACCTGAGCAGCGCGCTGCCGGGTTGGGTGGTCTCTTCGCAGCCGATGAGCAGCGATCAGGATGTGCTGAACGTGACCATCAGCGGCTTCCACGGCCGTTTTGACGGCAAGGCGATCATTCGCGGCGAGTGGGTGCTGAACCGCCAGGGGCGCTTGATCAAACGGCCTTTCAGCCTGGAGCTGAAACAGGGTGAAGACGGCTATGATGCCCTGGTGCGCACTCTGGCGCAGGGGTGGCAGCAGGAAGCCCAGGCTATCGCCGCACAGATGGGCGGCATTTAGTCATAATTTGGTCTAAAATCGTCTAATCCCTGTCGCCGTGGAAATTCGTTTTTTCTCGCTGGCAGGGATTTCTATTTCATTTCAACTGGTTAACTCCTTCCCCGGCAGAACAGCCACTTAGCACTTTCCTCGGGCGTAGCTCACAAATATGACATTGGCGTGAATTTTGCGCATTGATCTTCTCTTCTTTTAGCGCTATTGATTACTCGTGGCTGCGCAAAAAGCAGCCATTGTTTTCTTTCCACCAGACCAAAATGAGGGAAACGAGGCATGAAGAGACAGAAACGCGATCGTCTGGAAAGGGCGCATTCGAGAGGGTATCAGGCAGGTATTTTAGGGCGTTCCAGGGAACATTGTCCCTACCAATCATCGGTGGACGCCCGGTCTCAATGGCTGGGAGGTTGGCGAGAAGCCATGGAAGACAGGGCTGTGACCGCTTAAGCGGCTCCCTGTCAAATAAAAGGAATAACCTCCGCCCTTTGGCGGAGGTTTTTGTTTCAGGCGTTTATTTATCCTGCCAGCGCTTCAGCAAAATACTCGCATTCACGCCGCCAAAGCCGAAGCCGTTTGATAAGGCGTAGGTCATATTCATCGATTCCGCCTGTTTCGCGACCAGATGCAAGCCTGCCGCCGCCGGATCGGGGTTATCCAGATTTAGCGTGGCAGGGGCTATCTGATCGCGCAGAGCCAAGGCGGTAAAGATGGTTTCCAGCCCGCCGGCGGCGCCCAGCAGGTGCCCCGTCGCTGATTTTGTTGAGGTCACGGCGACAGTCCCGGCCGTGCCAAACAGGTGTTTGATGGCGTTGATTTCGCCCAAATCCCCTACGGGTGTCGATGTCGCGTGCGCATTTAAATGCTGTACCTCCTCGGGAACGACGTTCGCCTGCTTCAACGCGATTTTCATCGCCCGATAGGCGCCGTTGCCGTCTTCAGCGCCGGATGTCATGTGGTAGGCGTCGGCGCTGGTGCCATAGCCGACGATTTCCGCGAGCGGGGTGGCGCCGCGCGCCAGCGCGTGTTCCAGCGTTTCAATCACCAGCATGCCGGCGCCTTCCCCCATGACAAATCCGTCCCGGGCGCTGTCGAAGGGCCGAGAGGCCTGTTGCGCCAATTCGGCCGGCGCGGTGGACATGGCGCGCGCGGCGGCGAACCCGCCCAGGCTGACGGTATCTATAGCGGCTTCGGTACCGCCGCACACGGCGATATCGGCTTCATCATTGCGGATCATACGCACTGCGTCGCCAATGGCTTGCACGCCGGCGGCACAGGCGGTGACCGGCGCGCCAATCGGCCCCTTGAAGTGGTGTTTGATTGAAACGTGGCCGGCCGCCAGATTGACCAGGAATGAGGGGATGGTGAACGGCGACAGCCGTTTGGCGCCGCGGCTGTCGGTTGTGCGCACCGCCTGGGCAATCGCCGGGAAACCGCCAATACCCGAGGCAATGACGGTGGCTGTGCGCTCTTGTTTTTCGTCCGTATCGGCTATCCAGCCGGCCTGACGAATGGCTTCATCCGCCGCCGCCATAGCAAACAGGATAAAGCGGTCCATTTTCTTTTGGTCCTTGGGGGCGACGGAGGCGTCGGGGTTGAAGCCCGCTTCAGCATCTTGCGCCAGCGCCGGGACTTGTCCTCCGACCTTGACCGGTAAATCTGCAACGATCTCGTCAGGCAACGCTCGAATGCCGGATTCTCCTTTTAACAAACGTTGCCAGATGGCTTCAATACCGCACCCTAGCGGTGAAACGGCGCCCATGCCGGTAATGACGATACGACAATTGCTCATGATGGCTCCTTGGTAAATTCGGGTAAATCGGCGAGGCGCCGCTGCCGCATCAGTTCGGCGCGTTGATATATGCCATCGCTTGCCGCCGGCCCTGGCGCCAGCGTAATGAACTGCGGCGGCACCGGCTGTTGGGTATCACGATTGACCAACTGGACTTGGATCGGCCGATTGTTGCGTCCGTCGACCAACAGGGCGCTGACGTCCCCGTCGGTCAGATGATTGTTGCCCCATTGTGAGAGCGCCGCCAACACCGGGAGAAAATCGTTGCCGCGCTCAGTAAGCAGGTAGTGATAGCGCACCGGCCGCGTTTGATAACGTTCTTTATACAGAATGCCGTGGGCCACCAAATCCTTCAGGCGACGCGCCAGTAGCGTGGGTGACATCCCCAGACTTTGTTGGAATTCGTCGAATTTGGACAACCCCTGAAAGGCATCACGCAGGATCAGAATGCTCCACCATTCCCCGACGCGATCTAATGAACGCGCGACGGGGCAAGGTGCATCGCTAAAGCGGGTTTTTTGCATACCTTTCTCACTAAGTACAATAATTGTAGTTACTATGCTAGTCATGTTAGAGGATCTTGAGGGGCAAGAGAATAACCGGATGCAAAAAAAGCGCTATTGCACTGATGCGGGGAGTGAGGGAGGCCGTCTTTCAGGCTGCCTATTGCTTTGGCCGCTTCGGGTAAGAATAGGGTAGAGACCTATGGCGGTGAAGGGTGATGAAATAAGGTACACCCAGCATCAATGCCAACGTGATGAGATATTCCATAACGCCGACGGCGGCTAAAAGAAGATGCGGATAGTCTTTGAAAGCCGGGAAGGGTAAGAGAAAGAAATGCCATCACGTTTCGACGTGATGGCATGCGAAGAGCGTTAGAAGAGAAGGCAGTGGCCGCCTTCTCGCCAGCGTGATTAGAATGCGGTGGTATCTTTGAACAGGCCCACTTTCAGATCGGTGGCGGTATAGATCACTTCACCGTCAACCAGCACTTCGCCATCGGCGACACCCATGATCAGTTTGCGGGTAATGACGCGTTTGAAGTTAATACGATAGGTTACCTTCTTCGCGGTTGGCAGCACCTGGCCGGTGAACTTGACTTCACCGACGCCCAGCGCGCGGCCTTTGCCTTCGCCACCCAGCCAACCGAGGTAGAAACCGACCAGCTGCCACATCGCATCCAGGCCCAGGCAGCCAGGCATGACCGGATCGCCGATAAAGTGGCAACCGAAGAACCATAGGTCCGGATTAATATCCAGCTCCGCTTCCACATAACCTTTGTTGTGAGTCCCGCCGTCTTCGGTCATTTTGACCACGCGGTCCATCATCAACATGTTACCCGCCGGCAACGGTGGGCCACCGGCGCCGAATAGCTCGCCACGGCCGGATGCTTCGAGGTCTTCTTTCGTATAGGAATCGCGTTTATCTACCATGTTCTCAGTAAGCCTTATTTTAATGAAGGACGCAGGTTAGCTAACACGTGTACGCTGAACAAGTCCGATCAGCCGTGGTTGAACCAGTTGAGCCAGCGTAGCGGCCACGGACGGCGGCGTTCCTGCAGGCTCACCTGCGCAATCCGTTCCTGAATGGTCGCCAACAAATTCGGCTGTTGTTCGTCAGAGTAGAGGCAACCTGTGAGTAAAGGCAAGGCTTCCGCCGCGCTCTCTACCGCCCACAGATGGAATTGCCCTTCGCGTACCGCGTCGACGATATCCTGGCGCAAGCACAGGTGGCGCACGTTGGTTGCGGGCAAGACGACACCCTGTTTGCCCGTCAGGCCGCGGCGTAAACAAACCTCGAAGAAACCTTCGATCTTTTCGTTAACGCCACCTATCGGCTGTACGTTGCCAAATTGGTCGACGGAGCCGGTGACGGCGATCTGCTGGGTGATCGGTTGCTGTGACAGGGCGCTGATCAATGCGCACAGCTCAGCCAGCGAGGCGCTGTCACCGTCCACTTCACCATACGATTGCTCAAAAACGATGGAAGCGGAGAAGGGCAGTTGCTGATCAAGATCCAGCTCGGCGATCAGGAACGCCTGCATGATCATCATGCCTTTAGCATGCAGGTTGCCGCCCAGTTCGGCTTTGCGCTCGACGTCGGTGAACTCGCCGTCGCCGAGATGCACAACGCAACTGATGCGCGACGGTTCACCAAAGCTGCGTGGATGGCCCGGATAATCCAGGACTGACAGACCGTTGATCTGCCCGACCACTTCGCCCTCGGTCTCAATCAGGATCTGACCCAGCTCGATCTCATCCTGCATACGCTCGGCCAGATAGCTTTCACGCCATTCGCGGGCATTTAACGCCGCTTCAAGCGCTTTGGCCGTAATGCGGTCCTCTTCGGCATACAGTGCGGCTTCGGACAGTTGCTGGCCAAGCCAAACCGGCGAAAGTGGCAGGATGCCCTGGTCGCCACTGTAACGCACTGCCTGAACGATCAGCGGCGGCCAGGCGTCGGTCGCCAGCATCGGCAACTGCTGGTTGGCAATCACGCCGTTGACGTAGCCGCACCACTGCGTCATATCATCAATTTCAGTCAGCTGCAGGTCGTCTTCGAATTCACCGTAGATCGCTTGTTCACTCAGCTCAGGCTCGATATCGTGAAAATCGGCCAGGCTGTGACGATCGCCGACCACAATCAGCCGAAGATCCAGCGGCATCGGTGGAATGGCTACCGGCAGCGGGCGGGTTTCGTCTGGCGAAACCCAATGGAACTCACGCTGGCCGATCATCTGCTTCAGCCGCAGCCACAGTAACGGCTGAGCAAGCAGCGCACGTGCCGACAGAATCAGAATGCCGCCGTTGGCCTGGTGCACCAGACCCGGCTGTAGGGTAATGTCGCCATTGTGGATCCGTACGCAGCCAAACAGCTGTTCCGGTTCAATCCACTCCTGGTACAGGCAAGCACCGCCGGCGGCGAAAGGTTCATCGCCACGGCTGGCCGGTTCTACGCTGACCTTGCCATCGTGAATGACATAGTGGCTGCCGCAGCATGCCGTGTTTTTCGGCAGCAGGGGTTTGACGGCGTTAGCAACCAGTTCCAGATACTCTCGCGTTTCTTGCGCTTTCAACAGCATGAAACGCGGTGGCGATTGAGGGTGGCAAAATAGCGTCAGGGCATTTTCCAGCCGAGGCTGAATGGCGGAAAAGGGCACGGGTGCCAACTGAGCGGCGGTATCAAATATCGCCTGATAAGGCGTTACGTCCGGCAATAAAGATTGCCATTCAAGTCGGTTATTGGTCAAAGTGTTAGATGCAATCGTTAAAAAGGGAAAGGGCGATTATACAAGAATAACGGCGGCTTGATACATGTGGAGTGCCAGTTGGCATCAGGGAGTTTGACATCACGCGGTGACTGTGCAAAAAACAGTCTAAAAGACGGCTTAATTGCCGGGGAAATTCGGCGCAAAGCTGTTATGCTTATTTGAAGTTACGCGGTCACTGAAGAGCTCAAGATGAAATATCAGCAACTGGAAAATCTAGAGAGCGGTTGGAAATGGAAGTACCTGGTGAAGAAGCACCGGGAAGGGGAGCTTATTACCCGCTACATTGAAAACAGCGCTGCTCAGGAAGCGGTTAACGAGCTGCTGAAGCTGGAAAATGAGCCGGTAAAGGTACTTGCATGGATTGCCGCTCATATGAATCCGGAACTGGATAACCGGATGAAGCAAACAATCCGCGCCCGCCGCAAACGTCATTTTAACGCAGAACATCAGCATACGCGTAAAAAATCTATCGATCTGGAGTTTTTGGTTTGGCAACGATTAGCTGCCCTGGCGCGCCGCCGTGGCGTTACGCTTTCGGAAACCGTCGTGCAACTTATCGAAGACGCTGAACGCAAAGAAAAGTATGCAAACCAGATGTCATCGTTGAAAGAAGACTTGAAGGCGATTCTTGGCAAAGATCCCAAGTAAGTGCGTGAGAGCGCCTTTGTGGCGTTTGGCCTTGAAGGGTTGTGGCAACAACAATAGGACGAAAAAAAACCCCGCTAGGCGGGGTTTTTTATTAGGCGAGTAAACTTAGCCCTGAGGCTGAGTTACAACGTCTTTGATACCTTTAACTTCGATCTCTACGCGACGATCTGGTGCCAGGCAAGCGATCTGAGCTTTGGTAGCGCGGCCAGATTTGTAGCCACAGGTGTTGCCAGTAACTGCATCTGCTTCACCCATACCACGTGCAGAGATTTTGTCTGACGGGATGCCTTTGGAGACCAGGTAGTCAACAACGCTTTGTGCGCGCTGTTCGGACAGTTTCTGGTTGTACTGGTCAGAACCAACGGCATCGGTGTAACCCAGAACAACTACAGAACCGTCTTTAGGATCCATGGAGCTCAGCTGGGTGTACAGCTGATCCAGAGCCTGCTGGCCTTCTGCTTTCAGAGTAGACTTGTTGAAGTTGAACAGCACGTCAGACTTCAGAGTGAAACGCTTGGTTTCAACAACTGGAGCCGGAGCTGGAGCTGGTGCTGGAGCAACTACGTCATCCTGACCGAAGCGGTAAGAAACGCCCAGGCTCAGCATGGTGTTGTCTGGACGTGCGCCAACGGTACCTGCGTCACCGATGTTGCTTACGAACTGGTAATCCAGGCGAGTAGCCCAGTTTTTGGTCAGTGCGTATTCAACACCAACAGCAGCCAGCGGAGAAACGCCGGTGTCGTGGTCGCTCAGGCGCTGGCCAGTACGGCCGTAGTTAGCTTTGGAGTCTGCACGCCATACCATACCACCCAGACGAGTGTAGATGTCCAGATCGTCAGCAATTGGGTAGCTCAGTTTAGCGGCCAGTTGAACGCCCTGCGCTTTGAAAGCACCGTTGTTCACGCTGCCTTTGTAAGGCATGCGGCCGAGCCAGTCATAGCCCAGCTCGAAGCCCAGGTATTGGTTTGCCTGGTAGCCCAGGAACGCGCCGGCACCCAGCTGATCTTTGTGGGTTGGGCCGTTGCCGATACCGTTCTGGTAACCGTTACCGTAGAAACCAGTGTCGTGGTACTGGGACCAGCCCAGTTTAGCACCGGTGTACCAGGTGTTATCTTTTGGAGCGGCTTGCGCTACGGTAGCGAAACCTGCCAGTGCCACTGCTAATGCGATAGCTGTCTTTTTCATTTTGCGCCTCGTTATCATCCAAATAGGCAATGAGCTTTAAAGCTGTTTAAGCCCTTGGTTAAATTCCTTCGCCAAGGTTTAAGCCCTCGTTTGTTACTCGCCAGTTTTTCTGACGTTATAGAGCAACCTTGGCGATGTAAAGTCTACAACGTGGCGCGAAAGTTACAAGTGTGATGTGATAAGGCTCTAAAAAAAAACGCGGAATCGTACATATTTGCTAACATTCTTTGCCTAAAAAAACGGCGATTCATCGAGCATTTTTGCTTGCCAAACCGCAGCCGGACTAGCTTTGTGCCTTCCCACGCAAAGGTTCCGCTTAGGGGGTGCGAAAATGATGGGAAAAATCCTAAATTTACTTAATGATACAAAGAAGAGTGAATTTTTAGGGTGGAACAGTGTCCGTGAGTCGGGTTAATGTCACGTTGAGGCCGCATGATAAACCCATAGGCATTACCCAATTCTGCCGCACGTCTTAATTTTAGACGATCCTCCTCCGTTAGCTCAGGCAACCAGCCGAGAACCACGCTGTAATTTCCCGTTTGCAGCGCTTTTTCCATTGCCTCGACCGTATTCACCGGGCTGATCTGGCTCAATTGCATCATCTTATCTACAGGCAGGCCGGATTGCTGCAGCCATTGTTTGCTTAATTTTTGCTGCGGCGTCAGCCACAGAAGCCAGCGAGACTGTTTGCCCAGTTGTTGCAGCAGGGGCAACAGCAATTGGGCCACTGCGGGCTGGCGCTCGTTGTAAACAAGTTCACTGATCAAGCCATTTTCTTTGCCGACATCTGTGTTCTTCGCAACATTGCGCGCTGTATAAGAGCCATGGCCGAAATGAGGTTGGTAGAGTGATTGAGTACGCATAAAGTTCCCGCCCGTCGTGTTACTGTATGTTTATACAGTATCCCTGATTTAGGATAAGATCAACCCAAATTTTCGTAGCGGCTCGCATAATTGCGATCATTTTTTGTACCGATGATTTTTGTGATTGGCAGGCGGGCGGATAGTGCGTATTTTTCTAATTAGTTGTTCACGTTACTTTTTTCATTGATGAGAGAAATAATACGGCCAGAACCTAAAAAGGAGGAACGCTATGAAAAGGATGTCGACGAGAAGAATCGCGCAGGCTAAAAATTGCTTTGCGGCGCTGGGAGCCATCACAACACGGTCACAGTTTGGTGGCTACGGCCTGCTGGCCGAGGGGGTAATGTTTGCGGTGATAGCGGACGGCGAGCTGTACTTGCGGGCTACGGCGAGCATGGAACCGGCCTTTCGTGCCAGAGGGATGGTCAATATGGTCTACTCCAAGCGTGGAGCGCCCATCACTTTGCGTTATTACTGGGTTGACGAGTCGCTGTGGCGGGAACGCAACGAGCTGGTGGGGCTGGCCTGGCAGGCTGTCAGGGAGGCGCGCCGGGAGCAGCGGCTTAAGGCTGGCGATCACGGCCGACTGAAGGCATTGCCGAATATTGACGTTAATATGGAACGTCTGCTGTGGCGAGCGGGCATTCGCAACGCTTATGACCTGCGGCTGCATGGCGCCAAACGCAGCTATCTCCGTTTATTGAAACAGCAGACTAATTTGGGGCTACGAGTGCTGCTGTCGCTGGGCGGGGCGATAGCCGGTTATCATCAGGCGGCGTTGCCGGCCGAATTACGCAGCGAGCTAGTGCGTTGGTTCGATCATACGATGGCGATGCGCCGCCATGGGCATGAGCCGGTTATTCAGGGCCCATCGAACGGGCCCTGAATAGTTAGGCTGCCTTATTGATTTGGGCATGCAGCGCGGTGAGCTCTGGCAGCAGCTCGAGCACCAATCCCACCTGCTGCAAGACCAATTGTTCTTTGCTTTCAGGTTCCGGAACGGCTTTGCTGATGCGCTCCGCCAGCTGTTCCAACGCCTGCGCAATGCGCTGGCTGTTCCGTTCTTCCTGATGCAAGGCGCCGTCCACGTAACACACGGCGTCATTGAGCAGATCGAGCGTGGCCGGGGTATTCAGCCGCTCGCGGTGCGCCCCCAATGCGGAGATATAGCTCAGGAGCGTGTGGTTCAGACAGAGCAAGCGGAAGGCGGCTTCCTGCAGCGCTTTGTCGGCTTTGGGATCGGCGGACATGTTGGAGATGACCGAAGCCAGTTCGGCATCGCTGTTGTGGGCATCACGTCGCGCGATGCGGTAAGCGAGGCCGTTATCCTTACCCTGGTGGTATTGCACCAGAATGGCGTCCAGATAACGGCAGTTGGCATTCAGCGTTTTATCCACCACCGCCGGCAGTTGGCGGAACTTCCAGTCCGGCCAGATAAAGCTGACTGCCGCCCAGGCGATGGCACAGCCCAGCAAGGTATCGTAAACGCGCGGGGCTGCCACTTCGAATCCTTCGCCCAACAGGTTAAAACACAACAGCACCAGCAGCGTGATGAACATCGTCGCGTGGGCATATTGTACGGTGCGGAAAGCGAAGAACAGAACGCCGGTGATGACGATCAACACCAGTTGCCCTTCCAATGACGGCACGAAATAGAGGATTGGCAGGCCGATCAGGATACCGGCCAGGGTACCGATGATGCGTAGCGCCAGGCGTCGGCGGGTAGCGTTGTAGTTCGGTTGACAGACGAACAGGCTGGTCAACAGGATCCAGTAACCGTGCTGCATACCCGTGAACTGGATGAAGGCATAACCCACGCACAGTACCACCGACATGCGGATCGCGTGGCGGAACAGGGCCGACTGAGGCGTCAAATGGCGGCTGATGCGCAGCTGAATATCGCTCCAGCCGGTTAAGCGGTCGTCGGCCAGGCTGTTCTCTTCCGCTTGCCCGCTGGCCAGCGTCTGCTCTGATTCGATATTGGCCAGCTGCGCATCGATCGCATGCAGGTTTTTCAACAGATGCGCCAGCGCCTTGGTCTGCTCGTTATTGCCCTGGGTTTCGGCGATGCGCGCCAACGCCTCCTGAATGCGGCTGAAAGCCGGTTCAAAGCGCGGGTTGTGCTGGTACTTTTGCCGCAGCAGGATCGATTGTGCCAATTGGCGGCAGGCGCGTGCCTGCATGCTCAGCAGACGCTGGAAGCGGAACAAAATGTCGCTGTGACGAAATTGCCGGCTGAGCGCGTGGTACTGAACGTGGGAAGAGCTGGCACGCTCGTGGATATCCTGCGCGACAAAATAGTAGTGCAAGGTGCGGCGGGTGCCGCGCTGGCCACGATCGCCTTTCAGGCGCGTCAGCAGCGAGGCTTTGGTTTGGTTAAGCAACGCGACCAAGGCGCTGTTGGCCATTGCGACATCCATCCATGGCAGGTCGGCGTCGCGTTCGGCGTCGGGATCGAACAGATTGGCTTTGGCATCCAGATAGTTGGCCAGTTGATCGTAACAGCGCGCCAGGTTCTCTTGCAGCGGCCGGATCGGGAACAGCAGGTGGCCTGCCAACGTCAGCAGGTTGTACCACAGCGCGCCGATCACCAGCAGCAGCGGTTGCTGATACCAGGCATCGTACATCGAGGTGCCGAGCATGGTGTAAACCGCGATCAGCAGCGCGCCGAAGGCGATGGTGGCATAACGCTGCCCCAAGGCACCGAGCAGGATAAAACCGTAGGTCGACGTGGTTAAGCCAAGGGCGAACAACCAGGGATAAGGGAACAGCAGCTCGATCGAGGCGGAGGCAACAAAGAAGCACACCAGCGTGATAAGCAGGTTGCGTAACCTGCCGGCCAGGCGGTCATCCAAATCGGTCAGTGCCGCCGCCACGACACCCAGCGTTAGCGGGATGGTCAGCTTGGGAATGCCGAGCCACCAGGGAACGGCGGTGGTGCCGATCAGCGCAATGAGGATGCGCAAGTGATACAGCAGGTTGCTGTTGTAAGTATAACGACGAACTGCGGGTGCAAAAGAGAGCACGAAAAACTCCTCAAACGGAGAAAAAATTAACGCTGTTGATAGTGGCGGCGAGCATTCTCAATACGGGCTTGCTGAGCCATTTCTACCGAGACGACGCGGCGTCCCACCGGCCACAGCGCGATGGCGGCTATTTTGAAATTGGCGATACCGACCGGAATGCCGATGATTGAAACGCATTGCACGATACCGGCGGCGATGTGTGACAGGCACAGCCACCAGCCAAACAGCACCAGCCAAATAATGTTGAGCAGCGAGCCGCCGGCGGAGAGCAGCGCATTGCTTTTTTCCGGATACAGTTCATCGACGTGCATCGCTTCGTTGCCGAACGGCACCAGCGACAGCTTGGTGATTTCCCAACAGGAGCGGGTAAGCGGCAGTGTGATGACAAGCAGCACGCTGAACACCGTAGCAATAAGCCAGCCTAGCGTGGTGAAGAAACCGCCCAACACAAAATTAAGAATATTCAGTACAGTACGCATAGACGTCATTCTGCTCTAATGATAGCCAAACCGCGATGCGGGCGTATTCACGATAAAAACGCAAAATCTATTCTACCCTTTTTTTAGCGCTAGAGTGCCACTGCTTATCGCAGGTAAACTGGCAGATATCCGTTATTTAATCTCAACATAGTCATGGCGCGACGATATGGAACTTAAAGCGACATCGCTGGGGAAACACCTGGCTCAGCACCCTTATAACCGCGTGCGGTTGCTGCACGCCGGCGTTGAGGTGAGCGGGGAAAAACATGAATACCTGATCCCCTTCAATCAACTGATTCAGGTCAGGTGCAAGCGGGGCATCGTCTGGGGCGAGCTGGAATTTGAATTGCCGGACGAAAAAGTGGTGCGGCTGCACGGCACCGAATGGCAGGAAACGCAACGTTTTTATCACTATCTGCAGCAGGCGTGGCAGCAGTGGAGCGCCGAAATGAGTGAGGTCAGTGCCGGCGTGTTGCAACAGCAGGTGGCACAGATTCAGCGCATAGAGCAGCAAGATAAATGGTTCAAAAAGTCTGAGCTGGGCAAGCTGCAACAGCAAATCCGTGAGGCTTTCTCCGCGTTGCCGATGCCGGTGACGCGTCTGGAGGAATTCGATAACTGCCGGGCCGATTACCAACTGTGTCTGCAATGGCTGCAGCAGGGGCTACACAGCGTCGAACAACGCAACCGGCAGTGGACCGATCGCATGCTGGAGCAACATCACGACTTCTTCCAGACCGTCGAAAGCTCACCGCTCAATGACTCCCAGAGCCGCGCGGTGGTCAACGGCGAGGATTCCGTTCTGGTATTGGCGGGGGCCGGCAGCGGCAAAACGTCGGTGCTGGTGGCGCGCGCCGGCTGGCTGCTGCGCCGTCAGGAGGCGCAGCCGGGCCAAATCTTGCTGTTGGCTTTCGGCCGCCAGGCCGCTGGCGAGATGAACGACCGCATCAAAGAACGTTTGGGTGATGTCGGCATTCAGGCCAAGACCTTCCATGCCTTGGCGCTGCAAATCATTCAACAAGGCAGCCGCAAGGCCCCGGCCATCAGCCGGTTGGAAACCGATGCCAAAGCGCGCAAAGAGCTGCTGATTACCCATTGGCGCCAACAGTGCGCGGAGAAGAAAGCGCAGGCCAAGGGGTGGCGTCAATGGTTGACCGAAGAGCTGGAATGGGAAGTGCCGGAAGGCGACTTCTGGCAGGATAAGCGCCTGGCGGATCGCCTGGCAAGCCGGTTGGAACGCTGGTTGGGGCTGATGCGCATGCACGGCGGCAGCCAGGCGGAAATGATTGAGCAGGCGGATGAAGACATCCGCGATCTGTTCTCAAAACGTATCCGGCTGATGGCGCCGCTGCTGAAAGCCTGGAAAAGCGCCTTGAAAGAGGAAGGGGCGGTGGACTTCTCCGGCCTTATCCATCAGGCGGTCAACATTCTCGACAAGGGGCGCTTCGTCAGCCCGTGGAAACATATTCTGGTCGACGAGTTTCAGGATATCTCACCGCAGCGTGCGCTGTTGCTGGCGGCATTGCGCCGACAGAACAAGCAGACCTGCCTGTTTGCGGTGGGGGATGACTGGCAGGCGATTTATCGCTTTAGCGGCGCAGAATTGACGTTAACCACGGCCTTCGCCACGAACTTCGGCGAAGGCGCGCAGTGCGCGCTGGATACCACCTATCGCTTCAATGAACGTATCGGCGAGGTGGCCAACCGGTTCGTGCAGCAAAACCCGCACCAGCTGAAAAAACCGCTCAACAGCTTGAGCAAGGGCAATAAAAAGTCGGTGGCGATCCTGCCACACGAGCAGCTGGAGCCCTTGCTGGATAAACTGAGCGGCTACGCCAAGCCGGATGAGCGCATCCTGGTGCTGGCGCGTTACCATCATCTGAAACCGGAAGCGCTGGCGAAGGCGGGCACCCGCTGGCCCAAGCTGGATCTGGAGTTTATGACCATCCACGCCAGCAAAGGGCAGCAGGCGGAATACGTCATCATTGCCGGTTTACATGAGGGGCGTGACGGCTTCCCCGCCGTGGCGCGCGAGTCGGTGTTGGAAGAGGTGCTACTGCCGCAGCCGGAGGATTTCCCGGATGCCGAAGAGCGCCGTCTATTGTATGTCGCGTTGACGCGCGCCAAACATCAGGTATGGCTGTTGCAGGATCGTGAACGCCCTTCGGTGTTCGTCGAACACCTGCAGGATCTTGGCGTACCGGTGCAGAAAAAACCGTAGGCATCAGGCCTGGCGCCAGCCAGGCCGTGAGGATTATTTCAGGCGGTCTTGCAGGTAGCGCTGATAGTCGGGGATGGCGATCTCCACCTCGTTTTTGAACAGCGGAGAGTCGATCAGAAAATCGGCGGTCGAGCGGTTGGTGGCCACCGGAATATTCCATACTGTCGCCAGCCGCAGTAGCGCCTTCACGTCCGGATCGTGCGGCACCGCGTTCAGCGGGTCCCAGAAGAAGATCAGCATGTCTATCTTGCCTTCCGCAATCAGTGCGCCAACCTGCTGATCGCCGCCCATCGGGCCACTCAGCATGCTGGTGACGGGAATGCCGCTGGCGCGCTGGATCAGATTACCGGTGGTGCCGGTGGCGTACAGCTGGTGCTGCGCCAGAATAGTCTTGTGGCTTTCTACCCACTCCAATAGGGCCTGTTTGCGGTGATCGTGCGCCACCAGCGCAATGTGTTTGCGCGCGGCGATAGTGCGGGTAGTCAATTCCATCTCAGTGTCCTTCGCTCATCGGGGGATGTGCGACAGATTACTGAAACTGTTTTTCACTGCCTAGCGTTTGCGCCTGAAAATGCGAAGAAAAGGCGCCTTTACGGGGAAAGACGCCGGAAGGGATCAGCGAATCGGTTGTTTATTGGCCCAGCGTAGAAAACGTTTCTGTGTTTCCTTGTCGGCCTGTTGGAACCAGTATTGCAACATCTGTTCCGACACGTTTTCACCTTTCAACGTTACCGTCGGGGCGTTCAGCGGCGCGCCGGCCAACGCGAGGGCTGAGGGATTGCCTGCGTTCGCCTGAACAAAGGCCGGAACGGAGGCCGGGCGGTTCTGGCGGTTGTAATCGGTCATCACCTTTTCCAAATCGGTATTGAAGGTGACGCTGTCGGGATGCAGCGCATCATGTCGGAACGGCAGGGCGTTGCCGTCTTTATCGACCACCAGATAATTCAACGTTCTGTCAAAGCGTTGCGCATCACGATCGTTCTCGATGCGCGGCAGTTCGATCGCCACTTGGCTAATCTTTTGCGTATTGAAGGTGGCAACCAGCGGCAGGGACGTATAGGCCTGTGTATGCTGGCCGGAACGTACGGTTTTGGTCACTTTAAACAGCAGCTGGTGCTGCCCGCCGTCCAGTTCAAGGCTGTCGGCGCCTTTTAACAACGAACCTGTCATTTTCTTGCCGTCGACCACCAGCAGGTCGATGTCCGGGGAGAGTTTCAGGGTCGTAGCCGCGGCAGGCATACTGATGCTGAGCAACGCCGCAACCACCAGACCAAATTTCATCATTATCTCCTTATAAAGTGACGTAGCTCTAAGTGTTGAACACGGCATAGGTTGTGTCAAAATTTTTCAATCGGGTATTTTGTTTACATTTTTACATATTTTATCGCGTTTAGACACGACCGTGCGCAGCTGAACCGCGACAGCCTCTGACCATAAGATTGCGGTGAAGTTTCCTTCGCATTAGCGTTTAACCGAGCGAATGCCGATCGGTTACACTCGAAATGGAAAGTGACGCAGTGATAAACGGGAGTTGAAGATGCAAGATCAAGAGATTGTTGAGCTGTTGCAGCAGGTGAAAACCATCGCGCTGGTGGGCGCCAGCGATAACCCGTCGCGGCCCAGCTATGGGGTGATGGCGTATCTGTTGGCGCAAGGGTATCAAGTGATCCCGGTCAGCCCAAAACTGGCGGGGCAGACGCTGCTGGGGCAGCCGGTTTATGCCACGCTGGCCGCTATCCCACAGCCGGTGGATATGGTTGATGTGTTTCGCAATTCGGAGGCGGCTTACGGCGTGGCGCAAGAGGCGATAGCGATCGGCGCCAAGGCGCTGTGGCTACAGATCGGCGTGATTAACGATCAGGCGGCGGAGCTGGCGCAACAGGCCGGGCTGCAGGTGGTGATGGATCGCTGCCCGAAAATCGAAATCCCGCGTTTAGGGCTGGAGCGCTAAATAAAAAAAGGGCCTGGCGCGATGCCGGGCCCTCTCGGGGTTTCTCAGGTCTTGGCGCGATCAATTGCGCAAACGTGGCGCCTGTAACTGGTGACGGATGGATTCCGCCAGTTCATCCAGCGATGGTTGCTCGGGGTGCGCTTCCTGGGGCTCGCCATCCAGCTGCGCTTCCGCCAGATAGGTATGCACCGGTTGGCCTTCCTCGTCCTCCATCACCACGTGGTACCAAGGGGCGGAACGCAGTTCGTCGTTCGCCGCTATCTCGTCAGCTTTGGGTTGTTCTAAAGAGTATTCCGGGTCGATATCGATCACGACGCCCAAATACCCCAGCAGTTTATGCCTAACCTGTTGTCCGATACCGAATTTGCTGGCAATCATGATGACCTCCTGAGAAACAATGCCTTGCTCATATATGGGGGCAAGGCAGCGCATTTCAAGTTACATCACCCGACAAGCGAAGCCTTTCAGATACAGCCCCTCAGGATACGTGGCGATCACCGGGTGATCGGCAGCCTGGCGGAACTGTTCTATAAATTGTACATCACGTCCGGCATCTACAGCGGCATCGGCCAAAATTTTCTGGAACAGGTCGGTCGGCATCAGGCCGGAGCAGGAGAAGCTGAGCAGAATGCCGCCTGGATTCAGCAACTGCAGCGCCAGCATGTTGATGTCCTTGTAACCGCGGCAGGCGCTGGCCAGCTGATTCTTGTTCTCGACGAATTTAGGCGGATCCATGATGATCAGATCGAATTTTTCGCCTTGAGCGCGGTAGTTGCGCAGCAGTTGGAACACGTCATCACGAACGAACTCCGCCTTGTTCAGATCGAGCTTGTTGAGCTCGACGTTCTGTTTGGCGATGTCCAGCGCTGCCTGCGAGGTATCCACGCTGATCACCTGTGCGCAGCCGCCCATCAGAGCGGAAACGGCGAAGGCGCCGGTGTAGGAGAAGCAGTTCAGCACCCGGCGGCCGGCAGAGTAGTTCCGCGCCGCCAGGCGACTGTCGCGCTGGTCGAGGTAGAAACCGGTCTTGTGCCCTTGCTGAATGTCCACCAGCAGCTTCATGCCGTGCTCGGTGATAGGCAGCAGTTCCGGCGGCAGATCGCCCAGCACCGGGCCCTGCGCCAGCGGCAGGCCTTCTTTTTTACGCACCGCAACGTCGGAGCGATCGTAAATCGAACATTCCGGGTAGCAATGCTGCAGGGCGGAAAGCAGGGCCGGGCGCTGGTATTCGGCACCGGCGGACAGCAGCTGCAGCACCAGGAAATTCTGGAAGCGATCGATAGTGATGCCCGGCAGGCCGTCGGATTCGCCGGCGATCAGACGGTATCCGTCCAGACCGTCGCGCTGTGCGACCCAATCTCGCCAGCTTTGCGCTTGCTGCAGGCGGCGAATAAAGAAATCGATGTTAATCTCTTCATCCTGCTGGAAAGTCCAGACGCGTGCGCGGATCTGCGACTCGGGCGAATAGGCGCCGCGAGCCAGCCATTTGCCCTGGCTGTCGAGAATATCGATGGTTTCACCGGAGTGGGCTTTGCCCTCAACGCGTTGAACGGCACCGGAGAACACCCAAGGGTGACGGCGGAGTAAGGACTTTTCACGTCCTTTGGCGAGAAACAGGCGTACGGTCATAATTAAAATGCTGCCAGCTAGGATAGAAAGAGTGACACGGCGGTGCAAAGGCACGGCAATGCCATAACGAAAACTTAATTAAGGGGGCGATTATGACACAAGTTTGCATTGCTGCGTATGTGTATGGCGTGGTGCAGGGGGTGGGGTTTCGCTATTCCACTCAGCGGCAGGCCGAGGCGTTGGGGGTGGCCGGCTATGCGCGCAACCTTGATGACGGCAGTGTCCAGGTGGTGGCCTGCGGCACACAGGCGCAGGTGGATAGGCTGGTGGAGTGGTTGAAACAGGGCGGCCCGCGCAGCGCGCGCGTCGAACGCGTGCTGGTGGAGCCACACGGCGTGGCTGACTACGATGGGTTCGGCATTCGCTATTAAACGCTCGCCTGCAGCGGCGCTGCGGGCGGAGCGGTCAGATGCATTTTACCGGTTTGGGCAACCCGGCGATCTTGGTGGCTTGTTTGGCCGGTCCTTTCGGGAACAGGCGATACAGATAGCGGCTGTTGCCTTTTTCTTCGCCGTATTTCTGTGCCATCGCTTTGACCAGCATGCGAATAGCCGGTGAGGTATTAAATTCCTGATAGAAGTCGCGCACGAAGCGCACCACTTCCCAGTGTGCTTCGGTGAGCACGATCTCTTCCTGCGCGGCCAGCAGCGGCGCCAGGCCTTCATGCCAGTCGGCGCTGTTTTTCAGATAGCCCTGCGCGTCAGTGTCAATAACCTGACCTTCAAACTCCAACATACTGCCTCGATAACGGATAATTCGGAACGGCCGCCAGTTTAGCAAATTTTTTCGGCCGCAAAAAACAAAGCCCCGCCGGAGCGGGGCCTGGAAGGCAAGCGTAACGTGCGATCAGTTGCTGCGGGCGAAGCCCAGAATGCTCAACAGGCTGATGAACATGTTGTAGAGCGACACGTACAGACTAACGGTGGCGCGAATGTAGTTGGTTTCGCCGCCGTGAATGATGTTACTGGTTTCCCACAGGATCGCGCCGGCGGAGAACAGGATGAACAGCGCGCTGATAGCCAGGTGCAGGGCAGGGATCTGCAGGAACAGGTTGGCGATCACCGCCACCAGCAGCACCACAAAACCTGCCATCATCATGCCGGACAGGAACGACATGTCTTTACGGGTGGTCAGCACATACGCCGAGCAGCAGAAGAACACCGCTGCGGTGCCGCCCAGTGCCAGCATGATCAGGTCGCCCGCGCCGGCGTTCAGGAACGAGCTGAGGATTGGGCCGAGGGCATATCCCATGAAACCGGTCAGCGCGAACGCCGCCAAGATGCCCGCTGGGCTGTTGGCCAGTTTATGGGTCAGGAACATCAGGCCGTAGAAGCCAACCAGCATCAGCAGCAAGCCCGGCGCCGGCAGCCCCAGCATCGTGCTGGCGGTGGCGGTCAGGGCTGAGAAGGCCAGGGTCAGGGATAACAGGAAATAGGTGTTACGCAGGACTTTATGCGTGCTGAGCAGCGAGTCGCGCGAAGAAGATGAGACGACAATGCGGTCCATAATGCTCTCTCTTATCAAGCCATCACAAAATAATCCCGATAATAGGCAGCGCAAGCGGTTGATTAAAGTTTGTTTACCAATCTTTACCCTTAGTTATCATTACGGCAACAGCGGGGATGTGGACGCGTGTTTGTTCGCCGTTTGCCGCGCCTTCGCTGATTTTTCGCGCGGTTGAACGCGCCCGGGCTTTACAAGCGAATAAGGTCTGTTTATAGTGCGCGTCGTTGCGGAGGGGTGGCCGAGTGGCTGAAGGCAACGGTCTTGAAAACCGTCGACGGGAAACCGTTCCAGAGTTCGAATCTCTGCTCCTCCGCCATACATTCTGACCCCGTGCTCTCTGAGCACGGGGTTTTTTGCTTTTGCGTGCGGAGAAAACGGCAAGCCTTTCCAGGAAACGCGATCGGCTATTGATAAGGGCCACGCATCGGTGAGATTATGCGTTTATCAAGGTCGGCTGCTCGTGTCAGGCGTGACCGGCGCGATAATCAACGCCGCCTTATCTATTTTCGCTTAATGCTCTATGGAGACAGAGATGAACTGGTATCAAGTCGCCTTATGGACCATGATCTTTCTGAAGTCCGGCGCTTTCCTGGTGTTCGTGTGGTGGTGGATGTTCAAGCGTGCGACCAAACCTTATGTGCGCCCGCAAGACGTCGTGGTGGACGATACGCCGTACGACGAGAACCTCACCATGGAAGAGGTGATGAAAAACCATGGCATCGTCCGTACGGATATGTCGGTAAAATAGTCCTCGCTTCTAATCGGTATCTGGGGCGTGTTTGCCACGAGCGCGCCCCATTGTGCTTCTTCGCTGCCTCTCTACTCCCCCCGCAACGCCGGCCTGACGGTCAGATTGCCTAAAATGCGCATGGCGCAGGGGCTGAATAACCACCAACCCGGTTACACGCCGTTCTCGCTGAATATCAACTGCCAGAATATGCGGCAGGAGGGCATTGCCGATCGCGCCGTCGAGATGTTTCTGTCCAGCAATAACCTGCTGGCCTCCGAAGCCAGCGCGCTGACAAATGCCAACGAGGGCGGCGCGCAAGAGGGGGGTTACGCCTGGTCAAACGCGACGCGTCGAGTTCGCCGGTGGTGTTGTCGCCCTCCAATGTCGATCGCGGCAGCGCCACCTAACTGTTTCATGTCATCGTCGGCGGCAGCCTGAACAGTTACTTCATCATCGGCCTGGGCGCTTATTATTACCCTTATCAGCGCGATGGTGTGACGCAGGATGAAATCAACACTTCGGCCACGTTGAACATTATTTATCCATGATGAATGGGGTGGTGCAAAAAAACGGCAGTTACCGCTGCCAGGGTTCGTTATTGATAAGTCATTGCGCTGGCGTGCAGCTTGTTATTACCTACGATCGCGATGATTTTGTAATAACGGGCACCAGCCTTGTCGGTTTTGTCTGCCAACATCTTTTCCGCATCGCTCAGATTCGCGGCACCGCTAACGGTAATCACCTGGCGCGGCGTCAGGGCGTCCGCCTGTTGACTATTGATTTGCGTTGCCGCGACTGTTGCACCTGAAAAGACAAAAGCGCCTAGCAGCATCGTTTTCAACATGACGTTCTTCATGATGTTCTCCTCAAGCACAATACGCTTGTCATTTGCTATGGTTGAATCTTTTTGTTTCGTTATGCTAAAGGATAAGCAGCAAGGTGCCAGCGCGGTAGTGCCTGAAAGCGTAATGCATCGTTTCCAAAATGGGAACAATAAGGGGGGGGCATGCAGGATTTGAACGATCTTCAATTGTTTGCTTTGGTGGTGCGACACGGTGGTTTCGCCGCAGCGGAGCGGGCGAGCGGCGAAGCCAAGTCCAAACTCAGCAAATGCGTGTCTCGCCTGGAGACGAGTTACGGTGCGCGATTAATCGAACGTTCGACGCGCAGTTTCCGTGTTACGGATATTGGCCGCGATGTGTATCGGCAGTGTGAGGCGATTATCGAGCGGTTGGAGGCGACTGAGGCCATCGTCGCCCGTGCTCGGGACGAAGTGAGCGGCTGCCTGCGCATCAGTTCACCGCCCGGTTTGATGCAGTATTATAATTCCCATCTGCTGTTGAATTTTATGACGCGTTACCCGGACGTACGCGTACAACTGTTGATCCATGAGCGCCATGTGGATCTGATCAATGAAAAGATCGATGTGGCGTTTCGCATTACGAGTCATTTCGACCAGGATCAATCATTGATTAAACGCGATCTTGGCGTGCGGCAACGCATTTTGGTCGCCGGCGCACAGCTGGTGGAGAAAGCCGGCGGCTTGCCGCAGTCGTTCGAACAGCTGGCCAGCTTGCCGACGTTATCGATGGGAGAGTGGCTGGATCGCGAACGATGGGAATTCGAGGATAATGCAGGCAATAAACGTTCTTTCGTACATGTACCCCGGCTGTGTTGCGGGGATTACAGCACGTTGCATAGTGCGGCGATTGCCGGGATGGGCGTAGCGTTTTTGCCGATCCATTTGTGTGCCAACGAATTGCGAACGGGTCAACTGCTGCGCCTGCTGCCGCAGTGGCGTGCGCCGAACAGCATTGTTCATCTGGTGTTCACCAGTGGCAAAGGCTTGTTGCCGCCGGTGCGGGCGTTTATCGATCACAGCGTCGCGGTATTCGCCGAAGCCAATCGCCGCCTCTCAACGATGCCGGTTGCCTAGCTGCTTATCACTGCCCATCCGGGTGTTCGAAAATATGCGCGCCGGCTCCTTGCTGGCCCAATATATCGTTTGGGTTGCGCAGCGGGCAGTCGGCGAGGGACAGGCAGCCGCAGCCGATACAGCTGTCGAGATGATCGCGCAGCACCGTCAGCCGCTGTATGCGTTCATCCAGCGTTTTGCGCCAGGAGGAGGATAAAATCCCCCATTGTTCGGCGGTTAGCTTGCTGCCGGTGGGAAAACGCCCCAGCGTGGCGCGGATCTCCTCCAGCGGAATGCCCGCGCTTTGCGCGATTTTGATCACCGCGATATAGCGCAACACCACCGGCGTGTAGCGGCGCTGGTTACCGGCGTTGCGCGTCGCCTGAATCAGCCCTTTACTCTCGTAGAAGTGCAGCGCGGATACCGCCACGCCGCTGCGTTTCGCCACTTCCCCGACGGTCAATAGCCGATTGGCGTCAATCGGTTCATTTCTTGCCATTTTATCTTCCTTAACTTGACCTAAAGTTAACCTGAGGTTTTATAGTTCAGCCTGCCGGGTTTGGCAACCGGCATCTCTCGAGACCTGCCCCCGTCTTATCGGGGAAAAGGATGGCTTTGGCTGTAAAATCAGGAAGAAATCGTTATGCAACGCTTTATCAACACCGCTCTGGACAGTTATTGGCTTTGGCTGCTCGCACGCCTGTGCTTGATGGTGATTTTCATCTCGTCGGGGCTCGCCAAGCTGTTCGACATCGAAGGGAGCCTGGCGGAAATGCGCGCTGCCGGTTTGCATCCGGCCTGGCTGTTCAACCTGGCGTCAGCGGCGGTGCTGCTGACAGGTTCGGTATTGATTCTGCTGAACCGGTGGGTGTGGCTGGGCGCCGGCATGCTGTCGGTATTCCTGATCCTGACTATCGCGATCGTACACACCTTTTGGAATATGTCCGCTCCCAGGATGCAAATTTCCCTCTACTTCGCGCTGGAACACATCTCGGTGATCGGCGGCCTGTGGGTGACGGCCATCGCCAGCCGATTGCGCCAACGTCTGGCAGATGTCTGCGAGGAGTCATGATGAAACGATACCTCATTATTGCCGCGCTGCTGGCGGCACTCGCCGTCGCCGCCGTTGCGATGCGTTCCACCGCGCGACAAAGCGAAGGCGCGCCGGCCTATCCGCCGGTTAAAGTGGCGCTGGCGCCCGCCCTGCGTGAGCAGGCGGCGCGCAGCTATGCCGGCGTGGGCGAGCTGGAGGCGGCCAGCCAGGTGGAAGTGGCGGCAGAGACCAGCGGCCGCATCACACGCATTCTGTTCGAATCCGGCCAAACGGTGCGGCAGGGGCAACTGCTGGTGCAGCTTAACGATGCGGTTGAACAGGCTGAGCTGGTGCGCCTGCAGGCGCAATTGCGCAATGCCGATCTCCTGCTGGCGCGCATGCGCAAGCTGATGAACCTCAACGCTACCGCGCGGCAACAGCTGGACGATGCGCTGGCCGAGCGGGATATGGCGTTCGGTGCGGTGCAGGAAACGCAGGCCAAAATTGCGCAAAAGGCGGTCCGAGCGCCGTTCTCCGGCACCATCGGCATTCGCCGCGTGCATGAAGGGCAATACCTCAACGCCGCCGAGGCGGTGGCGAACCTGGTGGACGCCGATACGCTGCGCGTCAATTTCTCGCTGGACGAACAAAGCAGCGCCGGGCTGGCGTTGGGGCAGGCGGTGTCGGTGCAGGTTGGGGCGTATCCCGATCGCGCTTTCCCCGCCGCCATTACCGCTATCGACCCGATGATCGGCAAATCCCGCACCGTGCAGGTACAGGCGACGTTGAGCAACCGTGAGGGATTGCTGAAGGCGGGCATGTACGCGGGCATTCGCGTCACGCAGCGGCAACGCGTGGCGGTGCTGACGGTGCCGGAAACGGCGCTGACCTATACGGCGTACGGCGATACCGTGTTTCTGGCGCAGCAGGGTGAAAAGGGCATGACGGTCAAGCGCGCCTCGGTCACCGTGGGTGAGCGCAACGACGGGCGCGTCGAGATAGTCAGCGGCCTGCAGGAAGGCGATCGGGTGGTGACTTCGGGCCAGCTCAAGCTGAGCGACGGCATGGCGGCCGAGCCGGTGGCGCAGGATACCCTGAACGCCGCCCCGGCCGGTTCCTGAGGAGAGACCGATGACATTTACCGATCTGTTCGTGCGCCGGCCGGTGCTGGCGCTGGTGGTCAGCACCCTGATCCTGCTGTTCGGCGCGCTGGCGCTCAGCAAACTGCCGATCCGCCAATACCCGCTGCTGGAAAACTCTACCATTACCATCAGCACCGACTATCCCGGCGCGTCGTCCGAGCTGATGCAGGGCTTTGTCACGCAGCCAATCGCCCAGGCGGTGTCGTCCGTCGAGGGCGTTGACTACCTTTCTTCCTCGTCGGTTCAGGGGCGCAGCGTGGTGACGGTGCGTATGGCGCTGAACCGCGACTCCACCCAGGCGCTGACCGAAGTGATGGCCAAGGTCAACCAGGTGCGCTACAAGCTGCCGGAGCAGGCTTACGATCCGGTGATTGAGCGGTCCGCCGGTGAAGCTACTGCCGTGGCCTATGTCGGTTTCTCCAGTAAAACGCTGTCCACACCGGCGCTGAGCGAATACCTGACGCGGGTGGTGGAGCCGATGTTCACCACCATCGACGGCGTCGCCAAGGTGGAAGTGTTTGGCGGGCAAAAAATGGCGATGCGCCTGTGGCTGGACAGCGATCGGCTGGCCGGCCGCGGCCTGACTGCCGCCGACGTGGCCGACGCGGTGCGGCGCAACAACTACCAGGCGGCGCCGGGCAAGGTAAAAGGGCAGTACGTGGTTGCCAACGTGCGGGTGAATACCGATCTCACCAGCGTGGAAGAGTTCCGCAATCTGGTGGTGCGCAACGACGGCAACGGCCTGGTGCGCTTGAAAGACGTTGGCACCGTGGAGCTAGGCGCCGCGGCCACCGAAACCAGTGCCCTGATGGATGGCGAACCAGCGGTGTTCCTCGGCGTCTTCCCTACGCCGACCGGCAACCCGCTGGTGATCGTCGACGGCATTCGTCACCTGATGCCGGCGATCGACAAGATGCAGCCGCCGGGCGTGAAGATGGCGCTGGCGTTCGAGACCGCGCGCTTTATTCAGGCCTCGATCGATGAAGTGGTGCATACCCTGCTCGAAGCGCTGGCGATCGTGGTTGCGGTGATCTATCTGTGTCTGGGGTCGCTGCGCACCGTGTTGATCCCGGTGGTGACCATTCCGCTGTCGATCCTTGGCGCTGCAGGGCTGATGCTGGCCTTCGGCTTCAGCGTCAATTTGCTGACGCTGCTGGCGATGGTTCTGGCGATCGGTTTGGTGGTGGACGACGCCATTGTGGTGGTGGAGAACGTACATCGCCATATCGAAGAGGGGAAAACGCCGCTGGCGGCGGCGATGATCGGCGCACGCGAGGTGGCGGGACCGGTGATCGCCATGACGCTGACGCTGGCGGCGGTCTATGCGCCGATCGGCCTGATGGGCGGGCTGACCGGCGCGCTGTTTCGCGAGTTCGCGCTGACGCTGGCCGGGGCGGTGGTGGTGTCCGGCGTGGTGGCGCTGACGCTGTCGCCGGTGATGAGCTCGCTCCTGCTGCCGGCCAAACAGAGCGAAGGGCGCGTGGCGCACGCCGCCGAGTGGTTCTTCGGCGGCCTGACGCGGCGTTATGCGCGCGCGCTGGACTTCTCGCTGCACCACCGTTGGTTGACTGGGACGCTGGCGCTGTTGGTGATGATCAGCCTGCCGCTGTTGTACCTGATGCCGCAGCGCGAGCTGGCGCCGACCGAGGATCAGGCCATCGTACTGACCGCCATCAAGGCGCCGCAGCACGCCAACCTGAACTATGTCGAACGCTTCGCCTACAAGCTGGATGAGGTCTACAACCGCATGCCGGAAACCGAAAGCCGCTGGATCATCAACGGCAGCGACGGCACGGCGTCCGGCATTGGCGGCATCAACCTGACGCTGTGGCAGGCGCGCCAGCGTTCGGCGTCGGCGGTGCAGGCCGATCTGCAACGGGCGGTGAACGACGTCGAAGGCACCAGCATTTTCGCCTTCCAACTGCCCGCGTTGCCGGGTTCCACCGGAGGGCTACCGGTGCAGATGGTGCTGCGTACGCCGCAGGACTACCCGCAGCTGTACCGCACCCTGGAAGAGGTGAAGCAGAACGCCAGAAACAGCGGCCTGTTTATGGTGGTGGACAGCGATCTGGACTACAACAACCCGCTGGCGGAGGTGCATATCGACCGCGCCAAGGCCAACAGTCTGGGGATCCGCATGAGCGACATCGGCGAATCGCTGGCGGTGCTGGTGGGGGAGAACTACCTCAATCGCTTCGGCATGGACGGGCGCGCCTATGACGTCATCCCGCAAAGTCTGCGCGAACAGCGGCTGACGCCGCAGGCGCTGGCGCGGCAGTACGTCCGCACCCAGGACAATACGCTGGTGCCGCTCTCCACCGTAGTATCGGTGGCCGTTAAGGTCGAACCGAACAAGCTGACTCAGTTTAACCAGCAGAACGCCGCCACCCTGCAGGCCATTCCCGCCCCCGGCGTTTCGATGGGCGAAGCGGTGGCCTTCCTCGAACGGCAGGCGAATGCGTTGCCGGCCGACTTTAGCCATGACTGGCAGGGGGATTCGCGCCAATATACCCAGGAAGGCAGCGCGCTGGCGTTCGCGTTCCTGGCGGCGTTGGTGATCATTTACCTGGTACTGGCGGCGCAGTACGAGAGCCTGAAAGATCCGCTGATCATCCTCATCACCGTGCCGCTGTCGATCTGCGGCGCCTTGCTGCCGCTGGCGTTGGGTTACGCCACGATGAATATCTATACCCAGGTCGGGCTGGTGACCCTGATCGGGCTGATTAGCAAGCACGGTATTTTGATGGTGGAGTTCGCCAACGAACTGCAGATGCATCAGGGGCTGACGCGGCGCGACGCGATTTTGCAGGCGGCGCAAATTCGCCTGCGGCCGGTGCTGATGACCACCGGGGCGATGGTGTTCGGTTTGATCCCGCTGCTGTTCGCCAGCGGCGCCGGTGCCGCCAGCCGCTTCGGGCTGGGGCTGGTGATCGTCTCCGGCATGCTGGTGGGCACGCTGTTTACCCTGTTCGTGCTGCCGACGGTGTACACGCTGTTGGCGCGCGATCATGCGGTGGCGTCGCCCCGGCAGCGTGAGTTGGCCGCCGCGCAAAAGGCGCTGACGGAATAAACCGCCGGCGCCCGTATGAAAAATAAACCCGCCTCGGCGGGTTTTTTCGTCAGTTTTTGCAGCCCATCAACTCCGGCAGGACGCCGGGCTTGCTCTTCAGCGAAGCCTGCACGTCGTCCGGCAGACCGGCCCAGATGATCAGGCCGGTGCGTTTCTCGATCTCGTCCACCGTCACGCGGAATTGACAGAAATCGGCGCCCTTCGGCGTGTTCTGATCGAACAGGAAGGCGGCATAGTGGTTCACCGCCGGGCTGTTGTTGATGAAAATCACCTTCCAGTAGGCGCTGGGGATGGTATGCGCTTTCTGGGTGCCCGGCAGTTTGCCCATATCGCGTTCATACAGCGGCCCGGTCACGGTATAGACCGAGGAGATATCGGCGCGATCGATCAGCTTGCGTTCCTGATCTTCCAGCCGCGCCCAGGCGCCCTGGTTAAGATCGGACTTTTGCGGCGTGATGTTGGACAGGTAGTTCAGCGATTCCCAGTCGGAAACGCCCGCCAGCGAAGCCAGCGGCGCCTGATGACCGCGATCGACCTTCAGCGCCGCATTGGCGCCGGTGTAATCGGCGGGCGCTAACGTGTCCGCCGGGTTGAGCGCCGGATCGGTTTTCCAGTTGCGCGTCTTGCCGCTAGCCGGTGTGTCTTTGGTGATGTGATAGGCCACCCAGTTGGCGAACTTGGTGGTGCTGTTGTTGTTCAACGTATAAGCATGACGCACGATAGACACGTTGCTGCTGCCACCGGTCGGGCAGCCGACCGCGCAGTTGTCGATGGATTCGAGCGTGTCGGCCGACGCCTGAGCGGCGAACAGCAGGGCGGCCAGGGCCAACATCTTGTTGTTAAAGCGCATATTCATATCCTCAATAAGTTAAAAAGCACTGTATATATTTACAGTAAAATAAACTTATCGCAGTGAAACGAATACAACAATGCAACATATTCATGTTGTGAATGTGTCAGTCATGGTACAGCCAAGCCGCACGTGAAATGCGGCAGAAATGAAAACGGCGTCCAACAGACGCCGTTTCAAAGGGGGGAGGATTACTCCAGCAGGTCGTTGACCGTGCGGCGAACGTAATGCGTCATCTGCGCCAGATCGTCCGGTGATACCGGGCCGCCGCCGGCGCGCACCACCTGCTGTTCGATCTGCGCGATTTCCTGCTCGACCTTGTTGGCGATCTGTACTTTGACTATCTTGTCCACCGAAGACAGCAGCACCTTCAAGACGACTTTTAGCGCGATGTTTTCGCAGAACGAGTCGTAGTGATGAACCGGCGGCGGCGGGGCCGGAGCCGGCTCGGGCGCGCGCGGAGCCAGAGCCTTGAAGCTGTCTACATTTTCAATAATAAGATCCATGTCTCTTATTAGTTCATCAAAATCTTTAGACACTGACTTATTCCCTTCGCTGTGCGCAAAAAACAGAACGCCCGTCCTCGGGCTGAAAGCGGATGAGCGACGGGCAGAACGAATTCGGGCCTGGCCTTCAGACGCTGAATGGCCGGGGGAGGGGCATTCTAACCTTGCGGCGGGTTGGCAACAAGATGGGGCCGTGCGAATGCGCGGCCCTTTGAATCACGGGGGCTGGAGGGTGCTTAACTTTTCAGCTTGGCGGTGATTTTTGCCACGTGTTCGCCCTGGTAGCGGGCAATGGTCAGCTCTTCGTTACTCGGCTGCCGCGAGCCGTCGGCGCCGGCGATGGTGGTGGCGCCATATGGGGTGCCGCCGCGCACCTGCGAAACGTCAAACAGTTCCTGCGTGGCATAGCCGATCGGCACGATAATGAAACCGTGGTGCGCCAGCGTAGTCCAGGTCGAGCTGATGGTATGTTCCTGTCCGCCGCCGGTGCCGGTGGAGGAGAAGACGCTGCCAACCTTGCCGTACAACGCGCCGGAAGCCCACAGGCCGCCGGTCTGATCGAGGAAGGTGCGCATCTGCCCGGCCATATTGCCGAAGCGGGTCGGTGTGCCGAAGATAATGCCGTCATAGTCCGCCAGTTCCTGCGGGCTGGCGACCGGCGCCTGCTGATGTTGTTTGCCTCCGGCTTTGGCGAAGGCTTCCGGCGTCATGGTTTCCGGCACGCGTTTAATCGTCACGTCCACGCCGTTAACCCGATTCGCGCCTTCGGCCACCGCCTGCGCCAGGTGTTCGATATGGCCGTACATTGAGTAATAAAGCACCAACACTTTCGTCATGTTCCGTACTCCCGCTCAGATGATTCACAAAAACCCTTGATAAGCATAGAAGCGAATGACGAACTTGGCGTCGCGGCGTTACCTGATGCCGGCGATCGCCAGCAAGGTGCCAAAGGCGATCAGCAACCCGCCAAAGGTACGGTCGATGCCGCGGCGCAAGCGCAAAAAGCGCGCATTGACGCCAGGCGCGGAAAACAGCAGCGCAACGGCAGCGAACCAGAACACATGGACGGCGGCAATAAAGAGGCCATAGCCGATTTGTACACTGAGCGGGGTGTGTGGAGAGACGACCTGCATGAATAGGCTGACGATGAAAATGGTGGTTTTCGGGTTTAACGCGTTGGTGAAAAAGCCGGTTTTCAGCGCGCCGAAATCGCTGATGGCGGCCGACGCGGTGCTGGGCGTGGCATCCTGATGCGCCGCGTTGCGCAGCAGCGTAAAGCCGAGATAGATCAGATAAGCGGCGCCGATGCCTTTGAGCAGGTTAAACAACCAGGGCGATTGTTGAATCAACACGCCGACGCCAATCAGCGTATAGCTGACATGAACCAGTACGCCGGCGCCGATGCCACAGGCGGTCAATATGCCGGCGCGGCGTGAGAGCAGCAGACTGTTGCGCGAGACCATGGCGAAGTCCGGCCCTGGGCTTATCACGGCGAGTAAAGTAATGGTGACGACAGCGATGAGTTCAGTCATAGTTATCCTTGCGATGTTTAACAATAGAGTGACTGATTTATAAGAGTAATTTTTCTCGGTGACAAACGATGAATAGTGACAATATCGGTGAGAAAAACTCACGCAAAACCGGCAGGCCGTTGCCGTTGGGCGGACTGCGCTGCTTCGAGGCCGCCGCGCGGCTGGAAAGTTTTACGCAGGCGGCGCAGGGGCTGAATTTGACGCATGGCGCCGTCAGCCGGGCGGTGCGGGCGCTGGAAGAGGAACTGGGCGTGGCGTTGTTTGAGCGCCGCCATCGGCGGGTACTGCTCACGGCGGCGGGGCGCAAGCTGTTTCAGGCGACGCAGCAGGCCTTCGGCATTCTGGATCATACCGCGCTGGAACTGCGTCAGCAGGCGCTCGACGCGCCGCTGGTCTTGTCCTGTGAACCGACCTTATTGATGCGTTGGCTGATCCCACGTCTGCCGGCTTTTCAGCAGGCGCACCCGGACATCAACTTACAACTGGTGGCCGGTGGCGGGCCGTTTTCGTTCCATGACGGCATTACGGCGGCGATCAGGCGCAATGACTTCGATTGGGGAAAGCAGGTGCATAGCCTGGCGCTGTTCAGTGAAAAGGTTGGGCCGGTGTGCCAACCCGGGGCATTGGCAAGGATGACGACCGCTGAGGGCAGCCTGCTGAGTTTGCGGCCCGGCGCGAAGCTGCTGCATGCCGCCACCCGGCCGGATGCCTGGTGGCATTGGGCGCAGCAACAGGGGATGGCCTTGGTGGGGCATCCAGAGCAGCGCTTTGATCATTTCTATTTCAGCCTGCAGGCGGCGGTCGCCGGTCTTGGCATCGCGATGGGCCCGTGGCTGCAAGTGCGAGACGATCTGGCCGCCGGCTTGTTGAGCGCACCCTTTGGCTTTACGCCTGACGGCAGCGGTTATTACCTGCTGTCGCCGCAGGCGATCGTACCGGGCAGCGCGCTGGCCCGGCTGGCCGAGTGGTTGAGGCTCACGGCAGACGCCTGAGTTTTTGCGCCAGCCGCTGTTCCTGCCAGCGGCTGAAGACGTTACGAAGCAGTAGAGTGCGCACCGCCCGCATGACCAGCGCGAGGCTCATGCCGCCGATCGCCCACAGCGACCAGAGATATTGCGGGTGGGTAAACCAGTTGATGACGAACAACATCACGCCAATCACGGCGAAACGCAGCGCCATGCTCAGCAGTTTGCCTTCTGCCGCGACCTGGCGACGAAGGCGCTGTTCGTCAGGCGTCTCTTCCTTCATTGCCTGTTGCGGCTGCGCATTGAGATCGCTGACCTGCACGCCCAGCGCGGCAGCGATCGCGGTCAAGGTTTCCAGGCTGGCCTGTTCACCGTTTTCAATCCGCTGGACGGTGCGGGTGCTGAGGCCGGCGATCGTCGCCAGCTGCTCCTGCGACCAGCCTTTTTCCAGACGTAATGGCCTGATGCGGTACTTTTGCATGGTGCACTCCTGAGTTCGCTGTCACTGTCATTCAGTGTAGGGCGAGCGGGATGGCGGCGCCACGACAGCGGCACGACAGCGACACGACATCCGCCGCCGGTGCGGGTCGGCGGGCGGTCAGAAGGCGACGTTGCGGATAAAACGCAGGGGCAGGTCGCCGTGGTTGGCGTAAGCGTAGCGTTGATCGCTGTTGAAGGTTTGCGCGGCGCCGGCGCTGAGCGTCAGCGTATCTTGTTCCAGCTCCAGCGTCAGGGTACCGGCAATCACGTAGATCATTTCGCTCCAGCCTTCGGCGTCCGGCGCAGAGTCATAGCGCTCGCCCGGCATCAGCGTCCATTCCCACAGCTCAGCCCGCTGCCGCGCCGGCACGCTGGCGGCGAACAGCGCCTGGCTGCCCGGCTGCGCGCCTTGCCAGGCCAATTCCCCGACCATATGGCTGCCGCGCGCCTCCGGCGCCTGGATCAGATCGGTGAAGGAAATCGCCAGGGCGGCGGCGATCTTGTCGAGCACCGCCAGGCTGACGTTGCGATCGCCGGCCTCGATGCCCGCCAGCATGCGGCGGCTGACGCCGGAAAGCTCGGCCAGCGCCATCTGGCTCAGGCCCGCCTGTTGGCGGTAGCCGCGCAGATTGCTGCTCAGGTACTGCAGCACCTTGGGGGGATCGGTTTTTGCGTTATGCGCCGTATTGCTCATCGCCGGACTTTATCTCATACTGGCAGGATCTGTGCATTATATTGCACTCAGCAGGAAGGGCAAGCCGGTGTCAGCAGCAAAAAAATCCTTTATTTCCGCCGTGGTTCCGCAAATCAGGCTGCCGGAAGCGGTGTTGATTTTCATCACCATGATCTGGGGCGGCACCTTTTTGGCGGTGCATCACGCGATGCAGGTCAGCGGGCCGTTCTTTTTCGTCGGCCTGCGTTTCGCCACCGCCACGCTGGCGCTGACCCTGTTTTCGCTGCGCGTCCTGCGCGGCCTGACCCTGTATGAACTGAAGGCGGGCGGGCTGATCGGGTTGGCGATTATGTTTGGTTACAGCATGCAAACCGTCGGTCTGCAGACGATTACCAGCAGCCAATCGGCGTTTATCACCGCCATGTACGTGCCGATCGTGCCACTGTTGCAGTGGCTGGTGCTGGGGCGGTTCCCCGGCATCATGTCGTGGATCGGTATTCTGTTGGCCTTTACCGGCCTGATGCTGCTGGCGGCGCCGAGCAGCACCGACATGACGCTGAGCCTCGGCGAAATGCTGACGCTGGCCGGTACCCTGGGGATGGCGGCAGAGATCATTCTGATCGGCGCCTTCGCCGGTAAGGTGAATATCCGCCGGGTGACCATCGTGCAGCTGGCGACCGCCTCGCTGACCTCATTTTTAATGATGGCGCCGACCGGCGAGTCGCCGCCGCCGTACTCGGATTACCTGCTGTACAGCGCCATTGGGCTGGGGCTGGCCAGCGCTTTGATTCAGCTGACCATGAACTGGGCGCAGCGCAGCGTTTCGCCGACGCGGGCCACGGTGATTTACGCCGGCGAACCGGTCTGGGCGGGCATTGTCGGGCGGCTCGCCGGTGAACGTTTACCGGGCGTGGCGTTGTTGGGGGGCGCGTTGATCGTGATTGGGGTGGTAGTCAGCGAGCTGCGCATACGGCGCAAGGGGAAAGCAGCGGTGGCGACGGAAGCGGATTAGCGCAGAGGCGTAGAAAGAAAGGGGCGGAGAGATCCGCCCCTTTTTGCATCACGCGGTTTTCTTCTTGCGCAGGAACACGTAAGACAGGCCGAGCACGATGAACCACAGCGGGGTGACGATCAGTGCCTGGCGGGTGTCTTCGCGCAGCGACAGCAGCACCAGCACGAACACGAAGAACGCCATGCATACCCAGCACATCAGCTTGCCGGCAGGCATCTTGTAGATCGATTTCTGGTGCAGCGCCGGGCGCTGTTTGCGGTAAACCAGATACGAGCACAGGATGATGGTCCAGACGAACATGAACAGAATCGCCGATACGGTGGTCACCAGGGTGAAGACCGTCATCACGTTCGGGATCAGGTAAATCAGCACCACGCCGCCCAGCAGGCAGATGCAGGAGAAGGTGAGGCCGTTGGCCGGCACCGCGCGCTTGGACAGGTTGGCGAACGATTTCGGCGCGTCGCCTTCCTGCGCCAGCCCGAACAGCATGCGGCTGGTGGAGAACACCCCACTGTTGGCGGAGGAGGCGGCGGAGGTTAGCACCACGAAGTTGATCACGCTGGCCGCGGCCGGCAGGCCAATCAGCACGAACAGTTCAACGAACGGGCTCTTGTCCGGCACCACGGAGTTCCACGGCGTCACCGACATGATGACGATCAGGGCGAACACGTAGAACATGATGATGCGGATCGGAATCGAGTTGATGGCGCGCGGCAATGACTTCTCCGGATCCTTGGTTTCCGCGGCGGTAGTGCCCACCAGCTCAATGCCGACGAAGGCGAATACTGCGATCTGGAAGCCGGCGAAGAAACCGCTGATGCCTTTCGGGAACATGCCGCCGTCATTCCACAGATGGGTGAATGAGGCCACGGTGCCGGTCGGCGATTGGAACTGCATGGCGATCATCACCAGCCCGGCGACGATCAGCCCGACGATGGCGACGATTTTGATCATCGCAAACCAAAACTCCATTTCGCCGAACATTTTCACCGTCGCCAGATTAAGGCCGAGCAGCAACAGCACGCACAGCAGTGAAGCAATCCACTGTGACAGTCCGGGGAACCAGAACTGGGCGTAGGCGGTGATCGCCACAACGTCGGCGATGCCAGTGACCACCCAGCAGAACCAGTAGGTCCAGCCGGTGAAGAAACCCGCCCACGGGCCGAGCAGATCCGCGGCGAAATCGCTGAACGATTTGTATTCCAGGTTAGACAGCAGCAGCTCACCCATGGCGCGCATCACGAAGAACAGCATAAAGCCGATGATCATGTACACGAAGATGATCGAAGGGCCGGCCAGGCTGATGGTTTTACCGGAGCCCATAAACAGACCGGTGCCGATGGCGCCGCCGATGGCGATCAGTTGAATATGTCGGTTAGTAAGGTTTCGCCGTAGATGATCTTCTGAAGCGGGCGTCGCGTCAGTCGCTATTTTAGAGTGATCTACCATCTGATGATGTCCTGTTTTACCTGTCATTAGTGAAGTCGTGAGCTCTGAAGTGGCTCTTTTTTATACATTTATCCGGTTGGTCCGGCTTTAGTAAGGTAGTGCAATAACGCCACCTTTGTGCAACATGTTTACAACATTTATACGTGGGATAAAAGTCGATCAATCTTTACACGGAGGAGGCAAATCGGACGTTCAGGGAGCGGAAGATTACTCTTCAAAAGGTGGGATTAACAGACCTTATGCGGCTTATCTCGTTGATTAAACAAAGAGTTGTAAAAATCGCATGAGAAAAAGTAATGAGTGGAAGCGTTTGACAGCGGCACTGGCGAGGAGGACAATTTATCGCGTTGGGTCGTTAGCTCAGTCGGTAGAGCAGTTGACTCTTAATCAATTGGTCACAGGTTCGAACCCTGTACGACCCACCAACCAAATCAGCGTGTTACGCACAGACTTTTCTCTGTTTTTTCCCTCATGGCGCCGTTTTAAGCGCGCATTCTGCAAAAAAATTCGCATTTTTCGACTGATGTTCAGAAAGGTGATCTGGCGCAAACTGCGATGTTGCACCGTACTTTATACGGCAAGGGAGGCTGTGCGCTGGCGCAACGTCGGCGCAGGGATGGGGCATTTGCCCAAGAATCTTTCAGGTCAAGAAGCGGGGAATAAATGCGCGGCCGACATCAAGAGGAGTGCCCAAACGGCGGCTGAGAGCGCGGCGGTGGCATAGACGTGCCTCGCCGGCAGTTGCAGCATGCCGGCCATCAGCGGCACGGTGTAGCGCATCACCGCCAGGAAACGCGAGGCGAACAGCAGCGGTAGCCCGCGCTTTTGCAAGGAACGTTGCGCTTTGTGCAGCGGAGTGTGAAAGCGTGCCGGCAGCCGGCGGCCAAGATCGTGGCGGCACAGCAGCGCGCCGCCGTGGAACGACAAGATCGATCCCAACGTGGCGCCGAGGGCGATGGCCGCCCAAACGGCACCGAGGGGCAGCGTGTGTTTGCCTGCAAGGATGCCTACCAGCAGCGTCACCGAGGCGGGCGGCAAGGCGGAAGACACCACGATCACGGATTTTCCCAGCGCGAACAGGAAAATCAGCAGCAGCAACATCTCCGGTTCCGGGCTGTATTTAGCGATAATGTGCGTCAATTCATCCATTTCATACCTGCGGGGGAGAGGGCTGAGTGCCAGTGTCCCACCCGCAGGTTCAATAATGGCTAAATAACGCGCCGCTATCCGGCAATCTCTGCGTCTTGCTTGCTCACGTCGGCGCGCCGGTTTCTGAGCGCCCACAACAGCGTGGCGCACAGCAGTGAAAAGGCGGCCAGCACCAGCGGCCCGGCATGCGGGCTGTGAAAACGCTGTTCCGCCTCCGTGCGGATCAGCGGGGCTAAGAAGCTGAATGCGGCGCCGAGCGTGGTGCAAAAACCGATGCCGGCCGCCAGCGCCGGGCCGGTGAGCACCTGCGCGGGAAACGTCCAGAAAATCGGCTGTACCGCCAGGAAACTGACTGCGCAGCAGCTCAGGGCGACGATAGCGAGCAGAGGGCCGGCATAGGAAGAAACGACCAACCCCAGCGCTGCCGCGACCATGCACCCCACGGCGATCGGTAATCTTCTGGCGGTTTTTCTGTCGGCATAGCGCGGCAGGAAATAGACGCCCAGCGCGGAGAACGCCCAGGGAATGGCGGCCACCAGCGAGGCCTTGAAACCGAGATGGGTGCCCATCAGCGAGGCGACCTGCGACGGCAGGAAAAACATCAGGCCGTACACGCCGATTTGCAGGGTGCCGTAGATCAACGCCAGATGCCAAACGGTGCCGCTTCTCATTGCCGCTTTGACGCTGCTGGTTTCGGTCTGCTGCTGTTCGTCAGCCAACTGTGTGACCAATGCCGTGCGTTCTTCCTCGGTCAAAAAGCGAGCCTGCCGAGGGTTATCGTCGAGATAGAAAAAGGCGAAGACGCCGAGGGCGACGGCCGGCAGCCCTTCCAGCACGAACATCCAGAACCAGCCGGGTTTACCCAACACGCCGTGCATCTCCAGCAATGCCCCCGACAGCGGTGAGCCGAGCGTCAGGGCCGCCGGCACGCCGAGCACGAAAATGCCAATGACCGAGGCGCGCACCTTATTGGGAAAATAGATCGACGCCAGCAACAGGATGCCAGGGTAAAAGCCGGCTTCGGCGATCCCCAGCAGAAACCGCAGGATGATAAATTGCTGTTCGTTGGTCACCAGCCCGGTACAGGCCGACAGCGCCCCCCACAGTGCGGTGGTGGCGCTAAGCCAGCGTTTGGCGCCCCAGCGGTTCATCAGCAGATTGGCCGGGATGCCGAACAGCGCATAGGCGGCAAAAAATATCCCGGCGCCCAATGCGAAGGCGGATTGCGACAGCGCGATGTCGATAGCCATCGCGTCCTTGGCAAAGCCGACGTTAACCCTGTCGATAAACGCGATGAAGTACATGGCGAACATCAAGGGCACCAGTCTGCGCCAGGTTTTGCGGATGGCGGCGTTGAGCGCTGGAACGGCATAGGTGGCGTGATTCACTGGCGATAACCTCTCTTCTGAGAATGACAAGCGTCGGTCATAAGGACCGTCCTGGCGCCGTTGCCCTCAACACGACGGTCACAGCGGATTTTCTTCGTGAGATATAAAGGTCTAAAGGACTAATGGTCAGGCCTTTAAGGACGAAAAAAATGCCGCGTATCGGGTCGGCAGGTTGATGCAGACATCACCATAGTGAATGGTGTGTTGCTTTTTTGTTAATCAAACGTTCACACAGGGCTATGGCGCGTTCAAGCGTTTTGATCGAGATCTGTGTGCGTTATCACCGAATTGGCAACCCGGTGATAGACCTGGAGTAGGGCGCTTTCATCTCGGGAGTGAGGACGATAAGGTGAAGCACGGCAAAACAGAATGCAGGAGCGCAACATGCTGAAGGTCATCGCTGAAGATTTTATCCATCCGGAACACATTGACACCGTTATGCCATGGTATCGCGAGCTGGTGGCGAAAACCCGTCAAGAGCCGCTGTGCATCAGTTATGAACTGTGCATCGACCAGCAGGATCCCGGGCACTTTATTTTTATCGAAAGCTGGCCGGACCGCGCCGCCCTGGACGTGCATTGTCAGACCGAGCATTTCACCCGGCTGGTGCCGCAGATCAATCAGTATCAGCGCAAGCCTTGCACCTTCCTGTTTATGCAGGCGTTTCCTGAAACAGGCGATAAATAGGCGAAAAAATCCCCGCAGGGGGCGGGGTCAATGGCTTCTCACTACTATCTTGTTGTGATTAAAAAATAGGCTGATAATGATTTTCATTCTCTAAGAATGCTCTTAAATGAATCAGCTTGGTGAATGATTCACTACCCGCTTTTCGCTGGCGGTTTTAATGGCGCGCAGCATGCGGCGTCTTATCAACCCGCTCACCAGGCGAATAGCATACCAATACGGGGTAAACCGCCGCCGGCTGGCGTCGTCGGGGCAGAAGATGCGCGTTTCCGTCACCAGACGGCAGCGCCCACCCTCGAGGGGACTCACGACATACCCCAGCGCCAGTTTGGCGACGCCGGGCTGAGCGAAGGCCAGAAAGCCCGCTCCGTCAGCGACCTGCTCCAGACCGTACTCAGCCTGCCAAAAGCGGCCGATCAGGCCATAGACCAACGCGCTGTCATCCTGCTCAAGCAGGCAAAAATTATGCAGGCCAAACGGCGGCGGGCTGGGCTTATCGCGTGGCATCAGCCGCGCGGGCAATTCGCGCAGCGCTATCATGCTGCGGAAGAAACGATCGTGCTTGGGATCGTAGGCGGCCACGGCCGCCAGGATCCGCGCCTGCGGCGCGGCGATGGCGATCGCATGCCGTTCCGAGAACTGGTATTGCCCAAGGTATTTATTCAGCAGCGTCATGCCTTGCATTCTCCCGCCATTCGCTTTGCAGCAGGGCAAAGCCGAATTCGTCGCCCCATGCGCCTTTGAAAAACACGTTTTGCCGCCAATAGGCCTCGCGGCGAAAACCCAACTTGCCGAACAGCGTGGCGGCGCCAAGATTACGCGTGTCCACCACCGCAGTAATACGGTGCTTCGCCAACGGCCCGAACAGCAGAGCGATGACGGCGCTCAGCGCCTCGCGCGCCAGCCCTTGCCGCTGGTGGCTGGGCGCGAAGGTCACGCCCAGTTCAGCCTGGCGCCCCTCATCGAAGAAATGCACCGCGACATCGCCGAGCAACGCGCCGTCCTCACGGCGCTCGACCGCCAGCTGGAACCAGCTGTCGTCACGGTTGAACGCGAGCTGCCGTTGCCGTTCGAAAAAGGCCTGCGCATCGGTGGCGCTGTAGTCGCTCCAGCTTTGATAGCGCGCCACGTCAGGGTGACTGCGGTAGGCGGTAAAGTGGGGCAGATCGTCGGCCGTGAACGGGCGCAGGATCAGTCTGGGGGTCTGCAGAGGCAAAAGGCGCATTATTTTTCCTTATCAGCGCATTAGGACTACCGGCAGTGTAACCCAGCGCCGAGAAGCGGGCTGCGTAAAATGAGCGGTGGAGGACAAACGGGAAATGCCGGTTCAGACGAACCGGCAGGGGCATTATCGGCGGGCGGCGGCCTGACGCAGGCGCTCGACCGGGCCTTGTTGAAAATCGAATGAGGGGGCTTCTTGCCGTGCCAGCCCCTGGCGCACGATGGCCTTCACCGCTTGGCTGGCAGCAAGATCTTTTCCGGCGATCTGTTCGGCGATGCGCAGCGCTTCTTCCCGGGCCGTCCCCTCGCTGATACGGGAAATGGCGCCGTGTGACAGCGCCTCCTGTGCGCCGACGGTTCTGCCGGTCAGCAGCCAGTCGAGCGCGACATAGGGGGAGATACGCGTCGGCAAGCGCGCGCACCCACCTTGTGCGGCGACTAACCCGAGCCCGGTTTCGGGGAAGCTGAAGCGTGCGTTCTGGCCGGCGACGATCAGATCGCACGCCAGCGCCAGCTCAAATCCGCCTCCGTACGCGATGCCGTCAACGGCGGCGATGATCACCTTGGCAATCTGTGCATGGATCAGCCCGCCAAACCCCTCCGGCGTGACGATGGGCAGTTCACCCTGATGAAAGGCGTTGATATCCATGCCGGCGGAAAATACCGCCGGTTGGCCGGCCAGCACGATCGCTCGCACCGAGTCATCGTTATCCGCCCGCCGCAGGTAGGTGCGGATCAACTCGGCCATCTGCAGGTTGATGGCGTTCTTTTTTTCCGGCCGATTAAGGGTGATGACCGCAACCTGCGCGCCATGGCGCTCATAAAGCACCGGAAGAACTTCACTCATCGCTGGCTTCTCCCCGGAAAAACAACAGCGTCAGCAGCAGGGCGATGGCGCCGAGCGGCAGCGAAAACAGCGGCAGGTAATAGGCCGGCAGCGCGTAGAGCGTCAGGCCGCCCAGCATCCCGCCCGCCGCGATGCCGGCGTACAACACCGAGCTGTTGAGCGACACGGTCAGCGCGCCAAAGCGTTTCGATAGCGACAACAGGTGATGCTGGATCGGTACTAGGTACATCCAGCCGGTAATGCCCCAGACGAGGAAGATGGCCAGTACCCACCAGGGCGAGGTGACATAAAAGGCCAGCAAAAACAGAGACAGCGTCTGGATCGCCACGGAAAACAGCAGCACGAACTTGCTGCCGAGGGCATCGGTTAACGCGCCGGAGGCAAAATTGCCGATCACCGCGCCAATGCCGAACACCAGCAACGCGAGGGGCAGGATCGCCTCAGGGCCGAACTGGGTGTTTTTCAGCAACACGCTGACGTAGCTGTAGACGATGTGTTCCGAGCAAACGGCAAAAAAGGTGATCAGCAGCGTAGTCAGCACCGCCTTTTGCCGCAGCGGGGCGAGCCGCTCTTTCAGCGAATGCTTGCCCGATGGCGCAATGGCGCGCAGCGCCAACGACAGGCCCAGCAGCGCAATCGCCCCCAGCAGGGCGATGAACAGAAAGATTTCACGCCAGCCGATCAGTTTGGCGAGAAAGGTACCGAACGGAATGCCGAGCGCAATAGCCAACGTCATGCCGCCATAGACGATGGAAATAGCCAGGCCGCGGCGTTTTTCCGCCACCAGTCCCACCGCGGCGGCGGCGGCCTGCGGCGTGTAACAGGCCGCCCCCAATGCCGCCAGCACTCTGCCGAACGCGATCTGCAGATAGCTGGTGGCCCAGGCGCAGGCCAGGTTGCCGGCGATGAACAGCACCAGCGCCAACTGCAGGATATGCTTGCGGTTGACGTTGCCCAGCAGCCAGGCGGTGAGGGGGGCGAACAGCATATAGGCCAGCGCGAATACCGATATCAACTGCCCCGCTTGCGCGGGGCTGACGGCAAAGGTGTCGGAAATATCGCTGAGTACGCCGGCGACGATAAAAGCGTCGGTGCCGATGGCGAAGGTACCGGTCGCCATCAGGCAGAGCGTGATCAGATGGCCGTTATAATCCGCTAACTTCATCCTGCCCTCCGCAGATCGTTCGCTGCCCAGACCCGGCCTAGTGCCGCCAGGAAGGTCTCCACGTCGGCATGGGAATGTGCCGAGGTCGGCGTTACCCGTAGTCGCTCGCTGCCTGCAGGCACCGTCGGGGCATTGACCGGTTGCACGTAAATATCATGCTCATCGAGCAGCACTTTACTGATGTGTTTGTTGCGGTGCGGATCGCCGACCAGCAGCGGCAGGATATGGCTGTCTGCCGACACCAGCGGGATGCCGGCGGCGCGCAGGCCGGTTTTCAGGTGATCGACGATCGCCAGCAGGTGCTTGCGCTGGGTGTCATGCTCGAGGTTGTATTTAAAACTGGCCAACGCGGCGGCTACCACCGGCGCCGGTGACGAGGTGCTGAAGACGAATGCCGGCGCCCAACTGCGCACCGCTTCCACCACCGAGCGGGGCGCGGCGATATAGCCACCCGCCGCACCGTAAGACTTGCCGAATCCGCCTTGGATAATAGTGATTTTATCCAACAGGCCCAGCTGTTCGGCATAGCCCAATCCCCGTTCGCCATACACGCCGGCCGAATGAATTTCGTCGAGATAGGTCAGCGCCTGATACTGTTCCGCCAGCGCCACGATCTGCGCCAGGGGAGCAAAGTCACCGTCCATGGAATACAGCGACTCGAAGGCAATCAGCTTTGGCCGCGCCGGATCGGCGGCCTGCAGCAGCTCGGCGAGGTGTGCTACATCATTGTGGCGGAAGATTTTTTTCTCCGCTTTACTGTAGCGAATCCCGTAAATCATCGAGGCGTGATTCAGTTCGTCGGAGAACACGATCAGATCGGGAATGGCGTCGCACAGGGTGGATAAGGTGGCGTCGTTGGCGCCGAAACCGGTGGTGAACAGCAGCGCCGACTCTTTGCCGTAGGCGCTGGCCAGCAGCGTTTCCAGCTCGCTGTGGTAGACCGAGGTGCCGGAAATGCTGCGGGCGCCGCAGGTGCCCAGCCCGACCCGGTTAACCGCGTCGGTGGTGGCCAGCAGCACTTTGGGGTGGTGGCTCATTGCCAGATAGTCGTTCGAGCACCAGACGTTGAGACGGCGCTCGCCGTGGTGCCCGTGGCTGGTGGCCCAGGGTTTGTCCTGCACGCCGCGTTCAAGGTTGAGAAACTCGCGAAAACGCCCCTGTTTTTTGGTTTCCGCCAGCTTTTCTTCAAGAATGTTCAGTACGCTCATCGTATGTTCCTTGTGTTAAACGGCTTTAAGGTTTAATGACAGGCCCTGACCGACGCCGACGCACATTGTCACCAATGCGTTGCTTGCCTGTCGGTCGCGTAATTCCAGCGCCGCCGACAGCACCAGGCGCGCACCGGACATCCCCAGCGGATGACCGAGTGCGATGGCGCCGCCGTTCGGGTTGACCCGCGCGTCGTTGGCGTCGATGCGCCAGTGTTTCAGCGCCGCCAGAACCTGTGAGGCGAACGCTTCGTTAATCTCGATGATGTCGAAGTCGTTCAAGGTGAACCCGCCGCGCTGCAGTAAGCGCTCGGTGGAGGCGATCGGCCCCAGCCCCATCAGCGCCGGTTCAACGCCGGCGGCCGCGCTGTCGCCGATCTCCGCCAGCGGTTGCCAGCCCTGGCGTTTCACGTAGCGACCGGAAGCCAATAGCAGCGCGGCGGCACCGTCGTTGATGCCGGAAGCGTTGCCCGCCGTGACCGAACCGCCGGCGGAGAACGCCGGTTTCAGCGCCTGCAGCTGTTGCAACGTGCTGAGCCGGGGGAATTCGTCCTGTGCGAATATGCGGGTGTTTTTACGATCCGCCGGCACGTCCACGGGCGTGATTTCCCGCGCCAGCCGGCCGCTGTCGATCGCCCGGCGGGCCTTTTGCTGCGAGCCCAGCGCGAACAGGTCCTGTTCCTCGCGTGAGATATGTTGCCGTTGGGCCACGTTTTCTGCCGTGATGCCCAGCGGGTCGCTGCCGTAGCGCTCCGCCAGCCGCGGATTGACGAAGCGCCATCCCAACGTGGTGTCATACAGCTTCACGCCTTTGTCGAACGGCGTTTCGCCCTTGCTCAGCACATAGGGTGCGCGGCTCATGCTTTCCACACCGCCGGCCAAAACCAGTTCGCTAAGACCGCTGCGGATTTTCGCCGCGGCGTAGATCACCGCATCCAACCCGGATGCGCAAAGGCGGTTGAGGGTGATGGCCGGCACCGACGGGTCCAACCCGGAAAGCAGCGTTGCCATGCGAGCGACGTTGCGGTTGTCTTCGCCGGACTGATTGGCGCAGCCCAGAACCACTTCGTCCAGATTCGCTTCCGCCGCCGGATGGCGCTGCAGCAGGCCGCGAATGATCGTCGCTGCCATGTCGTCGGGGCGGGTATGCGCCAGGCTGCCGCCATAGGCGCCGATCGCCGTGCGCGTGCCGTCGATCAGATAAACGCCGTCATCGTTAATGTTCATCATGGCTCCTCAAGGCGTGGTCGTCAGCGCCGGTTGCGCGGCGTGCAGAAGGGTGTAATGCGGCGCATAGCGCGCTGCGTGCAGCAGCTGCGCCAGATTGCTCAGCGTCGTCCTGACGTTTTTCTCCCCCAGTTTGCCGAGCCAGTCGAAAATGCCGCCGGCGTAGTTAACGCCCGCGACGGCGGCGACATCAATGTCTTCCCGGCTGCAAACGCCGCTTTCCACCATGATCACCGACTCATTGATCAGGCTGCTGAGGACGCGAGCGACGATCAGCGCCGGGGAGTCTTTGATAAATTCAACCTGCGGGATCGCAGTGTGCAGCAGGCGTAAAAACAGCGCTTTATTGGCCGCAGAGGCGTGGCGGCTGTGCGCCGCTACCAGATACGCCGTGTCGGCGTAGTTCAGGGCGATGTCGACCACAAAAGCGTCAGCCGTCGTCTGCTCGGCTAACTGGCTCGCCGTGCGGCCATCGGTGATGCTGACGGTGAATGCGTCATTGATCTGGACGGCCGGCCCCAGGCTCGGTAAGGCCGGCCGTTGTTCCACGCGCAGCTGTGGCCACTGACGTGCGGCTCGCTGTTGCAACAGGGTAAAAAAAGGGTGTTCGCCGTAAACGCGCAGCGTCTCGACGTCTGCATCGATGGCGGCCGTCACTGGCGGGGCGGTTTCTTCGGCGGCAAAATAGGAGCGGCCGTTCTTTTTCCCCAACAGACCGGCATCGACCAGCGAACGCTGCAGATGGCCGGGGGTATAGCGCGGGTCGTATTGCATGTCCTGCCAGATTTGCCGACTGACCTGATAGTTGATGTCCTGGCCGATAAAATCGGTCAGCTCGAGCGGCCCCATGCGGAAGTGTCCGCCGGCCTTGAGGGCGCGGTCGATCTGCGGCGCGCGCGCCACGTGCTCTTCCAACAGGCGGAACCCTTCCAGGTAGTAGGGGCGGGCCATGCGGTTGACGATAAACCCCGGCGTGGCCTGACAGACGACATCGCGTTTCCCCAACGCGGCCACCAGTTGACGGCAACGTTCCGTGGTGGCGTGTGCGGTAAAGTAGGCCGGGATGATTTCAATCAGTTTCATCAGCGGCGCAGGGTTGAAAAAGTGCAAACCGATAAACCGCTCGCTGTGCGTCACCGCGGTTGCCAGCTTGTTAAGCGACAGTGAGGAGGTATTGGTGGCGATCAGCGTATCGGGCTTGACCACCGCGGCGATGGCCGCCAACACCTCAAGTTTGGTTTGTTCATGCTCGGCGATGGTTTCTATCACCAACTCGCTGTCGGCGATAGCCACAAGCGCCGTCGAGAACACCAGATTGGCCAGCACTGAGCTTTTATCCTGCAGCGCGATCTTGCCCTGTTCGACTTTCTTGTTCAGGTCTTGCGCGATATATTCGCGAGCCTGATTGAGGGTATTGCCGTTGCGATTATAAAGCACCGTACGAATGCCTTTTTGCGCGAAAAGATAAGCGATGCCTCTGCCCATCGTTCCCGCGCCGATAATCGCAGCCGATTGAATTGCCGCATTACTTTCTGCCATAGAAAATCCCCGTCACTGTATGCCATGCGAAATTCGCAAATGCTTATTATCTCTTTGGATTTACGGCGGCACCGGGTGCCTGTTTGGAAAGTAATTGGCGGTGTCCTGGCTGTCTAACGGTAGAAATGACAGGTTTACGTCCTGAAGGGATTATGCTATTCGCGTAGTTTTCCTGTTCGGCGCAATAAAAAGGCTTATTTTAAGGGGAATAGCTGTTTTCGTTATAGCGTTGGTATTTTTTATTATATGAAACGGCTACTGGCGCCGGGCGGCGATATTCTATAGTGAGTCTGACCTATCGATAATCGGCATCGCTATCTGGAGAACCTGCGTTATGGATACCCGCACTCAACGGCTCATGGCGGAGGTGATTGGCAGCCTGGCCGATCGCGAATGCTTTCTGACGCAACTGGGGCCCTGCGCCGAGGCGTTGGGGTTTGATTATTTCTCCTACATCGTGTTTTCCTGTTATCCGGCCAGCCGCCCCAAGATGCTGATCGAAGGTAATTTTTCAGCAGAGTATCTCGAAGATTATCGGCGGCAGCGGGTGTATTTGCAGGATCCGGTCATTGAGCGCGCTCACCATTCCACGCTGCAGTTCCAGTGGGACGAACGTTTTTATCACGATCGGCCGACGCTTTGGCGACGTATGGCGCAGTTTGGCCTGTGCGCCGGTTGGTCGCAGTCGGTCAAGGATTGCTATGGCAGGCTGGGGATCCTGACGTTTGCCGGCACAGCGCTACCGGAGCAAACGCCACAAGCGCGTGCGGCAAATGAAACCTTTTTCCTTTGGCTGGCGCAAACCGCCCATAAAACGCTGCGTGAAGCCTTGATATCGGTGAACGACGACGCGATAAAAGACGTGCTGACGCTGCGCGAAAAAGACATTTTACGCTGGTGCAGCGAAGGGAAAACGGCGGAAGAGATCGCGCTGTTGATGGGGGTGAGCGAGCGCACGATCAATTTCCACATAGGCAACTCGATTAAAAAACTTTCTGTCGCCAATAAGACCGCCGCCACCGCCAAAGCGGTTTATTTACAGCTGATTTAATCTCGAGAAATAAATAATTAATCGCCTATCCGTTATCGGTGTGATGTTTATATTTTGTTAAATTAAAAGCTATCCTTATCAGTATTTACCCCCCGATCACAAAAGCGTGATAAAGCGATTCACCGCGCCCGTACGCGGCAGTATTCTGTTGGCACCCGGTTTACATAGAAAGGATGTGATATGTACAAGACTATTTTAGTGCCGATCGATATTGAAGAGGATCTGTTGACCGAGCATGCGCTGAAGCATGTGGAATATTTGGCGAAGATGTCCGGCGCTAAAGTGCATTTCTTCCATGCGCTACCGGATGCCTCGGCTTTTGTTACTGCCTATTCGTTCGGTCTCAAGGAATTTGAGAATCAGGCGGAGGTGAAGGCGGTGGACAAACTGAAGAAAATCATGTCGGAAATCGATCTGCCGTTGGATCGCCTTAATTACACCGTCAGCTTCGGTTCTGCGCGCGATCAGGTGTTGGAACTGGCGGAAGAGATCGACGCCGACCTGATCATTATCGGTTCACGGCGCCCGAGCGTGAAAACCTATCTGCTGGGATCTAACGCCGCCGCCATCGTTCGCCATGCCAATATTTCGGTGATGGTGGTCAGATAATCCCTCTTAAGCCCACCGTTTTCGGGCGCGCTCTGCGGTTGCCGGTCTGCGGCAGAGCGTGCCTTGCGTTTTATTGCCATCTCAGTGTGAGCTGCTACGATTTTAGCTGACGTTTTTATGCCACCCGGGTCACCGGCCTTGCGCATATTCTTCATCTCAGCCAGAAGAGGGGCAGCTATGCCATTAGAAGTCGATGGGATCATTAGAGGCGATCGGGGCAGTGAACCGAGCCGTTGGCAACATGCGTCAACCAAACCGCTTATCACGCTGACCTGGCATCACACCATTCCTTGGAACTGTTTGCGTAATGTCTGGAATGGTCTGGTGGCGGGGCAGCATTGGAACGCGCTGGACGAGTTTATGAACCTGATCGGTGTGCCAAACCGTGCCGAGGTGATCACACAGATCAAGAATAAAAACCTGCAGGATCGCGATGGATTACACACTCTGGTGACCTGGCAAGGATGGAACATCGTCGAGGGGCCTGGTAATGAGTATCGTGCGCAGGGGGACGATCCCGGTGAAAACTTCGACGGTTGGTCGGGTAAGGGGATGAGCACTAATCAGCAAGCGACGCTGCAGCAGGTCAACGTGTTGTATCAGGTGATGGCGCCGCTGGGAAGCCGTGCGCTGGACGCCGCCAGACAGGCGCCGAACATTTCTGCGGAAGAAGCGAGCGTCTTGCAACGGACGATTAAACAGACCCGTCCAACGTTGCGAGGAAAGGAACCGATCCGGTGGCAAGAAGACATGTGGCATCAGGTGCAGCCGGGTAAAGAGGCGAAACACTTCGCCCGTTGGGACACCAAACCGGTGTGGCGCAAGCGCCTGCACAGCGATCTGGCTCAGGCTGGATAAGCCTTTCCCCGCGCCGGGTTGCCGGCGCGGGGCATCAATCCGGCGCTAATCGCACAGCGCCATTATTTCGTCGTACAATGTCCTGGGAATTTCCACGCCGTATTGCTCGCTCTGCCGCCGTTGTCGATAACGCCGCTCGCCGGGGATGCGTGCGCCTTGCGCCTGCATATCGGCAAACATCGCTTCTGCTCCGGCGAAATATTTCGCCTTATCCGCACCGAGAAAACGCTTGGGATCCAACGCGATGATCAACTCACCGCCGTAAGGCGACGAACCGGTGCCGTTGTCATAGGCCAGCGATTCCTTGCTGGTCATATCGCCGATCAGCGGCCCTGCCAGCAATTCAACCATCGCCGCCAGCGCCGAGCCCTTATGCCCACCGAAGGTCAGCATCGCGCCCTCCAACACGCTGGCGGCATCGGTGGACGGATTGCCTGCCTTATCAATGCCCCAGCCTTCAGGCAGCGGGGTGCCAGCGCGGCGGTGCAGTTCGATTTCGCCGCGCGCCGCCGCGCTGGTGGCCATATCGAATAAAAACGGCGGCCGATCCGGGCGTGGCCAGCCGAAGGCGATGGGGTTGGTGCCAAACAGCGGACGCGAACCGCCGGCCGGCGTCACCCACGCGTGGCTGGGTGTGCAGGCTAAGGCCACCAACCCCTGTTCGGTCAGCGGTTCTATGTCGGCCCACAGCGCGGAGAAATGCACGCAGCGGTTGATCGCCAGCGCGGCGATGCCATTGGCGCGCACCTTACCGATAAAGGCCGGCAGAGCGGTGCGGTAGGCCAGCAGGGAAAACGCGCCGCCGGCGTCGGCACGCAAGATGGCCGGCGCCTGGTCGAACAACTTGGGTACCGCATCGGCAGAGACCTTGCCTACCCGCAGCGATCGCACGCAGCCCAACAGCCGGTATAAGCCGTGAGAAGCGCAGCCGTCGCGTTCGCCCTGGGTGACATTTTGCGCCACCGCTTCGGCATGTGCCTGATTGAAACCGTTGCTGCGCAGCGTACGCAGCGCCAGTTGATAAGCCTGTTCCAACGACAGAACGTGCATGGATGTCATCTCGATGTCCCCCTGGGTTCATTCTTCTTCATCGCCGATAAAATTGGCCTGGGGTAAACAGGTATAGGCGCCCCAGTAGTAAATCGCCAGCGCAATCACCGCCATGGTGAAGGTGTCCCACGGATGGGCAATAGCGCCGATGCCGCCGAAGCTGCTGAGGTAGGAAAGCCCGATCACCAGCGCATAGAAGACGATCAGCCACAACGAGGACCAAATTTGCTGCCGAAGGCTAACGGCGTGGGTCGGCACCTGATTTTTGAACAGGATATAGATGAAGAACATCAGGATCTGCAAGCCGAGCAGCCAGGAGACGGTGTCCCAGCCGGACCAGAAGACGATCAACGCCGAAATGATAAACGACAGCGGGCCGAGCACGCAGAAAGCGCGCACCCGGAACGGACGCGGCATATCGGGCGCATTGCGCCGCAGCCCGGCGGCGGTGACCGGGGCGATGGCGTAGCTCAACACCAGTGCGGCGGACACCACGCCGATCAGCTTTTCCCAAGACGGGAATGGTAGCGTCCAGAATACCGAGAGAGCGAAGGTCAACCACAGCGCCGGACGCGGGATGCCGGACTCGCCATCCACCCGAGTGAACAGTTTGAAGAAGGTGCCGGCGCGCGCCCAACCGTAGATCACGCGAGGCGTGGCGTTCATATAGATGTTGCCGGTGCCGCTCGGCGAAACGATCGCGTCGCTGACTACCAGAAACGCCAGCCATCCCATGCCCAGCGTGATGGCGATGTCGCGGAACGGCAGGGAAAACTGTTGGCTGATGCCGGCCCAGCCGCCGCTCAGCATCTCGCTGGGGATACTGCCGAGAAACGCTATCTGTAGCAGCACATAGATGATGGTGGACAGCACCACCGACAGGATCAGCGCGATGGGAATGGTGCGCTGCGGCCTTTGCACCTCGCTGGCGACCGAAATGATCGGCGTCAGGCCGAGGTAGGCGAAAATGATGCCGCCAGCGGAAATGGCGGCCTCAACGCCGGCGGAACCGAAGGGGGCAAAGCCCTGGCTGTGCAGGTTTTCCGGTTTGAAAAAGCTGAACAACACTACGATCACCAACAGCGGCACCAGAAACTTCAGCACGCTGATCAGGTTATTGGATTTAGCGAAGGTTTTGACGCTGTAGTAATTGAGCGCGAAGAAAAAGCACAGCAGCGCCAGCTGCACCATCCAGCCAATCGCTGTTGGATCGCCGGACCCCGGCTGACTGAGGAACGGGAACCAGGCGGCAGCGTACTGCCGGGCGGCGACGACTTCGATGGCGATCAGGCTGGAGAAGGCGATCAGCGTGATAAACCCCAGCAGATAACCCATCAGTTCACCGTGCGAGAATACCGGATAGCGAATGATGCCGCCGGCGCGCGGCAGAGCGGCGCCCAACTCGCAGTAGACGATGCCGAGCAGCAGCACCGCCAGGCCACCGATCAGCCAGGAATAGATGCCGGCCGGGCCGGCGATGGAGGAGACGTGGCTGGCGGCGAACAGCCAACCGGAGCCGAAGATGGCGCCCAGACCGATGAACGTCAGATCGGTGAGCGTAAGCTGCTTCTTGAATTTGCCTTGGGTTGTCATGGTATTACCCTTTTGTTATTGAGTGGCAGGCAGATGCGGCCGGGCTAATGTTGGGCAGGTGAAACCAGGGGATCTCGGGTGTAAGCGCCGTTAACCAGTCGCAGCAGGTTGAGCGGGTTGGCGTCTTGCAGCGCCGGCGGCAACAGCGCCGCAGGGGTGTTTTGCAAACAAACTGGCCGCAGGAAACGCTCGATCGCCAGCGTGCCTACCGAGGTGCCGCGTGCGTCGCTGGTGGCCGGGTAAGGGCCGCCGTGTACCATGGCGTCGCACACTTCCACCCCGGTCGGGTACCCGTTGAATAGTACCCGACCGGCTTTGCGCGCCAACAGTGCCGTTAGCCCGGCGGCCATATCGAGATCGTCGTCGTCCGCCAGCAGCGTGGCGGTCAACTGGCCTTGCAATGCCGTTAGCGCCGCATGCAGCTGCGCTTCGTTATCCATCGCCACCAGGATGCTGGCCGGGCCGAAGACCTCCTGTTGCAGCAGCGGGTCGGCCTGCAGCAACAGCGCCCCCTCCGCCTGATAAAGCTGCGCCGCCGCCCGAAGAGCAGGCGTCTCGCTTCGGCCTGCCAGCCGCCGCATACCCGGATGGGCATCGAGGGCCGCCAGCCCGTGACGGTAGTGCTCCAGGGTGCCGGCATTCAGCATCGGCTGCGGCTCGGCGGCGTTGACCAGGGCGCTCATCGTTTCGGTTAACCGATCGAAGGCGGCGCCGCGCAGCGCGACGATCACGCCGGGCTTGGTGCAGAACTGACCGCAGCCGAGCGTGAAGGAAGAGACCAGTTCCTGCGCGATGTGCTGCCCGCGCCGCGCCAGCGCCTTGGGCAGGATCATTACCGGGTTGATGCTCGACATTTCGGCGAAGACCGGAATAGGTTGGGGACGTTGCATCGCCAGATCGAACAGCGCCCGGCCGCCTTGCAGCGAGCCGGTGAATCCCACCGCTTGAATCGCCGGATGTTGTACTAAATCGGCCCCCACGCGGTTGCCGAAGAGCATGTTGAAGACGCCAGAGGGCATCCCCGTGCGTTCCCGTGCGCGCTCGATCGCCTGAGCGGTTAGCTCGGCGGTGATCATATGGCCGATGTGTGCTTTGAACACGACCGGGCAGCCGGCGGCGAGCGCGGCGGCGGTATCGCCACCCGCGGTGGAAAACGCCAGCGGGAAGTTGCTGGCGCCGAATACCGCCACCGGGCCGAGCGCCGTGCGGTATTGACGCAGATCGGGGCGCGGCAGGGGGGAACGCTGTGGCAGCGCGCAGTCGATGCGTACGCCCTCGACATCGCCGCGCCGCAGCAGCGTGGCGAACAGCCGCATCTGACCGCTGGTTCTGGCGCGTTCGCCGCTCAAGCGCGCTGGCGGCAGGGCCGTTTCCTGTGTGGCGAGGGCGAAGAAGGTTTCGTCCAAGGCATCTAGCTCCTCGGCGATGGTGTCCAAAAAGTTCGCGCGTTGCTCGGCGCTGAGTTGCGAATAGGGCACAAAGGCCGTGGCAGCGGCTTCGGCGGCGGCGGCGGTTTCAGCCGCCGTGGCTTGGTGGAAGCGGTAGCCGGTCGGCTGACCGTCGTCGGCGCGCAGGCTGAGCAGCGCAGCTTCCCCTGCGGCGCGGCGCTGGCCGCCGATAAATTGTTGGCCGCTGATGGCGACGTGGCGTTCGTTGGGCATGGATTCCCCCGGTAAATAAAGAGCGACGCCCGGCCTGGCCGGGCGGTGAAGGCGTTACAGGCCGACGTCCGGCAGCGCCGGACGAGTGGCCAGCGCTTTATCGATCACGGCATTGATCTCGGTGAGCGTTTCCCCCTGCAGCGCCAGGCGCGGTGGGCGAGTGACGGCGCTGCCGCGGCCAACCCGCTGTTCGCAGAGCTTGATGCATTGCACCAGATCGGGACGGGCATCGAGGTGCAGCAGCGGCATGAACCAGCTGTACAGCGCCAATGCTTCCTCATAGCGCTTTTCCTTAGCCAGACGGAACAGGGTTTCCCCTTCGCGCGGGAAAGCATTGGACATGCCGGAGATCCAGCCTTGCGCGCCGACGGCGATGCTTTCCAGCACCACATCGTCCAACCCGGCGAACAGCACGAAGCGATCGCCGACTTCGTTGCGTAGGTCGATAAAGCGGCGCGTATCGCCCGAGGAGTCTTTGAAACACACGATGTTCTCGCAGTCGACCAGCGAAGTCAGGATGTCGGGTGTGACGTCATTTTTGTAAATGGGGGGGTTGTTGTAGACCATGATCGGCAGATCGGTCGCGCCGGCGACGCTGCGGAAGTGCGCGGCGGTTTCGTGCGGCTTGGCGGAATAAACCAGCGCCGGCATCACCATAATGCCATCGACACCGGCCTTTTGCGCTTCACGCGCCATGTTCTGCGCGAAGGCGGTGGTGAACTCGGCGATGCCGGCGATCACCGGCACTTTGCCGTCGGCGGCGTCTCTCGCCACTTCGATCACCGCCAGCTTTTCCTGCATCGTCATCGAGGTGTTTTCACCGACGGTGCCACACACCACCAGACCGGAGACGCCGTCGCGCACCAGGTTTTTGATCACCGTATGGGTGGCGTCGAGGTCCAGAGAGAAATCGTTGCGGAACTGGGTCGTCACCGCCGGGAATACGCCGCTCCAGCTTATGGCTTTATGGCTCATAGTGTTTGTCCTGTCGTCCGAAAGTGTTAATGAAAAGTGAATCTTTAGTAAGGCTCACCGACAGATTGACCGGTATTGCGCAGGGAGGCTTGACGCTTTTCGCCGATTGCCGCGACGAAATTGGCACAATGGCGGCGGAAAGCGGGCATGAAAAAAACCAGGCGCCGGTGCGCCGTGAAGAGAGGGAGGTAACCAGGTAAATCAGCGCGTTAAGCGGAAAGCGTCAGGCGGAAATCGCGCGGCGTGGAGCCGGTCATCGCTTTGAACTGACGGCTGAAGGCGCTGTGATCGGTATAGCCGCACTGTAGCGCGATGTCGGTGATTGGCAGATCGCCGGCCAGCAGTTCCGTGGCCTTTTCCAGCCGCACTTTATGGATCATCTGGCGCGGGGTGAGGTGGAAGATACGTTTGCAGTAGCGTTCGATCTGCGCCACCGACAACCCGGTCAGCGCCGTCAGCTCTTCAAGCGCGATCGGTCGCGCGTAGTGGCGGCGGATATGCACGTCGATCGCCGCCAGCCGTTGGTAGGCCGGGTGATTGGCCCTGGCCTCCTGCAGGTCGTGAGAAATACCCGCCATACCGATGATTCTTCCCTGCGCGTCATACAGCGCCAGCTTTTGCGTCAGGCACCAGCCGGTTTCTCGGCCATTGTACAGGTGCATCTCCAGTTGATCCTGGATCAGCACGCCGTGGCGCAATACCCGCAGATCCTGCTCGGTGTAGCCGGATCCGAGCTGAGCGGGAAAAACGTCGGCGGAGGTCTTGCCCAGCAGCGGCGTGACGGTTTTGAAACCGCAGCGCTTGGCCAGCGTGAGGTTGGCCAGCAGGTAGCGAGCCTGGGCGTCTTTGATAAAGAACACCACGTTCGGGATCGCGTTCAGCAACGGCGCGATCAGCGCCAGTGTATTCAGCAGATCGCGCAGGTTGTTCGGGCGCTGTTGCGCTAGTCCGTCGCACAGACGCGACAGATGTTCGACGGCAAAAACGTCCTCCTGCTCCGGCAACCCAACAAGCGAAGGCGGCGAGAGAGAAACCGGAGGCTGATAGTCTGAAGTGGATCGCATAACAGTCCCTTTTCGGTCGTTAGCCAGAAAAACAGGCGGGCCAGGTTGGCACTTTCGCATCAATATTAACTTTTCTGTAACGAAGCAAGCGCTATTTCCGGCCGGCTGCTAAATATGCGGATTGCCGCATACTTTTGCCGGGCGGTGTTTGGCAGTTGCTTGAAAACTGCGGTGTTTCTCGCTACACAAAGGTTTAGCATGGAAATAACAATATGATAAATAAGTCATTATTATGGCATTCGTTAAGCGTATACCCGCGCCGCGTCAGACCTGACTTTTATCACTGTGCTGATTTCTTCATTCGCCGCGCCGAAACGCATCAAGCCGCCATGCCCACATTCGTTCAGGCTAATGCCATTGGTAACATCTCATTAACTCAGGAGACGCCGATGGCACTTTCTGCGCATATCACCGCTTTGCGGGCGATCGATTCTCATACCGGCGGAGAGCCGACACGTCTGATCGTGGAAGGGTTTCCCGATCTCGGCGAGGGCAGCATGGCGGAACGGCGGGCGCGTTTCGCGCAACATTATGACGATTGGCGCTGCGCGGTGATGCTCGAACCGCGCGGCAATGACGTGCTGGTGGGGGCGCTGCTGTGTCGCCCCTGCTCGCCGCAGGCCACCGCTGGGGTGATCTTCTTTAACAACAACGGCTATCTGGGTATGTGCGGGCACGGCACTATCGGGCTGATCGCTTCGCTGGCGCACCTGGGGCGGATCCACGCCGGGAGCCATCTCATCGAGACCCCGGTCGGCACGGTAAACGCCACGCTGCATGACGACGGCAGCGTCACGGTGGAGAACGTGGCGGCTTATCGTTACCGTCGCCAGGTGCGGCTTGAGGTTGGGGGATACGGGCCGGTGACGGGGGATATCGCCTGGGGCGGTAACTGGTTCTTCCTGATCGGCGAGTCGCCGTTACCTATCGATAGACAAAATCTGGAGGCATTGACCGCGTTCACCTGGGCGGTGCGGCAGACATTGGAACAGGCGGGCATCTGCGGTGAAGACGGCGGAGTGATAGACCATATCGAACTGTTCGGTGACGATCCGCAGGCCGACAGCCGAAGCTTCGTGTTGTGCCCCGGCAAAGCCTATGATCGTTCTCCGTGCGGTACCGGTACCAGCGCCAAACTGGCGTGTCTGGCGGCGGACGGCAAACTGCCACCGGAAACGCAGTGGCGGCAGGTCAGCGTGATCGGTAGCGAATTCCAGGCCTATTACCGCTGGAATGGCGAACGTATTACTCCTTTTATTCGCGGGCAGGCCTATGTGTGTGCCGATAGCCAACTGCTGCTCGACGAACGCGATCCCTTTGTCTGGGGAATACGCTGATGGGCACCGGACAGAAAGCCGATGTCATCGTGATCGGCGCCGGCATCATCGGCGCTGCCTGTGCCTGGCGGTTGGCGCGGGAAGGGTATCGTGTCTCGGTAGTGGACGATCGTCGCGCCGGTGCGACCGCCGCCGGCATGGGGCATCTGGTATGCATGGACGATAATCCGGCTGAGCTGGCGTTGAGCGCTTATTCGCTGCGGTTATGGCGTGAAGTGACGGGGCGGATGCCGCAAGCGTGTGCCTGGCGCGGCTGCGGAACGCTATGGCTGGCGGATAAAACGGATGAAATGGGCATTGCCGAACAAAAGCGGGCGCGGCTGGCGGAGCAGGGTGTGACTGCGGAACTGCTGACGGCGGAGCAGATCGCCGCCGTGGAGCCGATGCTGCGGCACGGCCTGGCCGGTGGGCTGCGGGTGCCGGCCGACGGCATTGTGTATGCGCCGCTCGTGGCTCGCTGGCTGTTGGACGACGGTAGTGCGGCGATCGAGGTGGTACATGGTGAAGCGACAGCACTGGAGGAAGGGGCAGTGAGGCTGGCGGATGGCAGGCGCCTGGCTGCGCCACTGGTAGTCCTGGCCTGTGGCCTTAGGGCCAATAGCCTATTGCCGCAGGCTTTGCTGCACGCCAAGAAGGGCCATCTGGCGATCACCGATCGCTACCCGCCGCGGGTGCGGCATCAACTGGTGGAGTTGGGATATGGCGCCAGCGCGCATGCCAGCGACGGTACGTCGGTGGCATTCAATGTGCAGGCACGGCCCACCGGACAATGGCTGATCGGCTCTTCCCGCCAGTTCGATGCCGTCGATTCGGCGTTGGACATGCCAGTGTTGGCGGCGATGCTCAAGCGTGCGCAGCATTTCTTGCCCGCACTGGCGCAGATGAACATCATTCGCTGCTGGGCCGGGCTGCGCGCTGCCTCTGCAGACGGGCTGCCGTTGTTGGGCGCACATCCGCGGCATTCCTGGCTGTGGTTGGCGCTGGGGCACGAGGGGTTGGGTGTCACAACCGCCCTTGGTAGTGCCGCGCTGATTACTGCGCAGATCGGCCGGCAAACGCCGGAGATTGATGATTCCCCCTATTTGGCGGCGCGCGCGTTTGCCGTCGAGGAGCTGCCTGTATGAATGAAAGACAAAATACGCTCTCGTTGAGTATCGATGGAGAGCACCGGCGGGTGCCGGTTGGCCTCAGCGTTGCTGCGGCACTCAGCCTGTGCGGTGACGATCGTTGCCGGTTGTCGATTTCACACCAACCACGGGCCCCCTTTTGCGGCATGGGCATTTGTCAGGAGTGCCGGGTGACCATTAACGGTCTGCGTCGCCTGGCGTGCCAGACGCTGTGCCAAGCCGGCATGCGCATCGAGAGGAGCGATGATGAGTAACTTCGACTGTGAGGTGCTGATCGTCGGCGCTGGGCCGGCCGGCATGGCGGCGGCGCTGGCCGCTGCGGAAAGTGGTGGTCAGGTACGAATGATTGATGATAATCCACATCCAGGCGGACAAATCTGGCGCGATGGACCGCAGGTGGCATTGCCTGAAATGGCGAACCGCTATCGGCAGGCGGTGGTGACGAAGGAAAATATTGCGCTGCAGTCCGGCTGCAAGCTGGTGGCGCAGTGTGGCGCTAACCGATTGGCATATGAAGATGCCGAAGGCTGCGGCGTGATTCGCTATCAAAAGTTGATTTTATGCAATGGCGCTCGTGAACTCCTGTTGCCGTTTCCCGGCTGGACGCTACCGGGGGTGACCGGCGCCGGTGGTCTACAGGCGCAAATCAAGCAAGGGCTGACAATCCGCGGTGAGCGAGTAGTGATAGCAGGCAGTGGTCCACTGCTGTTGGCGGTGGCGAACAGCGTAAAACAGGCCGGCGGCGAGGTGGTGCTGGTGGCTGAGCAGGCACCGCTTTGGCGGTTGGCGGCGTTTGCGGGCGGCTTGTGGCGCTGGCCAGCCAAGCTGCATCAGGCGTTTTCTCTGATGCCGCATCGTTATCGTGCCGGTAGCCGGGTGCTGGCGGCGTTGGGGCAAGACCGTTTAACCTCGGTGCACGTCAATAACGGTGGGCGGCAAAGAACGATCGCCTGCGACAGGTTAGCCTGCGGTTTTGGATTGGTGGCGAACATTGAGTTGGCCATGCTGCTGGGGTGTCGGATAGAACACGGTGCCGTAGCGGTGGATCATTGTCAGCAAACCAGCCAGGCGCAAATTTATGCCGCCGGGGAATGTACCGGCATCGGCGGCAGTGAATTGGCGCTCACCGAAGGCGCCATTGCCGGTTATGCCGCCACCGGTCAGAAGGAAAAAGCCGATTTTATGATGGCGCAGCGGCAGCGGTGGCGGCGTTTCGCCACGGCGACAGCGGCCGCTTTTACGCTCGATGAACGCATGAATTCTCTGGCCAAACCGCAGACGCTGCTGTGCCGCTGCGAAGACGTCGCGCTGGAACAGGTCCGCCATCAGCCGGATTGGAACACGGCTAAGCTAAGTAGCCGCTGTGGCATGGGGGCATGCCAGGGTAAAGTCTGCGCGGCGGCGGCGAGGCAGCTTTTGGGCTGGCCTTTGCCACCGCCGCGTGTGCCTTTAACGCCGGTCAGGGCGGAAACACTGGTTGCGCTGGGGCTGAACCGAAGTGATGACGACGGCTGAATGGATTAGCGGCATGTCACCCTAGGCAAACGCCGCCACATTACCATTGCGGCCAATAGTAGGTTTTCTCTCGCCAACCTTTGCTGTACATACAGGCTTCGATGGTGGCGTTTCGGGCGGACTGATTGCGGTCGGTCTGCACCGTCTTAATCGACGGCTCTTTGTCATAGCGGTATCCCGATGGGCAATCTTTCTTATTTTTCTCGCAAGGGATGTATTTGTTTTCGTAGCTGAACTCCACGTCCCGCACCACGTCCGGCGGAAAACGATCGTAGCCGCGGCTGCGGCATTCGGCATATTCGGCATCCCGGGTACTCTCGACCGCGCCGGGCCTTTCCCATTGGGTGCAGGCGGTCATCATCAAAAGCGGCAAAACAATCAAACAACGGTAATTCTTCATGGTGTCCCTAACTCTTTCTCTGTCCTGAGGCTCTCCGACTAGGAATGTTCCTAACTGGCGAGGTAGGAAAGTGTAATAAACTGGCGGAATAATTGGAAATGATAATGGTTATTGTTTAGGTGTGATTGAGGAAGTGCCGCGTTGAGAGAGGATGTGGCACATTGGGGAAGTCTGTAGGGATCTGCGACCACACGACGAAGGTGGGTCGATGTGGTGCTGGTTTTATTCATTCTTTTTATGCCGTAATGATCCGAGCGCAATTGCATCGTTTTGATGAGTGAAATAATACGCATGCTAAGTATATTCTTATCTTGCCTGACTATTATTTTTATTTAGGATATTTACCCATGCCAAGGATTTAATACTCGGTATTAATACTCTATTTTTTTATTTCTGTTTTTTTATTGGGGTTTTATTTCCGGGTTTTTTCTGGGGAAGGTTTTTAGTTACAGGGAATTCATTTGCATTTTAAATTTGGATTTTTTAAATTAATTTTAGAGGAAGGGTAATCGTACGCGACAGCGTCAAAAAAGGAGTTTATTTTGTCTGGGATAAAGAAAACGCCTGAAAGTCATGACGGTTTACCTTCACCATCAGAGGATTATGATACTTTCAAGCACCTCTCCGATGTGGGGGCCGTGTTGGGATATGGGCGAACTCGCTTTTATCAGTGGTGCCGCGGACGCGGATTTCTAACCCCAATGAACGTTCCATCACATGAAATGATCAGCCTGGGATATATGGTGGCGGTGTTATCAGAGACCGGTCATACCCGAGTTTACGTCACGCAGGATGGTTTCAGTTACGTCAGTGGTGCTTTTGCGGCAGATATCCAACGTGGCATGGTCAAGTTTTAAATCTGCAAGAATCGCCTTTATTTCAATAGCTTTAATGCAGAATCTTCTTATTCCTGCCGGTTTGTGGGTGAGTGGGAAGTTATCCGATTTTTTCGTCTCTGCAGTATGAATGCTACTGGAGACAGCTATTCTCTTGTTACGATAAGCATTATTTTCTTCAGGAGCCAAGGATGAAGCATTACGCCGCGTTGTTATTTGCCTCTGCACTGTTGACGGGATGTGCGACTCAAGTCGTACCGCCGCAACAGGCTGAATTGCCGCCCCCAAGCCGTCTGATGCTCTATCAGAATATCCCGGATACGCCTTACGCTACGGTAGTGGTGGTGCGCGACAGCGGAATGCTAGCGGGGAGCTGTCGCACCGGCGTCTATGTGAATGGGGAGTTCGCCGCTTCGCTGGGGTCGAAAGAGAAAGCAGAATTTCGCGTGCCGCCAGGCAATATTACGGTCAGTATCGGGCAAGATATGATCGAGAATAATCTGTGTATTTGGCGTGAGACCGGCGGCAGTGTACCGATGACGCTGCGCGCCGGTGAAAGCCGCTATCTGCGTATCGCGGGCGATCGGCAGAGAGGCTTCGTTTTGCAGGCAGGGCGGCCGTAACATTTCCGGCAAGGGCGTTAACGCCCTTGCCACCATCCCCACAGCGTAATGAGTAGCCACGCCGCTGCAATCCAGCACAGTACCGCCGCGCCCAGCGCTAACGACAGCCGCAGACTGTTAATCAGGAAATACAGCGAAATCAAATACACCAGGTAGGGCAACACCGCCCACATGCCGAAAATCAGCGTCGTTTTTAGCGCCGCTATTGAACGTTCGCTGCCGACAACATAATGCGCAATCAAAGCAAAAGTGGGGAAGAGCGGGACTAAACCGGCGATATAATAGTTGCGCGTTTTGGCCAACAGGCCAATCAGAACCACGACCAGCGCGCCGATCAGCGCTTTGACAAGGATGCCCATAACGGTCTCGGGTGTGGGGGAAAGTCAACACACTGCCCGAAAGTCTGTGCAAGATCAATGGCGTGTTGCGTAGCGCGGGGAAAAACAGACCCGCATGAAACGCGGGTCTGAGAGGCAACGTTTACTGGCGGTAAGCGTGCTTGATTTGCTGAATGCTGTTCTTGAAGATTTCCGCCTGAGTCGGATCTTCAATCTGGGCAATGAAACGTTCCATGTTGATGATGACTTTCCCGGCGTCGGCCTGGCCGATCGACTTCAGGATCAGCGTCAGCGTAGCTTTGAGGCAGGCAACCTCGGTCGCCAAGATTTCCGGGTTTGCAGACGTAGTGAAATCAACGTTGCTCATTTTCTCTCCTGATTTTTTGAGGCCGTAGCCTGATACAAGCTGCTTTGGCGCACCGCGCGTGGGCTAAACAGTTGTCGCGCGCGGTGGCGAATTTAACTGGGCGCGGAGTATAGCATAGCATGCGTCCATCATCTGCACCGGGCTTGCTCCGGTCACGCGGGTGGGCAACGTTCGCTCATTGCTTGTCCGAATCATCCTCTATCGGCAAGTTATTTCGAGGTGGTTAACAAGTATTTGTCCGGCACGTTATTGTTGAACGATGGGGTTATTATAATTATTTGGAGCGTAGTACACCGATTTTAGCGGCGTTTGCCGGGAATAATAGTTTCGACCGTGGGTTGCCAGACCCGCGTTGGCAGCGGATTTTGCTACGCCTTTAAATATCAAATGATTACAAATAGCCAATAGCCGTGTTAATATTATTCATGTCGTGATTGCTTACACAGATTTCTCACTCGCAGCATGATTGTCGCGCTATCCTGTGTCGGGTACAGCGCCGCGGAATTATTTTCGTCGCCTGATGTTTTCCGACGTGACGATTTATCGGCGGCATAGACGGCTAAAATTGAAAAATCAGCTCTGCTCCGCAAAGTTATTCGAAAGTATGTATTAATCTGTGTTCATTCTTGTCTGAAAAACAAGTAATATCTCTGGCGAAAACAGAGGCCGATTGCGTTACTCCCTTTTTTTGGAGATTTTTCCTTGATTAGCGTTCTTCTTGTTGATGACCACGAACTGGTGCGCGCAGGGATACGACGCATTCTTGAAGATATCAAAGGTATAAAAGTTGTCGGTGAGGCCCAGTGCGGTGAAGACGCCGTAAAATGGTGCCGTGGCAACGCTGTCGATATCGTGCTGATGGACATGAATATGCCGGGCATTGGCGGGCTGGAAGCCACGCGCAAGATTGTGCGTTATGCGCCCGACGTCAAAGTCATCATGTTGACCATCCATACTGAAAATCCTTTGCCCGCGAAGGTGATGCAGGCGGGGGCCGCCGGTTACCTGAGCAAGGGCGCCGCGCCGCAAGAAGTGATTAACGCCTTGCGTTCCGTGCATGCGGGGCAGCGCTATATCGCGTCTGACATCGCTCAGCAGATGGCCTTGAGTCAGCTGGAACCGCAGGCTGAAACGCCGTTCAGCTGCCTGTCTGAACGCGAGTTACAGATCATGTTGATGATCACCAAAGGCAAAAAAGTGAATGAGATCTCGGAGCAACTGAGTCTCAGCCCAAAAACGGTGAACAGCTACCGTTACCGCATGTTCAGCAAACTGAATATCAGCGGCGACGTCGAATTGACTCACCTGGCCATCCGACATGGATTGTTCAATGCGGAGACGTTGTTAAGCAGTGAATGATCGTTTTGATGCCAAAGCCTTCCTGAGTACCGTCACCAGCCAACCCGGCGTCTATCGTATGTACGACGCCACGGGGACGGTGATCTACGTCGGTAAAGCCAAAGACCTGAAAAAGCGTCTCGCCAGCTACTTTCGGCAGCAGGTCAGCAGCCGTAAGACCGAGACGCTGGTTAAAAATATCGCGCAAATAGACGTAACGGTTACCCATACCGAAACGGAAGCGCTGTTGTTGGAACATAACTACATTAAATTGTACCAACCGCGATATAATGTTCTTTTGCGAGACGATAAATCTTATCCGCTGATTTTTCTCAGCGCGGATACCCATCCCCGTTTGGCGGTGCATCGCGGCGCCAAACACGCCAAGGGCGAATATTTCGGGCCTTTTCCCAACTCTTACGCCGTACGCGAAACGCTGGCGCTGCTGCAGAAGCTGTTCCCGATCCGCCAGTGCGAAAACAGCGTGTATCGCAACCGTTCACGTCCGTGTCTGCAGTATCAGATCGGCCGCTGTCTGGGGCCTTGCGTCGCCGGCCTGGTGAGTGAAGAAGAATATCGGCAGCAGGTGGACTACGTGCGGCTGTTCCTTTCAGGCAAAGATCAACAGGTATTGCACCAGCTGATTGCGCGCATGGAAGAAGCCAGCAAACTGCTTAATTTCGAAGAGGCGGCGCGCATTCGCGATCAAATTCAGGCCGTACGCCGCGTCACGGAGCGGCAGTTCGTGTCGGGCGACAGCGACGATCTGGACGTGATTGGCGTGGCGTTCGATGCCGGTATGGCGTGCCTGCACGTGCTGTTCATCCGACAGGGCAAGGTGCTGGGCAGCCGCAGCTATTTCCCTAAAGTGCCGGGTGGTACGGAGATGAGCGAGGTGGTGCAGACCTTTGTTGGCCAGTTCTATCTGCAAGGCAGCCAGGCGCGCACGCTGCCCGGCGAGATCTTACTGGATTTCAGCCTGCCGGAAAAAGATCTGCTTGCGGAATCGCTCTCCGAGTTGGCGGGGCGCAAGATCCAAATTCAAAGCAAACCGCGCGGCGATCGCGCCCGTTATCTGAAGCTGGCGCGCACCAATGCGGCAACGGCGTTGACGACCAAGCTGTCGCAGCAGTCGACTATTCATCAGCGGCTGGCGGAATTGGCCAAGGTGCTGAACCTGACGGAAATCAACCGTATGGAGTGCTTTGATATCAGCCATACCATGGGCGAGCAGACCGTGGCTTCGTGCGTGGTGTTCGACGGTAATGGCCCCGTGCGAGCGGAGTATCGGCGCTATAATATCAGCGGCATCACGCCTGGCGATGACTACGCGGCGATGACGCAGGTGCTGAAGCGCCGTTACGGCAAGGCGCTGGAAGAGAAAAAGATCCCGGATGTCATCTTCATCGACGGCGGTAAAGGGCAACTCGGCATGGCGATCGAGGTATTCAAATCGCTGAACGTCACCTGGGACAAGAATAAGCCATTGCTGATCGGCATCGCCAAAGGCGCCGACCGCAAGGCCGGGTTAGAAACGTTGTTCTTCGTCCCGGAAGGCGAGGGAATTTCTCTGCCGCCGGATTCGCCGGCGCTGCATGTGATCCAACACATCCGCGACGATTCGCACAATCATGCGATTACCGGTCACCGGCAGAGAAGGGCGAAAGTCAGAAATACCAGCGCATTGGAGCTGATTGAAGGCGTAGGGCCGAAACGGCGCCAGGTGCTGTTGAAGTATATGGGCGGACTGCAACCTTTGTTGAACGCCAGCGTGGAGGAAATTGCAAAAGTGCCGGGTATTTCACAAGCATTGGCAGAAAAGATCTACAATGCATTGAAACACTGAGGGCAATGTAGCAACATACTCTTAATTTCCACTCTAGCCAGATAGTTACCGTAGCATTATGCAATTGAATATACCGACTTGGCTTACCCTGTTTCGCGTAGTTCTGATCCCATTCTTTGTGCTGGCGTTTTATCTGCCGTTCAACTGGGCTCCGATGGTTTGCGCCGTTATCTTTGTGTTTGCCGCCGTCACCGACTGGTTTGACGGCTTCTTGGCACGCCGCTGGAAACAAACAACGCGCTTCGGGGCGTTTTTGGATCCGGTCGCGGACAAAGTGATGGTGGCGGTGGCGCTGGTGCTGGTGGCGGAGCACTACCACAGCTGGTGGATCACGCTGCCGGCGGCCACCATGATCGCCCGTGAAATCATCATTTCGTCGCTGCGTGAGTGGATGGCGGAAATTGGCAAACGCAGCAGCGTGGCGGTGTCCTGGATTGGCAAAGTGAAAACCATGGCGCAGATGATGTCGCTGGTGGGCTTGCTGTGGCGGCCGGATCGCTCCGTAGAGTATGTGGCGATTGGTTTGCTGTATATCGCGGCGGTGCTGACTTTCTGGTCGATGTTCCAATATTTGAACGCGGCACGCAACGATCTGCTGGAACCGTGATCGATACGCTGCAAAAATCGGCAAACGATCGTGATGCGCCAACAATTTTATTGACTCATCACGTCAGGTAAGTAGAATGCATCGCATCAGACGACAACGATGAATTGCCGAAAGATAGCAAAGAAATCAGTCAGTTCTGGTAATGCGGGAATAGCTCAGTTGGTAGAGCGCAACCTTGCCAAGGTTGAGGTCGCGAGTTCGAGCCTCGTTTCCCGCTCCAAATTTTGATCTGCAGAGTTCTTTGGAATTCCATTGAGGTTTGTAAGTCATTGAAAAAGGGGCGAAAGCCCCTTTTTTTATTCCAGAGGTTTTCCCTGGAATCCAGCGCCAGCCAACACTTTTTAGTCCATTTTTTAGTCCATCAATACGGACGCGAGCTTGTGCGCATTGTTGCTGTATGGCACTGGGCGATATGCCGACCATCTGTTCCTGAACCAGGCACAGAGGAGTTGGACATGGCACTTTCCGATACCACCATTCGGCAGGCAAAAGCCGTTGCCAAGGCATGCACACTCGGCGACACTGATGGCCTCGCGTTGGCCGTGTCACCCGAAGGCAACAAAAGTTGGCACTTTCGGTATTCCTGGAACAGCAAGCAGAAATGGTTGTCTCTGGGTACCTACCCTGGAATCCCCCTCAAAGAAGCCCGCACTCGTCGCGACATCGCTTGTGAATTGGTTGCCCGCGGCATCAACCCCTGCAAGCAAAGAAACCAGGACCGCAGACACGCCTTTCTCGCTGAGAATCACACCTTCTAGAAGGTGTTCGAGCAATGGTTCGAGTTTCGCAAGAAGAGTCTGAAGGCGGGCCGTTAAAGCACACAGGAGCAGATCCAGCGAATCTTCCTCAGAGATATTCTCCCGACCCTCGGCCCCCAATCTGTCTATGAGATCAAGCGTACGGACTTGTTGGATATCCTCGAGAGCATTGAACGCCGTGGGGCTTTCACAACGGCTGTCACCCGATGTACCGCTATGCCCTGGTTAAGGTTCCGGACTTGGAGCAGAATCCGGCGTCTGACCTTGATGTAGTGGCCGCGCCCAAATCCCCCGTTCGACACAACCCCCTTCCTGCATATGGGCGGACTGCCTGAATTGTTGCAGAAGCTCCGTGCCTACAGGGGACAGTTGCAAACTCAGCTGGTGCTACGGTTGTTGATGTTGACTGGTGTGCGCACGGGCGAACTTCGCTTGGCGACGCCTGAGCAGTTCCACTTGGATCAAGGTTTCTGGATTATCCCTCCGGAGATCGTCAAGCAACTGCAGCTGGATATGAACAGGGACGGCAAACAATCATCGGATAAGCGTCTGTTGTTGATGGCGATGGCGCTGTTCACGCTGGGCAATGCGGTAGTCAGCCTGGCAGTAGAGCGCGACCTGGGATTCGAGTGCCACTCCTATCCCATGCCGATCACAACTGATCCGAGTACCCCACTACAGGTTGCGTACGACATTGAGAGCCGCACTGCTCTGGGCCACCGGCATTATTTCTATCGTGTTGATATTCAGATGCTCCGGCTGCTGGATGATCCAGAATACAGTGTTGGCGATGTCCTCAGGAGCAATAGCTTTTACATCTTTGTACAGAGCTTCGACCGCTTCCATATTGCCATTGAGTCGTACCACCGAGAATTCAGTCCCAGAACACAGGCCGGGCTCGATATTGGTAACTCTCACATGGGTACCAGCCAAATCGGCGCGCAGATTCAAACTGAATTGTTTGACGAAAGCCTTGCTGGCTCCATATACATTACCTCCCGGATATGGGTAGGTCCCGGCGATCGATCCAATGTTGATGATCAGTCCGCTGTTAGCCTCAACCATCCCTGGCAGAACTCGATGAGTGACGAGGGCAAGACCGGTGATGTTAGTGGCGATCATGCGCTCCCAATTTTGTACATTGCTCTGCTGTGCACGCTCAATGCCCAACGCCAGCCCAGCATTATTCACCAGTATATCAATGGAGAACGGGGCCTCACTCACCTGCTCGAACGCCTTGTCGAGGGACAGCGGATCAGTGACATCCAGCGGCAGCGGGATGAACTGTTCGCCAAGCTCCTGCCGCAGGAGCAAGAGCTTCTCCATGCGGCGTGCAGCGCCTATGACCCGATAGCCTTCGGCAATCAGCCGATGACAGATTGCTTTACCAAAGCCGGCTGAAGCCCCGGTGACTAATGCAGTTCGCATACTATTCCTACCTTTGTTAGAAATATCGTTGGAAACTCAGGCCAGATACTTCACGCCAAGACTGGCGAACAAGCAGAGCATCGAAAATACCAGAGCTTTACGCACGACGTCATTGCCCTTACGAATTGCCAAGGCACTGCCCAGATGGTTGCCAAGGATGTTGCAGGCCACCAACGGCAAAGCAAGCAAATAAATCACCTTGCCGGCAATAACAAATGCCACCAGCGCCCCGATGTTTGAGGCAAAGTTGAATGTCTTGGAGTTTGCGGAGCTGGAAACCAGGTCCATTTTGAGCAGGTAGTGAAAGGCAATAATAAACATGCTTCCTGTGCCTGGCCCGAAGAAACCATCATAGAAGCCAATAACCAAGCATGTCAGTGGCACCACAGTAAACAGCATTCCATGAGACAAGACATGTTCCTGTATTGGCCGATCTTTTGGTGTAAGAAAAATCAGAATACCAAAGGGGATCAAAGCAAGAATGATCTTACCGACTGTTTCCTGTGGAATTGAAACAATCAGGTTCGCCCCCAGATACGCGCCCAATAGCGAAAATGGGACGCCTACAAGAGCCACCTTCCAGACCATCTTGCTATTGACCAGAAAATTCCTTATCGCCGCAAGAGTTCCCAAGGTACTGACTAATTTTTCCTGGCCCAGTGCGACTTGCGGCGGCAGGCCAACGAGCAAAAAGCCCGGCACCAAGAACAAGCCTCCACCACCTGCGATGCTGTCGACAAAGCCAGCTATAAACGCAATAGTACCCAGCAAAATAATCGCAAATATCCAATGCTCAGCCCAATAGGCTCCTAGTAGTTCCATGGTAATACCTTTATAAGAAAAAATTCAGGAAAGGACTTCGTAAAGATGATCTGCACGCGCCAAGCGCACTCGGCTCAGGCTATTGACCGCGAACAAACGAATTAGCCAACGATCTGCACCGTCATTCTGCGGCTCGAAAGCATCCCGAGCGTGGAGTACCCGCTGGTTCTTGAAGATCATGAAGTCCCCAGGTAGCAAGAGATGCGGCTTATCGAACTTACGGGTTTCAAGCATCGTTCGCAGGACATCAAGCGCGTGTGCGGCAGGGGTATTTGTGCCGTACGTGTTTTCACTATCGAAACGACACAACCACTCGTTGCCCAACCCTCGGACCAACACAGCCAGGTTAGGCGTCGAACGACGATTACTGGCGAAAGAATCCGGGCGTCGCACTTCAAAATTCGGCAAACTCAGTTCATGCACAATAGAATCCGGAAGGCTGTTGAGGACTTCATCAAGATTGACTAGTGTGGTGTTGATTCGTGGGTCGCAGCGTATGCCGACGAACGACAAGTATTCCGGGCAGCACGAAATATCGCCGACAGCCTCAGACGACAACGGCAAATCTGGGTTGTCTACGTGGTAGGAAAAGCGAAGACGGGAACCGTGAGAACTTTTCTGACTAGCTGATGCTCGTGAAGGAATCACATGCCGAAATAAACGACCGTCATTTTCACCTTCGTATACGACGGGGTGAATACCTAACAGGCTTTGCAGCGAGAGGTTCACGAGGCAGGCAATGGGGGTGCTCTTCGGACTCAACACGCCAGAGTACGGTGTCGGCGGAGTATCACGATCTCGTGGGCAATTCCTTATCACCATTGCAGTAATCGCCGGGTCTTCAACGAATGTACGGATCTGGCGAGTTAGTTCGGCTCCAATTATGTCCTGGGCCTGCTCCTTAAGCTGAAAATAAATATCCTTGGTGGATTCAAAATCCAGCGGAGTCTGGCTTAAGACCGTTTGCCATGCGCTGGAGGTGACCCATGGCAGGCGGATCTCCAACGTTGTCACAGACTCGGTGTCTTGATTGTGCTGTGTGCGTTCCATTTCAACTAAGTTTCCATATTTCGGTGCTCGACTCGCTTGATTTGCGGACAGCACTCCCTGTTGTTATTTTTTTGTGATTTAAATCACGTTTTTTTTGCTTTGTCTCAAGCAGACGCCATTAATGAATCGATCAATTCAACCTTATTACATCGATTCAATTACTGTAATTGAATCGATTGCGGAAATTCAATTAATTTCTGTCACAATGATTTAACTAACACCTGCTTTGGTATTAATTTTTTGATTTTAAACTATTTATTTTTTATTTTAATTCTCTGGTTACCTGCGGTTTTTGCGAGAATTAGGGTGGGCTAAGTAATGAAATCAAGGAAATATTCTGAAAATAGCTCGATAACCTTTAACGGGTTCCTCGATTACACCCATAACGCTTGCATATACTTTTATGCTAGGATTTGGCATTCATGAAGATATCTGGTGCTTTACCTATGTGGGTCCCTCAATACAGCGATCATGAGAAACCGGTTTACCTGATGATTGCCGATGCCCTGGAGCAGGACATCAATTCCGGGCGCCTGCAGCCTGACGAGCGGCTGCCAACGCTCAAGGATCTCGCTGGAACTTTGAAAGTCACTCCTGGGACCATTGGCCGTGCCTATGACGAAGCGGCCAAACGTGGGCTAGTGATCGGTGAGGTCGGTCGCGGGACCTTTGTCCTGCCTGCCCAAACCAAGGCTGCGCCACGCGCGATAGGCGAGCGCTCCCCCGAAGACAATGCACAGATTGATCTTTCAATAATTAAGCCTAGTGACGCCGACATAGACGGTTGGTTGCGGCAGTCAATTATTGAACTCGCGCACTCAGCGGATTTGGGCCGTGTGATGGACTACACCAGCGATGGTGGGCACGCAGTACACAAGCAAGCGGGGGCTCGTTGGGTGCAACGCAGTCTGCCAGATGCAACGTGGCAGCAGATCGTCCTCACTTCCGGAGCGCAGCATGGCTTGCTAGTGGCGATCAGTAGCCTATCGAAAACCAATGATGTGATTTTGTGCGAAGAGCATTGCTATCCTGGAATCATCTCTCTTGCTCATAGCCTCGATCGGCGACTGCAGGGCGTACAGATAGATGAATTCGGGCTACTCCCTGAGGCTTTCCGCGCCGCTTGCGTTGAGCACCGCCCAGCGTTACTAATTTGCGTAACCACCCACCAAAATCCAACTAATTCAATCATGCCCCCGGAGCGTCGCGAGGCAATCGCGCAGATTGCCCGCGAGCATGATGTATTCATTATTGACGATGATATTTACGGTTTTCTGGAGGTCCAGCCAGCGAGTAAACCGATTTCGGCCTATGCACCTGAGCGATCCATCTATTTGACGAGCCTTTCAAAGAGCATTCTTCCCGCGTTACGTATTGGCTACCTGTACGCGCCTCCTGAGACTCTCTCACGCTTGTCATCCATGGTCCGTAGCAGCGTATGGATGCCTTCGCCGATGATGGCACAGTTGGCCAGCAACGTGATCTGCAGCGGTATGGGTGAGCGATTAGTCAAAGCGCAGCAAGATGAGGCCGCTGCACGGCAGAGACTGGTCAAGGAAGTTCTTGGCAGTTATCGAATTTGCAGCCAGCCCAACAGCTTCCACGTTTGGTTGGAATTGCCCGAACCATGGACTTGCGATGAGTTTGCCAACTTGGCCCGTGCTCATGGGGTAATGGTCGTTAGCGGCAGCCAGTTCCTAGCACAGCGTACTATCGCCTCTAATGGCGTGCGAATTGCCTTGATGTCACCGAGTCGCGCCGAACTGAAGTTTGCGTTAACCACGCTGGCCAGCTTGCTAGCCTCTCCCGAACCACGCTTGTTTTACTAAAGCAGCGCATACATATAAGTAGCCGTCAGGCGACAGTTCGTCGGGGGAGGCCGTGTCCAATGGAGCTTCGATCCTTAGCCTGAATCAATCTTTGGGCATTTAAGGGGCTCTGCGACTGGTTCTACAGCTTTTCCACTGGGCATACTTAAAAAGTAACTTGCACTAACTCAGCAGACCCTCCGTCCTTCTAAGTGGGCAAGCTTGTCATCGAATGATAAGCCAAGCTGCACCCAATCAGTAACGCTGCTGTCAGGGCATTGAGCTGGCACGGTAGAGTGATAGAACAACTTCATATGTCCCTATATCTCCAGTCGTTTTCATACCGTAGGATGCCCCCGTTGAACGGCGAAAACAGGCACATTTGATTGGACATCGTGCCGGTGCTCTGCAGGGGGATTGATGCCGACCCATCGTGCGTTGGACAACCTGGCGTAAGTCCCCAGCTCTGCAGTTGCGTTGGCCGTTCAGGGCTGCGGCGCTGGAGATTGCGCGATGTCCCCATGATGATGTTTTACATGATATCCCATCATCATAAGCAGGTGAAAAGCCGGAGAGGGGGAGGTAAGCGATTCCTGTAGAGAAAAAAAGATCCGATTTGCCCGTGAATTCCCGAGCCGACGCATATAAAATCAACATTCCGCTTGCCTTTCCGTCGGCATTGTGAACAGTGCGCCCACAAAATAAGCAGTTGAAAGCGTTAGAGAACTTTTTGCTATTTCGGGGGGTTGCCAAGGTGGGGGGTTTAGTCCATAATGCAGTCCATCGATTCGGCGGTAACGAAATAAATTACTTAAGAATCAGATGATTAGGATAAGCGATTTCAACATCGCCAACCAAAAGAACAAAACGAAGTGGGTGAATCACCGGCTTTGGCCTGAAAAGGCAAACAGAATAAAGGCGCGTTAACAAAGCGGTTATGTAGCGGATTGCAAATCCGTCCAGTCCGGTTCGACTCCGGAACGCGCCTCCAACTTTCCCGAGCCCGGGTGGTGAAATCGGTAGACACAAGGGATTTAAAATCCCTCGGCTTATGGCTGTGCGGGTTCAAGTCCCGCCCCGGGTACCAGGGAATAAAAATACCGAATAATCAAAGCAATAAGTAGTAATGTCGTAGACCGCCGAGAGGCGGTTTTTTTGTTTCTGGAATTCGCATTACACCTGCATTCTGCCCTTTCTTGCCATACCCTATCCCCATGGATTGTCATCCTGCTTGCAGGGAGCCCCGCAGGGCTCCGAAGTACAACTCATAAGAAACCGAACGCCGCGGCGAGGATCCAACCGAAGACGCAGGAGACGCTGACGCCGATCAGGCCGGGCAGAATAAAGCTGTGGTTGATCACGAAGCGGCCGATGCGGGTGGTGCCGGAGCGGTCGAACTGGATCGCCGCCAGATCGCTGGGGTAGGTTGGCAAAATATAGTAGCCATAGCAGGCCGGCGCCGAAGCGACGATATAGGCCGGGTTGACGCCGATTGCCAACGCCACCGGCACCAACGCCGCCAGTGCGGCGGCCTGCGAATTGACGAATTTCGACACCAGCAGCAGGATCAGCGCATAGGCCCAAGGGTACTCTTTCACCAGCACGCCCAGCGTGGCTTCTATCTGCGCCAGGTGCGCGCCGAACATGGTTTCCGCCATCCAGGCGACGCCATACACCGCCACGATGGCGATCATGCCGGAACGGAACACCTCGTTTTTAGAGATAGACGCCGGGTTGGTGCGGGTAATGATGACGATCAGCGCCCCGGCCATCAGCATACACATCTGGATCACCAGGACCATGGAGAGCGGCTTGCCACCGAAGCTGGGCCGAAGGTCGGAAAAGGCTCCCAGCACCGCCACCAGGGCGATAGTGGCGAGGAAAATCCACATGGCGATCCAGTTGCTGCGCGGTAATACCCGGTCCAGCAGGGTGGCGGCGTCGCCATAGACGTAGCGATGGTTCTCCGGCACCGAGATGAATTTCTGGAACTCGGGATCTTTGTCCAGGTCTTTGCCGCGGAACCAACTGAAGATGCCGATCGCCAGAATGCCGCACAGGGTGGAAGGTATGGTGATAGACAGCAGATCGAGGAATTCCAGATGGCGGCCATTGAAGGTGTAGCTACTGAGCATCGCCACCAGTGAAACGACCGCCACTGAGACTGGGCTGGCGATAATGCCCATCTGCGCGCCGATCGAGCTGGCCGCCATCGGCCGTTCCGGGCGGATGTTATTTTTGATCGCCACGTCATAGATGATTGGCAAGATGGTGTAGACCACATGGCCGGTGCCACACAGGATCGTGAGAATGCAGGTGACGAACGGTGCGATGATCGAGACATAACGCGGGTTGCGCCGCAGCATCCGCTCGGCGATCTGCAGCATGACGTCCAACCCGCCTGAGGCCTGCAGGGTGGCGGAGGCCGCCACCACCGCGATGATCACCAGCATCACGTCTACCGGCGGTTTGCCGGGCTGCAGGTGAAAGCCGAACACCAGGATCATCAAACCGATACCGCCCAGTAACCCCAGCGCAATGCCGCCCTTACGCGCCCCATACAGCAAGCATGCCAATATAACCGCTAATTGCAGAAAGAAATCCATGATAGATACGCCTTAATAATGTTGAACTTAACTGCGTTCAGTTTCCGGCGGCGTTTACAGCAGAAAGTTGTTTTAAATCTAAAGGCGCTAAAAAATTGTGGTTATTAACTCTAAAGAGTGATGGCGGTCACGTTCAGAGAATCTGAAGAGCAGGCGGCTGACGACATCAGCACGAAAAAGCAAGTCAAGAGGTCAGACCTCTCCTATATAACCGGTTCACCACCAGAGGAGAGAGCAATGGATCCGACAAAAATGACGGGGTTGGCGTTATTACAGGCTGCGATGGCCGGCAAAATTCCACCGGCTTCAATCGCTGAAACGGTGCCCATGAAACCGGACGCGGTTGAAGAGGGGTATATCCGTATTGTGGCGCGAGCAGACGGGCGCCATCTGAATCCGTTGGGGGGCGTACATGGCGGTTTCGCCGCTACGGTATTGGACTCGGTGACCGGTTGCGCGGTGCACAGTACGCTGGGCGCAGGGATTGGTTATGGCACCGTCGATCTGCAGGTTAAAATGTTGCGCCCGGTGCCAAAGGAGAGTGATCTGATCGCCGAGGGGCGTCTGGTCTATGCGTCGAAAAATGTCGCTTTCGCCGAAGGCACGCTCAAAACGGCTGAAGGGAAGCTGCTGGCCTCGGCAACCGCCACGTGTTTTATCATTCGTCCTACCGATCAAGCCCCGCAATAACCTGCCTTTATCGGGCTTCGGGCTATCAACCCGGGGCCTGATGCATTTCTCTTCGGCTGCATACCTTGCTGCGCTAGGATGACAGGCGCGATACGCCATTGTGGTCTAGTATTCTTGGGTAAAAATTTATCGGGGTGGTTATGCAGCCGTATAAAGAGGTTGAGTTTGATCATGAGCTTTGTCTGGCGATCGGCAAAGCCGTATTAGACGTGGTGGCGCAGGGGGAAGAAACCAGCGCTCCGGCGGTGATGAACGCGATTGAGCGCTCGGTGGAACAGGGGCTGAATGACGACGAAACCGCCATCGCCGACGACGCTCTGGATTTGATGGCTCGTCTCATCCACGGCTTCAGGTTCATTAATCTAGAGGGTGAAGAGGACAGTCCCCATGCATTGGTTGAATTTCAAGCGCTACAAGAGTGACGTTGCCAAACAGGCCGTGCCGCCGCATTTGAATGCGGCCGAATTTGCACGGCATTACGCCGATAAGCCGCAAACCGATACGGAAGAGTATCTTTCGCTCAGCGGGGAGATGTGCTGGGATGCGGTGGTGCTTTGTGCTCACCGTTCTGGCGCGCTCAGCAAGGCGAAATACAAGCAGTTGTGGCAGACGGTGTTCGATAAGCAATACAAACATTTCGTTAGCCCGGATGATACCGAGATCCGCACTATGGCCGATATGCTGCGCGCGCCGCAGGGATGTTTTATCGGCATATTCTCCCTGCGCGACGCGGCTGCGCCCCGTTTGCTGCATGCCATGATCGGTACCGGTGCGGGATTTGCCGCAGGCAATAAAAATCTTTGCATCGGCGTGGGGGGCGCGGTCGGCTGGGAAAATCTCAATCTGGCGCGCGATCTGCGCTGGCAGCCGGAAGGCGGTTTTTTACGCCAGGGTGATAACGAAGTGCTGCGCATTTTTTATCGGCCTTTCCCCGCCTGAGCCGGTCCGGGTGCTTTTAGAGTAAAAAAACCGCCGTCTGGCGGTTTTTTGTTGGCGCGTATCCCCCTTATTTAAACCCGCCGTTGCGAATGAATTCAAGGCCGGCGGCGGTGATCCGCGTTTGATGCGGGTCGATATCATAGTTGTTCTCGTCGATGTCGCTCATCACATAGGCCTGTATCAGCCCCTTGGTTTTGAGATAGGCGAAGGGATCGGCGAAGGCGTGCGGGCTGGTGGCGTCCTGCTTCCACAGTTCGTAGGTTTTCTCATCCAGCGTGCCGGGGTGATTGGCGGCCAGCCGGGTCAGGATTTGATTGTAGAATCCATAGTCGGTCATGATGCGGTCCTCTTTATCGCGCGCGACAGTCTCGGAAAATGACGTAACGTCTTTCAATCATAGCCGATGTTTGCTCGCTGCCTGCGTTATCGCGAACCCAGGTTATCCACGTTGGCTTTCGAACCAGTGAAACAGGCGCGAAATGGTGAGGCTGAGATCGCCGATGTTGAAGAGCGCGCCGAGCCATAGGGTTAGCATAACCAGGATGCCGATGATGATGGGAAGATCCATTTTGCCCATGAGAATGTTTTGCAGAGGTGACGGTGGCCACGAGGGTAACATCGTTTCCCGGCAGGATAAAATGTGCCGCCGTTATTTCGATTGTGCCGCTGCGGAATGGCGAAGGCCGGCCATCAGGATGACCGGCCGGGTTTCAACAGCCTATCTTGCCGCCAAACGGTCAGGCGTAGTGTCGGGCGATATGCTCGGCGGTGGCGATCGTCGTCACATTAGTGGCGACGGAGGGAACGTCGGGGAAGATGGATGCGTCGACGACCCGAAGCCCGTATACGCCGTGTACGCGGCCCTGAAGGTCAACGACCGCCTTCGGTTCGCCGGCATTTCCCATCGGCGCGGAAGAGGTCGGGTGATGATAGGTATCCAACGTCGCCACCATCGAGGCAAGAATGGCCTCGTCGCTGTCTGCAGCGGGCGCAAGCTCGCTGTGGACAAGCGTAGACAGCGGGGCGGTTTGCCCTATTTTACGCGCCAGTTTGACCCCTTCCAACAAGCGAACGCGGTCGTTCTCTTGCGCCAGGAAGTTAAGATCAATGTGAGGGGCTGCCGCTGGATCGCGGCTTTCCAGCCAGACTCGTCCGGTGGATTGTGGCCGAGTCAGCGCCACCGCCAGGACAAAACCGACGCCGGTAGGGCTTTGGTCATGAGGAAACAGATGCGTCGCGGTAATGTGCAGATCGAGCTCTCCCGGTTCCGCCTGGCTGCTGTGGGTCCACAGCTTGGCACCGATAACCGGCGTTTGGCTGCCGATGACATCGGGGCGGGCGGCGTAGGCATTGTAATAAAAGGGGTGATCGACCAGGTTTTCGCCGACGGGGAGATCGGCGACGACGGGGATCCCCAGACGCTTCGACTGTTGCGCAGGCGCGATGCCGGATCGCATCAAAACGGCGGCGCTACCGTAGGTTCCCGCGCTCAGGATCACTTCAGCGGCATGGATTTCTTCGCCGCTGGCCAGGCGGACGCCGATCGCGTGCTGCCCGTCAAATATCACGCGGTCGACCAGCGTATCTGCACGCAGGGTAAGATTGTCTCTGGCGCGGGTTTTCTCATCCAGATAGGCCATGCCGGTGTTAACGCGTACGCCGTTGACGATATTCATCGGGTAGGGGCCGACGCCATTGGCTGAAGGGCCATCAAAATCGTCAATCGCGTCATAGCCGTTGGCGCGCGTGGCGGCGACGAAAGCGCGTTGCATTGGCGTGATGTCATCCAATGTGAGTTGCACGACGGGAAAAGGGCCGCTATCGCCATGGATTGCGCGGTCGTGCAGGCCATGACGAGTCTCCAGTTTTTTGAAGGCGGGCAGCAGGTCCTGATAGCCCCATCCCGGCAGATCCCAGCGGTTGAAATCTTCCGGACGGGCGCGGATCGCCACGGCACCGTTGACGCCTGAACTGCCACCCAAGACTTTACCGCGGATAGCGCCGATCGCGTGGCTGACATAGCCGGGTTCTGTCCGGTATCCCCATTCGAACTCCGGGTTGCCATTGGCGCCGAGGACGTCGCTGTCCGCGATGAGGCGCGGATAATCGTAGGGCGCGTAACTGTGCCCGGCTTCTAACAGCAGGACCCGGCGCGCAGGGTTTTCGCTGAGGCGAGCCGCCATCACCGCGCCGGCGGAACCGCCGCCGACGATGACTACGTCGAAAGTAGGGGATGTCTCTCTGGTCCGTTGGGCCGGTTGTGATTGCGCCGATAATGCGGAAACCGATGTGGAAGCGCCGAGCGTGGCGGCGGCTGAAGCGACAAGCGTTTTTGATATCAGCTGACGGCGTGATAAGTCTTTCATGGCAGAGTCTCCAGAGCGGGCAGAAAGTGTGTGTTCTGCAGACTAAAACCCTGAAGCACAAGCAACAAGCAGGCGAAATTCGAACCTCGGGTTCGCGTTCTGCGAACCTTTCAGGTTGACGTCAGGAAAGAGGAGAGTGCGGTTTCCCAACTGGGCGTATGGCCAATGTGTTCACTCAGAAAGTCCACCAGCGCCTTGATCTTGGGGGATGCGCGTTTTGAACGGCGATAGACGGCGGAAATGTCGCCGCCGTCGGGTGAATAGGCGGCCAACACAATGCGCAGTTCCCCCGCGCGTATCGCGTCGGCGGCGATAAATGCGGGCAGGATGGCGAGGCCCAAACCGGCTTTAGCCGCCGCCAACAGGTGAAAAGCGTTATCGGTGCGCAGCCGTTTACCGATACGAAACGACCGGATTTCGCCCTCGATGGGGAGCTGCAGCATGCCGGTCGGTTCGCGCTGAATATACAGCAACCCCTGGTGCTGTTGCAGGTGTTGCGGGTGCATCGGCGTGCCTTTCTGGGCAAGATAGGCTGGGCTGGCGCAAATCAAATGGCGGTTGGCGCAGATGCGCTGCGCGATCAGCTCGGAATCCGCCAAGGGGCCGATACGGATGGCGACATCGAAATTCTCCTGATTCAGATTGGCCAGGCGATCGCTGTACTCCACGTCCAGATTGAGGCTCGGGTACTGTGCCATAAAGGTGGATAACAGCGGTGCCAGATAGCGGATGCTGAACGCCATCGGCGCGGTTAACCGCAGCGGGCCCTGCAGTTGGCCGTGCAGTGTTCGCACCGACTCTTCGGCATCGCTCACTTCGCTTAATATGAGAACGGCGCGCTGATAGAACAGGTGGCCGGCGTCGGTCAGCCCAAGCGTTTTCCCGCGTTCGAACAGCACAGTCCCAAGGCGCGTCTCCAACTGCTGGATGCGTCTGCTGACCACCGACTTGGTGGTGCCCAAGCGGCGGGCGGCGGCGCTGATGTTGGCGGCCTCGACCACGGCGATATAGGTCGCCATCTCCTGAAACTGATTCATTCATCTCTCCTTCGGCATCCGCCGGGTCAAGTTACCACTCTCTGCACGGCAGGCAAAAAAAACCACCCGGATGGGTGGTTTTTTGCTTGTCAGAGCGAATCAGTCCAGTTTGGGGTGCTGGTCGATCAGGATCTGTTTTTTCTTTTCCAGTTCGGCGATCTGCGCGTTGATGTCCTCGACTTTCTGTTCGATGTTGTCGTAGGTTTCCTGCAGCAGCTCTTTTGCCTCGGAGCGGTCAGAGGCGGCCGGCGTCGCGCCGCGCAGCGGCTTGTTGGCGGTTTCTTTCATGTACAGACCGGTGATAAGACCGATCACTGCAACGACCATCAGGTAGTAGGCCGGCATGTACAGGTTGCCGGTCGCTTCCACCAGCCAGGCGGCAACGGTCGGCGTCGCACCGGCGATCAGTACCGAAATGTTGAACGAAATCGCCAGCGCGCTGTAACGGATGTGCGTCGGGAACATCGCCGGCAGGATGGAGGCCATCACCCCGGTGAAGGAGTTGAGCAGCACCGCCAGCACCAGCAGGCCGACGAAAATCAGGCCGATGACGTTGCTGTTGATCAGAATGAAGCACGGGATCGCCAACGCCAACAGGCCGATGCTGCCACCGATAATGAACGGCTTACGGCCGATGCGGTCACTGGTCAGGCCGATCACCGGCTGCACGAACAGCATGCCGATCATGATGGCGATGATGATCAGAACGCCGTGATCTTCCGAGTAGTGCAGGTTATGCGAGAGGTAGCTCGGCATATAAGTCAGCAGCATGTAATAGGTCACGTTGGTGGAAATCACGATACCGACACACACCAGCAAACTTTTCCAGTGTTTGGCCGCGATCTCTTTGAACGAGGTCTTTGGCGGATTTTCGATGGCGTTGCGATCCTCTTTCTCCATCTTGTCCACGTGCTGCTGGAACGCCGGGGTTTCTTCCAGCGCATGGCGCAGGTAGAGGCCGATCAGGCCGAGCGGCGCGGCGATGAAGAACGGGATACGCCAGCCCCAGTCGAGGAAGTTGGCTTCGCCGACGATGCTGGAGATCAGCACCACTACGCCTGCGCCCATCACAAAGCCGGCGATGGAGCCGAAGTCCAGCCAGCTACCCATAAAGCCGCGTTTGCGGTCCGGCGAGTATTCGGCGACGAAGATCGCCGCACCGGAATATTCACCGCCGACGGAGAAGCCCTGCGCCAGTTTGGCCAGCAGCAGCAGGATCGGGGCCCAGATGCCGATCGATGCATAGGACGGGATCAGGCCGATACAGAAGGTGCTGACCGCCATAATGATAATGGTGACCGAGAGAACCTTCTGGCGACCGAACTTATCGCCCATGGCACCAAAGAACAGGCCGCCGAGTGGACGCACCAGGAAGGGCACGGAGAAGGTTGCCAGTGCGGCGATCATTTGCACGCCGGGAGAGGCGCCCGGGAAGAAGACCTGGCCAAGCGCATAGGCGACAAAGCCGTATACGCCGAAGTCGAACCACTCCATCGCGTTACCCAGGGCCGCCGCGGTGATCGCCTTCTTGAGTTTGCTGTCATCGATGATGGTGATGTCGTTAATGTGCATCGGTTTATGTCGTTTTTTTCTTAACTTCATATAATCATCCCTTAATGAATTATTCGTTGTTCGTGAAAGCGTAATCTCCGTTCACTGTTGTTTTCGAGTTATCAAATCGGCTAATCGAATCGCGGTTCAAGACGATTCATTATCCACATTTAAGTTGGGATGTGGATCACAAAATACCGTCGTTTATGCCGAGGTTATGTCATTTAGGTGACTAATTATTTTGCATCTATAGCTTAACGTTATATCTTGCGGCGATCAAATCCAGCAGTTTAACTTAAGTGTTTGCACCGATTTGGTGCGAGAATGGTCTAATAAATGTGCGATTTGACGATTTTTCGTCTAATTGGTCATGTTTTAAGTATAGAGAGTACGGGAGATAAAACAGGAAAAATTGATGTGTTTGCCGTCAAAAAAACGCCTGACCCACTGGCCAGGCAGTTTGGATTAAGGTACCGATGAACCGCCGAATTCGAGATAGATTTTCGCCAGATTCTGGTACTGCGCGAAGCGGTTTTCATCCACCGACAGTTCCGCCTGACGGCGTTGTTCCTGAGCATTCAGCCAGTCGGTAATGGTGACGGCGCCCTGTCGGTAACGCACCTCGTTCAGCCGTTCCGATTTACGCGCCAACGCTAATGAGGCGCGCAACTGCGTCTCCTGCGCCAGCAGCTGCGTGCGCAGTGACAGCGCGTTGTTCACATCGCCCATCGCTTTGTACAGCGCCTGCTTGAAGGCCAGAACTTGCTGTTCATAATCGTTGCGGGCGATCTTGATCTCCACGCCCATTTGCCGCCACTGCAGGAACGGCAGCGTCAGGCCGGCGCCGAGGCTGCCCGTCGGGTTGCGCAGGAATTCCAGCAGCGCGCCGCTGCTGGCGCCCAGTGAACCGGTCAGGCTGAACGCAGGATAGTATTGCAGACGTTTTTCATCGACGTTGGCCAGGGCGGCGCGCAACCGCAGCTCTTGAGCGCTGAGATCCGGGCGACGGCTCAGGACGCTAGCGGGAATGCCGGTGTTGATCTGCGGCATCGCCGTCGTCGGCAGGCGCACGGGCGCGATGGTGGCCTGGCCTGATGGCGCGCCCAGCAGCACCGCCTGCTCGTTCAGCGCCTGTTGACGATCGTGTTGTAACGCCAGCAGGCTGCGTTCCTGCGCCAGCAAGTTTTGTTCCGCGTTCACTACGTCCAGCGCCGAGATGCTGCCGGCCTGATAACGGGCGTTGGCCAGCCGCAGCGTCGTTTTGGCATAGGCGATGCTCGCCTGGCTGACGCTGATTTGTTGATTGAGAAAACCGATGCGCCAGTAGTTGGTGGCGGCGTCGGCCAACAGTTTCAGGCGCGCCGCCTGCAGATCCTGCACGGAAGCCTGGTTGCTCCACTCGGCGGCGTCGCGCTGGCGCGCCAGCTTGCCCCACAGATCGACTTCATAGCTGGTGGTGAGCGACGCGTTGCTGGTTTTATTCCACGCGGAGGACTCGGACAGCGGGCGATTGATACCGCTGCCTAATGAGGCGCTGATGCCGGGCGCGGTGCTGATGCCGACGCGTTCCGCCTCGAGCTGCGCGCGGTAAACGCGCAGTACGGCGGCGGCCAGATCGTTATTGCTCGCCATCACCTGTTGCAGCCAGCGATCGAGCTCAGGATCGTGGAAATCGCGCCAGTCGAACGGCGTGGGCGCGGCGTTGTGGGCGTCGTGCTGCCAGCTCGTCGGATAGTTGACCTGCGGCGCCCGGTAGTCGCTTTTCAGGGCGTTGCCGCAGCCGGCGGTGAGCAAGGCGACGAGGCTTAGCGCCAGGGGAGATAAAATTTTCATGGGTTACTCGCTGGCCAATGAAACGACCGGATCCATCCTTGCCGCTTTACGGGCGGGGAGATAACCGAAGATCATGCCGATTAAAGTTGAACAGAAAAACGCCGTCGCGGCAGCTTGCCAGGAATAGATGGCGGTGAACATACCGCCCGCCAGCGAGGTGAACAGCGACCCGGCGGCGAACGACAGCGCGATGCCCAATGCGCCGCCGATCAGACAGACCAGCACCGCCTCTATCATGAACTGTTGCATGATGTCGCTGCGCCGCGCGCCGACCGCCATGCGCACGCCGATTTCGTGGGTGCGTTCGGTCACCGAGACCAGCATGATGTTCATCACCCCCAGGCTGCCGATCACCAGCGCGATTGATGCCACCATCAGGATCAGCAGGCTAAAAGTCATTGACGTGCGTTCGATGGACTTTCGGATTTTATCGAAGTTGTACAAACGGAAATCTTTTACGCCGTGGCGCTGGGTCAACAGCTGTGTGATAGCGGTGACGGCCGATTCGCTGGCGACATTGTCCTTTAGGCGAACGGTGATGCCGCTAAGCGTCGGTTTGCCTACCATGCGATACATGACAGTGCTGTAGGGCATCCATACAGTGATGCGATTGGGCGCGTAATTGCGATTGCTTTTAGCCACACCGATCACCCGGGCCGGCACCGAGCCGAGAAACACGATCTGGCCGAGCGGCTCGACGCCGAAATCGCCGAATAGCGCCTGGCGCGCATTGTCGTCGATGATCACTTCCTGCAGCGCATTACGATCGTCGCGGAAAGTCACGCCTTGTAACAGCTCGACGCCGTTAACGCGGAAATAGTCGCGCCCGACGCCGGTGATCGAGGCAGTGGCGGACTTGCTGCGAAAACGGATGCTGTCGGAGGCGTCTACTTCCGGGCTGACGCTGTCGACGAAGCTTTGCTGTGCCAGCGCGTCGGCATCGGCCGGCACCAGGGTGCGGATGCTGTCGATGGCGTCGTCGAAGAAATCGCGGCCCGGATAGATGCTTACCACATTCGTGCCGAGATCTTTGAGGTTTTCCAGCGTGCGCTGTTTGGCGCCTTCGCCCAGCGCCACTACCGTGACCACGGCGGCGATGCCGAAGATGATGCCGGTCATGGTCAGCGCGGTGCGCAGACGATGAGCGTTCATCGCCTTCAACGCCATGTGCAGCGATTCGCGAGTGCGGTCGATCAGGCGTTGCCAGCCGCTTTGCCGGCTGCGGTTCGGCGGCGGCAGCGATGCGCCGGGCGCCGACTTGCGGCCACTGTCAGCGATGATCTTGCCATCTTGCAGTTCGATGACGCGCTGCGCATGTTGCGCCACTTTCATATCGTGGGTGACGATCACCACGGTGTGGCCGCGCTGATTCAGTTCGCTCAGGATCGCCAGCACTTCCTGGCCGGATTGGGTGTCCAGCGCGCCGGTCGGTTCGTCCGCCAGGATGATCTCACCGCCGTTGATCAGCGAACGGGCGATGCTGACGCGCTGCTGCTGGCCGCCGGAAAGCTGGCCGGGTTTGTGGTCTTCGCGTCCCTCAAGCCCCAACCGCGCCAGCAATTGCGCCGCCCGCTGCCGCCGCTGATCGCGCCGGGCGTTGGCGTAGATAGCCGGGATTTCGACATTGCCCAGCGCGCTGAGATCGGGCATCAGGTGGTAACGCTGGAAAATAAAGCCGATATGCTCGCGGCGCAGGCGGGCCAGTTCGTCCGGCGACAGGTGGGCGGCGTTCTGGCCGCTGATGTAGTAATCGCCGCGATCCGGCACGTCGAGGCAGCCCATGATGTTCATCAGCGTCGATTTGCCGGAACCGGAGGCGCCGATGATCGCCACCAGCTCGCCGGCGGCGATGGTCAGATCGATGTCTTTCAATACCGTCAGCGCCTGGCCGCCGTTGGTGTAGGTTCGGCTGATGCCTTTTAGTTCGATGATCGCGTTCACAGGAAGATGCCATCCTCAGCCGATTTGGCGGCGGGCTGCGACAGCACCACGGTTTCACCGGCTTTCAGGCCGCTGAGGATCTGAATGTCGACGTTGTTGGTGATGCCGGTGGTCACTTTGCGCGTTTCCAGCCGCTGGTCTTGGGTCAGCACCTGCACCTGCTGCTCTTGGCCATCGATTTTATGCACCGCCTGGATCGGCACCAGTAGGGTGTTCTTCGCGTCGCCGAGCAGCAAGGACACCTGCGCGGTCATGGCGATGCGCAGGCGGTTTTCCGGGTTGGGCACGTCCAGCAGCGCGTTGTAATAGACCGAGGCGTTCGAGGTGCCGGAGCCGGAAGCAGAGCTGGTCCCGGCGAGCGAGTCGTCTTTCATCACCGATTCCGGTGCCAGCTCGATGGTGCGTAGCGTGGCGTCGTACCGCTTATCCGGATCGGAGAAAATAGTGAAGTACGCCTTTTGTCCCGGCGAAATGCGGGTGATGTCGGCTTCGGAGATCTGCGCCTTGATGGTCATCATATCCAGCCGCGCCAGCTTGACGATGGTCGGTGCACTTTGGCTGGAGTTGACCGTTTGTCCCTGCTGCGTGACCACGGCGATAACAATGCCGTCCATCGGCGCAACCACGCGGGTATAGCCCAGATCGATTTTTTTCTTTTCGACTTCGATCTGCGATTGCACCAACTGCGCATTGAGCGCCTGCAGATCGGCGCGAGTGGTGGCGAGCGAGGCTTCGGCGGTCTCGAAGTCTTCCCGCGAACTGGCTTCGTCGTTCAGCATGCGGCGCTGGCGTTTAAAACGCGACTCCGCCTGTTTCAGCAAGGCCTGTTTGGCTAACATATTGGCTTTGACTACGTTCAGCGCTGCCTCGGCGTTGCGCAGATCGTTGCGCTGTTGCAGATCGTCGATGTCGGCGATCGGTTGCCCTTTAGTGACGCGATCGCCCAGCTTGACCTTCAGCGATTTGACTTCGCCGGAGACGCGGGCGCCGACGTTGACGCGTTCGATGGCATCCAGCCGCCCGGTGGCCAGCACGGCGTTTTCGATATCGCCCAGGCGGGCCGGCGCGGTAACGTAATCCTGCTGAGGCGGGCGTTGCCAAAAAATGGCCAGCGCGACGGCGACGGCGATGAAAACGATGGCGGCGATCAACGCCAGACGGCGGGAGGGGAGTTTCAGTGATGACATACCCAGGTTTTCCATAACGATAAAAGCGGCGGTTCTAGTCTGCCATCATGGCAGCGCCAGCTTGAACTGGCGCTAAACGTGAGGCGCTTTCCCGCTGGAAAGGGGATAGTAAAGGCTTTCCCGCTAAAGATCACGGCGAGTTATTATCCACCACGTGTGCAACCGGCTGCGTTGGGCGTTATACTGGGTAAAAAACCAGTATTCATTCATCAGCAGGATAACACCACCGCCATGATGCCAAACCGCCTCGAGCCAGAACTCGACATTTACCAATACCCGGAGCACCTGCGCGCCTGCCTGGCGCCGTTGCCCAAAGGGCCGGGTGTGTATGTGTTTCACGGTCAAAGCGAGAGCCTGCCGCTTTACATCGGTAAAAGCGTCAATATACGCAGCCGGGTGATGGCGCACTTCCGCGCGCAGGACGAGGCTAAAATGCTGCGCCAAACCCGGCGCATCAGCTTTATCGAGACCGCAGGCGAGTTGGGGGCATTGCTGCTGGAGGCGCAATTGATCAAACAGCAACAGCCGCTGTTCAACAAACGTCTGCGGCGTTCGAAACAGCTGTGCGCGCTGCGCTTGCAGGCAGATGCGGTGACGATTGCTCACGCCAAAGAGATCGACTTCGCCGTCACGCCCCACCTCTACGGGCTGTTTGCCAATCGCCACGCCGCGCTGGAAAAGCTGCGCGCCATCGCCGACGAGCATCGTTTATGTTACGGCAAGCTGGGGATCGACAAGCTGCCGGCAGGGCGAGCCTGTTTCCGCTACAGCCTGCGCAAGTGCGCGGGCGCCTGCTGTGGCGTGGAGTCGGCGCAGGAGCATGCGCTGCGGCTCGGCGCGGCGCTTGAGCAGTTACGCATCGCCTGTTGGCCGTTCGCCGGGCGCGTGGCGCTGGAGGAGCAGGGCGAGACGCTGCGTCAGTACCATGTGATCCACAATTGGTTTTATCTGGGCTCGGTCGGCGATCTGGCGCAGGCGGAGCGGCTACAGAGCGCGGCCAGCCATTTCGACAGCGATGGCTACAAGATTTTGTGCAAGCCGCTCATCGCTGGCGATTACCCGATTATTGAGCTGCCGTAAGGCCATCATGCTGGTGATAACCTAAGATTTATCCGTAAAGTCAGGGCATTATGCTAAAAAAGCTTGAATCCATAATGTTGTTATGGATAATGGCGCCCCGAAGCGAAGGAACGCGCTATTAACTCAGTTGGCAGAGTGATTGGTTTTATAATGGCTTGTTTTGGCTTGAAAATTGATAGACGCGGGTTCGAGTCCTGCATAGCGCGCCAGCTTTCTTCCTTCGTCTCATCGCGCTTACCGTAAAGCGCACCCGGGTTGATTTGCACTATCGGCTCCTCGTTGGGATTTTCGGGTGTGCTTTACCGTAACCGCTGGCTTTCCTTCCTCTTTCTCTTTCGATCCTTTGCTAAACTGTAATCAGGCAGGCTTGCTGCCTGGCAACAGGAGGTCGATATGTCTCACTCCGATCAACTGCAGGAACTCTTGCAACGCGTCGCCGCCCTCGAGGCGAGAGAGAAAGCGCTGACCGCCGCGTCCAACGCTTATCAGGCGATTATCACCACCATGTTAGGCAATATGGAGAAGACCGAACGTGATCGGATCATCGCGATGATCGATCAGGCCCATGAAATCGCCTACGCCCGCGCCATTCAGCGCAGCAACGAACCGCAAAAGCAGAAAATCAAACAGGCTGACGATGTGGCCCAGCGCATGTTCATGTTTGCGCAAGGCAAGGCCGCTCAGCCGCGCTGAAGCCAAACTATAACAGTTGCCGTCATTAAGTTGGCTAACTGATCTACCCGGCAAAACTGTACTTGTGTTACTTTTAGCAGTGAGATTTGATGGCAATGCTGTTTCCAGCATAAGGTTGTAACGATGGACGCGATTAAAAGCATCTTGGTTAAAGAGATTGAACAGATCAATCGGCGCGAAGGGCGTGACGGCAAGCCGCGCTTCAACAGCGAATTCGCCCGTACTCACCGCTATTTGTGCCTTGCCATGTTCGCCGGCTACTTTGCGGTGATCGCCGTGATGTATCAGGTGCCGTACATGGGGGTGTATGCCTTCCTGGGCTTCACCGCCTTCGTGCTGTTCATGTTCGCCATGCTGCTGATCGAGATCCGGCCGGTGTACCGTTTCGAGGACATCGGGGTGCTGGATCTGCGGGTTTGCTACAATGGCGAATGGTACTTCACCCGCGCGCTGTCGCCTTATGCGGTGCAGCAATTGCTGGATGAGCCCTCCATCGGCGCCGCGCTGAAACAGAAGATGCGAGTCATCATCGGCAACAAGGGCGAAATCGACTTCTACGACGTGTACGATATGGCATACGGAAAAAAGCCGCAGGATGAGCCACCGCAGCTGGCGGCGGCAAACTGAAAGGTTTCCGGCCGGCGGCTTGTCGATTATACTCAGCGTTTGAACATGAAGCAGAATAAGGACCAAGCGATGAGTGATGATATTTTCGATTTTGATATCGATGCCGAACTGGCGAAAGCCGAAGAAAAAGCGGCGCAGAAGGTAAAAGAGGTCCCTGAAATCCTCGAAGACGAAGCGGACTGCGAAGGTTGCAAGATCTGATCGCCTGACCCATAAAAAAAACCGCCACGGCGGTTTTTTTTATGTCTGAGCGTCGCGTGGCATCAATCCAGCACGAATCCCCAGATCAGGAACGCCGCCACCAGAATCAGGCAAAGCGCGGACACCGTCACCAGTATTTTCCCCAGAATGTCTTTTTCTTGTTCCTGCTGCGTCACGTTAAAATTATCCAATTAAAAGTCTATGGACCAAACCGGCGATGCTGAGATCGGCTGCCGCTACACCCAGCGCCATGAGCATCATCACCGAAAGAAATCGAGTCTTGCCGTTCACACCCTTAATCCCTGTGGGCGCCGCTGTTAAGTTTTTATATCAAAGGGATATAATTCAGCGGCGCCGAATCGCATACATCGTGATAGTGATTAAGAACGTTCTTAAGGCCAGAAGTTCCCTCATCTGATAGCGCCGCTGTGCGGCAGCGTCAGTCGGTCACGATCCTGACGCCTATCTTGCTGACTTGATTGCCGTCCATTTCTGCAATGGTCCAGGTCAGGCCGTCCCACTCCACCTGGTCGCCGATCACCGGTTCGCCGCCGATCAGCTGAATGACGAACTGCCCCAGCGTCTGCTGCTCGTCCACGTCGTCTTGCAGGTTGAGGCCATAAACCTGTGAGATGTCGCTCAAACGGGCGTCGGATTGCAGGATAAAGTCGCCGAAGAAGCGCTCGTCGAGCGTCACTGCCGGTGCCTGGCTAAAGAGCTTGCCGAGGATCGGCAGGTCGTGCTCATGGCCGATGACGCACAAAATATCGTTCTCGCGCAGCCGGGTACTGCCGCTAGGGTGCAACAGCTCTTTGCCGCGGAACAGGGCGGCGATGCGGGTATTAGGCGGCATTTTCAGTTCACGCAGCGCAGCACCGACGCACCAGTTTTCCGCCGAAAGCTGATAAACGAATTGTTCCCACTGGTTTTCCGGGTGTACGTCCAGCCCAACGCGGGAGATCGGCGTCAGCGCCGGCGGCACGATCACCTTGGCCTTTTTGGCGGCGAATGACAGCGTGGTGCCTTGCAGTAGCAGGGAAACCAGCACCACGAAGAACGCCACGTTAAAGAACAGTTGGGCGTTGGGCAGCCCGGCCATCATCGGGAACACCGCCAGGATCACCGGCACCGCGCCGCGCAGGCCAACCCAGGAAATAAAGCCGCGTTCGCGCAGGGTAAAGCTGCGGAACGGCAGCAAACCGATAAACACCGACAGCGGGCGCGCGAACAGGATCATCCACAGCGACAGCAGCAGGGCAGGGATGGCGATCGGCAGCAGCTCATGCGGGTTGAGCAGCAGACCGAGCACCAGGAACATGCCGATCTGGCTGAGCCAGGCCAGGCCATCGAAGGTTTGCACGATGCCGTGACGGTTGCGGATTGGACGGTTGCCCAGCAGCAGACCGCACAGGTACACCGCCAGAATGCCGCTGCCGTCCAGCGCGGTAGTCAGCGCGAAAATAAGAATGCCGCCGCTCACCGCCAGCAGCGGGTAGAGACCGTCCGCCAGCTTGATGTGGTTGATCAGCGTCAGCAGCAGCCAGCCGCCGCCGAGACCGAAGACGATGCCCATGCCGAACTGCTGCATCAGATGCAGCGGGAAGGTCCAGCTTAGCGCGGTTTCCCCGGCGGCGATCATCGCAATCAGCGTGATGGTGAGAAATACCGCCATCGGATCGTTGCTGCCGGATTCGATCTCCAGCGTAGCGCTGACGCGTTCGTTCAACCCTTTGCCGCCCAGCAACGAGAAGACTGCGGCGGCGTCGGTGGAACCGATGATGGCACCGATCAGCAAGCCCTGCAGCAGATCGAGGTTGAACAGCCAGGCGGCGGCCATGCCGGTTAGGCCGGCGGTGATCACCACGCCGACGGTGGCGAGAGACAGTGCTGGCCACAGTGCCACGCGGAACGAACTGACCCGGGTGCGCATGCCGCCGTCGAGCAGGATCACCGCCAACGCGAGGTTACTGACCAGATAAGCGACCGGGTAATTGCTGAAGACGATGCCGCCGGGGCCGTCGACGCCGGCCAGCATGCCGATCGCCAGGAAGATCACCAGGATCGGAATGCCGAGTCGGGAAGAAAATGAGCTGAGCAGAATGCTTGCCCCCACCAGCACGGCACCGATGACGAACAAGCTGTTAATGGTGCTGGCATCCAAAATTTCGCTCTCCTGAGGCTGGGGATAGGGGGCACTGCGCGTGTGCCGATGATAACGTGTTTAGTGGGTAAAACGCCAAGGCTGATTGTGAAAACAATCGATCAATTATTGCCCTTTGGTACGATTAAACTAAGAAAGTGAGGAGAAGAGGGGAAATTCTGCCTTTTATCCAACATTATCAGGCTGCTGTATTTTTGCTGTGGCAACAATGATCGAGCTGCTCGGAGGAAAAACCATTAAGCCCGCGCAGGCAGGCTTAATGGTTTGCAGGCGCGGTAGGGTTAGTGGTCGAGCGATTCCAGCGCCCGTTTGATCAGCTCGGTGGCCAGCTTGCTTTCCGCTTCAGAAATGCCGTCGAGATTAAAGTTGGAGAGCTCAGCGACCAAAACGCTGCGTTCTTTGCCGCTGATTGAGGCGTCCAGCGCGGACAGCAGCCTGCCGAGGATCTTCAGCAGGGTAGCGTTTTCCGCTACGGCTTCCTGAGCCGGGGTGTTCTTATCGGTCATTCAAAATCCTCTCTGTCGTGACGGAAGGGAGATGCAGCTAACGCCATCGAATGAATTAAACGATCGCGCAGCCCTTCGGGGGTGTCGAGCCCAATCACTACCGTAAGGCAGGGATATGGATTTTTACTTATGCATTGCAGTTATAACGACTAGGTAATCTATGCTGCCGTATCACTGTGCCCTAACGGGCGACGCCAGGCTGAGCAATGTGTGCTCTGTATGCAAACGACCAGTATAGGCTTTCTGCGCGGCGTTAATATGACAGAAAACCCCTGCGAACGGTCAGGTTTACAGGGGACAAGGTTATTGCGGCTTGCCGGAGAACAGGAAACGCAGCACCGGAATGCGCTTGTGCAGCTCATATAACGCGAAGGCCAGCGAGAACACAAACAGCAGGCCCAGCAAAAATCCCAACAGGTTATTGCCGATATACGGCGTCACGAAAGCGCCATATATCAGGGTCAACGGGTGGTGCACCAGATATATAAACAGCGAGGCGTTGACCAGATAGGTGATGCGCGGCGAGTGATAATTCAGCAGGTTATGCCCGAAAGAGAACACCACATTGGTCATCAGGATCCCCATTAGGGTTTTGATCACCACTTCCAGCTCGAACATATAGCTGCTGTGCGCCAACAGTTTCTGGTTCAGCATATATGCGATAAACAGCAGCAGCGAGCCGAGCAGCGCCAGCGGCGAACGACGCAGAAAAATCTCTTTAAGCCACACATACTTAAACGCATAGGCGCCGAGGATGAAGAACGGCAGGTAGAACATCGTCTCCATCACCACGAAATTGAACAGGCCATTGGATAATAGCTGCGGCGCGAAAATTAAAATAATACGGTGCGCGGCCGAATAGCATACCGCATAAATAAAGAAACACAGTGAGACATTTCCTAATCCACGCATTCTGTTTATTAACGGTGGAATAGGATCGCGGGTTTGACGCTTGATTTTGCGGAACAGATAAAAGCAGGCGAAGGTCAACAATGACAGGGTCAATAAGAACCACAGATGAGACACCAATTCCCAAACTGTTACATTTATTTTCTGATAGAGAGAAAACTCGTCCCAGCCGTTTAATTTATCGGTGAAATATTTCAGCATGAAAAATTGCGGCACCGTAATTAGCGGGATGGAGCTCAACAGCGGGATCGCCACCCGCTCCAGCCTGACCTTCAACCACTGATGGCGCTCGTAGCGCTCGTAGAGCATGTAGGAGAAGTAGCCGGAGATCACGAAGAACACCTGCATGCGGAAAGCGTGGATGAAGTCGTTCAGCACCGTGAGCGAGAAGGAGGGCGACGCGCTGTTCACCGCCCAGGCGTGGCTGGAATAAATCAGGGAGAGGTGAAACGGAATGCCGAGCAACATCAAATAGGCTCGGATCGAATCGAGGAAAAACTCGCGCTGTTTGCTGCCTTTAGTCATAGATTACCGCTGGTGATTTAATCGAGAGTTCATTAACACGCTTAATAAGTCGTCAAACGTTAAATTGTTATCCGGAACCCTACTATAGCCCCCCGCATTTTTCCATAGCGTCTTGTTGCGCGGCTTGCTACGCTGGTGTTCCATCAGCTGCTTAAACAATGAGCCGTAAACATGAACCATCCATTTATCATGTTGTCGGAAAGCTGAGTAATCCATTAATATGGATTTAAATGATTTGAGCACACGAATAGGGGGGGATGTGCTAGTTAATATATTATCCGGACAACCACGCGCCGCGAGCGTTCGTTGGTTAGGTGCTACCGTATTGTTCACGCTGTTCAGTTCGTCGGCATGGGCCTTTTCTATTGATGATGTCGCCAAGCAGGCGCAGGATCTGGCGGCGAAAGGTTTCGAAGCCCCGAAGAGCAACCTTCCTTCTCAGTTCCGCGAGATGAAGTTCGCAGACTATCAGCAGATTCAGTTCAATCACGATAAAGCCTATTGGAGCAAGCTGAAAACCCCTTTCAAGCTTGAGTTTTATCATCAGGGGATGTACTTCGATACGCCGGTGAAAATCAACGAAGTCACCTCCACCAGCGTAAAACAGATCAAGTACAGCCCAGATTACTTCAACTTCGGTTCGGTCAAACACGACCCTGAATCGGTGAAAAATCTCGGTTTTGCCGGCTTCAAGGTGCTTTATCCGATCAACAGCGCCGACAAAAACGATGAGATCATGAGCCTGCTGGGCGCGAGCTATTTCCGCGTGGTGGGTAAAGGGCAGGTTTACGGGCTTTCCGCTCGCGGCCTGGCTATCGACACCGCTTTGCCGTCCGGCGAAGAGTTCCCGCGTTTTCGCGAATTCTGGGTTGAACGTCCGAAGCAGGGCGACAAGCACCTGGTGATCTACGCGCTGCTGGATTCCCCGCGTGCCACCGGCGCTTACCGCTTCACGGTGATCCCGGGCCGCGACACCACCGTGGACGTCGAGTCTAAAGTGTTCCTGCGCGACAAGGTGGGTAAACTGGGGCTGGCGCCGCTGACCAGCATGTACCTGTTCGGGCCGAACCAGCCGTCACCGACGCTGAACTACCGCCCGGCGTTGCACGATTCCAACGGTCTGTCTATCCATGCCGGCAACGGCGAGTGGATCTGGCGTCCGCTGAACAATCCTAAACACCTGTCCGTCAGCACCTATACCGTTGAGAATCCTAAAGGCTTCGGTCTGCTGCAGCGCGGCCGCAACTTCAAGGATTACGAAGATCTGGACGATCGTTACGATCTGCGCCCGAGCGCCTGGATCGAACCGAAGGGCGACTGGGGCAAAGGCAAGGTCGAGCTGGTGGAGATCCCGACGGCGGATGAAACCAACGACAACATCGTCGCGTTCTGGACGCCGGATACGCTGCCGGAAGCCAAAAAGCCGCTGACGCTGAGCTACCGTCTGAACTTCACCCGCGATGAAGACAAACTGCATTCGCAAGACATCGCCTATGTGGCGCGGACCATGCGTTCGACCGGTGACGTGAAGCAGTCCAACCTGATTCGCGAGCCTGACGGCAGCGTGGCCTTCCTGGTCGACTTCGTCGGCCCGGTGCTGAAAGGGCTGGACGCCAACACCCCGGTCGCTTCTCAGATCAGCATCGGCGACAACGGTGAAATGGTAGAAAACAACGTCCGCTATAACCCAGTGACCAAAGGCTGGCGCCTGACGGTGCGTCTGAAAGTGAAAGACGACAAGAAGCCGGTAGAAATGCGCGCGGCGCTGGTCAATGGCGATAAGACTCTGTCGGAAACCTGGAGCTATCAGCTACCTGCCAATGAATAAGCCTACTCAACCCGCCCAGGATTATCTTGCGGCGCTGCCTCTGACCGCCGAGCGGTCGGAGGCGCTCAACCCTCACACGGCGGATGACGCTCAGGCACTGGAGGCGCTTCATCGGCAGATGGGCGCCGCCGACGCCAACGTCAACAGCCTGTCGGCGGATGACGTGGCGTTGGCCTCGGTCAAACCGCGCATCGAAAGCGCCTGGCCGGATGCGGTCAGCGATGACGACTTCGATACCGACGCCGAAGGGCGCGCTATTCTGAAGGCGACGCCGCCGATCAAACGAACCACCATGTTCCCGGAAGCCTGGCGTACCAACCCGGTGGCGCGCTTCTGGGATTCTCTGCTGGGGCGTTCGCCGCACAATCGGCACGCCACCAAAGAGGAGGCCGAGGCCGAGAACCGCTGGCGCGTTGTCGGTTCCATGCGCCGCTATGTGCTGCTGGTGCTGATGCTGGTGCAGACCGGCATCGCCACCTGGTATATGAAAACCATCTTGCCTTATCAGGGCTGGGCGCTGATCGATCCTATCGCCATGCTGGATCAGGATCTGATGCAGTCGGTGCTGCAGCTGCTGCCTTATGTGCTGCAAACCGGCATTCTGATCCTGTTCGCCGTACTGTTCTGCTGGGTCTCGGCCGGTTTCTGGACCGCGCTGATGGGCTTCCTGCAGCTGCTGATCGGCAAAGACAAATACAGTATTTCCTCCACCATCAAGGGCGATGAGCCGATCAACCCGGCGCACCGTACCGCGCTGATCATGCCGATCTGTAACGAAGACGTCGAACGTGTGTTCGCCGGCCTGCGTGCGACCTATGAGTCCGTCGCCGCCACCGGTCAGCTGGAGCACTTCGATATCTACGTGCTGAGCGACAGCTACGATCCGGACATCTGCGTGGCGGAGCAAAAGGCGTGGATGGAGCTGTGCCGCGATGTCGACGGCCACGGCCGCATCTTCTATCGCCGCCGCCGTCGCCGCGTAAAACGCAAAAGCGGCAACATCGACGACTTCTGCCGTCGTTGGGGCGGCGAGTACAGCTACATGGTGATCCTGGACGCCGACAGCGTGATGAGCGGCGAATGCCTCACCGGGCTGGTGCGTCTGATGGAAGCCAACCCGAACGCCGGCATCATCCAGTCCGCGCCGAAGGCGTCCGGCATGGATACCCTGTATGCGCGCGTGCAGCAGTTCGCTACCCGGGTTTATGGGCCGCTGTTTACCGCCGGCCTGCATTTCTGGCAGCTGGGTGAGTCACATTACTGGGGCCATAACGCCATCATCCGCGTGAAGCCGTTTATCGAGCACTGTGCGCTGGCGCCGTTGCCGGGCGAGGGCTCCTTCGCTGGTTCAATCTTGTCGCACGACTTCGTTGAAGCGGCGCTGATGCGCCGCGCCGGCTGGGGCGTGTGGATCGCTTACGATCTGCCGGGCAGTTATGAAGAGCTGCCGCCAAACCTGCTGGACGAGCTGAAACGCGACCGCCGCTGGTGCCACGGCAACCTGATGAACTTCCGCCTGTTCCTGGTGAAAGGCATGCACCCGGTGCACCGTGCGGTGTTCCTGACCGGCGTGATGTCCTACCTGTCGGCGCCGCTGTGGTTCATGTTCCTGGCGCTCTCCACCGCATTGCAGGTGGTGCATACCCTGATGGAACCGCAATACTTCCTGCAGCCGCGGCAGCTGTTCCCGGTTTGGCCGCAGTGGCGGCCCGAGCTGGCGATAGCGCTGTTCTCCACCACGCTGGTGCTGCTGTTCCTGCCGAAGCTGCTCAGCATCGTGCTGATCTGGGCCAAGGGTGCGAAAGAGTACGGCGGGGCGTTCCGTCTGTTCATTTCGATGCTGATGGAAATGCTGTTCTCGGTGCTGCTGGCGCCGGTGCGCATGCTGTTCCATACCGTGTTCGTGGTGAGCGCCTTCCTCGGTTGGGAAGTGGTGTGGAATTCGCCGCAGCGTGACGATGACGATACGCCTTGGGGCGAAGCGTTCCGCCGCCATGGTTCGCAGATGTTGTTGGGCCTGGTGTGGGCCGGCGGCATGGCGTGGCTGGATCTGCGCTTCCTGTGGTGGTTGGCGCCGATCGTGTTCTCGCTGATCCTGTCGCCGTTCGTGTCGGTGCTGTCGAGCCGCGCGACGCTGGGCATGAAGAGCAAACGCGCCAAGCTGTTCCTGATCCCGGAAGAGTACAACCCGCCGCGCGAGTTGCTGGCGACGGAAGAATATCTGCATCTCAACCGCAACCGCGCGCTGACCAACGGCTTTATGCATGCGGTGGTCAACCCATCCTTCAACGCGCTGGCGACGGCGTTGGCGACGGCGCGTCACCATTTGCGCGCTACCCTCGATCGCAACCGCGAGGAGCGGGTGAACGAAGCGCTGCAGCTGGGGCCGGAGAAACTGGTGAAGGGCAAACGTCTGGAGCTGCTGAGCGATCCGGTCACGCTGGCTCGTCTGCACCAGCGCGTCTGGCTGTTGCCGGAAGGCGCTGCCTGGCGTGAGCACTATCAGCAGTTGCCGCACAACCCGCTGGCGCACCCAACGGGCCGACGTTAATCGCTGAACGGTAACGCTCAGACGGGGAATGCGCATGGCGCATTCCCCGTTTTTTTTACCTTTTGCTTACGCGCGCCGGTACCGGTGGAGAAAGGGAACTGTGGTAGACTGCGGCCGATGCGTTGTTCACTCGCGAAACAACCCTTTGCTCAGAGTCAATGTCGTGAAGCTCTCTTCCTACCTTCGGCTGGCCTGCGTGGCGGCCGGCGTGATGGCCCTAACCGGTTGCGGCAGCATCATCAGCCGCACCATGCCCGGCGCGGGGCATGGCCACCAGTACTATCCCGGCGTGCAGTGGGATTTGCGCGATACGCCCTGGCGTTACGTCACGGTGATAGATGTGCCGTTGTCGATGGTGGTGGACACCTTTATGCTGCCGTTCGATGCGCAGCACGGCCCCTATGAATAAACCTGCTCAGCGGGTGGCGAACACCACCAGCTGATAGCCTTTCTGCCCACAGTGGAAAGGTGCCAGCGCCGTCATGCCCAACCCTTGCACGTGAGCGGCCAACGAATGCGGATTGTCGTCGTCGATAAACAGCGCGCCCACGTCGTAGTCATGACTGGTGTGCGCTTTGACGGCGGCGTAGAGGCGTTTCAGCACGTCTTTGCCGCGCCAGGCGGCGTCGAGGCAAACCGGGCCGTAGAGAAACACCCGCTGCTCACTCAGCGCCCGCCCGGCGAAGGACTGCGTGGCGAGCGTCGCCAGCATCGCATCCACCACCGGCGGCCGCGGTTGCACGTCGGCAGGCATCAGGCAAACGAACCCTGCCAGTTGGTTCTCCTGTTCGGCCACTAGTATGCCGATGCCGCGGTTGATCGCCGTCAGCTGCGCCTCATTCATGCGCGATACGATAAATCCCTGCCGTTTTTGGCGCTCGTCGAGCGCTTCCGGCACGTTTTCCCCCTGCAGCTGCAAAATGGCGGGGTAGTCGGTAGAGCGGGCCCGGCGGATAATCATGTTGCCTCCTTGGCGATAAAAATGTGGTGCGGGTTAACGTTCATCCCACTCATCGGCCGCGGCCTGGCCTTCTTCGGTATCCAGCGGCGGTTCGAGCTGGAAGTCGCCTTCTTCCCATTCATACAGGGTATTTTCGTCTATCCACTCGGCGGTGATTTCCACCTCGTCGTAGTCCCCGTCGAAGATCGCCTGTGCCGCCGCACCGCTGCGCAGCGTCAGGCATTCCACCGCTTCACCCTCTTCTTCGAAGAACTCCGCCTGCCACATCGTGTCGCCATCCTGCATCACGTACTTTTGCAGATTGAACTGCTGCGGCACCGGCGGTTCGTCACCGCTGCCGCCTTCGGCGGTGTCGAGAAACTCTTCGCGTGCGGCCTCGATGGCTTCTTCCAGGGTTGCATACAGGCTCATGTTCGCCTCCGTTGACAATGAGAATAAAGCGTCCGGCGTGCTGCCGGCGCGGTGGGGAAAAACGTCAAAACTAATTGTTGTCTCACTGGCGCAGGATGCAAATTTTTTTGTTGTCCGCTCTGCGACGACGGTTGTCCGCAAAGCGGGAGAAGCGGGCGCGGAGACGGGAAATAATGACGGTATCGTTCACTCAGGCATCAGGAGAAGCCCATGTTAATCGACCCTTCAAGCAAATACCGACCGTTCCCGCCGGTTACGTTACCGGATCGCCAGTGGCCTGCGCGCACGCTGCGGCAGGCGCCGCGCTGGTGCTCCAGCGATCTGCGCGACGGCAACCAGGCGCTGGCGGAGCCGATGGATAACGCGCGCAAGCGCGAATTCTATCAATTGTTGTTGCAGTGCGGTTTCAAAGAGATTGAGGTGGCTTTCCCTTCGGCGTCGCAAACGGATTTCGATTTTGTGCGCACGCTGATCGACGAGCAACTGATCCCGCACGACGTCACGATTCAGGTGCTGACGCAGTCGCGCGACGATCTGATCGATCGTACCTTCGAGGCGCTGCAGGGTGCGCCACGGGCTATCGTGCATCTGTACAACGCCACGGCGCCGATGTTTCGCGACATCGTGTTCCGCCAGGATAAGGCCGCTACCGTGGCGCTGGCGGTGAACGGCGCGCGGCGCATTCGCCGGCATTGTGAGGCTCAGCCCGATACCGCCTGGTGCTTCGAGTATTCGCCGGAAACCTTTTGTTTTACGGAATTAGAGTTCGCGCTGGAGATCTGCGAAGCGGTGGCGGAGGTGTGGCAACCGGGGCCGCAGCGGCCGATGATTATCAACCTGCCGGCGACGGTGGAAGTGAGTACACCCAACGTGTATGCCGATCAGATTGAATGGTTCTGCCGCCATTTCAGCCGTCGCGCCGATGTGGCGATCAGCGTGCATCCGCATAACGATCGCGGTACCGGCGTGGCCTGCGCGGAGCTGGCGCTGTTGGCCGGCGCCGATCGGGTCGAAGGCTGCCTGTTCGGCAACGGAGAGCGTACCGGTAACGTCGATCTGGTTACGCTGGCGTTGAATCTTTATACCCAGGGCGTGGCGCCGGGCCTGGACTTCAGCCGCCTGAAACAGGTGGTGGAAGTGGTGGAACAGTGCAATCAGCTGCCGGTGCATCCTCGCCATCCTTATGCCGGCGAATTGGTGTTTACCGCCTTCTCCGGTTCGCATCAGGATGCGATCAAGAAAGGTTTCGCCGCGCAACGCCAGCGACAAGATGGCTGGTGGCAGGTGCCTTACCTGCCGCTCGATCCCGCCGATGTCGGCTGCAGCTATGAGGCGGTGATCCGGGTTAACAGCCAGTCCGGCAAAAGCGGCGCCGCCTGGCTGTTGGAGCAGAACCATGGGCTGGCGTTGCCGCGCGGTTTGCAGATTGATTTCAGCCAGGTGGTCCAGCGGGCGACCGACGGCAGCGGTAAGGAAATGAGCGTCGCGCAGCTGTGGCGCTTATTCCGCGACACTTACGGGCTGGTGGAGCAGCCGTGCTTGCAGCTGTTGAGCTACCAGACGGAAAGTCACGGGGTAGAGGCCTACAGTTTCAACGCGCGAGTTGCCTGCGAGGGAGAGCCACTGCGGTTGCAGGGCGCTGGCAACGGCCTGCTTTCCAGCGCGGTGGATGCGCTGCGCCAACGCTTCGGCTTGCCGTTGGCGATCGAGGATTACCACGAGCACACGTTGGGGCATCAGAGCGACAGTCGAGCGGTGGCCTATATCCGCTGTGCGCTGCCGCACGGTGAGGCGAGCTACGGCGTTGGCATCGACGTTGACTCCGCCAGCGCCTCGCTGCAGGCGCTGTTCAACGTTGCCGGGCGCTATCTGTCGTCGGCACGGCTCGGCTGAAATAGTCGCTGGGCGCGACCCCCAATAACCGGCGGAACATGGCGCTGAACGCGCTGGGGCTGTCATAGCCGAGATCCAGCGCCACTTCCAACACCGAGCGGCCTGTCGCCAGCGCGTTCAACGCCGCCAACAAACGGGCGCGTCGCACCCAATCACTAAAATGCAGCCCGGTTTCTCGCTGGAAGCGCCGCGACAGGGTGCGTCCACTGACGCTGAGCTGAGCGGCCGCCTGTTCCAGTGTCCAGGGTTGTACCAGCGTAGTCTGAATATGGCGGCACAGGGCAAGCAGTGAGGCCTCACGCGGTTCGGGCAAGTGCAGCGGCAGACTCGGCAGCATTCGCAACTCATCCAGGATCAGTTCCATCACGCGCTCATCGCGCCCGCCGCTGGGATAGCCGGGCGCAATCTCCATCGCACAGATAATCAACTCGCGCAGCAGCGGCGAAATCTGCACCACCTGGCATTGGGCCGGCAGATCGGCGCGCGCCAACGGATCGACAAACAGCGTCCTGGCCGCCACCTGGCCGGTGATGCGCAGGCTGTGCACCATTTTCGCCGGTACCCAGACGCCACGGCCGGGTGGCACCACCCAACTGCCGAGCCGGGTGGTGACCTGCACCACGCCGCTCAGGCTGTGAATCAGCTGCGCGCAGTTATGGTAGTGATCCGGCTCGCTGTCCCCGTGGCGATAATCCTTGGCCAACGGCCGGATGGGCTGATCGGGCGGCAGAACGTCGTGAAACAACAGCATTGTAAGCAGTCTCCGCACGGCAAAAGGGGAAATGACAGGATGCCATGCGGCGCTGTTTCACACCAGTCTGTGGCGTGGTACGGCAAAATAGTTTATAAAATGATATTATATAATTTTATATATTGATGGAGGGGCAATGGATATTGACGCGATGCGCAAGGCGGCGGCGCAGGCCGGCGCGATGCTGCGCACTCTGGGCAACGAAGATCGGCTGCTGCTGCTGTGCCGGCTCAGTCAGGGCGAGATGGCGGTGAGCGAGCTGGCGCAGGCGCTGGATATCCGCCAGCCGACGCTGTCCCAGCAGCTTGGCGTACTGCGGGAGGAAGGGTTGGTGTCCACCCGGCGCGCCGGCAAGCAGATTTACTATGCGGTAGCCGATGCTAAAGCGTTGGCGCTGCTCCACACCCTGTATCAACTTTATTGCCCGCAACCGGAGAACCGCGATGACCATTGACTGGCCACACTTCACGCCTTATTCCGCGCTGGCGGGAGGGGCTATTATCGGCGGCGCGGTGGCGCTGCTGCTGCTGTTCAACGGCCGGATCGCTGGCATCAGCGGCATTACCGGCGGTGTCTTGAGTGCCGCTGGCTGGGAGCGGGGCTGGCGCGCCGCATTTATTGGCGGGTTGCTGCTCTCGCCTTGGCTGTATGCTGCCGCTGCGACTTTGCCGTCCGGTGAGATCGCGATCGGCAACGGCGGGCTGGCGGCCGCAGGGCTGTTGGTGGGATTGGGCACTCGATTGGGCAGCGGTTGTACCAGCGGGCACGGCGTGTGCGGCGTCGCACGGTTGGCGCCGCGTTCGCTGGCCGCCACGGCGGTGTTTATGCTGCTGGGCTTTATGACCGTGTGGTTGATGCGCCACCTGGCGGGAGGTTGAGAATGCTTAAAACGCTGTTGGCGCTGCTGAGCGGCATCATTTTCGGTCTGGGGCTGATCGTCGCCGGCATGGCCAATCCGGCCAAAGTGTTGGCGTTTCTCGACGTTACCGGCGCGTGGGATCCCTCGCTGGCGTTGGTGATGGCGGGTGCGATCGCGGTGGCGGCGCCGGCCTTCCTGTGGGCGAGGCGACGCGAGCGTAGCCTGTTGGGGGAAACGCTGCAGATCCCGGCCGCCGGGCGTCTGGATCGTCGTTTGCTGGCGGGCAGCGCACTGTTCGGCATCGGGTGGGGTATCGCGGGTATTTGCCCCGGTCCAGCCTGGGTGTTGGCCGGGGCGGAGATAAGCCGGGTATGGCCGTTCCTGCTGGCGATGCTGGCGGGTATGGCGCTGTATGACGTTATCATGAGGAGGAGGAGTACGTGTCGATAGCCAAAGCGGTGTTGCGCATCGCGCGCCCGACCGATCGGTTGCAAGAGATTGCTACGCTGTATTGCCGCGGGCTGGGTTTCGAAAAGCTGGGTGAGTTTGTCGATCATCAGGGGTTTGACGGCATGATGATTGGGCATCCGCAGCATGCCTACCATCTGGAGTTCACGCAGCATCGTGGGGTGCGGGTCGGGCAGGCGCCGACGCAGGATCATCTGCTGGTATTTTATCTGCCGGATGAGAACGAATGGCGGGCCGCGTGTGAGCGGATGCAGGCGGCAGGGTTCTTATCGGTCGCCGCCTATAATCCCTATTGGGATCGGGCGGGGCAAACTTTTGAAGATCCTGATGGCTATCGGGTGGTATTGCAACATCAGGCTTGGCAGGCATAAAAAAACCGGCGCATCGAGCGCCGGTTTGCGAGATAAAACGGGGTATCCGTCAGACGTTGGTCGCCGGTTTTTGCGCGCTCTTGGACTGGGTATTTTCCAGCATGCGGCGAATCGGCACGATCAGCACAATAAGCACGGCGGCGCAGATCAGCAGCGCGATGGAGCAGCGAGCGAACAGATTCGGCAGCATATCCAGTTGGTCGGCCTTGACGTGACCGCCGATCAGACCGGCCGCCAGGTTGCCCAACGCGCTGGCGCAGAACCACAGCCCCATCATCTGACCGCGCATTCTCTCCGGCGCCAGCAGCGTCATGGTGGCCAGCCCGATCGGGCTCAGGCACAGCTCACCCAGCGTCAGCATCAGGATACTGCCTACCAGCCACATCGGCGATACGCCGGCGCCGCCGTTGCTCAGCACATTCTGCGCGGCCAACATCATCAGGCCAAAACCGCCGGCGGCGCACAGGATGCCGATCACGAACTTGGTGATGCTGCTCGGACGCACGTTATTGCGCGCCAGCGCAGGCCAGGCCCAGCTGAAGACCGGTGCCAGCAGGATGATGAACAGGGCGTTGATCGACTGGAACCACACCGCCGGGATCTCGAAGTCGCCGATCATGCGATTGGTGTAATCGTTGGCGAACAGGTTAAACGAGGTCGGTTTCTGTTCAAACGCTGACCAGAAGAACGCGGCGGAGATCAGCAGGATGAAGCACACCAGCAGGCGTGCGCGCTCTTTGCGGCTCAGGCCGGCAAAGGCGAACAGATAGATGAAGTACAGGGTGACCGAGGCGGCGATGACGTACACTAGCACGCTGGCCACCTCGACCGGGTTGATAACGATCGTGCCCTGAGCGATCAGCACGATGGCCGCCACCAGGATGGCCGCCAATGCCAGCAACCAGGCACCGACGCCTTTTTTCTTCGCGACCGGGCTGTTCCAGGTGGAGTCCAGGCCCACTTCGCGATCATAGCGTTTCATCGCCGGGACGGCGAACACCCGGAAGATCACCAGCGCTACCAGCATCCCGATACCGCCGATGCCGAAGCCCCAGTGCCAGCCGTGTGACTTAATCAGCCAGCCGGAGATCAGCGGGGCGATGAACGAACCGATGTTGATGCCCATGTAGAACAGCGAGAAGCCGCCGTCGCGACGCGCATCGCCTTTCTTGTACAGCGTGCCGACCATCACCGAGATACAGGTCTTGAACAGGCCTGAACCGAGCACGATGAACATCAGACCGATGAAGAACAGGTTGGTGCCCATCACTGCGGACAGGGCGATCGACAGGTGGCCGAGCGCGATCAGGATCGAACCGTACCAGACGGCCTTGCGTTGGCCGAGCCAGTTATCTGCCAGCCAGCCGCCCGGCAGCGCCGCCAGGTACATGCTGCCGGCGAAGATGCCGACGATCGCCGACGCGTTCTCACGCGCCAGGCCCAGGCCGCCGTCGTACACGGTGGCAGCCATAAACAGGATCAGCAGCGGACGGATGCCGTAGAACGAGAAGCGCTCCCACATTTCGGTGAAGAACAAAGAACCCAGTGGATAGGGATGGCCGAAGAAGGTCCGGCTTTCTGACTTATTGACAGAGGATTGCATAACGATTTCCCAATAAAAGGCGCTGCAAGGCTGCAGCCCGTACTGTGGTATGTATGTGTATTTAATGAAAGCAATCCGCCCAATGCGGATTACCCGACAAACACCGCGGCTGCAACGCTGATAAACCGTGGAAAGCGTGCTGACCTTTTCTTCACTTGGCCGATGCTTCACATCTGGCGTGATATTATTTAACCATTTGATAACTGGTCGTTGGTTTTGTCTAGTACCTGTATCCCATTTTTTAGACGAAAAGTCGACAAGCATCTCCTTTTCTGGTTTTTCTGTTGGTTATGACAGGAATATGATTGACAGCGGGTTTTATGCGCTGAAAGTTAATTAATTGTTGATAAACAAGATGTTGAGATAAGAATGTTCTGAGCGGGGCGAAAGTTCACAGGCCTGAAGGAAGCATTATTAAAAGTAGGGGAAACGCGCCGTTGATCTGAGCAACGGCGGAAAGTGGCGATAAATGCAGCTATGACTCTTCCTGCAGCGTGTCTTCCCGCCTATAGCCCGGCCGTCGCCGCAGACACCACCAGGAATAACCGGCGTTGAACAGCACCACCAGCGCGGTGACCGCGAAGACCGCGCGAAAACCGTAGCCGGCGGAGATTGCGGCGCCGAGCAGTGGGCCGCTGACGTTGCCAACATCGCGGAACGACTGGTTGTAGCTGAAAATACGGCCGGCCACCTGATTGGTGCAGTTGTAAATCAACAACGTCTGTACCGCCGGCAGCAGCGCGCCGTCGGCTGCCCCCAGCAGAAAACGCAGTACCCCGAGCTGCCACGGCGTCTGCACGAACGCCATCGGGATCAGCAACAGCACCGAGACGATCAGCATAAAGACCAGAATGCGCTCCGGGCCAATGCGATCGCCCAGCTTGCCCAGCCGCGGGGCGCTCATCAATGCCGCGACGCCGGGCACTGAGGCGATAAGCCCGCTGATAAACGCCAGATTGTGGGTGGCGCCGGCCAGATCGCGCACATACAGCGTCAGGATCGGCGCAATCGAGCCGGTGGCGATCTGGATGATCATGGTGGTCACAAACAGGCTGAGCACCAGTTTCGGGTTCTTCAGCGAGGCGAACACCTGTTTTGCGTGCAACATGTCGCGTTTTTGCACCGGGGTAAATTGTTCTTTGACATACAGCAGCGTCAGTACGAAGCAGACGAATAACACTGCGGCGGTGATATAAAACACCGGGCGCAGGCCGTACAGATCGGCTAACAAACCGCCGATCAATGGGCCTATCAGCGCACCGCCGACGCCGCCGGTAGACAGGGTGCCGAGCGCCCAGCCGCTGCGGTTGCGCGGCACCTGGGTGGCGATCAGCGCGTTGGCGTTGGGAATGAACCCGCCGAGCAGCCCCAGCACCGCACGCAGCGCGAGAAACTCCCAGACCGTTTGCGCCATGCCCATCAGCGCCATGACGATCGCCATACCGAGCGCTGAACGCAGCAGCATCAGTTTGCGGCCGCGTCGGTCTGCCAGGGCGCCCCAGAACGGCGCGGCGATAGCGGAAAACAGGAAGGTGATGCTGAACAGCAGACCGGACCACATGTTGAGCGCCTGATGGCCGGTAACGCCCAGCGTCTCTACGTACAGCGGCAGAAACGGCATCACCAGGCTGAAGGCGGCGCCGGTGAGAAAACATCCCAGCCAGGCGACGAAAAGGTTGCGTTTCCAGTTAACGGGTTCTGCTGCCGAAGCCATAAATGTCCACTGCCGAAAGGTGACGCGTTTTGCCAGCGGCAAGATGAAGGGGCAAAACGTGAAAGTTAGCCTGGTAAGTATGCGCCGCAAGCGCGGCGACGGCAAACGAGGGGACAAAGATTGGGCGAAAAATGAAATAAAGTTTTAAAAATGACGTTTAAACCTTATTCCGCGCTTAGCGCGCGGAATTTACAGCGTTTTATAGTCCGGTCAGCGCCTCGAAACCGGCGGCGGTGGTGGTGGCGCTAAAGTCGGTGACCTCGTAGTGGGCTACGGCGTTGAAGGGATCTTCGGCCAGGATGGCGTCTAACTGCGCACGGTCAATGCCCTTGGCCAGGATCACGCCGCCGGTGCGGGGATTCTTGCGGCCGGAGGCGACGAAGGTGCCATCCTGAAAATATTTCTTAAGCCAGGCGATGTGCCCGTCAAGGTGGCTGTCGACGTCGGCGATCGGGCGATGGTAGGTCAGGCTGACAATGTACATAACGGCTCCAGGGTGGGCGGCAAAGGCTTTACCATCCCACCCTCGCCGTCGATTCTCAAGAGGCGCGCAATAAAAAACCCGCCGGTGGCGGGTTGGCTTGATCAGTAGAGCGAAGGCTCGCCTTCCGGGCGGGTCTTGAAGCGGCGATGCAGCCACATGTATTGGTCCGGCGCCATCAGGATCTCTTTCTCCACCACTTTGTTCATAAAGGCGGCGGCCTCGAGTTCGTTATCCAGCGGGAAGTTTTCCACCGCCGGTTGCATAATCAGCTCATACCCTTTGCCGTCCGGCAGGCGGCGCGGGGTGAACGGAACGATCGCCGGTTTACCCATCCGCACCAGCACGTAGCTGCCGGTGGTGGTGGCAGCCTTGTCCACCGCGAACAGCGGCACGAAAACGCTGCTGCGCGGGCCGTAGTCGTGATCCGGCGCATACCAGATGATATCACCCTGTTTCAGGGCGCGGATCATGCCTTTGATGTCTTTGCGGTCCAGCATCGATTTGTTGGAACGCATGCGGCCCCAGGTTTGCAGCCAGTCCATCAGCTTGTTGTCGTGCGGGCGGTAAACGCCGATGCCCGGGTTGTGAATGCCGAAGATGCGCGCGCCCAGCTCCAGCGTCAAAAAGTGCAGGCCAATCAGCAACACGCCCTGCTGGTTGTCGCGCGCTTGTTGGATGTGCTCCAGGCCACTGACCTTGAACCAGCGCTCGATGCGCCAGTTGGGCCAGAACCACGCCATGCCGGTTTCAAACAGCCCCATGCCGACCGATTCGAAATTCTTTACCACCAGCGCATCGCGTTCGGCCTGCGGCATGTCGGGAAAACAGAGCTCGAGGTTGCGTTGGGCGATAGCGACGCGTCGCTTGAGAAAGCGCATGGAAAATCGCCCAATCGAGGTGCCGAGCCAGTAGATGACGGGGTAAGGCAGCAACACCAGCAGGTACAGCAAGCCGATGCCGACCCAGGTCAGCCAATAGCGCGGATGCAATAAGGAACGATTGAAAGTAGGAACTTGAGTCATGGGTTCTCTGTTTGAATACGGTTGTTTAAGTGTAATGACAGAGTCATCGCATGGTCTGGCAGCCGGGTGAGCTCGGCGGCAAGGTTCGTTTCTGCCGTTTGTTTGCGACTATTGTGGCATTTTTCTGGCGATCCGGGAAAACACAACGCATTAAAATCCCTCTTTGGGCGTTAAATATGCATCGAATGCCGAATTTTTCCACAATCTTTCCTGCCAAAGATAATGGCGATATTATTACTGGTAATTATTCAGAGGGTAAATATTTTGGCACCATGGATCAGTGCGGGGCTGCTGGTTTTGGGCGCGACGGTCGGCAGCGTTGGCGCGCATCTGCAGGTGAACGCGATATTGGCGCTCGCCGGCGTGATGATGGCGCTCGGCATAGTGGCTTCTGCGTTTACCGAAGGCGACGGACACTGAACGGGGCGCTGGCGCCAGGGCTGCGCGGCGGCGGTTTTTCGGGTATGATATGCGCCGCGCGCGGGCCGGCAGGCGGCGCGCGATAATCAGTCACCTCCCGAAAGACAGGAAAGTACACCATGCCAGTGTTACATAACCGAATTTCTAATGAGGAACTGAAGGCGCGCATGCTGGCGGAAACCGAGCCGCGCACCACAGTTTCTTTTTACAAATACTTCTCCATCGACGATCCCAAAGCGTTTCGCGACAGCCTGTACGTTCAGTTCGAAAAACTGAAGGTGTTCGGCCGCATCTACGTGGCGAAAGAGGGCATCAACGCGCAGATCAGCGTGCCGCAGCATCACTTCGACGCGTTCAAAGCCGCGCTGTTCGCCTCGCACCCGGCGCTGGATCAGGTACGCCTGAATATTGCGCTCGAAGACGATGGCAAATCCTTCTGGGTACTACGCCTCAAGGTGCGTGAGCGCATCGTGGCCGACGGCATCGATGACGAGAGCTTCGACCCAAGCAACGTCGGCGAGTATCTGCAGGCCGATCGCGTCAATCAGATGATAGACGATCCGAATACGGTATTCGTCGATATGCGCAACCACTATGAGTACGAAGTCGGCCATTTCGAAAACGCCATTGAGGTGCCGTCGGATACTTTCCGCGATCAGCTGCCGATGGCGGTGGAGATGCTGCAGGACAGTAAAGACAAGAATATTGTCATGTATTGCACCGGCGGCATTCGCTGTGAAAAAGCCAGCGCCTATATGCTGCACAAAGGCTTTAAAAACATCTACCACGTGGAAGGCGGGATTATCGAGTACACCCGCAAAGCGAAAGAACAGGGGTTGCCGCTGAAGTTTATCGGCAAAAACTTCGTGTTCGATGAGCGTATGGGTGAGCGCATCTCCGACGATGTGATCGCCAACTGCCACCAGTGTGGAGCGCCGTGCGACACCCATACCAACTGCAAGAACGACGGTTGCCATCTGCTGTTCATTCAGTGCCCGAGCTGCGCCGCTAAATTTGAAGGGTGCTGTAGCGAGATTTGCCGCGAAGAGCTGAAGCTGCCGCGCGAAGAGCAACGCGCGCGCCGTGCCGGCCGTGAAAACGGCGTCAAGATCTTCAATAAGTCAAAAGGCTTGTTGCAGACTACGATGCACATTCCGGCACCGGAAGAAGAAGGCCCAGCCCGCTGAGCCTGAGGAAATGAGAAGCCCGGCCGCCAAACCGGGCTTTTTTTTATTTATTTCTCGCGTACGCCTTCTACGGAGATGATCAGCTCAACGTCTTGCGACGCCGGGCCCAGATCGGTGGTGATGCCGAAATCTTTCAGCTTGATCTTACCGTTGGCCTCAAAGCCGGCGCGGTAGCCGCCCCACGGATCGTTGCCCTGGCCAATCAGTTTGGCGTCCAGCGTAACGGGCTTGGTCACGCCGTTCAGCGTCAGGTTGCCGACCACCGCATAACCGTCGCCGCTTTTTTTCACTTCGGTGGATTCAAACTTGGCTTGCTTGTTCTTCTCCACGTTGAGGAACTCGGCGCTGCGCAGGTGCTTGTCGCGCTCGGCGTGGTTGGTGTCGACGCTGGCGGTATTGATGGTCACGTTGACCTTGTCCTTGGACGGATCTTTTTCGTCGAAGGTGAAGCCGCCGTCGAAGTCTTTAAAGCTGCCATACAGCCAGCTGTAGCCCAGGTGCTGGATGCGGAACTCGATAAAGGCGTGCTGGCCCTGTTTGTCGATCTTGTAGTCCGCCGCCAGTGCGGAACCGGCGCTCAGCAGCAGGGCGCCTGCGGTCAGGCCCAATACGGTCTTTTTCAACATAGCAATCTCCATAAATCCAAAGGTTAATCGGCGCTGCTACCCAGCATCCGTTTCAAAGTGACATCACGATCGATAAAGTGATGTTTAAGCGCGGCCAGCCCGTGCAGTACCGAAAGCACTACCACGGCCCAGGCCAGGTAAAGGTGTATGGCGCCGGCGGTGTCGGCCTGTTCCGCCATGCCGGTGACGGTGGCGGGCACGTCGAACCAGCCGAATACGCTGATCGGTTGGCCGTCGGCGGTCGAGATCAGATAGCCGCTGATCAGAATGCCGAACAGCACGGCATACAGCGCCAGATGCGCGAGAATAGCGCTGACGCGAGTGAGGCGACCATAGCTGGCCAGCGGCTTGGGTGGCGGCGAGACAAAGCGCCAGATCACGCGGATCACCATCACGATGAACAGCAGCGTGCCAATGCTTTTGTGGATCTCCGGCGCCTGATGGTACCAGACGTCGTAATAGCCCAGCGTAACCATCCACAGACCGAGTGCGAACATGCCGTACACCGTCAGCGCCACCAGCCAGTGGATTAACACTGACACATGGCCGAAACGATCGGCGGTATTTTTCCAGAGCATCCTGTTTCCTTCGATTACCGATTGGCTGGCTGCAATAATTAAACTTTAGGAAACATAAAATCAATAATAAATTTAACTATGTTACTTCTTAGAAATATTAGTCAGTGAATTTGTTTGAGATGTTCGGGCTTCATCAGATAAATCGTTGAAGATGATATTATTTCCCTCATGGGGCGGTTGTGCTAGTTGTTGAAAATTAGGCTTATTATCTATTAATGTCAGCTTTTGTCATTTTACGTAAATCGTCCATGAGTTGCTCGGTGGAATTATTTGTTGGCAAACGTTATGACTATTTCTTGCGGCAAAGAGCAGGGCGGAAAGATTAATTTTTTCGAACGGTTAGGCGAAATCCTCTGCGGCGTGACGGTGGACTTTGCTACCATTAGCGCCAAGAGTCGGCTCTTGGTGGCCGGTTAACCCAGTGAAATAACAAGGAAACGTCATGGGCCGAACCCGTGTGACCGACAGTAGCCTGCGTCTGGCCGTCCTGCTGGCGATGTTGGTGATCATTTTGGCCGGGGTGAAAGCCGCCGCCGACATCGTGGTGCCGTTTTTGCTGGCGGTGTTCCTCGCCATGGTGCTGAACCCGCTGGTGGCGATGCTGGAACGCCGACGAGTGCCGCGTATCGTCGGGGTGACGCTGCTGGTGACGGCGGTGATCGTGGTCGTGATGCTGTTTATCGGCATGCTGGGTGCTTCGCTGAACGAGTTCGCCCGCTCGCTGCCCCAGTACCGCGGCATGATGATCGAGAAGCTGCGCGAGCTGCAGCATTACGCCGATCGCTTCAATATCAGTCTCTCCAGCGAAGCGATGCTGCAGTATGTCGATCCCAGCGCGGCGATGAATCTGGTCACCCGCATGCTGGGGCACCTGTCTGGCGCCATGACCAACGTCTTCCTGCTGCTGATGACCGTGGTGTTTATGCTGTTCGAAGTGCAACTGCTGCCGTATAAGCTGCAGCAGGCGCTGGATAAGCCGAACGAGGGGCTCGCCGCGGTGCGGCGGGCGCTGGACGGCGTGACACGTTATCTGGTGATTAAAACCATCATCAGCCTGGCCACTGGGGTGATCGTCTGGATCTTCCTGGCGGCGGTCGGCGTGCGTTTTGCCTTTATCTGGGGGCTGCTGGCGTTTCTGCTTAACTACATTCCCAACATTGGCTCGGTATTGGCCGCCATTCCGCCGCTGATTCAGGCGCTGTTGTTCAACGGATTGGGTGATGCGCTGGTGGTGGCGGGTGGCTTTATCGCTGTCAACATGGTGATCGGCAATATCCTCGAGCCGCGCGTGATGGGGCGCGGGCTGGGGCTGTCGACGCTGGTGGTGTTCCTGTCGCTGATCTTCTGGGGCTGGCTGCTCGGCCCGGTGGGCATGCTGCTGTCGGTGCCGCTGACGATCGTGGCGCGCATCGCGCTGGAGACCACCGAAGACGGCTATCGGCTGGCGGTTATCCTGGGGGACGGTCGCCCGCCGCGCCAGCCTCCAGCGGCGCCGGAGTGAGGAATATTTTGCCATTCACGCCGGGCTGGGCGGCGTGGTGCAGCGCCGCTGCGTACTGACGCAAAGGATAAATCGCGGCGGGTGGGCGCAGCGCCAGCTGGCCGCGTCGCAACAGCTGGAATAACTGATAAAACGCCGTCTGCCATTGCGCCGGTGCCGCCTGTGCGTTCCATTTGCGCAAGTGGAACAGCGAAGCCCGCAGCTTTAACTCGTCCACCACGCGCCGCCAGTCTACCTGGCGGCCGCTAAGCAGGCCCAGCGCCACAAAATCGCCGCCGGTGCGGACCGCCCGCGCCAACTGCAATCCGTCTTCGCCGCCGATGCAGTCGATGGCCGCACGGGCGCCAAAATTCGTCATTTCCACCAGCTGCGACGCTTCGATAACGCGCCAGGCGCCGGCGGCCAGTAACGCCTGGCGATGAGCGGTGTTGCGCACCACGACCGCCAGACGAATGCCGCGCAGCGCCGTCATCTGCGCCAACAGCAGGCTAACGGCGGAACCGCCGCCGTTGAGCAGCAGTAAGTCGCCGGCGTTGAGCGGCAGCCATTGCGTCAACAGCACCCAGCAGGTGAGCGGGTTGATATAGATTTGCGCTGCGCAGGCGTCGTCGATGTCGTCCGGCACCCAGATCACCCGATCTTCAGGCAGCGTGACGAACGTTTGCCAACTGCCGTTACCCGCTACCGCCAGCGCGCGGCGGCCCGTTGAATGCCCATTCTGCGGGTTGACGACGACGCCCACGCCTTCATATCCCGGCACCTGAGGAAGGGCGATGCGGTGCGCGTATTGGCCGTGGATCGGGATCAGATCGGAAGGGTTGATCGGGGCATAGCGCATCTGCAATAACCGCTGTCCGGGGCGCAGCAGCGGTCTGCTCATCTGCTGCAATTCCAGCACCTGGGCGGGATCGCCGAAGCGGTTGAAGCTCAATCGGGGAAATAACGGCGGCATGGATTACATGACGAAGAAGAAATAGACATCCAACGCCAGCAGCACTAGCCACAGACACAGGTACAGCACCAGGTGCTCACGCACGTTGTTGACGATAGCCGCCAGTATTCGGTTTAACATTTCAGCTGCCTGAAGAAAGGGACCTTTGATTATAGTCCTTTTCTCGGCGTCTTTTACAGCGCGCCGCGCGTGAGTGCGGGAAGAGAGGCGATAAAAAAGCCTGCGTTATCGCAGGCTTGAGGTTACACGGCCAGCAGCGCCAGCGGCGTCGAATTTGTTGGCGTGCTCGGCGGGTAGAAATAGCGCAGCACGTTATACAGCGAGTAGAACTCCAGCCGGTTGCGCGCGTTGATCTTCTCCGTGATGTGACGCTTGTGCACGTACACCGTATGCGAGCTGATTTGCAGCTTTTTCGCGATGCGGTAGTTGGGCATCTCCGCCATCCAATATTTCATCACCGTCAGTTCCTGCGGACTGAACAAGGAACGCTCTTCGCCGTCATCGGCCAGCGCCAGCGGATTTTCGCGCAGCGTGCGTAAAGTGAGTGGCAGAATGCTTTTATTGAACAGAAAGGCGTTATCGGCGATGCGCATTGGCGTTTCGCTGTAAGGGTAAGGCGTATCGAGATAGATAAACAGCAAGGCAGACTGGCTGGCTTCCATAAACGCCAGCAGCTGCGCGTCCGCTTCGTTATAACGGCACTGGTTGCTGAGGTTCACCAGAATGTGGCTCGGCTGAAAGCTGGCCAACAGCGGCGTAGCGTATTCAATGCTGTGGCAGCACTTGATCGTCGTAATCCCACTATCAGCAAAGTAGCTGGCTATACCGACCCGGGTGAAGCAGCATTCGTCCACGACAAGTAGTTTCATGGTGACGTCCTTGTTGAAAGCCGATGGAGCATATCTTCTGTAAAATAGGACTTACACTGCAAGTGTTCAATTCGGAAATTCAAATGCTGAATATAAGAAATTTCCGTTATCAGGATTTTTACTTGGTATTTAAAAGAGTTAGCAGGTTAATAAATTGTAACCGCTAAATTTTGCTGTCCAGGGCACGACGGCAACCTGGACAGAGAAATCCTTCGCTTAGCTAAATCGTTTCAGACCAAAGCTGGAGACGTCGACCGGCGGCGCTTTGTCCTGCGCGAACAGCGCGGCAATCTCACCCAACGCGCTGGCGAACTTGAAGCCGTGGCCGCTCAATCCGCTGATAACCATCAGGCGATCGCAATCCGGCAGCGTATCGATAATAAAGTCTTCGTCGGGGCTCATATCATAACTGCAGGCTTCGCCGTGTAAACATACGCCTACACCCGGTAAAAATTGCCGCAGGAAGGAGAAAACTTCCGTGCCGTCGCTGGCGTAGCTGCCGAAGGGTTTGCGCTGCTCGGGGGCATCCATCGGCTGGCCGCCGTCGTGCTTGCCTACTTTCAGGCCGTCGTTATCCGCCGGGAAACCGTAATAGTGCGTGCCGTCTTGCGCTTCGACGGTAAAGGCCGGGAAACGATTGTTCACGCTGTAGCGGCCATCTGCCTGATGCCAGGAGAAGACTTTGCGCAGTGGCGCGACGGGTAACTGCGGCAACAGCGCTTTGACCCAGGTACCGGCGGTGATCACCGCTTTTCGCGCCGTGAAACGCCCTTCGCCGGTGATGACCTCAACGCCGCCATCGATAGGCTCCACCGCGCTGACCGGGCAGTTGAACAACTGGCTGCAGCCGGCTTCTTTTGCCAGCTTGATCAGAGTGGCTATCGCCAGCTCAGCATGCAGGAAGCCGGCGTCGGGCTCGAACACGCCGACATAACCTTCCGGGGCCCGGAATTCCGGCCAGCGTTGAGCGATCTGTTCGGCGCTGAGGGTTTGCGCATTCAGACGGAATGTTTGCGCGCTCTGCTGAGCATTGCGAATGAAGTCGGAGTGCTGCGGCCCCAAATTGAGGACGCCGCACGACTGAAACAGTTCCTCGCCGGATTGTTGAATCAGCGCATTCCACAGCGCCTGGGCGCGTAGCACCAGCGGCACGTACTTTTCGCCTTCGCCGTAAGCGTGACGGATGATGCGGGTATCGCCGTGATGGCTGCCGTTGCGGTGCGGGGGAATGGCGCTGTCGATCATCAGCACTTTCAAGCCGGCCCGCGTGGCGTAATAGCCTGCCGCTGCGCCGACGGAACCGCTGCCCACCACAATCAAATCATATTCCACGTACCCACCCTCTCTGATAGCGATTTCTTATCGCCCCATGATAAAAGGTTGGCGGGCGCAATGCACTGATTGAACGATGAAAGGCAAAGAAAAAGGCGCCGGGAATGGTCACGGCGCCTTAGAGGTTAGGAGACGATAAATCAATGTTTTCTGCGATCAAGATCCTGGTAATCCGTAGCTTCAATCTTGGCGATGCCGGCTTCTAAGATATTGATTAATTGACGGGCGACATCTGTAGTCAGCCAAAGCGTTCGGTCTACTTGGGCTTCTTCGGGCGTTTGGTCTAGTGAAGACAGGTAATGAAGGCGTATCATCATGGCGTCGTAAACGTCGACAGTACTGATATCCCAACCGACAAGCGGGTGCGTCTGAATTACTTCATCATTTCTGTCCATAAAGACCCCTTATTGAGTAGTAACTACCGTGAGTGACTAACGAGGATCAATGCGGCTCATCATCATGAGAGCAATTACAGTATACGCATCCGCTTTCATCGGTGGAGGGGGTTGTCACCGAAATTTGCAAAATAAATATTTATTTGAACAATTATTCTACAAATTTGCAGGTGCAGCAGTGGACGAGTCAAGCGCAGCGCGTTATTCCGCGTCGGCAGGTGGCGATGCACCATGCAGACATTTTTCCAGCTCTTCGGCCAAATGGGCGAAATGCTTTTGCGTTTCGGCATCACGATTCTGGCTGTGCGATTCCAGCTTCAGGCTGTGGATCAGCCGTTGGTTGGCTTTGTCATCCAGGCTGAAGGCCAGATAAGAGAAAGCTACTTCCAGTACGTTCAAGCGCCTTTTCTGATCGGCAATCAGCGCCAGCAGTTCGCCAAACGTCATTGCGTCTTCGGATTTCACCTTGTCCGGGGCCATGCTTACTCCTTTGCGTTAAATACAGCGCTGAGGCAGATTTTGTTTCAGAGTAAGGGTAAGCGATGAATGGGCAGGGCGCCAGAAACAAAAAAGCCGGAGAGCGACCCCCGGCAAAAACAGCATTGCAGTGTTATTCTGCGCTAAACCATTCGTCCGCGCTTTCCCAGGTTTCCTGAAGGATTTCCTCGATCAGATCCCGATCGGTTTTGGCGCCCCCCAGCACGGAGAGCCCGTTGGCGCCGGCATAACGTACATGAACGACGGCGTCTGGAAACTGGCGATTGACCCGTTTGCCCAGTTCACCGGTCAGCGCCTCAATGGCGCCCGACGGCAGCGGCCGGGTTTTATCTAGAGTGACTTCAACACGCATAATTGCCCCCGAAGCGATTTACTGTTTATTTATACAGTTAACCGAGTGCGAGGGCAAGAGGGCGATGCAAAAATATCAGTCTTTCAGCGACCAGTTCAGGGTTTCACCCGCCAGGAAGGGGATCACGGATTCATTGCCGAGGGTAATCTCTTCCGGTTGGGTGGTTGGCACGCGCTGCAGTTCGATGAAGTCTTCGTTGAGCGGCAGGCCATAGAAGCGTGGGCCGTTGAGCGAGCAGAAAGCCTCGAAGTGCTCCAGTGCGCCGAGCTGTTCGAAGACCGCTGCGTAAGCCGGGATGGCATTCGGCGCATTGAAGCAGCCGGCACAGCCGCAGCTGGACTCTTTGCGATGCTTGAGGTGCGGCGCGGAGTCGGTGCCGAGGAAGAAACGGTCCGAGCCGCTGGCAACCGCCTGACGCAGCGCTTCCTGATGGACGTTGCGCTTGAGGATCGGTAGGCAGAACAGGTGTGGGCGAATGCCGCCGACCAGCATGTGGTTGCGGTTGAACATCAGGTGTTGCGGCGTGATGGTGGCGCCGAGGAAACGGTTGCCTGCCTGCACGTACTGTGCCGCTTCTTTGGTGGTGATGTGCTCGAAGACGATTTTCAGCTCCGGGAAGTGACGGCGGATAGGCTCCATCACCTGTTCGATAAAGCGCGCCTCGCGGTCGAAAATATCGACGGCAGGATCGGTCACTTCACCGTGGATCAGCAGCGGCATGCCGATTTTTTGCATCTGTTCGAACAGCGGATAAATGCCGGTCACATCGCTGACACCGTGGCTGGAGTTGGTGGTGGCGTTGGCCGGATACAGCTTGGCGGCGGTAAACACCCCTTGCTCGAAACCGCTGACCAGTTCACTGGCCGCCAGAGAGTTAGTCAGGTAACAGGTCATCAGCGGAGTGAAGTTGTGACCCTGCGGCACCGCCGCCAGAATGCGATCGCGGTAGGCGCGCGCGGCGGCCACGGTCGTCACGGGCGGAACCAGGTTCGGCATCACGATCGCCCGGCCAAATACCTGGCTGGTATAGGGCACCACCGTTTTCAGCATCTCATCGTCACGCAGGTGGATATGCCAGTCGTCTGGGCGGCGGATTTTCAGAACTTGAGGTTGTGCGGTCATCTAGCTAGGCTCCGGCGGTCAAATACGTCTAATGAAAAGCGAATAATGGGTTTATTCACGCCGGGGTGTAAGGATAAGCGGAAAGTGCCGCAGATGCATCTGTTTGTTGGCGACAAGTTGAAATCAACGGCGCAGCAGGCGCATAGTGACAAGGATTTCAACGATGCCGACGCCAATACCGTCGACTTTCATCAAGTGGAAAGGGAGAAAACAATGGAAGTACGCGTTATCGCCACCCTGCAAGCGAAAGCGGGATTTGAGGCCGCAGTCAGTGAAGCGGTGCACGACATTCTCGAGCCGAGCCGCCAGGAGCTGGGCAACCTGCAATATGATTTGCATCGCGATCTGGAAAAGCCGGGCACCTTCGTGTTCTTTGAGCGTTGGGCCAGCAGCGAGGCGCTGGATAAGCATAATGAGACGGCGCATTTTCAGCAGTTCGTCAGTCGACTTGACGGCAAGTTGGATGTTCTGGACATCAAGAAACTGAAAAAGATCGCCTGAGCTTTTTACAGGCAAGAAAAAACCCGCCGATGGCGGGTTTTTTTAGGGTTGCAGATTAACTTATTCGTTAACCGGCTGCGGCTTTGTGGCAGGCGCGGTGGCCTGGCTCACTGCCGAGTGACCACCGGCTGAACCTTTGCCTTCAAAGTTGAAGGAAGGGCGCTGCCAGTTGCTGTGCTTGCGTTCTTCCGGCACGTAGGCTGGCGCAGGCGCTTTAGTCATCGGCGCAGTGGCGATGTGTTTGTACAGCGCGTCCTGCACGGCTTTCACCGGCGCCGGCTGCTGCGCAACTGCAGGTGCAGGTTCTGCGGCGATTGGCGCTGGGGCTTTTTCGACCGGAGCAGCTTCCACGGAGGTTGCCGCAGGTGCGGCTTCTACCACTGGCGTTTCTTCCGCTGGCGTGGCTTCTACCACTGGCGTTTCTTCCGCTGGCGTGGCTTCTACAACCGGTACAACTTCGACCACAGGCTCGTCTTCCGTTGGCGCAGGTTCAACCACTGGCTCTACAGCTACGGTTTCAGCTACCGGCTCGGCTTCCACTGCAGGGGCAGTCTCTTCCACTTTCGGCTGTTCAACTGCAACAGCTGCTGGGGCGGTTTCCACCGGCGCCGGGATTTCCTCGGCCGGAGTGGCTACAACCGGTGCTACGACTGCAGCTTCTTCCGTTACGGTAACGCTAGCAGTTTCAACGGCGGCTTCGGGTGCCGGTCCGTTGACGCTGGCCGCGGTCTGAGTGTCTTCCACGGTAACGCTGTGCTGTTCAACCGCTGCGGTGACAACCGGCGCCTGCTCTACGGCTTCGGTTTGCACTTCGGCTTCTTCAACCTGAGCGACCGGGTAGCTTACCCATACTTTGCCTGATGCCATTTCCGGCGAAGCGAACGCGCCCGCCAACGGCATTGGGGATTGCAGCGGGTAACGCTCATCGCGGTAACGACGGCGACGCTGGCCGCTGACGCGCAGGTGACGCGGTGAACGACGGGAACGACGCGGCATGCCTTCGCCGTTGCCGCGGCTTTCGCCCTGGGCATCGTCTTCCTGCTGTGCGGCAACGGTTTCCGGCAACAGCTTGACGCTATCGTCGGCGGTCGGCTGCGCGTCTTCGGCTTTCGCTACCGGCGCTTTCGGCGCCAACAGCTCTTCCGCTGCACGCTGCAGCTCTTCTTCCGCAGACAGGATACGCACTTTCTGCGACAGAGGGCGGCGCTGACGGCGCTGCATGTTCTGCTGCTGGCGCTCTTCCTGCTCTTCGTCGGTACTCTCGACTGCGTCAACGCTTTCCAGCGCTTTCACTTCCTGCTGAGCCTGACGTTTCTCTTCCTGACGACGACGCTGGCGTTCAGCACGCTGCTCACGGCGTTGCTGCTGATCTTCGCGCGGCGCTTTAGCACCTTCTTCCGAAGCGGTTTCCTCCGCTACCGGCGCGTTCTGCTGCTGGTTGCGGCGGTTACGGCGCTGTTCATCGCGGGATTCACGCGATTCACGGCCTTCACGGTTCTCACGCGGTTCACGGTTATCGCGCTCGCGATTGTCACGGCCTTCACCGCGCTCTTTACGCTCGCCGCGTTCCGGGCGATCGCCACGGTCGCTACGCTCACCGCGCTCTTTACGGCCGGTGCCTTGACGGCGCTGACCGCGACGATCCTGACGACGGTTCTCACCGTTGCCTTCCGCCTTCGGCGTTTCGGCCGGTTTGGCTTCTTCGACGGCAGGTTGTTCTTCACCGGCGAACAAGTTCTTCAGACCACCGAACAGGCGGCCCAGGAAGCCCGGTTTAGCGGCGGCCGGCGCTGCGGCTTTAGCCTTGGCGGCTGCAGCGACAGGTTTGGCAACGGCGACGGGTTCTTCAGCCGGCGGCGGCACATCGGCGGACAGGGAGAAGGAAGCCAGGGCCGGTTGCTCCGGACGCTTGCGTTCCATCGGCGCATCTTCCAGCGGACGCTCCATGTCTTCTTCGTGCAGTTTCGGCAGCAGGTAGCTGAGGGTAGAGGTTTCCTCGCCCTTGCGCACGCGCAGCACCGAGTAGTGCGGGGTTTGCATTTCATCGTTCGGCACGATGACGGCTTTCACGCCACCCTGACGTTTTTCGATCGCGCTGACGGATTCGCGCTTTTCGTTCAGCAGGTACGAAGCGACCTGAACCGGCACGATAGCGTGAACTTCTTTGGTGTTTTCCTTCAGCGCTTCTTCTTCGATCAGGCGCAGGATGGACAGCGCCAGCGATTCGTTGTCGCGGATGGTACCGGTGCCGTTACAGCGTGGGCACACGTGGTGGCTGGACTCACCCAGCGACGGGCTGAGGCGCTGGCGTGACATTTCCAGCAGGCCGAAGCGGGAGATGCGGCCGATTTGGATGCGCGCGCGGTCTTGACGCACGGCGTCGCGCAAGCGGTTTTCCACTTCGCGCTGGTGGCGTACCGGCGTCATGTCGATGAAGTCGATGACGATCAGGCCGCCGAGGTCGCGCAGGCGCAGCTGGCGAGCGATCTCGTCCGCCGCTTCCAGGTTGGTGTTGAACGCCGTCTCTTCGATGTCGCCGCCGCGGGTTGCGCGTGCGGAGTTGATGTCGATGGCGGTCAGCGCTTCGGTGCTGTCGATGACGATCGAGCCGCCGGACGGCAGGCGCACTTCGCGCTGGAAGGCGGATTCGATCTGCGATTCGATCTGATAGTGGCTGAACAGAGGAATTTCACCGCTGTACAGTTTGATTTTGCTGCTGAAATCCGGGCGGCCCAGCGCAGCGATGTGCTCTTTGGCCAGATCGAGAATTTTCGGGTTGTCGATCAGGATTTCGCCGATGTCCGGGCGCAGATAATCGCGGAAGGCACGCACGATAACGTTGCTTTCCTGGTGGATCAGGAACGGTGCAGGGCGGCCTTCGGCGGCTTTTTTAATCGCTTCCCAGTGCTTCAGACGGAAGGAGAGATCCCACTGCAGCGCGTCGGCGGATTTGCCTACGCCCGCGGTGCGAACGATCAGGCCCATGCCGTCTGGCAGTTGCAGCGAAGAGAGTGCTTCTTTCAGCTCGGTACGATCGTCACCCTCGATGCGGCGAGAAATACCGCCGGCGCGCGGGTTGTTCGGCATCAGCACCAGATAGCTGCCCGCCAGGCTGATGAAGGTGGTCAAGGCGGCGCCTTTGTTGCCACGTTCTTCTTTGTCTACCTGAACGATGACTTCCTGGCCTTCGCGCAGCACATCTTTGATGTTCGGGCGGCCATGGGAAGAGTAATTGCTAGGGAAGTATTCGCGGGCGATTTCTTTAAGAGGGAGGAAACCATGTCGTTCTGCGCCGTAGTCCACGAACGCTGCTTCAAGACTTGGTTCAATGCGGGTGATTTTGCCTTTGTAAATATTCGCTTTTTTCTGCTCATGACCCGGACTTTCGATATCCAAATCATACAGCCGCTGTCCATCTACGAGGGCAACACGCAACTCTTCCTGCTGAGTTGCGTTAATCAACATTCTTTTCATCTTAACTTACTCGTTATTTTTACATTATCGACAAAGCTGCGGGCAAAATAACCTCATGGCCGGAGTTAAACCGAAAGCCCCGTGTCTTCTCGCAAAGCCGTCAACCTCACGGTTGTCGCCTGCATAGGGGCGCATTATCTCGGTAAGCCTGCTTTTCTTTGTGAAAGACAGCACTTTTACTAGGGGAATAGCCTCTGATTTACGTCGACAGATCTGATTCCATTTGCCGGCCAAGCTGCAACCCGCAGCCCGCTAATTGTTTGATTTCGCATTACGTCTTACGCCATTGCTGCGTTTTTGCGCAATCAGACAAATTTTATAATTCCACCGTTTTCCCTGTTTAACGAGAATCAACGCGGAAAGTGACTGCATTATTCCACTGCTGATGCCGTTATAGCAAGGTGACTTTTCCTTAACTGCGGAAGAAATCGCAAACGTTCAAATCGGCTTGCTGCCTTATTGTCCGCTGGGGTTTCGCCCGCCGTCAGAGAGACAGTTAAGCACAGAAAAAGATGTGGCGCTATTCACGCGCTCTATTTAGAATCCCGCACCATGAAAACGAACAATCCAGCAGTACAATTCATCACGATTTCCGACGACGAAGCCGGTCAGAGAATCGACAACTTTCTGCTCGCTCGCCTGAAAGGCGTGCCGAAGAGCATGATTTATCGCATCGTGCGTAAAGGCGAGGTGCGGGTCAATAAAGGACGCATCAAGGCCGAATACAAATTGGCGGCCGGCGACGTGGTGCGCGTACCGCCGGTGCGCGTAGCCGAGCGCGAAGAGGCGCCGGTGTCGGCGAAGCTGGATAAAGTGGCCGCACTGGCAGACTGCATCCTGTATGAAGACGACCACCTGCTGATCCTCAACAAACCTTCCGGCACCGCGGTGCACGGCGGCAGCGGCCTGAGCTTCGGCGTGATTGAAGGGCTGCGCGCGCTGCGCCCGGAAGCCCGCTTCCTGGAGCTGGTGCATCGCCTGGATCGCGACACCTCCGGCGTGTTGTTGGTCGCCAAAAAACGTTCCGCGCTGCGTTCGCTGCATGAGCAACTGCGCCTGAAAGGCATGCAGAAAGATTATCTGGCGCTGGTGCGCGGCCAATGGCAGTCCCACTGCAAGGCCGTACAGGCGCCGCTGTTGAAAAATATTCTGCAAAGCGGCGAACGTATCGTGCGTGTCAACAGCGAAGGCAAGCCCTCGGAAACCCGCTTCAAGGTGGAAGAGCGTTACGAATTTGCCACCTTGGTGAAGGCCAGCCCGATCACCGGGCGAACTCACCAGATCCGCGTGCACACTCTGCATGCCGGGCACCCGATCGCCTTTGACGATCGCTATGGCGACCGCGAGTTCGATCGCCAACTGGCGGGTACCGGCCTGAAGCGACTGTTCCTGCACGCCGCGGCGCTACGCTTCGAGCATCCGTCCACCGGCGAAACGATGCGCATCGAAGCGCCGATGGATGAAGAACTGCGTCACTGCCTGCAAGTGCTGCGCCGGCAGGCCGCCAAATAATCCGCGTCAGACCAGCGGGTTGATGCCTTCAGCCCGCAACATCTCCAACAGCGCGATCAACGGCAGGCCGATCAGGGCGTTCGGATCCCGGCCTTCCAGCCTGTCGAACAACGCGATCCCCAATCCCTCGCTCTTGAAACTGCCCGCGCAGTTCAGCGGTTGCTCTAGACGCACATAGGCGGCGATCTCCGCCTCGCTCAGCGCGCGAAAATGCACGTGGAAAGGCTCGCACAGGGCCTGCAGCTGCTTGCTGCGGCTGTTGTACAGCGCCAGGCCGGTATAGAAGGTCACGGCCTGGCCGCTGGCCTGGCGCAGCTGCGCCCGGGCGTTCACCTCGGTATGGGGCTTGCCGGTGATGCTGCCATCGATCACGCAGACCTGATCGGAACCGATGATCAGATGCTCGGGGTAGGCGAGGGCCAGCGCCTGAGCCTTCGCTGTCGCCAGGCGCAGCACCAACGCTTCGGCGCTTTCACCCGGCAGTGGGGTTTCATCCACCTGCGGCGCGGCGCAGTCGAACGGCAGTTGCAGCTTCTCCAGCAGCATTTTTCGATAGGGGGAGGTGGAGGCTAAAAGCAATCTCTGCATAATTTTTTTCGCAAACCGTAGCGTAAATGGGTACGGCATTTTAAACTGTCGGCCGCTGTGGAAGCGAATATTGGTGAAAGGAGCCGTTTTACGGCCTTTTTCTTTGACTCTATGTCGTTACAAAGTTAATATGCGCGCCCTATGCAAAAGGTAAAATTACCCTTGACCATTGATGCGGTACGTACCGCTCAGAAACGCCTGGACTATGCTGGTGTCTATGCGCCTGAGCAGGTTACTCGTGTTGCCGACTCCGTGGTCAGTGTGGACAGTGATGTTGAGGTGTCGTTGTCGTTTAATATCGACAATCAGCGCCTCGCGGTGATAACAGGGCATGCGGACGTCACGGTAACGTTGATGTGCCAACGCTGTGGAGTCCCGTTCGAACATCAGGTTCACACAACATATTGTTTTAGCCCGGTCGTCAATGATGAGCAGGCTGAGGCATTACCGGAAGCGTACGAACCGATCGAAGTTGACGAGTTTGGCGAAGTCGATCTGTTGGCAATGATTGAAGACGAAATTATTCTTTCACTGCCTGTCGTTCCGGTACATGAATCTGAACACTGTGAAGTGTCCGAAGCGGACATGGTATTTGGCCAACTGCCTCCCGAGGCGGAGAAACCGAATCCGTTTGCCGTATTAGCCAGTTTAAAGCGTAAGTAATTGAGGAGTAAGGTCCATGGCCGTACAACAGAATAAACCAACCCGTTCCAAGCGTGGCATGCGTCGTTCGCACGATGCTCTGACCACGACTACTCTGTCTGTAGACAAAGTATCCGGTGAAACTCACCGTCGTCACCACATCACTGCCGACGGTTTCTACCGCGGTCGCAAGGTTATCGGCTAAGTAGCGATACCTTGACTCGTCTAACCCTGGCGTTAGATGCAATGGGCGGGGACTTCGGTCCCTGCGTCACAGTGCCTGCTTCGTTGCAGGCACTGGCCTCTAATTTACAGCTTCATCTCCTGCTGGTCGGCAATCCCGACGTCATCTCCCCTTTGCTTGCCCATGCCGATCCGGTTCTTCTGGAGCGTCTGCAAGTCGTGCCCGCCGAGTCTGTGATCGCCGGCGACGCCAAACCTTCACAAGCGATACGCGCCAGCCGCGGCACGTCGATGCGCATTGCGCTCGAACAGCTCAGCAGCGGCAATGCGCAGGGTTGCGTCAGCGCCGGTAATACCGGTGCGCTGATGGGATTGGCGAAGCTGTTGGTCAAGCCGCTGGACGGCATCGAGCGCCCGGCGCTGATGACGGCGATCCCGAATCAGCAACGCAGTAAAACCGTGGTGCTGGATCTGGGCGCCAACGTCGAGTGCGACAGCACCATGCTGGTGCAGTTTGCCGTGATGGGCGCGGTGATGGCGGAAGAGGTGATCGGCATTGCGCAACCGCGGGTGGCGCTGCTGAATATTGGCGAAGAAGAGACCAAAGGCCTGGATAATATCCGCGAAGCGGCCGCTGTGCTAAAAAATACTCCGGCAATCAACTATATTGGTTACCTGGAAGGAAACGAACTGCTCACCGGCAAGACCGACGTGTTGGTCTGCGATGGCTTCGTGGGCAACGTCACCCTGAAAACCATGGAAGGGGTGGTCAGGGTATTCTTATCGCTGCTGAAATCGTCCGGCGACGGAAACAAGCAAGCGTGGTGGCTGAAATTGTTGGGCCGTTGGTTGCAAAAACGGGTGGTTAAGCGGTTCGGCCACCTGAACCCCGACCAGTATAATGGCGCATGTCTGTTAGGATTGCGCAGCACCGTAGTCAAGAGCCACGGCGCTGCGAACCCTCACGCGTTTGCAGTCGCAATCGAACAGGCTGTGCAGGCGGTGCAGCGGCAAGTCCCGGAAAGGATTGCTGCGCGCCTTGAGGCTGTATTACCTAAGAGTGACTGATCGTACATGTATACAAAGATTCTCGGTACGGGGAGTTATTTGCCCGTACAAGTGCGCACCAATGCTGATTTGGAAAAAATGGTGGATACCTCTGACGAGTGGATCGTCACGCGTACCGGTATCCGCGAACGTCGCATCGCTGCTGCGGATGAAACCGTCGCGACGATGAGCTTCCAGGCCGCTGAGAAAGCGCTGGAAATGGCAGGTGTGGCTAAAGAAGACATTGGGCTTATCGTCGTGGCGACCACCACAACGACTCACGCGTTCCCGAGCGCGGCGTGCCTGGTGCAGCAAATGCTGGGCATCAAAGACTGCGCGGCGTTCGATCTGGCTGCGGCCTGCGCCGGCTTTACTTATGCGCTCAGCGTGGCCGATCAGTACGTGAAAAACGGCGCGGTCAAACATGCGCTGGTTATCGGCGCGGACGTCTTGTCGCGCACGCTGGATCCTGAAGATCGCGGCACCATCATTCTGTTTGGCGATGGCGCGGGTGCGGTGGTGCTGGGGGCGTCTGAAGCGCCGGGCATTCTGTCTACCCATCTGCATGCCGACGGCAGCTACGGCAGCCTGCTGACGCTGCCGTACAAGGATCGTCAGAATCAGGACAAGCCGGCCTATGTCACCATGGCGGGCAACGAAGTCTTCAAGGTTGCGGTTACCGAACTGGCGCGCATCGTCGACGAGACGCTGCAGGCCAACAACATGGACCGCAGCGAGCTGGATTGGCTGGTGCCGCACCAGGCCAACCTGCGCATCATCAGCGCAACGGCGAAAAAGCTGGGCATGGGGATGGACAAAGTGGTGGTGACGCTCGATCGTCACGGCAACACGTCTGCCGCCTCGGTGCCTTCCGCACTGGACGAAGCGGTGCGTGACGGGCGAATTCAGCGTGGCCAACTGGTGCTGCTGGAAGCCTTTGGCGGCGGCTTTACCTGGGGCTCGGCGCTGGTTCGTTTCTGATTTGGACAGGAAGAAAAAATGACGCAATTTGCTTTTGTTTTCCCGGGCCAGGGGTCGCAGACCGTTGGCATGCTGGCCGAGTTGGCCGCACAGTTCCCGATCGTCGAAGAAACCTTCGGCGAGGCTTCCTCCGCCCTGGGTTACGACCTGTGGCAGCTGGTGCAGCAAGGCCCGGCGGAAGAACTGAACAAAACCTGGCAGACCCAACCGGCTCTGCTGGCTGCCTCGGTGGCGATTTTCCGCGTTTGGCAGCAGCAGGGCGGTAAAGCGCCTGCGCTGATGGCGGGTCACAGCCTGGGCGAATACTCGGCGCTGGTCTGCGCCGGCGTGCTGGACTTCAAGGCGGCGATCCGTCTGGTCGAGCTGCGCGGCAAGCTGATGCAGGAAGCAGTGCCGGAAGGTACCGGCGCGATGTACGCCATCATCGGTCTGGACAACGACGCGATCGCCAAGGCGTGCGAAGAGTCTGCGCAGGGGCAGGTGGTTTCTCCGGTCAACTTCAACTCGCCGGGCCAGGTGGTCATCGCCGGCAACAAAGAAGCGGTTGAACGCGCAGGCGCCGCCTGTAAAGCTGCCGGCGCCAAACGTGCGCTGCCGCTGCCGGTGAGCGTGCCTTCGCACTGTGCGCTGATGAAGCCGGCCGCCGACAAGCTGGCCGTGGCGCTGCAGGACATCACCTTCAACGCGCCGCAGGTGCCGGTGGTGAACAACGTCGACGTGCGCACCGAAAACGATCCGGAAGCGATCCGCAGCGCGCTGGTGCGTCAGCTGTACAGCCCGGTGCGTTGGACCGAAAGCGTAGAGTTTATCGCAGCACAGGGAGTGACGTCGCTGCTGGAAGTGGGGCCGGGCAAAGTGCTGACCGGTCTGACTAAACGTATTGTTGACACCCTGACGGCTGCGGCGGTGAACGACACCGCCAGCCTGTCGGCGGCGCTTGAACAATAAAGAGGAAAATGATGAGCTTCGAAGGTAAAATCGTTCTGGTCACCGGCGCAAGCCGCGGTATTGGCCGAGCTATTGCAGAAACGTTTGTGGCACGCGGCGCCAAAGTGATCGGTACCGCGACCAGCGAGAGCGGCGCTGAAGCGATCAGCAGCTACCTGGGCGCAAACGGCAAAGGGTTTATGTTGAACGTTGTTGATGCGCAATCTATCGACAGCGTGCTGGCATCGATTCGCGCCGAATTTGGCGAAATCGACATTTTAGTGAATAATGCCGGCATTACGCGTGATAACCTGCTGATGCGTATGAAGGATGACGAGTGGGAGGATATCCTCGACACCAACCTGACTTCCGTATTCCGCCTGTCAAAAGCGGTAATGCGCGCTATGATGAAAAAGCGGTTTGGCCGTATCATCACCATCGGTTCTGTAGTCGGCACCATGGGGAACGCAGGGCAGGCGAACTACGCGGCGGCTAAAGCCGGCCTGATTGGTTTTAGCAAATCTTTGGCACGTGAAGTTGCTTCACGTGGCATTACGGTCAACGTCGTGGCACCTGGCTTTATTGAGACGGACATGACACGGGCGTTGACAGATGATCAACGCGCAGGCATTTTGTCATCAGTTCCAGCCAACCGGCTGGGCGATGCTAAAGAAATCGCCAGCGCTGTTGCATTTTTGGCCTCTGATGAGGCCGGCTACATCACCGGTGAAACGTTACATGTCAATGGCGGCATGTACATGATTTAAAAAATGTGAAAACCATTTGCGTTATTTGAGGCAAAAACCGCAAAATAGCGTAAAATCGTGGTTTGACCAGCCGGGATTTAGTTGCATCTTTTTCAGCATTTTATACACTACGAAAACCATCGCGAAAGCGAGTTTTGATAGGAAATTTAAGAGTATGAGCACTATCGAAGAACGCGTTAAGAAAATCATTGTTGAGCAACTGGGTGTTAAACAGGAAGAAGTTTTGAACAACGCTTCTTTCGTTGAAGATCTGGGCGCTGATTCTCTTGACACCGTTGAGCTGGTAATGGCACTGGAAGAAGAATTCGACACCGAGATTCCAGACGAAGAAGCTGAGAAGATCACTACTGTTCAGGCAGCTATTGATTTCATCAACGCCAGCCAGCAGTAAGAGAACATATCTAGGCGGTCGTTCGACCGCCTAAGTTTTTTCTATCCCTAGTGTCATATTTTTCCCTCCCTGGAGGACAAACGTGTCTAAGCGTCGAGTAGTTGTGACCGGACTGGGCATGTTGTCTCCTGTCGGCAATACGGTAGAGTCCACGTGGAACGCTCTTCTTGCCGGTCAGAGTGGCATCAGCCTGATCGACCATTTCGATACCACTGCCTATGCGACCAAGTTTGCTGGCCTGGTAAAGAATTTTAATTCTGAGGATTTCATCTCCCGCAAAGATGCGCGCAAGATGGATGCCTTTATCCAGTACGGTATCGCTGCCGGCATGCAAGCCATGCAGGATGCAGGTCTGGACATCACCGAGGCTAACGCCAGCCGTATTGGAGCCGCGATCGGTTCCGGCATCGGCGGCCTGGGTTTGATCGAAGAAAACCACAGTTCACTGGTTAACGGTGGCCCACGGAAAATCAGTCCGTTCTTCGTGCCCTCCACCATCGTGAATATGATTGCAGGCCACCTGACAATCATGTACGGCATGCGTGGCCCAAGCATTTCCATCGCCACCGCCTGTACTTCAGGTGTGCACAACATCGGCCATGCAGCGCGTATCATTGCTTACAATGATGCTGACGTGATGCTGGCCGGTGGGGCAGAGAAAGCCAGCACCCCATTGGGCGTCGGCGGCTTTGGCGCAGCACGCGCCCTGTCCACCCGTAATGACAACCCGCAGGCGGCGAGCCGTCCGTGGGATAAAGACCGCGACGGCTTCGTGCTGGGCGACGGCGCCGGCATGATGGTGCTGGAAGAGTACGAACACGCGAAAAAACGCGGCGCGAAAATCTATGCCGAAGTGGTTGGCTTTGGGATGAGCAGCGATGCTTATCACATGACGTCACCACCGGAAAACGGCGCAGGCGCTGCGCTGGCGATGGAAAATGCCCTGCTTGACTCCGGTGTGACCCCGTCACAAATCGGTTACATCAACGCGCACGGCACCTCTACGCCGGCGGGCGACCAGGCGGAAGCGCAGGCGGTGAAATCCGTCTTCGGCGCTGATGCCCAGCGCGTGCTGGTGAGCTCGACCAAATCGATGACCGGCCACCTGTTGGGTGCGGCGGGCGCGATCGAGTCCATCTTCACCGTGCTGGCGCTGCGCGATCAGGCGGTACCGCCAACCATCAACCTGGATAACCCGGATGAAGGTTGCGATCTGGACTTCGTGCCTCACGAAGCGCGCCAGGTCAGCGATATGGAGTTCACCCTGTGCAACTCCTTCGGCTTCGGCGGCACCAATGGCTCGCTGATCTTCCGCCGAGTGTAACTCGCGCGGTTGTTCGCTGATGAAAAGCCCGGTTTTTTAACCGGGCTTTTTTACGCCTGGCGTCCGGCCGTCAGCAGGGCTGCGTATTGCCTCGTCGCCTGCTATTCTGCGAGCGTAATGAAATCACCCGGCAACAGGAGGAAGCATGTACTGGATTAACGGACAACGCCACGATGCGCTGGCGCCGAGCGATCGTGGCCTGCAGTTCGGCGATGGCTGCTTTACTACCGCCCGGGTTGTCGATGGCAAAATCGAGCTGCTGCCCTGGCACCTGGAGCGGCTGCAGCAAACGGCACAGAGGCTGATGCTGCCCACTACCGATTGGGCCGCTTTCGAGCGCGAGATGGCTCAGGCGGCCGAATCAATTCCGCTCGGCGTGGTCAAAGCGATACTGACGCGCGGCAGCGGCGGGCGGGGCTACAGCCCGACGGGGTGCGAAAATCCAACGCGCATCGTCGCCCGCAGCAGCTACCCTGCGCACTATTTGCAGTGGCGCGAGCAGGGCATCACGCTTGCGCTCAGCCCGGTGGCGCTGGCGCGCAATCCGCTGCTGGCGGGGTTGAAGCATTTGAACCGCCTGGAGCAGGTGCTGATCCGCGCGCATCTTGACCAGACGGCCGCCGACGAGGCACTGGTGCTTGACACTGCCGGTATGCTGGTGGAATGCTGTGCGGCTAATTTGTTCTGGCGTAAGGGAAAAGCGGTGTTTACCCCGGACCTGAGCCAGGCGGGCGTCGCGGGCCTGATGCGGCGGCGGGTGATCGCGCTGCTGGCGGGCTCGGAATACCGTCTGCACTGCGTCAGCGAACCGCTGGAGACGCTGGCCGATGCCGACGAAGTCCTGGTGAGCAACGCGCTGATGCCGCTGCTGCCGGTAAACGTTGCTCAATCATGGCGTTATCATTCGCGCCAGCTGTATGATTTTTTGCGTCCACACTGTTAACCATGGCTGATTGATGAAGAAAAGAAAGCTGAAGGTCCTGTCTGTTATTGTTGTTCTGGTATTGGCGCTGCTGTTTTGGGGCTACCAGAAGATCGAACGCTTTGCCGATACGCCGCTGGCTATCCAGCAAGAAACCATCTTCAAACTGCCTGCCGGCACCGGCCGGGTGGCGCTGGAAGGATTACTGGTGCGCGATAAACTGGTGCGCAACGGCCGCTGGTTCCAGTGGCTGCTGAAACTGGAGCCGGAGCTGGCGGAGTTTAAAGCCGGTACCTACCGGTTCACGCCGGGCATGACGGTGCGCCAGATGCTGAAACTGTTGGCCAGTGGCAAAGAGGCGCAGTTCACCGCACGCTTTATTGAAGGCTCACGACTGCGTGATTGGCAGCAGGTGCTGCAGCAGTCCAAATACCTGAAACACACCCTGGCGGGCAAGAGCGACGCGGAGATCGCCACCGCGCTCGGCATTGCGGCAGGAGAAACCCCGGAAGGGCATTTGTACCCGGATACCTATCAGTATACCGCCGGCATGAGCGACATCGCGCTGCTCAAACGCGCGCACGTGCGCATGAATAAAGCGCTGCAGGCCGCCTGGGCCGGCCGCGACACCAGCCTGCCGTATAAAACGCCGGAAGAGTTGCTGACCATGGCCTCGATCGTCGAGAAAGAGACCGCGGTGCCGGAAGAGCGTAGCAAGGTGGCGTCGGTGTTCGTCAACCGTTTGCGCATCGGCATGCGCCTGCAGACCGATCCGACGGTGATCTACGGCATGGGCGAAAGCTATAATGGCAACATCACGCGCAAGGATCTGGAGACGCCGACGCCTTACAACACCTATGTGATCGCCGGCCTGCCGCCAACGCCGATCGCCATGCCGGGCGAGGCCTCGCTGCAAGCGGCCGCCAATCCGGCCAAAACGCCATATCTCTATTTTGTCGCCGACGGCAAGGGTGGGCATACCTTCACCACCAATCTGGCGAGCCATAACCAGGCGGTGCGCGTGTACCGTCAGGCGTTAAAGGAAAAGAATGAAAAGTAAATTCGTTGTAATCGAAGGGCTGGAAGGCGCGGGCAAAACCACAGCGCGTGACACGGTAGTCAATGTGCTGCGCGAACATGGCATCAACGACATCGTTTTCACCCGCGAACCGGGCGGCACACCGCTGGCGGAGAAGCTGCGCGAACTGTTCAAACGCGGCATCGACGGCGAATTGCCGACCATCAAGGCCGAAGTCTTGATGCTGTACGCTGCGCGCGTGCAGCTGGTGGAAACCGTGATCAAACCCGCCCTGGCGCGTGGTGCCTGGGTGGTGGGCGACCGCCACGATCTCTCTTCACAGGCTTACCAGGGCGGCGGCCGCGGTGTGGACCCACAGCTGATGAGCTCGCTGCGCGACACCGTACTGGGGGATTTCCGCCCGGATTTGACGGTTTATCTCGATCTGCCTCCGCTGGTCGGCTTGCAACGCGCACAGGCGCGCGGCCAGCTGGATCGCATCGAACAGGAGGCGCTGCCGTTCTTCGAACGCACCCGCGCTCGCTATCTTGAGCTGGCGGCGCAGGATGAAACGATCGTTACCGTTGACGCCGCCCAGCCGCTGGAACAGGTGACCGCGGCGATCCGCGACTGCGTCGGCCACTGGCTGCGGCAGCAGGAAGGCGCATAATGAACTGGTACCCGTGGCTGAATGGCCCTTATCGCCAGCTGATTGGGCAGTACGCCGACGGTCGCGGCCACCATGCGCTGCTGCTGCATGCGGCGGCGGGCAATGGTGACGATGCGCTGGCCTACGGCCTGAGCCGTTGGTTGATCTGCCAACAGCGCAACGGCGAAAAAAGCTGCGGCGAGTGCCACAGCTGCCGGCTGATGCTGGCGGGGAATCACCCGGATTATCACGTGCTGGCGCCGGAAAAGGGCAAGAGCAACCTGGGTATCGAACCGATCCGCCAGGTGATTGAAACGCTGTACGCCCACGCGCAGCAGGGCGGCGCCAAGGTGATTTGGCTGCCGCAGGCGGAACAGTTGACCGAGGCGGCGGCCAACGCACTGCTTAAAACGCTGGAAGAGCCGCCGGAGAAAACCTATTTTCTGCTGGGTTGCCGTGAGCCGTCGCGGCTGATGGCGACGCTGCGCAGCCGCTGTCTTTATTGGCATTTGGCCAGCCCGGATGAGCAGCTCAGCCTGCAGTGGCTGGGCCGGCAGGCGGCCGGTTCTCAGACAGACCGCCTCACGGCGCTGCGCCTGCACGACGGCGCGCCGCTGGCCGCCGAACAGCTGTTGCAGCCGCAGCAGTGGCAACAGCGCAGCGCCCTGTGCACGGCGTTGAGCGCCGCGCTGCCGCAGCGCGATATGCTGTCGCTGTTGCCGGTGCTGAACTATGAAGATGTCGCCGAGCGCCTGCACTGGTTGTGCGCGCTGCTGGTGGACGCGATGAAGTGGCAGCAGGGCGCGCATCACTATGTATTGAATCAGGATCAGCAACCACTGGTGCATCAGCTGGCCAGCGTGCTGAGCAGCGCCTCGCTGCAGCAGATCGTGCAGCAGTGGCTGACCTGCCGCCATCAGCTGCTCAGCGTGGTGGGTGTCAATCGCGAGCTGCTGCTGACCGAACAGTTACTTCGCTGGGAACAGATGCTTGGCGCCGCCGGCTATTCCCACCCTCATTCGCTGTAAAGTAAAAGAGTTAAAAATTATGTTGTTAGTCGATTCTCATTGCCACCTTGACAGTCTGGATTATCAAACGCTGCATCAGAATGTGGACGATGCGCTGGCCAAAGCCAAAGCGCGCGACGTCGGCTATGTGCTGGCGGTCGCCACCACGTTGCCGGGTTACCGTTCCATGACCGAACTGATCGGCGAGCGCAACGATGTGGCTTTCTCCTGCGGGGTGCATCCGCTCAATCTGGAAGAGGGGTATGATTACGCCGAGCTGCGTCGCCTGGCGGCGGCGGAGCAGGTGGTAGCGCTGGGAGAGACCGGGCTCGATTACTTCTACCAGAAAGACAATCTTGAGCTGCAGCAGGACTCTTTCCGCGAACATATCCGCATTGGCCGGGATCTGAACAAGCCGGTGATCGTCCACACCCGCGAGGCGCGCGCGGACACGCTGGCGATCCTGCGTGAAGAGAACGCACAGGACTGCGGCGGCGTGCTGCACTGCTTCACTGAAGATTTGACCACTGCCGAAGCTTTGCTGGATCTGGGCTTCTACATCTCCTTCTCCGGCATCGTCACCTTCCGCAATGCCGAACAGCTGCGCGAAGTGGCACGCTATGTGCCGCTGGATCGCATCCTGGTGGAAACCGATTCGCCTTATCTGGCGCCGGTGCCGCATCGCGGCAAAGAAAACCAACCCGCCTATGTGCGTGATGTGGCTGAATACATGGCAGTATTGAAGGGCGTCAGCCTGGAACAACTGGCCGAAGCCACCACCGCCAACTTTTCACGCTTATTTCACCTCGATCTGTGATCTTTGACCTAGGCTATAGCGGTAGGTCATTGTCTGCGTAATTTTTTTTAAGCTCGTAATTAATCACTGAAACGGGTAAGGTTCCCTCCCGTTTCAGGGGGATTGATGCGTGTTTTTTGGCCTGTTTTGCCAAAAAACAGCCGGTTTATGCAAAGTTACCGTGGCTCGATCATCGAAACGTGATTGTCATCAAACATTGCGCAGGCTATTTATTTTACTCTGCGTAATAAATTCAAGGGGTGCTCAGACACCCTGAATTGCAGGGGTTTTTCTCCCCCCCCTTGCAGCGCGAATCATCGCGACAAGAAGTAGCAAAGCATTATTACTCAGGAGCACACTCAACTATGTTCAAGAACGCATTTGCAAACCTGCAAAAAGTAGGTAAATCGCTCATGCTGCCGGTGTCCGTGTTGCCTATCGCAGGTATCCTGCTGGGCGTCGGCTCCGCCAACTTTAGCTGGCTACCTGCGGTAGTCTCCCACGTGATGGCGGAGGCGGGCGGTTCGGTCTTCGCCAACATGCCGCTGATTTTCGCCATCGGCGTCGCTCTGGGCTTCACCAACAACGACGGCGTTTCCGCGCTGGCGGCGGTGGTGGCCTACGGCATCATGGTGAAAACCATGGCGGTGGTTGCGCCGCTGGTGCTGCACCTGCCGGCTGAAGAGATTGCGGCCAAACACCTGGCGGATACCGGTGTGCTCGGGGGGATTATCTCCGGCGCCATCGCGGCCTATATGTTCAACCGCTTCTTCCGCATTCAACTGCCGGAATACCTGGGCTTCTTTGCCGGTAAGCGTTTCGTGCCGATCATTTCCGGTCTGGCGGCGATCGTTCTGGGCGTAGTGCTGTCCTTCATCTGGCCGCCGATCGGTACGGCTATCCAGACCTTCTCGCAGTGGGCGGCTTATCAGAACCCGGTCGTGGCCTTCGGCATTTACGGCGTGGTTGAGCGTGCTCTGGTGCCGTTCGGTCTGCACCACATCTGGAACGTACCGTTCCAAATGCAAATTGGTGAATTCACCAACGCGGCGGGCCAGGTATTCCACGGCGACATCCCTCGCTACATGGCGGGTGACCCAACCGCGGGCAAACTGTCCGGCGGCTTCCTGTTCAAAATGTACGGTCTGCCTGCTGCGGCCATCGCCATCTGGCACTCGGCCAAGCCGGAAAACCGTGCGAAAGTTGGCGGCATCATGATCTCCGCCGCGCTGACCTCGTTCCTGACCGGTATCACCGAGCCGATCGAGTTCTCCTTCATGTTCGTCGCGCCGATCCTGTACGTGATCCACGCTATCCTGGCCGGCCTGGCGTTCCCAATCTGTATCCTGTTGGGCATGCGTGACGGCACCAGCTTCTCGCACGGCCTGATCGACTTTATCGTACTGAGCGGCAACAGCAGCAAAATCTGGCTGTTCCCAATCGTCGGTATCATCTACGGTCTGGTGTACTACACCATCTTCCGCGTGCTGATCGCCAAACTGGATCTGAAAACCCCTGGCCGTGAAGACAGCGCTGCCGAGCAGACTGCGCAGGGCGGTTCCGAAATGTCCGCCGCGCTGGTTCAGGCCTTCGGCGGTAAAGAAAATATCACTAACCTGGATGCTTGCATCACCCGTCTGCGCGTCAGTGTGGCCGACGTGTCCAAAGTTGACCAGGCGGGCCTGAAGAAACTGGGCGCAGCCGGCGTAGTCGTCGCTGGCTCCGGCGTGCAGGCCATCTTCGGCACCAAGTCCGACAACCTGAAAACCGATATGGACGAATACATCCGTAATCACTGATTCAGGCAGGGGAGTTATCAAGGGAGGCGATAGCCTCCCTTATTATTTGTGTTAATGATTGATTTATAAGTTTATTTTTATTTTATTGTCCACAATTTGACGTGTCCCTGTTTGATGTGGACACTCATCCATTGCTTGCCACTCTATAAAATCTCGGTAATCAGGCTACGCCCTCAAACGATCCTTTCGTTGCAACTTTGCAAAACGTCTACCTCTGCCAACATCACCCGCAAAGCCGCGCCGTGCCTGGCTTTACCGCGTTTTATCTACCGTGTGCCTCTTTTGTGCTTTGCCGCTTAGATCCTCACGGAAAGCAAAACAGATCCTTTTTATTCATTGAGTTAACTTTTCTCCGGTTAGCTTCTCGCGCCTCTGCTTTTGCAAATCGTTGAAAATCATTGCAATGCGTGCAACGGCGATCTGCGCGTAAAGCCCCAGGCGTGGCGCGGGCTGGCAATGGCAATTGCGGAAAAGATCCTTTGCAAAAATTTCTCAACACGAAACGGGCAGGCGGGTGCGGTGTAGCGCCGTTTCCGTGGCGCTGCGGCTCCGTGCCGTGGGTTTCCGTGCGCTCTGCGTGGCGTCGTGCTTCGTTCTCAGATTCAGCCGGTGCGGACGCGCAAAAGCATCAGCGCCCCGTGGTGGGGCGCTGGCTGCGTTAGCCGATGAGGTGACCGTATTTCCCTTTCAGGGCGGTGGCGGTCGAGGATGCTTGCGCTATCTCGCTGGCGTTGGTTGGGGTGCCGGTGTTGCTGTGGGTGTGCTCTGCGGTGCGCTGTGCCAGAGTGTTGATCAGGTCGAGGGTTTCCATTAACAACGTCAACAGGTTTGTGGTTCCGTCGCCGATCGTGGTTTTACCGGCCTGCAGCTGCAGTGCGGTGGAAATGCTCTGACGCAAACCGGCGATGCGTTCGGTCAGCGCGCCACCGATATCAACGCTTTTACTTTGGGCTATCTTCTCGTCGGCGGCCTTGGCTGCTGTCTTCAAGTTTGCGCTGGTGCCGACTGTGTAGTCGCCGCGGGCAATATGCGTCACGGCGCCGGCGGTGGTTCTCGCCGTTCCTAGCACGGTCTTGCTGTCGTCGGCTTGGACGGTGATCTCGCGATCGATAACCTTACGCGTTTCTTTGTCGGCCTCTACAGTGCGTGACGCTGAGACTTCCCTGATTGCCTGGTCAGTTTCACGATGCCAGTCACCCGGCGCTGTTACGCGCTGGAACACCTCGGCGCGCTGCTGCTGCAGTTGCTCGCCCGGCGCGATGGCGGGCAGACTGGCATTGCTGGGCAACACCTGGCGAATGAAGGGCTTGTCTTGCCTGCCGTCCTGGAATGCCAGCTCTACCAGCGTGCCAGGCGGTGGGTATTGCATGAAGCCGCTTTCGTCGCCGCCCATCGTCACCGGTAGCTGTACTGCAGGATAGGTTGGGGTGCCTTTGCTGTCCTGGCCGTTCTCGTCAAGCAGCTGCACGCCGACGGCATACTTTGGCCGGAATGGGTCGGCAATGTCGCCCAGCGCGGCCGGCTCGCTGTAGTTTTCCACGCGCGCCAGCTTCGGCAAGTGCAGCCCGGCGGCGATCTCAGGGTTCAACTGTTCAAGCTGGCGCTGGAATGTTGGCTTTATTTTAGGCTGGCCGCTGGTGTCAAGCGGTGTCCAGGTTAGCGTCATATCGCCGTCTTTGATAGCGACGCGGGTGATACGCTGGCCGTTGACCAGGGCGCCGGGGCGAACCGAAGGGATAAGCGGCACGGTCAACGAGTTACCCGCGCCGGTGCTCGATGCAAACTCGGCCGGGATGTCGACCGGCAAACCGGCAAAGCGCGAATCTTGCCAGCGGCCCAGCCAGACCGAACCGTCAGGCAACTGCTGCCAAATGTAATCATCGATCCCAAAGGCACGGCCCAGGGTGTTCAGCAACTGCCACCCGGTGCCGCTATGGACAAAATGCGGGATCGGTGTGTCGACATAATCCGCGACCGGTAAGACAAATTCTATCCCGCTCGCCTGATTTAGCGTCTGCGTGACCTGGCGCAGCGTTGGGTGCTGCATTGAAAGCGGCCAACGCTTTTCAAATATCCCCGTCATTTCCCGCACGAACAGCCGACGGAATCCGTTATCGGATACCTGATCGCGCTCAACATACCCGGTAAACCAGCGATACGAATTATCGTTGTACCCCAAATCGAGACGGACGATCGCGCCGGTGGCGTCGCCCTCGATTTTTGCCGTGACAAAACCGCGGCCGGTATCGTTCAGGTCGGTGACCACCTCGTAGGCCGACACGGTGGCATCGACGGCGCCAATTTTTAACGTAACGACGGGTTTCATAGCGCCCCCAACTGGTCATCAACACGTTTCAAGATTTTTTCAAATCCGGTCAGTTCCTTTTCCTGCTCGTCGGCGTCGTCTGACGGTGCGGCGGCGGTGCCGGCGGCCGTTTGGGTTTTCGTGGTGCTGGTTGGGGCGTTGGCGGCCTTGCGACCTTTGGCCTTCTCGGCGGTGCTGAGTTGTTCTGTCAGCGTAAAGCTGACCTGCCAGGCTAATTTATCGGTCTGCTCGGTGGCTTCAATCGTGCCGGTAAACATGCCTTGTTTCATGTTGATCGCCTGCGCCACCGGGCTGGCGATGCGATAGCGTCGCCCGGCGCCGCCGCTGTCCTTGGCTTCAGCCAGCGCGAAAATGCGCGATAGCAGGGCTTTATCCTTGAAGTCGATCAGGCCGGATACGCTCAGCTCTTTGGCCTTGATGCCGTTTTCTGATTGTGTAGTGCTGGATGATTGCCCCGATTTGTCCTTGGTTTCGATAGTCATTTTCGGGGAAACCTTGATTGACTTGAGCGGGATTCCTTCGCCATCGAGCGCCAGCATGATGATCGTCATGGTTTTACCATCCGTAATAACTCGCCGACATCGCCCACAAACAGCGCGCCGAGGGTGAAAATCGCGTCAGGTTCGGGGATGCCGTTCAGCATGTTGTTAGCGATGTTGGACGGATGCCCCTCATCGGTGAACATCCAGGCGTCGACACGGCGGCCTTTCAGGTCAGTTAGCGCTTGTTCTGCTGCCTGCTGCGCCTGGCTGGCGGCTTCGTCAAGGCTCTGCAGCGCGCTGGTGATGTCGTCAAATGACAGGCCGGCGGCGGCAGATTCGGCGGCCGCCTGGATGCGCTGGGCGTTCTGCGCTGTGCGGGTCGTGCTCAGCGAAAGCAGCGCGACGTCAGGTAAGCCAACGCCCTGCATCCCCGGCAGCTGCATTTTACTGACCGCAAGCTCAGCTTGCGCCACGGCTTTTCGTGTAGTCTTTTGCAAATCCGGCAGCGGCAGCAAGGCCGCAAACCCGGCCAGGTCATCCAGAAAACGGTCGCTTTGTGTTGCAGTGATCAGGAAGCCAACGGCGCCAGGCGTGCCGCCGGCGGCCTTTAACTTGCCTGCCAAAAACTTGACGGCGTTCTCCGGGCTGAGGTAATTCCCGGATGGTGTCACCTGGCCGGCGCCATAAGTCCACGGATTCACGGTCAGTAAAGAACAACTGATCGGCGCAAGGTTATCGGGAAAGCCCAGGGTGACTCGCCGCCACATTATGGAGCCTCCGGCCAGTCAATTACCGGGGCTGCGGCAATGTCGACACGCGACAACAGCACGCGATATGTGCGCCAGGCTTCAAGGGTGATTTTATCCTCTTCTGAAGCCATCCCCAGATCGACCGCATCGGCCAGTACCAGGATCTGATTGCTGGCTTGGGTCATCAGCGCGCCTTTTTGGGCGATAGCGGCACGGACATCGGCGGCGGCGTCTTTTCTAATGCTGCCGTTGTTGTAAACCCAATCACCTGAAATGTTGCAGCCGTCAGGCAATGTATCGATGTCGACGACGGTTAGCCCCTCGGGAAACAGTGCGGAAACATCTTGCGTGATGCTGCGGATCACGCCGGTTTCAGGCAAGATTGCCAGCTTGTATTTTTTGGTGAATTTGGCCTGTGCGCTATACCAGTCACGGCCTTTTTCGTCTTGCAGATAGAGCGCAAGCGCACCGAATGCCGGTTTATCAGGTGTATACCGGGTAAAGTTGTTCATGCGCATAATTACCCCCCTATAGTGATCCAATTGTCGCCGATGAGGTATTGTAGCGGCGCCGCATACCCGTAACCATCGGCGGCGCCAAAGTCCCCGATCCCGGTAACGACGTGACCAGCCGGGGCCATGACGTCACCGTCATAACCACCAATGTGAATATTGGCGCCGAGTCGCAACTGCTTAACAAATGTTCCATTGACATAATCCCAGGTGGCGCGAGTGGCGATGTTGTCATTAGCTTTGGTAAAATTGGTATTCAGCCAGCCGGATAGATATCCGCCCCAGATACTGCCTTCAATATTGCCATCTACATGAAGGTTGGCCGCGCCGGCGGTGATTTTTGCGCTGGCGGAAAAACTGCCATCATTGCGAAATTCATACCAGCCATCTGCGCCGCCATTGGCAACATGAATCCCCATGAAGTGGTATTGATTAACGCGCTCGCAGTGGTAAATATCCGTGAATAAATTACCGGCTCCCGTGATGTGAAGCCCGTTCGTCTGGCGCTCGTTATTGGCATCAATATCGCCTAGGCCATTTTTTACAATGAATCCCTTGCCGTTGATGGTAATTCCATCATCAACCTCCAGCCATTCGACGACGTCCCCCGTTTGTTTAACAAAGCGCCCATCAGCCTCATTCTGGCTAAATACGCTGATATTTTTACGGGCTTCCGCTTTGTCGACAATGTCATTCAGATTCTGGTCTTTGCGCAGAAATGTGCGGTTGGCTTCCTGCTCACCCTGGGAGCCTTTCGGGCGCAGATCGGTGACGCTGCCATCTTCGTTGATGCGGGCCAGTTGGGTGACGTGATGCGGGAAGCCTTGCGGGTCGATATAGTCTTGCAGCGCGTCAGCAGCAGTGAGTTTTACGACGGTTTCCCATCGGCTGGTCACCTGGCCCTGCAGGCTGATGTCAGCCCAGATCAGCGTCGGGGTATGGTCAACGGCGATCGGCGTTAGTGCTGGCAGCACGCCGCGCAAACCGCCGACATAGCCAATGCCTGCGGCAGCTTGGTAAGTGGCGCCGGTGCGAGTGACCAGAAAGGCATCACCAAAGAATGCGCCAGGGCCGTAAATGTCCAGACCGGCCAGGCGTTGACGTTCATCGATACCGGCCAGGCGGGCCGAGAAGTCGATCTGCCAGGTCTGAGGGGTAACATTAATCTGCGTGGTACCGGCGGCGCCGTTGAACTCCATCGCCAGCGTTCGGGTCAGCGTGTTTCCTTGCTCCTGCCCAATGGTCGCGATTTTTCGCTGGGTGCGGGTGTGCACAATCATGCATAGCGTGTTGCTGGCCTGGTCAACCAGCCCGATCCAGTTGTAATCAAAATCGCCGACAGAGGTGTCCAGCACCACAGAGAAAACCACCGCGTCAGTGTTGAGCATGCCGTATTGCATGACCGGTGCGGTGTGCACGATGTTGGCCGGCGCCGGCAATGGCTCGTCGCGGCCGATCTCGGCTTCAGGGTCTTGCCCTGGAATATAGGCAAAAACGAATGTATCCGGGCGCGCCGGCAGATTATTGGCCGCCTGGCTTGCCGCCCACTGCTCGTATTTTCTGGTGATAATGGCTGACATCTCGGCCCCTTTCAGTGTGCTGCAGCATCGCTGTGATTGTCTGTGCTCGATACGTTGGCCATAACAGACAAATCCAACCATGCCACCTGGTTAAACTGTCAAAATCTCGCCGGCTTCGGTCATGATATACAGCCGGCTTTCGGTGATAATTGCGGCGTCTTTGCCTGGCCGCGCGGCGATCAGCTGGTGATCGTTATCGAACCAACCGGCACGCATGCCCAGCGGTGCGACGTTAAGCACCTCGAACCGATACCGGCGGCAGGTGCGGCCGTATTTCCTGATGATCTCATTCATCAACGTGGCGTTAGCGGCCAGCTGGTTGTCGTTGACGCGAATAATGATGACGTCCCAATCGACGCCCGGCTGGCGCTCAAGCTGCTGCATATCGCCGATTTTCAGGCGTTCAAAAATGCGTTTGAAGCCAATAAAGCTACCGCTGTCCTGCGCGTTAACAAACGCGTGTTTTACTCGCAGGCGGTACAACCAAAGCGGCTCGCCCTCAAAGCGATCGATATCGCGCTGGTACGCCAGCAGGTTAAGGATCTGAACCGTGCAGGTTTCCGGGTCGCCCTGGGCCAGTGGAAACGAGATCCAGCCTTTGACCTTCTCCCAGAAGTTGACGCAGGCGGCCGCCAGTTTCTTCGGCTCGCCTTTGTTCATCCAACTGGGCAGGGTGATCAGCGGTTTATCCATTGGTCAGCACCACATTTAACGAGGCCAGGCGCGGGATAGATAATCCGCTGATGATGTCATCCAGCGAAAAGGTGACCGATTCCAGCGCCGAAAACTGCAGGTGCAGCTCTTCAGCCAGACGCGAGAAGCTAAAGCGACTGTGCGGCCAGGTTTTGGTTACCGTGTAGGTGGCGTTATCTCGGAAGGCGCAGCGGACAAAGTTTTCAATGTCCTGTTTCAAGTCCGCCTGTTCTTCGTCGCTCAGGTTCAGCGTGGCGAACATGTACGCGGTGACCGTTAAATCGTGCTGCGTCTCCGGCATGGCAAAACAGCGCATGTCATCGCCGTGCCCGTGGTAGCCCTGCACCATGATGTGATCATTAACCGCGGCGATGAAGGAGTCGGCCGGAATGCCGGTATCAAGCAACAAATAGGCGTTAGCGGTGCCCGGTCCGCGTGGGGCGTCGTGCTCGAAGTACACGCGATCGGTGCTCAACCCGGCGACGCTGGCGATCATGCTGCGATAGACTGCGTCGATATGGTATGAGCCGACGAGGTTGTATTGATTTCTGCAGCGGTCGCGCAGCTCGTCGTCTGACTCGCGATCGGCGCCGGGCTGCGTCAGCCAGTCGTCGAGGTTCTCAACGCGTGCAATGCCGGGAATGTCCGTCGGCAGTATGCGGAAGTAGCCCGGCGCGAGATTGTAGGCGGTGCCGCTCTGTTCGGCTTTTATTGCAATTGCCTGGCTGGCCGTTCCCACGGGGATCACCACCTCCGCAACGGTCATCACGCGATAAACCTTATCGTCGATGCGCTCAGTTTGGATCACGGTGCCGGCGGGAATGGTGATCAGCAGCGTCGGGTCAGCCTTGAAGAAAGTGATCGCGCCCTGGGTGAAGGTTGGGTCTTTACGCGACAGGTTGACCGCCCAGGCGAACAAGTCCAGATAAGCCCCTGAAGCGGTGGCGAGATACATATTCGCCATCACGACGTTAACGAGGATGTCTTTCAGCCAGATCACAGGCTTGGTCACGATAGCCGTTATCAGGCGCCAGAAAGGCGACATTTTCGAGGTGTTGGTGATCAAGCCCTCGGCGTCGACCACCTTCTGAAACTCGGCTTTGACCTCGGCTTCCGTGGTCGGCATGCCGCCGGCGCGCAGTGCGGCCTCAAAATCAACGGCTGGTTTATTGGTCATAGGTCACCCCGGTGTTGAGCGGGCCAAAATCATAGGTGTCGGCGGTGATCAGCAGGCGGCCGCGGGTTTCCTCAGCCACAAAGATGGTACTGGGAACCAGCCTCACGTCATCCTCGACCAGCAACGTAATTTGCAAGAGGATGTCAGCGCGCAGCGTCGGGCTGCGCTCGGCGACCAGCAACGTGGCGAGGCCGCTTTCCATGATCGCGTGTTTGATGTCCTGGCCGATACTGACCAGGTTGTCGCACAGCACCAGCTCAAAGCCGGCATTCAGCGTAAAATCGCGGTCGGTGATCAGCAGGTCGATATACAGTTTTTCGTCAGCCATGCCCGTATAGCTCCATGTTTTCTTGCAGCTGCTGCGGGGTTAACGGCTGCATCACGTTATATTGCACGGAGCCGATCGTCTGGGTTCTGGCGCTGCTGCTGTTGTTGGTTGACTGGTTCACCTGGCCCATGATGCCGCCGCGCCCGGTTGAAACGGTATTCGCGCCGGTCAGTAGCGGGGCGCTGCCGGGTTGGCTTCCGGCTGGGTTCGCTTCTGGCGCTACGCTTTTCATCTCGATGTCGACGCCGGGGATCATGTTCAGTTTTTCCACGATCCAGTTGTAGGTCTGCGCGAAGCTGTTTTTCAGGTAGTCCCATAGCCCCTTGAATACGTCGGTGATGGTGTTTTTGAAGTCGGTGAACGCCTGCACGGGCGACAGGCCGGTGAAGAAGTTGACCACGTTCTGCCAGCCCGCCTTAATCAGCGCCCAGGTGACGCGGAAAATGGCGCCGACCACCATCACGATCCCCATCAACCACTGAAATGCGGCGGTGTCCATGATGGCGGCTTTCAGTTCATCCCAATAGGCGACGACGGCCCAGACAGCCGCTACCAACAGCGCAATCAGTCCGATCACCAGCGTGATCGGCAGGCCCATGAAGTTGGCGGCGAGGCCGGTCAGGAAGAAGGCCAGGCGCAGCATCAACAGCACTGGGCGCAGCAGCTTGAGAATGATCAGGAAGCCCATCCACAGGAATTTACCGGCGGCGACGGCGATGTTTGCCAGCGCAAAGACAGCAACCAGCGACGTGAGGGCGATAGAGACGTAGCCTATCCAGCGCGCGATATTTTTAAATTTCAGCAGCCAGGCGGCGCCCTGGGTTCCCATGTCAGACATGCGTTCGATCAGCGGGTTGATGACAGGCAGCAGCGCGCCGCCCACGGCGATGCGCATGCCTTTCCAGACCTGCAGCAGCCGGTCAAATTGGTTTGTCATGTCGGCGGCCATCTTTTTGGCGTTGTCCATGCCGTTAATTTTTCCGATCTGATCGATGTTATTTTTCAGGCCGTCGACGTTCTGCGCCAGCAGCTTAATCAGGGAGACCGCCTCATCGGAGCCAAATGCTTTCTTAATCAAATCCGAGTCGGCAACTTTCTTGATATCGCCGTATTTTTGCTGGATCAGGCCCATGATGTCGGCGATGCCCTTCATTGAGCCGTCTTGCTTGACAAAATTCAGCCCTAGCACTGTCTGGGCTTTGCCGACGCCCTGCAGGAAGGCTTTGTATTTTGTCCCGGCTTCGCTGCCGCTCATGGTGGCCTGTAACTGGCCGAGTACGGCGAATTGCTCCGCCATGCCGATCCCTGCGGCGGTGGCGTTGGCGCCGATTGATGTGAACGCATCGGACATCTGTTTACCGTCCGATTTAAAAATCTTCACCGCTTCGGCCGTCTGCCCGGTCATCACCTCCACCCAGCTGGAACGGCCCATCGCGTCGGCCGTTTTCTGGAAAACGCCGTACATGGTGCCGATATAGTTGGTGATGGTGTCAGCGTCGGCACGGGTGCCTTTTGCCAGGATCGATCCCGCGGTGGTAAAGGTGCGCAGCTCTTTATCTGCCAGGCCATCGATCGCACCTGCGATAGAGGCGGCCGACGCCACGAACCCGGCGGCGGATTCACCGTATTTCATACTGAACAGGATCGCGGTGTTACTGAGGTTCTTCAGTGCGGTGTCGGCTACGCCGATGGATTTCACCTCGGCGAGCGCGCGCTGCAGTTCGTCAGCAGGGCCGAGAATGCCCATGATCGATTGCGCGACGCCCCATAATGTAGCGCCGCCGGCGACCATCTGCCCGAATGCAGCGCGTGATTTGCCGGCGAAATTTGTCAACTCGCCGCCGGCCATCTTGAGAGGGCGCGAGAACTTGTCGACCAGCGATAGCATCACTTCCAGCTGTTTCATCACGCACCCTTGAACGCCTTGGCGATGCCGTTATTCACCGCGATCGCCATGTTTTGCCAATATCGATTGTCTAGCCACAGTGCGCGGGCGAGCGATTCGTCATCGTCAGGCTCGCCCGGCAGGTATCGCCGGCGCAGGGTTAGCAGCTGTTCCAGCTGGTTGTCGTCGATCGCCTGCGCGCGGCGCGCTAGTTTTTTACTTCAAATTCCAGCTCTGGCGAGTAAATCTCGTTGACCTTGCCGGCCAGTTTTACCGCGCCGCCTGGTAGGGCGAGGATCTTGTCCAGCGCGTCTTTGCTGTCAGGGTGAACGATGCGGCGCAGGAAGTTGGACGCCGGCGCGACTTTGTTGTCGGTCGACATCTCGTTAATAAATTTGTTGAAGGCGATGACATTCGGCTCGAATACCATATCCAGACCGTTGACTTTAATATCGATTTTTACTTTATCGCTCATGGGGTGATCCTTTTTCTCTCTGCTCTATTTCAGCGGCCAGCTGGTTATGTCTGGCCGCGCACGGTGGGTAAATCTTGCGGTACTCTTCCAGCGCCGCGGCGAACGCTTCGCCGGTGTTACTGCGTAGCCTCGGCAGCGTTTCCGGGCAGCGGGCCAACAAATTGGCCTGATAGGGTACGCTCGGCGCGGTCGGTGGCGGCGTTGAACAGCCGGACATACTCAGCAGTAGCACACACGTTGCTGAAAACCGGCTTAACCACTTCGGTGCGAATGACCCGTTCGGTGTGCGTTTCATTTGCGCTTAGCTCCGCTAATTTGCTTTCCAGCAGCCTGGCCGACTCGCCCGCCATCTGCTCGGTATACCGGCGCGATTTCTCGGCGCCGGCGGTGGCGGCCCGCTCAATGATCAGCTGCTGGCTGTCGCTGTACAGCCCGGCAGTGAACCAGCCCGCCCAAAATATGACGGCCAGCAGCGCCAGCAGAATGAACGGTTTCGCCTGGCTCATCAGCGCACGCCTTCATGCTCAAGACTGAAGTGATTGCCGTCCGGCCGGTCGCGGAAACGCCCGCCCCAGCTGCCGCCGATGCTCTCCCAGTATTCCCCCAGGGGCAGGTATGCCGCGCTGTTGGTCTGGTACTGGCCGTTGATGAACAGATTCAGGTCGACGGCCAGGCGCTTGGTGTGCAGGCTGTTGCGGATACCGCTGCCTTTTTTGGCGTTGAGTGCGGCTTGTTCTGGCGTGCGGTACGCTTCACCGAACGTCAGGCGATAGCCTTTCTCATCGGCCCATAAAATCAGCTGGGCGATCAGCTTGGTAAACAGCTGCTGCTTTTCACTTAACGTCATTGTTTTCCCCTTGTACCCACTTGTTGCCGCGGCGGCGTAGCCAGCGCTCAACGAATTGATAACCGGCAATCCCCAGGGCGCACCCGATGCCATTGATAGCCACCGGGGACAGATCAGGGAACTGCACCAACGCGACGCCGGCCACCATCGAGACAGCAGATCCCAGGATGATGCGGCCAATCATCAGCCGCGGGGTGATCGGGTCTTTGCTGTTCAACACCTGCCCCAGGGCGATAACGGCGCCGATGGCGGCCAGAGTCAGGATTTTCTTTTCGTGGTCTTGCATGCCGTCCCCTTAGCCCAACAGATCGCGCGTATCGTCTGCGGACAGATACGGAATGCCGTTGATATGCACAAAGTTCGGCGACGTCACGATGTACTTGATTTTGTGCTTACTTTTGTCCGCGCTGGTCGGGTCGATGTTCAGCAGATCGGAGATCATGATCTTGCAGCCGAACGCCTCGACCTTCATTTCCTCGTCGCCGGCCTTGGCGTAGAACAGGAAATCTTTCGGCGGAATGCCGCGCCAGCTTCCGGCACTGCGTGCGGCGTTCTGGGCAACGATCAGGTTTTTGCTGTCCAGCTCGATCTCGCCGTCCGCCTCGACATCGCCGTCGGTGTAACCGTCCGGCACGCCGCGGGTTTTGGTTACGGCGGTGTTGTCAGTGATATTCAGCGAGATGCTTTCGGCATGGATGGCGGCGCCTTCCATATCGAAATCAAAGCTCATGCCTGAAATACGTTTACTCATGGGTCGTTACTCCGTCAGGCTGGTGTCGAGCAGGATGCCGATCGAAATTTCTTTCGGGCTGGCATACGGCCGCGCGGTCATGAAAATTTGCACCTTGGTGCTGTTCAGCCAGGTGATCGTTACGTCGCCGTCTTTTGGCGGTTTCACCTCGCCGGGGAACGTCACCCCGTTAATCTGGGATGAAATCGCCATTTCTCGCATCGGCTTGCTGAAATAGGTTTCATGTGCGGCGATGCTGCTGTCCGACGAGTTAAGCGACCGATCGGCGATTTTCGGGATGGCCAGCAGGCGAACCCGTCGCGCCGCTTTATCTACCGTGCGCAGGTACTCGATCACTGAGTAATCGCCGCCGTCAACTTCCAGCGTGCGGCCGTCCGACCAGTACAGGCCCGCGTAGTCGACATACCACATTGGCACGCTGTAGCGGTTGGCGTTCAGCGCCTGCAGCACAGACAGATCCAGCGGTACGTCGGCGCTGTCTGTTGGCAACTCGTCGCGCCCCAGATCGATAAGCGCGCCCGTGCGAACGCGGGCTGGGCTGTCGGCGATGGTTACCGAACGGTTGCACAGGCGGCCGGCCAGGACGCCCGGCTCATTCCCCCACAGGCGCGGCACAAGTTGCACGCTGGGGCCGGCGATGTCTTTTTGCAGGGCCGCCAGGCGGGTGCCGTATTGCGCCCACGTCTCGGCCTCGCCGGGGCCGCCCACGGACAAAATCGCCCACAGCCAGCGGCTGTTTTGCGCAATGAGATCGGCGCGCAGGGTGATCGCCGCGTTGATATCCGTCTTGTCGGCAATGTCCATGCACAGGACAAACCCCTCCACTGAGGCGGTTTGCTGGGCGCTTTTGACGGCGGCCACCCAGTCGGCAGTTTTGGCATCTGCGGCCAGGATGGCGACATAGGCAAACCAGTTATTGCCGGCGTTCCGGCGGGCGGCCGCGATGTTGCTTTTCAGCACGCTGTCGGCAGCGCCCAGCACGGTGTCCAGATTGGTGTTGCTGTTCAGCGGTTGCAGCGTGCCGGCATTGGTGGCGCCGATGCCGACGAACAGGACAACCCGCTCGATTTCGGTCGGCGTGCCCTGGTACTGGTTCAGCTGGTTAATATCTACACTCGGCCAGGTCATAGTTTCCCCTTGATATCCTGTGCTTTGACTTCCCAGCCGAACCCGATGCCTTGCAGCTGGCGGGCCAGGATCACGTTAAATTCATCGTCACTTACGCCGAGGAAGGCGCGGGCGGGTAGGTCAATCGTCCACGTTTGCTTGCTCGGTTTGCGCGCCAGCTTCTTAATCAGAAAGCCGGCTTTTTTCATCGACAGCTCTGCGGTGATGTAACTCACTGCCGGCTTGACGTACTTCCCGTTCCACCACACCTTGTAACCCAGGTCGCGCAGGCGCTTGGCCTGCCGCCGGGTTGCCGGTTTGCCTTCCTGGCTCGGCTGGCCCTGGTAGCTGCTCGCCCTGGCGGTTATCTGCGCGCCTTCGTGGTGAATGGCGCCGATCGTCCCTGCCGGCATACGCTTCGAACCACTGCGATAATTGCCGCCCTGCAGGTAGATGCGCACCGCTTCGATCTCCGGCATTTCCCGCACTTTCAGCAGCTTCGGCAGCTGGCGCAACATCTTGCGTCGCCCGCGTTTGCGCGGCGCCCAGGGCGTGCCGTCAGGCGCCTGTTGTTTGCGGGCATTGCGTTTTGATGCCGTGATGATCCCGCGTTTAGCGATGCGCCATAGCAGCCGCTGGCGCTTCGCTCTGGGCATCTCGTTGTCTTTCAGCGCCTGCTTTAGCGCGCGCAGCTGGTTTCTATTCAGCTCGCCATCAACGATCGTCGCCATCTTTCACCGGCGCGCCGGTGGCGTCCGCTCCGAAAATCACCGCCTCTTGCGCGTGGTCGTAAACCGCATCGACCACGCCCCACGCTTGCCCGTCCAGGGGGATCTCGCCGTCCTTGTTGGGCAACAGGACAATCTCATCGACCAACGGGATGGTGATCGTGACCAGAGCCGACTCTTCGTCGTACAGCTCGATGTCGACATCCGGATCGCTCAGGTTCAGATCGCCGCGGGCCTCGTTGGCGCCTTCCATCATCCAGGACAGCACCAGGGCGAACAGCACGGCCGGATCCAACTCGCGGTACGGATACTTGTCCCATTCCAGCACGCCGTCATAGGTGGTTATCCCGATCCGCCGCTGGCCTTTACCGAGGTTTTTCAGCGCTGGCGTCAGCTTCTGGTTGTCCATCCAGCTGGCGAAGGTCGGCACCCGTGTCGGCAGGTGCGCGGCCATGAATGCCGTCAATTCCGATAACTGGCTCATGACAAGGAAACCGTCGCGCGCCCCAATCCCAGGATCGCGCGCACCGCCTGGCTGGCCTCGGCCAGCAACCCGCTACGGGTAAAGGATTTGGCGGCATCGCTGCCGGTTCCTTCCGGCGCGGTGGCTTTGCTTACACGGCTGACGCTGGTCACTTCGCCGATCAGATCGGCCTTTGCCAGCGCATAGACCGCTTTTTTATATTGCGCTGTCGTCTGGTTCTCGTTGCCGGCTCGGGCGCCAGGCAAATTTTTGGCGGCGGCGAACCCTTCGGCCCGCTTGGTCGCCTCGAAATTGCTCAGGCGGCGGTTGATGTCGCCGATCGCAGTGAGCAGCGCTTGAATAGCGGTATCCCCCTGCAGCTGCGGCGGCACTTTCCGCTGCAGCTGGAACTCGCCCAGGTTCAGATCCGGCCAGAAGCTGCCCGGCGCCTGCGCAATGGTTTCGTCCTGATAGTCCAGGCTCTTGCCGCTGAAGCTGAGAGAACTCACAGCGCACCCCCTGTTAAAGAAGCGGACTGACCAGCATCCACGGCGTGATTAGCCAAATCGGCGTCACCCTCCGCTGCGTCCGCTCCGCCGTGCGGCAGTCGTTTGTTCAGCGCACGAATGCGCATCTCAATTTTTTCACGCAACGTCTTCACCCCCACGGGGGCGTGATAGGCATGCGCTTGCGCCAGCAGTTCTTCGGCGGCCTGCAGGATGTTGACGTCCTCGACCGCTGACGGCAGCGGCCGGCCGTTGCTGTCACGCAGCAGCAGCAGGGCGGCGAACTTGAACCACTTCGCGTTAATTTCTTCATGCAGTCGCCATTTCTCGCGCACATTCACAAAGGTGCGCGAGAAATACGGCTCAACGCTGTGACCGGCTTCGGCTTCACTTTCTGCCCAGGCCAGCACGGTGTCGGCGACAAAGGCCGAAAATGTGCGTTTGACGTTGTCCGGCGTGGGCTGGTGCTGCTCGATGGCGATGTCGGCCCAGTCCAGCGCCTGATCAAACTCGCCGATGTCGAACAGCCAGATCACGCAGTACGAAAACACCATGTTGGTGTAATGCTCGCCGCTGCTCAGATAGCGCTCGACGGTCGGCGCCCATTTAGGCAGCAGCTTGCGGCGCTTCATGTCTACCCGGTCGCGGATTGTCGGCAGCTGGCGCAGGCGCTCGACATCAAGCTGCAGCTCGCGCAACTGGATGTGCAGGCTGTCAGGATTGGCGCTCAGCGCCTGCCCCTGGCTTAGCGTTTGCTGTGCGGCAATCCGGGCGTTATGCCGCAGACCGGGCGACATGCTCATCGTTAGCCCCCAGCCGGCGGCGTGACGGCTTCTTCGCCCACGATGGTGACGGCTGACTCATCGATCGCGCCGTACAACTCGCGATAGCCCAGCGCGTAACCTTCGTTGCGCAGGTATTTGTTTTCGTACTGTGCGCGGTCTTCCACAAACTCAACCTTGCGCTGACGGGTGTTGCGTTGGGTCAGCACCTGCAGGTTGGCCGGAATGGTGACCGCTAAGCGCTTGCCAGGCATAAACGGCGGGATGGCAGCGCGGCGACCGGCGACAGAATCGGCCAGCAGCTGCGCGGCGATTTTCTCGGTCGGCTTGTCGGCCTTGCCATACAGGCGGAATTGCTCAGCAGCCACCAGGTCAGCACCAACCATGATCGTAAGGCGTGGGTCATTGCGGAATTCCTGCGGGATCTTGGTGTTGATGATGTCGGCCGCGGCGGCGTCCAGTGATTTGTAATCTCCGCTCGGCCCGATGGTGACCGGGTCAGTGATGATCTGAGAACCGCCGTTGAACTCTTTGGCAAGCTGGTGCCAGCCTTTGTTAACGTCCTGGCCCAGCGGGTTAGCATCCGGATCGGTGGTTGCGACCACGCTGATGCCGTTGAAGCCAATACGCAGGATGTCGAGGGCAAACGCCTGCATGGTGAACGCGTTCACCAGCGTCATGAACTCGTTGACGTCGCCGCTGTTGGCCCAGTTCGACAGGGTTTCCCAGTCCAGATCGACCGCAGAGTCGGTTTTCGCCAGGGTGTAAACGTTGCCGCTTACGCCAATGTTGCGATGGAATCGCCCGGTTGCGGAGCGGCCGGTATGCAGACGCGACGCGCCCACATCAACCACCTGGCCGCTCATCTGATCCACGTCTTTCATGGTGATGAACTGCAGGAAGTCGAGCGACTCCTGCAGCGTTTTGCGGATGGCGGTTTCCATCGGCGGCGTGACCGCGTAATACTTGGTGCGGTCGGAGTTTTCCGGTTGACCGAGATTTTTAAACAGCGTGCTGAAATAAGCGTCCATCGCCTTGCGGGCGCTATCGCTCAACACGGAGACTTGTTGCGACATAATCTATTTCCTTCTTCCCGCCGCCGTCGGCAGCTTTATGAGTTGATGCGATAAGCGATTAGCAAATCATTGAGGCGGTGGTTTTCTCTTTCTCGCCTGGGTTAGGGTCTGGCACTTTGCTGAACGTTTCATCCAGCTTTTTAAATTTCGGCAGCAGATCAGGCAGGGCGGTAAACAATTCCTTAACCTGTTCCTTGGCCTTTTCGGTATTAAACAACTGAGTGATTTCGGTGATCTGCTCTTTGATATCGCCGACGGTCTTTTCCAATTGGGCGATCTTTTCTTTGTCACCGCTCAGAGCATTATATTTTTGTTCCAGATCCACCACGGCTTGTGCCATGCCTTTCATCGCTTCAGTGAATTCTTTATTGTCTTGCTGCGCAGCAGGCGGAGGGGTTGCCGGCTCTTGTGGTTTTGCACCAAAAATACTTTGCCAAAGCGGTTTCTTTTCGTCAGACATATCTTTATCTCCCGGCCGTTTTGTGACCATATCGATTACAAACGGCACCGGAGCACCGTAGATTGCGTTGTTTTGTTCAGCAGCGAACCGCATGCGGTCAGTGCCAATACTGGCCGGGGTGTTCGTCACGCCCAGCCCTTTCAAGTAGGTTTTGCCAGAATTGCGGAAGTTCTCGACCGGCTCGATTGATGCAAACAGCAATTGATTGCGGCGGTTCGAGTAAATCAGGTCATCGGTTGGGCACAGGCGGGCATACAGTTTTGTCAGCCCGGCGTCGGTGGCTTCCGCTTTCAGCTCCAGCACTTCGCCGGAATTACCCCAGTAGCGCTCATGCTCAGGCCAGATTAATGCGGTATATAATGCCGTATCATAGGTTTCGGCCATTTCGGTTAGCCATGACGCTGGTATCTCGCGACCGTCGACGGTTTGGCCTTCGGTTGCAATGCAAATCCAGTCAGTCATTAATTGCGATGATTTGCCGCTCATGGAGTAAATCCCGGTTAAATATTTGCGCTCTAATAAAGTGATTTTGAGTATTGCGAATATTTTTTCATGCTGCGAATGGTTTTATTCTGATAATTTCGGATATAACCCGTTAGCCGAACCCAACCGATTATTAATTATCACTGCGCCATAATTTGCCCGGCATAATGCAAATATGGCTATATACCCCGACTCGATAAAAAAGGTGGCGCGTTCGCTTTATTTAAAAAGCTGGACGCCGAAAGAGATCGCCGCCGAATTGAAATTAACATCTGCCCGCATTGTTTATCATTGGGCGGAGAGATACGGCTGGAACCAATTATTAGTTGAGGAAACCCTCGAGGATTGCATTCAGCGCCGGATCAGGACACTGACGCACCGCGATAAAAAAAACGATCTGGAGATGCAGGAACTTGACCGGTTGATAGAACATCACGTCAAGTTAATTGCCCAGCGAAACAAGCACGCGGAAAAATTGGCGGCCGCGCAAGCAACTGCGGCGCCAGGTGATGGCGGGGCAGTCGGGTTTATGGCGGCTGGCGAGGATGCGCCAGCGCAGCGCAAGGGCCGCTGGCAAAAGAACGACGTCAGCACGATGACGAAAGAGCGTTTCGACGAATTCGCCGAGACGGGCCTGTTTACCTACCAAAAAACGCTGCGGGCCAACAAAGATCACTCAATCCGCAATTTGCTCAAATCCCGCCAAATCGGCGCGACCTGGTATTTTTCATGGGAAGCCCTGGAAGACGCTGCGCTGACCGGCGATAACCAGATTTTTGTTTCTGCATCGCGGCGCCAGGCTGAAATCTTCCGGCGCTACATCGTCAAGTTTGCCCGTGAAATGTTCAGCGTCACGCTGACCGGCAACCCGATCACGCTCAGCAACGGCGCCAACCTGATTTTCTTGTCGACCAACAAGAACACCGCGCAGGGCGAGACGGGGCATTTTTATTGCGATGAATATTTTTGGGTGCCGAAATTCCAGGTGTTCAAGGATGTCACCAGCGCGATCGCCACGCACGACAAATGGCGCCGGACGTTCTTCTCAACGCCGAGCGCGAAAACCCATGACGGTTACCCGTTCTGGACGGGCGACGAGTGGAAAGGCAGCGACAAAAAACGCCAGGCGCTGAAGTTCCCCGACTTCGACGAACTGCGCGACGGTGGGCGCCTGTGCCCTGATGGGCAATGGCGCTACGTCGTGACGCTGGTCGATGCCTGCGCGGGCGGTCTCGATAAGTACGTCACCGTCGAGCGGGTGCGCGGCGAGCACAGCGTCGACGCCTTCAACCTGCTGTACATGTGCATTTTTGTGGACAGCGGCGACAGCGTCTTCAAGTTCGACCAGCTATCACGCTGCGAGGTTGACCCTGCAACCTGGCAGGACTTCGACCCCAAAGCGAAACGCCCCTTTGGTGAGCGTGAAGTGTGGGGCGGCTTTGACCCGGCACGCAGCGGCGACACGTCCACCTTTGTGGTTATCGCGCCACCGCTGTATGACGGCGAGCGCTTCCGCGTGCTGGAAACCCACCACTGGCAGGGATACAGCTTCAAGTATCAGGCCGAGCAGATCAAAAAAATCATGCAGCGCTACCGGATGACCTACATCGGGATCGATGTGACCGGCATCGGGCGCGGCGTCTATGAGCGCGTGCAGTCCTTCGCCCCGCGTGAAGTGCGCGACATTCATTACAGCCTCGAAACCAAAACCCGTCTGGTGCTGAAAATGGTCGACCTGGTGGAAGGCGACCGCATCGAATGGGATGCCGAAAAGCGCGGCATCGCCGGCAGCTTCCTGGCTATTCGCAAGACCGTTACCGGCAGCGGCAACGCGATCACGTTTGTGGCGGAGCGCAGCGCCGAAACCGGCCACGCCGATGTTTTCTTCGCCATATCCCACGCAGCGATTAACGAACCCCTCAACTTTGACACCCGGCGTAAATCTACCTGGGCATTTTCACAGGCGGCCGCATGAGCAGAAAGAACAAAAAACCAGCCCAGAAACCGGCCCAGCCGGCGAAAGCCTTCTCGGCAGGGTTACCCATTCCCGGCGATCGCAGCACGATATTCATCGGGCCGCCCGAACTGGTGCTGACCAGCGGCACGGATTACCAGGATGTCTGGTATGACAACGATTACGACCACTGGACGCCACCGATCAGCCGCCTGGCGCTGGCGCGCCTGCCGAACGCCAACGCGCAGCATGACGGCATCCTTTACGCGCGCAAAAACATGATTGCGTCGAGCTATACCGGCGGCGGACTGACGCGCGAACAGATCGGCGCAATGGCGTTCGATTATCTGCTGTTCGGCGACCTGCCGTTACTGAAGGTGCGCAACGGCTGGGGCCAGGTGGTGCGCCTGCAGCCGCTGCCGTCGATGTATATGCGAATCCGCCGCAGCGGTGAATTCGTCATCCTGCAAAAGGGTGAGCCGCTGGTTTACGCCCCCGACGACATCATCTTTTTCTGTCAATACGATCCGCAACAGCAAATTTACGGGCTGCCCGACTATATCGGCGGCATCAATAGCGCGCTGCTGAACAGCGAGGCGACCATCTTCAGGCGCCGCTATTACAACAACGGCGCACACATGGGCGGCATTCTCTACACCACCGATCCGAACCTTTCGGAAGAAGTGGAAGCCGAGATCAAAAAGAAAATTGAAGGCACCAAGGGGCTGGGCAACTTCCGCAACATGTTTATCAACATCCCCGGCGGCGATAAAGAAGGGGTGAAGTTTATCCCGGTGGGCGATATCAGCGCCAAAGACGAATTTTCAAACGTCAAAAACATCAGCGCCCAGGACGTGCTTACCGCGCATCGATTCCCGGCCGGGCTGGCTGGCATCATTCCACAAAATACCGCCGGCCTTGGCGACCCGATCAAGGCGCGCGAAACCTATCGGCAGGATGAATCCATTCCCGTTCAGAAAATGTTTGCTGAACGCGTCGCCGCCGATCCTGAAGTCCCGGCGCATCTGCGCCTCAACTTCGATTTTTCAACACCTGCAGGGGAATAATAATGGCTGACGAATCGCTGCCAACCAAACGCATATCGGAATTGGCACCCGCTGAAAATCTGGGGGAAAAGGATATTTTGCCGGTGTCGGTAAACGACACTCAAGATCCCGCCGTTTTCCGAACGCAAGGGGTGAAAGTTTCCACCCTGTCGGAACATATTCTGGGGCAGGCATTTCGCCCTGAAGCTGGAGAGGTCGCGGCAGCACTGCGTGATGAAAGCCTCTTCGCTATTTTTGAAGTGGAAAAAACGGGGGGATTTGGCACCCCTGATGCTTTCGTCGGCGAACGTGATATCGAAAACAACGCGTTCTATATCACGACGAACACGGAAGGGCGCCGCATTGAGTGCGACCCTCAGGGGTTTGAATTTCAGGCCGAGGATGGTTTTACGCCAGCAACACCCACGCCGCCCACACCGCCGGATAACTCGTTACTTGAGCGCGACAACCGCAACAAGCTGACTGCGATGTTCAGAAAGTCGAGGGGGATAACGTATGACATCGCCGGAGCTATCTGGGATTACTGCATTATTTTGGTTTACGGCCAGTCGCTGGCATCGGCAATGGAGGGGTGGCCGGCGTTAACTAAAATCGCGCGCGAGATTGAAAATCTGCTGATGGTTGGCGACTCAACGCGTGGCAATTCGCGGAGCGGCACTTATGCCCCGCTGGGCGAAAATGTATTCACGCCCCTGCGTGCGGTAGTTCAGGGTACCAACGGACTGGGCCTTCCTGATGATCAGGTCGCTGCGTTACAACCAGGCAATACAAGCGAAGGCGAAGATAGTGCGGTGAGTGCGGTTCACTTTTGGCGTGCGCTGCAGCTGCAGCTTAATGGCATGACGGATAACCCCAATAGGAAAATCATCGTTGTGAATTGTGCCGTTGCCGGCCGTTCTATTGAGCAGCTGTCGAAAGGTGCTCCGTCTCGTCATTATGAAAACCGGGTACTGAAGGCGCTGAACAATATTAAGGCATTGGTCGATGCGAAATCTGCTGAAGTTGGCCGCACGCTGACCTGCGGGATCGCCGGATGCGTCTATAACGGCAACCAGTGGAACTATCTCGGCACGGATGGAACCACAGACAAAGACACATTTAAGGCGCTGTCGGGCAAGCTCTTTGATGATATTGCCTCTGAAAACCCGGCTATTTTCGGCGTATCCGAACGCCCGTTCTTTATCACCATGCAAACCGGCGATGTGTACACCCGCGACACGACAAACCTGTCTATTGGCATGGCTCAAATTGAAATGCAGAACGAACGCGATAATGTGTTCCTTGTCGGCCCGGAAGCCTTTGTCCCATCGAAACCCGGTGGCCATCGCGATCCGAACGGTTACCGCTGGCTCGGGCAGCAGATAGGGAAGGTGATACACCAGGTTGCCGATCGCCGGCTTGATTGGTTCCCCTTGCATCCCATCAGTGCCACGTATTCCGGCCGGGAGGTATTAACTGATCACCTTGTCTGGAACCCTCCCATGCAGTGGCGTGAAACGTTCAGCACGGTCACCCCAACGATGTTCCAGAATAAGGGCTATCGGCTCACCGATACGCTGGGCGATGTACCAATCGCAAGCGTCGAAATCGCGGCTGACACCATCACTCGGCTCATGGCTGCGCGCGACCTCGTGGCGCCTGTTTACGTGTGGTACGCAGGGCAGGCGACATACAGCGGGGACGGCAACCTGTTCGACTCCGACGCGACGCGGGCGCTTTACAACTATGAGTATCAGGAAGGCACGGGCCAGTATGCCGCCGCAAACCTGCCGAACTATGTCAATAAACCCTATCCGTTAAACAACGCGTGCGCCGCGTACCGTATTGAGGCAACCAAAAAATGAGTGACATTATCGACATCGGCATGACCATTGTTTCAAAAGGCGCACGGGCTATCCGCCGCTCAAACGGAATTCCGGCGCCGGTTGCCGGCTTGGAATACCTTAATTTCTTCTGCAAAAACCCCGACTACCCAGATCCGGCGCGCAATCTTAGCCGCAATCTGGTGCGTGGCAAACCGCGCGGCCGGATCATCGGCGTGCCAGTGCTCAACGATAAAAGCGCTACATTTCATAGCTTGGTCGATTACATTGATTCCGGGGTTGCGCATACGGATTCGATGACGCTGATCGCCATCGCCAAGGCGCCAGACCCGGCGGAAGAGTCCGCTATTCTGTCTAACTTTAATGGCACGAAACCGGGGGGCGGGACGTCCCAGGGAACCGGCATCATGTTCCGTCCGAACAGTTTTTATTACAACAATGCGCTGGTGAATAGTGACGGTAGCTTATCACTGGCTCAAATCAGTACCCCATACACCGCGGGGGAATGGGCCATCATTGAGGCGCGCTCAGCACCAGCGACTGGTCTTAATGGTGGCAATTTCTGGTTTACCCAACACGGCGTTACCACGTCCAAAGCATACGGATTACCTAACGGCACCCGGGTCGATATTGGTGGTAACATCATGATAGGCTCGCTGGGTGGGAGCCTTGGCAGTGTGAACGGCAAGCCTGCGGAGATCTCAGCAGCGGCGATTTTCAGCCGCGCATTATCCGCTGATGAGGTGCTTTTCTTCAGAAACTGGCTGAAGTCCATCTATCAGTATCAGTACGGCTGGGCGCTTTAGTTGCCCTTACCCCCGAAACGGTTAAAATATAACAAACAGTTGTTTCGGGGGTTCTATGTCACGCAATCTGAAAGTTATCTGCACCGAGTGCAACGCGCCGGCTATCATCAGTAAAACCAACCGAAAAACGGCTCAGTTTGCCGATCTTTACTGTCAGTGCACGGATGTAGAATGCGGCCATACTTTCGTGATGAATATGACCTTTTCGCATACCCTTAGTCCCAGCGCCCGAGGTGGCCGCGGTCTGGTCAAAACCTTGCTCAGTCTGTTGCGACCAGAAGATAAACAGATAGCCCTTGATTTACTGCAGGGGCAGAGTGGATAAAAATACAAATTTGTATTTTTATCCACTGATTTAATTGCCAGATAAAAATTGCTTAAATAAGATTGGCAACATTGTTTTTTCGTTATCTGTTAATTCTCTTTTGAAATGGAGAATTACCGAGTCTGGCATTGGGGTAGGTGTATAACCATTGGTTGGAAATCGATTGTCATTTAATAACTTAGTGATTGTTTCATAGTTGATGTTTTTAAGTGAGGTGATCTTTATATCACTGCCATCTTTTGTATACTCAATTATTAAATCTCTAAAATACTCTTCATCTATGCTTGCCATTTTCTCATCTATTAACTCCGTTGCCCATTTTAATGTATCTAGGTCACCACTAGACGGGGTTGTACGAAGGCTACCCCCATCTTTCAAAAGGTTCATTATTTTATGGTTTGCTTCTCTAAATATTATTAGGTGCCTTTTAAGCTGATTGTATGCTGAGCTTTTATTATAAACCAGTTGTTGTAGCTCATATATTGTCTGATTTGTAACTCTATATTCTGAAAGCATTGTTTTCAAGGAGTGTACTTCGCTATTTATTTGTATTTTTTCATTTTTTAATTTTGTGTCTTCCTCCCTTAACATTTCTACGATTTTATTTGATTCGGCAATTGATTTTTCTAACTTTGATTTTTGCGCTATCAATTCATTTATTTTTGAGTCCCTTTCTGTTATTTCTTGTTGCGTCTTTTTTAACTCTAAGTTTTTCTTCTCAATGAATCTTGCCAAATGGTTTTTTATTTCATGGTTTTTTTCATCTTCAAGTTGCCTTGCTATGCTCGTTATATATACTATAACCAATTTCAAAAATGGCGATACTACTGCTAGAAAACATCCCCAAAAGATAGGCCAGCCAAAACCCGGCAACTTCTCAAATCCAGTCATAACGGTAGATATTTTAACCTCTGCAGTTTTACTGCTAAATATCAGGAAATAAATCCATGACCAATTACACGCAATGAACGAGAATAAGATGTAGCCAATGGGGCCTGCAATCCTATCCTTTATTATGATAATCGCATCATCCTTAAGATCGCTAATATTGCTCATGTGATACCTTTAATATGTGTTAATTGAAAATATAATTATTTTAAATTTCTATATTATACGCTTACACATCCCTACAATTTCTGGACAAACGATGTCTAACTTTTCTAAAGTTATATATGGATCTTCCAGTGTCCATAAAAATCTAAATTCTTTTTGTTTTGCATAAGGTATCACAGGCTTTATAAAACCAATATGTCTACGTGGCCCTTGCAAGTCAATCCCTATTCGATCCATATAAGTAACATCATCATAATCGCCATGTACATTAACTCCTTTATGATGAATTGCTATTTTTTCACTTAATTGTAAACAGAATTCATGTGCATTAGATATTTCAACGCAATATTTCCCAAATGAATCTTGGAATGTTTTTGGCTCAAAGTGTTTAGTGCCACACAGTACATAAGCATTGGGTATTACATTCTCCTTCTTTGCACGGTTTATAATATTCCCTTTTGATTCTGGCGAAATATCTACACCTGCCAATTTTAACGCTGCGCGAATTTCCTTACTTGCATTTTTAATGCATAAAGTGTTTATATATTGCTTCCAACTCGCTTCACCTTTATCACCTTTCTCAGGGTGTTCGTATTTTCGGCATGCCTCCAGTGTACTTACCCTAATCAAACCATTGCAGAAATTATCGGCATATATCTGTTCGTCAAAAAATCTATAAACAGCTCCGCTATAACCCATCTTTTTAATTTCAGTGCTTACGTCTATTCTATTAGATCCCATTTTCGTAGCTCCAAAATAAATTTACCATAACTCTAATAGTTTAAAATAGTTGCATTAATTAGTACAAATTATGGCTGTAAATGTAGTTTTTTCAAAGAGAAAAGACGACTCATGATGGCGCTGCGCTTTTGTTCGTAACTGGCAGGCGCCGGATGAACTGAACCATCAGCACGGGCTCGCCAGCGCTGGCCGTTCAAAGACAATTCATCACCACCGGCCAACTTTTCATCCTCCAGCTCGGTAAACGTCAGCCCGATGGATGCTGCAAAGTCGGTAATTTTCTCGACCAGGTGCGCCGATTTTTGAGCGTGCCGATGCACCGCTGGCTGCTGGGTGCGCGTTTTCTTCGCTTCTGCTATCAAATACTCATTGAAGGCTCGCCGTTCTCGGCGTGTCATCCCCTCAAAATCGCCCACTGGCGGCCTGCTGACACAGCCATTTGCATCTATGCCAGGGATGAAAATACCGGGATTACTGCCCTGTCTGTCTTCTTCCTGCTGCGCTCCGCGTACAGTTATTGACAGAACTCCGAGGGGCGGCGCTGCCGCCTGAAGGTCAACGGCCGAACCCGGATCGGCGCTGGCCGGGACAATTTTGTAGGTGTTCAAGCGGGTGTAAATCATCGGTTGCGTCCTGGCGAACGGCGAGTAAACGCCGGCGATCTTGCTGATGTCGTCACCGTAATCGTTGCCGTTCTCGGTGATGTCGTAGCCGATGCGCACGCGAATGTGACGACGCTCGACTAACGGGCCGCCCTGGGCGTCGGTATACCCGGCCCAGTCGCCGGCATCTGCCGCGATATGCGCGGGCGAGATCTCCGGGTGCAGGAACAGGTCGCGATCGCGCAGCCGGCGCAGCTCGCGGTATACCGTGACCGGGGCACCGCCAATCTGTTGAAACTGACGAATACGCCAGCGCGACGCCCAGGCGTTTACGCGCTTGGCGATATCCTTCAGTGGTTCGCCGGTGTCGTGATCCAGCTCGTCGTCAAGGGCGTACCCGTCGATATTTTTCGAAATGTATTTCGCGATGTAGCCCGTGGCGGAGCCGAATTGCTCATCCATTGGCTTAACGCTGAAACGATATTCGGCGGCGCCTGGCTCATCGCCATCAACCTGCAGCGCATAGCGCCGGAAGATGTCGCGTGCCTGCTCGATGTGCTCAGGCTTGAGGAACAGCAACAAATGCCAGTGCGGGGTTTCGTCGTGGTGTGGCTCAGTGACGCGGAAGCCGAACACGCGAATGCCGGCGCGCTTCCACGATGCCCGTACCTTTGACCAGACCTTGCACAGGTAGCGCTGGGTTTCGCGCGGGCTGGCGCCGCGGTATTTGTTATTGCGGCGCCCAGTCTTGCTTTGCATCGCGTGATACTTCGATGGTGCCGTCAGCGTGTAAAACTCGCCAGCCAGATCGCGCGCCTTCGCCAAATCTTCAAAACCGCGCATACGGTTCATTAACTCTGCGCGGCGCACTGCCGGATTGGCGACGCTTCCGTCCACCTTATCGACCAGCGAAACGCGTTCGCCGGTGTCCACGTCTTCGAGTTCCCGCGACTTCAAAAACTCGCGGTTGGCTTTCTTCTGGGCGTGCCATTCTTTCAGGCATGGATCGCTGCAGTAGGGTGTTGCCTTATCGCTGACATAGCCGGCGGCGATCATGAGGTGCTCGCGCCACTGGTCATGGAGGCGGCGCAAACGGCGCAACCACCATGCCGGTGATTCGAGGCGCGCGACGGCGCGCGTTGCATCTTCCGCGCTCAACTGCCCGCTGCAATATTGCTGCCAGCTCGGAGCGAACATATTCAGGCTCTGGGTTAAATACCCGATGCGGCCATAGGCATAGATTACGGCAAAGGCCAGATCGTCAGCGGCGGCGGCCCAGTAATCGCAGAGGCGCACAAACTCGCCTGTCATGCAGTCGGCCAGCCGGTGCGCCAGGCGTTTGAGGTCTTTTTTCCCGCTGTACGGGATGCGGAAGAAATCATCGCGGAAGGCGATCAGCGCCGGCGGCACCTGACCGATCTGGTACTGTTCGTTGACTGCATCGATGCGCGGCAGGACGTGGCGCTCAAAGGTATTCACCAGCCATCCGTTAGCGGCCTTCATTCCTTTGCCTTGTTCGATGTTGTTCAGGCGCTGTGTGTAATAACGGCGGACATACTGTGGAAGGGCGGCCAGCCGCCGGCGCAAGCGACGCGGCGCTGGATCGGCAACGCGTGACTGACCGGCGATATCGAACAGGGGAACGCGCACCGGTTCGCCGGCGTGGTTGGTGGCACCGAATAACTGGATCGATGCCGGTTCGTCGGCGCGTTCGGTGAGGATGGCGTCGCGCTTGGCGTTCCAGGAGTACGCGTATTCAAAAGCAACTGCGCCGCTGCCCGGGTAGGGTAGCGGCGAGGAAGGTTGATACCGGCCGTGGTATTTGCTCATATGCTGCGCCGGCTTAGTAGAAGTAATTTTTTAGTGAGGTAAATGGGATCTCTAATTTTTCGGCTATCAACCTCAATTTCATGCCCGATTCATGCAGTCTGCGCGCTAGCTCAATATCCGCCTCTGGATACTTCCGACCGTGATATGCGTCACCACTTTTTTTCAGGCCAACGCCGATAAGGTTGGCACGGTTGCTAACCGCTTTTGGAGTCCTGCCGAGTAAGTGAGCAATCTGTTTTACGGCAAGGGTTTTGGCACTGTCTTTCAGTGTTTGGTCTTCATTTTTACTCCAGCGCTTCATGCGGATGCCCTCATAGTTGCGATGATCTCGCGCGCTGGCTGGCGGCCTTCGGCTTTGCAACTGACCGCGCGGGGCGCTTCGATATGGGTGATCTTGAAATCGCCGTAAATCTTCAGCGATTCCGCGGTGTCGCTGTTGGATGCGACGACGTGGCAACCGCGGCGGGTTGCTTTGCGTAGGGCATACATCAGCCGATATTGGTCGGAAGTGTTAAAGCCGCCGGTGTGGTAGTTGGTGAAATCGGCCGTTTTCGAGACGGGGACGTAGGGCGGATCGCAGTAAATGACGTCGCCGTCGTTTGCCATCTCGATGCACTCTTCAAAATCCAGGCACAGGAAAAGTGCCTTGTCGGCCTTCTCGGCGAAGGCGCGGATCTCGGCGGCGGGGAAGTAGGGCGCTTTGTATTTGCCGTATGGCACATTGAAGCCGCCGCGTTGGTTGTAGCGGCACATACCGTTGTAGCCGTGGCGGTTCAGGTACAGGAACAGCACTGCGCGATAGAACTGGTTGCCTGATTTGTTGAAGGCTTCGCGTAGCTGGTAATAGGAGGTCGGATCGTTCTCATCCCTAAACAGCGAGGCGGCATAGCTGATAAAGCGCGACGGGTTGCGCTTTATGGTGTTGAACATGTTGATCAGGTCAGGGTTGATATCGCCCAGCAGGTAGGCGTCATAGTCCGTATTCATAAACACGGTGGCGGAGCCGGTGAACGGCTCAACCAGACGTTTACCAGCTGGCAGGTGCTGGCGCAGGGTGTCGATGATGCCGGCCTTGCCGCCGGCCCATTTCAGGCAGGAGCGGATCATTTTGCCCCCTCAGCCATAGCCTTGATTATGCCAAGAGTGGTGAGACAATCCGAAAGCGCGCGGTGTGGCGTTCCTACAACAGTAATTCCTTGCTGTTCAGCAGCAGCAGTCAGCTTTTGCCATTTGTAGCCGCCGCGACTGCTTTCTTGTCCGTAATATTCTGCATAGGCCAACATGGCACAGCGGGAATACTCTTCGATAAATGAGCACAGACCATCATCGCCCAGCCCATGTAAGCGGGCTGATTGGATAATCATTCGAGCATCGAAAGCCGCGTTGTAGATAACAAAACGATATTCAAAAAATAATGCGCTAACAGCGCCATGCACATCGCGCCATGTAGGGGCATGCGCAACCATTTCATCGGTAATGCCATGAATTGCAGTAGCTTCGGTCGGGATTGGCTTTGTCGGTTTTATCAGCGTGTTGAGCATGATGAACCCGTTGTTATCGACCAGGCAGATCTCGACGATCTCGTCATCGTCACCTAATCCGGTCGATTCGGTATCAAGAATCAACATGTCTTTATCAAGCCATAACTGCGCATGCTGTTGTGGTGTCATGGTATTTCTCCGATTTAATTAATCGTAATTACGCAATTCAGGTGGAACGGATGCCGCGCGATTAAAGGCGCGGCAGAATTTGCACCAGCGGTAAGTAATCCAGGCCAGCAGGCAAATCCACACAACGCCGGTGAATGCAGTGGCGGCGATAGCGAAAGGGAACATCATGGCGTGACGTCCTGCGCGGTGGAGTCGGTCATCGCCTTGCGTGATGCAACCCAATGGCGCAGGCGGATCAGGATTTGCTCGCGCTGGTCGCCGTGCAGCTCCAGCTCGTCGAGGCGGCGATCCAGCTGTTCCAGCAAGGCGAGACGCTCAGAGCGGCGTTCATTGCCGATAATTCCCGCAGCCAGATCGAGGCCGATAAAGGTCGGTTGATTTACGGTTTTGTCTGTCATGGCATTACCTTTTTTCAGGATGAAGAAACCCCGGCACATATAAATGCGCCCGCATTTTGTTCAGTTGGATTAATTACTGTTCAGGTGTGGTTAGTCGCAGTCACCGATATTTGAAAGCGTCGGCACTCGTCGCCCCAGGCGTTGCAATTCTTTAATGCCGCGGTAAACCGCGCGCCGTTCTTCTTTGCTCATTTCCTCAAACCTCATTGATATATGTTTGGCGGAAAGCTTCACCCGGCTATCAATATTGCCCAGGGTGCATACGGCTTTTTTCTGGCTATCCATCAACCCGTCATAAAAAACGGCTGTCGGGTTGACGCATTTTGCTGAGGCAAGAAGCTGCTTAGCGGTTGTCAGGAACTTGCCAACTGATTGCACTTGCTCTGTTGTCATGCCGCCCATAGTCACCTCGCATACTCTGACCCATCAAAAAGCGCACAGGGTGACGCCCCGAAACGTGCGCTTTGTGTTGGGTGCCGGAGCCTATCCCGGCGCAAAGGCGGTTTATTCGGATGCTGCCTTGTTGTTCAGCGCCGGCCATGCCAGCGCAACCAGCGCGCCGACAAAGAACAGATCGCCAACGACCGAAAGCACATAACTGGTGAAGTCCACGGCCACAACCATGAATGCCAGGATCAGCACACCAATCAGGCGCAGGTTGCCGAGCAGAGCGCGCATTACAGGTAATCTTCCACGCGCAGGCCCAGACGGCGGCCAACGTCTTCAAGAACTTTCTGTTCTTCCGGTTCGATCTCGCCGTCGGCCTCGGCAATCGTCAGCATGTTGACGAAGACCTCTTCGGCTTCGGTCGGGGTGTTTTTGATGTCTTCGATTTCGCGCAGAATGTTCATGCGGCCAACGCGGAAACCGGCTTCCAGCTGTTCAGTAAAGCGGGTGATCAGCGCGGTGATCTCGTTGCCGTAGTGACCCAGGCGCGGGTTAGAACGCAGCAGCTGATCCAGCTTGGCGGTTTCTTCTTTCTCGATCTCGCCGTCAGCTGCAGCAACCAGCAGACAGCCGCCGACGATGGCTTCCATCAGATCGCGGTTCTCCACCTTCTTCAGCTCAACTTTCGCCGCGGCGACTTTCTTACCAAATCCCAGAAATCCCATATTGTTACCCTCAGTTGTTGCCATGATTAGCAACCGCCTGCCTCTGCCGCACACGGTCACCCGTTAAAAACCCTCTGTAAACGCTGGGTTTAGAGAGGGCTTTCACCCTCAGGCGAAGATCCCCATCAGGCGGGCGAACCAGCGCGGACGGGGGCGCGACATAAACGGCTTACGCATGCCGGGTATGAACTGCACATCGGTGGCCTTAGGTTGGAAGTGGCGACCGTCTGGCAGTTCCAGCCAGCCGCGAGTGTGGCGGCGGTGGGTAATTTGCTGGCCTTGGGTCAGCATGGCGGCCAGTGATGGGCACTGTGCTGTGATCGTCATGGGTTAAGCCTCGATTGTTTCGGGGAAAAAGTCGGGTTGTTTGCCGTAGCGCTTCCAGTATTCGGCGGCATCGCGTAGCGAAACGGCTTCTTTGCTGGCAGAAAATGCAGCCGCACCAGCCAGGCCCAACAGCAGATCGGCGGCCCACTCGATTTCTGTCTGTGAGTGTGGCGCCCTGCAAGTGATTTGCTGTTGGCGCAGCTCATACATGCGGAGCACTCGGTTAGCAGCGGCGAAGAATGGCGCTTGCGTTGACATATTCAGCCCATCCGCTCTACGTATTTTTCTGCGTGACGTTTGGCGTTCAGGTAGATGGCGTAAAGATTGACTCGACGCTTTGCACCTGGCTTTGTCTGCAGAATTGGCAGGGCGCCAGTGTCTGCCTGAGTGCGAATAGTCTGCGGGTTTTTGCCAATGCGACGCGCATACTCGGAGATCGATTCTTCCAGTAACTCACCAAATGGGTAGTCATCAGGAAGCTGGCTCCCCCTCGGCACAATCACCTTTTTTTGTCGGTTTTTGCTCATAGTGATAACCTCTAGGATCACGCAGATTTAAGTTATTTTAGGTTCATATATATGAACCAAGGTGATTTTAGTTCATAGGAATGAACCATGTCAAGCACTCTAGGCGACAAAGTGAAAGCGATCCGTAAAAGCGAGGGGGTCAGTCAGAGCGAATTTTGCGAAATAACAGGCATTTCAATCAGCACAGTGAAGAAGTATGAAACCGGATTGATAGAGCCCGGCGGTGCGACACTGATGAAGATCACAAGCAACCCGAGATTTAAAAAATACACAATGTGGTTAATGACAGGGGATGTCGCGCCGGAAATCGGACAGATCTCTCCTGCTCTCTCCCCTGATGGGCTCGACAGCACATCCAACCGCCAAAAAGGCCAGAAGGCTGGTTAACTGCTTGGCGTATAAAGAATTCATGGGGTAAAGGTGGGATTTGTGCTGAAAGGAGTCTTTGGGGATGAGTATTAAGTCTCTTGGCGCTGACGGTTACATGGTGGATGTGCGGCCCCAAGGTAGAGACGGGAAGCGCGTCCGCAAAAAGTTTAAAACGAAGTCTGAAGCGCAACAGTTCGAGCGCTGGGTGATTGCGACACAGAACAACAAAGAATGGCTCGATAAGCCCGCTGACCATCGCCCATTAACAGACCTGATCGATCTGTGGTGGAACCATCACGGCCAGCACCTGAAAGACGGAGTGAAGAGGGCGCAGAAATTGCGCGTCATGGCGGAGAAAATGGGGCAACCCAAAGCCAGCCAGATCACCCGCACTTTCTTCGCCGACTACCGGGCGCTGCGGTTTGCTGAAGGCAAGAAAGCCAAGACGGTCAACCTTGACCAGGAAATGCTGGGCGGCGTGTTTTCCGTTCTCATCGAGCTGGGGCATTACCACGGCGAGCACCCGCTCAAGGCCATGAAGAAAATGAAGCTGCCGGCGCAGGAAATGGGGTTTCTTACCCAAGCCGAAATCGTGGCGTTGCAGGAACGGCTCGAAGGTGATCATCTGAAAGCTGTCCGTCTTTGCCTGGCGACGGGCGCCCGCTGGGGTGAAGTGGCGAAGCTGCGAAAGGAAGAGGTGATCGGTAACAAGGTCACCTATCTGAACACCAAGAACAACAAGAACCGGACGGTGCCGATCTCGCCCGAACTCTGCAAAGAGATCACCAGCGGCGTGAAGTCGGGGCCGCTGTTCAACGATCTGAATTACCCCTATGTCCGTCTGTGCGTGAAGGAAGTCGCGCCCGGTCTGCCAGCGGGGCAGGCGGTGCATGTGCTGCGGCATACGTTCGCGAGTCATTTCATGATGAATGGCGGCAATATTCTTGCGCTGCAGCGGATTTTAGGACACTCAAGTATTTTACAAACAATGGTTTATGCGCATTTTGCGCCGGATTACTTGGAAGACGCGGTGAGATTTAATCCATTAAATACGGGGAGCTCAAGCAAATGAACGAACAAAAACCAAGCAGAGCGGAGATTAGAGGTAGGGTAGACGCCATGAGACGGCGTAAGCAACTCAAAGAACAAATGAACCCTGAAACGAAAGCCAGGCTTTTAAAAGTCACTCCGCAACTTTTTGGTTCATTTCTTGATGCTAAAGGTGTTAGCAGAAGATGCCTTGCATGTCGATCTCATGATCTGTTTGTTCCTATCAGCATGTGTAACAACCCAGATAAACCGATGACTTCCTTTGATCCGGCAGATTTAGGGACGATGGAAAATATGTATAACGGCACAATGATTTCCTACGTTACATTCACTGCCATTGATAGTAATGAACCCTATTCACTACCTAACTTGCAATATTGCGTCACCTGTCAGAACTGCGGTTTCATCAGCTCTTACCGAGTCGGCCCGGTTCTTAATTGGATTGCTCCTGAAGAAGATAAGGATGAGGTGACAGGGGATGAATAAAAAACGGTGGACGACTGTCGACGGCCTCGCCCGACTACATCAGAATGATGATAATATTGCTACTGAATACGGTGGTGGCGATGGTGGAGGTGGAGGTATGTTGGAGCGTCTTGAAAAGAAAGTTGAAAAACTTGAGAAAGATATCTCTGCGATGCAGATAGACCTCGCTGTCATCAAATCCAACTACGCAACGAAAGCTGATGTAGAGTCGATTCGTACAGGGCATCAGACTATGCGTGCAGAAACTGTCGGTGAGTTCGGTAAAGTACGCACTGAAAACCAAGCAACGCGAGCTGAGCTGATTTCTAAGATTGCAGACACTGAACACCGTATAGCAGTAAAGGTTGATGCACATTTTAAGTGGATATTACTAGCTATAGTTTCACCCTTCATTGCCACTGCAGTTCAATACGCTATTGCACACTGGTCTAAGTAGACGATCCACAAATTGCCCCAAACGCCCACGCTACACCCATTATAAGCACGCAGTTACAGGTATCTAACTTACTGATAATCCTGTAACTGCTTGTTTTCCTTACCCTCGAAATGGCGGCGAAAGCCTCCCTTTTTTATTGCCTGCCGTCAGGTACCAAGCCGCTGTTCGAGCTCGGCGAGAGAAGGAAGGAACCGGATCTGTTCGCCGCGATTGGCGTCACGCGCAGGCGGTAGTTGATGAATTTCTGCAATACGGCGCCGGCCACGCCGCTTCTTAGCTGGAAGAAGGCGGCGTCGAGGCGGTTGACGGGGAGGGCAATCATCCCGGCCTCGTGTTCAAAAGCGGGCGCGATAAACAGGCTGACGTCGTTTTCGTCTTTCAACAGCGGCCCGGCTTCGGCGAAAACCACCAGGCGCAGGCCATGAACGTGCTGCACGGCGTAGCTCATCGGCGCCCCGGGAGTCAGGGTTTGACGTGTTGCTGCAAATAATGCTCGAACACCGCCAGCGTTTCGTCCGAGATATGGTGTTCAATCCCTTCGCTGTCCAGCTCGGCAGTTTCGCTCGGCACCCCGAGGCACATCAGCAGATCGACCACAATGCGGTGACGGCGGCGCACCTTCTGCGCCAGCTGCTCGCCTTCCTCGGTTAAAAACACCCCGCGATAAGGGCGCGATTCCACCAGCCCGGCGCTTTTCAACCGCGCGATATTTTTGATCGCCGTCGGGTGAGAGACGCCGAAGCGGCGCGCGATATCGGTGGTTCTGGCTTCACGGGTGCTTTGCAGCAAATCGGCGATCAGCTCAACGTAATCTTCGATCAGCGCATTGGACTGCGCTTCGCGGGCGCGGCTAAAACGCAGGGCGTGCTCGGCCTCGTCCGGCATGTCGGTCTGGGCGGGGCGGTCGGCGTTATCTGGCGCGCGGGTAACCATAGCGTGGGGCGTCCTGTAAGCATAAAAATGGCGTCTCCCGGCAATGCGGGGAGGGTTGCCCTAAGTTAGTCCAAATAGCACACATTATCAATTCGATGCCACGCATTGTGGTAGTTAGAAATATCTCTACACAAAGCCCATTAATTTCGCCTGTTGCATAAAGTGTAGCCGATGCTACATTGTCAGCATGATCGGTGGAAAAATAACCAGCAAAAGATTAAGGGTACTTCATGCGAGACGCGGCAACTCCCTCATCGTTAACCGAACGGACCAACATCGCGATTGGCGCCGCCCTTGCCGGGCGCAAGCGCGGCGCTTTTACGCCGCTGCTGTTCGCCGGCCCGGCGGTGATTGCCTCTATTGCCTATATGGACCCCGGTAACTTCGCCACCAACATCCAGGCCGGGGCGAAATACGGCTACAGCCTGCTGTGGGTGGTGGTGATGGCCAACCTGATCGCCATGCTGTTCCAGGCGCTGTCGGCCAAGCTCGGCATCGTCACCAACCGCAATCTGGCGGAGATGTGCCGCGATCAGTTTTCGCGGCCGGTAGTGATCGGCATGTGGCTGCTTAGCGAAGTGGCGGCGATGGCCACCGATCTGGCGGAGTTTCTCGGCGGGGCGATCGCACTGGCGCTGCTGTTCCACATGCCGCTGCTGGCGGGGATGGGGGTGACGGCGGTGATCACCTATGCGCTGTTGATGGTGGAAAAGAAAGGTTTCCGCCCGGTCGAGCTGATGATCGGCGGCCTGGTAGGCATCATCGCGCTGTGCTACCTGGTGGAGATGTTCATTGTGCCGGTGGACTGGCAGGCGGCCGGGATCGGCATGGTGACGCCGCAACTGCCGGATGCCCAGGCGCTGACCATCGCCGTCGGCATTATCGGCGCCACCGTGATGCCGCACGCCATTTTCCTGCACTCGGGGCTGACCCAGCACCGCAGCCCGGCCAGCGACAACGGCGAGCGGCGCAAGCTGCTGCGTTTCTCCAATATTGAAGTGGTGATCGCGCTGGCGCTGGCAGGGCTGGTGAATATCGCGATGGTGATCATGGCCTCGAGCGCTTTCCACGCCGGTAACAGCGACGTGGCCGAAATTGGCACCGCCTACCATACGCTGACGCCGCTGTTCGGCGCGGCCGCCGCCGGTATCTTCCTGGCGTCGCTGATCGCCTCTGGCATTTCCAGTTCGGTGGTGGGCACCATGGCCGGGCAAATGATCATGCAGGGCTTCGTCGGTTTCCGTATTCCGGTGTGGGTGCGCCGCCTGGTCACCATGGTGCCGGCGTTTATCGTGGTGGCGATGGGCGTCAACGCCACCGACGCGCTGGTCTACAGCCAGGTGGTGCTGAGCCTGGCGCTGCCGGCGCCGATGATCGCGCTGGTGATGTTCACCCGTCGCCGTGACATCATGGGCGAGTTTGCCAACGGCCGCTGGACCAGCCTGGCGGCAGTGGTCGGCACGGTGGTGATCGTGCTGCTTAACGTGGTGTTGCTGTTGCAGACTTTCGGCGTCGATATCCCTGGGTTAGGGTGAGACGCGGGATCGGGGCCCGGCGAATTTGTTGGCGAACAGTTCGCTGATGAAGTCGACGAAGACCCGAATTTTATGGCTGCGATCCCGCAGGCGTGGATAGAGAATATTGATCGGTGCCCCTGTGGGCGCCCACTCCTGCAGTATCGGTTCCAGTTCGCCTGCCTTCAGATAGTTTTCCAGCGTGCAGTCCAGCAAGTAAACCAGGCCGAGGTGGTTCCTGGCCACCTCGCACAGCGATTGTGAATGGTTGAAACTCAGCAGCGGGCTGGGCGCCAGACGGTAGCGCTCGTCACCACGAATGAACTGCCAGTCGTCCGCCGCCGCCGCGCCTGAACGGATAAATCCCAGCCGCTGATGCTGTTGCAGCTGTTCCGGGTGTTCCGGTCGGCCATGGCGCGCAAAATAATCGGGAGACGCACAGCACAAATAGCGTGGTTGCAGCAATTGACGGCTGACCATCTCGGGTATGTGGCCGGCGCCGATGCGAATAAATACGTCGGCGCGATCTTCCGCCGGATTGACCAGGCGATCGCTAACCGACACGCTGAGCTGCAATTCCGGGTATTGCGCCAAAAAAGCCGGGAGCGCCGGAGCGATATGCATGCTGCTGAGCATCGTGGCTATCTCGACCCGCAGCGGTCCTCGCGGTTGTTCAAAATCGCCCGACATGTCGTTTTTCAGCCGGTCAAACTGCTGCAGGATGTCTTGTGCGGTGCGATAGCAACGCTCCCCGGCGCTGGTCAGCGAGAAGCGCCGGGTTGAACGCTTGAACAGGGGTTGCCCGAACTGTTTTTCAAGCTGATTGATGCTGTATGTGACGCTGGCCGGGGAGAGCCCCATTTTGGTTGCCGCCTGGCTGAACCCCTCCATTTCCACCACCTGGCAGAATACGCGCAGCGCGTGCAGTTCATTCATGTTAACGGCTTCCATTATTTAAATTATTAAAAGAGTATTTTTAAATATGCCGGCTGTCAATTTGACGCAGCATTGGATAGTTTATTTTCAGCATTTTTATTTATCTGAAATCGCATCCTGTATTGCCATAATGAAATAATGCCGAAGAGGATATTTATATGAAAAAATTAACTGCCGTATTGTTATTGGCGGGCACGGGCTTGTGCGGCCAAACTTATGCCGCAAGCAGCGAGGCCGCATCGCAAAGTTACAGGGTTTCCGCAGAGGCGGGCGTCGCGGCCGAACAGAAGGCGGTGTATGAGCTGATAAACCGCTACCAGACAGCGCTTAACGCCGGCGATACGCAAACGATTTTGTCACTTTTCGCGCCAGAAAGTTACTCACAATGGAACGAAAAACCGACGGCGGACAGCAATGAAAAGCGCCGCCAACAATATGATGACTTATTTAAAAACGAGAAATTTGAAACCGAGTTTGCTTATGACAGCGTCAGCGTGAGCGGTAATATGGCCTATGTGCGCACGCACCATCATCGCGGGGCAACGGTTACTCGAATAAGCGACGGTGCCACCCTGATCGATTTAAACCGTGAAGTATTTGTATTGGAGAAACAGCAGGGCCAATGGAAGATCGTGGTCTACACCTTTAATACCAACCCGATTCAAGGGGTGAGCTGAGAGGGACAGATAAAGGCCGCGCAAGCGGCCTTCTTAGGGTGTCGTGCGCAGTTACAGGTTGCCCACGCCGCCATCCATCTGCAGCTCCGCGCCGACCATAAACGCCGACTCATCCGCCGCCAGAAACACCGCCGCTTTGGCCAGCTCCAGTGCGCTGCCCATGCGGCCGATCGGCACTAGCGCGCGGATATCGTCGCGCAATGCCCGTTCATCCGCTTCCGCCAGCCCCAATTTTCCCAGCGCCGGGGTTTCGGTCGGGCCGGGGCTGAGGCCGTTGACGCGAATGCCGCGCGCGTGCAGCTCACCGGACAGCGTTCTGGCCAGAGATAACAAACCGGCTTTGCTGGCGGCGTAGGCGCTGCTTTGCGGCAGACCGATATGGGCGCTGACCGAACCGCACAGGATCACCGAGGAAGGGGTGGCCAGCAGCGGTAGCAGCGCCTGGATCAGAAAGAACGGCCCCTTCAGGTTGATGTCCATCAGCCGCTGGTAGCTCTGCTCATCCCACTCCTGCAGCGGGCGGTGCGTGACGTCGCCGGCGTTAACGTACAGCACGTCCAGCCGCGGCCACCGTTGCTCCAACTGCTGCGCCAGCGCACGTTGCTGTGGGATGTCGCCGGCGTCGCTCAGCAGCAACAGCGCGTTGCCCGCCAATGCCTGGCCCGCCGCGTCCAGGGCACGTTGGCTGCGGCCGGTGACCGCCACCGTTGCGCCCTCGGCGATGAATTGGCGGGCGGTTTCCAGCCCGATGCCGCTGGTGCCGCCGGTGATCAATGCGTATTTGCCTTGCAGTCGTGACATAACCGATTCCTCTTTAACGTCTGTTACGGCATTATTTGCGCTATAGTTCCTTTTGCATAGTAGGCACCTTTTGGATACTAAAGGGCGAGGTGGGATGAAATGACGGCGCGCGCGCCCTTAGCGGCGAAAAATAATTTGTCGGCGTTGCCGACGGCGGGCGAATCCTGCCCGATGGTGGACTTCGTCAATCTGGTGTCGGGCAAATGGGCGATACCGATCCTGTATCGGCTGATTATGATCGATGGCCCGGTGCGATTCAGCGAGCTGCAGCGGGCGGTGGCGCCCATTGCGCAAAAAGAGCTGACGCGCCAGCTGCGGCTGTTCGAGCAGCGCGGCCTGGTGACGCGGCAGGTGTATCCCGAAGTGCCGCCGCGGGTGGAGTACCAGGTCACCACGCTCGGCAAATCGCTGCGGCCGACGCTGGACTCGCTGGCCGAGTGGATGCGTCGGCATGCCCCGCAGCTGATCGGTAGCTAGTCGCCGATGCCCGGCGGGTTGATGGTTGAGCGCTCGACCTTTTCGTCGCCTTCGCCCCAGCGTTCCAGCACCTGCGCATATTCGCCGCTGACGATCGCGCCATTGATCGCGGCGTTGACGGCGTTCACCAACCCGTTGCCTTTTTTGGTGGTGACCGCGACGTAGGCCACGTTGGGGCCGATGCCGACCATTTTGGTTTTGCCGGTCAGCGCCGCCTTGTAGGCGCCGGTGGAGTGGGGGCCGAAGAACGCATCGGCGCGCCCGGACTGAATGCTGAGGTTGGTGGCGGCGTCGTCGGTCACGTAGATCGGCTGTACCGGCGGCAGCCCGGCGGCGCGATTCTGCTTATCCCATCCCAGCAGAATGTTTTCCTGATTGGTGCCGGATCCGACGATGATCCGCAGCCCGGCCACGTCCTGCGGGCGGTTGATCGAGGTGATGTGGCTGGTGGATTTGACGTAAAAGCCCAGCGTGTCCACCCGGTAAGTGGCGAAGTCGAATTTGGTTTTACGCTGTTTGGTGACGGCGATGTTGAAGATCGCCGCATCGTATTTGCCCGCGCTGATGCCCAAGGGCCAATCTTCCCAGGAGGTGGGCACCAGATTCAGCTCCAGCCCGAGGCTGTCGGCCACCAGGCGGGCGATGTCCGGATCGCTGCCGATCAGCGTTTTATTGTCTTCGGCGAACAGCGCCAGCGGCGGGGAGTTCTCGAATGCTACCGCCACCGTCAGCTTGCCGGGGACCGCGAAGTGAAAGTTCGCCGGGATCAGCGCGATAGCCGCCGGGTTTTTCTCCGTGCGTATCGGCTCTCGGTTAGCCTGCAGGTCGATACCGCCCGTCGTGGCCGCCTGCACGGCAGCGCTCAGCAACAGCGCGCACAGCGCCGCAATCTTCAGTGGCATAGTGCCCTCTATCCTTTGTTAATCATGGGGTTACTATTGGCGGCGGCGCGGGGCAAGTAAAGCAACAATAGTGAATAACCAAAGTGAAAAGATGCACAAGCGGGGCGACGGCCTGCGCGAATCTGCAGCACTCGACGTGGAAAGTGCGCAATCAGGTTGAAAGCAGTAGAATTTGTCACTCATACTGCGTACAGCTAATTGTGTAAAACAAGGAACGCCAGATGGCCGAAGAAACGATTTTCAGTAAAATTATCCGCCGCGAAATCCCTGCTGATGTGGTTTACCAGGATGAACTGGTCACCGCTTTCCGTGACATCTCCCCCCAGGCGCCTACCCATGTGCTGATCGTTCCCAACGTGCTGATCCCAACCGTCAACGACGTGACCGTCGAGCACGAAGCTGCGCTGGGCCGCATGATCACCGCCGCGGCGAAGATCGCCGAACAGGAAGGCATCGCCGAGGACGGCTACCGCCTGATCGTCAACTGTAACCGCCACGCCGGTCAGGAGGTCTATCATATTCATATGCACCTGGTCGGTGGCCGCTCGCTGGGGCCGCTGCTGTCACGTTAAGCGAGGAAATCATGCGCGGTAAAAAAACTCTGCGTTGTCTGATGGCGTTGGCGCTGCCCGCCGCGTTGCTGATGGGGTGCAGTTCGCCATCCGGCATCGCGGTTAACCGGGGGCAAACGGTGGTGATGGATCCTTCGGTGCTGACCGCCGGCATTTTTGCCGATACGCCCTCTGTCTCGAACGCTTCCGGCCGGGTGATGGCGACTTCGGTGCTCAATAACAGCCAACCGACGCCGGTCACCGTGCATTATCGTTTCTATTGGTACGACGCGCAGGGGCTGGATATTCGCCCCTTCGAGAAACCGCGTGAGATCGTCGTGGCGCCTAACTCGGACGCCAAAATCTACTCGATTAACGGTAATCTGGAAGCTAAAAGCGCGCGTCTGTATCTGTACCTGTAAGCGCTTGCCAGGTTTGGAGAAAAAGCATGAAAAAGTACGTCTTAGTGGCGCTGGCCGCATTCACCCTGAGCGGCTGTCTGTCGCGTCCGCCTGAGCCGGATCAGCCGTTGCCGCCGGTCACCGTCGAACCAGAACAGCCGACGCCGCCGGTCGAGCAGCCACAGCCGCCAACTACCGAGCCGGTGCCGCAGCCGCCGAAAATCCAGCAGCTCGACTGGCTGGGCAGCGTTCAGCCGCTGGTGAATCAGATGTTGAAGGCCGATGGCGTCACGGCCGGCAGCGTGCTGCTGCTGGACAGCGTCAAGAACAACACCAACGGCTCGCTGCAGATGGGCAAAGCCACCGCGGCGCTGTATAAGGCGCTGGCGTCGAACTCCACCTTCAGCGTGGTGCCGGAAGCGAAGCTGACCAGCGCCAGACAAACGCTGGGCCTGTCGGCGGATGACAGCTTCGGCTCGCGCAGCAAGGCGATTGGCCTGGCGCGCATCGTCGATGCGCAGTACGTGCTGTACAGCGACGTCAGCGGCGACGTGAAGTCGCCGGCGTTGGATATGCAGCTGATGCTGGTGCAAACCGGCGAGATCGTCTGGTCGGGCAATGGCGCCGTTAAACGCTGAGGCCGCGCTGCGACGATTGATGGAAACCAGACTGCCGGCGGTGAATACCGCCGGTTGTCATTTCAGCCCGGTGCAGGGGCTGACCGGCGAGAGCTGGCGTATCGACGGTTCGGGCATCACGCTGCTGGCGCGACAAAACAGCGCGGAGAAACGCGCGCTGGGCGTGAGCAGGCGGCGGGAGGCGCAGGTCCTGAGGCGCTGCGCGCCGGGGCTGGGGCCACGGGTTTTCGCGCAGAATAATCAGTGGCTTGTCCTCGAATGGCTCGAAGGTGACGTCGTCACAAATGCCGAGTTTGCGGCGCTGAATCAGCGCGGCGAGCTGGCGGCGATGGCGGCGACGCTGCACCGGCGGCCGCTCAGTGGTTACCGGTTGGATCTGCGGCGGCAGTTCCGCCGCTACTGGCAGCAGTTGGATACGCGGCGTTTAACCCCCGCCTGGCTGAGTTGGCAGCGTCATTTCTTACGCTGCGCGCCGCCGCGGCCATTACGCCTGGCGCCGCTACACATGGACATTCATCCGGGCAATTTGCTCGCGACCGGCGAGGGGCTGCGGCTGATCGACTGGGAGTATGCCGCCGACGGTGATGTGGCGTTGGATATCGCCGCGCTGTTTCGCGGCAACGGCTGGGCGGCCAAGCCGCAGCAGCGTTTTTTGCAGCACTACGCGTGTCAGGGCTATCACGACGTCGCCCGGCTGCAGGTGCAGGTGCAGCGCTGGCTGCCGTGGGTGGATTATCTGATGCTGCTGTGGTTTGAAGTGCGCTGGCAGCAGAGCGGCGACGCCGAATTTTTGCGCTGGGGCGCGGCGCTGCGCCGGCGATTCTGTTTATCATCATCCGAATTCTGAACGAACAATAATGAAGTGAGGTGCCCGTGGGCCCAGTAATGCTAGATGTCGCCGGCTACGAGCTGGATGCAGAAGAACGCGAGATTTTGAAACACCCGCTGGTTGGCGGATTGATCCTGTTCACCCGTAATTTCCACGATGCGGAGCAGCTGCGTGAGCTGGTGCGCCAAATCCGCGCCGAATCGCACGATCGGCTGGTGGTGGCGGTAGATCAGGAAGGCGGGCGCGTGCAGCGCTTCCGCGAGGGCTTCACCCGTCTGCCGGCGGCGCAGTCGTTTGCCGCGTTGCACGATGCGCAGGAAGGCGGCCGTCTGGCGCAGGAGGCCGGCTGGCTGATGGCGGCGGAAATGATCGCGCAGGATATCGACATCAGCTTTGCGCCGGTGCTGGACATCGGCCACGGCAGCGCGGCGATCGGCGAACGTTCGTTCCACAGCGATCCGCAGCAGGCGTTGGCGATGGCGGAACGCTTCATCCTCGGCATGCACAGCGCCGGCATGAAAACCACCGGTAAACACTTCCCGGGGCACGGCGCCGTCAGCGCCGATTCGCACAAGGAAACGCCGCGCGATCCGCGGCCGCTGGCGCAGATCCGCGAGCACGACATGGCGATCTTCCGCGAGCTGATCAACCGTCAGCTGTTGGACGCCGTCATGCCGGCTCACGTCATCTATACTGAAGCGGACCCGCGTCCGGCCAGCGGCTCGCCTTACTGGCTGCAGCAGATCCTGCGTCAGGAGTTGGGCTTCGACGGCGTGATTTTCTCCGACGATCTGTCGATGGAGGGCGCTGCGATCATGGGCAGCTACGCCGAGCGCGGCCAGGCGGCGCTGGATGCCGGTTGCGACATGATCCTGGTGTGCAACCACCGCGAAGGTGCGGTCAGCGTGTTGGATAACCTGTCCCCGGTCAAAGCAGAGAAGGTGAAGCGGTTATATCATCGCGGTCAGTTCACCCGTCAGGAACTGCGCGACTCCGAGCGCTGGCAGCAGGCGCACAAGGCGCTCAGCGCGCTGAGCGAACGCTGGGAGGAGCACAAGCAGCGTTCGCAAGGGTGAATCCAGGCGCCGCACCGCGGCGCAGAGCGGAAATGATGAGGGCCGCGCCCGCGGCCCTTGGCTTGTTGCGAGGATCCACATGATTATCTATTTGCACGGCTTCGATTCCACCAGCCCCGGCAATCATGAAAAGGTGTTACAGCTGCAGTTTATCGATCCGGACGTGCGCTTTATCAGCTACAGCACGCTGCATCCGCGTCACGACATGCAGCATCTGTTGAAAGAGGTGGACAAGGCGGTGCAGCAGGGTGGCGACACGCACCCGTTGATCTGCGGGGTCGGCCTCGGCGGCTTCTGGGCGGAGCGCATCGGCTTCCTGTGCGGCATTCGCCAGGCGATGTTCAATCCCAATCTGTACCCGGAAGAACACATGCACGGCAAGATAGACCGGCCGGAAGAGTATCGCGATATCGCCACCAAGTGCGTGGAGGATTTCCGCGAGAAAAATCGCGATCGCTGTCTGGTGGTGCTGTCGCGTCACGACGAGGTGCTGGATAACCGGCGCAGTGCCGAATTGCTGCATCACTACTACGAAATCGTCTGGGATGAACAGCAGACGCACAAGTTCAAAAACATCTCGCCGCATCTTCAGCGGCTCAAGGCGTTCAAGGCGCTGGGTTAACAGTTTCATAACGCTGCCGCGAGCCGCTCTCCCCGTTTTTCACCGACGGAAAGTGCGGCTTTTTTGTGCGTCAAAGCCAGATTTTGCGTGGCAATCGGCAAAATTTAAAACTGTGACTCAGCGCTAACTATTTGAATCGCAATCCCCAAAAAATCCCCTCGTCCAGCCTTTAACCAAAAAAAATTGATGTACGTCAATTTTGGTATGACCAAATAACCTCACATGCTATTCTGGCTTCAGAGAGCCGATTTATTTTACGCGAACCCTATGTATTCTAAGGATATTATTTATTTACCCTGGGATAACAAATGGTTCACATTTAGGGGGTTATTTTGACAACGCCAAAGAAGAAAATCGTTATTGTTGGCGGCGGCGCCGGTGGTCTGGAGCTGGCGACCAGCCTGGGCCATAAACTTGGCCGCAAGAACAAAGCGGAGATCACGCTGGTGGATCGCAACCACAGCCATTTGTGGAAACCGCTGTTGCACGAAGTGGCAACCGGTTCCCTCGATGACGGCGTGGATGCGCTCAGCTACCTGGCGCACGCGCGCAATCACCATTTCAGCTTCCAGCTGGGGTCGTTGACCAACATCAACCGCGAAACGCAAACGCTGCAGCTGGCGCAGATCTGCGACGAGCAGGGCGGCGAGCTGGTGCCGGCGCGTGAACTGCCGTACGACATCCTGGTGATGGCGCTGGGCAGCACCTCGAACGATTTCGGTACGCCGGGCGTGAAAGAGCACTGCATCTTCCTGGATAACCCACATCAGGCACGTCGTTTCCACAACGAAATGCTCAACCTGTTCCTGAAGTTCTCGGCGCAGCCGGGGCAAAAAGAGCGAGTCAACATCGCTATCGTCGGCGGCGGCGCCACCGGCGTTGAGCTGTCCGCCGAACTGCACAACGCGGTGAAGCAGTTGCACAGCTACGGTTTCGAAGGTCTGGACAACAGCGCGCTCAACGTGACGCTGGTGGAAGCCGGCGAGCGCATCCTGCCGGCGCTGCCGCCGCGCATTTCCGCCGCCGCGCACCAGGAGCTGATCAAACTGGGCGTGCGCGTGTTGACCAATACCATGGTGACCAGCGCGGACGCCAAAGGCCTGAACACCAAGGGCGGCGAGTTTATCGACGCCGATCTGATGGTGTGGGCGGCCGGCATCAAGGCGCCGGACTTCATGAAGGATATCGGCGGCCTGGAAACCAACCGCATCAACCAACTGGTGGTGGAGCCGACGCTGCAGACCACGCGCGATCCGAACATCTTCGCCATCGGCGACTGCGCCTCCTGCCCGAAAGAGGGCGGCGGTTTCGTGCCGCCGCGCGCCCAGTCGGCACACCAGATGGCCTCGCGCTGCGCCACCAATATCCTGGCGCTGATGAACGGCCAGACGCTGAAGCCATACGTGTATAAAGACCACGGCTCGCTGGTGTCGCTGTCGCGCTTCAGCACCGTCGGCAGCCTGATGGGCAACCTGATGCGCGGCTCGATGATGGTGGAAGGGCGCATCGCGCGCTTTGTTTACATCTCGCTGTACCGCATGCACCAGGTGGCGCTGCATGGCTACATCAAAACCGGCCTGATGATGCTGGTGGGCGGCATCAACCGGGTGATCCGCCCGCGTTTGAAGATGCACTGATCCTGCCTTTGTCGACCAACCCGCGCCGGTTCGCCCGCGCGGGTTTTTTTATGGCGGCGCGAGGCGATCGGCGGCGGTTGTTTGATTCTTCAGCATAAGCTGTCGTCGGTATGGGTAAAATTCTTAAGATTCCTCCTAAACAACGGGAAAACAGCCGTTTTCCCGCATTTTTGGTCCTCTTGTCTTATTGCGGGTCCTCAGATCATTGTGCAGACTTTATCTCGTTTACAGACGGCGCGTCGCGCACGCCGTAAACCGGGATACCGCAAGCCGCCCATGCGCAAAATAATAAGCGCGGTGCCATGCCGGTAACAGACCCCGGAAAAAATGCGTGGTAACACTTTCAGGAGGTTTCCTGTGAACAAGTCAATGTTAGCCGGTGTTGGAATTGGTGTCGCTGCCGCTCTGGGGATTGCCGCGGTAGCCAGCCTCGACGTCTTTTCTGCCGGTCCGCAATATGCGCAGGTGCTCGCCGCAACGCCGATTAAAGAAACCATCAAAACGCCGCGTCAGGAATGCCGCAACGTCACCGTTACGCACCGTGCACCGGTGCAGGATGAAAACCGCATCGCCGGTTCTGTGTTGGGCGCAGTGGCGGGCGGCGTGATTGGCCACCAGTTCGGCGGCGGTCGCGGACGCGATGTGGCGACCGTGGTCGGCGCACTGGGTGGCGGCTATGCCGGTAACCAGGTGCAAGGGGCGATGCAGAACAACGACGTCAGCACCAGCGTTCAGCAGCGTTGCAAAACGGTCTACGACAAGTCCCAGAAAATGCTGGGCTATGACGTGACCTACAAGATCGGCAATCAGCAGGGCAAGATCCGCATGGATCACGATCCGGGCACGCAAATCCCGTTGGACAAAAACGGTCAGCTGGTGCTGAACAGAGCCTGATCGCCACATTCAAATTAAACCCGCGGGCAGTGTTAGTTCTGATCGTTTAACCCGGTTAAGCGAGCGGCGTTAACATTGACGCGGGTTTCTGTTTTTTGCCTGTCTAAGAATTTGCGATCGTTCTAATGTCTGCGTGCGATATCACTGGGCAAAACTTCAAAAAAGCCCCCGCGTTTGTTATATTATTGTGCAATTAAGCGGTGTTATCGGCGCCAATCGCCACACCGGTCAAACCCGAGTATTTCGTCTCGCAGAGATAACGACATGTTAGATTTTCGCTTTCCGACAGCGTTGCAAATGGTCCTTAGCGTCGCCGTAGCTGAGAAGCAGGGCATGCGTTCGACAAGCGCCACCCTCGCCGCCGCTCTGGAAGCCAACCCCAGCTTTATCCGCAAACTGATGGTCCCGCTGACCAAAGACGGCATCATCGTTTCCACCCTGGGCCGAAACGGCTCTATCCACCTCGGCCGCCCGGCGGAAGAGATCACCCTGCGGGACATCTACCTGGCGGTGATCGACGACAAGCGCATCTGGGCTTCCCGTCCTGAAGTGCCGGCTCGCTGCCTGGTGAGCGCCAACGCCTGCTGGTATTTCAAGTCGGTGGTAAACGAGGCCGAACAGGCTTCGCTTGCGGTGCTGGCGCGCCACACCGTGGCCGATTCGCTGGCCGAACTGGAGCGGGGCGACAAGCGCGCCTGTGCGGAGTACGCCGCTGCGCAAGAGGCTGAAACCGCCGATAAATAATCGCGGTTCGCATGCATAAAAAAAGGTCGGGCAATGCCCGACCTTTTTGCATGTTAAGACGATGATTACGCCGTTTGCGGCTGTGCCTTGCGTGCCACCAGGCGGCGCAGGGTGACGTAGAACACCGGCGTCAGGAACAGCCCGAACAGCGTGACCCCCAGCATGCCGGAGAACACCGTGATGCCGGTGACGCCGCGCACTTCGGCGCCGGCGCCGTGGCCGAGGATCAGCGGGATGGTGCCGGCGATGAAGGCGATGGAGGTCATCACGATCGGGCGCAACCGCAGGCGACAGGCTTCCAACGCCGCTTCGACGATGCCTTTGCCCTGCATTTCCAGCTCGCGGGCGAACTCGACGATAAGAATGGCGTTCTTACAGGCCAGCCCCATCAGAACGACCAGACCGACCTGCACGAACACGTTGTTGTCGCCGCCGGTCAGCCACACGCCGAACAGCGCCGACAGCATGGTCATCGGCACGATCAGGATCACCGCCAGCGGCAGCGTCCAGCTTTCATACAGCGCCGCCAGCGCGAGGAACGCCAGCAGCACCGCTACCGGGAACACCACCAGCGCGGCGTTGCCCTGGGTCGATTGCTGATAGCTCAGATCGGTCCACTGAATGTTCATGCCGTTCGGCAACAGCTTATCGGCCATCTGCGTCAGCGCACCCATCGCCTGGGTAGAGGAGAGCACGCGCGGGTCGGCATCGCCGATCAGGTCCGCCGCCGGGAAGCCGTTATAACGGATCACCGGATCCGGGCCGTAGGTGGTGCCGATGCTGACCATGCTGCCGATCGGCACCATTTCGCCTTTGTCGTTGCGGGTACGCAGGTTGGCGATGTCTTCCACGCTGTCGCGGAACTGGCCGTCGGCCTGCGCCATCACCTTCCAGGTGCGGCCGTAACGGTTAAAGTCGTTGATGTAAGATGAACCGAGGTAGGTCTGCAGCGTGCTGAACAGCGCATTGAGCGGCACCCCCTGGGCCTTGGCCTTGTCGCGATCGATTTTGGCGTCCAGCTGCGGCACGTTGGCCTGATACGAGGAGATCGGGAACCCCATGCCTGGCGTTTGCATAATGGCGCCGGACATCGTGTTGATCGCGGTCTGCAGCGCGCCGTAACCCAGCCCGCCGCGATCCTGCACGTACAGCGAATAGCCGGAACCCTGGCCGATGCCGAGGATCGGCGGCGGCATGATCGAGAAGGCGAAACCTTCCTGGATCTGCGAAATGCGCGCGTTGATCTCGGCGTTGATCTGCGCCGCGGTGCGAGTACGGGTGCTCAATGACTCCAGCGCGAAGAATACCGTGCCGGTATTCGGCGTATTGGTGAACTGCAGCGCGTTCAGGCCGGGGAAGGCCACCGCATCGGTGACGCCGTCCACGCTCATACCGATGGCGCTCATCTTGCGGATCACCGCATCGGTGCGCTCCAGCGAGGCGCCTTCCGGCATCTTCACGCCGCCAATCAGATACAGCTTGTCCTGCGTCGGGATAAAGCCGCCGGGCACGGTCTTAAACATCACCCCGGCGGCGGCCAGCAGCAGCAGGTAAACGACGAACACCGCGCCGCGTCGGCCCAGCACGCGGGACACCCCGTGCTGGTAACGCTGCGAACCGCTGGCGAAGAAGCGGTTGAACGGCCGGAACAGCCAGCCGAACAGCCGGTCGATCAGGCGCGACGGCATATCTTTCGGCGCGCCGTGCGGTTTCAGCAAGCGCGCCGCCAGCGCCGGCGACAGGGTCAGCGAGTTGATGGCGGAGATCACCGTCGAGATGGCGATGGTGACGGCGAACTGCTTGTAGAACTGGCCGGTGACGCCGGAAAGGAACGCCATCGGTACGAACACCGCGCACAGCACCACGGCGATGGCGATGATAGGGCCGGAGACCTCGCGCATCGCCTGGTGCGCCGCCGCCAGCGGCGACAGCCCCTCTTCGATATTGCGCTCGACGTTCTCCACCACCACGATGGCGTCATCCACCACAATACCGATCGCCAGCACCAGCCCGAACAGGCTGAGGGTGTTGAGCGAGAAGCCGAGCAGATACAGTGCGGCGAAGGTGCCGACCACGGAGATCGGGACCGCCAACAGCGGAATGATCGACGCGCGCCAGGTCTGCAGGAACAGAATGACCACCAGCACCACTAGGATCACCGCTTCCAGCAGGGTATCCACCACCGCGCGGATCGAATCGCGCACGAACACCGTCGGATCGTATGGCGCTTTCCAGCTCATGCCGTCCGGGAAGCGGGTTGCCAGCTCGGCCATCTTGCCGCGCACCGCGTCCGACAGCTCGATGGCGTTGGCGCCCGGCGACTGGAAGATGCCGATACCAACTGCATCCTTGTTATTGAGCTGGGCGCGCAGCGCGTAGCTGCCGGAACCCATTTCGATGCGCGCCACGTCGCGCAGCCGCACAATCTCGCCGTTGTCGCCGCTTTTGAGGATGATGTTGCCGAACTCTTCTTCGGTTTGCAGGCGGCCCTGGGCGTTGATAGACAGCAGATAGTCGCTGCGCGTCGGCATCGGTTCCGCGCCCAGCTGGCCGGCGGAGACCTGCACGTTCTGCTCCTGCATGGCGCTCACCACGTCGGAGGCGGTCAGCCCGCGCGCGGCAACCTTGTTCGGATCGAGCCAGATGCGCATCGCGTATTCACCGGCGCCGAAGATCTGCACCTGGCCGACGCCCGGCAGACGGGCCAGCTCGTCCTTGACCTTCAGGGTGGCGTAGTTGCGCAGGTAGAGCGAATCGTACTTGCCGGAAGGCGAGACCAGATGCACCACCAGCGTCAGCGCCGGAGACTGTTTCTGAGTGGTGATGCCCTGGCGGCGTACGTCTTCCGGCAGGCGCGCTTCGGCCTGCGCCACGCGGTTTTGCACCTGCACCTGCGCCTGATCGGGATCGGTGCCGGGGCGGAAGGTGACGGTGGTCACCAGCACGCCGTCGGAGCCAGCGACCGATTTCATGTACATCATGTTTTCGACGCCGTTGATCGCTTCTTCCAGCGGCGTGGCCACCGTTTCAGCGATCTCTTTCGGGTTGGCGCCCGGGTATTCTGCGCGCACCTGCACGCTGGGCGGCACCACGTCCGGGTATTCGCTGATCGGCAGCAGCGGGATGGCGATCGCCCCGGCGACAAAAATCAGTATCGACAGCACCGCGGCAAAGATCGGTCGGTCGATGAAAAAACGGGAAAAGTCCATGGGTCAGAAGTCTCGGCTGGGAGCTTAGTTAAGTGCGGAAGCGGTAGTGGTCATCGCGACGCTTTTCGCGTCGACCGGCATGCCCGGCATAAACACTTTCTGCATGCCGTCGACGATCACCCGATCGCCGTTTGCTAACCCTTTCTGCACGATGCGCAATCCTTCGGCCATGCGGCCCACGTCGATGTCGCGGCGCTGTGCCTTACCGTCTTTATCGACGATGTAAACGAACTTGCGGTTTTGGTCGGTCATCACCGCTTTATCGTCGATCAGCATGGCGTTGAACTCGGCGCTGCCGGGCATCTGCACGCGGGCGAACAGCCCCGGCGTGAAGCGACGATCGCGGTTGTCGAGCAGGGCGCGCATGCGGATGGTGCCGGTACCGGCGTTCAGTTGGTTATCGGTGAAATCCACCAGCCCCTGATGCGGGGTGCCGTCTTCACCCACCAGGCCAACTTTCACCGGCAGGCGGGCATCGTGCCGGCCCTGCTGCTGATAGCGCAGGAAGGTGGCTTCATCCACGTCGAAATAGACGTAAACCTTATCGAGCGACACCAGCGTCGTCAGCACGCTGGCGCTGTCGCCAGCGGTGACCAGGTTGCCGGCGGTGATCATCGCGCGGCTGGCGCGTCCATCGATCGGCGCGGTGACGCGAGTAAAGTCGAGATTAAGCTGCGCCATATCGAGCTGAGCCTGCGCCGCCAGCACGTTGCTTTGCGCCTGTGCGGCGGACGAACGACGCTGTTCCCACACCTCTTGCGAGATGGCCTGGGTGCCGATCAGCTTCTCGGTGCGCGAAGATTCGCTGCGCGCCAGGGTTGCCTGATTGCGCGCTCGCACCAGCTCGGCCTGCGCCTGTTCGCGCGCGGCGCGGTAGGTGCGATCGTCAATGGTGAACAGCACCTGGCCTTTCTTCACCTCGTCGCCTTCGGTGTAGTTGACCCGCTCGATGTAGCCGGAAACTCGCGGGCGCAGCTGTACGCTTTGCACTGCTTCGACCCGGCCATTGAACGCATCCCACTGGCTGATCGGTTTGACCACCACGCTGGCGGCGCTGACCACCGGCGGCGGTGGCGGGGCGTTGTGCGCGACGCTGTTGTCACACCCGGCGAGCAGGGCGGCCAGCAGCGCCACCCCGGAGAGCCGCTGGCCCAGAGCGAAGGCGCGCGTGCGGCCGCCGGCGTTGAACGATGAGTTTGGTTGATTTGCCATTATTTTTATTCCGATAAGTAAGCGCTGTCTGGCCCCATACCCAGCCCTGTTTTCCGGGCTTTCCCTTCATGTATGCCTGCGTTCGGCGGAAGGGGCGTTGTGCCTTGTTATGGCCCAACGTTAGGTTTTGAAACATATTGGTGTCACATTAATGTATCAATATCGGTTACATTAATTGGGTGGAGTATAGAGGCGGCTTTCTGGTAAATGCAATAATAAAAATTGCATTTAAAGCGAAACTGTTGCAACGTATGTGCATCGGGCAGAGGGGGACCCTGCCGAATGATGGGAGCATCAGCATGAACACGACGGGTTTCATTACCGATTTGAAGACGTGGATCGACAACAATCTGGAAGAAAAACTGGATATCAACACCGTAGCGGACCGCGCGGGCTACTCCAAATGGCATCTGCAGCGCATGTTCAAGCGCCAGACCGGCTACGCGTTGGGGGAGTATATCCGTATGCAAAAATTGAAGGTGTCGGCGGAGCGTTTGGCCAACAGCGGCGAACCGATCGTCAGCGTGGCGATCTCACTCGGCTTCGACTCACAGCAGTCATTCAACCGCAGCTTCAAACGCCAGTTTGGCCAAACGCCGGGCGACTGGCGCCGTGCGTTGGCGCAGCCAACGTCGGTGAGATGCACGCACCACTGATCGGTTGGGCAGTGGGGATAAAAAAGCCTGAATTTGCGTTCGGGCTTTTTTGTCTTTACCTGTGGGGGATTCAAAAGTTGTCGCAACTGCCTGACTTTGCCACCGTGTCGCTGTCGCGGCAGAATATACGAATCGCCTCGTTGAGAGAGTTTGAACGTGAAGGCGTCCAGTAGTTCTCAATGACCAGGTAGCGAACGGTGTGCTGGCGGGTGTGGAGACCCAGGACGTTAAATACGCTTTCAATAGCGGCAAGCACAGGGTTTGACGAGTCGATTTCATAGCGAATGTCGACGATGGCTGCCTCCGGCGCCATCCAGGTGCGATTGGAAAGCGGCGGCACGCGAAACTTGAATGAGGAGTTCGCGGATAAGCGCTGGCCATCAAGCTCTTTAAATTCTGCGGCGGGAACATAACTCTGGTTACCGCCCGGCAAGGTGATCTGCCCTTTTTCGTCGCGGGTGGCATAGACATCCTCGGTGACTTTGTAGATCACTTGCTGGACGTCGGGGGGAATGATGCGAAAGGAGGCTACGGTACGATCCGAAGGCGTGTCATTCGTCAGTTGGAACTCATACGCTCTTCCGACAGGTTGAACGAAAGCTAATGAAACGCTGCCGGCGAAGTACTGATAGGTGGCGCCCAATATTGCCATGAGAATCCCTGAGCCTACCAAAAATGCCGATACTTTCGCCAAACGGTTATTCGATTTTTCTTTAACGGGGCCTGTCTTTGGCCGCGGGGCATTGCCTTTCTTCTTACGCGCCACGTTTCTCCCTTGCATTACGCATTGGCCTACCTTTATGAGGGCATTATGGTCGACAGCTTATGCCGCTGTCGAGGGGGCGCTCTCTGGCCGGTGCGCTATGCATACAAAAAAGCCTGAACGTGAGTTCAGGCTTCTTCGTAGAATATGGCGGTGAGGGAGGGATTCGAACCCTCGATACACTTTCGCGTATACACACTTTCCAGGCGTGCTCCTTCAGCCACTCGGACACCTCACCATATTTTTTGTTGCGAAATCATCGCTGCAACGGGGCGCTACTATAGGGAGTGGGGCCGATCCGGTCAAGAATAATTTCTGTGTTTTTGTTCGTCCGCTCAAGCCGTGTGCACTTTGCTGAAAACTGCGGCGAACGGTAGGGCAGAAGTCATGAAAGGGTGAGAAAATCAGAAGTAAGGCTCGTGGATAACCGGCGGAAATGGGAATCACGGTTGCTGAGGGGGGGG
>NZ_JASGBT010000023.1:338857-358775 GCF_030053255.1 Serratia sp. PF-27
TTAAATTTGGCGGTGAGAGAGGGCTTGATTCGCTGCGCTCACCCTGCGGGCCGCCGTTGGCGGTCCAAAACGCAGGCGTTTTGTCGAACCCTGTCGAGGCTTCTCGCCCCTCTCGGCGGTGCACCATGCAAAAAAAAAGCCTGGATGCGAATCCAGGCTTTCTCTTTGAATTTGGCGGTGAGAGAGGGGTTCGAACCCTCGATACACTTTCGCGTATACACACTTTCCAGGCGTGCTCCTTCAGCCACTCAGACACCTCACCGTTTTGTTGTCGATAACGCTTTGCGCTGTCGACGGGCGCTAATGTAGGAGAATCTGATCTCAGCGTCAACCCTCTTATTTCATTCTCATGACTGTTTAGCCAAACTTGCAGCAATTTGCTGATTTACCGAACGATATTCCCACTCGTGGCCACACGTGAGCAGGGTAGACCGCAGTCGGAATCCATAAAAGACGATTGTTTGACCTTTTTCTGTACAGGTAGCTCAATATATCGCCACTGACGTTAGGTTGTCTGCTGTTATATGCATTAATACTGGATTATTAGTCAGATGTGTCGCTAAATGGAATTGTGTCGGCGCGGCGTTTTTGGCAAGGAACATCACAACGCCGTGCAGATTGCCGGGTGACAGGCCGGCGATATCGCAGACAGGGACAGACTCATTACATAATAATGCAGTAGAGGTTCGTTTTGACTCCTTCAGATGCCATGCCGGCGCCGCAAGCGCGCCATGCCATTCCCCCCGGTGCGGGGGCGCTGTTCTTCATCCAGATCTTCGCCACGCTGGGTTTCGCCGTACTCTATTCCACGCTGGTGCTGTACGCCACCAAGCGGCTGGGCTTCAACGAAAGCAGCGCCAACGCCATGATGGGCGTGTTCGGCGCCTTCAACTATGGCCTGCACATGTTCGGCGGCTATCTCGGCGGCCGTTTCCTCAGCAACCGCAACCTGTTCGTGCTCGGCATGGTGCTGCAGGTGATCGGCTGCGCGCTGATTGCCGTCGCGGGCGTGTGGGGGCTGTACTGGGGGCTGGCGATGTTCCTGACCGGCAGCGGCCTTAACGTGACCTGCATTAATATGATGCTGACTCAGCGTTTCAAGCCGGACGATGATCGGCGCGAATCGGCCTTCCTGTGGAACTACGCCGGCATGAACCTCGGGTTCTTCGTCGGCTTTACCGTCGCCGGTTATTTCCAACTGACGGAAAACTACCGCGCGCTGTTCCTGTTTGCCACGCTGGGCAACGCGGCGGCGATTATCGTCGCCGTCTGCCGTTGGCGCATTCTGGCCGATCTCAATACGCCGCTGCACGATGCCAGCCGCAGCCAATACCGTTGGCGCATGCTGGTCGGGCTGGCGGTGCTGGTAGCGCTGGTGCCGATCATCCGCGTGATGCTGACCCACGCCGAGTTCAGCGGCCATTTCGTGATTGTGCTCGGCGCGCTGATCTTCCTGATGCTGTGCGTCGTGACGCTGCGCCACCATCCGCGCGATGAGCGCCGCAGAATGGCGGCTTATCTGATCCTGGCGCTGGGCTCGCTGGTGTTCTGGGCGCTGTACCAGCTGGCGCCGATGGGGCTGATGCTGTTCTCCGAGCACAACATCAATCTGAACGTTTACGGCATTCAGGTGGCGCCGCAGTGGATCCAGAACATCAACACGCTGGTGATCGTGGTGGGCGGCCCGCTGCTGGCCTGGTGGTTCAATCGCCTGCGCGCTCGCGGTTGCAACATCGACATTCCGCTGCAGTTCTCCGGATCGCTGTTCTGTATCGGGCTCGGCATGCTGGTGCTGCCGCTGGGCATCAGCATGGCGGGCGGCGACGGGCTGGTGGCGTTTAAATGGATCGTCATCAGCTATGTGCTGCAAAGCGTTGGCGAATTGATGATCTCGCCGATCGGTTACGCGATGATCGGCAAGCTGGCGCCGCCGCGCTATCAGGGCGTGATGATGGGCTGCTGGATGATGGTGACCGGCGTCGCTTCGGTGTTGGCGGGCTACGTCTCCGGCCTGATGCCGGAAAACAGCGGCAACACGCCGCTGCAAACCAATCCCGGCTACAGCGAAATCTTCAGCGCGCTGGGCTGGGGGGCGACGGGCGTCGGCGTGGCGATGCTGATTCTCATTCCGCTGCTGCGGCGCCTTATCCGGCGCGACGGCCCGTCTGCCGCCTGATTGGCGAGTATGCGCAACAGCCCCACTGGTCGGGGCTGTTTTTATTTTGGGCTTTAACGCTTGCATCCGGCGGCGAATCGCGGAAGGCTGGAGGAAAACCAATAAAAACAAACGGGAGCCCGCAGTATGAACATCATTTATTACCACCCCTTGTTTAACGCCCAGGAATGGCTGGCCGGCATCAAGCAACGCCTACCGCAGGCCGAGATCCGCGAGTGGCAGCGCGGCGACGAGCGGCCAGCCGATTACGCGCTGGTGTGGCGCCCGCCGCACGAAATGCTGGCCAACCGCCGCGATCTGAAAGCGGTGTTCGCCCTCGGCGCCGGCGTCGATGCCATTCTTGATCAGGAGCGCAAACACCCCGGCACGCTGCCCGCCGGCGTGCCGCTGCTGCGGCTGGAGGATACCGGCATGGCGCAGCAGATGCAGGAATATGCGCTGAGCTATGTACTGCGCTATTTCCGCCGTTTCGACGAGTATCAGGCGCTGCAGCAGCGGCAGGAATGGCAGCCGCTCGATCCTCACTCGCTGGATGATTTCACCATCGGCATCCTCGGCGCCGGCGTGCTGGGGCAGAGCGTGGCGCGCAAGCTGACCGAGTTTGGCTTTCGCGTGCGCTGCTGGAGCCGCAGCGCCAAACAGATCGACGGCGTGCAAAGTTTCGCCGGGGAGGCGCAGCGCGCGGCCTTCCTCGACGGCGTCAAACTGCTGATCAACCTGCTGCCCAATACGCCGGAGACCGTCGGCATCCTCAACCGCGAGCTGTTCGCGCAGTTGAGCACGGGCGCCTACCTCATCAACATCGCGCGCGGCGCACACCTGGTGGAGGCCGATCTGCTGGCGGCGCTCGAGCAGGGGCAGCTGGCCGCCGCCACGCTGGACGTGTTCACCCGCGAGCCGCTGCCGCAGGATCACCCGTTCTGGCGTCATCCGCGTGTCACCATAACCCCGCATATTGCTGCCATCACGTTGCCGCAGCAGGCGATGGATCAGATCGCCGCCAACATTCGCGCGCTGGAGGCGGGGCATGCCCCGGCCGGCGTGGTCGACAGGCAACGGGGATACTGATCCTTCAGCCGCCGTTCGGTAACTGATAAGCTGTTATCGTCATCGCGCCTGCCCGTACCTTTGCGGGCGGGCCCTCTGGAAGGAGAAACAATGTACCCCGTTGATTTGCATATGCACACCGTCGCCAGCACCCACGCTTACAGCACGCTGCACGATTACATCGCCGAAGCCCAGCAGAAGGGCATCAAGCTGTTCGCCATCACCGATCACGGCCCGGACATGGCCGATGCGCCGCACTACTGGCACTTTATGAACATGCACGTCTGGCCGCGCCGGGTGAACGGCGTGGGCATCTTGCGCGGTATCGAAGCCAACATCAAAAACCTACAGGGCGACATCGACTGCACCGGCCCGATGTTGACCGCCACCGACGTGATCATCGCCGGTTTCCACGAGCCGGTGTTTGCGCCGCAGGATAAAGCGTCCAATACTGAAGCGATGATCGCCGCGATGGCGCAGGGGGACGTGCATATCATCAGCCACCCCGGCAACCCACGTTATCCGATCGACATTCCCGCCGTCGCGGCGGCGGCGGCCAAATACGAGGTGGCGCTGGAGCTGAATAACTCGTCGTTCACCCACTCCCGCAAGGGCAGCGAGGCCAACTGCCGGGCGATCGCCGCCGCCGTGCGCGATGCCGGCGGTTGGTTGGCGCTGGGTTCGGATTCGCACGTTGCCTTTTCGCTGGGTAACTTTGAGCACTGCGAGCGCATCATCGACGAGGTGGGCTTCCCGCAGGAGCGCATTCTCAACGTCAGCCCGCGCCGGCTGCTGGATTTTCTCGAACGGCGCGGCAAGCCGGCGATTGCGGAATTGGCCGATTTGTGACATCGTCCCGGCAAAATTTTCCGTATTGAATAAGGCTTTATCATGAATGAGTTTTCGATTGTCTGCCGTGTGCTGGGTACGCTGTTCTACCGCCAGCCGCAGGATCCGCTGCTGGTGCCGCTGTTTGCGCTGATCAAAGAGGGCAAGCTGCAGCAGCACTGGCCGCTGGAGCAGGATGACCTGCTGAAGCGTTTGCAGCAGGGCTGTGACGTCAACCAACTGGCGACCGACTTCAACGCGATGTTCGTCGGCAGCGAGTGCAGCGTGTCGCCGTTCCGCTCCGACTACGTCGAAGGCGCGAACGAAGCGGAAGTGCGCACCTTCCTGCAGCAGCGCGGCATGCCGTTGGCGGAGGCGCCGGCCGACCATTTCGGCCAGCTGCTGCTGGCGGCGTCCTGGCTGGAAGATCAGTCGCAGGAAGATGAAGCGCAGGCGCAGATCGCCCTGTTCGACGAGTTCCTGCTGCCGTGGTGCGGCCGCTTCCTCGGCAAAGTGGAAGCGCACGCCACCACCGGTTTCTACCGCACGCTGGCGCTGATGACCCGCGACGCCATCCAGGCGATGCGCGACGAGCTGGCGGAGTACGAGCAGGACGACGAAGCGGGCGACGAAGACGCGTAACGCCGCAGCCATCCAGGCGGGCCGCCCGGCCCGCCGATCCGCTAAACACAGGTTTGCATCCCCCAGACGTAAATTGACAAAAGATCCCCTAATCTGGCGGTTTACCGTCGGTTCGGCCGCGCCTGCGCGCCGCGTTTTTTCACGCAAGGGGTAGATGATGAAAAGTAACTGGATGCAGCAGATTCAAACGTTGATCGGGCAGAAGGCCGGCACGATGGGCGGGGCGGAAGGCATTGGCAAGCTGCTGGCGCCCACGGCGCTGGGCGGCCTGGTCGGCGTGCTGTTGGCCAACAAGTCCTCGCGCAAGCTGGTGGGCAAGTTCGGCAAGAATGCGCTGATTATCGGCGGCAGCGCGGCGGTGGGCGCAGTACTGTGGAACAAGTACAAACAGCGGGTGAAAGAGACCCATCAGGACGAACCGCAGTTCGGTTTGCAAACCACGCCGGTGGATCTGCGCGCCAAACGCCTGGTGCAGGCGCTGGTGTTTGCCGCCAAGAGCGACGGCCATATCGATGCCGACGAGCAGCGCGCCATCGATCACAGCCTGGCGCAGTTGCAGGTGGGGGAAGAGGCGCAGGGTTGGGTACAGGAAGCGCTCGATCAGCCGCTCAACCCGGAATTGATCGCCCGCAGCGTGCAAAACGAAGACGAGGCGCTGGAGGTTTACTATCTGAGCTGCCTGGTGATCGACGTCGATCACTTTATGGAGCGCGGCTACCTCGATGCGTTGGCGCAGGCGCTGAAGATCCCGGCGGACGTCAAGCAGGGTATCGAGAGCGACGTCAACGAGAAAAAGCGCGAGCTGGCGTAGCGCCGCTTGGCAAGCCGGGGGGAATCGTGTCACTCTTGCCGCAATCTATGTAAGCGGATGATTTAGCAATGATGACCCCACCGAAAGCGGAAAAACGTCCTTATCCCATCACTATCCACGGCGATACGCGCGTGGATGACTACTACTGGCTGCGCGACGACGAGCGCGCAGACCGCCAGGTGCTGGACTACCTGCAGGCGGAGAACGCCTACACCGATGCGATGCTGAAGCCGCAGCAGGCGCTGCGCGAAACCCTGTACGAAGAGATGGTGGCGCGCATTCCGCAGCAGGAACATTCGGTGCCTTACGTGCGCCATGGCTATCGCTATCAGACGCGCTACGAGCCGGGCAACGAATACGCGATTTCCGTGCGCCAGCCGCAGGTCGAGAACGAGCACTGGGAGGTGCTTATCGACGGCAACCAGCGCGCCGAGAACCACGAGTTTTACACCCTGGGCGGGCTGGATGTCAGCCCCGACAACCAGCTGCTGGGGGTGGCGGAGGATTTCCTGTCGCGCCGCCAGTATGACATTCGCTTCAAGAACCTGGCCGACGGCAGCTGGGCGGACGAAGTTCTGGAGAACACCTCCGGCAGCTTCGAGTGGGCCAACGATTCCTCGACGGTCTACTACGTGCGCAAGCACGCCAAGACGCTGCTGCCGTATCAGGTCTATCGCCACGTGGTGGGCAGCGATCCGCAGCAGGACGAGCTGATTTACGAAGAGCGGGACGATACCTTTTACGTCGGGCTGGAGAAGACCACCTCCGAGCGCTTTATCCTGATCCACCTGAGCAGCACCACCACCTCGGAGATCCTGCTGCTGGATGCCGATCGCGCGGACGCCAAGCCGCAGCTGTTCGTGCCGCGCCGCAAGGATCACGAGTACGCCATCGATCACTATCACCAGCATTTCTATATCCGCTCCAACAAGGACGGCAAGAACTTCGGCCTGTACCAAAGCGAACAGGCGGATGAAGCGCAGTGGCAGACGCTGATCGCCCCGCGCGGCGACGTGATGCTGGAGGGCTTCAGCCTGTTCCGTGATTGGTTGGTGGTGGAAGAGCGTAATGCCGGCCTGACGCTGCTGCGCCAGATCCATTGGCAAAGCGGCGAAGAGAAGCGCATCGCCTTCGACGATCCGACCTACACCACCTGGCTGGCGTATAACCCGGATCCGGAGACCGCGCTGCTGCGCTACGGCTATTCGTCGATGACCACCCCGACCACGCTGTACGAGCTGAACATGGACAGCGGCGAGCGGACGATGCTCAAACAGCAGGAAGTGAAGAACTTCACGCCAGAAAACTACCGCAGCGAGCGGGTGTGGGTGAAGGCGCGCGACGGCGTCGAGGTGCCGGTTTCGCTGGTGTATCGCCAGGACAGCTTCCAGCGCGGCACCAACCCGCTGATGGTGTATGGCTACGGATCTTACGGCAGCAGTATGGATCCGGCGTTCAGCGCCAGCCGCCTGAGCCTGCTGGATCGCGGTGTCGTGTTCGCGCTGGCGCACATTCGCGGCGGCGGTGAGCTGGGGCAGCTGTGGTATGAAGACGGTAAACTGTTCAACAAGCAGAACACCTTCAACGATTTTATCGACGTGACCGAAACGCTGATCGCCCAGGGGTACGGCGACGGTAAGCGGGTGTTCGCGATGGGCGGCAGCGCCGGCGGTCTGCTGATGGGCGCGGTGATCAACCAGGCGCCGCAGTTGTTCCACGGCGTGGTGGCGCAGGTGCCGTTCGTCGACGTGGTGACCACCATGCTGGATGAGTCCATCCCGCTGACCACCGGCGAATACGACGAGTGGGGCAATCCGAACGAGCAGGCCTATTACGACTACATCAAACAGTACAGCCCGTACGATCAGGTGAAAGCGCAGGCATACCCGCATCTGCTGGTGACCACCGGTCTGCACGATTCGCAGGTGCAGTATTGGGAGCCGGCCAAGTGGGTGGCCAAGCTGCGCGAGCTGAAAACCGACGATCGGCAGCTACTGCTGTATACCGACATGGATGCCGGCCACGGCGGAAAATCCGGCCGTTTCAAGGCCTATGAGGATATTGCACTGGAGTACGCCTTCATTCTGGCGCTGGCGGAGTAACGGCATTCGGCGGGCGGCCTGCGCCGCCCACCGTGTTAGCCGATCAGATAGTATTTCAGCGTGTGCTTCATGTCCGGGCTCAGATCGTCGATGGATTTCAGCATCCAGCGCAGATAGCCAGGATCTTCCTGGGCGATGCGATCAATCTCCTGCCCGCGATACTTGCCGAACTTGAACTTCTTCAGCAGCACCGGCTGTTCGGTGATCTGCACCATTTGCTCCGGCGTCCAGCCCGAATCCTTGATGATGCGTTGCAGCAGCGCGGCGGTGACGTAGCAGTCATACAGCGCGCGGTGCGGGTACAGCGTGGCGTCTGCCGGCAGCTGCACGTCCAGATTCAGCGCGTAGCGCAGATACTGGTTGCCGTACTTGATGTCCGGATACAGCGTGCGCGCTAGCTTGAGGGTGCAGATCCAGGCGCCGTTCATCTCCGGCAACACCCCGCGATCAAAGGCGGCGTTGTGCGCCACATAGTAGGGGCTGCCCTGATAGCGGCCGATCGCCACCGCAATGCGCGGTTTGCCTTCCACCATCTGTTCGGTGATGTGATGAATCGCCATCGCGTCGAGGCTGATGGGGCGATCTGGGCTGACCAGATCGCTCATCGGGTTGGTTAACTGGCCGTCGAGCAGATCGAGGGAGGCCACTTCCACCACGCCGCCGTCCAGCCCGCAGGTCTCGGTATCTATTACGCGTAACGTCATGTTTTCCTCCGCGTTGCCGTCAGGCTTCAGCTTAACCGGCACAGGCGGCCGTGCCAACCGTCGCGGGTCTTGTCGGCGATGATAAGACCAGGGGCGTCATCCGGCGCGGCAACCAGAAGCTCTCCCGTTTTATCCCAGATGGCGCTGCGGCCTGCCGGGATCCAGCCACCGGTCGGCGCCGCATGGTTGGCCATCAGCGTGACCATGCCATAACGCCGGGCATAGCCTGCCAGCGTGGCGCTGTCTTTCGCGTAACCGGCTTCAGATACCAGCACGCCGGCGGCATAAATCTGCGCACCCGCCAGCGCGGCGGCGCTTGCGTGGCCGGGTTGCGAGGTGTCGGCGCAGATAGCCAGTGCGATGCGTTGCCGATGTATTTCCAGCAGCGTGCCGCCATTACCGGGCAAGAACCGTTGTTGTTCCGCGCCGTGCAGATGTTGCTTGGTATAGGCGGCCACCGCGCCGTTGGGGTGAAAGATCAAGGCGGCGATATGCAGCGCCTGGCCGCTGCGCAAGGGCGCGCCGACGATGATCGTCATCTGATGCGATTGCGCCGCCGCAGCGAGCGGTTGCAGACGCGGATCGCCCAGCGTCAGCGCCAGTTCGGCAGCATCGGCCAGCTCATAGCCGCTTAGCGACAGTTCGGGAAAAACCAGCAGTTGCACCTGCTGTTCGGCTGCCTGCGCGACAAATTCAAGGTGACGTTCAAGGTTGCAGGCGATATTGGCCGCAGCGGCGGGGTATTGGGCGGCGGCGAGGGTAAAGCAGGGCATTGGCCATCTCTCCAGTGAGGCAATAAAAAACCCGCCTTGGCGGGTTTAATGACGGATGGAAGGACGCTTACTCACCAGACGGATGCGCTTTTTTGGCGCGTTTCTCCGCACGTTTCTCGGCTGGGGTTTTCAACGGCTTCTTCTTCGCATTTTTTTTGCTATCCATTCCCTTACTCATGATGGCCTCTCGTTACCTATGATTGGGTGGCTTGCTCAGTCATTAACCGCCTAAAGCCGGCAGGATGCAAGCGACAAAGTGCCAGTTGTGTTTAACCTATTGTTTATGCATAAAATTTTGTTTTTAGGTGACCGGGTGTTAAAAATAAATATTATGTTATAATATTACACTTTTGGTGTTGGGAGAGCGCAATGACAGTCATGACGTTACCGGATGCGCAGCAACTGCTGGCCATGCCGGATTCGGATTATATGAACTCGGTTCAACGGGCGTTTTTCCGCCAGCTGCTGCAGGATGAGCGGCAAAAGCTGCTGCTGCACATCGATGAGCTGAAAAAAGAGATCGACAGCGGCGAAGCGACGGGCGATGAAGCCGACAAGGCGGCGCGTGAAGAAGATCTGCGCCTGTTGTTCCGCCAGCTGGATCGCGAAAGCCGCCTGCTGCCGAAAATCGATGCGGCGCTGGCGCGGTTGCAGAACGGCGAGTACGGCTACTGCCGGGAAACCGGCGAACCTATCGGGCTGGCGCGTCTGTTGCTGCGCCCGACGGCGGAGCTGAGTATCGAGGCGAAAACCGCGCAGGAGATGCGCGAGCCGCATATGCGCAAAGGCGGGTAAGGTTTCAGCCGCCGAGCGTATCCACCAAGAGATCGAGAAAGCGCCTGACGCGGGGTTCCAGCAGGCGCTTATTCGGATAGAGCGCCACAATCCTGACTTCTTCACCCTCCACGGCGCGCAGCACCTGCTGCAGACGACCGGCGGCCAAATCCTCCGCAATCATAAACTCCGGCAGATACGCGATGCCCAACCCGGCCAAGGCCGCATCGTGCAGCGCTTCTCCGCTGTCCAGCCGCAGGCGGCCGCGAACTGGGGCCTTGACCCATTCGCCGCGCTCGTCACGCAGCCGCCAGGGCTGTTTTTGGTTGCGGCTGCTGAACAGCAGAGCCTCGTGCCCGGCGAGCGACTCGACGGTATGCGGTTCGCCACGGGCGGCGAGGTAGGCGGGGGAGGCGCACAGCAGGGCGCGATACCTGGCGAGGGTTCTGGATACCAACCGGGTATCCGGCGCCGTGACGCCGATCCGTACTGCCAAATCAAATCCTTCTTCCACGACATCCGCCAGGCGATCGGAAAAACTGATCTCCACCTGCACCTCAGGCCAGGCGACGAGAAATTTCGGCACCAGCGGTAACAGGATCCGTCTGCCGAAGGCGGAAGGGGCGGTCAACCGCAGCACTCCGCGTGCGGTGCCCTTGTCGCCGGCCACGCTGGCCTCGGCATCGTCGACCGAAGCGAGGATCTGCAGGCCACGTCGATAAAACTCTCGTCCCTCGTCGGTCAGGCCAAGCGAACGCGTGGTGCGATGCAACAGCCGCACGCTCAGCCGCTGCTCCAGACGCGCGATGGCTTTGCCCGCCGCCGAACGCGATAGCCCCATCGTCTGTCCGCCGGCGACAAAACTGCCGGCGTCGACGACGGCCATGAAAACCTGAATGTCATTGAGATTCGCCCGTAGCATGCTGCCCTCTGAGAACCGGTGATAAGATAATTAATTTAACATATTCAATGTATTAACTGCATCGTCAACGTCGTTTCAGTGACGACATCCATTCGCCAATCAAACGATTATAGTCGTCATGGAAACGATAAACGGTTGGAGAAACAGCATGAAAAATGGCATCACGCACTACCACCACGGGGTCATTTGGGAAGAGGAGAATGGCGTGTCCCAAGGCTATCGCGTCAAGGATACCCTCTACATCTCTGGGCAGTTTTCCCATGATATGCAGGGGGAGTTTGTCGGTGCGGGCGATATCGAACGGCAAACCCAACAGACGTTGGACAATCTGGATCGGGTATTGGCGGGATTCGGTGCCGAACGTTCGAACCTGGCGTATGTGGAGATCTACCTGACCGATGTACTGGCGCACTTTGAACCGTGCGTTGCGTTGTTCAAGCGCTATGTCGGCGATCACCGGCCCGCCGGTTCGCTGATCGGCGTCACCGGGTTGGCTTCGCCTGAGCAATTGGTGGAGATCAGTGCGATCGCGCACCTTAACTGATCGGGCCTGTGGGCGTTTTGCAGCCAGGTCGATGTGATTTTGAGCAAACGCGCGCCGAGTTCTCGGCGCGCGTTCGAGTTTTCGGGTTTTACCGTTGACCTGCCGGGCGGCTTCCGCTTTGATGAAAGCATGACTCACAGAGAGACGGAAAGCGCCATGGAACAATTACGAGGTTTGTACCCGCCGTTAGCGGCATACGACAGCGGTTGGCTGGACACTGGGGATGGCCACCGGATCTACTGGGAGCTGAGCGGTAACCCGAACGGTAAACCGGCGGTCTTCATTCACGGTGGACCGGGTGGCGGTATCTCCCCGCATCATCGTCAACTGTTCGATCCCGAACGCTACAAGGTGCTGCTGTTCGATCAGCGCGGTTGCGGCCGTTCCCGCCCGCACGCCAGCCTGGACAACAATACCACCTGGCACTTGGTGGCCGATATCGAGCGGTTGCGCGAAATGGCCGGCGTCGAGCAGTGGCTGGTGTTCGGCGGCTCCTGGGGGTCTACGCTGGCGCTCGCCTATGCGCAGACCCACCCGGAGCACGTCAGTGAAATGGTGCTGCGCGGCATCTTCACCCTGCGCAAGCAGGAGCTGCATTGGTATTACCAGGACGGCGCTTCGCGCTTCTTCCCGGACAAATGGGAGCGCGTGCTGTCCATTCTGTCGGATGAAGAACGTAAAGACGTGATCGCCGCCTACCGGCAGCGGCTGACCTCGGCCGATCCGCAGGTGCAGCTTGAAGCGGCCAAGCTGTGGAGCGTGTGGGAAGGGGAGACGGTCACGCTGTTGCCGAGCCGTGAATCTGCTTCGTTTGGCGAGAATGATTTCGCGCTGGCGTTCGCCCGTATTGAAAACCACTACTTCACGCATCTGGGCTTCCTGGAGAGCGACGACCAGCTGCTGCGTAACGTGCCGCTGATCCGCCATATTCCGGCGGTGATTGTCCACGGCCGCTATGACATGGCCTGCCAGGTGCAGAACGCCTGGGATCTGGCCAAGGCCTGGCCGGAGGCGGAGCTGCATATCGTGGAAGGGGCGGGGCATTCGTATGATGAGCCGGGTATTTTGCACCAGCTGATGATCGCCACCGACCGGTTCGCCGGCAAGTGACGCAAAAACCCGCCGTAATGGCGGGTTTTGTTATTTGACCTTCGGCTCGTACGGCAGGCGCGAAAATCTGTGGGATTCCGCGCGGTAGTGCGCCACGCGCTCGCGAAAATAGTCGCGCAGCGGCTCCGGCTGCTCGCGCTCTACCACTTCCGGGATCACCGGCATGTTGTAGCGCTCTTTGTACGCCACGCCTGAGGCGGCGAGATCCACGTTCACCCTGTCCATCTCTTCTTTGGACAACTCGGCCAGATTGTAACCCACGCTATGCTCCTTACTTACTTTGCCGCATTGAATCTGCGCAGAAGGTAATCCACCCGGCGGCGCTTGGCAAGCCCGTTGCGCCGCCGTCGCGGGCGATATTTATCCAGCAGTAATGCAATCTATTTATTCTTTTAAATAAGAATGATTCGCTTTATGATTAAAATAAAAGATGAAAATAATTATCATGTTAATTCTCAATGTATTGGTGATATTTTAATTTATTGATATTTATGGTTTTTATAATTAATTTGATTTGAGTGTAAATAAGGTGTTTTTATTTTTACGGCAGCAGGGCATAATGCGCGGAAATTAAATTCATGACCTGCAAAATAAAAGGAATCATTATGCTGACGCAAGAAATGACTCAAAAGCTGAATGAGCAACTGAATCTGGAGTTCTACTCCGCCAACCTGTACCTGCAGATGAGCGCATGGTGCAGCGATAAAGGCTTTGAAGGCGCCGCCGCATTTCTTAAAGAGCACTCTCAGGAAGAGATGCAGCATATGCAACGCCTGTTCGACTACCTGAGCGACACCGGTTCTCTACCGCTGCTGGGCAGCATCGCCGCGCCGCCGGTGGCGTTCGAATCGCTGGCGGACGTGTTCCAGCAGACCTACGAACACGAACAGCTGATCACCCGTCAGATCAACGAACTGGCGCACGCCGCTATGACCGCGCACGATTACTCCACCTTCAACTTCCTGCAGTGGTACGTGGCGGAGCAGCATGAAGAAGAGAAACTGTTCAAATCCGTGCTGGATAAGCTGGCGCTGGTGGGCACCAGCGGCAAAGGCTTGTTCTTCATCGACAAAGATCTGAAGAAAATGGGCGCGATGGGCCAGGGCGGCAACGGCCAGGCTTAATCTGCACCAGAACATCGAAAAACCGCGCGCAGGCGAGCCTGACGCGCGGTTTTTTTTACCCTGCGTTTATCGCGGTTATGCGGCGATACGTGCTGCCGGATCGCAAAATGCCAGTGATGCGCTCGACTTGCTGAGGCGTGGTCGTTATGATTTACCGCGATACGCTACAGGGATGGTAGAGTCAAAACAGCGGGTTAGCCGATATAACCCGTTTTTCTGTTTACCCGTGGCGCAATCACTTGCGGTGGGTTGGGGCCGCTGATACATCGCCTTGGCTGTGGCCTTAACCCTTATGACCCTCTTTTACTGTTAAGGGATACCACTGTGATCGGTAAAATTCGTTCCTCCTGTCGCCTGCTTTCCACCGTTTTCGTCCTGTTCGTTGGCCTTTCTTCACAGCAAGCCTTGGCGCACGCTCACCTGAAAGTGGAAACGCCGAAGGCCGACGCCAGCGTCAGCCCGGCGCCGAAGGCGCTGACCCTCAGCTTCTCCGAAGGCATCGAGCCGAACTTCAGCGGCGTGAAAATCACCGGCCCGGACAACGCCGTGGTGAAAACCGGCAAGCTGCAGCTCGATCCGAACAATAACACCCAGGTCAACGTGCCGATCGACGGCGAGCTGAGCGCGGGCAAATACAACGTCAGCTGGCATGTGGTGTCGGTCGACGGGCATAAAACCAAAGGCCAGTACAGCTTCACCGTAAACTGATCGTGGCTCTGGCGACCCTGTTCGTTCTGTGTCGCTTGGTGCACTTTGCGGCGGTGATGCTGATGTTCGGCATCAGTCTGTTCACCGCCTTATTGTCACCGCAGCGCCTCTCCCCGATCCTCTCCCGCGATGTGCGCCCGCTGCTGCTTGCCGGCACCTGGGCTGCCGGGCTTTCTGCCGTGGCGCTGCTGGCTATTCAGGCCGGGCAGATGGGCGACGGTTGGCAAGACGCCTGGCGGCTGGAGATTTGGTGGGCGGTGCTCGGCACCACCTTCGGCGAAGTGTGGCGCTGGCATCTGGGCCTGTCGCTGCTGGCGATCCTGAGCCTGCTGCTGCCGGAGCGGCCGCGCGCGCAGGCGTTGGCGCTGTGTTCGGCGCTGCTGCTGGTGAGCCTGGCGTTTATCGGCCACGCGGCGATGCACGAAGGCACGTTGGGCGCGCTGCACCGCGCCAACCATGCGATACACCTGCTGGCCGCCGGTTACTGGTTCGGCAGCCTGGTGCCGCTGCTGGTTTGCCTGCGCTACCTGCAGCCGCCGCAGTGGCGCAGCGACGCCATCACCACGCTGATCCGTTTCTCGCGCTGGGGGCACCTGGCGGTGGCGGCGGTGATCGTCACCGGCATCGTCAACAGCCTGATCATTCTCGGTGGTTGGCCGCTTAACCTCAGCTCGCCTTATCAGCGCCTGCTGCTGATTAAAACCGCGCTGGTGGCGCTGATGGTGATGGTGGCGCTGGCCAATCGCTACGCTATCGTGCCGGCAATGAGCCGCGTGCCGGCGCTGGCGCAGCGCGGCGTGGTGCTGGCCTGCTGGCTCGAAGTCGGGCTGGGGATGGCGGTGCTGCTGCTGGTCAGTTTATTTGCAACCTATGCGCCGGTATGACATTTCAGCTTGCCGCAGGCCGGCAAGCTGCGGGAAAATCGACGCGAATAGCAACCTTAAGGCCAACACATGAAATCGGTATTACTCGGCATTACGCTGCTGGCAACCGCGACCGGCGCGCTGGCGGCAGACAAACTGGTGAACATCACTAAACTGGAGTACGGCAAACAGTGGGCGTTCACCAAGGAAGAGGTGACGCTGCAGTGCCGCAGCGGCGGCGCGCTGTTCGTGCTCAACAACAGCACCTTGATGCAATACCCGCTCAACGATGCAGCGGAGCAGCAGGTGAAGAAGGGCCATCAGCGTGCGCAGCCGCTGGAGGTGCTCCTGCTGGACGACCCTGCCGAACCAGGGAAAAAAATGAGCCTGGCGCCGTTCATTGAACGCGCCGAGAAGCTGTGCGCTGACTAACCGCTTGTTTGCCAACGCCTTGCCCAACGTGCGCGGATTGATGCGCATTTGCCGCATAGTTATTTCGTCACGAAACTATCACGCGGCCGCCGGGCGGCTGGCAAAACTGGCGCGGTAGGCTACTCTTAAAGTGCACGGCTGAACAAGCCCTGCATTAAATGCCAACTTTTAGCGCACGGCTCTCTCCCAAGAGCCATTTCCCTAGACCGAATATAGGAATCGTATTCGGTCTTTTTTTGAGTTATTGATTTTAAAGGGTTTATTTTCGTTTGTCCGAAAATGTCCGAAATATGTCCGAATTTTGATATTCGGTCTTTTAGAGCATCACGTACTCCTTCCCCCTCGTTTTAAGATATTTCAGCGTCATCATTTCGGTTGTATGCCCCAGCAGTTTTTGAGCAAATGCCTTGTCGTTCTGCTTTTCGTACAGGCGGCCGGACAGGCTTCGGATCTCGTGGAACGTCGGCGGGCTTTCCTGAAATTCCAAACCTGATGCTTTCCGCGCGGCGACAAATTTTTTCGTTAACCCGTCGGGATGGATCGAACCATCTGGGCTATTTTTCCTGATGCCGGCGCTGATCATGAAGTCTGTCGTGCTGACCAATCGGCATCGGTCGATAACGGTGCCAAGCCGCAGGCCCATACATTTCAGTTCAAGATCAAGGGGGAGGGAGAGCAAAGCCCCCGTCTTGCCTTGTTCAACCTGCAGGCGTCCGTCAACGATATGGCTAAAGCGCATTTGCGTCAGATCCTCGCGGCGTTGGCCGGAGACCAGAGCGAGATCCATCGCCAGGCAGAACCACGGCGGCATTGTCTCCGCTGCATCTCGAATCGGCCCGTATTGCTTCAGCTCCAGACGTTCGCGCATCACGACAGCTTTCGCCGCGCGGGTAGGGGTCACAGGGTTGTTTTCGATGTGACCTTCCACGATCGCCTCGCGGAAAATATCAGACAGCACCGATCGCATGGTTGCGGCCATTGTCTTTTTGTTCTGGGCGATCCAAAACTCGAGAAATTCGGCGATGTGGCGTGTCGTGATTTTTGTCAGCACCATGTCGCCCAGGCGCTCCCGGATAATGGCAATTTGTCCAGCGCGCACTTTGTATGTGTTCTCGGCCAGTTCTCGCCGCTTGAACAGGACATCGTAACGATCGAGCCAGGCGTTTAGCGTGTATTCGTGGCTGCCCTTAATTTTCTCCAGGAGCAGAACGGGAGAGTAATTTTGCTCAATATAGTGGTTGGCTTCAATCGCCTGGGCGATAGCCTCGCGCCGCGAAATCTGACCGAGAGAGATCTCCTTTTTGGTGACTGGATTGCGCCAGTAGAACGCGTTCCGGTTTCGGCGGAATGTCAGGTTTTTCGGTAAGCGCATGTCATAACCCTCCCTTCGCCGTGCCATTGATTACTTTCTCCATGAACGCGAGCCTCGCTGGATTTGGGCTCTGCGCTTCCTTTATTTTTCTCCCCAGGTTGAAGTCCTTGGGGTTGATGTAAATAGTCCCAGGCGTCAGTCGGTACTGCTTGCCGTGCTTCTCAGCCGGCGGGTAAAAGTTTCCGTTGCGCGCCCAGCGCCAGAGCGTCTGAATGCTTGGTTTTTTATCGGTGTAGTTATCATCTCGCCATTCTTCGAGAGTCATCCATTTAGCCATTGGTCATGCCTCACTAAGCACAACCGGCCACAATATTAGCCGTGGCCGGCGTTGTGCGTTGATTTTCCAAAATCAGCCCTGAAACTCTGGGCGCATATCGTCGAGCACTAGCTGGAAACGCTCCATGTCGTCGGCGCTTAGATCTCGTTCTGACCGTCGCACCAGCGCCTCTACCGCGGCGAACTCCTCGGCGCTCCGGCAGTCTTTCAGTTGGCTGCTGATGCTGCCGCATGCGGTGATCTGCCGGTGGCGCTTAATCACTTTGTTTTTCAACTCGGTGTAAGCGGCGATCCCCAGTTTTTGGCGTAACTCTTCAACCTGTGCGCGAATATTTGAGGCTTGGTCTGTTGTTTCTGCCTGATCGATAGCTGTCCGAATGCCGCCGGCAATATCATCCGTATCGACAGGTGGGGCGCTCTGCTGCACGGGTGCGGCGGCAGGTCCGTCCGCCAGCTGGCTCACACTGACGCGCAAGGCGCCGCGCTGCGGGTTGATTTCACGTTCTTCCGTCTTTTCCAACTCGTCGATCGTGTAAACGCCGAGAATCACTTCCGGGCAGTACAGGCGCGCCCAGCGCTTTACTGCCAGGTAGGCCAGTTGTTGGCGCGGATCATCAGCCCAAAGCGTAGAGTTGCGGGTGCGGGCCTGCGCCAGCATGAGCACCAACTCCCGCGGTTTATCCTCCCCCCTCAGCGTTGCCCAGACGCGGATCCCAATCCCTTCTTCATCAGCCAGGCGCCAGCCAGGAATGCGATACTCCCCTTTATCCCCCTTGCGAATATCAAACTTGCCGATCACCTTTTCCCACGGACCGAACCAGTCATAGTTGATGCGGTCGACCAGCGGCCCACGAGTGGAAATCACCGCATTAACCAGCTGCGCTTCGTAGCCGAGAACGCCGCTCACGATGAAAGTTTTCTGAGCCACTGCGAAGGGGTTCATTTGCCACTGGGCGGCCTGCATAGCGATCGCCATGCAGTCGGCAGGATTCCCTCGTAGATGGGCGGGGATCGTCGCTGTACCGCTCGCCATGACCTGCGCAAATTGGTTGATAGCGGTCAGGTACTGCGGGTTGAACAGCGCGATGTTTGAGTCGGTAACCGACGCCGTTTTTTCTTCAGGAATGCTGATATTGCTCATTATGTTTTGCCCCTTATGCAACGCGCAGCGCTTCCATGCGGCGCTGGTCATAGTCGTTTAAGTCGTCGACGATCTCTTCGGTGATCGGCGCCGGCCAGGTGTCGGTGTCGAATGCGTTTTTGATGTCTCGCAGCGCCTTTTTGTACTCAAGCCGGCCAAGCTCAAGCAGGTCAGGAGAAGCCTCGACGATAGCCACCCAGTGATAGCCCTCGTCTTTGTTGACGAAGATCCAGAAGAACTGGTCAAAGGCGGCGATGTCGCTATACATGGCTGCGCTGAGGTGGTAGTCCCGATCGACAATTTCCCGGTGCAGCTTGGCGCGCAGCGCGTCTTGCTTTACGCGGCCCATGCTGACTGATTTCAAATCCACACCAACGCGCACGCTGTTGAGATCGATCTCAAGGTCAGGGCGGACGCGGACCTCGAGGCCGGTTTCTTCATCAAACCCAAAATAACTGGCCTCAACCGCGCGATGCTCATGCTGCAGCAGCGGACCCGCTGAAGGATGGGTAAACAACGCCCTCTGAATAGCTTTGGCATGCTGCATTTGCTGCTGGGTGACCAGCTGACGGTCGTCGTCGGAATTTTTCCAGGCATCGATCAGTTCGTCTGCAAAGATGGCTGTTGGCAGAATCGTTTTGATGCGCGCTGCCATTTCTTCCTTGGTCCCGCTGACCGACAGCGGGGCCGGGATCGCAACTTCACGCGCAGCAAACTCAGGATCGATGATTGCCAACTGCTCGAGTAGCGCATCACGGCCGCCGCTGACCTTAAGCGGTTCAGGCAGCGTGCTGTTGTACTCTTTGATGCAGGCTTTCATGGCTGTTGCGGTGAACTTCTGGCCGTCAGGAATGGTCTGGAATTCCTGCGGCAGCAGGGAGTAAATCCGGCCTATTTCGTCCGCATTACCGCCCAGCGCGTAAGGTGTTGGCAGCTTCGCATTATGTTCATCAATGACGGTGCGCAGAGTGTCCGTATCCGCCATTTTCGGCAGCGTTTCGTTGTGCTGTTCAATAAATGCGCGCATTGAGGCGGTGTTCGTGAAAGCGCCGTCCGGGATAATCGGCTCTACGTTGAAATCTCGCTCCAGATTCTCTGGCTCAAGCGCCAGCGTGTGCACCAACGAGCCGAACGTCAGCGCGTCGCTGCGTTCCCGGCCGATCGTTTTGATGACGTGGCGCCCGTGGTAATACATCAGGCTGATGCGCGCGTCCTTCACCTGAGTGCTGCTGATGCCGTTCGCAGCGTGATAGGCTGTGTTTGAAATATCAGCGTAACGGCCTGGCTCGAAATACGCCTGTGCGCAATCTGCTGCTGGCTCACTTTCTTGCCGCTGCGCTACTTCCGCTTTTTCATCGTCGTTTGAGGCGTCTTTGCATGTCTGCTCTGGCGCCGGCTGCTGCTCGGTATCTTCGCTCAGTTCGCTATCAGCCTGCACTGCAGCCAGCGGGGAGGCTTCGAAAAGACTGGACGCATCGAAGTGGCCACCGCCTAAGCTGACAAGCTCTGGCTCTGGCTCTGGCTCTGGCTCTGGCTCTGGCTCTGGCTCTGGCTCTGGCTCTGGCTCTG
>NZ_JASGBT010000023.1:358862-505559 GCF_030053255.1 Serratia sp. PF-27
AACTGCACGGCGTCCGGCGCCGCGCCAAATTCATAAACGCCATGCTCAGACAAATATTTCTCAATCCAGCCGCGGAGTGTGGTGGGGAAGTGGTACATATCAGACGATGGGACATTGCGGACCACGCCGAAAATTGTCTCACGGCTGTATTTTAGGATGTTCGGGGCAGCGCGCAGCGCTATTGACCACCGCTTAAAGTCTTCGTCATCGTTTTTTATTTTTTTCTGCGCCCAGCGATCGATCTCACCGGCGATATTTTGGCAGTCGACATCACCGACCCACAGCGCGCAGGCGATTTCACGATCAAGGGCATCATGCGTTTGGGTATAGCCGCGCTTATGTACGGTTTTCGTCGTTTCTGCTTCCGACTCCGGGGCCGGTTTCAGCAGCTGCTCAACGTATTTGCGGATATTGATGAAGGTCGATTCAGGATCGGTTTCTTCATAGCGACGCGCGACCCCGGCAACGAAAGCCGCGAAGCGCTCGGGATCCATGCAGGAAACGGCAGGCAGGCGTAGAGCCTGCAGCATATCGGCGATATAAGCGGATTCGCCGCTCAATGCTGTGTTGATGACATTGGTCATCTGCGATTTACTCAGCACGGTGTCGATCACCTCGAAACCATGCAGGATGACGGCGACAGCCCGCGTGTCAGCGCTCATTTTTGCGAAGTACGCTCGCGGCTCTTGCCCGTGGGCTGGCTCCCCGCCGTCACTGGTCGCCTCGTCTACCGGTGGCCTTTGGCTGCTGTTAGTTTCTATCGCTCCTGCATCACCTGCAGGTTTGTGCTGCTCCTGCACTTGTTCGCGCTCAGCCGCAGGGATGACCTGCCAAGACAGGTTATCGTCCAGCTTGTAGCGCAGGCACCAGGTATCACAGAACGCCGCTTCTGGCGGCAGATCGTCAACAACGGGGTAATTGGTGCGCACCGGCTTGAAGTAAGCGGATTGATCCAGCTCGGCGTCCTCGATGTGGTTTTCGAGGTCGCGCTTTGCCCGCGCATCGTTCTTTGCTTCAAACCAGATGAAAAGCGAGGGTTTCCCTGACTTTTGCTTTGCCTTTAAATGGTAGGCGTAGACGTTTTGCATTGTGCAATTCTCCTGAGTTTTAGGTAGAATGCAGGCCGATCGGTGCTGCATCCTCGATGTGGTCATTGGTCATGCCTCGGCTGTTAGGGTTGGTCCCCTGGCAGCCCGTCACCGGGACGTTAAGCCGGTAGACTGGCCCGCCTTGTGCGGGCCTTTTTACTTTTAATCGCAATAACTCATTCGGCAGTGCGGACAATCAATAATGTGGGTGCTCGCTGCCTTTTCTACGGAAATTCCGGAAACAAAGTCGCCATGTTTATTCTCAACTGGAACATAAACATCCTTGTTGCAGCGGTAACAAACCCCGTCAATTGGCGAGAAATTCGGAAGGCGGTTTTCATTGCAATATTGGCTCTGGGCCTCAATTGCTAATTCTGTGTTGAAAGTTTGCATTATATAAATCCTCTCTTTGATTTATTGAAATGCGCCCTACGAGTTGACGCCCCGGGAGGGAAACGCATGACGCATTTCAATATTTGAAAAAGCCCCGCCATCGCTGGCGGGGAAGACTACACACAGCAATTAGTGGGTTGTGCGTTCTGCTGAGCCGCCAAGCATTGCCATCATGAAGGACAAAAGCATTTCTTTCTTTTCGTCGCTGGTAATTAAATGCCCGTCAGTAATATTGTTTGCTTTGCGGTAAATTTCTTTTACTGCGCAGTCAGGACAATCAAATTCACCGAGATCGGTTCCGTCTGCTAAAACTGCACCAACTGGTAATTCATCGTTTTTGGTCTTGGCGATATATCCAATGACATTATCGTTTTCAGATACGGAATGAATACCTGTGTGAATTTTTTCACAAACTAAAGTTACGCTGGTTACTTTCATGGTCATGCCTCTTAGGTTAATTAAGTTGGTTGCCGGTTACGTTTCCGGCGCCAGAATATGGCCGTTCCCTGGTGTGGCTGATTAATTCACAACGCGGTCGTGCAGTTCTTCGACGCGCTTGCTCATTGTGCCCAACTGCTCCTTGGTGCCGTTCAATGCATGAGACAGGGCATGACCCATCACCTCATTGAAGGTTGGCTCTTTGGCCTTCGGTTTGGATTGCTCCGCCAGCAGCTTAATCTGGCTCTGCATGGTTTCGGCTGCACGCAGAACGGCAGTACCGGACACGTTCTCGACTTTGGTTCCCGGCTGCTGCAGCTGGAGCTGCACCAGCTTCGCGCGCTTCACTACTTCGGCGATCACTGCCGGGATTGTGCCGGCCAGCAGGTCGGCAGCAGGGCGGAGATCTGCATCGGCCGAAATGGTGTCTTTGCCATACAGGCGGATCAGGCGCTCAACGGCCTCGGCGTCCGGCGGCGTCACGTTAATGATGGCGTCCAGTCGGCCCGGGCGGAGCATCGCAGGGTTGATGTTCTCCAGGTGGTTCGTGGTCAACACGGTTATGATGTTGTTGGCCTTGGTGTCGATGCCGTCGAGGATGTTCAAAATGTCATCCATAGCGACGGAACGCTCGCCGCTGACAGCACGGTCAATGTCTTCGCAGAAAATCACGCATGCCGTTTCCTGATACTGCTTGGCGAACTCAATCGCATCAGCCAGCTCATCGGAGCGCGGCACGTATAGATAGGTGACGCCGTTGTCGGTTGCCAAACGGGAAGCTACGGTTGCAGCCATCGTTTTACCTGTGCCGTATGGCCCGCCCAGCAGCACGCCGCGTTTTACCGGAATGTCGTTCGCGATGCAGTCGGTAATGCGTTCGATCGGCGTGAAGAGGTTGGTTTCGATCGCTTCGGTCACTTCACGAGAATAAACCAGCATGTCGCGGCTAATGGACGACGTGTCCAAGAACTTTGGTTCTGGCATTTCGATCAGGTCGCCGTCGTCATCGCGGAAGCGAATTTTGATGGCCTTACCGGCGTAGATGGAGCCGCGCTTCAGGATGTTGGCAATATCGTCAAACAGCTCTTTTATGACGCTTTCGTCCTTACGCTGAATTTTTGCAGCTGTCACAAAGCAGATGCGGCCGTCTTTGCGATCGGAATCAGTCTGAACGAAACCATCGATGCCAGGCAGGCTGAAACGTCCCCACGGAATTTCTTTGGTTTGGTTCGGCCCGACTTCAATGTTGATCATCGCTGGCGGTTGGCTACCAAAAAAGCCCGGAGTTGACTCGGCCGCTGCCCAGCCGAAACGGTTGGTTAATGCCTGTGCTAATGCGTTTGCGCCGTCCCACGGGAACACGTTAAATTCGCGGCGGATGATCACTTTCTCGCTCAGGTAATCACGGCGGCGCTCCAGCAAATCGATCGCATCCTGAACGCCCATACCGACAGGAATAGTCAGTTTTTCGCCGTGGTGAACAACTTCGGCAACGTGAACCTGCTTTTCTACTTCATTCAGTGACTTAGACATCATTTTTTCCTCTGTGGTTATGTCAGAACACCCCGTTCTGACTTTGGTCATGCCGTGTTTGGTCCTGCCCATTAATTCGGGCATTTTTTACTGCTGTTTCAGGTGGTGCTTTAGTGCGTGCCGGCTGGCTCGAATTCCGGCGGGATCCGCAGGGATTCAAAAGGGCGCTTGATGGCCCGTAGATTGCCGACCGGTTCGAACCGGTAGCGGCCGCGGATGTAATCGAACGATGCTACCCACGGCGCGCCGGTGCGCGAGTTACGGAGGCTGACGGCCTTACCGCTGTTTGGGACGATCTTGCTCATTGCCATGCCCCTTTAAAAATCAGTGCAGCTACGATGACTCCCGTCCAGAACAGGCCGCAGGTGCCGACGACAATTACAATCCAGAAACCTCTGTCGCTCATGATTGCCTCGGTGGCGCCCCGTAGGGCGCGGTGAGTGTTACTGGAGAGCTGCGTTAAATTCTGCTTCTGACATGGCCTCATCGCCTTCCGCCAGACTGTCGAAATACTCATCGTATGATGTGAACATCGTGTTGCCCTCTGCTGTGTGGTCTGTTGGTCATGCCTCGGTGCTGTCTTTCCAGCTGTCAGAACGTTTTTCACCTGCTGCGTTAGCGAATCATCCCGGTCTTCGTGCGCCCCGGGCGGCTACTTCGTGGGCTTCCTGCCTGTTCGCTGCTGCTTGATGGAAACAATTAAGCCAAAGACTTAGACTTATGTCAAGTCATTGGCTTATTAAAATCTTAAGTCATAAACTTACAATGGTCAGTTAAGAGGTGGGGTTATGTGAAAGATACAAAAAACCGGCTCGGGGCCGGTTTGGTTGTGGTTAGATTAGATTTTGTGCACCTACGTCTACGTGACGGTGCGGAAGATGATTAAAGGTGTCATCCCAAACGAGCCAGTAACACGTCCCATCAAAGTTTTAATGATGAGAAGCATAGAATCCATAGCGCTTTTTAAATCGTTTAGATTATGAGGGTAGGGGGCATCAGGGTTATCTAATTTTTGATCATCGGCATAAGCATCCAAAAAGCCTAAGATATGCCACTCCCCAGGAATAAACGGCCCGTACTTTAAGGCAATATCCCCCATTCCAATCGTCAAATTACTTGGATTTACTGACATCCAAATTTGATTCCCTTCGGAGTCGGCGAAATCAATCTGAGACGATGTAGGCAAGAACTTAACCATCTCCTCTGCAGCTTCAAGTCCTTTAACTTCTTCTTTTAAAGAATTTTTTATAGATTGAGACTTCGCGTTCTTAATTTCTGCAAGCTTGATCTTTTTGAACGTAGGCATGAATTGATGAACCATATTAGCATCAAAAATTTTCATCATACCGCTCACCAAAACGAGATCGCCCAATCTTGCCCCTTCTAATGACCTTCTGATTCTACCTTGCTCTGAAAGTTTATCTAACAAATTCAAGGGAAGGCTCCAGGAAGAGTCGAAAAACCTTTCCTGAGAACGGCTAACAGCCTCTGCAGCAGATAATGCCCCAGCGACTAAAGGAATACCGATCTTGGCGTCCTTTTTTAGGCTATCAGACTCTTGGGATGATTGTTTGACTGAAGTGATAACCCCTGTAGAAAAAAGCTGCGCTGTCAAGGCGCTGATCCGCTCTCTGTCTATATAAAGGTAATCATAGAGTGAATTTGTGTTTTGTGATTCTTGATCCATCAATGTGCTCCTGCTTGATATTCGATTTTTTCTCCGAAATATCAATCTCTTTCTCTTTGATGTCATTCAAGATCTGGCGTATCTCATCGGCACAACTGCGCTGCGATGCACCTGAATCTTTGTTGAAAAATTTCTTCATGATGACAATCACCCTGAGGCACTTAGTATTTCAAGTATGCCTCTGTAACTGTGAGAAAGCAATCGAACCTATTTGCTTGTATTCTAATGGAAAAAATTAGTCTGTGAATATCTGTATGTTTTTATTGCGGTTTTAGCACGCCTATTTATCGACCGGCTTATACCGCCCGCGGAGGTACTTCTCAACGTAATCATCGATCTCTTTTAGTCGAGCACTGAATACTGCCATCATATTTTTTTGTTCTACTTCAGGTAACTGCCTGTATAGCTTCAGCAACTCCATTTCATCTGGGTTCAGCCCGCTGCTTTCTTCGACATTATCACCAAGTAACCATGCAACTGATACGCCAGTAGCTTCTGCAATTGCTATGGCAGATTTCTTGCTGATAACTCCTTTTTTAAACCAACCATTAACTGACTGAGGAGTGACGTCAGCGATCCTGGCCATCTCTGACTTAGAGAAGCCTCGCTTGGTGAGTTCTGTAAGGCGCTCAAACAAGGTTGAGTCAGCGAAATTTTTTTCTTTCATTGCAGCATGATAAGCCTTTTGCTTAAACAATTGAATCAGCCAAAGGCTTGACTTTTTATTAAGTCTTTGGCTTAATTTTCTCACTTCTAGACCGGAGAAAATTATGAGTGGTTTAACTAAAGCAATTCAGATAGCGGGAACAGCATCCAACCTGGCCGCTCTATTAGGCATTAAGCCTATGTCAGTTAGCCGTTGGAAAACTCGTTACAAAGGGGCAGTCCCTGCAGATCGCGTACTGCAAATTTATAACGTAACAGGTGTAACCCCCCACGAGTTAAGGCCCGACCTTTACCCCAACCCAACGGACGGTTTACCGCCAGAACAGCAGGATACCAAGCCTGCAGCCTAAGGACATGATTTATGGAAATCAAACACGAGCAGATCCGCGACGCGCTGCGTGGATGGGCCACGGAGGCCACTCAGCGCACGGTCGCGGCGGAAATCACCCGCGCTTACTTCAAGTTGGAAATGCAGGCGCCGCAGCTGGCGCAGATCGAACGCGCCGACGGCAGCGTTGATGATGCTGCATGGCACAACAACAAGCAGCAGATCTTTCGCTGGCTCGACAGCGATAGTGCTAGCGCCCGCCAGAAAATCCAGGAACTGCAGCCGGCGATCCTTGCTGCGCTGCCGGCGGTGCTGCGCGCCCGGCTGGTGGCGGGGAACAGCATCGAATACCTGGCAATCCGCGCGCTGAAGGAACACCAGGAGGCGATCGCCGCCGCGCTGCTGCACGCATCACCGGCAGATTTTGAAAGAGAGTGCGACGAGGCAGAGCGCAGCTTCTACGAGCTGCGGCGAGCCTACAGCGCACTGCATTAACCGAGGCATGACCAATGACCATTAATCACGACGATTTCCTGCAGAAGCAGATCACCGCGCAGCTGCGTGAGGCACGGTTCGACGAGGCGGTCGCCACGACGTCGGCGGCGGCTGCCGTACAGCACCAGCGCCACAACCCGAACATGAAACTGCCCGACCTGTTGGTCTGGGCGCGAAGTTTTGCAAAGCACTGCCAGCGTTTGAAAGGGAAGCCAGCGCCGCAGGGGACACGCGCGACGGCGCGAAACTGACCTTTTAGAAACGCAAACCGTAACGCTGTCGGCGTTACAGATTACAGAAAGTTGAGGCACATATGGCGGCAAGTTGGATCAAGGTTGAAGTGATAACCCCGGATAAACCGGAGGTGTTCCAGCTGTCGGAAATCCTGAATCTGGACCCGGACGCCGTGTTAGGCAAGTTGGTCAGATTATGGGCGTGGGCCGATCAACAGACCATTGACGGTAACGCAAAGTGTAACGCTGCGAGCGTTACAAAAAATGCAGTTGATCGGATCACTTTCGTTTCCGGTTTTGCAGATGCGCTGATCAGCGTTGGCTGGCTGGCGCTCGATGGGGAGACGTTGGTTTTTCCGAACTTTGAAAGGCATAACGGGAATTCATCGAAAAAACGAGCACTTACAAACAATCGCGTTGCAAATGCCAGGAAAGTGAAACGCGGGAGTAACGTAAAAGGTAACGCAATTAGTAACGCTGCGAGCGTTACAGATGCGTATCAAAAAGCGTTACCAGAAGTAGAGGAAGAAGAAGATCTAAAAGATAAACCCCTCTCTCTATCGGGAGCGGGCGAAATTTCATCAGATGGACAGGGATCACCGCCGACACCCTGGGAAGACCAAGACGACGAGAACCCATGCGGAAAATTTCCGATGAGCGCCAGCTGGGCGCCGACGGTTGATTTCCAGCGATTGGCGGCGTTGTGGGGCCGAATTATCGACGGCCCGGCGCCGGGATATACCCCGCAGGAGCTGGCGAGCTTCCAGGCGTACTGGAAAGCCGAGGGCAGGGTATTTAACCAGACGCAGTGGGAGCAGAAATTCGCCGACAGCGTGCTCTACGAGCGCCAGGCGGCGGCCAAACGAAAGCAGCATGCAGGAGGTTCAAATGCGACCAGATACACCGCAGCAGCCGCTACCGCTCAGCAGCAGGTCAGGGCCGCACGAAACGCAGAACGGGAGCGACAGGGCTTGGCTCCTCTGGGAGACGATGGCGGGGATCTACGCCAACCGCTGGGTGACCAAGAACGGGGTGGCACCCTCCACGATCTGGGGCCAGACGATTTCGAAATTCTCAGATGATCAATTGGCCTACGCCGCGCGCCGGTGCATGGAGCGCTGCAGCGCCGGTAACCACTGGCCGCCTGACCTCGCGGAATTTACCGCGATCGTCGGCGAGTGCACGGCTAACCCGTTCGGCTTGTCGGCGGACGACGTCATGACCGAATACCGGCGTTGGCGCAACGAATCTTGGCGTTTCGACGGCGCAGATAGTTTCGACTGGCGCCATCCGGTGCTGTTCCAGATTTGCCCAGAGCTCCGTCGCGCCGGCGTAGAGCGCAAGCTGGGACACAACGAACTCGCCGCACTGGCCGGCCGGCTGCTGGCGAAGTGGGCAAAGCAGGTGGAAATGGGATTCTCAATCCCGCCAGTGCGAAAAACGAAAGCACTGGAGAACAGGCCGCCGGGCGACGCACAAGTCGCTGACACGGACGGCCGCTATCAGCGAAAGGGCATGGAAATGCTGGCACGGATCCGCGCCAGCATGGGTAACAACAACGTGAAATAATCGAGGCATGACCAATGACCAGAATCACAACCCGGCAGTTTGTCGAACTTATCCAGGGCAAAAATCTATCCACTGCGGAGATCAGCGCACTAACGCATGAAAAACACCCAGGGAACAGCATGACACGATCGCAGATCTGCATTCGGCTGAAATCGATGCTCCGGTCGCCAAACGTGAACATGATTCGGACCGGGCAGGGGAACAAGGCGCGCTATCACCTGATAGGCGTGAATGAGCGTTTCTACGAGCTGGGGGAAGTTAATTTCCGGCCAGCCGGGCAGAAAACCAGGCCGGACAAAACGCTGTGGCACTTCAACCCGGTAGAACTGCGGTTTTGCTACATGCACAAAATGTTTGATCAGGCGCTGGCTGGTGTGCGTGGGAGGGCTTGCTGATGTTCGGTTTATTCCTGCTCGTTTGCTACACCTACCAGCCATGCGATTACGTTCCCCAGGGGTGGGTATATCCCGATCGCTCCAACTGCCTCGAAGATATTCGTCAGCAGTCCCTGCCCGCACAGTATGAGTGTTTGCCGGTTGATGGTGTTATCCCAGTGCAGAGATCGCACGATACGAAGAGCTGAGCGAAGGAGAAACAAGTAATACCTCGCATTGATGACCAAAGTGAACCGGTTTAGTCATCAATGCGAGTCAATAAGGTTTATTTTTGCTCATCGTATATGGACACTTGACTGATGCCGAGATGCTGTAATTCATTGTATTTAGCTGTGTATTCCTTCGCTATGGCTTCCCTTTCTTCAAGTGTTAATGAAGAGTCAGAAATTGATTCTTTATGCTTTTGTTCAAGTTCATCGACTTCTTTTTGTAGTTGAAGAATAGAATCTGGCGACATTTTAACCCCCTAATCTGTATTGTTAAATTTTTGCATCAGTTTGCCGTAAAATACAATTTAATCAAACTGATAATGATCCAGCTATTCGCTAGCTGTGACTATATTATAACCCAGCTTGAGGTGCTGACCCCATCTCAAACCGTTTCAGCGGCTCTCCATTTGTTTTGCAGTAAATCACACAAAATACTGTTTATATGTACAGTATTTTGGTGTAATAATTAAAACACGAAGTGAATCCGAGAATGTCGGAGAAAAATATAATGGATGTAAAACAAGATGTTGCTCATATTTTGCCCGAGAATGGTCGGGCGCTGGTTTACATGACCCACGGGGCGATAACTGCGGTTTTACCGCTGAAGGAGAGCCAGATCGTCGCCGATACTGAGCTCATGATTGTGCTGCTCCGACGTATGGGCTACGACGTCCGGAGAAAGTGATATAATCCTCTCATCAGCCTGAACAGCTGGTCACCTGCTGCGCCACCACGGAGACGAAAATGGCGCAGTATTCGTTTTACAAATCCCAAGGCGGGATCCTCGTGCCGGCAACGCCCGACACGGTCGATTTCGTCACGAACAAACTCAAGCTGGGGGCGGTTGTCATTGGCGAGTTTAAGCGCGCCCGGAATCCTGGACTGCACCGCAAATTTTTCTCACTCCTGAATCTCGGTTTTGAATACTGGACCCCGACTGGCGGCGCAGTATCAACGTTTGAGCGCCAATTTCTCCGCGGGTATATCAATCGCCTGGCGCGCCATGTTGACGATGCTGGCGTGTTCTATGCGCTGGCGGACGAATACCTGCAGCTGGTGGCCGAGAAGCGCGCCGAACGACTGACGATTGCAAAATCCTTCCACGCTTTCCGCCGATGGGTGACCGTCGAAGCGGGGCATTATGACCTTTTTGAACTCCCCGACGGTTCGACCCTGCGCGAGCCGCGATCGATCTCATTCGCAAAAATGGATGACCTCGAATTTAACGACCTGTACCAGGCAGCGCTTAACGTGCTGTGGACCTTCATCTTAAACAAATCCTTTCCAACCATCGCCGAGGCAGAGAACGCCGCGGCTCAGCTTATGGATTATGCAGCATGAGCAAACTGACAGACGAGGCCCGCGGCCGTGATTGCCAAATCAGGATCCCCGGCATCTGTAACCGAAACCCTGAAACAACCGTCGCCGCACATTACCGACTAGCCGGTACCTGCGGCACGGCAATAAAGCCAGATGACACGCAGGCGGCGTGGGCCTGCAGCGCCTGCCACGATGAAATAGACCGCCGCACACGCCTTATCGACGCGCACGATGCTCGACTGATGCACGCCGAAGGTGTCATGCGCACGCAAGAAATTTTGAGAAAGGAAGGAAAGCTATGATCTACCCTGACAACATCGGTAAAGGCGACGGCAAAGAGCTGCATTTGCGTGCACTGGAGCGCGTTTGGATACAGGGGCGGCTGAAAATGTGGGGCCGGTGGTCAGGGATGGAAAGTTTCGGCAGGGCCGGCAACATGTTCAACCGACTACTGACGAGCAACAAGGTGACAAAAGCGGCGATCACCCAGGCCCTCAATCAGTTGAAAAAGGCAGGATGTGAGCAGGAAGAATTGCGCCAGTATTTACTCGACATTCTGGAGGGGAAACAAAAAAGCAGCCTGGCATTTTGCACTGATTCGGAGGCGGCGATTATGGATCGGGTGATCGGTGCCGTCCTGCTGGATTACCCAGGGCTGAAATTTATCATTCAGCAGCGCTATATCGGGAAAGGAAAAAGCCTGAAGGAGATGGCTGCAGATCTGCATGATTGTCGCCCTGATTGGAGCATGCGCACCTGCGAGACGCGCGTCGCGGTGTGGGTGAAAACGGCCGAATTCTTGCTTTACAGTCCGATGAGTGAGGCATTTGAGGTGAATAGTGAGCGATTTTATCGTTGACTTTGCGCGGAAAATGGTTAAATTGAGATAAGCTTCGCGAAGTAGTACCCGCAGCGACAAATTCAAAAGAAACCCGCCATCGTGCGGGTTTTTTTATTGTGAGATTTATAGGGTTTTGTAAAAATTTATAGATTTTAGCCTATGTACATATGTATCCTATTAATCCCTGAAATTAATAGGTAATCGCGTATGCATATGTTAAACGGGTTTGATGGTTTGTTTCACCTTCATGAACCAACAACACCTACAATTATGAGTGCAAATGTATCCAGGCTTTTAAAAAAAATCTTTCCAACTTCATCTGTTTCAGGTAGCTATTTCAGATTAACATTACCGAAATCTTTTTCCCCTTTGGCGGGTGAGTGCTATTACAATGTAGCCAAAATGATTAGGGATAATGGTGGGGGAGAGCCGGTTTTAGGCTGGATGATATGGGAAAGCTCAACCCTGATTGAGGGGGAGGCGCATTGTCTTTATAAATCACCTGAGGGTGAGATCTTAGACATCACTCCAAGAGTGTCAGGCGAGGAAACAATATTTTTTGTTCCCGACTCGAGAGTCCATCCATCTTTAGAACATATCTCCGGCACTAAATTTAAGATGTATCAGAACACGAACCCTAAGCTGGCTAATAATTATGAAAGATTTGAGCCATCGCAACGGGTAGAGCTTGATTTCGATCAGTCTGAGATTCGTGTGATAAAGCTAGTCGATTACCAAGACAGTTTTTTATTTGAAAAATAACTAGCGCGTTTTATTTAGAATATAAAGGCCACGTTAAATGTGGCCTTTTTGTTTGCTAGGAGCTATTGATGGACAAGAACGAACCATATTTTTTCAATCCCGACTTAAGTAGTGAGCAGCTTGAGGATTGGTTAAATCAGCAGAGGCTGTATGTAGCACACTACAACCAGTTGAAAAGTGAGAAAGCTGCTTTGGTGAAGCAGCTCTCAGAGGTTGATACTGCGTTGGAATACTATGCTAATTTAGTGACGCCAGGTGAATTAAGTTTTCCGTGGGATCCCAGTCCTCTTCTAAGAACTCATCAAAAGTAAAGGCCACCCTAGGCAAACTAAGCGATTCCATAAACTCTCGTATATCCTCGGGCAATTTATCAATGCGTAGTTCGTCTTGAATCACAAATAGACAATCGGCCAAAGACAGCTCTCGAATTTCTTCCGGCTTCCAGGCTGTTTTTGTGAAGATTAAATGGTATAGGGCATTTTTGCCTTTAAGCGGTTCAAAAATGGTGGCAAATTTTTTCCGGTGCTCATTTAGCACGATTTCAAGTGTGAATACTTGTGCCGAGCGATTCTTAATGCGGTTGTCTTGCTCACTGCCATTGTAATATGCCGAGTGATTGAGATTTCGATTTTGGCAGACCTTTGCCTTGATAACGTGCCACAGATTGTGAACTGCGCTCATAATGCATCCTTCTTGGTTGTGCGAGAACTCCCAAGATACCACTGCCGCCTGTGGTGGGAAAATAACAGGCAAATAATTTCGGAACTGCGCTAACAAGTGGCTTTTTCAGCCCCAGCCAACGGGCGACACACGGCACACCCTCTTACCGCCAAATCGTTTACGGCTGGTGGTTGAATCCTATGGGCATGCAGAAAAAGCATTCGGTTTCTCTGCTATGGCATCAGAGAAACCATGATTGATGGTGAACCAACCAGTAAGGCGAACAAGATGACGCTGCCAATAGCGACAGCTGCTGCTAAGTCTTTTTTCATATCATTATCCCCGATTAATGTGTTGGTATTACTGCGAACTCTGTCGGTTCGGTGTTTCTTCTAATTGCCAGGGCTAATCTGGTTAAGATGCCCGCGTGTGCGGGCTAGAGAAGCCATTTGGTATTTCAAGTGTTACAAGGTCGATATAGCGATTGCTAACTCTATATGACAATTTCAACTTAGGACTATTCCGAAGTGGGGGCAAGTTTTCCGGGGAAATAATGCGTCCTTTTAGGACAAACCTCAGAAAAAAACCCGCACAGCGGCGGGTTGAAAGGATGATTGCTACATGATTTTTATGTAGACGATGAGGTGCTGTGTGTGTCGTCTTTTAGCGACACTACAACAATGCTTTTAAGCGGGCAAGCCGATTTCCCAAAAAGTAAGAAAATTCTGTAATTCGGCGTTATGCCGAGTAGATAACGTAATTCCAGTATGTTTTTAGTCAATCTTACGGGTATTCATAAGCACAAGTATGTGATTGAATAGAATGATAATGTTGTCATGTTTCTGATGAATGCTACTCATCAGACGGAGGTACTCACTTGATACTCGTTATCTAATCCCCCCCGGATTATGTGAGTATCTCCCTCGATGGGATGCTGCACTAATCGGAGCGCAACGGAAAGAGTGCTTGAGTCCTTTTACGGGCGATTGGCACAGCAATAGTACTCTTTTCGTTGTGGTGAATTGCAGTCCTCCGAGACAAGCCGAAGATAAGCACCGGCCGCCACGACACCCTACCAAGCCTCAGCCTAATTGCTGGGGCTTTTCGTTTTAGCCTCCTTGCTAAATCAGTCAACCACACTGCAAACATATCCTGACCTTGAGTGACTACGGCGGGAGGCTAAACCATTCCTATCACCCGGTACCGGGACAGATCCCCGGAAGGGGGAGGTATGAAGATGGACAAATACAGCTCCCAGCTCTCGTACTGGGTTGCTTCACTGTTGGCCGCAGCTGGCGCCATGACATTGCAAGATTGGGCTGTATTAGTGGGGATCTTCGTTGCCGTTTTTACGGCGGGGGTGAACTGGTATTACAAACGCAAATTGGTCAACAAACTCACAGCCGTCGGTTATGACAAAGAGCGCGCGAAAGCTGCCTATAAAGCGATGAGCGAGTGATGCCATGAACTCACAATTGAGAAATAAAATCGTCGCTGCCATAACCACTGGCGGCGGGGCGATTGCGATCGCCACTGCAATGCTCGGCGGCCACGATGGGTTAGAGGGGCGGCGGTATGTGGCCTATCGCGACGTTGTCGGCGTTCTGACGGTCTGCGATGGACATACCGGCGCCGATATTATCCTCGGCAAGCGATACAGCGACGCAGAATGCGATGCGCTGTTGAAATCTGACCTGCAGAAAGTCGCTCGGATTGTCGATCCGGCTATCAAGGTGAAAACCACCGAAACCCAGCGCGCCGCTATTTACTCATTCTCGTACAACGTCGGCCCGTATGCGTTTATCGGCTCCACGATGCTGAAAAAATTGAACGCCGGCGACCCGGCCGGCGCGTGCGGTGAACTGAAGCGCTGGAAATATGCCGGCGGCAAAGAGTGGAAAGGGCTGATCACCCGGCGTGAAGTCGAAACCACCGTCTGCACCTGGGGCCAATCATGAACGGATGGGTGAGCAAGATCGCCAGCGGCAGCCTGGTGCTTCTGTTGCTGGTGGCTATCTTTCTTGGCGGTTACAGCTCGCTGTTGTCGCACCGGTTGCAGTTGGCACGCCAGCAGGCCGCAGAACAGCAGAAGACGCTGGCACAACAGGCCGGGCTGATAGCCACGCTGCAGACGCAAGATGCGCAAAACCGCGCGCTGATGGCGGCGCAGCAACAACGCGAGCAGCAGCTGCGCCAGCAGCACGACACCGCCCAAAGGAAATACCGTGAAGCGATTAAAAACGATCCCTGCGCTGGTCAGCCTCTGCCTGGCGCTGTGCTTGAGCTCTTGCGCCCGGACACCGGCACAACCCCCGGCGCCGTTAATCCTCTTTCCCCCTGAATCAGCCTTCACTCTGTGTGAGCAGCCAGAAATGGCCGGCGATACATGGGGCGACGCCGTCAGCTATACGCTGGCACTACAAACCTCACTGAAAATTTGTGCCGGCAGAATTGCCACGCTGAATGCCTGGCGGGCCGGCTTACTGGAGAAGACGAGTGAAAAAAAATGATACTGACGTGCTGGCTGTCCTGCTGGTGGGCGGTGGCGCCATTGCCATTGTGATCGGTCTGGGCCTGCTGTTCTCCTGGGGAATGCTGGCCGCGTGGAATCTGTTGGCATCGTCCGCCGGCTGGGCGTCCATCGTGCCAATTAACTGGGGAACGGTATTCGGCCTGATGCTGGTGATCATCTTCGTGCGCCAGCTGCTGCGCCGCAAAAAAGAATAGTGCACCCAAAGCGCCGAGCCGTCGCCGTTCTCCTGCCTTAGCCACGACCCGGGCTCCTCACGGTGAGCGAGCGGGAGAAATCAAAAACGGTTAATACCCCGCGAGCTAGGGGGCGGTCATAGCGGAAACATCAGCCGTGGTAGAAGAAACGGTGTGACAGCCGGAGAGACGGTAAGTAAACAACTACTTAATAAAGTATAAAATTTAGTGTTAAATTAAGATGTCACTTATTTACTTAGAGGTAAAAATGGCATCCTGGACTTGTCCATATTGCGGGCAGATAGCAACCGAGAAGGCAGTTCCTGCAAAAGCAGAATCTATGGTTTTTCGAGAAGATACTCGATATGGCACGCCTATTATGATGACCTCTTTGATAGAGGTATGCCCTAATGACGAGTGTAAAGAGATTGTGGTTTCATCTGGACTTTCAATCGCTAAGTTTGTGGATGGACAGTGGACTCCACAAGAGAGGTTAGAAGTATGGAAACTGCGGCCTCAAGCAGCAGTGAAGGTATTTCCTGATTATATCCCTCGAGCAATACTTGATGATTACAAAGAGGCCGCACTGATATGTAACTTATCCCCAAAAGCATCTGCAACACTAGCTAGACGATGCATACAGGGAATGATAAGGGACTTTTGGGCTGTTAAAGCTGGAAGGTTGGTTGATGAAATTAATGCTATAGAGGGTCAGGTAGATCACGGGACATGGGAAGCCATTAACGCCATTCGAAGCATTGGGAATATTGGTGCTCACATGGAAAGAGACATCAACTTAATTGTAGATGTCGAACCTGAAGAAGCTGAGTTACTCATCCAGCTTATAGAAGTGTTGCTTAAAGATTGGTACGTCGAAAGAGAAGAACGCCATAGAAGAACAAGCAAAATTGTGGAACTAGCCAAAGCAAAGCAGGCGGAAAGAAAGGCTGTCAAAAACTAGACCCGCTTCGGCGGGTTTTTTTGCCCATCACAGAGCATCTATCCAGGTGCTGCGTAATGCGCAAGCAAAGCCACAGGCGACACCCACCGATCACTCAGATCATGGTTGCCCGTGGCTTTTTTTATTCACGGAGAACGTTATGGCAAAACAGGATTGGGGAGCCATTCAAAAGCTGTTCCTCGCCGAATACGCCAAAACCAAAATCTCCCCGAAAGAATGGTGTGAGGCTAACGGCTACAACTACGCCACCGCACGCCGGCATATAAAAATCCCTGCGCAAGGGAAAGAGAAAAAAGCGCAGAAAAAAATGCGCAGTGTGCAAGATGCGCAAATTCCCGAAAATCCCGCGCCCGTTACGCCCGGCGTTTCAGCTGCTGGTGGCGATGAGGAGGGGAAGGGCAAAGAAAGCCCAAGCCTTTTAAAACCACAGCATGAACAATTTGCGCAGAACATTGCGCAAGGCATGCCGCAGAAAGAAGCCGCGATTTGCGCAGGCTACGCGCCGACGAATGCCGAATCGCAAGCCTCAATCCTGATGAGCCGGCCGGACGTAAAGGCCCGAGTGCAGGAACTGCGCAATAACGCCGCGCTGTTGGTTTCGTTCAACGCCGGCCACCTGGCGGAGCTGTCGTATAAATCTGCGCAGTTGGCGCTGCAGAATAAAAAATTTGGTCAGGTCGCGCCGAACGTGAAGAACGCCGCGCAGCTGACCGGCATCGACATGAGCACGAATAAAACCGAGGTGAATGTCGATCTGGCCGGTTTGAGCTACGGCAAAGTTTGCATCGTGACCCCGGCTAACTGCCCGGCGGACGTGTGGGCTGCTCACATGGAAAAGCTGCGCGAGGGAAAGCCGACGGCCCAGTCATAATTGACGGCGTTCTGTACGCATTCAGCAGTGACTGGGCGACAGATGTCCTGTACGACACCCCGATCGGTTCCGTGCGCTGGCGCTGGACTTACGGCGGCCGCGGCGGTGGTAAATCGGTAGAGATTGCGCGCGCGCTGGTTATCCTCGGCGCTATCGATCCGATGATCATTCTCTGCGCCCGCGAATTCCAGAACTCAATCAGCGATTCTGTGTTGGCGCTGCTGGAGGCAGAAATCTATGCCCTGGGCCTCAACCATTTCTACACCGTAAAAAATAACGAGATCACCGGGCGCAACGGCACCCGCTTCACGTTCAAAGGGCTGCGCACCAACCTGCAATCCATCAAATCGATGTTTGGCATCAAAATTTGTTGGGTGGAGGAAGCGCAGACCGTTTCTCAGGAGAGCTGGGACACCCTCGGCCCGACAGTGCGCGCCAATAATTCCGAGGTCTGGGTTTCGTACAACCCTCGGGAAGCCACTGACCCGACCTACACCCTGATGAAGCGCCACGAGGTAGATCCACCGGACGGCGGCGTCATTATTCGCCAGGTCAACTATCCCGATAACGCGTTCTTCCCTGACGTGCTCAGGCAGGAAATGGAGTATTGCAAGCGCGTTGACTATGAAGCCTATGAGCACATTTGGTTAGGACTGCCGAAGGCGCTCAGCGAGGCGGTTATTTTCTCCGGGAAATATCGCGTTGAGGCATTTCCTGACGATCTCTCTCTGCAGGCCGACCGGCTTTTCTATGGCGCCGACTTCGGCTTCTCGCAAGACCCTTCCACGCTGATCCGCTGCTTCATCATCGGGCGAAAACTCTACATCGAATACGAAGCCTACGGCGTCGGCGTTGAGCTGGACGAAATGCCGCAGTTTTACGATTCGATCCCCGAGGCTCGCAAATGGCCGATTCATGGCGACTGCAGCCGCCCCGAAACGATCAGCTACATGGCGCGGCAGGGCTTCAACATCGACGGCGCCACGAAATGGGCCGGCAGTGTTGAGGACGGGATCACCTACCTCCGCGGCTTCGAAGAAATCGTCATCCATGAGCGCTGCAAGCACATGATCGACGAGGCCCGGCTTTATTCCTACAAAACAGACCGCCTCACGGGTGAGGTGTTACCGATCGTCCTCGACAAACACAACCACTGCTGGGATGCGGTGCGCTACTCGCTGGACGGTTATATCACCAGCTCCGACGGCCTCGGCACCTGGGCGCAATTGGGTAGACAAGACGCATGAGCCAAAAAAAAGACGGGGTGCGCGCGTGGTTCCGGGACAGTTACCAGAACTTCACGGCGCGCCTAGGGCTTCGCACGCCCAATATGAGCAGCGACGGCACCTATCAGCCGAACTGGACCAGCCGCAACCGCCTGCAGATCGAGAACGCCTACCGCAGCTCCTGGCTGGTGGGCGTGGCTGTGGATGCCGTCGCTGACGACATGACCCGCAAGGGCATCACGATCACTGGCGGCCTGAAGCCTGAAGAAAAATCAAAACTGGATAACGCCTGGGAGGAGTTGGCGCTCTGGGACAGATTGAACGACACGATTAAGTGGGGCCGGCTCTATGGCGGCGCGATCGGCGTCATCATGATCGACGGGCAGGACATGAGTTCGCCGCTGCGTGTGGAAACTGTCGGCCCGGGCGCGTTCCGCGGCGTGATGGTCCTCGATCGCTGGATGGTTACCCCGACCACACAAGACCGCGTTACCGACATGGGGCCGGATTTCGGCACACCAAAATTTTATCAGGTGGTGACGACGGCAACCGGGATCCCCCCGTGGAAAATCCATTACAGCCGCATAATTCGTTTCGACGGCGTCACGCTGCCTTATCAGCAGATGCTGACCGAGAACGATTGGGGGCAATCGGTGGTTGAGCGCATCTTCGATCGTCTGATGGCATTCGATAGCGCCACCACCGGCGCCGCGCAGCTGGTCTACAAAGCGCACCTGCGAACCTACTCGATAAAAGGCCTGCGTTCTGTGCTGGGCATGGGGCAGAATACGGCGGCATATAAAGGGCTGATGGCCCACATGGACATGATCCGTCAGTACCAAAGCATCGAAGGGATGACGGTCATGGATGCGGAGGACACATTCGCGACCCACAGCTACACGTTCGCCGGCCTGTCCGACGTTCTGGCGCAGTTCGGCCAGCAGGTCGCCGGCGCGGTAGGAATTCCACTGGTGCGCCTGTTCGGCCAGTCACCGGCCGGATTCTCGACCGGTGAAACTGACCTCTCCAACTACTATGACAACGTCAGCACACAGCAGGAGCGCCGGCTGCGCCGCCCGCTGCATAAAGTCATGCAGGTGCTGCACATGTCGCTGTTCAGCCGGCCATTACCCGACGATTTCGCCTTCGAATTTAATCCGCTGTGGCAGATGAGCGAACCCGATCGCGCAGGCGTGGCCGTGAACACGGTTGATGCGGTAGTGAAAGCCGTCGACGCCGGGCTGATGACGCCAAAAGCCGGCGCGCAGCAGTTGAAAGAATCGTCACGGATCACCGGCGTGGGTTCAACCATCACCGACGAGGACATCGAAAATGCGCAGGACATCGACCCGCCGGCGTTCGAGGGCAACGATCTCGACCCAGACGCCGAAGGGGCTACAGCGCCAGTACGCAACGCAGCTACGAAAGATAGCGCAGGTGGTCGGGGACATCGTCTCGACTTCTTACGATGGTTCCGATAATTCCGTCATCCTCATCAACACCCGCCTGACCCGTTACTCCGAACTGATCGCCCCCTGGGCGGAATCCGTTGCCCTGAAAATGTTTGATGCCGTCGCGCGCCGAGAGGCGACACAGTGGCGCCAGATCTCGCAGGAAATTTCTGCCGGGCTGCGTTTTCAGATGGAGAGCACCTCAGTAGGCCAGGTGGCGCGCAATATCGTTGAGGAAAACATCAAGCTGATGAAATCGCTGCCGCTGCATGCTGCTGACCGGGTGAGCGGGATCCACGCCCGAGCCATTGAGGCGATGATCAGCGGCGAGCGCAGCAAAGATTTTGCCGCTGAAATTTTCCGAAGCGGCGATGTTGCCTGGTCACGCGCGAAGCTGATCGCCAGGACGGAAATAGGCCGCGCCACGCAGGCGCTGACGCAAGCCCGGGCGACCGCTATTGGCTCCGAGGGTTACATCTGGCGAACGGCACACGACGGCGACGTCAGGCACTCTCACGCCAAAATGGAAGGCAAATTCGTCCGCTGGGGTGACCCGCCTACGCTTGACGGTATGACCGGCCACGCCGGCGCGCTGCCTAACTGCCGCTGTTACTGCGAAGTTGTCATCCCGGAAAAATAACCCATGAAATATTTCTTTAATACCCGGCTCGGTAACACCCGTTACGAGTTAGCCGACGGCTCCCTATTGTGCGAAGCCGTACCGATCGCTCGGGTTGGCTGGCAGGTCTACAACGCCGCAGAACTCGACGAGATCGAGCCTGACAGCGATGGCGAAATTTCCGTTTATCGCTCCCCCGAAGAAGTTTTCCGCCCAGAGACGATCGCCTCATTCGAGGGGATGACGTTCACCGTTTTACACCCTGAGCAAATGGTCAACCCGTCGAACTGGCGGGAGAACGCCCACGGCCACGCGACCAATATCCGCCGCGGCACCGGCGAACAGTCGGATTTGTTGCTGGCAGATCTCGTTGTGAAAAGCAGCGAAGCCATCCAGGCGATTTATCAGGGCGTGGATCAAATCTCCTGCGGGTACGACGCCGAATATCGGCAGACGGCCCCGGGGAAAGCCGAGCAATACGACATTGTCGGCAATCATGTCGCGCTGGTTCCTGCCGGCCGCGCGGGAATCCGCTGTTCAATTGGAGATAGCAGAACAATGGCAACTAAAAAAACGTGGTTTGATTCGCTGCGCCGCGCGCTGAAAACCAAAGACAACGCGGCGATCGAAGAGGCCATGAGTAATGCGCCGGCCGAACTCACCACCGATGAGGGCGAGGGCGGGGGCGATTTGCCGAAGGCCATCAACATCAACATCAGCCCGCAATACCCACTCCCGGATAAGGATCCCGAGATGGGCGGCGGCCCGGGCATTACCAAAGACGGCGAGGAGGACGTGCCTGCCTGGGCGCAAGCCATTCTCGCGCGCCTGGATAAATTGGAAGGCGGCGGCACGAATGACGGCGAACCCGGCGACGATGACGACGAAGAGGAAAAGAAAAAGGCCACCACCGACGCCGGCTATCAGCAGGCGGTGATCGCCAGGGCTGAATTGCTGGTTCCGGGGATCAAACTGCCTGAGGGTGGAAAGCTGGCGACCTTTAAACGCGAAGTGCTTGATGCTGCATTCCGCACGCAAAAAGGCGCACAGATCCTTGTCCCATTGGTCGGCGACAAGCCCGATTTTAAAACCATGCCGAAAGCGTCGCTGGATGCCGCATTTACCGCGGCCAGCGAAATCGCCAAGCGCGCCAACCAGCCCGCAGCCCAGCTGCGCACCTTCGACCATCAAAACCGCAACTCACCGGCAGCGCTGAACAAAGCCTTCGCCGAATACTGGAAAAAATAAGGTAAAAGCCGATGACTGCTTACACGTACCGGATGCCTGCGGGCATCGCCGGGGCTGTTTCACGCCCTCATCACCTCACTGCAGAGCCTGTCGCGCTGAATAACGCCAAAGCGTTCGGCGCTTACGGCCTGGCGGGTAAAGACGTAGGCGGCTATTTCGTGCCGCTGGAAGCCGGCGACGCCGTCGGCGTGATCCTGGGCTTCTACATTCGCCCGTACCCAACCACCTCGACGCCTGATCTGGTCCGCCAGGTGGGCACCGATAAAAACCTCACCGGCGACCGCCTGCGCCGCGGCTACATGACCGTGAATGTCGGCGTTGACGCGTCCGGCATCACGCCGCATACGCCGGTGAATATCCGCATCGCCAACCCGAGCGCGACAAGCCCGCTTGGCGCGCCAGTGGCCGCAGCCGTGGCTGATGAGACCGTCGTCCTGCCGACCGCATTTTTCACCGGCCCCGGTGATGCCGCTGGCAACGTCGAAATCGAATACAACATTTAAGGAAATCGCTGATTATGTCACTTCATACCTTTGACCAGGCGACCGTAGACAGCACCGGCGCATTTCTGATCGGCGAGCTGGAACGGCTCGACCAAGAACTGAATATGCCGCTGGTGGGCTATACGTGGAGCCGCGATATTGAGCTGCGCGAGGACGTGTCGATCGCTGACGACATTTCCAGCTTTACCAACACCGAGCTTGCGGCATCCGGCACGCCAAACCCGAACGGCAAAAACTGGATCGGCAAGAACTCCACCGAGATCGCGACCGTTAATCTCGACATCAACAAAACCGGTTTCCCGCTGACGCTGTGGGGGATGGAACTTGGCTGGACTGTTGTTGAGCTGGCTGCCGCGCAGCAGGTCGGCCGCCCGGTTGATGCCCAGAAATTCGAAGGCATGCAACTGAAGTGGAACATGGACACCGACGAGCAGGTTTATCGCGGCGATACTCTGATCGGCGTGAAAGGCCTGGTGAACTACAACGGCGTGTTGACCACCAACGCCCCGAAAGTCTGGTCGGCCTCAGCCGCTGACGAAATTCGTCAGTCGATCAACTCCGTACTGTCGGCCGCCTGGGCAAACTCGGGTTACACGATTTGCCCGCGTGATTTGCTGCTGCCACCGGATCAATTTGCGCTGCTCTCCAGCATCATTGTGTCGTCTGCCGGTAACCAGTCGCTGCTGACCTACTTGCAGACGAACACCATCGCCTACCACCAGAACGGCGTTCCGCTGAACATCCGAGCCGTGAAATGGCTGAAAGGTGCGGGCGCAGCCGGCAAGGATCGCATGGTGGCCTATACCAACAGCAAAAAGTTCGTGCGATTCCCAATGGTTCCGCTGCAGAACATCCCGATTCAGTATCGCGGCATCTACCAGCTGACAACGTACTACGGCCGCCTGGGCGCCGTTGAGTCCCCATATCGCGAAACTCTGGCTTACGTAGACGGCATCTAAAAACAGCCCCGCAAGGGGCTTATAGGAAAAGCACATGAAGCAATCACTGGTAAAAATCCGCGTACATACGCCATTCACTTTCACGCACCTGAATTATGAGGTGGAGAAGTTCGCTGTTGGTGTGCACTCGGTTGCGCCGGAGGTAGCCGAAAACTGGTTCATCCAGGAATATGCGGAAATTCTCGACGACGGCCAACCAGACAACGCCGGCGCGCCAGCGGAGTTGCTGGCGCAGATCGCCGACCTTCAGAAGCAGCTGGCGGAGGAAAAAAGCAAAGTAGCCGACCTGACGACGGAACGTGACGAACGCGATCAGATCATCGCCGCGCACGTCTCCACTATCGGCAAATGCGATGACACGATCGCCGACCTGCAGAAGCAGCTGGCGGCGGCGCTGACTGAGGGCGCGAAAGGTGGCAAAAAATAACCATCTGCCGACCGTCGATAAATTCCGCGAAGATTTCCCGCAGTTCGGCAACGCCGTCACCTTTCCCAACGCTCAAATTCAATTCCGCTTAAATCTGGCTGACCAACTGCTCGATGAAAACAATTTCGGCGAGGTATTCCCGTACCTGGCCGAGCTTTTTGTCGCGCATTACATGGCGCTCCAGGCGGCGGATAACCGGGCGGCGGCGATCGGTGGTGGTGGCGGGGCGAATAGCGGCGTTGTGTCGTCGAAATCGGTCGACAAAGTCAGCGTGAGCTATGACAGCAGCGCCACGATGAACCCGGACGCGGGCTTCTGGAACAACACCCGCTATGGGGCCGAATTCTGGCAGCTGATCCAGATGTTCGGCATGGGAGGGCGGCAGCTATGAAAAGTGGGTTGAAGGTGCGGGCCGATCGGTCGCAGGCCGTTTTTTCTGCGCTGAATGAAATCGCGCGCCGCGACGTGCTGGTCGGCATTCCTGAGGCGGCATCCGACCGGCAACCGGAAGACGGTGAAAAGCCCGGGATAGGCAACGCACAGATCGGCTACATCAACGAGTACGGATCGCCGGCGCAGAACATCCCGCCGCGCCCGCACCTTCAGCCCGGAGTGAAATCGGTGCATGCCGAGACAACCGCCAAAATGAAGGCCGCGGCGCAAGCGGTGTTTGATGGTCGCACCGGCGCTGCTACTGCGGCGCTGGAGTCGGCCGGCACGATCGCCAGCCAGGCGGTTAAAAGCTACATGACCAGCGCCGATTTTACGCCGCTGTCGCCAGCAACGCTAAAAGCCCGGGCGAGCCGCGGGCGCAAAGGTGCGGCTAAAGAATTGCAGAGCCGGGCTGCCGGCAACGCGCCGGGCAATGCCAACGCTCGCCCCCTGATCGATGAAGGGCAATACCGGCGCGCGATGACCTACCTCGTGAGGGATAAAAATGCCAACTCTTGACGTTACAGACGTGCTTTTCGATCCCGAGTTTTGCGACACCTCCCTGATTGTCACCCGCAACCAGCAGACCGTCGACGATGACGGCTTCGCCACCAACGCCCCGGTAAAAATGCCGTTTGCCGGAGTGGTTACCGTCGATCGGTCGCTCGAAGCGCGGCGCATGATAGCTGGCCAGGTGGTCACCGGTGCAATCCTGATTGTGACCACTGAGCGGCTCACCGCCGGGCAGACGGCGCGCGACGCGGACATCGTGACATATCAGAACCGCGATTACCGTGTGACCTTCGTCGACCCTTACACGGCCTACGGTGCGGGATTCGTTCAGGCGCATTGTGAGCTGCTGCCGTTCGATGGAGGGATCCCCGTTGAGCAATAACACCAGCACGCAGGCCGGTTACCTGACGCCAATTTCGCCCGGCCCTGATTATGATGAGGCGCTCGAACGTGCGCTAAATCGTTGGGTGCTCGGTATAACCGGGCTGCCGCCGGGCAACGTGCGGCCGCGCTGGACACCCACACAGCCACCATTGATGCCGCCAGATGTGGACTGGTGCGCCGTGGGGATCTCCGGCTTTATCGGTGATGATAATCCAGCGTTTACGCGGCAGAACGACGACAGCGCGGAATTGTGGCGCCATGAGGTGACCGAGTGCCTGGCGTCGTTCTATGGGCCGCATAGCCAGCGTATAGCGTCAATTTTCCGTGATGGTTTAACGCTGTTACAAAATAACGATCAATTGATCGCCGTCGGCCTGTCGCTTGGCAGCATTGGCGACATCATTCCTTTCCCTGAACTCATCAATAACCAGTGGGTGCGCCGGTATGACATTACCGTCCGCCTGCGCCGCAAAGTTGTTCGCGAATACGGCATCAAGCCGATCGCAGAGGCAACGGTAAAATTCTTCGGAGAATAATTATGGCTCAGCAGGGGTTACCTGTTCGTAACGTCGTCGGCGTTGCGATTAATATGGCCTTGCGCGCGGCGCAGGCTCGAAACTTTGGTTCGTTGCTGATTATCGGGGCATCGCCGGTGATTGACGCCAGCGAGCGCATGCGCGCTTATTCCGGCATTACCGGCGTGCAATCTGACTTCGGCATCCAGGCGCCTGAGGCATTAGCCGCTCAGGTTTACTACTGGCAGCGCCCGCAGCCGATCGATCTGTACGTTGGCCGCTGGGTGAAAGTGGACACTGCCGCCGCGTTGCGCGGGGCAATCCTGAATACTGCGCAGCAGGCGATGACCAATTTCACAACCGTGACCGATGGCGCGATGAAAATCAGCGTCGATGGAACGGTCAAAACGGTATCCGGCGTTGACCTGTCGGCAGAAACCAACCTGAACGGCGTCGCCGCCCGCGTGGCGGAAAAGCTGACCACGGCGACCGTCGTCTGGGATGCGAACAACGCGCGGTTTGTCGTGAGCTCGAAAACCACCGGTGAGGCGTCCGCAGTCGGCTTTGCTACGCCAAACGCCACGGGAACCGATATTTCCGCGCTGATGGGCATTCTTGAAGGAACGGGTGCGAAAACTATCGCCCGCCAGCCGGCGGAAACTATCGCTGAATGCGTCGCGAAGTTTATCGACCTGTCGTCGAAATGGTATGGCCTGTATATCGCCGAGACGATTTCTGATGATGACGTGCTTGCAGTTGCCGGCCTAATCCAATCCGATGATGTTTCCCGCATTTACGCCCACACCACGCAAAATACCGCCGTGCTCGATGCGGACAACAACACCGACATTGCCAGCCGGCTGAAAGCCGCGGCGTTCGGTACAACCTGTGTCCAGTATTCCAGCCAGAGCCCTTACGCCGCGGTGTCGATTCTGGGCCGTGCCTTTACGGTCAATTTCGCCGGCTGGCGCACCACGATCACCATCAAATTTAAGCAAGAGCCGGGGATCGTCGCGGAAACGCTGACACAAACCCAGGCGCTGACCCTGCAGCAGAAAAACTGCAACGTGTTCGTCAATTACGACAACGACACGGCAATCCTGCAAGAAGGCGTGATGTGTAACGCTGATTTCTTTGACGAGCGCCACGGCCTGGACTGGCTACAGAACTACGTTCAGACCAACTACTACAACCGCCTCTATACCAGCTCGACAAAGGTTCCTCAGACCGATGAGGGCATTACCGATCTGCTGACCAACGTCGAAGCATCGCTGGCGCAGGGCGCTGAAAACGGCCTGATTGCGCCAGGCGTGTGGGGGGGCGACGGTTTCGGCGCGCTGAATACCGGCGACACGCTGACAAAGGGGTATTACGTCTACTCCCCGCCGATTGCACAGCAGGCGCAAGCGGAGCGCGAAGCCCGCAAAGCCCCGGTGATGCAGGTGGCAATCAAACTGGCCGGCGCCGTGCACTTCGGCGACGTCATCATCAACGTTAACCGCTAAGGAGCTGGTGAATGTCAACTTATAGCTTTTTGGATGTGTCCGCCAATATCACCGGCGTGGGCGGTTCGATTGACCTCGGCAACGGTGCAGCGACTTCCGACGAGGGGATTGTCGTTGCAATGGGCGGCGACAAAAACACGATGGTGACCGGCGCCGATGGCGAGGGGATGCACAGCCTGCACGCCGATAAATCGGGCACGATCACCGTCAACCTACTCAAAACCAGCCCGACGAACGCCAAGCTGTCGGTGATGTATAACGCGCAGTCGCTGTCATCTGCGACCTGGGGCAACAACGTCATCGTGATCCGCAACAAATCCAGTAACGACGTGACCACGGCGCGCGGCGTCGCGTTCAAGAAATTGCCTGATTGGCAGAACGCCAAAGACGGTAACACCGTCGCCTGGGTGTTCGACTGTATCAAGATTGACCAACTGCTCGGCACGTTTTAAGGGGTAATGCATGGAATTTGAAATTAAGGGCCAAAAATACCGCGCGGCCAAACTGAATGTTTTCGAGCAGTTGAAAGTTTCCCGGAAGCTGCTGCCGCTGCTGTCCGGCCTGCTGGGGGAAATTAAGGTGTTGCGCCAGCTGAAAACCGGGCAGATTTCGATTGAGGATGCGCTCAAAGTGGCGCTACCGGTGATCGCCCAAACGCTGGCGGACGTCAGCGACGATGACAGCAACGCGATTATTCATCCCTGCCTGGCGGTGGTGTCACGCCAAAATGGCACCGTCTACACGTCGATCTTTACCAGCGGTCAACTGATGTTCGATGACATCGACATGATGGACATGTTGCAAATCGTCGCGCGCGTGGTCGGGGACTCGTTGGGAAATTTTTTGCCCGCACTCCCCGACAGCGAGACGAAAGACCAGCCGCCGGCCTGACGCTGGACGTCCTGCCGGGCGGCGAGGATTACCTGTTACGCCCGGTGGATGCCGGCATGTGCAGCTTTGAGGCGCTCAAGGATGGGCGCCTCGATTTGTTCGACGTCGCGCTGATGAATGATTACCTGGACATGAAAGCGGATAACGAAGCCCGGATCGCCAGGTGGAGAGAGGATCAATGAACGCTGAAACCATCAAGGATTTTTTGATTTCTCTGGGCTTCGAAATCGACTCCACCGGCGAGCGAAAATTCTCGGCTGTTGTCGCCGGCGTCACGGCGAACGTGCTCAAAATGGGGGCGGCAGTAGAAGGGGCTGCGCTGACGATCGTCGGCTTCACCACGCAGATCGCCAATGGCCTGGATAAAGTCTATTTTGCATCGCAGCGCACCGGCGCCTCAGTGGCGGGCATCCGCGCGTTGGGATATGCCGCCTCGCAGATGGGCGCAGACGCGGCCGCGGCACAGGGCTCGCTGGAGAGCCTCGCGAGATTCATCCGTAACAACCCGGGCGCCGAAGGTTTCCTGAACCGCCTGGGAGTGCAGACGCGCGGTGCGAACGGTCAGATGCGCGATGCCGCCGCCATTTTTACCGGTGTCGGCGATAAGCTGCGCAGCATGCCGTATTACCGAGCGAATCAGTATGCGCAGATGCTGGGGATCGACGAAAACACGCTCCTCGCCATGCGCCGCGGCATTAACGGTTTTACTGCTGATTACCAGGGCATGCTGAAAGCCACCGGCCTGAACGCCGACCGCGCGGCGCAGCAGTCCAATAAATTCATGACCTCCATGCGCAGCCTGACCGCGCTGCTTGGCATGGCAAAAGACAAAATCGGCTCAGATCTGGCCGGCGGCCTGAGTGGCTCACTGGATACGCTGCGCCGGCGCATCATGGATAATTTCCCGAAGATAGAGGGATTCATCACCAAAACCGTTCGAGGCGTTCTCTGGTTAGCCGAGGTTTTCGGGCGGATGCTTTACCGTGGCTATCAGGCTATCGATCAGGTGATCACCTGGTGGAAAAGCCTCGATACCGAATCGCGCAAACTGATCGGGATTTTCGGCGCGCTGCTGGTTGCCTGGCGGCTGTTGAATAGCGCTTTCCTGATGTCGCCGATTGGGATGATCACTGCGCTTATCGTGGGTATCGGTCTGCTGTGGGACGATTACCGCACCTGGAAAGAAGGCGGAAAAAGCCTCATCGATTGGGCGAAGTGGGAGCCGGCGATCACCCAGGCCAAGAACGCGATGATCTGGCTGCGTGACAAGCTGCTCGAACTGAAAGACGCCGTCGGCGGCTGGAAAACTGCTCTGGAAATTTTGGCCGGTTTCGTGGCTGTGACCTGGGCGGCGAAAATGGTCAGCGCGATCGGCTCTGTGACTAAAAGCGTCGGCGGCCTGTCAAAAGCGATGGGCGGCCTGGGCAAAGTCGGCGTGATCGGCGGCTTGCTTGCGGTCGAAGAGGCTGTCGTTAAACCGCTCGAGGGGAAATATTCCTGGCTGACCAACAACCCCATCGCCGATTTCCTGAACCAGCTCCCGGGCAGTGACACGGTCGACGAATGGGGGCGCAAACTGCTGCCGTGGCGCCGCGGTGAATCTACGCAATATGGCCAGTCGGTGCGCCGACCGCAGGCGACAAAAGCCGGGGCGGCGCTGTTGGGCTGGCTGCAGCCTAAACTGACGCAGCTCGAGGCAATGTACAACCTGCCGGCGGGCCTGCTGCGCAGCGTTGCGCTAACCGAATCTGGCGGCAATCAGTTTGCTGTTTCCGGTGCCGGCGCGAAAGGCTTGTTCCAGTTCATGCCTGGCACCGCCCGGGACATGGGGCTACGCGGTGATGACGTCTTCGACCCGTCCAAGTCGGCGGCGGCCGCGGCCCGTTATCTGGGAATGCTGCTCCGCATGAACGGCGGCGATCTGGAAAAAACGCTGGCGTCCTATAACTGGGGGATCGGCAACGTTCAGAAGCACGGCATGGGGCTGATGCCGGCGGAGACGCGCAACTACATACCGAGAGTGCTCAGCAACATGCCAGGCGCTGGCGGGAATAGCCTGAATCAGCAGACGGTGATCAATATCCACGGCGTTAACGATCCTGCTCGCGCAGGGATGGAAGTCGCCGATCGTCAAACTGGCGTGAACTCCCGCCTGACCCAGCAACTCTATGCGAGGCCGCAATAATGGATATTCTCTCCGTCCTGTTTTCGCAGCAGACCCGGAAGATCGGCGGCATCATCCCGAGCGTGGCAATCTCGGAAAAACACAGCGACACGCTGGAGATCACCGAGCATCCGATCGAAGACGGCGCACCGGTCAGCGACCACGCCTACAAGCGGCCGCCGGAGGTGACGATGGAGCTGGGTTTCGCCGGCGGCGGCTCGCTGCTGGATGGCGTCGACACAACCCAGTTTATCGACATCAACAGCGGGCGGACGCTCAGCAGCGGCCCGCGGGAAGTTTATAAGCAGTTGCTCGCGCTGCAGGAAAGCCGCTTGCCGTTCGACGTCACTACCGGCAAGCGGCAGTATCAGAACATGCTGATCCGCTCACTGGATGTCACGACCGATCGCACCAGCGAAAACGTGCTGATGTGTGTCCTGACGCTGCGCAACGTCATCATTTCCCGCACGCAGAGCGTTTCGGTTGCGGACAAAGCCAACATGTCCGACGGCGTCAGCACGTCGGCGGTGCAGAACTCTGGCACTAAATCGGCCAAGCCGGTCAACGAAAGTTTGCTCTCCCAGGCGCAGCGCGGCGCGCTGGGAGTGCTGGGAGGTTTCGGGTGAACATTCAGGAAATTCCGCTGACGCCGGACAATCAGCAATTCGGGATCGCGCTGGGCGGCCAGCAGATGAATATGCGGCTGACCTGGCGCGATGAGGCCGGCTGGTTGCTTGACCTCATGGACAGCGCCGGTGGCGCGCTGGTGAATAGTGTGCCGCTGGTGCCTGGCGCCAACCTGCTGGCGCAGCATGCGCATCTGGGGTTTACCGGTGCGCTGATCGTCCTGGTCGACAACAACGAACCAGAGCTACCGACGAAAACCAATCTCGGGATCGGCAGTCATCTTTATTTTGTGCAGGGGTAGGGCATGAGTCAGAACTGGATGCGGCATTTTGAGCTGCAGCTGCTTGACCAGCAGGGAAACGGCATCAGCTTGTCAGATTTTAAAGTCACTTTCCGCATTGAGTGGGCCGATACGCGGTGGCCGCGCGTCGCCAACGTCAAAATTTACAACCTGTCGCTGGATACCCAAAACCGGATTCTGGGCAGCGAGTTTTCCAAAATCCGCATGATTGCTGGCTATGACGGGATCGCCCCAGATGCAGACGCCAGTCAGGTCGGCGTAGCGCGGCCGGTGGACCCGGCGAAATCCGGCCAGCGGGACGGCCAGAACTTTGGTCTGATTTTTGAGGGGGATCTGCGCTTCACGATCACCGGCAAAGACAACCCAACCGATTCCTGGGTGCTGATTCAGGCCGTGGGCGATCATGAGGCGTTTCTCTATGCGACGGTTAACACCACGCTCGCCGCCGGCTATACCGTGGCTGACGTGTACAATGCCGCCCTGAAAAGCTTCAACGCCTACGGCATAACCCAGGGGATCACCGGAACTTTTCCCGATACGGTTTTTCCTCGCGGGCTGGCGCTGTTCCAATCTGCGCGCGATGTCATGGACTCCGTTGCCGGCATGTGTAAAGCCACCTGGCAGCTGATCGACGGCAAGCTGCAGATGGTCAACGAGAACAAATACATCCACGAGGCTATCGTGCTGAACAGCGAAACAGGGCTGATCGGCATGCCTCAGCAGACGATGGGCGCCGGCGTTAACGTGCGCTGCCTCATCAACCCGAATATTCGCATTAATGGCCTGATCCAGCTCGATCAGGCATCAGTTTACCGCGCAGCACTATCCGACAGTGAGATTGCCCAATCCGGCGGCCGCATCAGCGAAACCGACCAGAACGGAAATCGAGTTGTCGCCGGTTCCCTGCAGCAGCCCGCCAGCATTGCGACGGACGGCGTGTATATCGTGAAAGCGATCGATTATACTGGCGACACACGGGGCCAGGCGTGGTACATGGATCTGATGTGCTTCGCGCGCGGCTCGGCAGATTTGATAAGTCAATCAACCCTATCTCGCTCTGGAGGGAGTTAAGTGAGAAAAAATAAATGGTGCTCCCGAGCCATTGTTTCACTGTCATGTTACGTTGTTCTCTCTGGCTGTACCTCCCTTGGCGCCAGTTCCGACACAGACGCCATGTATAAAAAACGCCCAGGATGGGCTCAGCTAAAAATTTTAGCCTCTGATGATTGCAACACATGGAAGAATGGAGGCAACTCATTGATAAATTGGAGTGGAGAGGAATGCTCTCCAAATGGGTTGATAAAATCCATCAATAAAAACCCGGGAATCATTCCGGTGTTTTATGCGGCCTATCACGAATATGGACATGATGGCGTCAGAGCAATAGATGTGAGGGATACTTCAAAACTGAATTATTTAAATTTTGCTCATGACCTTTCAAAGCAAGTTTCATCGTCATCTGTTGTTTCCAGGATTTATGGCGATTACGTTATAGATAGAAAGGCGATGGGGTTGAGTGAAGTTTCTCAAGCGCATTTTGTTGAAAAACTAAACGAATTTTCTTTGAAGAAAGATGCCATATACCAAGAGATGAACAGGATAGCCAAAGTTGATTTTGACAGGGGCAATGCATCCACCCGCGCAGAAAAACTCGGTGTAGACTATAAAACCGTTTGCGGTCCGTTCACGATAGATCTCTCTCCGGATGATGGCTGGTCTCGCATCAATGGCGCAAAACCAGAGTCGCAAAAAATTAGGCGAATAGGCCCAGGTAAAGGTGTCGAAAATGTTAAAATGGAGTGGCGAGTGGCTACCAACCAGCCTGGAAAATGGCTTGGACTGGAGTTCATCAAGCGTGATGGTAAAGCATTTTTAAATGCCCAATTGCTTCAGGCCAGCATGGATGCGCCGCGTCAGTTTGCGACTTATGATTGCGTGAAGGTGAAATGATTTTCTGAGGTCTGGCACATCATGTTTGAGTTTGACTAATCTAATCACAGGAACGTACACTTTCTAACCCAGCAACAAAGAGTTGATCGAGATGGCAGCAGGCATACCAAAAGAAAAGTCAGTCGAACTCCTTACCACTTATGGGGAGATGCTTAAGCTAGGCATCGCCATAAATGACTTCGACTATATGCGAGGCGTAAGAGAGCTAGAGAAAATCAGAACTCCGGCTTCTATTAGTGCTCTTGGTGTGCTTCACGCGGTAGCCGGACGATTCTCCAAAGCTGAGCAATTGTTTGAGTCTGCTGTCAATGAGATTAATGACCCACATTCAGTTGCCATCAACTATTGCGTTGTGCTTGAAGTTACTGGGAATATGGCGAAATTACGCGATAAAATTTACGAGTTCGCCGAGAGGTTTGAAACAAAAACCTTCACTAAAATGGCGTATTCTATAGCCTATCGCACAGGTGATCGGGATGCCCTCGAAATGTTTATGGATAAGCACATTAAGCTGCTGTCCGAAGATGAGGGGAGGACTATGGCTGAAAAACACAAGCTGGAGTTGCTCGGTGAGGTTGATGATGCCTATAACACATCTGGGTGCACAAAAGAACAATTCTTCCTTTTGGCTTCAATCACTCAAAACGTTTGCAAAGAGTTTTCCGTTAAAACAGGGCGTGTTGAAGTTAGCAAAAACAACAACATGAGTTATGTTATAGATCTTCATGACATTGACCCGAAAATAATTGCTCAGATGAATTATGTTTTGGCAGAAAGAATTTGTATGGAAGAGGCGTTGGATAACTGTTCGCTTACCGCGAGGTTTTCTCCATTCAGAGAGTTGCATACAGGGGTGAGTTATGGCGGTTGATGGAAATGATATCCTTCAAGTAGCTGAAAACTGTACCCTCATGGCTTGCGAGTCGGGGTATAGAAGTTGCATATCGCGGGCTTATTACGGAATGTTTCACGAAACCATGAATTCATTAACGTGTGTCCCGCATTTCAGTAGTAATCACCATGCGAACCTTATTGGCTATATGACCAACGCTGCAGAGCATAAAGCTGAACCTTTCGAGTCGAGAAGCTTAAAGATTTTGGGCTATACATTAAAACAACAACGCGATGCTCGAAACGAAGCCGATTACCATTTGAAAGAGGTTACAGTTTCAGAAGATATGGCAAAGGCCAGTCTTGAGGCTGCAAAACTCTACTTTTCTAAGTGGTACGAGTTGAAATCTAACAAGCTTTCGATAAGTAACTAATTTAATTGATGAAAAAAACCCGCTTCGGCGGGTTTTTTTATGGGGAGAATTCATGCCCGTATCCCTCACATCTCAAATCGGCGATAAGCAGCAGGCCGACCAGGCGCTGATCGACGCCATCAACGCGGGAATGCGCGTATCGATCCCCGGCATCATTCAATCCTTTGATGCGGACGCGGTGACCTGTGTTGTCCTGCCAGCCGTGAAAGGTTCCGAGCCGGAAAGCGCCGGCGGCGGAAATTCTGCCAGTTTGCCACTGTTGGTAGATGTGCCGGTCATTTTCCCTCGCGGCGGGGGCGTTACGCTCACGTTTCCGGTCAAGTCGGGTGACGAGTGCCTCCTTGTGTTTGCCGACCGTAGCATCGATTTCTGGTGGCAAAACGGCGGCGTGCAGGAGTCGGCCGCCGAACGTATGCACCACCTGTCTGACGCTTTCGCTATTGTTGGCCCGCAGTCGCAGGCGCAGAAAATCAGCGGTATCAGCACCAGCGCCGCGCAGCTGCGCACCGACGACGGCGCCGCATTTATCGAACTCGACCCAGGCAGCCATGCCGTTAACGTCACTACGCCGGGCAAGCTGACCGCCAGCGCGCAGGGCGGTACGGAGATCAACTCCCCCGAAATTGTGCTCAACGGCAACGTGACCATCAACGGCAACCTGTCGCAGGGCATGGGGGACGGCGGCGGCACGGCGACGATGCTGGGGCCGGTGAACGTGACGAACGACGTTAAGGCCGGCGGCATCAGCCTGCAGACGCACAAGCACGGTGGTGTAGAAACTGGCGGCGGCCAGACGGGAGGCCCGCAGTGAGATATCGGAAAGAAGACAAGAATGGCGATTACAGCTTCGGGCGCGGCGAGGGTGATTTCTTCATTAACACGCCTGAGGCCGTGGGCATGGCGGTGATCAGCCGCCTGCAGCTGCGAAAGGGTGAGTGGTTCCTCGATACCACCGCCGGCACCGACTGGACGCAGATACTCGGCAAATACACGTCGGGCCTCTATGACATCGTGATCCGCGAGCGCATCCTCGGCACGCCGAACGTGAACGAGATCGTCGAGTACCAGAGCCAGCGCGATGTTGATACGCGCGACCTCCTGATCACGGCCACGTTAAACACCGCCTTCGGCCAAACCTCGGTAACCACCTATGTATGAAGACATTATCGATTCGATGCTGCCAAAAATAACGGCGGCAGGGATGAGCGCGCCTGAATTCCAGACCATCCTCAACGGGTGGCAGACGATTTTTCGCGGCATCTATGGCGATGACATCTACATCGAACCAGACAGCAAAGACGGCGTGCTGTTGTCGCTGATCGCCTACGCGATGCACGGCGGCAACAATGCGGCGATTTCTACCTGGAACGCATTTAGCCCGGCGACCGGCACCGGCGTGGGGCTGGCGAGTAACGTCAAAATCAACGGCATCAGCCGCAAGGCGCCGTCAAATTCCACGGTTGACGTGAGGCTGATCGGCCAGGTTGGCATTGTCATCAGAAATGCCTCAGTGCGCGACAGCGCCGGGAACCTCTGGGATTTACCGGCAGAGGTGGAGCTCGATATTCACGGCCAGGCGGTGGTAACCGCGACGGCGCAGAAGGCAGGCGCCATCACCGCGCTGCCTGGCGATGTTTCGCAAATCGCTACACCGACGCGCGGCTGGCAATCCGTCACGAACCCTGAAGCGGCCACCGCCGGCAAACCGGTTGAAACTGACGCCGAACTACGGCAGCGGCAGGCGCTCAGCGTTGCGCTACCGTCCCGAACTGTCATGGAGGGACTGATAGGCGCCATTGCCAATATCACCGGCGTGACGCGCTATAAGGGCTACGACAACGACACTTCGGAAACCGACATCAACGGCGTGCCGGCGCATGCGGTTTCGATGGTGATAGACGGCGGCGATGCAGAAGAGATCGCCCGAATCATCGCGATAAAAAAATCACCTGGCGCGCCGACGTTCGGTACTACGACGGTGATCGTCAAGGACGCCTACGACACAGACAAGCCGATCCATTTTTTCCGGCCGACCAAAGTCCAGATTTACGCGGCTATCAAAATCAAGGTGCTTCCTGGCTACACCAGCGACATCGGTGAAGACATAAAAAAAGCCGTGTCAGACTACATCAACATGCTTTACATCGGCGATACGGTCTATTTTTCGCGGCTCTACGTACCTGCCACGCTGGGCAATGCTGACAGCGGTAAAACCTATGACCTGATGACGGTAAGCATTGGCAAAGATGCGGTCACGATGAATGAAGCCAATATCCCGATCCTGTTTAACGAGTCTGCGACCTGTTCGCCGGAGAATATCGCAATTATCACGGTGGCATGATGACCAACAAATACACTGCATTAATTCCTGCTTATCACTGCCAATTCCCCAAATATTTCGCCACCGTCAATGCGGTCACTGAGGCGTTCGCGCGTCAACAGGACAGTACACGCGGTATCGTGCCGGCCTTTGACCTCGACAACGCCATCGGCGCTCAGCTCGATGTTATCGGCCTGTGGGTGGGGCGCGGGCGCCGCATACGCGCGCCGGCAGTGAACCATTATTTTTCGTTCGATGATCCGGAGCTGGGTTTCGACCTGGGGACATGGAAGGGGCGCTACGACTCCGGTGATGAGTATATCGATCTGGATGACGACACCTATCGAACGGTACTGCGTGCAAAAATCGGCGCCAACAATTGGGACGGCACTGTAGAAACGTTGCCCGCCGTTTTGGCGGCTATTTATCCGGAAGGCGGTATCTCGATCACTTTTTCTGACAACCTCGACATGAGCATGACGATCACTGCTCGCGGTGCAGTAATACCCGCAATCACTAAAGAAATTATTCGGCAAGGTTATCTCTCGATTAAACCGATGGGGATCACCGTCAATTATGAAGTTGCGGAGGGATGAATGGCAAAGAATGAATTTAAACCGTTTGCCATCGGTGAATATGCAAACGTTTTGACCCAAGAAGAATATGAAGCGCTTCCAGCTGTCGGAGCTGGGTATACGGCAGGTATAGCGAAAAGTGAACAGCTTAATAAAACATGGCGTCAGGCATCGGTAATGTCTGCCGTTTTAGGAAACTTTATTGCAGAACAATCCGGTGATGACGTACTCGATGATGGTGATTTAAACAAACTGAAACTATCACTTGAGAAAGCAATTCATCAATATTTGACAGGCAGCTCAGTCGATGAGCGATATGTTTTAAAGACGCAGAAAGTTAACGATAAATCGCTCTCCGGTGACATTGCGTTATCCGCTAGTGACGTGGGCGCTCTGCCAATTTCCGGGGGAACAATTACCGGGCCTATAAATACCCTGGGTGACGTTGGAACACAAGGCGGCGTGTTTGTTTTCCGCAATGCTGAAGGGTATCAAACGGGCGTCGTGGCAGCTTATGACAATGGCTCATTAGCGATTAACCGAAGTGACAGTGGTCGCGGATTTGGCATTGATGCCGATGGAAACTTTTTCACGACGACTGGAGTGCCAATTTTTGAGTCTGGTCAACGAGTCTACAGCCCAAACAATCGACCGGATGAACTGCATGTTGATGGCGATAATTGGTGGTCGCGTGATTCTGCAGGGAAGATCGTGCAGGGAGGGATAGTAAATCGTTCGGCCAACTCAAATCCCGTGTCCTTCCTAATTCCATTCCCCAATAAATTATTAGGTATCAAGTTGACATTAAGACAGGTTAGCGAAAGCGGCGGCTCCACTGACAATATAATTGCTCAAGGGGCGAGTAATTCTGGTTTCAATGTGTGGATGAATGCTAACGAATTATCTGCATATTGGGAAGCAACAGGGTATTAACGTTTTCAACAATTAAACTGAGAATAAATTTATGTCGAATAACGGTTTGCCAGTCACTGACGTGGTAGGGGTTTCTGTTACCTTGGGTCAGCGCCGCACTGCTGGCGCGTCGGCCGGTGATGCATATGCTCAGGCTGCTCAAGGGAGTGCGATTGCGGCGGCAAATTCCGCAGCAAAAGCGTCTCAGGCTGAAATGGGCACGCTGGAAGCTGCTGCTGAGGTGGCAGAAAACGCCGACATTGCATCTAATGCGGCTGAAAGAGCCGAGGCAGCCGCTGATAACGCCCAGAACATCGCAGACGCCAATACCTACTACACCACACCAGAAGACCCAGACGGAACGATTGCCGGGATTGCAGGCACGGCAGATGGAAAATCATTTCGTGTGGGTTTGGGGGAAGGTAAGGGATTCAAGTATTACATCAATAATAGTGGCGTGGCGCTGGAAATTGCGGGGGTGGCTGGGGCAAATCTGGTTAATGCCCTGCTGGAAATAATTTCAACTTTTAGCACAAATAATTATGGCGCATTAATTCAGGACGGTATCGGCAACGTATTGTTTGAGTTCTTGCTGAATGGTGGCATGGGTTCGAGCTCATTTAATATTTCAAAAGAAGGCTTCTCTTGTGGCGGGTATTCTGTCATGACTAACACCAGCGGTAATATCATTGTTTATGACGGCATCGGTAACGTGCTGATCGACACGTCCATTAATAACAACAAGCCAGAATACTCGCTTGACCTGATGGATATGCAGAACAAGCTGTATGCGCAGTCGCTTAAGAAACCAATCAGCAGCTCTATCGCCGCACCTGTTTATCAATGGAATATTTATCTGGGGTATGGTCAAAGCTTCATGAGTGGGTGGCAGGCATGGCGCGATCAGACACGTGAACCAATTGAACCAGGAAACGTTCTAATGCTTGGCGATTCTGTTCGCGGTAATTCAATAGAAGGCACGTTCAACCCCTTAGGCACTGCGGTGTTAAAAGACTTGGTTTCAGTTACTCAGACAACTGGCACCCCATCTATAGCGATGAACGACGCTGATATTGACAATCTGGAGCGGGGAGCGAATAACCCTGGGGAGGAAATCACCGTTGCCGCTGTAAACTTCCAGCGAGTTTTGCAGCGTAGGCATCGTGGAGTTTTGGTTGACCCTGAGCGAAAAATTATTGTTATCAACGCCGCCGTGCCAGGCCGAACTATAAAGCAATTATCTAAAGGCAATGCTAGCGGTCACTTTGCAAACCGCGTAGTTCGTGCTTTGCAGCTTATCAAGGATAACCTGCCTGCTGGTGAGTCTGCAGCACTTGTTGCGCTAATGTATAGTGGCAATCAGTACGATTATGATGACAGTAAGCCAGAATCTACACCGGATAAAAATGCCTGGAAAGCGCTAGCGCTTCAACTATTTCAGGATATTGAGGATGCAGGGAAGTCAATATTTGGTCGTGGCGACAAACTGGCGGTGTTCACTGAGCAAACTGGTGGATGGTGGACTTTCGATAGCACCAATCAATCCATCGGTCAGGCTCACATCGAACTTGACGAAGAACACGAAAACATCACTTTGTGCAAGCCGTCCTATTTTGAGACTGATAAAGCATCCCATCGTGATAATAATGGCATTCGTTGGGCAGCTATGTTCTTCGGTAAAGCGATGCATATGGTGCTAGACAGGCGCCAAGCATTTTTCTCGAACAAAATTATTTGGGCAAAATGCTATGGAACTACTTTGTTGTTTGGGTATCGGGTTTGGGAGCCGCCATTACAGTTTAAGCCAACGTACTACTTAACCAATGAAGCTGCTGGCGGTGTTATTTTTTCTAATAAAGGTTTCTTAGCTAAAGACGATGCTGGCGATTTGACAATTTATAATGTCAGGGTTGCAGCCGATACGATCATAAGTGCTGAACTAAATCGTGTACCTGTTGGGCAACTAAAAATAACTTATGCCCCGAAGACTACGTATGACGGTCAGGGTAATGTCTGCGATTCTGATGATTCCGAATCCCTGTATTCATATAAATTCACTGAGTCAAAATATCCAGAAACAAACATCCCAGCACTGGTGGATAAACCCTATCCGCAAAACAACTTTGCTTTAGCGCAAATCATTTACCCGGAGATTATTTCATGACCACAGGAATTTCAGTTCGCGTACCAGAGGCAGACTGGGGATCAACTCGAGCATGGTTCAAGCCACCACTTGATGAAACCCTGGGTGGTTGGTCTTACATCAATCTATTCGGTACGACTGAAAAATTGGAGCAGAACCTCTCACGCAATATGCCTGGTGGTATCGTTACAGGCACCCCGGTGCGCAATGCCACCAGTGCTCTTTTCCGGCGCCATCAAAATTATATCAGCACCCAAGTGGCGCAGGCTTACGCAATGACGTTTTTCGCTATCGCTAAAACGGCGCGAACACTCGCGAACCAGAAGGTCGGCAACGAATTCATCATATCGAATAACCTGAGCAACGGCCCGGACGGCGGCACTAACGGCACTTCGCTGTATTTTGCAGACCATGGCGACGACGGGAAAATGAACGTTACATTTGCGGTGACGCAAACAGAATCGCCACCGGGAACGCCAGCACTGGGCCGGACTACACAGCTATCAATCAGCATCCCGATTACTGACAAGCCGATCGTTATCATCGGCAGTTATTCGGCTGCTGAGAATGTCATTCGCATTGTCGTAAACGGCCAGGCAACTCAGGCGACGTTACCTGTCAACTCAGCAACATCAATACAGCGTGGGTCGCCACCGCGAGTGGGCTCCATTGGTCAAAATACAGGGACGCCACCACCTTACGATATTGAAGTTTTTGCTGCCGCTCTGCTCACTAGGAAGATTGTGGCGGCGGAGGAAACTACGCTCACAGAGTGGGGCTATCACTTTCTGGATGTGAAAGGCGTCGCGCATTAAAACCTGTGCCGGGAGGGAACCCGGCCATTCCTCAAAACTATCTTTCTTTATCGATCAGGCATCTGCCATTTAAGGTGTGAATCGGTCTTCACATCGGTTTTTTCTTACGATTATACTGTATGCGCATACAGTATGTGTTGTGAGGTAAAACACCATGGGAATGATGCCAAAATTTGCTAGTCCGGCAGCAGACTACGTTGAGCGCCGCTTGAGCCTTGACGAGATCTGCATTTCAAAGCCGAGCGCTACTTATCTGCTCCGCGCCGCCGGCCAGGCGATGGCGGTCGGTATCCACGCTGACGCGTTGCTTGTTGTCGATTCGTCGGTGACGCCGGTACATGGCAGCATTATCGTAGCTGCGGAGGAAGGCGCCCACGTGCTGCGCAGGCTTCGCCTATATCCGAACCGAGCGCTCGAATTTCTGGACGGCTCGGGCCGGGAAACTGAGCTCGGTAATGAAGATTCGGAAGAGGGGAGCGAGGTGTTCGGTGTGGTGATGTACTGCGTGAACGACATGCGGAGTTGTGAATGGGATGACCTGCCGGTTATTTGATGACCGGTCATTAACACAGCGATCACGGCCGAATTTATCCCGAACCGATCCGAGAACTTTGGTAAACGACTGAAATTAAAGAAAGTAAATGCAAGGTATAGCAAGGGACTGCGAAAGGATTTTATGTATTAACTATTTGTTTTTTATTGCTATTTTCATTATTTTGCGCATAAAGGAATCGTATTCGGTCTTTTTTTGTGTGATTGATTTATAAGTCTTTTTTTGAAAAAATCGGAATTACTCGAAATTTACTCGAATTTTGATATTCGGTTTTTTACAGCATCATGTACTCCTTCCCCCTCGTTTTAAGCTATTTCAGCGTCTTCATTTCCGTTGTATGCCCCAGCAGCTTTTGGGCAAATGCCTTGTCGTTCTGCTTTTCGTACAGGCGGCCGGACAGGTTTCGGATCTCGTGGAACGTCGGCGGGCTTGCCTGAAATTCCAAACCTGATGCTTTCCGCGCGGCGATAAACTTTTTCGTTAGCCCGTTGGGATGGATTGAGTTACTCCTATGTTCCGATAGGTTGGTAATCTGCTGGTAGGTGGCTTATCATTGCGTCAATAACTAAAGGAAATGACATGTCTCAGCGCAATGATATTATTGACTTTTTTAGAGGTGTAGCGGTTATGCTCGTTACCGCCTTTCACCTTTTCCTATGGTCCGGTTCTTTAGGCCGACCGCTACCATTCGGCTTCGATGTGATGGGGCTTTTTGGTAACGGGTGGATCGGCGTTGGAATGTTTTTTGTAATTTCAGGCTATTGTATGGCTGGGTCAAGTGGAAAAGCATTTTCAAGTGGCTTTTCAGCAAAGAAGTATGGCATCTATTTTTTAAAAAGATACTTGCGGATAGCTATTCCATTTTACATATCAATCGCGGTTTGGTTTGTTCTAATTCGAGGTTTTGGCATTGCAACAAAACCTACAGGGGTCTTTGATGTAATATCCCATGCTTTATTTATTCACAATTTTTCAGAAAAGACATTTTTCTCAATTAGTGGGGTTTATTGGTCGCTCGCTGTTGAGATGCAGTTTTATTTAATTCTCCCTGCTCTGGTTGTTTTATTTACCACTGTTTTGGGAAGGGTTGTTTTGTTGGTCAGTGTGTTTGCTGTTAGTATTTTGATTAATGTTTTACAGTGAGAATCAATTGTTAACATGGGGCATTCCATCTTACCTTTCACTTTTCGTTTTGGGGTGGCTTTGCGCCATATATCAAAACAGAATAGGTTCATTTATAAGAAAATTGAAAGCTCAATGGATATTGATCGCGTTATTTGTATTGCTTCTTTTCTACAAAGGGCATGGCTTTAATAACAAGATTAAACTATATGAAGTGTTGATTTCATCGGTTTTTGCATTGTTAATGGTATCACTTATTAATCGGTTCTCAGGAAAGCGTGTGCCGCACGTTGTGCGCAGTGTAGCATTTGTAGGGAAGTGCTCGTTTTCTATTTATTTGTATAACTATATTTTCTGGGCGCTAGACAGAACCGACTTAACCCCGGTTAAGTTGTTTATGGCTTTTGCTTTCGTGATAGGATTTGGCATCTTAATGTATCTAGCCGTTGAAAGGCAATCAGAGAAATTAAGAAAAAAAACCATAAGAAAGGCAGAGGTTAAATTTGCAGTGCAATAAATAATAACTTCAATGTAAGCCCTGGTAATTCAGGGCTTTTTTGTCCGCGCCCCAATTATAACAACCAGTTCATAATCTGAATTATTTCGGGGGCCATCTATGTCATCTGAAGGATTACCCGTGGATGGCGTCGTTGGCAAAAACATTGTGCTGGGAGCCCGCAGTACGCAACAAGCAACAGACGAAGCAAAGAGTAGCTAGTCTGCAGATAGCGCAGCTCAGTCGACTGATGCCGCGTTTAAGTTTAGTCGTGAGGCGAAAGTAGTAGCAGTGGGAGTATCTGACGATGCAGATCGCGCTGAGGGGGGCGCAAAATTGTTAAGAACATCGCGGACGCCAATACCTACTTTTGATCTCCTCTCTGATTTAGCACTACACTGATTTTGGGATAGGGTCAATGGTTATCGGGAACCCGCATTAGAACTAGTACAGCAATGGGGACGGTCAACTGTAACCACGGATGCACAGGAAACCTTAGCATCACATCACCAGGAAATAATTCTCGTAATGGTGTATTTGGGGACGAGCAAATTTCGGATAGACAGGCCATGCTAGTAATGGTGATGTGTTGCTAACACCTCGATAAATGTGACGCTTGAAGTATTTTGAAGTTGACATTTGGTTATCTATCATTCAATTATTGAATCTCAAATTTAAGTTAAAAGGATATCTAACAATGACAAAAGGGTATGTGTCTTTTTTATCAATTATTCCATTTATGGTGGCTAATTATGCATGTGCATTTTCTACGGCAGATGTTGGCGACATTATTAATAAAGAGATAATTGCCGCCAATGGCAAGCAAATCACTATCAAAGTCAATGAACCGGGTGAGATTAAATCTACAATAAAGCTTGGTGTTGGGCAAGTAATTGAGTTTTCGCCAGGCGTGTGGACTTGCAGTGCGTCACCTTGCATTGTAATTGATAATGCATCCCAGGTTATCGGATCTGGAATCTATCGAACTCAGTTGAAATTAACCTCGGCTTCTTCTGGGCCCATTATTCAAAGTGCTGACTATGAAAAACTATCAAGCCTGAGCGAAAAAAATGCATTGAAAATTGCATCACCATTAGATGGTGATAGAAAAAGCCTCCCAGGTGTTAAATACATAAAAATTAAAGACATTACTATTGATGGTGGTGATGGAAAAAAAGCCAGCGTTAATGGTGTTGAAATATATGGTTTATGGTTCTGGCTTGAAGATGTATCAATCGAGCGGTTCTCTGGAGATGCGTTAGTTACTCAATTTATTCCAAGCGGTTCTGTTCATCCAGATGAAAATGATGCAATGGAGTCTTACTTTACTCGAGTAAAATTAATTAGCAATAAAGGTAATGGATGGACGATGCGAGGACCGCATGATTCGATTGTTTCTGGGATGATTGCTGCTAACAATGGAGGGTGGGGGATTGATGTTCTGCATAAGGAGGGCTTTTATAGCGGCGGAGGTTTAATGCTTACTAATACCCATCTGTATGCTAACGGTAATGGCATGAGGACTGAGTCAGGGGCAAATATTCTTGCTTATGGGATTGAAAGTGAGGCCAATAAAGGTGTAGGTTTGCTGCTGCGTTCTAATGATTCTATCGTACAAGGAACATTTTATGCCAACAGAACTTATGGTGTTCAAATAGGTGATGATGAGTCTTATTCTGGTGTTAATAACCTGAATCTTCAACTCCATAACAATAAAATAGCACAACTCAAATGGGGGAATAACGCAGGCCATAATATGATTAATGCTGTTGTATTTCCTAATGACTCTAGCCAGAGGTACTTCGAGGGGAGACCCTCAAATACTGACTATGTGGCAACGTCTGGGCCCAACGCTGTTCAGCAGTTCCCCGGTGGGATTTCGATGGATAGCGATCGGAACATGTATGGGATAAAAGAATCCATAAAATAACCTTCCCTCCTATTAATTTTCTATTGATTTAATCATTCACCCCGGAGAATCCGGGGTTTTTTGTATTTTTATAGAGATGTGTTCATTCTTTTGTACATATAGGTATCGTATTCAGTTTTTGTTTGTGATTGATTTATAAGTAAATTCCTCTTAATTCGCCAGCAACAATCCCCGCTCCTCTTTCGAATCACAGCCACCAACCCGATCTCCATCCCCACCCGCACATATCGCTAATTTAGCCGCACTAAAAGTCATTACGTCATCTATGGCGCTGATAAGCTCCGGTCATTGCTCCCATCACCGGTTAAGCGAGAGTGACATTATGGGGAATATCAAGACATTAGGCGTTGTAAAATGAAACCTGCGTTGAACGATCGGCTGAGTCGGTTGAAGAGGGCGTTGCCCGGCTACCTTGAGGCGTGGCGTGAGGGGATTTTACCCTCTGACTGGGGGCAGGTGGCTAATCCTGAAGTGGTTGCCGCCCTGTTGGCGGAGTGGGAGGCGCTAAGCGAATTGGCGTCTCGGTTCGAAACCGCCACTGAAACTCCCTCCGAACCGGCTGCATTTTGGCAGGCGCGTGCCGAGCAGATGGCGCAGCGCAATCGCGAACTCAGTGCCCAACTGGCGACGCCAGTCCGTTTGCCCGGCGCGCGGGTGGCATTCTTTGGCTATGTGAAAACGGCGGTGATGGACGCCAGGCAGGTGAGGGCGGCGATTCGTGATGCCGGTTTTCTCATTGATACCGATGATAAAAACGACAGCGTACCGTCATGACCTCTGTCCTGTAACGCATGAGTTTGGAGAATAAGCGCGAGCGAATAATGTCGCCTCTGTGATACGGAGCAAGGTTCAATTCATCCAGTCAATTTGTTAGGATCGTCTGACCTACATGACTATTGGTGCAGTACATTGAAAATCAAAGCGTTGTTATTTGTTGCGTTGGCCGCATTGGCCGGCTGCAGCCAGGAGGGAACCTCGATGAATCAGCCCGCAAATGAGAAAGGCGGCCAAACGGAAGTGTTGCTGGTGAACAGCGCGCTGGTGGACTGCGTGGGCGTCGGCCCGATGAAGTGCATGCAGGTGCGTCGCTCCGCGCAGCAGCCGTGGGAGTTGTTCTATACCGGCATCGAGGGTTTCACCTTCGAACCGGGTTATCAGTATCGGCTGAAAGTGCTTGTTACCCCGGTGGAGAACGTGCCGGCCGATGCCTCGTCGCTGCGTTATACGCTGATTGAGCAGCTGGAAAAGAACAAGGCGTAATGGATCTACCTTGTCACCACCAAATGGCGTTTCATTTGGTGGTGACGACTTCAGGAAAGTTTGTCTTTTTTCTTTCTTCTGGAGGATTCGAAAGTGGCGAAGGCATGTGCAAGAGCAAACCCCAACGCACAGTAGCGTAGAGGCCAATTTTCTTTGGTCCATGTTTCAGAGTCAGCAATAAACATCGCGTTGCCGTTGGCAAAAAGGGTAAATTGCCAGCAAAGGATTAAAAAACATATCGTAACCAGAACGACATAACCCTTGGAACCCAGAGGCGGCCTGAAGCCGTATTTCACGGCCAGACAGGCCGCGGCAGCGAGAGTAGAAAGAATATAATATAAAGTTGGTTCCATCACTGTTCCTGGTGATTTTATCTTCCCTGATATTCGACCGAAAAACAGCCACACCATAACGCAACGCCAGAAGCATGATCAACTTTTGCTGATTTAAGAGGGAAGGCTTGAACGCGCTGAGGGTGCGAAGCGTGGCGCGTGGAGGCATCACGATGCGGAGTTGGGCAACCCTGATCCCTCGACTAAACTGGTCTGTTCACTGCGCTTGTTTTCGCACTTTCTTAAGTATATCGAGAAAATCAGGTATATTGTCCTTCGGTTTTTAGCTACCAAGAAAAAATTACTATGATTATCAAACCTAAAATTCGTGGTTTTATCTGCACCACCGCTCACCCGGCAGGCTGTGAAGCCAACGTCCGTGAGCAAATCGCCTACGTTAAGTCGCGCGGCGAACTGAAAAACGGGCCTAAAAAGGTGCTGGTCATTGGTGCATCCACCGGTTACGGTCTGGCCTCGCGCATCAATGCCGCTTTCGGCAGCGGTGCGGCCACCATCGGCGTATTTTTCGAGAAGCCTGGCAGCGAAGGCAAAACCGGTTCCGCCGGTTGGTACAACTCCGCCGGTTTCGACAAGGCAGCTAAAGAAGAAGGCCTGTACGCGAAAAGCATCAACGGCGACGCATTCTCCAACGAGTGCCGTCAGACCGTTATCGATCTGATCAAAAAAGACCTGGGTCAGGTTGACCTGGTGGTTTACTCGCTGGCTTCGCCGGTGCGTAAAATGCCGGAAACCGGCGAAGTGGTGCGTTCCGCACTGAAGCCGATCGGCGAGCCGTACAAATCCGTTGCGCTGGACACCAACAAAGACGTGCTGGTTGAAGCCGTGGTCGAGCCGGCCAACGAGCAAGAAATCGCCGACACCGTGAAGGTGATGGGCGGCCAGGACTGGCAGCTGTGGATGGACGCGCTGGACGAAGCGGGCGTGCTGGCGGATAACGCGCAGTCTGTCGCTTACTCCTACATTGGTACCGATCTGACCTGGCCAATCTACTGGCACGGTACGCTGGGCAAGGCGAAAGAAGATCTGGATCGCGCGGCGCAGGCCATCAACCAGAAGCTGCAGGCCAAAGGCGGCGCGGCTTACGTTGCGGTGCTCAAGTCGGTGGTAACTCAGGCCTCCTCCGCCATTCCGGTGATGCCGCTGTATATCTCCATCGTGTTCAAAATCATGAAGGAGCAGGGCATTCACGAAGGCTGCATCGAGCAGATCCAGCGTCTGTTCGCGACCAAGCTGTACAGCGGCGTGGCACCGGATACCGACGAGAAACACCGTCTGCGCCTGGATGACTGGGAACTGCGCGACGCCGTGCAGGAAACCTGCCGTGACATCTGGCAGCAGCTGAACGACAGCAACATCAACGAACTGACCGATTACCAGGGCTACAAGGCGGAATTCCTGCGCCTGTTCGGCTTTGGTCTGCAGGGCGTTGACTACGACGCCGATCTGAGCGGCGAAGCCAACTTCGATGTGATCGAGCTGGTCTAAGCGCGGCGAGCAGTCAAACAAGGTCGGGTTAGCCCGGCCTTTTTTATTGTCCGCGCGTTGGCGACCACCGCCTGACTCATCAGTCCACTTGATCATTGACAGCAATAAATTATCGTTTTACGATAATTTATTGCTGTTGATTAAGGGATAGAAAATTATGGGCGCTGCGCCAAGGATCCATCTGCCGCTGTATGTGCGTTGTCTGTGTTTGCTCATTATGGCGATGCTGATCGTCAGCACCGGCGTTGAGATGTTCATCATCGTGCGGGACTGGCTGCAAGGCGTAGCCTATCGCGATATCGTCGCCTCTTACCGGGAATATTACCCGGAGCTGCTTGCCTACGCGATCCCGCAGCAACGCTGGGCGCTGTTCGCCACGCTGGTTATCGACATGCTCGGTTATTTGCCCTATTACAGCGCGCTGCTGTGCGGCGCCGGGCTGTTTTATCAATTTTTCCGCGGCAACGTGTGGCATCGCAACAATATGGTGCTGTTGCAGATCATCGGCATCTTGCTGATCGTCGATGTGTTGTTCCCGTCGTTAGCCGGTCTGCTGCAGGTGATGGTATTGACCGCCGATGAAAAAATGCTGTTTATCCTTTATTATGGCGTCAATAGCGAGTCGGTGCGCTCGCTGATCGTAGGCTGCGCAATCCTGGTATTTAGCCGGGTATTTCTGGAAGCGTTGCGGCTGAATGAAGAACAGCTTTCTTTCGTGTGAGAATAGAGTGGCAATAATCGTAAGTCTTGATGTCATGTTGGCCAAAAGGAAGATGCGTTCAAAGGAGCTGGCGGAGCAGGTGGGGATCACTGAGCAAAACCTGTCTCTGTTGAAAAACGGCAAGGTCAAGGGAGTCAGGCTGGAAACGCTGGACAAGATCTGCCGCATTCTCGACTGCCAGCCTGGCGATCTGTTGGCCTGGCAGCCGGACGGCGAAGAGTAAGATCCCAGCGCACTCGGAAGTGCGCTGAACCTGTTGGCCCATTTCTGCGATTAGCGTTATCTTATTGAGCGATATTTGTTTTATTCAGGTTAATTAAAATAACGGGTGATTAACACCGGCGTATTCTTTTTGTCGCAGGCGATGGCATGCGGCGAGCGTTATTAAACTAAATAAACTCATTTTTCATTTACCGTCACTGCCAATGGCGTTATTTTAAGGGGAATAGTATGACATGGCGTAATTATCTTCTGGCATTGTGTCTGGTATTAAACGGATGCAGTGCCATTTACCCCACTGTTTCATCCTCATCCTCCTCCACTCACTGGGGGAATTGGGGAGCACCGCAGCCCGCAACGCGAGAACAAAAACAGCGTATTATCGCCGGCGAATCCGCCGCTTCCGTGCTGAATGAAGGCCGGGTCGGTATTGGCGGTACGCTGGACTGGTCGAAAATAGGGGAGCGCTAATCACCACTCTTTATTCGGCGTGGCGCCAGACGTTATCTCAGAGATATTGTGGAACGGTTTATTATTAATTCGCTACTCTGTTTTTCCGATGCGTTATTTATCTTTAAACGATGAATCTCTGCTTGTTGAATTTATATCGACATACCCAGACATCATTACAGGAGTTTTCAATGGCAAAGCGTATTGTCGCCATGTTGATAATGTCGTTGTTGAGTCTGCAAGCAAATGCGGCCCGCTACGATCGGCAATGCGAGGGAATTTCTCCCGTGCTGTTTCAGAAGAAATTGAAAGAGCTGGCGCATGGGCTGCGACAAGAGATGGCAGTGCCGAGCCCACCCACGGAGAACGAGGCTGAAACCTTGGCGCGTCTGGTCGAATGCGATGCCGAAAACGCGAAAACGCCGGCGACGGGAGGGCAACATGCGCCAGATCCCGCAGAGCCTCATGTGTCTTCACTCAATGGCTGTTGAACGGTTCTCTGCGTCATTTTTCGTGGCGCCCCCAGTCGGCTTATTCATGGAGCTTGTGTATTGAAACTACCCTCGTTAATCGCTGCGGCGCTGGCGCTGCTGGCCTCATTTTGCAGTCAGGCGTTCATCGATCGCCATTCCTCGCCCGGCGCCTCGACGGAAAGTCCCTCTGCGGCGGGATGCCCGGCGCGGCTGGATGGCTTGTTGCAGCATATTTGGTTGGCTGAACAGATTCAGGCGGAGCGCATGCAGCTGGCGCGGCTGCGTGCGGAGCGGGAAGCGTTGGAAATGTGGTTGCAAACACAGAAAACGGCGAGACGTTCTGCGCAGGGGCACCAGAGCGCCCGATCGGCCTGCGAACAGGGAGCCGATATTGTTCGCTGCCTGTCGCTGCGTCTGCGCCGGACGTCCCTGATGGGGCCGCATCGGCCGTTTGTCGGCGCATATTGCCGGGCCTGGCTGAATGGTCGACCGCTGAATTGCTAAAGATGAGAACAGGGATTTGTCAGGAGTTTATCGATGAAAATGATAGTGTTGGCCGGCATGGCCTTGTGTTGCGCCAGCTTCGCGCAGGCGCGGGTGGATCTGGAATACCATGCAGTGGCGCCGAAGGACAGTAAGATCACCGAGGAGTACCAGAAAAAGCGCGACGCATTGCGTCACAAGGTGTGGAATGTCGATAACCTGACGCTGGTCAACGAGCAGGCGATTGCACGCGAACAGCAGCGCGAGGCCGCAGAGGCCGCCGAGCGGCAGCAGCGGAACCTGGAACAGCAGGAGAAAAAGCAGCGTTGCCTGCGCAGACACTCGAAAGATCCTCACCCCGAGGCGAAGTGTTACATGCACAACTTCTAGCCTTCAACGTCCGGGCGCTTTCTGCGCCCGGCGTCGTTTAGGCCGGGCGGCAATGCTCTTTCAGCATGGCGATCGCGTCCGGTTTCAACTGATACAGATAGACCGGTCGGCCGGTGGCGCCGTACAGAATACGGGTGCCGAGAATGCCGCTCTCCGCCAGATAGATGAGGTACTTGCGGCAGGACACCCGCGAAATGCCGATGGCGTTGGCCAGGTTGTCGGTGGAGAATTCGCTGTCGTGCTGCTGTTCGATCCACTCGCACACCGTGCTCAGGGTGATGCTGGTCAGCCCCTTCGGCAGTTTCTTGCTCTCCTGGCCGCCGGGCTGGCGGCGCAGCAGGCTGTCGACGTCGGCCTGCGAAAACTCGCGCTGCGCCAAGAGCTGCGACTGTTGCCGGTAGTGGCTCAGCGCCTCCTTGAAGCGGCTGAACTGGAACGGCTTGATCAGGTAATCCACCACGCCGTAGTGCAGCGCTTTTTGCACCGTGTTCACGTCGCTGGCGGAGGAGATGATGATCACATCGGTCTTCTCGCCGAGCTCGCGCAGGCCGGGCAGCAGATCCAGCCCGTTCTCCTGCTGCATGTAGATATCCAGCAACACCAGATCGATGCTGACGCTGGCATCGGCCAGCAGGGCGCGCGCCTGGCTCAGAGTGGCGACCGTCGCCTGGCAGTGAAAACCGCCGACCTGGCTCAGGTAGTATTTGTTTAGCTCTGCCACCATCGGGTCGTCGTCGACAATCAGTACGTTAATCATGGGCTCTGCTCTTGGCCTGATAGGGAAGGTGCACGAAAAATTGGGTCAGCTCGCCCGGTTCGGATTCGAAATCGATGCTGCCGCCCAGTTTCTCCAGATGGCTGCGGATCAGCGCCAGGCCGATGCCGCGTCCCGTTCCCTTGGTGGAAAATCCGTGTTCGAAGATGCGCGCGCCGATCGCCGGATCGATGCCGGGGCCGTCGTCGCTGACGATACAGTGTAATTGATCGTCGTGGTGATGGAAGCTCAGGCCGATCTCGTGGCCCTCAACGCCGTCGATGGCGTCGATGGCGTTTTCGATCAGGTTGCCGAGCACGCTGATCAGCACATGGGTGGTCTCCGCATCGTCGGTTTCTGGCAGCAGGCTGTTTTCCTCAATGGTCAGCTCAACGCCGGCTTCGTGGGCGCGGCTGATCTTGCCGATGAAGAAGCCCGCCACTTCCGGTGAGTGAATTTTGCGCAGCAGTGCGCCGATCTCTTCCTGGTAGTTGCTGGCGGTATTGATGATGTAGTTTTCCAACTGCTGATAGGCCTTCATGTGCAGCATGCCGAGTATCACATGCAGCTTGTTCATAAATTCGTGCGACTGCACCCGCAGGGCGTCGGCGTAGTGAGCCATGCCGCTCAGGCGCTGCAGCAAGCGGCTGACCTCGGTTTTGTCGCGGAAGGTGGCGATGGCGCCGGTCACCTGGCCGTTGACGATCACCGGCACGGTATTGGTCAGCAGTTCGCTGCCGTTGAAGCTGATCTGCCGATCGCGCAGCGGTTCGCCGCTGGCCAGCACCTCCGCCAGATGCAGCTGCGCCGGCCAATGCTTGCTGGCGGCGTCCAGCAGCAGGTTTTCCACCGGCCCGCTCTGGCGCAGCAGGCGCTTGGCTTCGTCATTGACGATGGTGATGCGGGATTCATTATCGACCGCGATCACGCCTTCTTTAATCGACTGCAGCATGGCGTTGCGCTGTTCGAACAGGTTGGAGATTTCGTAAGGCTCGAAACCCAGCATGATGCGCTTGAGCGCGGAGACCAGGAAGAAGGTGCCCAGGCTGCCGACCAGCGCGGCGAAGGCGATGGTCCAATAGATGATCCAACGGCTCTCCGCCACCACCCGCTGCACGGTGTCCAGCGCGATGCCGAGCGCCACCACGCCGATTTGTTTTTTCTGATCGTCATACACCGGCACGAACACCCGCAGCGCCGGGGCCAGCGTGCCGCGGTTGATGGCGCTGTTGACGTTGCCCTGCAGCGCGGGCGCCAGATCTTCGCCGATAAAATGCTTGCCGATCAACCAGGGTTTGGGGTGCGAATAGCGGATGCCCTGCATATCCACCACCACCACGAACAGCAGCTCGTTTTGATGGCGCACCTGCTCGGCGAAGCGCTGAATGGCGCCGCTTTGGTCGCGCCGCTGCAGGCCGTCAACCACCGTGCTGGAGAGCGCCAGCGTATTGGCGACGGCGATGGCTTTCTGCTGCAGCTGATCTTGCCCCTCGCGGCTCATCTGCACGAAAAACAGCGCGAACACCACCAGCAGCACCGAAGCGATGATGGCGGACACCATCAGCGTGATGGCGGTGCTCAGCTTGAGCGGCACCCGTTGTTTTGGCATGGCGGTTCTCCGAATGGCGATTTCACGGCGTATTCTAGCGAGGAATGAGGCAAGCTGCAGTTACCGGCAGCAGGTTATAGCATGCTGCCGGGGTGCGGAGGGGTTATTTTAGTTACAAAAGCGGGTCATTGCTGGTGGTAGAGCTCCAGCGCCTGTTGGCCGCTGGCACCTTGATGGATGATCGCCATCAGGGCGCGCACCACCTGCGACGGATTGCTGTGTTGGTAAACGTTGCGGCCATAGACCATGCCGGAAGCGCCCTGGGCCATCAGCGCGGCGGATTTTTCCAGCACCGGCCCCAGCTCCCCCTTGCCGCCGCCACGCACCAGCGTCGGGCAGCGCGCCGCTTCCACCACGCGGTGGAAGTCTTCCACCCGTTCGGTCGGGTCAGCCTTGATGATGTCGGCGCCCAGCTCGCGCGCCAGCCGCACCAGCGGCACGATCTTCTCCACGTCACCCAGTGAACCGTAGGCGGCGCCCTGGCCGGCCGGCGCCATCACCAGCGGTTCGATCATCAGCGGCATGGCGTAGCGATCGCAGGCGTGGCGCAGGCGGCCGATGTTCTCCACGCACTGGCGGAAAATACCAGGCTCATCCGGGATCATATACAGATTGACCACCACCGCGGCGGCGTCCATTTGCAGCGCCGCCAGGATCGGCGCCTCCGGGTTGTGCAGCACCGCCCACATTTCGCGGTGGCGCGCGGCGTTATAGGCGTTGCCGACGTCGGTGCGCATCACCAGCGCCGGTTTTTCGCGCTGCGGCGCGCGCTGCAGCAGATCCGCCTGACCGTAGTTGACCTGAATGGCGTCGGGGCGCGCGGCGATCAGGTTGCCCATCACTCGTTCGATATCTTCCAGACCGATCAAGAAATCCGGTTCGTTGGCGATGCCGTGATCGATCGCCACATCCAGGCATTTGCCGTTATTGAACAGGCGGTTCATCCGCACCTTACTGCTGAGCTGCATGTCAGGTCCTCCTGAGATAGGGATATGTCCATTATTGCCGAGTAAGGATGGTCAGGAAACGCGGAAACCGCAAACTGCGTGGCCGCTCGCAGTTTTTGCCGGCGCACGAAAGGGGAACGCTCGCCGGCGGCTTTCATTTCATTTGTTAGATCCGTGTCATGTTTTTGTTAATAAGCCATTCCAAAATGCATGTTTCGCTTGTTTGGGTTAAAAAGTTTCAATAATCTCAATTATGAAATAAACATTTAAAAGCGCGCTAAAGACGCCGTTTGTTATGCCAGGGGTTTATTTCAATTGATTGTTTTTAATCTATTTTGAGATATCGATCACCATTTTGTCTACGGCCTTAATACGGCGATAACACGGTAAATTCGCCGTATCAAAGGGATAACACCGACCGTAATGTTGTTTGAATGTAAAAAATATTTTTCATTAGCTGTCAACCAACAGACCTCTTCATTCTAACGATTAAAGGGTAACGAACATGAAGCTGAAGAAACTGATCGCCGCCTCGGTATTGATGTGCATGCTGCCGGCCAGCGTGTTGGCGAAAGACATCAAGATCGGCGTTTCCATGGCTTACTTCGATGACAACTTCCTCACCATTCTGCGCCAGTCGATGCAAAGCAAAATGAAGGCCGACGGCAACGTCAGCGGCCAGTTCGAAGACGCCAAGGGCGACATCGCGCAGCAAATTCAACAAATCGAAAACTTCGTCAGCCAGGGCGTCGACGCCATCATCCTCAACCCGGTGGATACCCAGGGCGTTAAGCCGATGATCAAGCTGGCCGAGAAGGCCAAGATCCCGCTGGTGTTCGTCAACCGCAAGCCGGAAGTGGCGCTGCCGGCCGGCATGGCCTACGTCGGCTCCGATTCCAAGCTGGCCGGCAAGCTCCAGATGGAAGAGCTGGCCAAGCTGATGAACGGCAAGGGCAACGTGATGATCCTGATGGGCGAGCTGTCGAGCGAAGCCACGCGCGACCGCACTCGCGGCGTGGAAGAGGTGGCGGCCAACTACCCCGGCATCAAAATAGTCGACAAACAAACCGCCAAGTTCTTCCGTAAAGAGGCCGTGGACGTCACCACCGACTGGATTTTGTCCGGCCAGCAGATTGACGCCATCGCCTCCAACAACGACGAAATGGCCATCGGCGCTATTTTGGCGCTGAAGCAAGCCAAAAAATCCGGCGTGTTGGTGGCCGGCGTTGACGGCACGCCGGACGCGCTGGAGTTCATCAAGAAGGGCGATCTGGCGTTGAGCGTATTCCAGGACGCCAAAGGCCAGGGTGAGGGCGCGGTGCAGACCGCCGTTCAGCTGGTGAAAGGCGAGAAAGTGGAGAGCAACGTGCTGATCCCTTACCAGCTGATCACCCAGGCCAATTACCAGCAATTCGCCGATAAAAACAAGAAATAAGCCTTGAAGCCCGCCGCGGGCGCCGGTGTGGGGCGATCGCGGCGGAAAACGTGGGTCAGTGCGGAGGTAAGCGGTATGTACCCTTATGTTCTTGAGGCCGAAGGCATCAGCAAGCAGTTCCCCGGCGTCAAAGCGCTGGATAAGGTCTCGATTAAAATCAAACCCGGCAGCGTGCACGCGCTGATGGGGGAAAACGGCGCGGGCAAATCGACGCTGATGAAATGCCTGATCGGCATCTACCACCCGGACGAAGGCTCGATCAAAATCAAAGGCCGGCCGGTCACCTTCAGCGACACGCTGCAGGCGCTGCATTCGGGCATTTCCATGATCCACCAGGAGCTGAACCTGGTGCCTGACATGACGGTCGCGGAAAACATCTGGTTGGGGCGCGAGCCGGCGCGGCTGGGGTTCGTCAACCACGAGCAGCTGAACGAACAGACCCGCGAGCTGCTGGCGCGGCTGAACATCAAACTGCAGCCGGATACGCTGGTGGGTGAGCTGAGCATCGCCAATCAGCAGATGGTGGAGATCGCCAAGGCGGTGTCCTACAACGCCGACGTCTTGATCATGGATGAACCGACCTCGGCGCTGACCGAAGGCGAAGTGGTGCACCTGTTCGCCATCATCCGTGAACTGCGCGAGCAGGGCAAAGGCATCATCTATATCAGCCACAAGATGGACGAGATCTTCGCCATCACCGACGAAGTGAGCATTTTCCGCGACGGCACCTTCATCGCCTGCGACAAAACCGAAAACCTGACCAAACAGTCGCTGATCACCATGATGGTGGGGCGCGAACTGACGCAGATGTTCCCCAAATTCAACAACAATATCGGCGAGGAAGTGCTGCGGGTGGCGGGGCTGCGCCGCAGCGGCTGGTTTCATGACGTGTCGTTCAGCGTCAAACGCGGCGAGATCCTCGGCGTCGCCGGGCTGGTGGGCGCCGGGCGCAGCGAAGTGATGGAAAGCCTGTTCGGCATGCACCCGGCGGACGGCGGCGAGATCTTTATCGAAGGCCAGGCGGTGAAGGTGGATTCCCCGGCGAAGGCGATCGAGAGCGGGCTGGCGTTTCTCACCGAAGACCGCAAGAAATCCGGCCTGTTTCTGGTGCTGTCGGTGGTCGAGAACATGAGCATCGTCAACCTGTCGGAATACATCGGCAAGAACGGTTTCGTCAGCCATGTGCAGATGGCCAAAGACTGCATGGATCAGATCAAAAAGCTCAACATCAAAACGCCGACCATGGATCAGATCATCAATAACCTCAGCGGCGGCAACCAGCAGAAGGTGCTGATCGCGCGTTGGCTGTTGGCGCAGCCGAAAATCCTGATCCTCGACGAACCGACGCGCGGCATTGACGTGGGGGCGAAAGCGGAAATCTACCGCCTGATCAGCGAGCTGGCCAACCGCGGCGTCGCCATCATTCTGGTCTCCTCCGAGCTGCCGGAGATCCTCGGCATGAGCGACCGGGTGATGGTGATGCACGGCGGCCGCATCACCGGCATTTTGGACAAAGACGACGCGGACCAGGAGAAGATCCTGGCGCTGGCCTCAGAATAACGAAGGGTGAACATCATGAGTAACGTAAAGATTGAGAAGCCGCTCTCCGCCGATTCAACGGGCAAGGGAGGGCTGTTCTCCGGGCTGAGCGGCAAAATGCCGAAGGACACCGGTATCTTCATCGTGATGATCGGCATCGCGCTGATCTTCGAAATCCTCGGCTGGTACATGCGCGATCAGTCGTTCCTGCTGAACCCGAACCGCCTGCTGCTGATCGTGCTGCAGGTGGCGATCATCGGCATCATCGCGGTGGGCGTCACCCAGGTGATCATCACCACCGGCATCGATCTCTCCTCCGGCTCGCTGATTGCGCTGACCGCGGTGGTGGCGGCCAGCCTGGCGCAGACCTCGGACAGCATCTCGCCGATGTACCCGGGGTTGCTCGATCTGCCGGCGGCGATCCCGATCGGCGCCGGGATTGGGGTGGGCATCGTCTGCGGCTTTATCAACGGCTTCCTGATCACCCGCACCGGCATTCCGCCGTTCATCGCCACGCTGGGGATGATGGTATCGGCGCGTGGCCTGGCGCAGTACTACACCAAGGGGAACCCGGTCAGCTTCCTGTCGGACGGCTTCACGTCAATCGGCCAGGGCGCAATGCCGGTGATCATCTTCCTGGTGATTGCGGTGATCTTCCATATCGCACTCAAACACACCCGCTACGGCAAATACATCTACGCCATCGGCGGCAACATGACCTCGGCGCGGGTCTCCGGCATCAACGTCAATAAGTACCTGGTGACGGTTTACACCATCGCCGGCGGCCTGGCGGGGTTGGCGGGCGTGGTGCTGGCGGCTCGCGTCAGCAGCGGCCAGTCGAGCATGGGGATGTCGTACGAGCTGGACGCCATCGCCGCGGCGGTGATCGGCGGCAGCAGCTTGATGGGCGGCGTCGGGCGCATTACCGGCACGCTGATCGGCGCGGTGATCCTCGGCCTTATCAAAAGCGGCTTCACCTTTATCGGCGTCGACTCTTACATTCAGGACATTATCAAAGGCGTGATTATCGTCGCCGCCGTGTCTATCGACATGCGGCGCAACCGCAAAAAACACTGATTGCCGTGAATTGCCGCCGGCGCCAAGGTGGGCCGGCGGCGTTTTTTTACCCGGGGGAACACATGATGAATTACCTGAAAGGGCTGTGGCTGGCGGTGGCGCTGTGTGCGTCCACTTCGGCATGGGCGCAAACCATCGGCGTATCGATGGCCTATTTTGACCAGAACTTCCTCACCATTATCCGCCAGGCGATCGACAAGGAGGCCAAGGCGCGCGGCATTACCGTACAGTTCGAAGACGCGCGCGGCGACGTCGGCCGCCAGACCGATCAGGTGCAGAGCTTTATCAGCGCCGGGGTGGACGCGATTATCGTCGATCCGGTCAACTCGGCCAGCACCCCGGTGATGACCAAAATGGTCCAGGCCGCCGGCGTGCCGCTGGTGTACGTGAACCGCACGCCGGGCGACGCCAAACTGCCGCAGGGCGTGGTGTTCGTCGGCTCCGACGAGCGGGAGTCCGGCACGCTGCAGATGGAAGAGCTGGCGCGGTTGGCTAACTATCAGGGCAACGTGGCGGTGATGATCGGCAACCTGACCGACGCCGGCGCGCTGCAGCGCACCAAAGACGTGGAGCAGGTGGTGGCCAAGTACCCGAAAATGAAGGTGGTGCAGAAGCAAAGCGCCAACTATTCACGCAGTGAAGGCATGGATCTGATGATGAACTGGCTTACCAACGGCGAAGCGATCGACATCGTCGCCGCCAACAACGACGAGATGGCGATCGGCGCGATCATGGCGCTGCAGCAGGCGGGCAAGGCGGATAAGAAAGTGCTGATCGGCGGCATCGACGCCACGCCGGACGGCCTCAAGGCGCTGGCCTCCGGCAAGATGCAGGTCACGGTGTTCCAGGACGCGGTCGGCCAGGGCAAGGCCTCGGTCGATGTGGCGCAGCGCATGATCAACGGTGAAAAACTCGAGCCGTATTACTGGATCCCGTTCGAGCTGGTGACGCCGGCCAATCAGGGGAAATATGCGGCCAGGCCGTAAGTTAACCGCCAGGTTCGCGTTGCCGGGGCGCTGCTTGCAGCGCCTTTCTTATTGGCGCCAGTTACATGTCCGCTTGCGGCCAGCGCGGCGCCGAATCTTGCCTCACACTGAGGATCTTTAAACAGCGAGAGGATGGGCGATGAACGCATTAAACGGCAAGGTGGCGGTGATCGGCGGCGCCAGTTCGGGGATCGGCAAAGCGGCGGCGCTGCTGTTTGCCCGGCAGGGCGCAGCGCTGGTGTTGGGCGCGCGGCGCGAGCCGCTGTTGGCCGAGCTGGTAGAGGACATTCGGCGCGAGGGCGGCCGGGCGTTGGCGGTAGCCGGTGACGTGCGCGACGAAGCCTTCGCCGAACGGTTGACGGCGACGGCCGTCGATGAGTTCGGCGGGCTGGATATCGCTTTCAACAACGCCGGCACGTTGGGGCCGCTGGGGCCGTCGCTGGCGCTCAGCGCGTCAGAATGGCGCGACGTGCTGGAAACCAATCTATCCAGCGCTTACTACAGCGCCAAATATCAAATCCCCGCCATGCTGGCGCGCGGCGCAGGCTCGGTGATCTTCACCTCCACGTTCGTCGGCCACACCGCGGCGTTTCCCGGTACGGCGGCCTATGCGGCCAGCAAATCGGGGCTGATCGGCCTGACGCAGGCGCTGGCGGTGGAGTTCGGCGGGCGCGGCATTCGGGTGAACGCGCTGCTGCCGGGGGGCACCGACACGGCGATGGGGCGGCAGATGAGCAATACCCCGGAAGCGCTGGCGCAGGTGGCCGAACTGCACGCGCTGAAGCGGCTGGCGATGCCGGAGGAGATCGCGCAGGCGGCGCTGTATCTGGCGTCTGACGCCTCCTCATTCGTCACCGGCACCGCGATGCTGGTGGACGGCGGCGTTTCCATCCAGCGCGGCTGAGGTTGGCAGGGCCCGTGGCCGGGCGCCACGGGCCCTACGTGAGGCGTTACCAGCCTTTGACGGCGTCGCCCTTGTAGATGTCGGCGGCGCTGGCCGCCACTTCGTCGGTCTGATAGGCCTTGACCAGATCCTTCACTTTCTCGCTGTCTTTATTGTCGATGCGGCTGGCGAAGATGTTGACGTACGGCGAGTTTTTGTCTTCGACAAACAGCCCGTCCTTGGCCGGCGACAGGCCAATCTGGCTGGAGTAGTTGGTGTTGATGATCGCCAGCGTCACCTGTTGGTCGTCCAGCGCGCGCGGCAGCTGCGGCGCTTCAATCTCGACGATCTTCAGCTTTTTCGGGTTGCTGACGATGTCCAGCGCGGTCGGCAGCAGGCCGACGCCGTCTTTCAGAGTAATCAGCCCCTGTTTTTGCAACAGCAGCAGCGAGCGGCCCAGGTTGGTCGGATCGTTCGGCACCGCCACCTGCGCGCCGTCCGGCAGTTGGCTGAGTGCGGTTATCTTCTTCGAATAGCCGGCGATCGGGTAGACGAAGGTGTTGCCTACCGCCGCCAGCTTGTAGCCGCGCTCCTGCATCTGTTTGTCCAGATACGGTTTGTGTTGAAAGGCGTTGACGTCCAGATCGCCGTTGTTCAGCGCTTCGTTCGGCAGCACGTAATCGTTGAAGGTCACCACCTCCACGTCCAGATCGTATTTCTGCTTGGCGACCTTTTGTACCACCGCCCACAGCGACTGATCGATACCGGCGCTGATGCCGACCTTGATGTGGTGATCGTCCTGTGCCGTCGGGCCACAGGCGGTCAGCAGCAGCGTGCCGGCGGCGGCCAGCGCCAGGGTGAGGTTTTTCAGCGTAAATGTCATTTTCCCCAGGGTCCTTGTCAACATTGCCTGCTAATTTTGGCGGGCAGAATAGTGGCAGTGACTGTAGGTAATCGCTGGGCTAAAACAAAATACTGATTCACTATGACTCATAGCGATTAGCTATGAGCGGCCGCCGCCTGGCGCGGTGCGGATTGTTTTGACGGCGAATCGGCGGGCTTATTATGATAGCCGTTGGCCCGTGAGGGCAGACTGGGTACTGAAACGAAGGAAAAGACAATGCGATTGAACACTTGGAGCAAGGCGCTGCTGCCGCTGGTGGTGTTGGCCTGCGTCTCGGCGACTCAGGTTCGGGCGGCGGAGAGCGATACCGGGCCGATCCCCAAACAGCTGCTGGGCAACTGGCGCGTCAGTAAAATTGTGCCGACCCAGACCACCGGCTGCTGGGATCAACAGCAGGCGCAGAGCCTGATCGGCGGCAAAATCAGCTACAAAGCGGATGCGTTCAGCTGGAACGGCACGGCGCTGAAAAGCGAAGGGGCCACCGTCAGCACCGTAGAAGCGCAGGAGTTTGTCGAGGACAATTCCGGCAGCAGCTCCTACATCGATTTCCCGATGCTGGGCATCAGCACGCCGTCGGTCGAACGCGTGGCCATTCAGCACGCGGATACCGCCATCAAAGGCATCACCGATCAGGGCACCGATGGGGTGCCCGGCGATAACGTGCTGGTGAAAGACGCCAACACGCTGATCCTGTCGCTGTGCAACGTCTGGTTTGAGGCGCAGCGCGAGAAGTAATTTTTGCCTTCAGCCCCGGCAACGGGGCTTTCCCACCGCGTCGCCACCCGTCATACGCGCCATTTCTGAACTAAAATTAACCATAACGATATGACCCCGGTGTGATATCGGAGCCTCGGCTCTACCGAGTCCATGACAGGAGGCGCTATGTGTTACCACCATATTGTCATCGCCACCGATCTGAGCGATGACGGCAAACGGCTGGTCGAAAAGGGGGCGCTGCTGGCGGAGGCGCTGCAGGCCAAACTCTCACTGATCTATGTGGACGTTCACTACGACACCTACCACGCGGCGATCGGCTTTTCGGAGCGCAGCTATGACGGTGTGCCGTTCGAAGAGAAGATCCGCAAAGAGCTGGAGCCCACCACGCAAAACGTCAATTACCCGATCGCGGAAGTGATTATCGGGCGCGGCGGCTTCGTTGACGAACTGCGCACGGCAGTCGTGGATAAGAACATCGATCTGCTGGTGTTCGGCCATCACCACGATCTGTGGAGCAACCTGTTCTCTTCCACCCGCAATGCCATCAACCAGTTGAATATCGACGTGCTGGTGATCCCGATCCGTTCATAAACGCGGGCCACCGCCGGGTAACGATGGCGGTGGCCGCTGCGGCTTATTGCGTGAAGAAGTCGTTATACAGCATGTACAGGTGCGCCGCGCTCCAGGAGAAGTTCGGCGCGCCTTGCTGCTTGCCGGTGAGCGGGTTGTAGTTCTCGCGGATCGGCCCGTCGGCGACCAGACCGTCGGCGTGGCGGAAGAAGGCCTGCGCCATCGCCACCGCGTCGTCGCGATAGCCGTAGCGCTCCATGCCCTTGAGACCGAAATACACCTGATCGACCCACACGCGGCCGCGCCAATAGATATCCGCGCCGAACGCCGGATTGGTCAGCGCCGCGGTGCCGAGCGGCACGTAGGTATTGAACTCGCGCGGATCCTTCATCACCTTGACCACCGCATCGGCGTGCGGTTGGCTGGCTGCGCCGTTGAACAGCGGCGACCAGCCTTCCGGCCCTTTGCCGCGTTCGACGATCGGTTTGCCGGCGCAGCCGTTGGCCAACGGCCGGCTTTCGATGCGGATGTCATAGAAGAAACCGCTCTGCTTGTCGAACATGCAGGTGTTGATGTAGGTCGCCAGCCGGTCGGCTTTGGCGCGGAAGGCAGCGGCCTCGGCGCCGCGGCCCAGAATATCGGCCATCTCCGCCAGGTAGCGGTTGTCGCTGTACATGTAGCTGGCCTGATCCACCGATTCCTGCAGCAGTGAGTAACCGAGCAGCGTGCCGTCCGGCGCGCGGTTTTCGGCGAATTTTACCTGCCAGTCTTCGCGTTTACCGCCTTGTGCCACGTAGCGCGCCAATTGATCCGGATCGATAAAGCCGAATACCGCCGCGTCGTCGCGGCCCGACTCCCATGAGGCGGCGGTCTGCGCCGGGATCTCGATGCTGTCGTACCGCCCCTCGCGCACGATGCGATCGTAATTGTCGAGGCCGGCCAGCGTTTGCTCGCGCTGCCCACGCTTGACGGTGAACAACATGCGCCCGTCGGGGGTATTGTGCGCTTTGTCGCGAGTGGCGCCGTACTCCGGCACGCCGTTGCCGTTGTGGTCACGGTTGCGCAGCCACCAGTCATGGTAGGCCACCAGCCTCGGGTACATCTCCGCCAGCCAGCCCTTATCGCCGGTGACGCGATACACCTCCATCACTGCCCAGGCCGCCAGGCTCGGTTTGGTGTTGCGTTCGTTCCAGTTGCCGCCGTCGCCGCCGCGCTCCGGGCTGGGGTTGTAGGCGATAAGGTCGGGCAGAAAACCGGTATCCCACGGGCGCAGGGCGTCGCCCGGCCGGATCTGGTAGGCGAACACCGCGCGAATGTTGTCCTTGGCCACGTCCGGGTTGAAGTGCGCCATGGCGTAGGCCTGTTTCCAGGTGTCCCACGGCCAGGTTTGGTTGCCGGAGAACCAGCGCCCGGTAACCGACGGGGTGACCGAGTCGAACTTCATCGCCCCGGCTGCGCCGCGCCAGTTGCCGTTCAGCGTTTCTATCGCTTTGACCGCCACGCGGGTTTGTTCCGCCGTGGCGTGTGGGTTGCTGAGCCCAGTGGCGAGATAGCGTTCCCAACGCTGGGCCGACGCGGCCATATAGCGCTGCGGGTGAGCGAGGATGTCGGCGATAGTGCGCTGTTCGCGCTGCGTCTCTTCGGCGGTGAGCAGGTGCGAGTAGGTGGTATACAGCGTGGTGGAGCCGGCGATGCGCGCCGTGGCGCGGAAGCGGTGGCCGTCGACCGTGGTGCGCTGCGGCAGCGATTTGTGGATCTGATACTCGGACTGCCCGGAGGTCATCAGCTGCGACGGCGCGCGCACCTTGCCGAAGGTGACGCGCAGGCCGTCCGCCGTCGGCACAATGCGGCGCGTGTAGTTCGGGAATGCCTGCTCGAGGGTCGCCGGCGGCAGCGGTTTTTGCTCTTTGGCGGCGTAGCGCTCCAGCAATTCGCCGTCCCACACCAGCTCCAGCGGCGCGTCGGTCAGGATCTGGGTTTCCAGCAGCGAGGTGCGCGCGGCAGCGAAGCGCAGCGTCAGGTTGACGGTCACGCCCGGCGCGCTGAGCCGCTGCACCAGGGCGCCGGGCAGGCTGTAGGCCGTCATGGTGAAATGCACCGGTTTACCGTTTCGATAGACGGTGAGCCGATCGAAATTGTTGGCCATAAAGTTGATGTACTCTTCGGTCAGCAGCGCCGGGCCGGGGAAGCCGCCCATGCCTTCCGGCCCGCTCGGCAACAGGTGGCCGTGCCAGGCGCCGAGATCGAAGAACGGATTGAAGCGCTGGTGATCGTCGAAGTCGTAGTCGAGCATAAAATGCGGCGCACCGTGGCGGTCGATCACGTTTGGGTAGCGCTCGGCGAGCGGGGCGTCGGGCGTTTTCGGCGCGCAGCCCGCCAGCATCAGCACGAGGGCAGTGGCCAGCGGGGTCAGGGGAGTCATGTTCATCGTAGGAGCCTCAACGGTTACCAATAGAAATATTGCATCAGAAACACCGAGTTGCTGGCGCCGGTGCTGTCATTGCGCATAAAGAATTTGCTGTCCAGTGCGGTGGCCAGTTTGCCGCCGGCGTATTCGTACCAGACGCCAAACTGGGCGTAGGAGGTGGCGGTATCCGCCGTGTTATCAAACCGGTGGCGGGCGTAGCTGTAGGCGGTGGAGAGATACAGCCCTTTGGCGGTTTCCGTCATCGCGCTGAGCATCAGGCCCGATTCGCTGCCGGGGTGGCCGCCGCTGTCGCCTTTGCCGGTGTGGTGCCAGACGCGGCCAGCCAGGTGTTTGCCGCGCAGCCCCAGCAAAAACAGCTGCCCCAGGCCGCCGGTCACTTCCAGGCCGTTCAGCAACGTCAGATTGTCCTGCAGATCGTATTGGGTGTAGCCGTTGACCATCGCCCGGTAGGTATATTTGTCGGAATAGCGGTCGTATTTGCCGAAGTGCAGCAGCGCCTTGCTCTCGTCGATGCGGCTTTCCGGCGCCGCCGTCACGCTGTAGCGAAAGCGCCCGGTCAGGTTTTGCAGCTTGGCGGCGTAGCTGAGATCGCGGGTATTGGGGATCACGTAGCCATACTCCGGCGTGAAGTCGCCCCACCATTGCAGATCGTCGAGCGACGAATCGTTGCGTACGCTAAGCATCATCTCGGTGCCGTCGTCGGTGCGGTAACCGCCGTAAAAGCGGTTTAACCCACCCTCGAAGCCACCCCAGCCGTGGCCTGGCGTCCAGGCATGGCCCTTGCTGTCCGCCTGCACGGTCCAGCCTTCACCGTAAATCAGGCCGAACCAGTGGCCCCGTTTGATCTCCAAGCCGCCTTCGATATAGGTGCCGTCGCTGTATTGATGCTGATGTTCGCCGTTCAAATAGACGCTGCCACCGATGCCGAGCTCGCCGTAAAAGCGCAGGGCGGTCGCGGCGGTTTCGGACAACGGCGGCGGCGGCAGCTGATTGCGCTCCGCCGGGGTGACAGGTTCTTGCTCCGCCCAGACGGGCGCGCTAACGAGCAGCAACCAGGGCAACAGGGCGTGATGATTTAGTGATTTCATGGGGCATAGGCCTGGTGTTGGATGGAACGGAACGTCAGCCGAGCGGCGGCTCACGCGAGGTCGCTCCCGGATCCCTGGGAGAAGAGAAAACGTCCGCCCGTAGAGAGCGGTAAACGGCAGGTATATTAGTAAAATATTTAGTAAAAAATACTCTTTAATCAGTAAAGCGTTAACTTGATCACAGCGGACGAAATGGGTATCTTTCGCTGCAGGCGCCCGGCAACGGCTGGCATGAGCGTGCTCTGGCCCGATTTGGGAAGGAGAGGGCGCGGGCGGCGCTGTACGCCGCGGCGCTATCCGATTAAGCTACCGTTTTTCGTCTGTGCATTGGGACTCTATGGCCACACTGAAGGAAATTGCTGAAGCCGCTAATGTGTCCGTCGCCACCGTTTCGCGCGTGTTGAATGACGACCCCACCCTGAGCGTGAAGGCGCAAACCCGCCAGAAGATCCTGGAAGCGGCGGAGCGCCTCGAATACAAGATTGCGCCTTCCAAACGGCAAAGCGGGCAACGCCTACAATTCGCCGCGCTGTTCACCTATACGCAGGGCGTGGAGATCAACGATCCCTATTACCTGGCGATGCGTTACGGCATCGAAACGCAGTGCGAAAAGCTGGGCGTGGCGCTGAGCGCCGGTTACGACTTCAACGGCGACAAGGCGCTGCCGTCGGCCGACGGCCTGCTGGTGATCGGCCGGCCGCAGCCCGCGCTGTATGAGCAGCTCAGGCAGCAGGAAACGCCGGTGGTATTCATCGACGGCGTGGTGGACGACGAGCGTTTCGACTGCGTCAATGTCGACCTGTACAAGATCAGCCGCAAGGTGATCGACTACTTCATCGGCCGCGGCTATCAGCGCATCGGCTTTATCGGCGGGCGCGACGATCCGGCCGGTATCGACCAGCGCGAGCAGGCGTTCGTCGAGTATGGGCGGCAGCAAAACGTGGTACGGGCGCAGGATATTTACCACGGCGATTTCAGCAGCCAGTCGGGCTACCAGTGTGCGAAAGCGATGTTGCAGAGCAAGGCTGGCTATCCGCCGGCGCTGCTGGTGGCGACCGATTCGATCGCGATCGGCGTGCTGCGCGCGCTGCATGAACACGGCATTCAGGTGCCGGGGCAGATCGCGCTGATCAGCGTCAATGATATTCCCACCGCCCGCTTTATTTTCCCCGCCTTGTCCACGGTGCGCATCCCTTCGGAAACCATGGGCGCACAGGCCGTCAACCTGCTGGCGGAGCGGCTGCGCGATGAGCGCACCGTGCCGCTGTCGATCTTTGTTCCCAGCTCGCTCCAGCTGCGCGACACCACCGTCGCCTGATTGGCCCCCGCCTTGGCGGGGGCGTTGGCGCTCAAAATTAACGTCATGATAAAAAAAGGCATTTGAGATTTATTGTGATCCTGTCGTCATTTGGTAAATATCAACTGTAGTTTTTACTAAATATTTACTATCGTTTCCGCATTGCACAGGTGTCGGGAGACGTGACGTGAATAATTGGGAAAACATTGAAAAACAGTCTGAGCACCGGTTGGCGCCGCGTGCGAGCTTCTTCAGCTATGCGGACGCCGGGCAGGCGCTGAGCTTCGATCGCAACGCCAGCCGACGCTTCCAGCTGCTGAGTGGCCGCTGGCGCTTTCGCTTCTTCGAGCACCCGGCGCAGGTGCCGGCGGCGTTTTACCGTGAGCCGATGAGCGACTGGGGCGATATGGCGGTGCCGGGCATGTGGCAGTTGGAAGGGCATGGCCACCTGCAGTACACCGACGAGGGCTTCCCGTTCCCGATCGACGTGCCTTACGTGCCGACCAATAACCCCACCGGTGCCTATCAGCGCCACTTTACGCTCGACGCCGGCTGGCAAGATCAGCAAGTGCTGATCAAATTCGACGGCGTGGAAACCTACTTCGAGGTGTACGTCAACGGCAACTATGTCGGCTTCAGCAAGGGCAGCCGGCTGTGCGCCGAGTTCGATATCAGCCCCTATGTGCGGCAGGGCGAGAACCTGCTGTCGGTGCGGGTGATGCAATGGGCCGACTCCACCTATATCGAAGATCAGGACATGTGGTGGATGGCCGGCATCTTCCGCGACGTCTATCTGATTGGCCAGAGCGCCACCCACATTCACGACCTGACGCTGGTCACCACCTTCGATGAACGCTACTGCGATGCGCTGTTGGCGATCAACGCCGAACTGCATCATCTCGGATCGCAGGCCGCCGAGGGCTGCCGCCTGCAGGCGCAGCTGTTCGACGGCGATCGCTGCGTGGCTGAGCAGTGGCGCGACGATCTGCGCATCGAGCAGGCGTTGAACTGCCGTTTCGAGCTGCCGGTCAGCCGCCCGCAGCAGTGGAATGCGGAGAATCCCTATCTGTATCAACTGCTGCTCAGCCTGTATGACGGCGTCGGCAACCTGCTGGGCGTGGTGCCGCAGCGGGTGGGCTTCCGTGAGATCGCGGTGCGCGACGGGCTGATGTACGTCAACGGCCGCTACTTCAAACTGCACGGCGTCAACCGCCACGATCACGATCACCTTAAAGGGCGCGCCGTCGATATGGCGCGGGTGGAGCGCGATATCGTGCTGATGAAGCAGCACAACATCAACTCGGTGCGTACCGCCCATTACCCCAACGATCCGCGCTTTTACGAGTTGTGCGATCTCTATGGCCTGTTCGTGATGGCGGAGACCGATCTGGAAAGCCACGGCTTCGCCAACGTCGGTGATCTCAGCCGCATCACCGACGATCCGCGCTGGGAACATGCCTACGTCGAGCGCATCGAGCGCCACGTGGTGGCGCAGAAAAACCACCCGTCGATCATCATCTGGTCATTGGGCAACGAGTCCGGCTACGGCTGCAACATTCGCGCCATGGCCCGGCGCTGCAAGGCGCTCGATCCGACCCGTCTGGTCCACTATGAAGAAGATCGCGACGCCGAAGTGACCGATGTGATCAGCACCATGTATTCCCGCGTGGCGATGATGAACGCCTTCGGTGAATACCCGCACCCCAAACCGCGCATCCTGTGCGAATACGCCCATGCCATGGGCAATGGCCCCGGCGGGCTGTTCGAATACCAGTCGGTGTTCAACCGCCACGCCAGTTTGCAGGGGCACTACATCTGGGAGTGGTGCGATCATGGCCTGCTGAGCCACGACGAGCAGGGACGCGAGCGCTACCAGTACGGCGGCGATTACGGCGACTACCCGAACAACTACAACTTCTGCATGGACGGCCTGCTCTACCCGGATCAGCGCCCCGGCCCCGGCCTGCGTGAATACCAGCAGGTGCTGTGCCCGGTGGAGGTGACGGCGGAAGAGGGCGCAGGCGACGTGCTGCGGGTGAAAAACCGCTATTGGTTCAGCTCGCTGGCGGACATCACGCTGAAGGTCAGCGTCAAGACCGACGGCCGCCAGGTGGCAAGTTACGAATTCAAGCTGCCGCATCTGCAGCCGGGCGAGAGTGAAGACATGCACCTGCCGGTATTGGCGCTGGGGCAAGGAGAAACGCTGATCGACGTGGCGGTGCATAAGGACAGCGCCACCCGTTACAGCGAGAGCGGCCAGCGGCTGGGGCATTATCAGCATCTGCGCCAGACGGCGACGCGGCTGCCGGCTCCACCGCTGGCCGATGCGCCGGCGCTGCAATGCCGCGAGGAGAATCATCAGCTGATCGTCAGCGGCGGCCGGTTCCAGCTGGCGTTCTCGCTGCTGAGCGGCGAACTGCTTTCGTGGCGGGTAGACGGTGAAGACGTGGTGGGGCGCGCGCCGCGCATCACCTTCTTCAAACCGGTGATCGATAACCATAAACAGGAATATGAGGGAATTTGGCTACCGCATCATTTCCCCATCATGCAGCAGCACTTCCGCCGCCTTAGCCGGCAATGGCAGGGCGAAGATCTGCTGCTCGAGGTACACAGCCTGATTGCGCCGCCGGTATTCGACTTCGGCATGCGCTGCACCTACCGCTGGCGCATCTCCCCGCGGGGCTACGTCAGCCTGGATCTGGCCGGTGAGCCTTACGGCGATTTCCGGCAGATTATCCCGAAAATCGGTCTCGATTTCGGCATCAGCCGCCGCTTCGAGCAGGTGGAATACTACGGCCGCGGACCGGGCGAGAACTACCGCGACAGCTGCCGGGCCAACCTTATCGGCCACTACCGGCAGCGCGCCGACGCGCTGTTCGAACACTATCCGTTCCCGCAGGACAACGGCAACCGGCAGGATGTGCGCTGGCTGAGCCTGCTGGACGCGGCGGGCAAGGGGATCTTCATCCAGCCGCGGCGGCCGATCAATTTCAGCCTGTGGCCTTACAGCGCCGAGAGGCTGCACCAGGCCCAACACATCAACGAGCTGGAACCGAGCGACTGCCTGACGCTGAACCTGGACGACCAGATCCTCGGCCTTGGCTCCAACTCCTGGGGCTCCGAAGTGCTGGATACCCACCGGGTTTATCTGGCGCCGTTCAGCTACGGCTTCACGCTGGTGCCGTTCGACGGTCGGCAAACGCAGGGCGCCGCGCTCGCCGGTTATGACTTCACACCCGCTCATCACCACCCGCAGTCTGCGGAGGAAAACGCATGATCATTCTCGAATCCCTGGCGGAATTTCAGCGCATTTATCACAGCGGCAAGAAGTGGCTGCGCTGCATGGAGGCGATCGCCAATGTCGATCGCATCAGTCCGAACGTATGCCACTCGATCGGCGACTCGCTGACGTATCGGCTGAGCGTCGGCGCCGGCCGGCAGCACGGCTGGCTGGAGGGCAACCGCCGTTACTTCGACGTGCACTATTACCTCGACGGGGAAGAGACCGTCGAGGTCGCCGACAAGCGGGCTCTGGTGACGGTGGCGCCCTATCAGGACGAAACCGACCGCGAGTTTTTCAGCGGCGAAGGCGAGCGGCGCCGGGTCGGTAAAGGCAACGTGGTGATTTTCGAAAACCACCAGGCTCACCGCTTCACAGAAAGCGGCAAGATAAAAAAAGTCATTTTAAAAGTGACGGTGGAAGACAGCTATTTCGTCAATAAATAGCGCGCCCGCCGAACAATAACAACAAACCGAAGTCCCCTACACCATTCGGAGAATCTCTATGGCTGCGTCGAACAGAAACACCATCGGCAAGTTTGGCCTGCTGTCGATGACGTTTGCGGCAGTGTTCAGTTTCAACAACGTGATTAACAACAATATTCAGCTCGGGGTCGCTTCGTCGCCGGTATTCCTGGTGGCGACGATCATTTACTTCATTCCCTTTTGCCTGATCATCGCCGAATTCGTCTCGCTCAACCGCAATTCCGAGGCCGGCGTCTATGCCTGGGTGAAAAGCGCGCTCGGCGGGCGCTGGGCGTTTATCACCGCCTACACCTATTGGTTCGTGAACCTGTTCTTTTTCACCGCGCTGCTGCCGCGCGTCATCGCCTACGCCTCTTACGCGTTTTTAGGCTATGACTACGTGTTTACGCCGCTGACCACGGCGATCATCAGCATCTTCCTGTTCGCCTTCTCGACCTACATCTCCAACAGCGGCGCAAAACTGCTGGGGCCGATGACCTCGGTGACCTCGTCGCTGATGCTGCTGCTGACGTTTTCCTACATCATCTTGGCGGGCGCGGCGGTGCTGGGCGGCATTGAGCCGGCCGATCCGATCAACGTGCAGGCGATGACCCCGAACTTCAACTGGGCGTTCCTCGGCATTACCGCCTGGATCTTCCAGGCGGCGGGTGGGGCGGAATCCGTGGCGGTGTACGTGAACGATGTGAAAGGCGGCAGCCGCGCTTTTGTTAAGGTGATCATCGTTTCCGGGCTGTTCATCGGCGTGCTGTACTCGGTGTCTTCGCTGCTGATCAACGTGTTCGTGCACCGCACCGACCTGCACTTTACCGGCGGTACGGTACAGGTGTTCGAAGGCCTGTCGGCGCACTTCGGCCTGCCGACGGTGCTGATGAACCGCTTTGTCGGCATTGTTTCCTTCACCGCCATGTTCGGTTCGCTGTTGATGTGGACGGCGGCGCCGGTGAAGATTTTCTTCACCGAAATCCCGAAGGGCATTTTCGGCGAGAAAACCATTCGCCTGAACCGGCACGGCGTGCCGACGCGCGCGGCCTGGATCCAGTTCTTCATCGTTATCCCGCTGATGCTGATCCCGACGTTGGGTTCCAGCAGCGTGCAGGATTTGATGAACACGCTGATCAACATGACCGCCGCCGCCTCGATGTTGCCGCCGCTGTTCATCATGCTGGCCTACCTGAATCTGCGGCTGAAGTACGACCGTGTGGCGCGCGATTTCAAAATGGGCTCGCGGCTGCAGGGCATCGCCATCGTCAGCGTGCTGATCGCCATCTTCACCGTCGGTTTCTTCGCCTCGACGTTCCCGACCGGCGCCAGCATCATGACTATCGTGTTCTATAACGTCGGCGGGTTGGTGGTGTTTCTGGGCTACGCCTGGTGGAAGTACAATCGCTACTCGAAGACCCTGAACGCCGAGGCGCGCTACCACGAAGACATGCCGCTGGCGCGCCTCGCGCTGGAAGCGCAGGAAGGGGCGCCGGCCGGGCAACCCACGTTGACCACGCCCGCTTGCAATAAGCCGCTGTAATCTCTCCTCTATCGGCTCCGCGTTCCGGCGCGGAGTCTCGTTTCACGGAAAAAATTCCTGCCCCGGCGCTTGCATAATACATAAGTAAATACTAATGTGTTTGTATGAACGAAAATGACATCTTCAAGGCGTTGGCCGATCCGACCCGCCGCGGCATCTTCGACAAACTTGCCGCCGGCAGCATGAACGCCAGCGCGCTGCGCGAAGGGCTGACCATCAGCCAGTCGGCGATGTCGCAACACCTGGCGGTGCTGCGCAATGCCGGGCTGATACGTGAGGCGAAGCAGGGGCGCTGCGTTAATTACCAGGTCGACCCGGACGGGCTGGCGCAGATCGCCCAGTGGCTGGCGAAGTACCGCGCCTATTGGCCGGCGCGCATCGACGCGCTGCAAACCTTGCTGAAGGACATGGATCAATGAATAAACGGGTTGAGCCGCCGCCGCGCGATCGGCTGGTATTGGAGTATGCGCTCGAGGCGCCGCCGGAAAAAGTGTGGCGGGCGCTCAGTATTCCCGAACTGCGCGAGCAGTGGCTGCCGCCGGGGGATCTGGCGCAGGCCGAGCCGTTGGCCACTACGCCGGGCGAAGCCGTGAGCTATCGCCTGCGCGACGACCAGCCGCCGTTTCTCGAAAGCGTCGTCACCCTGCAGATCGTGCCGGATGCCGGCGGCGGCAGCCTGTTGCGGGTGATCCACCGGCTCGACGCCGTCAACGACGGCCCGACGATGATGATGCGCGCCGCCTGACGCGTTAAACACATTTCTCTTTGTTGCCAACCCAGGAGTTCACCGATGCGTGAGAAGATGATGCTCGTCCCGATGGTGGTGGAGCAGACCAGCCGGGGAGAACGTTCCTTTGATATTTATTCGCGCCTGCTGCGCGACCGGATCGTGTTCCTTAACGGTGAGGTCAATGACGACGTGGCCGAAATGCTGTGTGCCCAGTTGCTGTTTCTGGAGGCGGAAAACCCGGAAAAACCGATCCACCTGTACATCAACTCGCCGGGTGGGGCGATCACCAGCGGGCTGGCGATTTACGACACCATGCAGTACATCCGTGCGCCGGTGCATACGCTGTGCATGGGCACTGCGCGTTCGATGGGCTCGTTCCTGCTGATGGCCGGCGAGCCGGGGCACCGTATGGCGCTGCCCAATGCCAGCCTGCACGTGCACCAGCCGCTGGGCGGCTTTCAGGGGCAGGCGTCCGACATTCTGATCCAGGCAGAGGAAATGAAACGCACCAAAGACCGGGTGATCCGGCTGTATGCCCAACATTGTGGCCTGAGCGAAGAGGAAGTGGAGCGGGTGTTGGATCGCGATCGCTTTATGACCGCCGACGAAGCGGCGGCCTGGGGATTGATCGATCGGGTATTGCGGGCGCGGTGAGTGTCGGCTCCGATAGCGGAATGAAGGGGGCAATATCACTCGATTATTGGTAGGTGAGCGCCGTTGAGGTGATCCAGCCACGCTGACCGGCACATTCGCCGGTAATGATGGAGATTTCTTTCCATTCCGCATTGCCGATGTCCATTGCAGCGCTTTTACCTGTCAATGCGACCTGTGTGCCGGCGATGAGCTGGCAAATATGTTTGGTGGGTTCCAACAAGTTACCCATATTGGGTTGAGCAATTAAAGGCATCGGCCGCTTCAGCACTAGCTGAGGCGCCTTTTCACCCGGTGTGTTAGTGATGGTGATATTTCCGCTATTACTACCAATCGTCGTATTCGCGCTGCCATTAACGAACTGACTGCGTGTTTCCGTTGAAGATGAAAAGGCAGAATAACCAGCGAAGAGGGTGCCGATAATTGTGGCTATGCCCGCGAGGATGGTGAGTTTATTTTGCAAGATATTTCTCCAGAGATATTTATTATATTGATGTTTGGTAAATATACCTTTCTCAATAAAATGGGTAAAGCGTAAATAAAAATATAATCCATCATATTTAAAAATGCATTTATGTTTAATTATTCACTTGGAATATAACTACAAATGCGTGTCATTCTAATTATTGTATTTGGTTGTTTCCTTATGTTAATAAACCAAGTTGGGAGAAATGTTTCATCTTTCTCACAATCATTCACGCGGGGATGTTTGTTTTTTCTTTATTTAACAGTAAGGTTAGCCATTTTTTGTCTCACTTTTGCACACTTCACGTTGCCTCTTTTTTTGAACCAGTAATGTCTTTTTTTCTTCATGGCTAATTGTTATAAATTTGTTATTGATCACAAATTAAGCAATTCCGTGTTGCCATTGCCTTGTCTATACAACTATATACTTAAGGGGAAAGTAATGTTCAATAATCATCTTAACTTTTCGTGGTTAACTTTTTCAGGTGTTTAATTTTACGACTTAATAATGTCTAAGTATTAATTCATTTTTAATTTGAATGAAATTGATGGGTTGAATGTCAATTTGCCGTATATCACGTGCTAATCGGGATTTTACGCTTCAAGGAGATAATCGAACATGAAACTTGGCGCATTTTTAATGCCGGCACATCCGCGTTATCGCTCGTTGCACGATGGGCATTACCACGATCTTGATACCTTGAGGTTTTTGGACAAAATCGGTTTTGATGAGGCCTGGATTGGCGAGCATTATACGATGCCGGCTGAACCGTGCCCTTCTCCAGATTTGCTCATCGCTCAAGCCATTTTGCAGACTGAGCGCATAAAATTGGCGCCGGGCGCCTTTATGCTGCCGTTTCATCATCCAGCCGAGTTGGCTCATCGCATTTGTTGGCTGGATCATATATCGAAGGGGCGATTAATGGTGGGAATTGGCGCCAGCGGTACCACGTTGGATCTCGACATGTTCGACATAGATCATAAGTCGGGTGTGCATCGGGAGATGACGGCAGAATCGATAGCGATCATGATGCGATTTTGGAATAGCGATGGGCCATTCGAATTTAAAGGTAAGTATTGGACAGCGCGTCGGCCGGCGGATCAGTGGGATAAAACCTCCGGTTATCACCTCAAGCCCTATCAATCACCCCATCCGCCAGTAGGCGTGACCGGCCTTTCACCTTCATCCTCGACGTTGAAGATTGCCGGTCGTAATGGCTGGATCCCTATCAGCTTTTGTTTTACGCCGCAGTATCTCCATACCCATTGGCAAGTTGTTGAAGAGGGCGCCGCATTGAATGGAAGGGTTCCTCCGGCCAGGGATACATGGCGTGTCAGTCGTCCTATTCTGATCGCCGACACAGATGCGCAAGCATGGCGGCTTGCTGTCGAAGGCGAAATGGGACGTTACTTTCGTGAGGATTACTTGCCGATGATCGCCGGCAACAAGGCGCTTGGTTTGTTCAAACATCACCCGGATGTACCCGACAGTGAAGTCACCGTCGAGTATTGCGCCAAGCATTGCTGGCTCCTTGGATCGCCGGAGACGGTACGTGAACGCATAGAAGAAATGCAATCGCTGTCTGGCGGATTCGGTGTGTTGCATGTCATGGGGTTCGATCATTTGGATGAATTGAAACCCGTACGTGAAAGCCATCGCGCATTGCAAGAGATCGTCACGACGTATTTCGCCTGACCCAGACCGAATATCGGCACCGTGCGGTCATTCATGGAGAGAAAGATGCAACGTCAAAAAGCAACTCAGCCCCCCAATCGGACACGTCGATTTGCCGTTTTGGTGATCGACATGCAATACGACTTTCTGGATGAAGATGGTCCTGTTCCTTGCGAAGGAGGGCGGGAGATTATCGCGTCGCTTCAAGTTTTGTTGAGCTTTGCGCGCGGTGCGGGCATCCCGGTGATCTATACCCAGGAAAGTCACCGCGTCAACCGTGTGGACTTCGGCCGGGAGCTTGACTACGGCGAGACACTTCATTGCCTCGAAGGGAGTCGTGGCGTTGAGATCATCGCAGACTTGTCCCCACAGGTTGGCGATCAGGTATTAATCAAACGCCGTTACAGTGCGTTCTTCGCCACCGACCTGGATCTTCTGCTGCGTGGAATGGGGGTAGATACCGTCGTTCTGACCGGTGTTGCCACGGATGTTTGTGTTCGTGCGACTGCTCAGGATGCCATGCAATTAGATTATCGCGTCATCGTGCCGCGCGAGTGCGTCGCGGGGACGCGTCATGTGCGACATGAGGCGGCGCTTGAGAACATCGGTTATGTATTTGGCCGTATTCAGAGTTTGACTGAGGTTATGAATCTCTTGCGGGCGGGATTGGAGGAGACATGAGCGCAACGCTGTCGATAAAACCGCTGGAAGAGAGATTCAGAAACGTCTTGCAAATCTTGGTTGAAAAACGGCTTAGCTTGAGCCGGGAACAGACCCGAGATCTGGTCCAGGCCATGCTGGGACAGCAATTGGATGATATGCAGATCGGCGCGTTGCTCGTCGCTATGGCACAAAAGGGCGAGTCCGCTGACGAGATAGCCGGTGCGGTTGACGCAATAGCGGCACGTTGCCGGCCATTGGTAAGCGGTTTGCCGCTTACGTTGAATATCGGTGGTACTGGAGGAGACCGGAGCGGGACCTTCAATATTTCCACAACGGCAGCCTTGGTTGTGGCCGCAGCTGGTGTGCCAGTGATCAAGCATGGCAATAGTCGCGTGACCAGCGTCAGCGGCAGCAGCGACATGATGTCGGCGTTGGGCATTGATGTTTCGCGCAAGGGTGATGAAGCGTGGCTGCGGCGATCGTTGGCAACGAGCAACTTCGCGTTTCTCTCTACTTCGTCTTGGTATGCGTTTCCTGAACGGCTGACTGCTGTACGGCGCGCTTTGGGTGTTCGTAGCCTGTTTAATCTGAGTGGGTCGTTGGTTCATCCTGCTAACGTGACGCACCAACTGATAGGCGTTGCGCATGCTTCGCTTTTGTATCCCATGGCTGAGGCGCTGGTGAGGTTGGGCGAGGTGACGGCTTTTATCGTACATGGTGCCGGAGATTTGGATGAAGTCAGTTGCTTGGGAGAAACCCAGGTCCTGTGTGTAAGTGATGGCTGTATAGGTCGGTTTTCCGTGCGGCCGGATGATTTTGAGGTCCCTGCCTGTGAATTACGGGCGTTGCGAGGGGGGGGCTGCGGAGCGTAACGCGAAAATCTGCCTGGCAGTGCTTAACGGCGAGCGGGGGGCCTATCGCAACGCGACTATAGTGAGCGCCGCGACGGCGCTGGTGTTGGCCGGCAAGACGCGCTCCTTTGGCGAGGCGGCGAAACTCGTGCGGCAAGTATTGGATAACGGGCGGGCGTATCAGGTTCTTAAACGATTCAAGGAGACGATGAATGAGAACGAGAGTGAAAGTCTGCGGCATCACGCACCTTGAGGATGCTCTGGCGGCATTAAACGCGGGGGCCAATGCATTGGGGTTCATTTTTTCACAAAGTCCACGTCAGGTTTCGCCCGACGAAGCCCGTTCGATCATTGAACGATTGCCGCCTTTTACTCAGGTGGTCGGCGTGTTTGTCAATGAACCCAGGGAATGGGTGCAAAACATTATATGTTATTGCGGCCTGGCAGCGATTCAGCTTCAGGGTGACGAAACGAATGAGTATTGCCAGGCATTTGATGTTCCGGTCATTAAGAGTTTCCATCTCGACAGCACTTTGGCGCTGGAGAGGATAAACGGTTATCAAGTCAGTGCATATCTATTGGACACGCAGGTTGAGGGGATAAGCGGCGGTTCTGGAAAGCCATTCGACTGGGCTTTATTGAAAAACAAAACATTTGTGCGGCCGGTAATTGTTGCGGGCGGACTGCATACCGGCAATGTCAGCCATCTGATTCAGCACTGCTTCCCCACGGCCATTGATGTCTGTTCTGGCGTCTCCCGGTCCGCGCGCCGTAAGGACCCTGTGCGACTCCAAACCTTTTTTGACGCTGTCGCCGATGCCGATCGCCTTCGCGTGCAGGTGCCGGCTGAGAGTGGGCAAGGGGACATCCTCAAGGCGTCTTTTGATCGGCAGCCTTTGGTGGAGATTCAAGGGCGGCGATTTCTGCTGAATGCTCTGACGGAACAGATCCCGGCAACCCCGGCTGAACTCTTGCGTGAAGCAGCCAGGCGAGTCTGTTATGCGGCGCAATTTCCACCTGGTACCAAGTTGGTGGGGGAAGAAGACAAAGGAGGCGGTTTATTGGCTGCCGTTTCGCTGCTTTCAGGCCTGCCATACGGCATTGCCCGCTGGTACCCATCCGGTCTTGAAGGACAGGTTCAGGTTGATTTCGATTGCGAATATACCGACGGCAGCCTCTTTTTGAACGGCGTGGAGCCCGGCGATAACGTTTATATCGTGGACGATCTCATCAGCACTGGCGGAACATTGGTGGGGTTGGTTTGTGCAGTGCGGAAAGCAGGGGCTGATGTATCAGGCATCTTATGCGTGGTGGAAAAACGCAATTATGGTGGAGCCAGGCGCGTGTTCGAGGCGACGGGGATCTCGGTGCAATCGCTTATTGAAGTGGATGTGAGCGGCGAGCATTCGGTCGTTGTCGGCGTCAATTATTAAATAAAAAGGAGGCTGTGATGATCAAGGAAAGGAAATTCCGCGGTTGGTACATGGTAGGCGCCGTTCATCTTTTGCTGGCGGTTATTTTCGGTGCGGCCTATTCATTTGGCGCATTTTTTACTGCATTACAGGCGAATTTTGACGCGGGGCGTTTCTCTACCGCCTCAATATTCTCGTTGACGGCGTTAATTTACTACGTCGTCGGCGTATTTTCCGGTGCCTGGAGCGATCGTACTTCAGTAAGGACGGTAACCGGCATCGGTATTTTACTGCTTTCCCTAGGCTTTTTGGGCAGTAGCCTGCTGGCGTCGACACTGACGGCGTTTTTGTTCACGTTTTGCCTGTTGGTTGGCGGGGGAGTCGGGTTGGTTTACGTGCCGGCGGTTTCAACCATTCAACGCTGGTTCGTCGTTCATCGAAGTTCGGCTTCCGGCTTAGCGCTGGCTGGCACCGGTTTGGGAACGCTGGTGGGGCCGATGGTGGCTGGTGGGTTGATGCAGCATTTGTCCTGGCAAAGCACCCTACAAGTTTACGCCGTCGCTATCGCTGCGCTGGGATTATCTGCCGCCTTCGTCTTGCGAGGCAGGCCAGAGGACGTGGGAGAATATCCCGATGGGCTTCGTCCCGTAGAGGTGGCATCAATACCGGGTTCCGCGTTTAACGGTAGCGTTACGTTGCGAGAAGCGGCGAGACAGGCTCAGTTTTGGTGGTTTTTTATCGCGATATTTTTCGGCTCTATCGGACTGTTCCTGGCGTTGGTTCATATTAATCCTTATGCACAACAACAGGGGCTAAATGCAACGCAGGCCAATCTGCTCATCGGTTTGATCGGCGTGGGCAATATCGGCGGCCGTCTGGTTTTGGGGCGGATAGGCGACCGTATGGGCGCGCGGCGTTTTTTGGTTATCGTCACGTTGAGTTTGGCCCTGTTATGCGGTTTTTGGAGTGTCGCGCACAGCTTTACCGCGCTGGCGATTTTCGCGCTGCTGTTCGGCGCGGCCAACGGCGGCTGTATTGCGCTGTACCCGGCAGTGGCCAGTACATGGTTCGGCACCGCCAATCTGGGCGCCATTCTGGGGGCATTGTATATCGCCGTGGGGATCGCCGCCGTTGGCGGGGGTAGCGCCGCCGGTTGGCTGTATGACCTGTATCAGAGTTACACGTTGTCTATTGCGTTGGCCGGCATGGCGGCGCTGCTGTCTGCGTTGGGGATCGTCTTGGCTTCTCGCTGTACTTCCCGGATGGGATGAGGGAGGAGTCAAATGCTATTGCCTAATGACTTGCGCTCTGCCTTGGCGTTGTTGCGGCAAGCAGTGGATGAGATTACCCCGGTGGAGAGATCGATTTCTCCCGAGGTGGAGATGATTGAAGATTTTCTCGATGCCTATCGCCAGCCTGGCGGTTCCTGGTTTGCCGATGAGCAACCGTTACGGCTTTATCGACGACCAACACGGGGCGAGTTTCCCGTTTTGATGGGGATGTTTGGCAATCGTCGCCGTTGTAGGTTGTTTTTGGATCCCTTCGGACGTTATTCCGCAGACATATCAAATGCTCAGTTGTTGCTGCAGGCGGCGAGTAGGCCGATAGCGCCCAGATTACTGGGCGGGGAGGAACGCAACTTTCACAACGTGCGTAAGCCTGCTGAAATCCTGGCTTTGTTGCCGATCCTACGTTATCTGCAAGATGATCCTGGGCCGACGGTGACGTTGGGGTTGATCTATGCACGCGATAATCGAACCGGAGCCGCGAATTGTTCTTACCACCGAATTACCTTCAAAGAGGATTCGGTAGTGGTGGCGATTGACTCTCGTGGTCACTTGCAACGTATGCTTTCGGCACATCTGGCGCGCGGAGAGCAACTGCCTATTTCCGTCAATATCGGGCTTGATCCTGCCATTTATCTGGCTTCGGTATTGACTCGGCCTTGTCTTTCTTACGGTAGCGACGAGTTAGGCGTTGCGGGGGCTCTGCGCGGCAATGCGGTGGAGGTTGCGCCATGTTACGCCAATACGGGGCGATATATCGCCCATGCCGAGATCGTTATAGAAGGGATGTTGGGTGCGGAAAAAGAACCGGAGACAGCGGAGGTGGCCGGTTTTACCTTACCTGAGTATCTGGGTTATCGCTCGCCATGTGGTATGGCCACAACACTGGAGGTTCAGGCGGTAAGTCACCGCGCCGGGGCGATATATCAGACGCTGTCGGGTCCTGGTGTGGAGCAATCCATTTTACTTGGTTTAGGCCAAGAGTGTTCGCTGCTCGCCCGACTAAAAACAGAGGGACTTGAGAGGCTGTTTTGTCGCGTCGCGGCTCTGCCTTCCGGCGGCGGTCACTTGTTTACCGTATTGCAAGTCGCTAAACGCGCTTGCGGTGATGACCTGCGCGTTATCGACGCAGCTAAGAGATTGCTCGGCGAGGTGCCATCACTCAAAAATGTGTTACTGGTGGATGAGGATGTTGACCCTTATTCGGAGCGTGATGTCCTCTGGGCTATGAGTACGCGCGCCCGACTTGAACACGATATTCACGTCAGCGCTTTGCTGCCCGGCACTTCCCTTGACCCCTCGCAATTGCCGCTTTATGGCGGGAGTGATGCGAATGGGCTCGTCAATAAATGCGTCGTTGATTGTACGGTTCCTTTTAGCTCTCGGCGGCGTTTTCAACGGGCGTTTTAATGTGAGCGGTACGCCTTTCTGTAGCCTGCCTGACCAGGCTGGCGAACCATGATGTCTGTCATGTTGAAGGAGACAAACCATGACGAATACTCTCGATCCTCGTTTCGATTCCACCCGGAATATTTGTGCCCCTAGGGGCAACGAATTGACCTGCAAAAATTGGCTGACCGAGGCGGCCTATCGCATGATTCAAAATAATCTGGATCCCGACGTCGCCGAAAACCCGCAAGGGCTGGTTGTGTATGGCGGTATCGGTCGCGCTGCGCGCAATTGGCAATGTTACGATCAGATTTTGGCCTCACTTAAAGAGCTCAATGAAGACGAAACTCTGTTGGTTCAATCCGGAAAACCGGTTGGAGTATTCCGCACCCATACTGATGCTCCCCGAGTGTTAATCGCCAATTCTAATTTGGTTCCACAGTGGGCCAATTGGGAACACTTCAGCGAGCTTGATCGCAAGGGATTGTTCATGTACGGGCAAATGACTGCCGGTAGTTGGATCTACATCGGTAGCCAGGGCATTGTGCAGGGTACGTTTGAAACGTTTGCCGAAGCGGGCCGCCAGCACTATGGCGGGGATCTGACCGGACGCTGGATCCTCACCGCCGGGCTGGGGGGGATGGGCGGGGCGCAACCGTTAGCAGCGACATTGGCCGGCGCGGTTTCGTTGAATATAGAGTGTCAGCAGAGTAGCCTGGATTTTCGTTTGCGTACGCGCTATCTCGATAAACAGGCAAAAGATCTGGATGAAGCTATCGCCTTGATCAAGGAGCACACGGCGGCCGGACAGGCGGTTTCTATAGGCCTGCTAGGCAATGCCGCAGAGGTGTTACCTGAACTGGTCAAACGCGCGCATGCAGGCGGTATCCGACCCGATCTGGTTACCGATCAGACGTCTGCGCACGACCTGATCCACGGTTATTTGCCGGTGGGATGGAGCGTGGCGCAGTGGAAAGCAGCGCAACGCGATCCGGGGCAGCATGCCAGGTTGGCTGACGCCGCAGCCGCTAGCTGCGCCATTCATGTGCAGGCAATGCTTGATTTCGTTGACATGGGTGTGCCGGCTGTTGATTACGGTAACAATATTCGCCAGGTCGCACGCGATATGGGCGTGGAAAATGCTTTCGATTTTCCTGGCTTCGTACCGGCTTATATTCGCCCCCTGTTTTGCGAGGGCAAAGGGCCGTTTCGCTGGGTGGCGTTATCTGGCGATCCGGAAGATATCTACAAAACGGACGCCAAGGTTAAAGCGCTGTTTCCTGAAAACCAGCATATCCATCGTTGGCTGGATATGGCGCGTGAGCGCATTGCTTTCCAGGGATTGCCGGCGCGTATCTGTTGGTTGGGGTTGGGCGAGCGTCATCTGGCAGGCCTGGCTTTCAACGAGATGGTGCGTAGAGGGGAGCTTAGCGCGCCGGTTGTTATCGGCCGAGATCATCTGGATACTGGCTCCGTCGCCAGCCCCAATCGTGAAACCGAAAGCATGAAGGATGGAACCGATGCCGTTTCCGATTGGCCGTTGCTGAATGCATTGCTCAATACTGCGGGCGGCGCTACCTGGGTGAGTTTGCATCATGGTGGCGGTGTGGGGATGGGATATTCGCAGCATTCGGGAATGGTGATCGTGTGCGATGGCAGTGAGGAGGCTGACCGGCGGCTTGCTCGGGTGTTGGTCAACGACTGCGGTTCCGGCGTGATGCGCCATGCCGATGCTGGCTATGAGCAAGCCGTTGCTGCCGCGAAAAGGTTTGGATTGAAACTGCCGATGCTTTGAGAATAAGAGCATATTGAGGCTTTATAGCGGTTCTTATAAGGTAGAACCGCTATTTCTCTATAGGATGATTTTTACACTGTATTGCCTGTCTTGTGAGTATTTCACCTCTTGGCATGTGACGATTTAGTCTTGGCGTCAACTTACGGTTTTGCTGTCTGGCCTTCTTGCCAGTTTTGCCAAACCCATTCAAGCCCGCATTCGACCATCGCGAAATAGAGGCTGAAGTAGCGCTCCGCCATGATAAAGAACGAGCTGTTGAGTTCGATCACCACGTTATTGGTGGTGGTCAGCAGGCCGGATTTTTCCGCCGCCTGCAGAATGCGATTCACGTGCGCGCGTGAGACGGAGCACGACTTGGCGATTTTCGCCGAGGAGAGCAGCAGAAAGGGGGAGTCCTGCCGGATGCTTTCGATATGCAGCATCAGCAGCACCATGTGGCCGGCGTCCTTGCTGATAAACAGTCCGGATTGCGGCACCAGATCGATCAGGTAGATCTCCTTGAGCATCAGCTGCCCGTAGGCGGCGAAAAAGGTGGGCAGAAAGTCGGGCGCCGCCAGCAGCGTCGCGATGGGCATCTGTGGCGCCAGCGCCTGATAGGGCCGCGCCATGGAGGCGATCAGCGCCTGAGTTTCCGCCAGCGCGTGCGGCGTAGGTTTATAGCGCAGCTGGCGTTTGTCATGTTCGCAGGGTTTGACCTCCAGTCTACGGCCGACCCGCAAAAAAAACAGAAAGGAGTCCAGGGAGTTCTCGCTGATCAAATTTTTCCCTTTAAAAAAGGCTTTGATGTCTTTCAGCCCGGCGGCGGGCTGGTGGTAATAAATGGACAGGATAGTGGAGCAAATGATGAACCGGCTGTTCCTGAAGATGATTTTATAAAACAGCGGATGTTTCTTGTAGGTCTCTTTTAATAACTCCCCGTGTTTGACGATGGCGGCGTGAAACGCCGGTGACTGCCTGATGATGTTGGCCTGTTTCTCCAGGTGAAACTGTAGCTGGAATCTGCTTAGACTCATTTTCCCTATTTCCTGTACTTAAAAAAAAATGTGCTGCTTTTTATCGTTATGGGTTTGCTGTGTATGACTTGACGATCTGTTGGCCTTGGTCGTTGATGAGGGTGGCCTGAACGGTGATCTGAGAGGGGAGCCCCGACGCCGCAACGCCGTCGAGGTGATAATCCCGCGTGCTGAATGGCGCGGTCATCATGTCGCTTTCTTGCTGCACCGGGGCATCGCGCCTGTCGGTTTGCACGGCGATGCGAGCGAAGGAGAGATAAAACGCCGACCGGTTGTGACAGCGCAGCAGATAGCCACGCGGTGATTTTTGCAGCGTGAACGAAACGGCCTCGGCCGCGTTGTCGGCGTTACCCTTCAGCGCTTTGGGGCGGTAGAAGATTTTCATCTGCGTGTTCATCGCCAGCGTCACGTGCGACGCCAGCGGCGGCGTGGTCGGTCGGCTGGGCGGGATCTCATACAGGTTAAGCCAGAACACCGATTCTCTGTCGGTGGGCAGGGCCGCGCCGGCAAACAGGATCCGCAGCCCTTTCAGCGCCGAAGGCTGCAGGGCGAATACGCTGGGCAGGGTGACAAACGGTGCGCGGGACAGTTCGGGTGCGGCGTTGACATCGCCGTTATCGACCCAGGTTTGCGCTACGATCGGATAGCCGTTGGTGTTGAGTAACATCAGGGTTTTTTCCGTGTCTCCCTCGCGGAAAATCACCCGGGTGGCCGAGGCGATGATGCCCGCCTGCGCGCCCATGGCCGTCAGCGCCAGCAGCAGAGCGCATCCCATCGTCAGATATTTCTTTCTCATCATTATTGCACCTTAACCCAGACGTAGGCCCTGGCGTCCACTTTGCCGGCGGTGACAGTTTGCCCGGGCAGCCGGGCGAGCGTGGCGGTCAGTTGAGTGGTGTAGTGGGTGAATCCCGCCGCGGTGCTGCCGCCGCCGCTGGCGCCGTTGAGCACCGGGTACCAGCCGGCGTCGTTGCCCTGCGGGCATTGCCCGGCGCTGCAGCGCGCCCAGCCGACGAAGTTCATCGGCGCGCCGTTGCCGGCGTTGGCGAGCGCGATACCCACGCCGGTGGCGACGCTGCTGTCGGTGCCGTAGCCGCTGGAGAGCAGGTAGCTCACGCCGCCGTTGGCACTGACCAGCCCGAGTTGCTGCGCCGCGACATAGCTTTCATACGGCACCTGCAGGCCGAGGGCGGTATTGTTGCTGCTGACGCCGGAGACGGCGGCGTTGTCACATTCGATATTGATGGTGAACTGCGCCTGTGAGGTTTGCCCGGCGGTCAACTGGCTGATGGAGAGGGTCGGCAGGATCACCAGCGGCGTGACGTTGCGCGCCACGCAGGTGGCGGTATAGGTCAAGGAGGAGATCGGTGCGGTGCCCATGCCCATCGCGTTCCAGCGCCCGGTGCCCCAGGTGGCGTAGTTGGTGGCGGAGTCGCTGCCGATAGGATCCGAGGCGATGCCGGGCCCCTGAAAGGTGACATAGCCGTTCGGCTGCGTGCAGGTATAGTTCGAATTGCCGGTGGTCGAGGCCATGCCCACCAGCGGGTTGCCGGCGCTGTAGCCACAGTAGTTGCTGGCACCCGCGCCCGGCAGCGAACTGATGCGGATCAGGTCGGCACGGATGGCGCTGAAGTCTTTCACCCGGATCTGAATTTTGCTGCCGACGGTGGCGTAGCGGGTAATCGGCGCCGACTGCCAGTAGCGGGTAAAAACCTTGCCGGAATCCAGGTGGGTCAGGCGGATACCGACGTAAGGGAAGTAGGTGGCGTAGTAGTTGGGGTTGCCGTCTTGGGCGCCCAGATCGTAATAGCCGCCGACGCGATCGTCGCCGTTGGTGGCGAAGACTTCATAGATCTGCCCCGCATCGCTGGCGTCGCACTCATACAGCACCTTGTTGGGATCCGGATAGCGCGTGCCGGACGTAAGATCGAACACGCTGGTGCCGAGCGGCGTACCGACGGGCTGCAGGTAAGTGCTGGTCAGATTGACCCGGCCCAGCGCCGTGCCTACCCCGCAGGGATCGCAACCGGAATCGATCCAGGGGGCGACTCGGGTGCATTGGGCCAGCGCGGCGGGCGCGCCGAACAGCGACAGAGCAAGCAGCGCCAGGGCGGCGATCGGGTAAGCAATACGTTTCATCGTCTCTCCTGAGAATACGTTTAATGGGCTAGCGACATGGGGCGCTGAGCCGCTGAATCGGGCCGTCTTCCCCGGCGGGCAAGCGGTAATGCAGCGTGCACTGCTGGCTGGGCGCGTCGCCCCAGTTCAGTGTCAGTTCCCCGGCGCGCTTATCGCTGCGCAGATATACCTGATTGGCCTGGCCGACCATGCCCACGCTGTTGCCTGCCGCGTCAAAGACGTTGGCGCCCATCGGGATCGGTGCGTTATCGGGCCGCTGCGCGGTGATCAGCAGCGCCTGGCCGCGCACGGTGTTGAAGTGCAGGCGCACCGTGGCGCCGGCGTACGGGGCGACGCGGCGCTGGCCGTCTTCCAGTTCCGCTTTGTCGTTCATGCCCTCGGGGTTCAGCGCGACGGTGTTGTAGTGATAGGGCACCAGCGACGGCGCCAGGGCGTAGCCGAAGCGATCGACGCGCGCACCCTGGCCGTCCATCACCCGTGCGCCGCTGGCGCCGGGCGCCTCGATCAGGGCGAAGGTGTCGCCGACATACGGCCCTAATGTCACGCCGCCGCGGTGCGCCACCACGGCGCCCTGCAGCGACAGGGAGCCTTGTCGGTACTGGCGCGCGGTGGAGAACGAGCCGGTGACGTTGGCGTAAGGCAGGCGGGTTTGCAGGTTGCCGCCCCAGATGCTTTGTTGGCGATCGTCGTCGGTGGTGAAGTTCAGGCCGTAGCTGACCGGCTGCTCGTCGCCGACGCTGCCCGACAGCGCAGCCTGATAGTTGCCGCCCTGACCCTGGCTGTGGTTGGCCAACAGCGAGACGCTGGGGGCGGATGATGAACGTCCGAGCGGGAAGCTCAGCGACAGGGCGGTGACGGTTTGCGTGTTCTGCGCCAGCGGCGCACTGTAGACGTTGTCCAGCGGCCTGTAGCCGCGGTAGTCGCCGTTGCTGTCGCCCAGGCTGCGGGTGCGCGTGACGGAGAGGTTAAGCGCCACGCCGTTGCCGAAGGTTTTTCCCCAGCCCAGTTGGAGCTGATTGTCGCGGCCGCGCTGATCGCGGTAGTCCTGGGTCGAGCCGGACATCGTCAGGCTGCCGAATGCCCCCATCCCCTGATTGACGGCGACCTCGAAACGCGAACGTTGGCGGTAGGAGTCGGACTGCCAGTTTTGGCCAGTAGTGGCGGCGCGCCGCACGCCGAGCACGTCGCTGAGATCGCGAAAGCCTTCAGTAGAGTAGCGGTAGCCGGCGATGGATAAGGTGGTGTCCGTCGGGCTGAAGGTTCGGCTGTAAGAGAGGTGCAGCATCCAGCCGGAGGCGCCGCCGTCCGGCAGGCTGGCGTGGGAATAGGTGGTATCCATGCCGAAGGCGCCCAGCCAGCTGCTGTACACGCCGCCCAGCATCATCGCCTGGTAGCCGTCCGCCAGCTGGTTGCCGAGGTTGAAGGTCAGGGCGTTGGTCAGGCCGTGCTGCCAGGTCACTTCGCTGAACAGATCGTTGTCGCCGACGTAGCGGGAACGGCCGACGATCGCGGAGTAGCGCGACTGGCCGGGGCGGATGGATTCCGGCACCGCGGCGAACGGCACGGTGAAGGTGCTGACGCTGCCGTCGGCTTCGGTCACCACCACGGTGAGATCGCCGGCGTAGTTGGTGGCGTACAGATCGTTGATGGCGAACGGCCCCGGTGCGACGGTGGTTTCATACAGCGTGCTTTTGCCCTGCAGCACCGTCACGCGCGCGTTGCTTTTCGCCACGCCGCGCACCACCGGCGCATAGCCGCGCTGTGAATCCGGCAGCATGCGGTCGTCCGAACTGAGCTGAATGCCGCGAAAGCCCAGGCCGGAGAAGAAGTGCCCGTCGGTAAACCCTTCGCCCAACAGCATTTCGCTGCGCCAGGGCAAGATCGCGCGCTGCACGTAGCGGCGGCTGGTGTCCAGGTGGCCGCCGAACTCCCGATCGTAGCGGTAGCTGGACTGCTGGCGGTAGCGCCATAGCCCGAGGTTGAACCCGCCGTTCAGGTTGGCGTAGGTCGAGTCGAGATCGCGGGTTTGCCCCTGTCGGTAGCTGACGTGGTACTGGTTGAGGTTGTAATTGACGAAGGCCATCGATTCGCCGCTGTCCAGGCTGGCGGGATTGACGCTGCCGCGCGGCTGGCCGTTCAACAGCGCCTGCGGAATGCTGAGATCCAGCCGCAGCCGCGAAATGTCCGCGCTCACCGCGATGTCCTTCAGATCCCGCCCAGGCAGCAGGCATTCTGCTTCGGCGGCCGCCGGCGGATTTTTCAGCCCGAAGCGCGTCAGCTGCGGCCGATCGAAACAGGGCAACACCTGCTTGCCTTCGCGCACGAAGCGAATTTGATCGCGCTCGAGAAACTGGCCGTTGAGATACAGATCGATCTGATAGCTGCCGGGGGCGACGGCGTCCTGTTGGTTGAACTGGCTCAGGGCGCTGTTGCTCAGCACGCTGCCGCGCAGCAGCGTGGGATCGAAGGTATAGCCGTCGGCGGCGGCGCAGCCCAGCGGCAGCGCCAGCAGCGCGCAACACCAGCGTGCGGGCAGCGGCGTCGCTTTGCGAGCATCGAACATGAAAACCTCCCTGTCTGGCGTCAGCGCGCGACGCTCAGGGTGCGTGTGATTTCCACCCCATAGTCATTGATGACGCGCAGTGCGACCTGCCGCACCTCCCCGTTCACCGGCCAGCTGGCCTGCGAAAACGGCGGGATCAGATCCGCCTGCGGGATCACGGTGCGTTTCGCGCCGCTGAGGATCGCGGCCTGGCTGACGTTGGCGTAGTAGCCGGTCGGGTTGTCGACGTGCAGCGCGTTGCCGGCCTGGCGCAGGCTGAGCCGATCGATAACGTGGTTGGCGTCACCGGCCAGCCCGGCGGGGCGATAGAACACCTTCAGCCGATTGGTGACCACCAGCAGCAGTTTGTTTTTGTCGCTGTCCGTCTGGCGCACCGCGGGCACCTGCAGGAAGTTGAGGTAGAACAGCGATTCGCGATCGCGCGGCAGCGGCTGGCCGACGAACGACAGCCGCACCATCTGCCCGCTGTGCGGATTCATGCGGAAGATTTGCGGCGAGGCGACAAAGGGCGCATCGGCGTTTTCCGGCGTGGATTTGGGGTTATTGATGTCGAGCCAGATTTGCATCAGCGCCGGGGTGCCGTCGTCGTTGGTGAACTGCAGCGTTTTTTCCCGTGCCTCGGCGGGGTAGATCACGCGGTTGCCGAGCAGCGTCACGCTGGCCGACGCGTGGGTAGCGGCAAAACTTATCAGGCAAAGCGACAGGGCGGCCCATCGGCGGGCGGAGCGGGTTATCTGCGGCATAAACGTGAACCGATAAAGGGAGCGAGTCATTCAGCGCCGCCCGGCGAAGGGCGGCGCTGGCATCAACAGGTATGGCGCCTGACGCCGGCTTATTTGTAGCTAATGGCGAACTGTGCGGTGGCGATCACCGAACCGGCCGCCACGCCGGTGTCTTCCGCGTAGTAGCGGGCCACCAGGTTCTGCGAGGTGGAGGTGGCGTCTTTCGCCAGCGTCATCGCCGACGTGGTGACGGTCGAACCGCTGGCGAATGACAGCGGCGTGGTGGCGTCACTGTCCAGCAGTTGAATGGACACTTTGGCCGCATCGCCCGCGTTGCCCAGGTTGCCGTTGGTGGTTGGGTTGTTGCCCGCCAGCACGGTTTTGATCGCCGTATCGCTGGTTGCGGCCGCACAGCCGGTCACGTTGACGGTAAAGGTGGTGTCGCCGGCGGTGGCGCCTTTGGCGGCGAGCTTGCTGGCGGCGACGGTCGGCAGCAGAACGACCGGGTTGGATTGGTTGCCGTTAATATTCACCGAGCAGGTTTGCGTGCTGACTTCGCCTTTAAATTGCACCGTATTGGACGAAGCGGCCGCACAGGTGCCGGAGAGAGCCAGCATGGATAATGCGACTAATTTAACATTCATGTGAAATGCCCTTTAATTTACTTTAGAGAAAAGCTTTCCTGACAGTAATAAATTACTGACGTGCGGTTGTGGGTTAATCATGTTGCGCAATTGTTTTTTAAACGCGTCGGCAAACATGGATTTTCATCCTAACAAACTAAGAATTTTCCCTATAGGTGTTTTGAATAAGGCAATAAGACGAGAAAGCCTGCTGTTACATTTTTTTTCATTTGCGCTTATATCATACAAAATAGAAAATAGATCTATATCATCGCGTTGCGATTTTATTGGATTACCAGTTTTTGTGATTGAAATAATTTGAAGCATTCATGCCTTTTTTGCGTATTAATCAACGTGCTGACGGTTGCCTGATTATTTGAAAAACATGTTATCAAGATGTTTTATATCGGTGTGCTTTGCAGGCGAATTACCCCAAAAAAGAGCAGCGACAAGCCGCCTGAGATGTGGAAGCATGCGTCCATGCTGATAAGGAGAATTAAAGTGAGAGTGATTTATATCGACGGTTCACCGCTGTGCCGGTTGGGCATGAAAACATTATTAGGCGGTGGGGTGATAACCTTATCTTCGCCCAATATTAACATCGTTAAAAATATAAGCCCGGCGCCTGATTTAATTATCATGGATTTTCCCCATGAAATTTATCGATTCGAAGCCTATTTGACGTTTATTCACCTTTGCCGCGCTGAATATAAAAATGTCCGGATATTGTTCTTCGTCGATAAGACTTCGCCGCTGATCCTGGAATTTATCGCGGCGGCGCAGCCGGATGCGATTTTGCACAAACGGGAAGCGCTACAGGTGGTGCGAGAGACCTGCGCAACGCTGGCCCACCAGGAGACGAGCGAACGGCACGTGGTGAACCGGCAGCGGGCGGCGGCGATCACGCCTGGCGAAGCGGCGGTGCTGTGTGAAACCGCCCGCACCGAAGATATCCGCCTGACCGCTCGGCGGCTTAACCTGCACCCGAAAACCGTTTATTCGCACCTCAACAATGCCGGCAAAAAGTTCGGCATCCGCAATCGGGTCGAACTACTGAAGATGATAGCGCTGTTGTAGCGCACCGTTAGCGGGTTTTGCCGACGGCCAGCCGCCATTGCGTCATTTCGTCGGCGCCCGGCCCGGCCGCCAGCGCCAGGTTTTGCGCCGGCAGCGATTCGCCGGTCACGGCATCCACCGCGCGCAGGGTGGCAGGGTGGCCGGTTACGCGGTCAACCACGCGCAGCGGCGGCCCGGCCAGCTCGGACAGATTCCATTTATCGCCAATCTGAATCATCGCCATCACCAGCAGCCCGAGATCTTTTCCCTTCTCCGTCGGCAGGTACTCGTAACGATCGGGGCGCGTCTGGTATTGCCGCTTTTCGATAAGGCCATGGTTTTCCAGGGCCTTGAGCCGATCGGTCAGCGTATTGTTGGTGATACCGGTCGACTGGCGCAAATCGTCATAGCGCGAGAGCCCCAGCAGCAGATCGCGCATGAGGATCGCACCCCAGCGATCGCCCAATGCCGACAGCACGTGCGCCACCGAGCACGTCATGCCTTCAAACCCTTTTGCTTTCACGTTGCCTTACCTCTGTTTGACGCCCGAATGCGGATAATTTTATCGCCTCGGCTTGATAACTTCAATAATTGGAGTTATTACTCTTATTATTGGAGTATCTATTTAACAGCGGCTGATGGCCTGAACGCCGGCCGGAAACCCACGCCTTCACCGAGGAGAAAACGTTATGCCACTGTGGCAGATTTACCATCCTGAGCCGGCCTTCAGCGCCGCCGATAAACGCGCGATTGCGCAGAAGGTCACCGCCCTGTACCAGGATTTTTTGCCGCGCTTTTACGTCAACGTGTTCTTCCACGCGCTGCCGCCAGGTTCGGCCTATCTCGGCGGCGAACCGGCCGATGATTTCGTACGGGTGACCATCGACCACATCGCGCGCGCCATGGACAACGACGCGGAGCAGCAGCAATTCCTGGCGGCCTGCACCCGCATCCTGCAACCCTACATCGCCGCCCGCGGGTTGCGCTGGGAACTGCACGTCGACGAAACGCCGTTCTCGCTGTGGACGATTGACGGATTAAAACCGCCGGCGCCGGGGACGGCGGCAGGCGAGAAGTGGCGCAGCGAGAACCGGCCTTCGGTATGGGAGTGGGATAACCGCGAGAAATGGACATAATGAGCACCGGTAATGCTTGTGGACTATGAAATAATGCGTACTGTATCTGCCGAAAAAAATTGAAAGGCAGCCTCCAAGAGGCTGTTTTTCGGAAGTGTTAGAATGGATAAAAATGTCGCTTGCAGGGAGAAGCCATGTCTCATTCATCAGCGAGGAAAAAAGTGTTGAATACAGCAATGTCGCTGGCACACAGAGCGTCTCACGCGCGCAGTTGTGCTAACCATGTGGCGAACCGATTGGGAATGACTCGCAGTGAGCTTCTGATAAAAGTTGAGAAAGAGTCAGGCTCAAATCTGGAATCACCGTTAACTGAAGAAGAGCTGATGAACGCATTCAACTATATGGAAAGCCTTTAGCTGAGGCCGCTGTGGGTGATATACGGACTCCACATTCAGCGTTCAAATTGAAAAGAAGTGGAGGGCGCGTTGATTAAGGATTAATCATGGGTATGGGATACTTTAACTCTATTTCAGGCGCATCAGCTAAATGCCTGCCAGAGCGGGCCATTAAATAGCCGGCAATCTCTTCGGTTGTCAGGTCAACATGGAACATATCAGGATCCTGGAACCATTCATCCGGCCAAAAAATGAGGTCTGATGGATTGCCATCAAAATTTTTCTCAAGCAGTGCAAGAGCGAAATTTTGTTCGGATTCCTTACTTTTGGCATCAGACACACAGCGAAGTGTTTGAACCAATTCATCCCAGGTAAAATCCACATAGAATTTTTCCAGATTGAAAGCCATGCGGGTGAACTCCTTGGCACTGGTCCAGGAGGAGAAATCTCTGAAATCTGAAAACGCATAGGGGCATGCAACCTGGCTGTTCCATTCGACTATCATTGCTTCTAAAACGGAATCTTGTTCGTCAAAACCTTCGTCAATTCTTGAAAGTATCTGCTTAACTTTGTTTGCCAGCTCATTGATCTTTTTGCTACTGACTTTTGTGGGTCTCATTCGGTTAGGTAGAGGCATCGCTATTATCCCTGTCTAGCTTACTCATATCCAATAGGGAACTATTTTACTGCAGTTGCGGAAGTATTAAGTAGCATAAAATTCAATCATGCTGGATGAGGGGCTCTACTAAATAAAACTGTCCGTTGCTCATCGTAACGTTCAGTGCGTTGTGCCTTTGACATTAGATTCTTATCCAGAGCGCTAACACGCGGAATCGCGAGACAAAAAAAATCCACGCCGAAGCGTGGATTTTTCCGTTTCCGGCAGCGGAGAAAAACGCTGCGGGGAAGGAATTAGACGTTGAACAGGAAGTTCATCACGTCGCCGTCTTTGACGATGTAGTCTTTACCTTCTGAGCGCATTTTGCCGGCTTCTTTGGCGCCTTGCTCACCCTTGTAGGTGATGAAGTCGTCAAAGGCGATGGTTTGCGCGCGGATAAAGCCTTTCTCGAAGTCGGTGTGGATCTTGCCGGCAGCCTGCGGGGCGGTGGCGCCGACCGGGATGGTCCAGGCGCGCACTTCTTTCACGCCGGCGGTGAAGTAGGTTTGCAGGTTCAGCAGCTCGTAACCGGCGCGGATCACGCGGTTCAGGCCCGGCTCTTCCAGGCCCAGTTCTGCCATGAACTCGTCGCGATCTTCGTCTTCCAGCTCGGCGATGTCGGATTCCACGGCGGCGCACACGGCAACCACCACGGAGCCTTCGGCGTCGGCGATTTTACGCACGGTGTCCAGGTACGGGTTGTTCTCGAAGCCGTCTTCGTTGACGTTGGCGATGTACATGGTTGGCTTCAGGGTCAGGAAGCTCAGGTATTTGATCGCCGCTTTGTCTTCGTCGCTCAGATCCAGCGCGCGCAGCATGCCGGCGTTTTCCAGGTGCGGCAGGCATTTCTCCAGCGCCGCCAGCTCGGCTTTGGCGTCTTTGTCGCCGCCTTTGGCTTTCTTCTGCACGCGGTGGATGGCGCGCTCGCAGGTGTCCAGGTCAGACAGCGCCAGTTCGGTGTTGATCACGTCGATGTCTTCGGCCGGATCGACCTTGTTGTTGACGTGAATGATGTTGTCGTTCTCGAAGCAGCGCACCACGTGGCCGATGGCTTCGGTTTCGCGGATGTTGGTCAGGAACTGGTTGCCCAGGCCTTCACCCTTGGACGCGCCTTTCACCAGGCCGGCGATGTCGACGAATTCCATGGTGGTCGGCAGAATGCGCTGCGGCTTGACGATCTCGGCCAGCTTATCCAGACGCGGATCGGGCATCGGCACCACACCGGTGTTCGGTTCAATGGTGCAGAACGGGAAGTTGGCTGCTTCAATGCCCGCTTTGGTCAACGCGTTGAACAGGGTGGATTTGCCTACGTTAGGCAGGCCGACGATACCGCATTTGAATCCCATGTTGTAATCACCTTAAATATCTTAACTATCAGTCGGTTAGATTTAACCAACTGCATAAAGGGCAAAATAATGCCGCTATTATACACGTAATGGGCGTTTATCTCGATCAGACTTGCTTGGCCGGGGCGAATGCAGCGCGGGCGACCGGTTTTTGATTGAGATTTGGATCACATTTAACCATACTGGCCGTTCCGATTAACCGACAGGAAACGCGCCGGATGTATTTCTTGCCTACGCCACCCTGAGCTGTGCCCGCCTGCAGTCTGCCGCCCCTTGCGGTACCCCATACCCGCTACGCGGGGAGATGATGTCATCTGTCATAAGTGAATAATGCATGTTTAACCTGAGTAACGTCAGGATCGCGGACGTTAAAAATGAAGTCCTGGCGGGCTTTGTGGTGGCGGTTTCGATGATCCCCGAGGCGGTCGGCTTTTCGCTGGTCGCCGGTCTTTCGCCGATCGTCGGTTTACATACCGCGTTTATTATCGGCCTGGTCACGGCGCTGTTCGGCGGCAAGCCGGGCATGGTTTCCGGCGCCGCAGGTTCCATTGTGGTGGTGCTGATGAGTCTGGCGGCGCAGTACGGCATGGGTTACGTGCTGTGGGCCACGCTGTTTGCCGGGGGGATTCAAATCCTGATCGGCGCCTTCCGGCTGGGCAAGTTCATTCGCCTGGTGCCGCTGCCGGCGATCCACGGCTTCGTCAATGGCCTGGCGATCGTCATCATGCTGGCGCAGCTGAAGATGATCGCCGGGCAGGGGCCGCTGATGTACGGCCTGGTGGCGCTGGCGATTGCGGTGGTGGTGCTGTTCCCGCGCCTGACCAAAGCCATTCCGTCTTCGCTGGCGGCGCTGCTGGTGGTTTCGGCGTTGGCGATCGGCCTCAATCTGCATACGCTGCGGGTGGGCGATCTGGCGGACATTTCCGGCGCGCTGCCGCACTTCAGCCTGCCGACGGCGCCGTTTACCCTGGAGATGGTGCGGGTGGTGCTACCCTATGCAGTAGTGATTGCCCTGGTCGGTTTGATTGAATCGCTGCTGACTATGACGGTGCTGGATGAAATGGGCGGCAAGAAGGGCAACGGTAACCGCGAAAGCATCGCGCAGGGCGCCGGTAACGCGGTGTGCGGCCTGTTCGGCTGCTTCGCCGGTTGTGCGATGATCGGTCAGTCGATCATCAACTTCACCTCGGGCGGGCGCGGGCGCATCTCCGGCACGGTGGGCGCTATCCTGCTGATTTTATTTGTGGTTAGCCTGTCGCGCTATATCGGCCTGCTGCCAGTGGCGGCGCTGGCCGGGGTGATGCTGGTGGTGTGTTACAACACTTTCGAGTGGAGTTCGCTGCGCCGTTTGCGTCGTATGCCGAAGGCGGACGCGCTGGTGATGATCGCCGTCACGTTGATCACCATCTTTACCGATCTGGCGGTGGCGGTGATCAGCGGGGTGATTATCTCGGCGCTGGTGTTCGCCTGGCAGCAGGCACGCATCCGCGTGCGCCAGCGGCAGGTGACGGGCGACGTGGCGGTGTATCGGCTCGATGGTCCGCTGTTCTTCGGCTCGGCCGCGGCTTTTGCCGAGCTGTTCGAGCCGCAAGGCGATCCGCAGAACGTGGTGCTGGACTTTGCCGGCACCCGGGTGATGGATTCCAGCGGCGTAGAAGCGATCGATAAGCTGACGGCGCGTTATCTGGCGGCGGGGAAAAGCATTCGTCTGCGCCACCTGAGCGGTGACTGCGTGCGCCTGCTCAAGCGCGCCGGGCCGTTTTGCAGCCATGAACTGGACGATCCGCAGTATTACGTGGCGGAAGAGGGGTTCGCCGCCGATGATCGCCGCGTGGGCGAGGAGACCTTCAACCCGCGCGGCTAAAAGCCGGCAGCGGGCAGGGCGCCCGCTGCGGTAAGGTTCAGGCCTGCGCCTTGAAGCTGTGCAGGCGCTGAACGGTTTTTTCCAGCCCGTCCTTCATCAGCATCTCGGTGCAGCGCAGCGACTCGTCGATCGCTTCGTCAATCATCTTCTGCTCGCTGGCCGGCGGCTTGCCGAGCACGAAGCCCACCACCTTGTTCTTGTCGCCCGGATGGCCGATGCCGATGCGCAGGCGGTAGAAGTTCGGGTTATTGCCGAACTTGTTTTGGATGTCTTTCAGGCCGTTGTGGCCGCCGTTGCCGCCGCCGAGCTTGATTTTTGCCACGCCGGGCGGCAGATCCAGCTCGTCGTGCGCCACCAGGATCTCGTTGGGTTCGATGCGGTAGAAATTGGCCATCGCCAGCACCGCTTTGCCGCTCAGGTTCATGAAGGTGGTCGGCACCAGCAGGCGCACGTCGTTGCCCGCCAGATTCAAACGGGCGGTGTAGCCGAAGAACTTGCTCTCTTCTTTCAACTGCTGATTGTGGCGCTGTGCCAGCAGATCGACGTACCAGGCGCCGGCGTTGTGGCGTGTCTGGGCGTATTCCGCGCCCGGGTTGGCCAGGCCGACTATCAATTTAATACTGCTCACTGGGAGATTCACTATGATCAGGGTAATGGAAAGGGCCTTAGTCTACCTGTCGGGGCGGTGAATGACAAAATCCGATCTCTGCCTTCGGCGTTGGTAAGAAAGACGAATGATTCATTAGCTGAATCATTCAATTTGTCTGCTAATTTTCAGTGGCGTGTTAAGAAGTGTCAATAATTCTTTACCATTTGTGATCGCCTCCGCAATCCCCTTGCCATAACAAGGACTATACTTAACTTATCAAAGTGGGTTAACAAGTTGCAGCGTTATCCCGGTTGGCACATGGCAATCATGGAGGTGGCATATGAAACGTAGAAGCGCGGACAGAATGGGCAACTTTTTTATGGGGCTGGGGCTGGTCGTGATGATCGGCGGCGTTGGATACTCCATTATTGCTGAAGTTTCCCAGTTCAATTTACCGCAATTTTTCGCCCACGGCGCCATCATGAGTATCTTCGTCGGCGCGCTGTTATGGCTGGTGGGCGCGCGTATAGGCGGCCGCGAGCAGGTGGCGGATCGCTACTGGTGGGTAAAACACTTTGATAAACGGTGCCGTAACGACCAACATCGTTCGTCGCATTGATTAAAAAATCAGAAGGGAAGCAAGAGCAGGGCAAGGGAATATCTGCCGTGCATTAAGGTCTGAGGTCATGTTGGACTACGAGTAGAAAACCCGTTGTTGCTCACGCACCAACGGGTTTTTCTTTTTCTGCTGTCGGGCTCGCTATCTTTCCGGCACGGTGGGCACCGCACCGGAAAGACGACGAATCAATGCTCGAACATCGCAGAGATCGACTCTTCGTTGCTGATGCGGCGGATGGCTTCAGCCAGCATGCCGGACAGGGTCAGAGTGCGAACGTTTTTCAGTGCCTTGATTTCCGGCGACAGCGGAATGGTGTCGCAGACGATCACTTCATCAATCACCGAGTTCTTGATGTTGTCCACGGCGTTGCCGGAGAAGATCGGGTGCGTCGCGTAGGCGAATACGCGCTTGGCACCGCGTTCTTTCAACGCTTCAGCCGCTTTACACAAGGTACCGCCGGTGTCGATCATGTCGTCGACCAGCACGCAGTCGCGGCCTGCCACGTCACCGATGATGTGCATCACCTGAGAAACGTTCGCGCGCGGGCGGCGTTTGTCGATGATGGCCATGTCGGTGTCGTTCAGCAGTTTGGCGATGGCGCGAGCACGCACTACGCCGCCGATGTCCGGGGAAACCACGATCGGGTTTTCCAGGTTCTGCTGCAGCATGTCTTCCAGCAGGATCGGGCTGCCGAACACGTTGTCTACCGGTACGTCGAAGAAGCCTTGAATCTGCTCAGCATGCAGATCCACCGTCAGAACGCGGTCAACCCCTACGCTGGAGAGGAAATCGGCAACCACCTTGGCGGTGATGGGTACACGCGCGGAACGCACGCGGCGATCCTGGCGGGCATAGCCGAAGTAAGGGATAACGGCGGTAATACGACCTGCGGAGGCGCGACGCAGGGCGTCGACCATCACAACCAGTTCCATCAGGTTGTCGTTGGTCGGGGCACAGGTGGACTGGATGATGAAAATATCACCGCCGCGTACATTTTCGTTGATTTGCACGCTCACTTCGCCGTCGCTAAAACGACCTACAGCGGCGTCACCAAGGCTGGTGTACAAACGGTTGGCAATACGTTGTGCTAGTTCCGGGGTGGCGTTACCAGCAAAAAGCTTCATATCAGGCACGAGAAGAACCTCAGGCTTGCGTCCAGAGAAGATATTGTCATGCGACATCGCCAAGGGGCAGTCGGCGACGCCGGCGCAATATACATACGGGTATGTAAAACTAAAATTGAGACCGCAGGCAGCGCAGGGATAACAGGGCCAGGTGTGCATGACCCTGCGCAGCGAAACGTTGGGCTACGACTCAAACCGCCCGGAACGAATGCGATGTAGTGGGGAGACGTTAACGCCGCGCGCTACAAAACCACACAACCACTCCGGGGCTTGATTTAACACCTGACGGGCGGCGATTTCTGTGTCGAATTCAGCAAACACACAAGCACCTGTGCCAGTCAGGCGTGACGGGGCGTATTCTAACAGCCATGAAAGAAGCTGTTCAACCTCGCGAAAACGTTTTCTTGCGATCGGTTCGCAATCATTTGCGTACGGCGCCTGCAACAGCTCACTTAAGGAGCGAACCGGGGTGTTTCTTTTTAATTCGGGGTCGCCGAAGATAACCGGCGTCGGGATGCCGACGCCAGGATGCGCCACCAGATACCATTTTTCCTGCGGCTCGGCCGGCTGCAGGCGCTCGCCGATGCCTTCGGCGAAGGCGGCGTGGCCGCGCACGAACACCGGCACGTCGGCGCCGAGGCTGAGCCCCAGCGCTGCCAGTTGGTCGTCGCCAAGACCGCAGCGCCACAGTTCGTTCAGCGCCACCAGCACGGTGGCGGCGTTGGAGGAACCGCCGCCCAAACCGCCGCCCATCGGCAGGCGCTTGTCGATGCTGATGTCGGCGCCGCGCGGCGCGGTTTGCAGGCCGCGTTCATCGCAATAGCGCTGCAGCAGGCGGGCGGCGCGCACGATCAGGTTCTGCTCGTCTGGAACGCCGTCGACCGGCGTCAGCAGATGAATGCGGTCGTCCTGGCGAGGGTCGATGGTCAGGGTATCGCCGTAGTCCAGAAACTGGAACAGCGTCTGCAGCAGGTGATAGCCGTCTTCACGACGGCCGGTGATGTACAAAAACAGGTTGAGTTTCGCGGGGGAGGGCCACTGGCGGATCATTTGAGCGTCCAGTTATCCATCTTCAGCTTGATGCGCTGGTCGCCCTGCTGCAGCTCCAGGCGGTTCGGCAGCGTCGGCTGCACCTCGTTGCTGTAGCCCTGGTAATCCACTTTCCAGGTCTGGCCGCCTTGCTGGTAGGTCAGCTTGCTCAGGCGATATTGGTCATCCAGCGCAAAATCGCTGGCTTCGCCCGGCAGGCCGAGCATCCACTGGCGCAGGTTGTTCAGCGGGATCGCCATGCCGGTCAGCTTGCGGATCATCTCTTCCGGGTTGTCGCTGACGTAGCGTTTGCCCTGGTTGTCGGTCAGCTGCACCACGTTTTTCTGCACGTTGAGATCCATTTCCGTGCTGCCCAGCGGGTTGGTCAGCAGCAGGCGGTAGCGCTCCGGCGAGAACTGCTGCCAGAAGAAGCGGGCGTAGACTTTTTTCTGATCAGACAAGTAGGCGAAGGAGCCGCGGGTCTGATAGGTGCTGAGCTGTTGCACTGCCTGCTCATGGGCGCGCCACTGCGGTGAAGTCGGGCTGGTGGCCGGGCCGGTCGGCTTGGTGGTGGTACAGGCGGCCAGCACCAGGCTGGCCAGCGGGATCAGACGGAGCAAACTAACTTTGCGTATTGGCATAACTTTCTCTTGTCCTTTTGTCCTTGCGGGCATGCGCGACGAAACCCGGATTCAGCGCTCACGCTAACGGGGCGGCGGCGGCGCGTCAATTTTTTGCTGCATCGCGTTGAATCTTTCCGCTTTTGCCGGCGCAATGCCAACCCGGTACGCGCGTCGGGGTCGCCATTAAGCGTAACACAATCGCCTAAAGGCGGGGAGGCGCGCCCGATAAGCGGTGCCGGAGTTGCGCAAACGCCGCCGTTGCGTACGCCGAATAGCGTGCGCGTTATCGCAAACTGCGCTAAAATTTAAGCAATCAACCTAGCCTATGACTATTTATCCCGCTGTATTTATTGCTTATTCATTAATTGATGTCATCTATGACAGCGATTGAACGGAAGATGCGGTTGTTACTTTTATTGATCCCGCGCATCAAGTAGAATGCCGTTCAACGAGAACCCGTACCAAGATAAGTATTACTCGAAGCAATGACCCTGCTGGCGTTAGGTATAAATCACAAAACCGCTCCGGTTTCTCTGCGTGAAAGGGTGACCTTCTCGCCAGAGTCCATCGATGAGGCGCTGACCAGCTTGCTCCAACAACCGTTGGTGCAGGGCGGTGTCGTGTTGTCCACCTGCAACCGCACCGAGCTGTACCTCAGCGTAGAGCAACAGGAACACATGCACGAGCAGCTGGTCGCCTGGCTGTGCGCATATCACAACCTGCGCCCGGAAGAGGTGAAGAAAAGCCTGTACTGGCATCAGGGCAACGACGCGGTCAGCCATCTGATGCGGGTGGCCAGCGGGTTGGACTCACTGGTATTGGGCGAACCGCAGATCCTCGGCCAGGTGAAAAAGGCCTTCGCCGAGTCGCAACGCGGCCAGTCGCTGTCCGGCGAGCTGGAGCGTCTGTTCCAGAAATCCTTCTCCGTCGCCAAGCGCGTGCGCACCGAAACCGAAATCGGCGCCAGCGCGGTCTCCGTAGCGTTTGCTGCCTGTACCCTAGCGCGGCAGATCTTCGAATCGCTGGCCGATCTCAACGTCTTGCTGGTGGGCGCCGGTGAAACCATCGAGCTGGTGGCGCGCCACCTGCGCGAACACAAAGTGCGGCACATGATCATCGCCAACCGCACCCGCGAGCGCGCGCAGCTGCTGGCGGACGAGGTGGGCGCAGAAGTGATCACCCTGCCGGAGATCGACGAACGCCTGGCGGACGCCGACATCATCATCAGCTCCACCGCCAGCCCGCTGCCGATCATCGGTAAGGGGATGGTGGAGCGCGCGCTGAAGGCGCGCCGCAACCAGCCGATGCTGCTGGTGGATATCGCCGTACCGCGCGATATCGAGCCGGAAGTCGGCAAACTGGCCAACGCTTATCTGTACAGCGTGGACGATCTGCACGCCATCATTCAAAGCAACCTGGCGCAGCGCAAAGCGGCGGCGGTGCAGGCGGAGTCGATCGTGCAGCAGGAAAGCATCAACTTCATGGCCTGGCTGCGTTCGCAGGGCGCGGTGGAAACCATCCGCGACTACCGTTCGCAGGCTGACCAAATTCGCGCGGAAATGGAGGCCAAAGCGCTGGCCGCCATCGCGCAGGGCGCCAACGTGGAGCAGGTTATTCACGAGCTGGCCCATAAACTGACCAACCGTCTTATTCATGCCCCTACCAAATCCCTCCAGCAGGCCGCCGGCGACGGCGACGTGGAGCGGTTGCAGTTATTACGCGACAGCCTCGGGCTGGATCAGCATTAGTTTTCTCTATTAACAGGGTTTATTACCACGCATGAAGCCTTCTATTGTTGCCAAACTGGAAGCGTTACAAGAGCGCCATGAAGAAGTGCAGGCGCTGCTCGGCGATGCCGGCGTCATCGCCGAGCAAGACCGGTTCCGCGCGCTGTCGCGAGAATACGCGCAGCTGACCGACGTCAGCCGCTGCTTCCTGGAATGGCGTCAGGTGCAGGAGGATCTGGAGACGGCGGAAATGATGCTGGACGATCCGGAAATGCGCGAGATGGCGCAGGAAGAGCTGAAACAGGCGCGGGCGACCAGCGAAGCGCTGGAGCAGCAGCTGCAGGTGTTGCTGCTGCCGAAAGATCCGGACGATGAGCGCAGCTGCTTCCTCGAAGTGCGCGCCGGCACCGGCGGCGATGAGGCGGCGATCTTTGCCGGCGATCTGTTCCGCATGTACAGCCGCTATGCGGAAAGCCGCCGCTGGCGTGTCGAGGTGATGAGCGCCAACGAAGGCGAACACGGCGGTTTCAAAGAAGTGATTGCCAAAGTTTCCGGCGATGGCGTGTACGGTCAGCTGAAGTTTGAATCCGGCGGGCACCGCGTGCAGCGCGTGCCGGAAACCGAATCCCAGGGGCGCATCCACACCTCCGCCTGTACCGTGGCGGTGATGCCGGAAGTGCCGGAAGCCGAGCTGCCGGACATCAACCCGGGCGATCTGAAAATCGACACCTTCCGCTCCTCCGGCGCCGGCGGCCAGCACGTTAACACCACCGACTCGGCGATCCGCATCACCCACCTGCCGACCGGCATCGTGGTGGAGTGCCAGGACGAACGTTCGCAGCACAAAAATAAAGCCAAGGCGATGTCGGTGCTGGGCGCGCGCATTCGCGCCGCCGAGATGGCCAAGCGCCAGCAGGCCGAGGCGTCCACTCGCCGCAACCTGCTGGGCAGCGGCGATCGTTCCGACCGCAACCGCACCTACAACTTCCCGCAGGGGCGGGTAACCGACCACCGCATCAACCTGACGCTCTACCGTCTGGACGAAGTGATGGAAGGCAAACTGGACATGCTGATCCAGCCGATCGTGCAGGAGTATCAGGCCGATCAGCTGGCTGCGCTGTCCGCCGAGCAAGAGTGATGGATTATCAATACTGGCTGAAAGCCGCCGCCGCGCGTTTGACCCACAGCGACAGCGCCCGGCGCGACGCGGAAATCCTGTTGGGTTTCGTGACCGGCAAGGCCAGAACCTTCCTGATGGCGTTCGGCGAAACCCTGCTGACGCCGCCGCAGCAACAGCAGCTGGAGACGCTGCTGGCGCGCCGCGAACGCGGTGAGCCGGTGGCCTATCTGGTGGGCGAGCGCGAGTTTTGGTCGCTGCCGCTGTCGGTTTCGCCGGCGACGCTGATCCCACGCCCGGATACCGAATGCCTGGTGGAACTGGCGCTGGCGCGCCTGCCGCCGCAACCCTGCCATTTCCTCGATCTCGGCACCGGCACCGGCGCCATCGCGCTGGCGCTGGCCAGTGAGCGCCCGGATTGTTCGGCTATCGGCATCGATGTGCAGCCGGAGGCGGTTGCGCTGGCGCAGCACAATGCGCACAAGCTGAAGATCGACAACGTCCGATTTCTACAGGGCAGCTGGTTTGCGCCGGTGGCGGGGCAACGCTTCGCGCTGATCGCCAGCAATCCGCCCTATATCGACGCCGCCGATCCGCATTTGTCGCAGGGCGACGTGCGCTTTGAACCCGGTAGCGCGCTGGTTGCCGCCGAGCACGGGCTGGCGGATCTGGCCGCCATCGTGCGCCAGGCGCCGCATTATTTGCAGTCGCAGGGCTGGCTGCTGTTGGAACATGGTTGGCAGCAGGGCGAGAGCGTGCGCGCGCTGCTGCAGGCCGCCGGATTTTCCGCTGTCGCCACCCACCGTGATTACGGCGACAACGACCGCGTGACGCTCGGCCAATGGCCGGGATAAGCGCCACTCATAATAACGACGCCCGGGCCATTTAAGGGAGCATCATGACTGCATACACCGCGTTGAAACATTTCCATTTGCTGACGGTCGCCATCAGTATTACCTTGTTTGTGCTGCGTTTCTTTTGGCAGTGGCGCCGCTCGCCGATCATGGGCCGCCGCTGGGTCAAGGTAGCGCCGCACCTGAATGACACGCTGCTGTTCGTCAGCGGCATCGCGTTGGTGGTGACGTTCGGGTTTTATCCGCTGCTGGGTATGGACTCATGGCTGACCGAGAAGCTGTTTGGCGTTATTATCTATATCCTGCTTGGCTACGTCGCATTGGGCAAGAAGACCAAAAGTCAGCGGCTGCGAACCGTGGCGTTCATGCTGGCGTTGGGCTGTCTGTATCTGATAATTAAACTTGCCACGACGAAAATACCGTTTCTGATGGGATACCTATGAGTAGCATTGCTGATTTTGAATTTAACACCTCGCCGCTGAGCGAAGGGGTGATCCTGGTGTCGCAGTCGGTGCGGCGCGATTTTCCCGCTGCCGACGTGGAGCGCAAGCTGCAACAGCTGGTGGATGAAGCGCGTGCGGCGGTGCCGGTCGATATCACTCAGGAGCAGCAACTGGATGCGCTCATCGAACTGTTCTACAAAACCTGGGGGTTCGGCGGCGCCAGCGGCGTTTACCGCCTGTCGGACGCCATCTGGCTGGACAAGGTGCTGGAAGGGCGGCAGGGCACGCCGGTCTCGCTAGGCACCATTTTCCTGCACATCGCCAACGCGCTGGATCTGCCTCTGTTGCCGGTGATTTTCCCCACTCAGCTGATCCTGCGCGCCGATTGGCTGGACGAAGAGCTGTGGCTGATCAACCCGCTGAACGGCGAAACCTTGAGCGAGCACCAGCTGGAAGTGTGGATCAAGGGCAACCTGGGGCTGGGCGCCGAACTGGAAGACGACGACCTCGACGAGTCGGAGAACATCATGGTGGTGCGCAAGATGTTGGATACGCTGAAGGCCGCCCTGATGGAAGAAAAGCAGCTGGAAATGGCGCTGCGCACCAGCGAAACGGTGCTGTGCTTCGATCCGGAAGATCCTTACGAGATCCGCGACCGCGGGCTGATTTATGCCCAGCTGGAGTGCAACCACATCGCGATTTCCGATCTCAACTATTTTGTCGAGCAGTGTCCTGAAGACCCGGTCAGCGAAGTGATCAAAGTACAGATCCACTCGATTGAGCCGAAACAGGTGACGCTGCATTAATTCAATGACTCCGTGCAGTTTGCAAGGCGACGGTTACAACCTTAACAAAGGCGAAAGCATGAAACAGAAAGTGGTTAGCATTGGCGACATCGACGTAGCAAACGACCTGCCGTTTGTGCTGTTTGGCGGTATGAACGTGCTGGAATCGCGCGATCTGGCGATGAGCATCTGCGAGCACTACGTCACCGTGACGCAAAAACTGGGCATTCCTTACGTATTCAAAGCCTCTTTCGACAAAGCCAACCGTTCTTCCATCCACTCGTACCGCGGTCCGGGCCTGGAAGAAGGGATGAAGATCTTCGAAGAGCTGAAGAAAACCTTCGGCGTGAAAATCATCACCGACGTGCATGAAGTGGCGCAGGCGCAGCCGGTTTCTGAAGTGGTTGACGTGATCCAACTGCCGGCCTTCCTGGCGCGTCAGACCGATCTGGTGGAAGCGATGGCGAAAACCGGCGCGGTGATCAACGTCAAGAAGCCACAGTTCGTCAGCCCGGGGCAGATGGGCAACATCGTCGACAAATTCAAAGAAGGCGGCAACGACCAGGTGATCCTGTGCGATCGCGGCAGCAACTTTGGTTATGACAACCTGGTGGTCGACATGCTGGGCATCAACGTGATGAAGAACGTGACCGGCGGCCATCCGGTGATCTTCGACGTGACCCACGCGCTGCAGACCCGCGATCCGTTCGGCGCCGCATCCGGCGGCCGCCGCGCTCAGGTGGCCGAGTTGGCGCGCGCCGGCATGGCGGTTGGCCTGGCCGGCCTGTTCCTCGAAGCGCACCCGGATCCGAACAACGCCAAGTGCGACGGTCCTTCCGCGCTGCCGTTGGACAAGCTGGAGCCGTTCTTGGCGCAGATGAAAGCCATCGACGACCTGGTGAAGAGCTTCCCGGAGTTGGATACCAGCAACTAAGCGCTCGTCGCCATAAAAAAAGCCCGACTCGTCGGGCTTTTTTACGTTTAGGCGCCGGTGGCCGCCAGCGCTTCCGGCAGCGTCGGGTAGAACTGCAAGCGGCCCTCGATCGGCTGCACCCGCGCACGCGCCAGGGTTTTCAGCGGCTGGAACGGCACGTCGGTGATCACCAGTTTCTTGTCCGCCGGCAGCACGTCGATAAAGCGACGCAGGGCGCTCAGACCGCCGGCATCGAGCACCGGCACCGCATCCCATTGCAGCACGATCGTGCGGTAACCTTCGCTGCGCGCCAGCAGTTCGGTAAAGATGCGCTCGGCGGCGGCGAAGAACAGCGGGCCGTTCACCCGCAGCACCAGGCGGCCGTCGCCGGCACTCAGCTCGCTCAACCGCGTCATGCGGGCGATGCGGCGCATAAACAGCAGCGAAGCCAGCACGATGCCCACGGTAATGGCGATCACCATGTCGAACAGCACCGTCAGCGACATGCACAGCAGCAGCACCAGAATGTCGTCCTTCGGCGCCCGGCGCAGCAGGTAAACCACCTTGTGGGCCTCACTCATGTTCCAGGCGACCATCAACAGCAGCGCCGCCATGGCCGCCAGCGGCAGATAAGAGAGCCACGGCGCCAGCACCAGCAGCGCCAACAGCACCAGCAGCGCGTGGATGATGGCGGATACCGGTGAGGTGGCACCGGCGCGCACGTTGGCCGCCGAACGGGCAATCGCGGCGGTAGCGGTGATGCCGCCGAAGAACGGCGCGATGATGTTGCCCGCGCCCTGGCCGATCAGTTCGCTGTTCGAGTTATGCTTCTTGCCGGTCATGCCGTCGAGCACCACGGCGCACAGCAGTGACTCGATCGCGCCGAGCATTGCCATCGAAAACGCCGCCGGCAGCAGGGCGGAGACGGTTTGCCAACTCAGAGTGAACGGCTGCCCGCCGCCGCCCGGCAGATCCCAGGGCAGCAACAGCTGCGGCAGGATCGGCGGAATGCCTTGGCCGCTGCTGCCGTCGGCCAGCAGGTAGCTGAAGCGCGAGCCGATGGTTGCCACCGGGTGGTCAAACAGCGCCAGCAGCCCCATCAGCGCGGTGCCCGCCAGCAGCGCCGGCAGGTGGCCCGGCACCCGCAGGCCGAGCTTGGGCCAGAAGATCAGGATCAGCAGCGTCACCGCGCCGATTAGGGTATCGCCGAAATCCAGCGTCGGCAGCGCCTGCAGCAGGGCGTACAGCTTGCCAACGTAATTTTCCGGCGTGTGCGCCAGCTGCAGGCCGAAAAAGTCCTTGATCTGCATGGTGGCGATGGTGATGGCAATGCCGGAGGTAAAGCCCAGCGTCACCGGCAGCGGAATGTATTCGATCAGCCGGCCAAAGCGCGCCAGCCCCATCAGCAGCAGAAATACCCCGGAGATCAGCGTGGCGACCAGCAAGCCGGCCAGGCCAAACTGCTGCGAGACCGGATAGAGGATCACCACGAAGGCGGCGGTGGGGCCGGAGACGCTGTAGCGCGAACCGCCGCTGACGGCGATGACGATGCCGGCGATGGCGGCGGTATACAGGCCGTACTGCGGCGGCACGCCGCTGGCGATCGCCAGCGCCATCGCCAGCGGAATGGCGATAATACCGACCGTCACCCCGGCGATGGCGTCTTTCAGCAACCGCGCCAGGCTATAAGGTTCCCGCCAGCAGGCATCTATCAGCGCGCTGAAGGGGCGAATTTTGTTTATTTCATGCGTTTTCATCTACGGTGCGTACCAAATCTTCAAAAGTGAAAGGAATGGCGGGCCCGATGAGGTCCGTCTTGTCACGTGACAGATACCATACGCCTTTTGTTCAGCGGATTACCAGACCTGCGTCAATTTGGCACAGGAAATCAGAGAGTCGTCGTTTTATCCGGCGCTAAATGCCGTTAAGAGGTAAGTAAGCCGCAGATTCTGCGGCTGAAAAAGAAAGGAATCATCAAGGTTTTGGCGGTTAGTGCAGAGCGGGTAGGGATAAGCCGAGAAAGTGGGCTAAAGTGCTTACCAACAGCTGGTGATCTTCCTTCTGCGGCGCGCCGGAAATGCTGATGCTGCCGACGCAGCCGAGGCCGGTCAGGGTGAGCGGGAAGGCGCCACCGTGCACCGAATAGTCGCGCACGCTCAGCCCGTAACGCTGGCCGATGGCGTAAGAACTTTTGTGAAAATGGTTCACCAGATTGCGCTTGCGCCGCACCCAGTCGGCGATGTCCGGCGTGGCGCCCGGCATGGCGTAATAAAACAGCGTCTGCCCGGCCAGTTGGATTTCGATGGCGATGCTCAGGCCGCGTCGCTCGGCGGCGGTTTTCAGCGCCGCGCCCAGCTCCCAGGCGGTGGTGGCGTCAAAATGGGTAAAGGCCAGCGTCGCTTCCTGTTCGCTGAGCGCCTGCAGTTCATCGTCGATATTCATGCGTTTCTCCCCCGATATACAAAGGACAGAGTAGCCTGAAGCGAGCATCGTGAGATAGACGGCTTGGCGATAAGATAGAACTGCTACTCTATTAATAGACTGTGTAAAATGGCCGCCGCCGAAGCGGAGACGACAGGGATGCGTTATTCAACGTCTTTACATTACCCCTGGCGATCCCGAGGAGCGCGCTGACTATTTATGACATACATTGCGTCCATTTCCACCCTTTACAGCGACGCTTGCATCACCTATGCCACGCTGTCGGTAAGCTATTTCGTTCTCAGCAAGAATGCCCCGTTTTCCTACCGTTCCGCACTGTGGAAGCGCGTCGTGTTCGGCCTGCTGGCCGGGGTAGCGGTGCTGTATTTGAGTCAGGATCGGCTGGTGTTGACCGATAAGGTACATTACAGCTTTGCGATGATCCCGATGATACTGGTGACGTTCTTCGGCGGCGGCGTCAGCGGACTGGTGAGTTTTCTGTTCGCCATGGCGCTGACCGGCGGTTTCACCGTCGATAACCTGTTCATCGCCTCGATCATCGCGCCGCTGCTGCTGTCGCAGGTGTGGCTGAAAAAATCCCACCGGACGTTTTACCTGACGATCGGCATTATCGCGCTGTATCGCATCGCGGTGGTGTGGCTGCTGGTGGACATGAGCGGGCTGTGGCCGGATGTGTTGCTGTACCAGGCGGTCTCCGCGCTCTGTCTGGCGATTTGCTATCATGCGCTGAATTTCAAAGAGCGCCACATCTACGCCTATTTTGCGATGCGTGCGCGTGCCACGACCGACAGTGTGACCCACATCAACAACCGCGCCAGCGTCGATTATCAGCTGATGCTGCAGCGTGCCGAGCGCCGCCCGTGCGGGTTGATGATCCTCGATTTGGATAACTTTAAAAGCATCAACGATACCTACGGTCATCCGGCCGGTGACGTGCTGCTGGCCAGCGTCGGCCGGCTGCTGCAAAACAGCGTGCGTAACGAGGACTTCGTCGGGCGCTACGGTGGCGAGGAGTTTATGGTGATCACCGCCAGCTACGATCCGCAGGTCATCGGCGGGGTGGCGGAGCGCATTCGCAGCGCGGTGGAAAGTTCGACGTTCTTGCTGAATGCACACGACGAAGCGCACATCACGATGTCCATCGGCGTGTCGCTGTATCTGCCCGGCATGACGTTGGACAAGGCAATCGCCATGACCGACGAAGCGTTGTACGAGGCGAAGCGCAGCGGCAAAAACCGGGTGGTGACCAGCCGCGTGATGCAGCTGGCGCCGCTGGGCGCCGGTTTTCCGCGCGGATAAGCCGCCCCCGTTGTAGCGACGGGGGCGTTGCCTTAGGCCGCCAGCGTGTGTTCGCGGAAGGCGTTCAGCAGCTCTTCGGTGAAAGTCAGGCGTTTTTGGCGATCGGCCAGATCGAGCGTGAACTTCAGCTTGCTCGGGCCGTCCAGGCGGTAAACCTGCGGATTGCCCTGCAACAGGCCGATCAGATAACCCGGATCGACGCGGTTGTTGTCGCCGAACTCGATAAAGCCGCCGCGCTCGTTGCTCTCAATGCGTTTGATCCCCAGTTTCTGCGCATGCAGGCGCAGCGCCGCGCACTGCAACAGATTGCGCGCCGCATCCGGCAGTTGACCGAAGCGGTCGATCAGCTCGACCTTCAGCTCGTCAAGCTCACCGTCGTTTTTCGCGCTGGCGATACGCTTATACAGTGACAGGCGGGTATTGACGTCGGGAATGAAATCTTCCGGCAGCAGCGCCGGCATGCGCAACTCTACCTCGGTCTGGCTGCTGGTGAGATCTTCCAACGACGGTTCTCGGCCGTTTTTCAACGCGTCGACGGCGCTTTCCAGCAGCTCCATATAGAGCGAGAAGCCGACGGTGGTCATCTGGCCGCTCTGATCTTCTCCCAGCAGCTCACCGGCGCCGCGGATCTCCAGATCGTGGGTGGCCAGCGCGAAACCGGCGCCGAGATCTTCCAGCGACGCGATGGCCTCGAGCCGTTTATGAGCGTCGGTGCCCATGGCTTTCGGGTTTGGCGTCAGCAGATAGGCGTAAGCCTGGTGGTGCGAACGCCCGACGCGGCCGCGCAATTGATGCAGCTGCGCCAGGCCGAAGCGATCGGCCCGCTCGATGATGATGGTGTTGGCGCTGGGGATATCGATGCCGGTTTCGATGATGGTGGTGCACACCAGCACGTTGAAGCGCTGGTGGTGGAAATCGTTCATCACCCGCTCCAGATCGCGTTCACGCATCTGGCCGTGGCCGATGGCGATGCGCGCTTCAGGCACCAGCTCAGCCAGGCGCTGCGCCGCTTTCTCGATGTTTTCCACGTCGTTGTAAAGGTAGTAAACCTGGCCGCCACGCAGCACTTCGCGCAGGATCGCCTCGCGCACCACCAGGCTGTCGTATTCGCGCACGAAGGTCTTCACCGCCAAGCGGCGCGCCGGCGGAGTGGCGATGATCGACAGATCGCGCATGCCGCTCATCGCCATGTTCAGCGTACGCGGGATCGGCGTGGCGGTCAGCGTCAGGATATCGACATCGGCGCGCATCGCCTTGATGCGCTCCTTGTGGCGCACGCCAAAGCGGTGCTCTTCATCGACGATCAGCAACCCCAAATCCTTCCAGTGCAGATCGCTCTGCAGCAGTTTGTGGGTGCCGATGATGATGTCCACTTTGCCTTCGGCCGCGTCGTCCAGCACCTGTTGCTGCTCTTTGGCGCTGCGGAAGCGCGACATCATCTCGATGCGGATCGGCCAGGTGGCGAAGCGATCGCGGAAGTTGTCGAAGTGCTGCTGCGCCAGCAGCGTCGTCGGCACCAGCACCGCCACCTGCTTGCCGTTTTCCACCGCCAGGAAGGCGGCGCGCATCGCCACTTCGGTTTTGCCGAAGCCGACGTCGCCGCACACCAGGCGGTCCATCGCCAGCGGCTGGCACATGTCGCTCAGCACCGCGTTGATCGCCTGTTCCTGATCCGGCGTGGTTTCGAACGGGAAGCTCTGGCAGAACAGCTGGTACTGCTCGCGGTTGTGTTTGAAGGCGAAACCGGCCTTGGCGGCGCGCTGGGCGTAAATATCCAGCAGCTCGGCCGCCACGTCGCGCACCCGCTCGGCGGCTTTCTGCCGCGCGCGCGTCCAGGCGTCGCCGCCCAGTTTGTGCAGCGGGGCGTTTTCGTCCGCGCCGCCGGCGTAGCGGCTGATCAGATGCAGCGATGACACCGGCACGTACAGCTTGTCCTCACCGGCGTAGGAGAGGATCAGGTACTCGGCCTTGATGCCGCCGGCCTCCAGCGTGGTCAGGCCGACGTAGCGGCCGACGCCGTGTTCCAGGTGCACCACCGGCTGGCCGGGATGCAGCTCCGCCAGGTTGCGGATCAGGGTATCGGTGTTGATGGTGCGCCGGTTGTCCTGCCGGCGGCGGCTGACGCGCTCGCCGAGCAGATCGCTTTCGCAGATCAGCGCCCGCCGGCGCAGGCCGTCGAGGAAGCCGTGTTCGGCGGCGCCGACCATCATGTAACGGCCCGCCGTTTCCGCCTGATCGAGGCGCTGAATCAGCGCCGGCGCCAGCTTGATGCGGCCGAGCAGATCCTGCAGCGTTTCACGCCGCCCCTCGCTCTCGACGGAGAAAATCACGCTGCCGTCGAAGCCTTCGATAAAGCGCCGCAGATTATCCAGCGGGGATTTATGCTGCGCCTGCACCGCCAGATCGGGCAGGGTATGGTAGTCCAGATTGGTATTGCCGGCCTTGGCCGGCAGCTCATCGGTTTTTAGCGCGATGCGCGGCCAGGCCTTCAGCTCGCCGAACAGTGCGTCAACGCGCAGCCACAGCGTATCCGGCGCCAGCAGCGGGCGCATCGGATCGACGCGGCGGCTTTCGTAACGCTGGTTGACGTCCTGCCAGAAGCGCTCGGCGGCGCCCTCCAGATCGCCGGTGTTGACGATCAGCGTATTGCCTGGCAGGTAGCTGAACAGCGACGGCAGCGGCTGGCTGAAGAACAGCGGCTGCCAGTATTCGATACCGGCGGGCCAGGCGCTTTTGCTGACCTGCTGATAGATGTGTTCGGCGTCGCGACGCACCTCAAACTGCTCGCGCCACTGGCTACGGAACAGCTCGATGGCGTTCTTGTCGGTGGGGAACTCGTGGGCCGGCAACAGATTGATGGCCTCGACTTCGCTCAGCGTACGCTGGGTATCGACGTCGAAGATACGCAGACTGTCGATTTCGTCATCGAAAAAGTCGATGCGGTAAGGCTCATCGCTGCCCATCGGGTAAAGATCGAGCAGCGCGCCGCGGGTGGCGAATTCGCCGTGCTCCATCACCTGATCGACGCTGCGGTAGCCGGCCTGTTCCAACTGCGCGCGCAGCTTGTCGCGCGACAGGCGCTGGCCTTTCTTCATCACCAGCGCGTGGCCGTGCAGGAATTCGTGCGGGCAGACGCGCTGCATCAGGGTGTTGACCGGCAGAATGATCACGCCGCGCGCCATGGTCGGTAGGTGATACAGGCTCGACAAACGATCTGAGATGATTTCCTGGTGCGGCGAGAAGCTGTCGTACGGCAGGGTTTCCCAGTCGGACAGCGTGGTCACCATCTGGTCAGTGAACTGCTGGATCTCGTCGCGCAGCCGCAGGGCGTTTTGCATATCCGGCGCGATCAGCATCACCGGGCCAGGGTGGCGTTCGACGATCTCGGCGCATTCCACGGCACAGGCCGCGCCGGTCAGTTGCCCCAGTTGGCGCAGATCGCCCGCGCGATCGGGCAGAGAATAACGAGGGGATGAAGAACGGTTACGGCTATCGGCAGTGCTCATTCAGGTATCTTTAATCAATGTGTTGGATGGCGTCCCGGCACGGATAACCCAGCGCCTTTATGCTGTTTATAGTAGCCCAGCGGCCGGCAAACTGACACAGCAAAAAGCGCTGCTCATCAATTTTCTGCCGGTTATTTAACCGGTTAATGCCGTCTGTTTTTTGCGGCTGAGGATAAATAACGCGCGAAGCTGCCGCCGTCTCCCTCTTCGCCGCCACGCAATAAAAGGCCGTCGGGTGTTCCCTAAACGAGGGAGAGCCTTTATTATCCATGATCACTTTGCTTAAGCCACGGCTATCAAACGGATTTCATGTATCAACCTGTCGCGTTATTCATTGGCCTGCGCTACATGCGCGGGCGAGCCTCAGACCGCTTCGGGCGGTTTGTTTCCTGGCTTTCCACCATCGGCATTACGCTGGGGGTGATGGCGTTGGTCACCGTGCTGTCGGTGATGAACGGTTTCGAAAAGGATCTTGAGAACAACATCCTCGGCCTGATGCCGCAGGCGTTGGTCACCAGTCCACAGGGATCGGTCAACCCGCAGCAGCTGCCGGCCTCCGAGGTGCAGAAGCTGCAGGGCGTCACGCGCGTTGCGCCGCTGACCACCGGTGACGTGGTGCTGCAAAGCGCCCGCAGCGTGGCGGTTGGGGTGATGCTTGGCGTCAATCCCGACGAGGCCGATCCGCTAACCCCCTATCTGGTCAACGTCAAGCAGCAACAGCTGCAGCCGGGCCAATACAACATCATCATCGGCGAACAGCTGGCGGGGCAACTGGGCGTCAAGCGCGGCGATTCGCTGCGCTTGATGGTGCCGAGCGCCAGCCAGTTCACACCGATGGGCCGCATCCCCAGCCAGCGCCTGTTCACCCTCATCGGCACCTTCCATGCCAATAGCGAGGTGGACGGCTATCAGCTGTTGGTCAACCAACAGGATGCCTCGCGCCTGATGCGTTACCCGGCCGGCAACATCACCGGCTGGCGCCTGTTCCTGCAACAGCCGCTGACGGTCGATACCCTCAGCCAACAGGCGCTGCCGGCGGGCACCGTCTGGAAAGACTGGCGCGATCGCAAGGGCGAGCTGTTCCAGGCGGTGCGCATGGAGAAGAACATGATGGGGCTGCTGCTCAGCCTGATCGTGGCGGTGGCGGCGTTTAACATCATTACGTCGCTCGGCCTGCTGGTGATGGAGAAGCAGGGCGAGGTTGCCATTCTGCAGACCCAGGGGCTGACCCGCCGCCAGATCATGTCGGTATTCATGGTGCAGGGCGCCAGCGCCGGCATCATCGGTTCGCTGCTCGGCACGCTGCTCGGCGTGCTGCTGGCCACCAACCTGAATAACCTGATGCCGATCCTCGGCGCCTTGATCGACGGCGCTTCGCTGCCGGTGGCGGTCGATCCGCTGCAGGTGACGATCATCGCCGTGGTGGCGATGGCGGTTTCCCTATTGTCCACGCTTTATCCTTCATGGCGCGCTGCCGCCGTACAACCCGCTGAGGCTTTACGTTATGAGTAACCATCTTTTGTTGCAGTGTGACAACCTGTGCAAGACCTATCAGGAAGGCAACCTGCACACCGACGTGCTGCGCAACGTCAGCTTTGCTATGCAGCAGGGCGAAATGATGGCGATCGTCGGCAGCTCGGGTTCCGGCAAGAGCACCCTGTTGCACCTGCTGGGCGGGTTGGACTCACCGACCTCCGGCGAGGTGATTTTCAAGGGCGAATCGCTGAACGCCATGTCTTCGGCGGCCAAGGCTGAGCTGCGCAACCGCCAGTTGGGCTTCATCTATCAGTTCCACCACCTGTTGCCGGACTTCACCGCGCTGGAAAACGCCGCCATGCCGCTGCTGATCGGCGGCGCCAAACCGGCGCAGGCGCAGGAGAAAGCGCGGGAGATGCTGGCGGCGGTCGGGCTGGAAAAGCGCAGCAAACACCGTCCGTCCGAGCTTTCCGGCGGCGAGCGTCAGCGCGTAGCGATCGCCCGCGCGCTGGTCAACAACCCGGCGCTGGTGCTGGCGGACGAACCGACCGGTAACCTGGATAAACGCACCGCGGACAGCATCTTCGATCTGCTGGGCGAGCTGAATGTGCGTCAGGGCACCGCGTTCCTGGTGGTGACGCACGATCTGCAACTGGCCAAGCGTCTGAGCCGCCAGCTGGAAATGGCCGACGGCCACCTGCAGGCGCAGCTGACCCTGATGGGGGCCGAGTAATGGCGGGAGCCTCACTGTCCTTCCTGACGGCCCTGCGTTTCAGCCGCGGCCGTAAACGCGGCGGCATGGTGTCGCTGATCTCGGTTATCTCCACCATCGGCATTGCGTTGGGGGTGGCGGTGCTGATCGTCGGCCTGAGCGCGATGAACGGCTTTGAGCGCGAGCTGAAGAACCGCATTCTGGCGGTGGTGCCGCATGGCGAACTCGAACCGGTCAATCAGCCGTTCAGCGGCTGGCCGTCGATTCTGCAACGGGTGGAAAAGGTGCCGGGCATTGTGGCCGCCGCACCGTACATCAACTTTACCGGCCTGATGGAAAACGGCGCGCAGCTGCGCGCGGTGGAAGTCAAAGGCGTTGATCCGCAGCAGGAGAGCCGGCTGAGCGCGCTGCCGCAGTATGTGCAGGGCGACGCCTGGGCCAACTTCAAGCCCGGCGAGCAGCAGGTGATCCTCGGCAAGGGCGTGGCCGACGCGCTGGGCGTCAAGCAGGGCGCCTATGTCACGGTGATGATCCCCAACAGCGACCCGGAAATGAAGCTGCTGCAGCCGAAGCGCATTCGCCTGCATGTGACCGGCATTTTGCAGCTCAGCGGCCAGCTCGATCACAGCCTGGCGCTGGTGCCGCTGGCCGATGCGCAGCAGTATCTCGACATGGGTGACAGCGTCACGGGCATCGCCCTCAAGATGAACGACGTGTTCGCCGCCAACAAACTGGTGCGCGACGCCGGCGAAGTGACCAATTCTTATATCTACATCAAAAGCTGGATCGGCAAGTACGGCTATATGTATCGCGACATCCAGATGATCCGCGCCATCATGTACCTGGCGATGGTGCTGGTGATCGGCGTAGCCTGCTTCAACATTGTCTCCACGCTGGTGATGGCGGTGAAAGACAAAAGCGCCGATATCGCGGTGCTGCGCACCCTGGGCGCCAAAGACGGTTTTATCCGCGCCATCTTCATCTGGTACGGGCTGCTGGCCGGGCTGCTGGGCAGCCTGAGCGGCGTGGTGATCGGGGTGATCGCCTCGCTGCAGCTGACCAACATCATCCGGGGCATCGAGAAACTGGTCGGCCATTCCTTCCTGTCGGGCGATATCTACTTCATCGACTTCCTGCCTTCCGAGCTGCACTGGCTGGATGTGCTGATCGTGCTGGCGACCGCCATCGTGCTGAGCCTGCTGGCCAGTTGGTATCCGGCGAGGCGCGCCAGCCGCATCGATCCGGCGCGGGTGCTGAGCGGACAATAAAACCCACGGGGAGGCAGCGATGCCGCCCCGTTTTTTTAGCCTGGGGATGGGTTATGTACTACGGTTTCGATATGGGCGGCACCAAGATTGAGCTGGGAGTGTTCGACGACAACCTGCGGCGCATTTGGCAAAAGCGGGTGCCGACGCCGCGCGACGATTATCGGCAACTGCTGGCCACGCTGTGCGATCTGACCCTGGAGGCGGATGCGTTTTGCGGCCGGCGCGGCAGCGTCGGCATCGGTATTCCGGGCCTGCCCAACGACGATGACGGCACGCTGTTTACCGCCAACGTGCCGGCGGCGATGGGGCGTCCGCTGCCGCGCGATCTGGCGGCGCTGATCGGGCGCGAGGTGCGGGTCGATAACGACGCCAACTGCTTTGCGCTGTCGGAAGCCTGGGACGACGAGTTCCGCCGCTACCCGACGGTGCTGGGCATCATCCTCGGCACCGGCGTAGGCGGCGGCCTGATCGTCGACGGCAAGACGGTGCCTGGGCGCAACTATATCGCCGGCGAGTTCGGCCATTTGCGCCTGCCGGTGGACGCGCTCGAGGTGCTGGGGCGTGATGTGCCTCGCGTTGCCTGCGGGTGCGGCCATCAGGGTTGCATCGAAAATTACATATCGGGCCGCGGTTTCGAATGGATGTACGCCCATTTCTATGGCCGGCGCTTGCCTGCCACCGAGATCATTGCGCATTATCAGGCGGGTGAGCCGCAGGCGGTGGCCCACGTCGACCGCTTTATGGACGTGCTGGCGATCTGCCTGGGCAACCTGCTGACGGTGCTGGATCCGCATCTGGTGGTGATCGGCGGCGGGTTGTCGAACTTCGACGCCATTTATCAGGCGTTGCCGCAGCGGCTGCCGGCTCACCTGCTGCGGGTGGCCCGGCTACCGCGCATCGAGAAAGCGCGCTATGGCGACGCCGGCGGCGTGCGCGGCGCAGCGTTTCTCAATTTGGCTCGCCCAAAGTAATGGGCGTTGCGGCCAGGCGTGAATATATGCAGCCAACAACGCCGCAACGTCCAGTAAGAAGGGTAAACAGGGAAAAGTAAGGAGAGAGTTAATGCACACTCGCCATCGGCTGTGTCAGTTTCGCAAGAGTAAGCATGTGCTGCATCAGCGCTTTCGTTCACGTATTTTTCACCGTGACACCATGGCGGCGGCAGAGCTGAAAAAGCCGTTTGTGGTGGTGTTGACCGGGGCCGGCATTTCGGCCGAGTCGGGCATTCGCACCTTCCGCGCCGCGGATGGGCTGTGGGAAGAGCACCGGGTGGAGGACGTCGCCACGCCGGAAGGTTTCCAGCGCGATCCGGCGCTGGTGCAGGCGTTTTACAACGAACGCCGCCGTCAGCTGCAGACGGAGGAGATCGTCCCGAACGCCGCGCACCGCGCGCTGGCGGATCTGGAAGAGTGGCTGGGAGACAACTTCCTGCTGGTCACGCAAAACATCGATAACCTGCATGAACGCGCCGGCAGCAAGCGGGTGCTGCACATGCACGGCGAATTGCTGAAGGTGCGCTGCACCCAGTCGGGGCAGGTGTTCGAATGGCCCGGCGATCTCAGCGTCGACGATCGTTGCCACTGCTGCCAGTTCCCGGCGCCGCTGCGGCCGCACGTGGTGTGGTTCGGTGAGATGCCGCTGGGCATGGACGACATCTATCAGGCGTTGAGCAAGGCCGATTTCTTCGTCGCCATCGGCACCTCAGGCCACGTCTATCCGGCGGCCGGCTTCGTGCATGAGGCGCGGCTGGGCGGCGCCTATGCGATGGAGCTGAACCTGGAGCCGAGTCAGGTGGAAAGCCAGTTCGACGAGAAACACTACGGTCTGGCCAGTGAAGTGGTGCCGCGTTTTGTGCACAAATTCCTGGTGGGCAAGGTGGCGCGGGCCGACAGGCCCTGAGAAAGGCATCAGGGCGCACTGCGCGCCCTGATGTGATGGCGGGGCGTATTAGCGCCCGGCTTTCAACTTTTGGAAGTAGCTTTCGTACAGCGTGCTGGCGTCGCCGACGTCGTTTTGCCACTCGCCGTGCTCAATCACCGTCTTATCCGGGTAGAGAGACGGATCGTTGGCGATCTCCGGCGACAGCAGCTTCTTCGCCGCCAGGTTCGGCGTCGGGTAACCGATGGTCTCCGCCACCTGCACCGCGATTTCCGGCCGCAGCAGGAAGTCGATCAGCTTCAGCGCCCCTTCGACGTTGCGCGCGTTGGCCGGAATGGCCAGGCTGTCCATCCAGAAGATCCCGCCTTCCTTCGGCCAGACGATCTCCAGCGGCGTGCCGGCCTGGCGCGCCACAAAGGCCGAACCGTTCCACACCATGCCGACGTTGACTTCCCCTTCCATAAACGGGTTGCCCGGGTTGTCGGAGTTGAAGGCCAGCACGTTTGGCATCAATTTTTGCAGTTCGTGGTAGGCGGCTTCGATCTCTTTCGGGTCGGTGGTGTTGCCGGAATAGCCCAGCTTGAGCAGCGCCATTTGGAACACTTCGCGTGCGTCGTCAGTCAACAGCAGGCGGCCCTTGTACTGCGGTTGCCACAGATCGGCCCAGGCGGTAACGGTAGAGGGATCTTGCGCGTCGCTGTTAACGCCGATGGCAGTAGCGCCCCAGATGTAAGGAATGGAATAGTCGTTGTTGGGATCGAACGGCTTGTTCAGCAGGGTGGGATCGAGATCCTTGAAGTGGCTGAGCTTGCTCTTGTCGATTTTTTGCAGCATGCCTTCCTTGCTCATCTTGGCGATGAAGTAAGTGGAAGGCACCACCAGATCGTACGCGCCGTCTTTGTAGGTTTTCAGCTTGGCGTACATGCTTTCGTTGGATTCATAGGTGGAATAGATCACCTTGATGCCGGTTTCCTTGGTGAACTGCTCCAGCAGCCCCGGCGGGACGTATTCAGTCCAGTTATAGAAGTACAGTGTCTTGCCGTCAGAGGCGTTTGCAGAGCAGAAACTCAGCGCCATCATCCCGGCTGCGAGCAGATGTGACCACTTTTTCATGCAGCGTATCCTTCAGCAGTAGTGAGCCGAACCCGTATGGGCTGCCGTTTTCGGCCGCGCCATACCCCAGAAAGGGGCCATTATAGGGGCCGGGGCGGGGTGGGTAAAGGCGGTTATCCCGTTGGCAAATCAAGGGGTTCGGCGGCTTAAAGCGCATCACAATTTGTGTGTCTCGCGCTGGACAGGCGGTGAAGCGCGTGCGAAACAATAATTTTGGCGAATAAACGAGGGCGGCGATGAATTTCAAACAGGTCTTCAGCCAGGCGGAGCTCAGCAAGACGGATCTGACGATTTTGCACTGCATTCTCGACAACCCGGACGCCTGCATCGACGACGGCATCCGCGCGGTGTCCGCACGCTGCTACAGTTCCCCCTCGACGCTGGTGCGGCTGGCTAAAAAGCTGGGCTTTCGCGGCTATCTCGAACTGGTCTATTTCATCAAGTTCAACCTGACGATGGCGCCGGCCTACCAGGCGGCACGCCCTACGTCGGCGGCACCGCCGGCCCAGCAGGCGCAGTTTCTCGATCTGCTCGACAGCGGCAAGATCCTGATCCACGGCAGCGGTTTTTCACAGCTGGTGGCGCAGTATATGTACAACAAGTTTATGACGCTGGGCGTAGACAGTTACCTGTCGCTGTGGCCGGATTTCGACATTCTTGACCGCGAGACGCGCTTTCGCTTCGACATGGTGATCGTGATTTCAAAGTCGGGCAACAGCGGCTCGGCGCTGAGCTGGAGCGAAGCGGTGAAGCGTAATCACATTCTGCTGGCGGCCTTCTGCGGCGACGGCGACAGCCCGCTGGCGCAGCAGGCCGATATGACCTTTCTGTTTGAGGATCGGCAAAAATACGATCACGATATCTACTATCCCAACCCATTTTTCGGCCACTGTCTGTTGGGATTCGAGAATGTGATCACCGCCTGGTTTGAACGACGCGGCCGCTGACGGCCGCATCGCACCGTTTAGCGCCAGTGCCTGGCATACTGACGGTGGGCCAGCAGGTACTCCTCCACCAGCGTTTTCGCCAGCGAGTAGGAGTTGACCAGCGGGTGCACCATCAGCGCCTTGATGGCCAGTTGGCGGTTGCCGGTCAGGATCGCCGCCACCGCCAGCCGTTCGTACTCTTTCACCTGCGAAATCAGGTTTTTCTGGGTGTCGGGAATATCGCGCATTTTGACCGGCTGAATCCCGGCGCTGCTCAATTCGCAGCTGATTTCGATCACGTCTTCCGGGTGCAGAAAATCGAGCGTGTCGCGGTTTTGCATCGATACCACCACGCGTTTTTGCCGGCCGCTGTTGACCGCCTCCAGAATGTCGATCGCCACCCCGGCATAGCCGCCGCTGTCCGGCTGCTCGATAAACTGTTGCAGCGTCAGCATCTCACGTTTTTTCACCTTGCCCTGGTTGGACTCGCGCTGCATGTAGGAGTTTTCGCGCTGCAGATAATGGCTGAAGTAGACAGAGAAGGCGTGTTCCAACTGGTGGGGGATGTCCAGCTCGCCTAACTCTGACAGCATTTGGCGGTTGATCGCCGCGATTTGTTCGCCGCGGGTCTCGCCGCCCGCGACGATGGCGGCGATCGCCTGCTCACGGTAGTAGTAATAGTAGAGATACTCGTTGAGCATCAAATTGTCCGACAGCGCCACCAGCTCCGGCGAGAAGTATTTCATGCAGGTATCGCGATACAGGCGCGGATCCGCCAGCAACTGTTCCGTGACCGGCTCGCCGTTGACGCGCGCATTGCGGAACCAGGAAAGATGGTTGAGGCCGAAGCAGTCGACGCTCAGTTGGTCTTCGCGGCAGTCCAGCAGCTCGGCCAGTTCGCGGATAAACTCGCTGGGGGCGTCGCAGATGCCGTAGACCCGGCGCTGGAAGCCGGATTTGATGATCGCCTCGGTCACCATGCCGGAAGGATTGGTGAAGTTGAACAAGACCGCCGCCGGCGAGGAAACCTGCTCGATCAGGCGGCAATAGTCGAGGATCGCCGGAATTGAACGCATCGCCATGGCGAAGCCGCCGGCGCCGGTGGTTTCTTGCCCGAGCAACTGGTGATTGAGCGCGATGCGCTCGTCATGGATGCGGCCTTCCTCGCCGCCGATGCGCAGGGTGGTGATGATGTAATCGGCGTCTTGCAGCGCCTGGCGCGGATCGCTGCTGAGGCTGAAAGCAATGTCGCCGCGAATGCGCTGGAATACGCCCTGCGCGAGGGCGCCGTAGATCGCCAGATGGCGCTCATCGGTATCCATAAACACCACTTCGGTAATGCCGATGCGATGGGCGTTATAGGCGATGGATTTGGCGAGGAACGGGGAACGCACGCCGCCGCCGCCGAGAACGGTTAATTTCATTCGATATCTCCCATTAATAAAGCGTTAGAGTGCCGCTAAATATTTCTCTACCTGATTTTTGACCTTGCCGACCGTGACGCCGTAAATCACCTGCACTTCACGGCGATTCTTCACCACGCCTTTGGCGCCGGTACTTTTCAACGCGGCCTCATCCACCCGCGCCATATCCTTTAATTCCACCCGCAGCCGGGTAAAGCAGTTATCGACGGAAATAATGTTTTCCTTGCCACCCAGCGCGCGAATAATGATGCCGCTTGGCTCGTCCGGGGTATTTTTACGGTTCCGGTAATCCTGTTTGGAATAGAGTTTGACGTCCTGATCATCTTCACGGCCCGGCGTCTTCAGATTGAGCTTCAGCACCAGCGTTTTGAACACCAGGTAATACACCGCAAACTGCACCAGCCCGATGACCACATACAGCGGCCAGCGGGTGAGGGAGACCGGCAGTGGCAGGTTGTAGGCCAGGAACTCGACCAGCCCGCTGGCGCCCCAGGGGCGCACCTGGAACAGGTTGCAGGCTACCTGCGAGAGCGCGGTCAACACGGCGTGGATCACCCACAGCAGCGGAGAGATAAACAGGAAGGTGAACTCTATCGGCTCGGTGATGCCGACCAGGATCGAGGTGGTTATGGCCGGGATCAGAATCGCCTTGGCCAGCATTTTCTTTTCCGGTTTGGCGGTGTGATAGAAAGCCAATGCCGCGCCCGACAGGCCGAAGATGGTCACCATCCCTTGCTGCGAGAAACGCAGCGCCTCGTTCATCAGCGGCGAGATGCTTGGGTCGCGCATGTAGGCCAGGAAAATCGCCTGCGAGCCGGAGACGGTCTGGCCGTCTTGTACGATCGAACCGCCGATACTGGTGAGCTGGAACGGCGACCAGATAAAGTGGTGCAGCCCGGTGGGGATCAGAAATTTCTCGAAGAAGCCGTAGACGAATACCCCGAGCGAGCCGGCGCTTTTCATAAAGCCGGTAAGCGCGATCAGGCCCTGTGAGATAGCCGGCCACAGGTAGCTGAAGGCGACGGCGTACAGCATGATGATCGGCGTCATGGCAATCAGCACCAGCTTGGCGCCGCCGTAGACCGAGAACACGCCGTTGAGTTCGACGTTGCACAGGCGGTTATGCACCCAGGCAATCGTGACGCCGAGGATAAGACCGAGGAAAATGCCCATATCTACCACGGTAAATCCCAGCAGTTCCGTTTGCCCGGTGCCGTAATACTCACCGTTGATCTTGGCCGCGACGTGGCCGCTGAATTGCAGATAAGACGAATTGGCGCCGAGGAACATGATAAAGCACATCACCGCGACCAGCGCCGCTTCGCTTTTCTTGTCTTTGGCCAGGCCGTAGGTAATACCGATACAGAAAATCAGCCCGAGATTGCCGAATAACGGCCAGAAGGTATCGCCGATCATTTTACCGATAGAGAAGACGGCGGAATGTTCATTGATTAATGTGGCATTGGTAAGAATAGAACTGAGCGCCAGAATCAGACCGATTACCGGCAGGAAAAATATCGGCCCCATCATGGCTTTGGAGAAAAGCTGCAGCTTGTTTAAGATATTATCGATAATACCTTTCATGGCAGTTCCTTTTTATATTTTAATGGATGACGACGTTGCTGAATAAACTCCCTGAAAGCGAGAAAAATAAGGCACCTTGCCTGGATTCAGTTATAGGGGGAAGTTTTCGCCGCTGCAATCGGCGGGGCGGAAATAGGCACCGATGGTCACTGAGTGACAACCGGTGCCGGTTGTGAAGGGGATCACAACCGGGCGCGGCAGCGCCCGGCGGGAAGGATTATTCTGCCTTGGGCGAGCGATCGCGCATCACCCACTGGCTGGCGATCACCAGCACCAGCGACAGCAGCAGCAAAATGGTGGCCAGCGCGTTGACCTCCGGCGAGACGCCGACTTTCACCATCGAGTAGATCTTCAGCGGCAAAATCTCGTAGCTCGGCCCGGTGACAAAGGAGGAGACGACCACGTCGTCCATCGACAGGGTAAAGCTCAGCAGCCAACCTGCCGCCACCGCCGGCATCGCCAGCGGCAGGATGATTTTGCGCAGGATGGTGAACTCGCTTGCGCCGAGATCGCGCGCGGCTTCCAGCATCTTCACGTCGAAGCCTTTCAGGCGCGCGTAGACGGTCACTACCACGAACGGCAGGCAGAAGGTGATGTGCGAGAACAGCAGCGACCAGAAGCCGAGCGAAATGCCCAGCAGCATGAACAGCACCAGCAGCGAGATGGCCATCACGATGTCCGGCGACATCATCACCACGAACAGCATGCCGCCGACGAACGGCTTGCCGCGGAAGCGGTAGCGGTACAGCGCCACCGCGGTCAGCGAGCCGATCAGGGTGGCGAAGGTAGCGGAGAGCACCGCCATGGTCAGCGAGTGCCCCGCGGCCTGCAGCAGGCTGTCGTTATTCAGCAGCGTGCCGTACCACTTGGTGGTGAACCCTTGCCAGTTGATGCCAAAGCGCGAAGCGTTGAAGGAGTTGACGATCAGGATGACGATCGGGATATACAGATAGGCGTATACCAGCGTCATAAAGCCGCCGCGCAGCAGACGTCCGATCATGCCAGATCCTCCTTCTTGTTCAGCAGGCGGGCGGCCCGGTAATAGACCAGCAGCAACAGCCCCATCACCAGCGTCAGACAGATGCTGGTGGCCGCGCCGAATGGCCAGTCGCGGATATTGAGGAACTGGCTTTTAATCACGTTGCCGATCAATAGATTCTTGGCGCCGCCCATCAGATCGGCGACGAAGAACAGCCCCATCGCCGGCAGCACCACCAGCAGGCAGCCGGCGATAATGCCCGGCATGGTCAGCGGCACGATGATGCGGATAAAGGTCTGCAGCTTGCTGGCGCCGAGATCGCGCGCCGCCTCCAGGCAAGACTTATCGAGCTTTTCGATGCTGGAGTAGAGCGGCATCACCATAAACGGCAGCAGGATATACACCAGGCCGAGGATCACCGCTTCCGAGGTGTACATGATGCGCAGCGGCTTGTCGATGACGCCGATCCACAGCAGCGCGTCGTTGAGATAGCCGCGGGTGCTGAGAAACAGCTTCAGGCCGTAGATGCGGATCAGCGAGTTGGTCCAGAAGGGCACGATCAGCAGAAACAGCAGCAGCGGCCGCACCTTCTGCGGCAACCGCGCCAGGATAAAGGCGAACGGATAGCCAATCACCAGGCAGCACAGGGTGGCGATCAGCGCCATGTTCAGCGAGTGCAGCAGCACCTGGGCGTACAACGGATCGAACAAGCGCCGGTAGTTATCCAGCGTGAACACCATCTGCACCAGATTGGCGTCGTCGCGGGTCAGGAAGCTGGTGCCGATGATCATCAGATTCGGCATGAACACGAACAGCAGCAGCCAGGCGACGACGCCGACGATCACCACATTCTGGAAGACTTTACGCGATTTCTTCATCGGCCAGCACCACCTCCCAGCTTTCAACCCAGGTCACCGCCATTTTCTGATTGAGCGAGTGATCGACGTCCGGATCGTCTTCGTTGAAGAACTCGCTGACCATCACCGTTTTGCCGTTCTCCAGCTCGACCACCGACTCCAGCGTCATGCCTTTGTAGTTGCGCTCACGCACGTAACCGATCAGCCCGTCGTGCTGCGCGCTGTCGTTCACTTCTTCCACCCGCAGATCTTCCGGGCGCAGCAGCACCTTCAGCTTTTGGCCCGGCTCCACCGGCAGATCGGCATAGATGTCGCACTCGCGGCCTTCGACGTTGGCGCGCACCCGCTGTGAATCGAGGCGCTCCAAAACCACCGCGTCGAAGATGTTAATCTCGCCGATGAAGCTGGCGACGAACAGATTCTTCGGCTCTTCGTAGATCTCACGCGGCGTGCCGTCCTGCTCGATGCGGCCTTCGCGCATCACCACGATGCGGTCCGACATGGTCAGCGCTTCTTCCTGATCGTGGGTGACGAACACGAAGGTGATGCCCAGCTTGCGCTGCAGCGCCTTCAGCTCGTTCTGCATCTGCTTGCGCAGCTTGTAGTCCAGCGCCGACAGCGATTCGTCCAGCAGCAGCACTTTCGGCTTGTTGACCACCGCGCGGGCGATGGCCACGCGCTGCTGTTGGCCACCGGAGAGCTGGCCCGGCCGGCGCTTGGCGAACGTATCCAGCTGCACCATGCGCAGCGCCTCTTCGACGCGCGGCGTCAGTTCCGCCGCTGGCACCTTTTGCATGCGCAGGCCGAAGGCGACGTTGTCGAACACTGACATGTGCGGAAACAGAGCGTAGCTCTGAAACACGGTGTTGACGTGGCGATGCTCGGCCGCAATGGCGGTGATGTCCTGGCCGTCGAGCGCGATGCGGCCCCGATCGGCGTCTTCCAGACCGGCGATCAGGCGCAGCACCGTGGTTTTGCCACAGCCGGAGGGGCCGAGAATGGTGAGGAATTCGCCGTGATTAATCGTCAGATCCAGATCGGCAATGATGGTTTTGCCATCGAACGCTTTGCTCAGGGCATGCAGTTCAACAAGGGGAGTCGGAGAGGATGTCTCAGTCATTTATCGTATTACTCTATCCCGTGGGCTAATGCAGATAGAACCGCAACTGGAAAAGACTGCCGGAGCTTGCGGGATGCCCGCTGATCAAATGAAGCTCAAACCAGTTACGCCAATGGAAATTTTTCGAGCGCGCATGATAGACGCTGAATGCCGGAATTGAAAGCCGATCCGGCCCAGATGCCGCGTTTTTCATCATGATAGCGACAAATGACCCTGTGATGACAGTGTTATTTCCCTCAGAAATCATCACAAAGATTAATGATATTGGCGAATTCTGGTTAAAAATGACCTGACGCAATATTTGATCCTGATCGGTTCCGCATAATGAAACGCGATATTCTGAGGGGCCGCTACCATGGACAAATTACTTGACCGCTTTTTCAACTACGTCTCTTTCGACACCCAGTCCAAAGCGAACGTAAAGCATGTGCCGAGCACCGACGGGCAGTTGAAGCTGGCGCGTGCGTTGCAGCAGGAAATGATCGCGCTCGGCTTCGAGCGGGTGTCGCTCAGCGAACACGGCTGCGTGATGGGCACCTGGCCGGGTAACGTCGCCTGGCCGGTGCCGGCGGTCGGTTTTATCGCCCATCTGGATACTTCGCCGGATTTCAGCGGCAAACACGTCAATCCGCAGATCGTCGAGAACTATCGCGGCGGCGACATTGCGCTCGGCATCGGTGATGAAGTGCTGTCGCCGGTGATGTTCCCGATCCTGCACCAGATGCTGGGGCAGACGCTGATCACCACCGACGGCAAAACGCTGCTGGGCGCCGACGACAAGGCCGGCATCGCCGAGATCCTCACCGCCATGGTGCGCCTGCGCGCGCGCAAAATCCCGCACGGCGACATCCGTGTGGCCTTCACCCCGGACGAGGAGGTGGGCAAAGGGGCACAGCTGTTCGACGTGGCGGCCTTCAATGCCGAATGGGCTTACACCGTGGACGGCGGCGGCGTCGGCGAGTTGGAGTGCGAGAACTTCAACGCCGCCTCGGTGACGATCAAAATCCTCGGTAACAGCGTGCACCCCGGCAGCGCCAAGGGCGTGATGGTCAACGCGCTGTCGCTGGCCACCCGCATTCATCAGGCGCTGCCGGCGGACGAAGCGCCGGAGACCACCGAAGGCTACCAGGGCTTTTATCACCTCAGCAGCATCAAGGGCAGCGTAGAGCGCGCCGAAATGCACTATATCCTGCGCGACTTCGAGCGCGAGGGGTTCGAGGCGCGCAAACGCAAAATGGTGGACATCGCCCGCGAGGTCGGCAAAGGCCTGCCCCGCGATTGCTATATCGAAGTGAGCATCGAAGACAGCTATTACAACATGCGCGAACAGGTGGCGGAGCACCCGCACGTGATCGCGCTGGCGCAGCAGGCGATGCGCGACTGCGACATCGAACCGGTGATGAAACCGATCCGCGGCGGCACCGACGGCGCGCAGCTGTCGTTCCGCGGCTTGCCGTGCCCGAACCTGTTCACCGGCGGCTACAACTACCACGGCAAGCACGAGTTCGTGACGCTGGAGGGCATGGAGCAAGCGGTGGCGGTGATCATGCGCATCGCGGCGCTGGCCGCCGAGCGGGCGCGGTAAACCCCTTCGTTCCCCGGCCGGCTTGCGCCGGCCCGTATTCCTTTTTCTGATATGCCCGGAGGGGCTCAGCGCGCCCGCCGTTCTCTGCTTCTGTTCTCTTTATAGTTCCCGCCGCTTGGTTGTCCCGTTCATCACACAACCCGTGGTGAGGGAATCCCATTATTCTTCGAGATAAAGTTCTGGTTATGCATACAGTGTTGCTGTGTGCTTAACCGGTTTTACAGCTTCGGTGCGGTGAGCCCAGTGGCCGGGGAATGCTGGGGGAATGAGCGCTGTTAACCGCCATCAAACAGGACGTAAGAGGGTAACAATCATGGCAGAAGAAAAGAAAAATGCGCAGGTGATTAACGGCGTTAATGACGATATCGCGGAACTGAAATCGCTTTCTACGCTGCGCCAGCGCGTGGTCAGCGACGGTGAAATCGTCTCCAAATCGGCCAACGGTTTTCGGCTGGCAAATGGCAATACCGGCGTGATGCTGCGTAATGATGGACGCGATTTTTATGCGCTGACGACGCCGGGTGGCCAAGCGCTTAACGGACAGTGGAACACCCTGCGCCCGTTCTCGTTCAATTTGGCGTCTGGCCGGGTTGCCTTGCGCAATGGGGTGGACATTTCCGGCGGGGCGATGGTCTCGCACAACGCGGGTATCTCCACCTCGACCACTGGTCCGATCCCGCTTATCAATGGACAAATCTATTATTCTTCCCCTGTTGAGAGCAAGTTCACCAGCGGCGATAAGACCTCAACGATGCTGATGGGCTCACGGATTGTCGGCAATGAGCAGGATTACGGCCTGCTGTCTTATCGTGACATGAAAGGAAACTGGAACGAACTCCAGGTGAAGCCTAACGCTGAGCTTTCGGTGGGGCAATTGACCAAGCGCAATCCCAATGGCTGGTTCTGGGCTGAAGGGGTTGTCAAAAAAAATGACGCGTTAAGCGTCACCCATGGTCTGCACCTGCAGGGAAATGGAAGAGTCTATGCCAACCTGTACCTTGGCGAGCGGATACGGGAAAACCAGTTTGTGGAGATTCAGGTTGGTGATGACAAAAGCAGTGGCCTATTTGAATTCCGTAATAATGGAAACGCCTTCACCAACGGCGCTTGGCACAGCAGCTCCGACGCCCGCATGAAAACGGACATCACCCAAATTGACGGCGCATTGGACAAGCTGGCCAAGATAGGCGGCTACACCTACCTCAAACAGGGCGTGCCGGAGGCCGGGGTGATCGCTCAGGAAGTGGAGAGCGTATTGCCGCAGTCGGTAACCCAAACCGAATTGAAGCTCAACGACGGCAGCGTGCTGAAGGACGCGCGGGGCATCAATATCAACGGCGTGGTGGCGTTGCTGGTTGAGGCGCTTAAGGAAGAGCGAGCGGCCCGAGAAGGGTTGGAATCGCGGTTGGCGGCGTTGGAAGGCATGATTTCCAGCCAATAACGATAATAAAACGGCGATTTATTCAATCTCTCCAAACCGGGAATCAAATTGAGAACTCAGCGACGCGGAAATATTTTTGCATGTCGACGTTTGCCAGACAGGGAATAAATCGCCTTCAGTGCATCTGATGGAATAGTAATATCCAGGAGAAAATAATATGCCACAGGAACTGAATGGCCATGGTCCTACCGCTGGAGATTATATGGGCGGCAGCGGCGATAATCTCAATGCTCGACCTGATGGTTCGACGCCAGGCGGCTCGAACGGTAATGGCGGCAGAGACAGTAGTATCAGTGGGAACTCCCGAGAGGCTGCGAAGCAACGACAGGTCAATGCCATCAAAAATGACCCTAGCGTCAAGAGTATACTGGGTAGTTTGCTAAAAATAAGACGAGCCCTTGCACCTTATGCCTCAGTATCTTTGACGGGGTTGGATGATAGTGGCAGATTGCAGGTTCAGGTAAGTGACGTTCGCGCGGTTGATGAAATAGGTGTGCGTAACGCATTAAAGTCTGAGCCACAATTAAAAAATGTCATTGGTTTTGATTTTAATAAGTCTGGAGTGACCGGTTTTGTCGGTCATATTGATACTGGCCATAAGATCGGTAATTATCAGAGTGCACCCAACGGGAACAGTAATGGTAACAATTCTACCGCTGAAGATAAGGTGTCATTAGCCACCTATTCCGAGGTGCTTAATGGAAAAATCCCGCCGGGTTTCTGGCTTGATAATAATAGGATGATGACCGAAATTACGGAGCAATATGAAATCAACGGAGGCGGCAAAGGGGACGATCGCACAGGGTATCGGCAACGCAATGTCGAAGTACCTTCTTTGACCTCGGCCTATCAACAATTTAAACAGGTAGAACGAGAAGTGGCCGAAGAGGCCCGTAAAGCTGAGGAGGCCCGAAAGGCGGAAGAGGCCCGCAGAGTCGAAGAGGCTCGTAAGGCTGAAGAGGCTCGCAAAGCCGAGGAAGCCCGTAAGGCTGAAGAGGCCCGCAAGGTGGAAGCCGCCAGAAAAGCGTTGTTCGCTAAAGCGGGTATTATGGACGCTCCGGCGTATACGCCGGAAAAGCTAAAAGCGGCCAATGCGGCGCTGGCGGCGGCAGGCGCCATGGTGCTCAACCGCGCCCCCGCCATGCTGCAGACGTCGATGGTCGGGCAAGGTGTGATGACGACCACGAGCGAACTGGCCGGCTGGGCAGCGAGCGCATCGTGGCGGGCGGCCTACGAAGTCGGCAGTATACGCGCCGGCACCGCGGTCGCCGCCGGATCGGTGCTGGGGGCTTTTGCTCTCGGCTTCTACCCGACGGAGGTCGGTGCAGGGAGTGATCGGGTGCCCGGGCGGGATGTCAATCTGTTTGCCCTGCAGGCGAGCCTGGCGGCGGCGGGCAGGGCGACCATTCAGCCCGGCATGACCTCGGTCGATTTGCCGGTGCGCGGATTTATCACCACTGACGATAACGGGAGACAGAGCGTCAACTTCGTCAGAACGGGCGTCGGCGGCGTATCGCCGAGCGTGCCGGTATTCAGACCCGTTCGCGATGACCTGACGGGGCTGGACAAAATCACGCTGCCGGCGGTGGCGGGCGCGCCGGCCAGAACGATACTGATCAACCCGGTGCCGACCGGGCCGGCTGCGCCGGCGCATACCGGCAACGGCTCACCGGGGCCCAAATCGCCAGTGCATACCGGCACCGGCATCAGGCAGGCGGACAGCATCGTGGTTACCACCTTCCCGGCGGATGTGGTGCAGGATCTGCAAGATTTTATCCTGTGGCAGCCGGATGCGCTGGAAACCGGAGTTGAAGCTGTTTATGTGATGGTGAGCAAGCCCTATGGTGAAACCAACGCCAGGGGCAAATACAGCGGGCGTGAATACAACACCAATAAAGCAGGGGGCCCCATTCAGAACCTGGATTGGAAAGGGGCTAGCATCGACCGTGCCGGCGTGGATAAGGTGAAGCTGCATACAGGGCGTTTTGAACAGACTCCGGAAAACCAAGTGATGATTGACCGTTTGGATAAAATTTTGAAAGGGGAGCTACAACCTACTGACACTGATAGGCGATTTTATACTCATGAAATCAGAGAGTTGGAGAGGTACAGGAATCTTGGCATAAAAGATGGTGAGGTTCCGCACAGTGTTCAAGAACAGAAGGCCGTATGGAATAATACACATACTGCTACGCTTGAAGACTATAGAATAAATGAAAAGGAACAGGCGCTTTATACAGATGGGGCCCTACAAGCCGCATATGAACAGGAACTGAAAGATGCTATGGGAGGGAAGAAATAATGCCTTTAAAAGATATCGTTAAAAATGAAAGTGTAGAAGATGTGCTAACTTTTTTGGGGCCGACCGCTGATTACCGTAAATTGGATCGTCTATATACCTATAATCGCTTTGATGCAATTTCCAGCGGGGAGCTCTCTTCTACTTATGATGCATTATTCCAAAAAGGGGTGCTTCAAGATCAAAATGGAAAAGTAGTGAAAGGCCCCAACTGGAAAGAGCCGAAATTCGTAACCGAGAAAAAATACGGTATCGAATAGCCATAGTTATGGTCTGATTAGTGCATCTTTAACCCCCAGCAAACGAAAGTTTGTTGGGGGTTTTCTTTTTTGGCAGGTGGAAGGGCACCGTAACGAGAGCCTTTTGCCGGGGGCTAAAGTAGCGGCGCCCGCTATTTTTGTCGCAGGCTAACGTGCGGACACTGTAGTTAAAACGGGACGCTTGCGATCGGCATAATCGCTTGCCGCAACAAGGCGTTGCTCATAGTGTGGAGGCACATTCCCCACGCATAAGGACCGCATGATGAGCACCGAATACCGTATCGCCAGCCCGCATTTGGCGCAGTTCGTTCAGGCGATTTGGCGCCAGGCCGGCAGTACGGCGCGCGAAGCCGAGCTGGTGGCCGATCATCTGGTGCAGGCCAATCTGGCCGGGCACGATTCGCACGGCGTCGGCATGATCCCCAGCTACATGGCGTCGTTGGCGCAGGGGCAATTACAGCTCAATCAGCACGCCGAAGTGGTGCGCGACGCTGGCGCGGTGCTGACGCTCGACGGCGCGCGCGGCTTCGGTCAGGTGGTGGCCAGCGAAGCGATGGCGCTGGGCATTGAACGCGCCGGCAAGCTGGGCCTGGCGGCGGTGGCGCTGCACAATGCGCACCATATCGGCCGCATCGGCCATTGGGCGGAACAGTGTGCCCGCGCCGGTTTTATCTCGATTCACTTCGTCAACGTGGTGGGCGATCCGATGGTGGCGCCGTTCGGCGGCAGCGATCGCCGCTTCGGCACCAACCCGTTCTGCGCCATTTTCCCGCGGCCGGGCCGCACGCCGCTGCTGTTGGATTTCGCCACCAGCGGCATCGCCTTCGGCAAGACTCGGGTGGCCTATAACAAAGGCTTGTCGGTGGCGCCGGGCTATCTGATCGACGAACACGGGCAACCCACCACCGAACCGAAGGTGATGCACGAAGCGCCGTTCGGGTCGCTGCTGCCGTTCGGCTTGCACAAAGGCTATGCGCTGGCGGCGATGTGCGAGATCCTCGGCGGCGCGCTCTCCGGCGGCCGCACCACCCACGACGCTACGCTGAAAGCCGACAGCGACGCCATCTTCAACTGCATGACGACCCTGATCCTCGATCCTCAGGCCTTCGACGCCCCGCAAATGCAGGCCGAGGCCGAAGCGTTTATCGGCTGGGTGAAGGCGTCGCCGCCGAGCGGCGAACAGCCGATCGCGGTGCCGGGAGAATGGGAAGAGGCCAACCGCGCGGCGCGGCTGGAGCAGGGCATACCGATAGACGCCAATACCTGGCGGCAGATTTGCGCGGCGGCGGAGCAGGCGGGCATGGCGAATGAAGCGCTGGCCGGCTTTCGCGCGCAGGCGCGGCAGGCATAAAAAAAGCCACCCGATAGGGCGGCTTGTTCGCGTACTCGCAATCAGTCGTTAAAGTACCAATAGCCGCTGTTGACCAGCGCGGTCAGCAGCGCCAGGAATGACGGGTCGTCCACCGCGTCGCCGAGCAGGGCGGCGTCGACGCTGAAGTGCTGGCACAGGGCATCTGCGGCCTGCAGCTGGTCGGTGTCGATCAGTTCGCCGTTGACGAAGCAGCGATCGCCGACCCGCAGCACGCGCAACCCGCCCAGGCGCTGCAGCGCTTCACCCTGTTGCAGCAGTTCGTAGATTTCCCCGGCCTGATACGGCGGCTCCGGCGGCGCCAGATCCAGCTCGTGGCGCGACTGGGAGATGAACTCGCCGAACCAGTGCTGGAAGTGTTCCGGCTGTTGCACCAGATCCAGCATCATCTGCCGTAAGGCGTCCACTTCCTGCGGCAGGATCTCCGCCGGGTGTTCGCGCAGTTTAACGTCCGGATCGCCGTAGCGTTTGCTGCCCAGCTCGCGCGCCAGCACGTAATCGGCGAAGCCGCTCACCAGCTCGCGGCCGTTCGGCGCGCGGAAGCCCACCGAGTAATTGAGCGCGTTTTCCAGCGCGTAGCCTTCATGCGGGAAGCCCGGCGGAATGTAGAGAATGTCGCCCGGCTCCATCTCTTCGTCGATGATGGCGTCGAACGGTTCGACCTGCAGCAGATCTGGGTGCGGGCAGTGCTGTTTCAGCGGCGTTTTTTCCCCGACGCGCCAGCGGCGGCGGCCAGTGCCCTGAATGATGAACACGTCGTACTGATCGAGGTGCGGGCCGACGCCGCCACCAGGCACCGAGAAGGAGATCATCAGGTCATCCATCCGCCAGTCCGGCAGCTGGCGGAACGGGCGCATCAGCGCGGCGGAAGGCTCATGCCAGTGGTCCACCGCCTGCACCAGCAGCGACCAGTTGTTTTCGCTCAGGTGATCGAAGCTCTCGAAGGGGCCGTGCGCAACCTGCCAACGGCCGTCCTGGTGGCTGACCAGGCGGCTGTCCACTTCGTTTTCCATCGCCAGCCCGGCCAGCTCATCCGGGGAGATCGGATCGATAAAGTTTTTGAAGCCGCGCTTCAGAATCACCGGACGCTTTTGCCAATAGCGTTGCAAAAAATCGTTCCAGTCCAGATCTAATTGATAATCCATGTTCTATTCCAGGATAGAGGAGTGAGCCTGAGTGCGATTATAACGGAAGTTTGGCCCCGTGGATCGGGGCCGCAGCGGCATAATTTACTCGTTGTGGTGGGTGTCGTGCTGGCGGGCGAAGGTGACCTGCATGCGCGCGCCGCCGAGCGGACTGTCGCTGATGACGATTTCGCCGTCGTATTGCTCGATGATCTCCGCCGCCACCGACAGGCCAAGGCCCTGGCCGGGGCGCAGGGTATCCACCCGCTGGCCGCGCTGGAAAATCAGCTGGCGCTTGCTTTCCGGGATGCCCGGGCCGTCGTCGTCGATGACGATGGTGAGGTTTTTCTCGGAGTGCAGCGAGGTGATCTCAACGAACTCCAGGCAGTATTTGCAGGCGTTTTCCAACACGTTGCCCATCACTTCCATAAAGTCGTTCTTCTCGCCCATAAAGGTCACTTCCGGCGAGATATCCAGCGTGATCACCACCCCTTTGCGCTGGTAAACCTTGTTCAGCGCCACCACCAGGCTGTCGAGCAGCGCCGGCACCGAGTGGATCTCGCGCGTCAGCACCGTCTGGCCGGAGTTGATGCTGGCCCGGTGCAGGTAGTAACCGATCTGCTGCGAGATGCGCCCGATCTGATCCAGCATGATCGGCTCGGCTTCTTCGATGGTGGTCTGCTTGCCGCTGCGCAGCGAGCGCAGGGTGCTTTGCAGCACCGCCAGCGGCGTTTTCAGGCTGTGGGTCAGATCCGACAGGGTGGTGCGATATTTGGTGTAGCGCTGGCGCTCGTTGCGCACCAGAATGTTCAGATTGCGCACCAGGCCGCGCAGTTCGCTGGGCGGGTTCTCATCCAACTGATCGCGTTCGCCGTTCTCCAGTTCGCCCACCTGATTGACCAGCGCCTTGATCGGCCGTAGGCTCCAGTAGGCCGCCAGCCACAGCAGTGGCACCACCAGCAGCAGGTTGGCCAGCAGCACGTAGCTGAACCACTCCCACACCACGTCTGAGCGCTGCAGCTCCTGCGGAATGCTGTCGACCACCACGATGGTCAGCGCCGGCAGCCGAGGCGTGGCGGCATAGGTGTTGACCGCCACCGAGTGCGTCAGCGCGTTCTGATCGGTATCGTCGTAATTCTTCAGCTGATCCTGTGCCTTGGGGTTATCCCCCAGCACTTCGCTACTGACGCGGGTGTCGGTGTCAATTTCGTAGAAGCCGGACTCTTCCAGCCATTCCTTGTTGATCAGCTTCTCCAGCTCCGGCACTTTGCGCTGGCTCCAGAGCAGGTTGCCCTTATCGTCGTAGATAAAGACCAGCGTCGGGAAGTTGAGATCGATATCGGGGGGGATGGCGATGGTGAGCTTGTTGTCTTTCCACTGCGCCAGGCTGAAGAACAGGTTGCTCTCGCCGCGCAGCAGGCGGAAGGCGGTCTTGTCGAAGCTGACGATGTAGCCGACGACCGCCACCAAACCGTAAGAGAGCGACAGCGCCAGGATCACCCCGGCGGTCGCCATCAGGAAGCGGGCGCGCAGCGAAAACGGTTTTTTATTCTTGTTGAACATCATGTTCACTTCGCGTCAAAACGATAACCCTGGCCACGTACCGTGGTGATCACTTCATGCGGGTATTCCGCCTGCACCTTTTTACGCAAACGTCCCATCAGCACGTCGATGGTGTGGCTTTCGCGCAGTTCGGCGTCCGGGTAGAGCTGCAGCATCAACGAATCCTTGCTCACCACCTTGCCGGCGTTGCGGATCAGGGTCTCGATGATGGTGTATTCAAAAGCGGTCAGCTTGATCTGCCGATCGTTGACGCTCAGTTCGCGGCGCGACAGATCGATCTGGAACGGGGGCAGCACGATCACCTGCGAAGCCAGGCCGCTGTTGCGGCGCATCAGCGCCTGCATGCGGGCGATCACTTCTTCCAGGTGGAACGGCTTGGTGACATAGTCGTCGGCACCGGCTTCCAGCACCGCCACTTTGTCCTGCCAGCTTTCGCGGGCGGTCAGCACCAGGATCGGCAGTTTGGTCTGGTGCGCGCGCCAACGGCGGATCAGGCTCAGGCCGTCTTCGCCCGGCAGGCCGAGATCGACGATGGCAATATCCGGCGCGTGTTCCTGCAGGAAATAATCGGCTTCCTTGGCGTCTTCGGCCGCGTCGACCTGATGGCCCATCTCGCGCATCTGAACGGAAAGGTGGTGGCGCAGCAAACCATTATCTTCAACAACCAGTACTCGCATGGCGAACTCCTGTGACTGTGCGGGTGAACGTCCTGTCACCCACGCGATAAAAGGGAACACGCTCTGCGGCGTGTCAGGGGATAACGCGGCCACCTGAACCATTTTGACAAAAAGTGCTGAGGCTATGGTAGGTATAACCCGCCCGGCTCGCAAGAGAACCGAAGCAATGTATTAAAATAAGCGTTATCAATTTGTTCGCCGACATTATCGACAACTTCTGATAAACGTCGGATAAACAGCGACGGGGCAACGTTAAACGCAACTTAAACGCGCCAGGCATTGTCGCGAAAGCAAAATGTGAACCGGGGCGCTTGATAAGCTTTAAAGGTACTAATAAGGTATTATCGAGATATCGGCATATTTTCTCAGGAGCGACGGATGAAGCAGTTAACCCAGGCAGAACGCATAGCGGGCGCACTTTACGGACAGATGCTGGGCGACGCGCTCGGCATGCCTTCCGAGCTGTGGCCGCGCGAGCGGGTTAAGCGCCATTTCGGTTGGATAGACGGTTTCCTTGATGGGCCGGCGGAGAACTCGGCCGCCTGCTACTTCAAGGCCGGGCAATATACCGACGATACCGCGATGGCGTTAGCGCTGGCCGATGCGCTGCGGGAGGCGAAAGGCGAGGTGGTGCCAGAGTTGATCGCCCGCAACGTGATCCGCTGGGTGGACAGTTTTGACGCCTTCAACAAGAACATTCTCGGCCCCAGTTCCAAACTGGCGCTGAGCGAGCAGAAAGCGGGAACGCCAATCGCCGAGTTGGAAAACAACGGCATCACCAACGGTGCGGCAATGCGCATTTCGCCTTTAGGCTGCGTGCTGCCGTCTGCGCCGCTGGAGGAGTTCTGTCAGCAGGTGTGGCTGGCCTCCAGCCCGACGCACAAATCTGACATCGCCGTCGCCGGGGCCGTCGCGATCGCTTGGGCGGTTGCGCGGGCGGTGGAGGGCGCGGACTGGGCCTCGATTCGCCTGGCGCTGCCGGGCGTGGCGGAGTATGCCCAGCGCCGTCAGGAGACGACGTTCAGCCCCTCGTTGGCGGCGCGTATCGAGCTGGCGTTTCAGGTGGTGGATGAAGCCAGCGATCCCGAGCAGGCCTCCGAGCGGGTGTATCAACTGATCGGCGCCGGGGTCAGCACCATCGAGTCGGTGCCGGCGGCGCTGGCGATGGTGCAGCTGGCGCAAACCGACCCTACCCGGTGCGCCGTGCTGTGCGCCAACCTGGGCGGCGATACCGACACCATCGGTGCGATGGCCACTGCGATTTGCGGCGCGCTGCATGGCGCAGAAGCGATCGAAGCCGGGTTGCTGGCGGAGTTAAAACGGATGAATCCGCTGGATATCGAGGCTTACGTTCAGGCGTTCGTGCGCTTTCGCCGCCGCCGGCAGGGCGAGGCATAACGGATCAGCTTTCGCTGGTAAACTCGTACATGTCGCTGCGGCAGAAGCTTTCGCTGTATTCGATCGGCTTCTTGCTGTGGTCGAACAGCGTTTGACGCACGATCAGCAGCGGCATCGGTTCTGATAATTGCAGCGCCCGGCGGATGTCGTCGTCGGCCATCGCAGCGCTGACCTGGCTGCGCAGCGATCCCATTTCGACGTTATTGCGCCGGAAGTAGTCGTACAGCGAGATGCCGATCTCGTCGACGTTGGCAATCGCCGCCACCACCACGTAGGACACCGCCACCGACATCGGCCGCCGATCGATCAAGTGAATGCGTTTGAGTGTGTAGATCGGCGTTCCGGCCGCCAGCTGCAGCTTTTCAGCCAGTTCAGCGCTGGCGGGTACCCGCGCGCGGCTGATCCATTGCGTATCTGGCCGGCGCCCCTGCTGTAACACCTCGCTCGAGAATCCTTTGACGTCTGCCAAAGAATAGAACAGCTTCGGTTCGGGCCGTTGCAGTTGGATAAAGGTGCCGTAACCGCGTGAACGGCCGATGAGGCCGTCCTGCTCGAGGCAGGCCAACGCTTTGCGTACCGTGATGCGCGAGATGCCGAGCCGTTCGGTGAACAGGCGCTCGCTGGGCAAAAAATCCCCCGCATTCAGCAATCCTTGATCGATAGCCTGGCGCACCGAGGCGTTGAAGCGCAAATACAGCGGCATCGCGCCCGCGCTGGCCAGATCCTGCTGCAGTTTGTCCAGCAGACGCTGGTTGGTCTCCTTGCTCATAGCCGACGGAAATCCTGTAGCCGCATTGCGATGGCTTATTTAAGGGGATTTCGCCGGGCAGCGCAACTGCCGCCGCCCGGCGATAACGATGGGTGGGCATAGGATGCCCACTGGTTCATGGCTGAGACGGGTTATCGCCGGAGCGAATGTTTTTCACCTGATCGGCGCTGACCGCCGGGGCGCTGTTACCCCAACTGGTGCGCACGAAGGTCGCGAGCTGAGCGACCTGTTCATCGCTCAACCGCCAACCGAAGTCCGGCATGGTCAGGCCGGTAGGCGCACCGATGGTTACCGGCGTCCGTGAGCCGTGGAGGATGATGCTGATCAGCGACGACGGATCTTCGCTCAGCAACGCCGGATTGCGTGCCAGCTGAGGAAACGTGTTGCGATACCCCTGGCCGTCGCTACGGTGGCAGGCAGCGCAGTTGTCCAGGTAGGTTTGTGCGCCGGGCGTGTTGACCTTACCGGTGAACAACGCCTGGGCGATGCCGTCGTTGCGCGGCGGCGATGACTTCTCATCACCGGCAGGCAGCGATTTCAGGTAGACCGCGATCGCTTTCAGATCGTCATCGTTCAGATGTTGCGTGCTGTCCTGTACCACCTCCACCATTGAGCCGAAGGCGGCGAAACGTTGGGTATGGCCGGTTTTCAGAAAGCGCGTGATCTCCTGCGCACTCCAGTCCCCTAAGCCGCTGGCGGTATCGGCGCGCAGGTTAGCGGCATGCCAGCCCTCCAACGTCCCGCCGCTCAGATAGGCTGTATCGCTTTGGCTGAGCGCCTTTTCCTGGAAGCCGATACCGCGCGGCGTGTGACATGTGCCGCAGTGACCGAGCCCCTGAACCAGATAGGCACCGCGATTCCACTCGGCGCCGCGCTGCGCATCCAGCTGATAAACACCGTCTTCGCGAAAGATCAGATCCCACAATGCCAGCGGCCAACGCATGCTGAGCGGCCAGGGAATGTCGCTTTCCCGATTCGGCTGCGCCACTGCGCTGACCTTTTGCGTGAAATACAGATAAAGATCGCGGATATCGTCATCGTTGATTTTGGCAAACGACGGGTAGGGCATGGCCGGGTACAGCCGCCTGCCGTCGCGCGCGATGCCTTTGCGAAGCGCATCGGCGAACTCGGGCAGGCTGTACCCGCCGATACCGGTTTGGCGATCGGGCGTGATGTTGGTGGAGTAAATAGCGCCGATCGGCGTGGTCATCTTCAGGCCACCGGCGAAGAGGGCGCCGCCGGGCGCGGTGTGGCAGGCCGCGCAATCCCCTGCGCGCGCCAGATATTCACCGTGTTCAATTCGCGCCGTGGAAGGGAGGGCGTCGGCCGCCTTAACCGCACCTGCGGCGAGCAACAGCAGCACCGGCAATGTGGGTGTAAATCCTTTCATCTTGAGCTCCTTAGGCGTTATGCCTGCACCAGCGGGCCAGGGTTTTTCAGGTATTGCTCGCGGATCGCTTCGGCAGAGTGATAAGCCAGCGCGCCGACGATGCCGGTTGGGTTGTAGGCCAGGTTCTGCGGGAATGCACAGGCGCCAGTGACGAATACATTGGGCACGTCCCAGCATTGCAGGTATTTGTTCACCACGCTGGTGACCGGATTGTCGCCGATGATGGCACCGCCGGTAGTGTGAGTGGATTGGTAGGGGCGCACGTCATAATGATCGCCGGTTTTTCTTACCGAGATAGCCATCTGCTTTGGTTTCATAGCGTTGGCGATGTCCGCCATTTTAGCGGTGATATGCTGGGTCATTTTGATCTCATTCGATTTCCAGTCGAAGGTCATACGCAGCAGAGGCTGACCGTAGGCGTCTTTATAGGTGGGATCCAAATCCAGATAGCAATCGCGGTATGGCATCACCGATCCTTCCGAGCCGATGCTCATTGAGTGCGGGTAATTGTCGCGGATGCCTTGTTTCCAGCCGCTGCCCCAGTTCGGCGTGCCCGGCGGCAGCATCATTTGCTGGATAGGCCGACCGCCGGTGCGGGTGGCGGAGATGTAGGCGCCGCCGATAAAACCGAGATCGGCGTGGTCGAAGTTTTCCCCGTTAAGATCGTCGATCACCGTTCCGGCGGCACCGGCGCCGATAAAGGGATTGAAATGGGTATCGCGATCGTAAAAGAGAGAAATGCCGCTGTTCATTTGATAGGCGTAGTTCTTGCCGACCACGCCCTCACCAGTGACCGGATCATAGGGTTTTCCGATGCCGGAAAGCAGCAGCAGGCGAACATTATGGAGTTGGAAAGCGCTGAGGATCACCAGATCGGCGGGTTGCTCTACTTCACGCCCTTGCTCGTCGATGTAGGTGACGCCGGTGGCCTTTTTGCCGCTGCTGTCCAGATTGACCTTGATCACCTGCGCCTGGGTGCGCAGCTCAAAGTTTTTACGCTGTGTCAGTACCGGCAGGATGGTCGACTGCGGCGAGGCCTTGGAGTACATGAAGCAGCCGAAACGTTCGCAGTAACCGCAGAAGTTACAGGGGCCAAGCTGCACGCCGTACGGGTTGGTATAGGGTTCGGAACAGTTGGCGGCGGGGATAGCAAACGGATGGTAGCCTAGCGATTCGGCGGCTTTGCCAAACAGTGAGCCCGAGTAGAGCTGTTTAAGCGGCGGCGTCGGGTAGTCATTGCTACGCGGCCCTTCGAACGGATTGCCGCCCTTGATGAGCTCACCCTGCAGATTACCGGCCTTACCGGCGGTGCCGCACACCTTCTCGAACTTGTCGAAGTAAGGCTCCAACTCCTGGTAGCTGAGGGGGTAGTCCTGTAACGTCATGCCTTCCGGGATCCAGTTGGCGCCGTATTTTTCAGTGAGGGTGGTGTGCAGTTTGAGATCGGAAGGCAGGGCGCGCCAGTGCATGCCGTTCCAGTGCACGCCGGCTCCGCCGACGCCGTTGCCCGGCAAAAAAGAGCCGAGCTGGCGATAAGGCACCGCGAAATCCGCCGGCGTATGGCGCACGGTGACGGTTTCATGCGCCATTTCCTGCGCCAGCTTGAGGCGAATGCCGTAAGTCAGTTCATCGGCGATACGCGGATAAGCGAAATCAGGGTAGGTATCGCGCCGTTCACCGCGTTCCAGCGCCAGCACCTGCAGGCCGCTGTCGGTCAATTCCATTCCCATAATGGCGCCGGTCCAGCCAAAGCCGACGATCACCACATCTACCGGTGGTTTTTTTATTGTGCTCATGATTATGCATTCCTTTTGCTGGAGATACTGACCGGGTGAAGAGGATAGGGTTGGTTGGGTTTGTTGACCCAATCGGCGAAGTCCGCGCGCGCACCGGGGAAGCCTATCAATTTCCATGATGCCAGCGTTTGGTTGCCGCCGTGGATCGGATCGGCCAGATAACCTTCTTTGGTGTTTTGCAGCAGCTGTTCGAAGAAAGCTTTACCCGGCAAGGTATCCGCATCGAGTTGGCCGCTTTCCAACGCGGTCAACAGCTGTTCTTGCTCGCCATGAGACAGCTCGGCGAAAACTTTGCCGAACTGACGTTGACAGAGCTCATTGAACGCGAGGATACCGTTGCGATAGGTCTCGCGCGGCGTCAGTTTGGACTGATAGCCCAACTCCGGCGCCGATGGCACGAACGGCGGGTGCATGTACCACAGGCCGCCATGGCCGTAGGGTGTTTCCATTTGGCGATCGATGAATACCGGGACCCCCTGATCGACGGCTCCGGGGCCGTTCTCGTCGCTGGGGATCAGCCGATCGCAGGCCGCCAGCAAGAATCGCCACTCTTCGTTGTTGAAATAAACCGGAACGTAATTCGGCGAGATGCCCGCAGCCGGCGCTGCCTGGGCGTTTACCATCATGAGACCGTTACCGGCAGCGGCTAACGGGATCAGCGCCAGCGTTTTTTTCAAAAATTCACGCCGGGGCGGCGTAGGGATATGCTGTTGCGACATAATTCCACCTTGAACATGCTTCACAGTAATGCCCGCGCAGGTTTTGCATCACCTGCGCCGTCGCTCTCCAGCGACGGTAAACAGGCGGGGAAAGGAGAGGTCGTCTATCACCATATATAGTTAGCAAGCTACTTGTATGGTAATTAAGTCTAAGATCGAGAAGTGTGAAGAAACAATAAATGATCTGTTTCAAAACGTTTTTTTTACATTTCAGTTGATCGGGATCAATTTGTTAACATTCACGGTGAGCCGGCGAAGTGCAATAAGGTCGTGTTCCGCTTAACTCACATTGGAGTGCCATGGAAAACTGCATCAACGAGCCGTATGCCATAGAAGAGGCGATCGCGGCGGCTTTTTCGCCAGGTCTGCAACAAGGCCTGACCCGGCGTTCGGCGCTGCATCAGGCCCTGTTGCAGCTGATTGCCGCCGGAGAACTGCCCTGGCGGGCGAAGCTGCCGCCGAGCCGTGCGTTGGCGGCCCGGCTGACGGTGGCGCGCGACACGGTGGAACAGACCTACGCGCGGCTGGAGGCTGAGGGGTTCATCAGCCGAACGGTGGGGCGCGGCAGCTTTGTGCGTTATCGTAGTGACACGCTGCTCGGCCGTGAACTGCTGACGACGGCGACGGGGCAAGAGGCGCGGCTGGCGGAGCGCGAGCTGAGCGATCGCGGCCGGGCGCTGCTGGCGGTCAGCCATACGCCGCACACCTGCCGCCAGGCTTCGCTGACGCCTTCGCTGGCGGACCTGCGGGCGTTCCCCATCGAGCAATGGCTGCAGCAGGAAAAGCAGGCGCTGCGGCGGCACGGCGAGCGATTATTGGGGTATGCCGATCCGCAAGGGCTGCCGGAGCTGCGCGCGGAGATCGCGCACTATCTGCAGCGGGAGCGGGGCGTCAAGGCGACGGCGGAACAGGTGATCGTGGTCACCAGCTCTCAGCAGGCGTTGGCGCTGTGTACGCAGGTGCTGTTCGATCCCGGCGATGCGGTATTCGTCGAAGAGCCGGGTTACCAGGGGGCAAAAAAACTGGTGCAGTCGGCGGGGCTGCAGGCGCGGCCGATCGGCATCGATGAACAAGGGCTGGACGTCGGGCAGTTGATGCAGGCTTCGGGCGGCGGGCGGGGCGTTTACATCACGCCGTCCCATCATTACCCGCTGGGGTATTCGCTGAGCCTCGAGCGGCGGCTGGCGCTGTTGCAGTGGGCGCAGCGCTGCCGGGCCTGGATCATCGAAGACGACTACGACGCCGAGTTCAACTACGACCGGCAAACCAAGGCGGCGCTGCAGGGACTGGACAGCGGCGGGCGTACGCTGTACATCGGCACCTTCAGCAAGACGCTGTTTCCGGGGCTGCGCATCGGTTTCATGATCGCGCCGCCTCAGTTGGTGCGGCCATTGGTCGCCGCCAGGCAGTTTCAGGACGGCTACACGTCGGCGCTGGCGCAGATGACGCTGTTCCACTTCCTGCACGAGGGCGGCTACGCTGAGCATCTGCGCAATATGCGCACGCTGTACAAAGCGCGGCTGGACGTGCTGTACGACGCGGTGCATCGTCACCTTGCTACCTGGACGCGTCCGGCGCTGCCGCAGGGCGGGCTGCAGCTGGTTTGCCCGTTGGCGGATGCGGCGACGGAGCGGCGGCTGGTAGTGGCGGCCGCCGAAAGGGGGATACGGCTGTACGGCCTGGCGGACTTCTACACCGGCACACCGCAGCGCGGGGCGTTGGTGCTCGGCTTCTCGGCCTATACGCCGGATGAGATCGTGCGCTTTATCGCCACGCTGGCGCAGGTGTTCAACGCGCTGCCGGTGGAAAGCGATGGCTAAAATTGGTCTGCTCGGCGTTTTGAATTGGTCCGTATTGTACCGCCGCCATGCGGTGTATTCTGCCGCTATCCGATTATTTCCCTAATGGAAATAATATCTTACACCGTGAGGCGCTATGAACCCATCAAACCCTGAAGTGACTATCCGCAGAATCAATGGCGACGACAAAGCGCAATGGCTGGCGCTCTGGCAGGGCTATCTCGACTTTTACCGCGCCGATGTGGCGCCGCAGGTGACCGATCGCACCTACGAACGCCTGGGGCAGGATGAACAGGTGTACGGGCTGGTGGCGGAGGATGCCAACGGCCAGCTACTGGGGCTGATGAACCTGGTGTTCCACCCGTCCACCTGGAGCGCAGTCGGCTATTGTTATATCGAAGATCTCTATGTGTCGCCGCAGGCGCGCGGCCATAAGGTGTCGGAAAAGCTGTTCGAACAGGCGTACCGATTGGCAGAGACGCGCGGCAGCGATCGGGTCTACTGGATGACCCAGGAGTACAACGCGCCGGCGCGCTCGCTGTACGACAAAATCGGCAGAAGAAGCTCGTTTATCGTTTATACCCGTTAACCGCAGGAGGCGTGTATGGCAATGAATCGTTATGGTCAGTCGATTGGCGAACCGATGCCGGATTGGCAGCCGGCTCGCCGTCCGGGCGGCGCGACGCTCGGCGGGCGTTTCTGCTCGCTGGCGCCGCTCGAGCCGCAGCGGGATTACGCCGCGCTGTTCGAGGCGTTTCAACTGGCGCCGGACGGCCGCGACTGGACCTATCTGTCTATCGAGCGGCCCGATACGCCGGCGGCGATGCTGCAGCATCTGGAAACGCTGCAGGCCAACCCGACGCTGGTTAATCTGACGGTGTTCGACGCCGCCAGCGACGCGCCGGTGGGCACGGTGGCGCTGATGCGCATCGACGAGGCCAATGGCGTGCTGGAGATCGGTCACGTCAGCTGGTCGCCGTTGATGAAACAGCGCTCCAGCGCCACCGAGGCTATCGCGCTGCTGCTGCGCTATGCCTTCGACACGCTGGGCTACCGCCGCTGCGAGTGGAAGTGCGACAGCCATAACGCGCCCTCCCGCCAGGCTGCGCTGCGCTTTGGCTTTCGCTACGAGGGTAACTTCCGCTATGCGGTGATCGTCAAGGGGCGCAGCCGGGATACCGACTGGTTCGCCATCACCGCCGACCGGTGGCCGACGGTACGACAGGCGCTGGCGCGCTGGCTGAGCGCGGACAACTTCGATGCGCAGGGGCGGCAGATAGCTCGGCTGCAGGTGTTGCGCGGCGAATAATGACTAGTCCTGATATAGGTTGACACTTTTCAACCGGATAACGCCCGATGAACCTCATCGGGCG
>NZ_JASGBT010000006.1:0-269902 GCF_030053255.1 Serratia sp. PF-27
GGCCAAGGCGCAGGCGCTGCTGAAGTAAGCGGCCGGGCGCAAGCCGATAAAAAAGCCGGTCATCATGACCGGCTTTTTTTATTCCATCACCCGATGAATCTGCAAATACTGCAGCAGCATGATGGTCTTGCCGTCTTTAATCCGGCCGTCGGCGATCATCGCCACCGCGTCGCGAAACGGCAGTTCGATCACCTCAATATCTTCATCTTCAATGCCGCCGCCGGCCGCGCGCCGCTCATCATCATGGTATTCGGCGATAAAGAAGTGCACGATTTCGGTCACGCCGCCCGGCGACATGTAGGCTTCGAAGATTTTCTTCACCTCGCTGACCTGAAAACCGGTCTCCTCCACCGCTTCGCGGCGCGCGCATTGCTCCGGAGAGTCGGCGTCCAGCAGGCCGGCGCAGGCCTCGAGCAGCATGCCGCTCTCGTTGCCGTTGACGTAGGTCGGCATGCGGAACTGATTGGTCAGCACCACCGTGCCCTTGGCGCGGTTGTACAGCAAAATGGTAGCGCCGTTGCCACGATCGTAGACCTCGCGCACCTGTTGCACCGAACCGCCGTTTTTGCGTTTCAGATCGAACGTGTACTTGTGCAGCACATACCAGTTGTCCGACAGCAGCTCTTTCTTCACATTCTCAATTTTCGACGACATAACCCTTTTCCCTTGCGTGACAACGTGCAGATCATACCGCGATTAGGCCGCGCCGCGGCAGACGATTTGCAACAAAAATCACATCGCCTCTCCGGGTAAACCAGGATTTAAAATACATCGTGGGCAGACGCAGACTCTGACAGACGAGTCAGGACGAATCGCATCCACAAAGGCAAATCATCAGTGGAAACCGGGCTGCGGCTGAAAATCGGTGGGCATTTCGCTATTCATTTGATTACACAACGACAATTGTTCCCGTTTTGTTGACAACTTGATACAAATCGCGGTGCAATTTAGTTGCAAAAGTTATAGTTTTGCTTTCGAATGAAACTGGCGAAGCGCCTCACCTGAGAGAAAAGGATTCCGTGATTGCTTGTTAAACGTTCCGTGACCGGCAGCCTGGCCAGAGCGCTGTTCGGCATCGTGATCCTGTCGGTGCTCGCCACCGGGTTGGCGTTGACGACCGTCGCGGGCAGCCAGAGCGATGCCGAGGCGATCAACATCGCCGGTTCGCTGCGCATGCAAAGCTACCGCTTGGCCTTTGACCTCGACCGGCAGAACCCGGAGCTGGAGCTGCACCTGCAGCAATACCGGCAATCTTTGCAGGCACCCGCGCTGCAAAAGCTGGCGCGTTTTTACGTCCCGGCCGAGGTACGCAACCACTATCTGGCGTTGCAACGAACATGGCAAACGATGGAGCAGCAGATCCGCGACGGGCAGGCGGCCGCCTACCGGGCAGAGGTTGCCGGCTACGTCAACCGCGTCGATCATTTCGTTTCCGCTCTACAGCGTTATTCAGAGTTGAAACTCACCTTGGTGGCCGCCATCAGCGTACTGGGCTACGCCGCCATCATCGGTCTGGTGCTGTTCTGCATCCGTTTTATGCGCCGCCAGGTGGTCACGCCGCTGCAGCATCTGGTCGACGCCAGCCAGCGCGTGCAACAGCGCGACTTTTGCCACCCGCAGCTGGACGTGGCGCTGCCGAACGAACTCGGCGTGCTGTCGCAAACCTTCAGCGCCATGTCGGACGAGCTGGCCCGGCTCTATCAGTCGCTGGAGCTGAAAGTGCAGGAAAAGACCCAGCGCCTGCAGCAGGCCAACGAAACGCTGGAGGTGCTGTATCGCTGCTCGCAGGCGCTGAGCGTGCGCCAGATCGATCAGCAGGCGTTTGAAAATGTGCTGCGCATCGTGCGCCAAAGTGAACGACTGCGCTGCATCCGGTTGAACGTGGCGGACGACCATGGCCAGTGGCAACTGAACGAAGGAGAGCCGGCGCCGGCGCAAGCCTGGAGCGCGCTGTCGATCACTCAAGGCGATAAACTGCTGGGCGAATTGCGTTGGCAGCCCGAGGCGCAGCCGCCGCATCCTCACCTGATGCAGAGCCTGGCCAATATGTTGGGCCGCGGCGTCTACTTCAACCGCGCGCAAAAGCAGCACCAATATCTGTTGCTGATGGAAGAGCGTGGGACCATCGCCCGCGAGCTGCACGATTCGCTGGCGCAGACGCTGTCGTTCCTGCGCATCCAGCTGACGCTGCTCCGGCGCGCCGCCGACGATCCGGCGGCGCAGACGATTATCGATGATTTCGATCGCACGCTGGCCGATGCCTATCGCCAGCTGAGAGAATTACTGGCCACCTTCCGCCTCAACATTCAGGAGGCGGATCTGAATGCCGCGCTGGAGCAACTGTTGCAGCCATTAAAGGCGCTAACCCCCGCGCGGATTCAGTTACACTGTCGGCTGCCCTCGCAGGCGCTCAACGCCCAACAGCAGGTGCACGCGCTGCAGATCGTGCGCGAAGCGGTACTCAATGCCGTCAAGCACGCCGGAGCGAACGAGATCGCGGTGTGTTGCGAGGTCAATGCCGCAGGCGACAACGTATTCAGCATTACCGACGACGGTTGCGGCATCGCCAGTCTGGAAGAACCGGAAGGGCATTACGGCTTGACCATCATGAGCGAACGCGCGGCGCGACTGGGAGGAACGCTGCGCATCCGGCGCAGAAGCGGCGGCGGCACGGCGGTCTGCCTGACATTCTCGCCCTGACCTTGCGGCTGTTCACTCGGCGTTACGGTTGCCGCCGGGCAGAAGGCTGCCCAGAGAGGTTTGCGGTGCAGAATGCCGCTATTTTTGAAGAGACAGTCCCACTGTGAAGCACGCCTCCGGGCGCGTTTGAGTGGCTTTACTTGCTACAGGGAGCATATTTCATGGTGATGAAGCAATACCGAGTCATGATCGTTGACGATCATCCGTTGATGCGGCGCGGCATCAAACAGCTGCTGGGACTGGATGCGCGATTTGGCGTGGTAGCGGAGGCCGGCAACGGCAGCGAGGCGGTTGCGCTGGCACTGCAGCACGCGCCGGACGTGATCTTGTTGGATCTGAACATGAAGGGCATGTCCGGGCTGGATACGCTGCGGGCCCTGCGCAACGAAGGCGTGGACGCGCGCATCATCGTGCTGACGGTCTCCGACGCGCGCAGCGATCTGTATGCGCTGATCGACGCCGGCGCCGACGGCTATCTGCTGAAAGACAGTGAACCGGAACAGCTGCTGGAACACATCAGCGCCGCCGCCGAAGGGCAGAACGTGATCAGCGACGCCATGGCCGACTATTTGCTGGCGCGCGGCGAGCAACGCGATCCCTTCGCCGCCTTGACCGAACGCGAACTGGACGTCTTGCAAGAGGTGGCGCGCGGCCTGTCCAACAAACAGGTGGCGGCGCAGCTGCATATCTCTGAAGAAACCGTGAAGGTGCACATCCGCAATATACTGCGCAAGCTGGACGTGCGTTCTCGCGTGGCGGCGACGGTGATGTACCTGGAGTACAAAAGCCACTGATCGCCCCGCCCCGGCCAATACGCCGGGGCCGCTTACTCGATGGCGCTGAGCAGCGCCTGATGGTGCTGATGCACCCAGCTCTTGTTGAACGGCCCCCAGCTTTCCAACTGATAGAAACCGTCGTTGTTGCGCACGCCCTGCTGCACGAACTGCAGCTCGACGCCCATGCCGGGCAGCGCCTTCAGCACATCCTGCAACGTGCGGCGCGGCCAACCGGTCAGCGCCATCAACCGCGGCACATTGGGCCGCTCACTGTGGCTGATCAGCCAGCATAAATAAAGCCGACGGGCAAATACCGGGTTAATTCCCATGCCAAGCTCCTGCTGTAAGGTGAGTCCAGTTTTTACTTTCGGTTGCCTGCGGCGAAGACATGCGCAAGGCCTTTGATAGTAATAAAAATGTCTTAATAGCGTACAATTATCGGCGTCGGTGATCCACGGCGTTTTCCGCTACCGTTATTTACACTATCTCCTTTTTTTCTCCACGCTTTCCTCGACTATCCCGAGTAAAGTGCAATAGCGCCGGAATCCTTCCCTGCCGCTGAAATGCATATTTCCGATGCGTTTTAAAGATAGAACAAGTCATAACGAGGTTCGCGCTGCATGGCCAATTTTTTTATTGATCGCCCGATTTTCGCCTGGGTGCTGGCAATTATTCTTTGCCTGACCGGGGCATTGGCGATTTTTTCTTTACCGGTAGAACAATACCCGAATCTGGCGCCGCCGAACGTGCGCATTAGCGCAACTTACCCAGGTGCTTCGGCGCAAACGCTGGAAAACACCGTCACGCAGATCATTGAACAGAATATGACCGGCCTCGACAACATGATGTATATGTCGTCGCAGAGCACCAATACCGGCCAGGCAACCGTCACGCTGACGTTCGAAGCCGGCACCGATCCCAACGAAGCGATGCAGCAGGTGCAAAACCAGCTGCAGGCGGCGATCAAACGTTTGCCGCAGGCGGTGCAGAATCAGGGGGTCACGGTGTCGAAATCCGGCGACACCACGCTGATGATGGTGGCGTTCGTCTCCACCGACAACAGCATGGACAAGCAGGACATCGCCGATTACATCGTCTCCAACCTGCAGGATCCGCTCAGCCGCATCAACGGCGTCGGCAGCATGGACGTGTACGGCTCGCAATACGCCATGCGTATCTGGCTCGATCCCAACAAGCTCAACAGTTACCAGCTCACGACCCAGGACGTGGTCAAGGCCATTCAATCGCAGAACGCCCAGGTGGCGGTCGGCCAGTTGGGCGGCACGCCATCGGTCGATAAACAGGCGTTGAACGCCACCATCAACGCCCAGTCGCAGCTCCAGACGCCAGAACAGTTCCGCCAGATCACCCTGCGGGTCAATCAGGACGGATCGCTGGTGACGCTGGGCAACGTCGCCACCGTCGAACTGGGCGGCGAGAACTACAACTACCTCAGCCGCTACAACGGGATGCAGGCCGCGGGCATGAACATCAAGCTGGCCTCCGGCGCCAACGAACTGCAGACCGACCAGTTGGTGAAGGACAAGATCGCCGAACTGTCGCAGTACTTCCCGCGCGGGCTGGAGGCCAAAGTGGCCTATGAAACCACCCCGTTCGTCAAAGCCTCGATCAAGGACGTGGTGAAAACGCTGCTGGAAGCCATCCTGCTGGTGTTCCTGGTGATGTACCTGTTCCTGCAGAATTTCCGCGCCACGCTGATCCCCACCATCGCCGTGCCGGTGGTGCTAATGGGCACCTTCGCCATCCTGTCCGCCTGCGGCTTCAGCATCAACACCCTCACCATGTTCGCCATGGTGTTGGCGATCGGCCTGCTGGTGGACGACGCCATCGTGGTGGTGGAAAACGTCGAACGCGTGATGAGCGAAGAAGGCCTGCCGCCGCGTGAAGCCACGCGCAAATCCATGGGGCAAATCCAGAGCGCGCTGGTCGGCATCGCCCTGGTGCTGTCGGCGGTGTTCGTGCCGATGGCGTTCTTCGGCGGCACCACTGGCGCCATCTATCGACAGTTCTCCATCACCATCGTCTCCGCCATGGTGCTGTCGGTGCTGGTGGCGATGATCCTGACCCCTGCCCTGTGCGCCACGCTGCTCAAACCGATCGCCAAGGGCCACCACCACGGTAAGCGCGGCTTCTTCGGCTGGTTCAACCGCATGTTCAACCGCAACACCGAACGCTATGAGCGCGGCGTGGGGCGCATCCTGCACGCCAGCGGCCGCTACATGGTGATTTATCTGCTGTTGCTCGGCGGCATGGCGTTGCTGTTCATCAAGCTGCCGACCTCCTTCCTGCCGCAGGAAGACCGTGGCATCTTCACCGTACAGGTGCAGCTGCCGGCAGGCTCGACCCTGCAGCAAACGTCCAAAGTGGTGGAAAAGGTTGAGCGGTACTTCCTCACCGAAGAGAAACAGGATGTGTTGTCGGTGTTCGCCATCATCGGCTCCGGGCCGGGGGGGAACGGCCAAAACGTGGCGCGTCTGTTCATTCGGCTAAAAGACTGGGATCTGCGCACCTCGGGCGCCAACAGCTCGTTCGACATCATCGATCGCGCCACCCTGGCGTTCAACAAGATTAACGAAGCGCGGGTGATCGCCAGCAGCCCGCCGGCTATCACCGGCCTCGGCAACTCTTCCGGCTTCGATATGGAGTTGGAAGACCACGCCGGCCTCGGCCACGCCAAGCTGATGGCAGCGCGCGATCAGCTGCTACAGCTGGCCGGGCAAAACCCGCTGCTGTCGCGCGTGCGCCACAACGGCCTGGACGACAGCCCGCAGTTGCAAATCGATATCGATCAACGCAAGGCTCAGGCACTGGGCGTGTCTATCGACGACATCAACAATACCCTCTCCACCGCCTGGGGCTCGACCTACGTCAACGACTTCGTCGACCGCGGCCGGGTGAAAAAAGTCTACGTGCAGGCCGCAGCGCCGTTCCGCATGCTGCCGGCTGACATTAACAAATGGTATGTACGCAACAGCGCGGGCGGCATGGTGCCGTTCTCGGCCTTCGCCAGCTCGCACTGGGAGTACGGTTCGCCGCGGCTGGAGCGCTATAACGGCAGCTCGGCGCTGGAGATCGTCGGCGAAGCGGCCAACGGCGTCAGCACCGGCACCGCGATGGCGGAAATGGAAAAACTGGTCAGCCAACTGCCGACCGGCTTCGGGCTGGAATGGACGGCGATGTCCTATCAGGAACGGCTGTCCGGCTCGCAGGCGCCGGCGCTGTACGCCATCTCGCTGCTGGTAGTGTTCCTGTGCCTGGCGGCGCTGTACGAGAGCTGGTCGATACCGTTCTCTGTGATGCTGGTGGTGCCACTGGGGGTGATCGGCGCGGTCGCCGCCACCTGGCTGCGCGGTCTGGAGAACGACGTCTATTTCCAGGTTGGCCTGTTGACCATCATTGGGCTGTCGGCGAAAAACGCCATTCTTATCGTCGAGTTCGCTAATGAGCTGAACCATAAAGGCCAGGATCTGATGTCGGCGACGCTCGACGCGTCCCGCATGCGTCTGCGGCCGATCCTGATGACCTCGCTGGCGTTCATCTTCGGCGTGCTGCCGATGGCCACCAGCAGCGGCGCCGGTTCCGGTAGCCAGCATGCGGTCGGCACCGGGGTGATGGGCGGCATGATCTCCGCCACCCTGCTGGCGATTTTCTTCGTGCCGCTGTTCTTCGTGCTGGTGCGGCGCCGTTTCCCGGGTAAAGCGCATCCGGCAGGCAATACGACGGCCGCCGGGGAGTGAGCCGCGGGATATAAAAAAAGCAGCGTCGGGTGAACCGATGCTGCTTTATTTCGAACGATAATCTCGTTCCCAAGGTGTTTCAGTGACGCTCCAATGACTCAACCTTGCCATCTGCTTCAACGCTGTGTCAGTTGCCCAACATCTCATCAATGAAGTCTTTCCAGTTTCCTAATTCACGATCAACCATAATACTTTACAACCTCAATTATTTGACGAAGCGGATTCTACGCCTGTTTTTTGACCATGTGAAGGGAAACGGGAACGATGCCAGGCCCGGAAACCGGGGTTAGCGCACATTTTCGTATTTATCTGATCAATACTCAGTGCAGCTATTCCCTTGTGATATCAATTTCTCCACGATAGCGTGTAAAAGGTATAAAAATACGCCAATGGAGCGCCGATCATGTCCACCTCTTTGTCTCTTTCACAGCTGAAAACGCAGGGCCGCTATCAGGAAGCCACTGCACTGGCGCTACGGCAGCTGGCAGCAGAACCGGAAGCGGCGATGCTGCACTTTCAGCTGGCCTGCCTGTATGACGTTCAGGGCCTGGAACAACAGGCCATTCCCTGCTACCTCGCGGCGCTGGCCCGCGATTTGCCGCCCGCCCAGCGCCGCGAGGCCTGGCTGGGCCTCGGCAGCACCTACCGCGCCCTGGGAGAATACCCGGCTTCGCTACGGGCTTTCGACGATGGCCTGACCGAGTTCCCGCAGGCCAACGAGCTGATGCTGTTTCGCGCTATGGCGCTGTACAACCTGGGCGAAAATAAACGGGCCGTGGCCGATCTGTTGTTGCTGTTGGCGGACACCTCGTCAGACCCCGACATCCGCGGCTATCAGCGCGCCATTCGGCACTATGCCGCCGATCTCAATGTTATTGGTTAGAGGAAAACGATGGAAATTGTCACCGATCTGAACCGCCGCGCCATCGACTGGCAGCGGCTGTGCGAATTGCTGGAGGCAGCCGGACTGGGCAAGCGCGATCCACACACCCTGCGGCGCGTTTACCAACACAGCCAGTTTTGCTATTGGGGGTTTATCGGCGACGAGCTGATCGCCACCGCGCACGCCATCAGCGATCTGACCTCGGTCGCTTACCTGGCCGACGTGGCGATCGATCCGCGCTTTCAGGGACAGGGATTGGGGCGCCGGTTGATGGATCGGGTGATGCAAGACCTGGCGCCGCTCGGCAAGATTTTCATCTATTCCGTCCCGGAAAAGCTGGCCTTTTATAAAAAGTACGGCTTTCACGATTTGACCACCGGCATGGTGTATGCGGACGGCGCCTCCCTGCAGCGCCTGCAACAGGGAGGCTACGTGCGTTAAACGCGCTTCACAGGGTTTTGCTCATAAAGATGCGGCTAGTCCCCGGCGGTAAGCAAGGCACTTCGCCCATGCGTTGCCAGCCATGCCGTTGATAAAAGTCCGGCGCCTGAAAGCTGATGGTGTACAACACGGCGGAAAGGCAACCGCGCCGGCGACCTTCCTGTTCGAAGCGGCGCAACAGTTCGCTGCCCAGCCCCGCGCCGCGCAGCGCTTCCGGCAGATAGAAGAGATCGAGAAACAGCAGCCCTAACGATGAACGCCCGGTAATTCCCCCCAGAACGTCCCCACTGTCGGGATCTTTTACCACCACCGCCAGCGGCAGACGATCACCGTAGCCGATCTGTTGATCATTAAAACGGTCCAACCCCTCCGCAATACAAGACGTTATTTCCGGCGTTACCCGATCGGAAATTTCGATATAACATTCTTTCACGCCAGCTCTCCGTATCAATCATCCACGTTCGCACTCTGCTCACAGCTTAAAACATCGCATTTTCTTTGTTTAGAATTATCTTTGTCTCAATTTCCACGTTAATTTTCGCATGACTTCAGCGCCGACTTTACTGTCGCTCCAAGTAAAGCTTCTCATCGTGATAAAACCAAGAAAAATCTTAGTTTTTAACTCATTAAACGCAATCTCCCGTCATTTAATGATCGTCAAAAACGATCGTTTTGATAATTTTGATAGTCAATATCTATGTTAATTCCTTTCAATTACCGAGGTATTAATAGAAGATGTCTATTCTATTAGCCTTACCTTGCTTAAAAATTCGGTTGAAAAAAAGATTTACTCTTTATAAATCATGCCAGTATATAACCTTCCCTTCAAAGCTCGCGCCCAGATAACGCTCATTCGTTTGCGGTGCAAGATAAGTTCAACATGAAATTATTTAGATTATTTCTTTTTTTATGTTTTAAGATATCAATCCTCACCGGGAAATAGAAAGTAAAGGACTATAATAAAATGGAAATTGATATTTTCAGCGAGTGTGCCTATACCACCGTCGGCATTCGACAACTCATTAACCAAACATGGGCGGAAAAACGCGCGCCGGCCGGCTTTAGCCGTAAAAGGGTCTGCTTTATCGATGTCACTATCGCCAATTTTGAAGCACGTTACCGCGATGAATATGCCAACCCCAATACCTACAAAATAATCATTATCACCGACTGCCTGCATGAGGTGGTGATTGTCGACAATAAGACCATTATATTATCAAACCTTATATCATTGAGCCGCTTCAGCCACCTGATCGGTGACTTATATAAGCGTTACAGTCACTATACCGAACCGCCGCAACTCTCCCAGCGCGAGTCCCTTTTCCTTTCGGAGTGGTCGACGGGAAAATCGCTGGCCGATATCAGCAATACCATGAATATCAGAAATAAAACCGCCAATCATTACAAGTCGCGAATAATGAAAAAGCTCGGCGCCAGCAGGATAAAACCGCTGTTGCATATTACCCGCGTACGGTGTTTGACCGACCGTTTAAACATAAGAATCAATAAAGAGTAGTGACCGCCCCCCAGCTCCGCATTGGCGGCTGAATGCGTTCGCCGGCGTCTTTTAAAAGCACCGCTGGCGAAGGTCGCCGTTTCATCGCTTTGCCAACCTCTCTCTCCCTGGCGCCCAATCGTCTCTCGCGCGCATCGTTGTCTGGATCTCGCCGCCGCTTTACTGGCATTATCTCTGCTATCGCCGGGCGGCGAGAAGGCCTAAGACCGCGCCCGCCGCTCAGTATCGACTCGACGAGACAGGTAGCTTTACGCCATGGCAAATAAACCGCAACAGACAACGCTGACGATGTACGGCATCAAAAACTGCGACACCATCAAAAAAGCCCGCCGCTGGCTGGAAGATCAGGGCATAGCCTATCATTTTCACGACTACCGCGCCGACGGCCTGACCGAACAGCAACTGCGCGGTTTCGTCGCGCAGCTGGGTTGGGAGCCGCTGCTCAATACCCGCGGCACCACCTGGCGCAAGCTGGATGAAGCGCAGCGCAACGCCTGTGATAATGCCGACGCCGCCATCGCGCTGATGTTGGCGCAGCCGGCAATCATTAAACGTCCGCTGCTGGACGACGGCAACGGCCACGCCCTGCTCGGTTTTAACGCCGACGCTTACCAACAATTTATCACCGAGGTTGCCGTATGACTTGCCCGGTTATCGAACTGGCCCAGCAGTTGATCAAACGCCCTTCCCTCAGCCCGAATGACGAAGGCTGCCAGCAGCTGATGATCGATCGCCTGCAGGCGATCGGCTTCACCGTCGAAGCAATGGACTTCGAAGATACCCAAAACTTCTGGGCCTGGCGCGGTGAAGGGCAAACCCTGGCGTTTGCCGGGCACACCGACGTGGTGCCGACCGGTGATGAAAAACGCTGGGACAATCCGCCGTTTGAACCGGCAATCCGTGACGGCATGCTCTATGGCCGCGGCGCGGCGGACATGAAAGGCTCATTGGCCGCGATGGTGGTGGCCGCGGAACGCTTTGTCGCCGCCAACCCGAATCACCGGGGCCGTCTGGCATTCCTGATCACTTCGGATGAAGAAGCCAGCGCCACTCACGGCACGGTTAAAGTGGTCGAAGCGCTGATGGCGCGCAACGAGCGGCTGGATTACTGCCTGGTCGGCGAGCCGTCCAGCACCGAGCGCGTCGGCGACGTGGTGAAAAACGGCCGTCGTGGCTCCATCACCGCCAACCTGCATATCCACGGCGTACAGGGGCACGTTGCCTATCCGCATCTGGCGGACAATCCGGTGCACCGCGCCATGCCGGCACTGAATGAACTGGTGGCGATCGAATGGGATCGCGGCAACGAGTTCTTCCCGCCGACCAGTATGCAGATCGCCAACGTGCAGGCCGGCACCGGCAGCAACAACGTGATCCCGGGCGATCTCTACGTGCAGTTCAACTTCCGTTTCAGCACCGAACTGACCGACGCGATGATCAAGCAGCGCGTGGAAGAGCTGCTGGAACGCCATCAGTTGAATTACAGCATCGAATGGCGGCTGTCCGGTCAACCGTTCCTCACCTCGCGCGGCGCGCTGGTGGATGCGGTGGTCAACGCGGTCGAGCACTATTCTGAATTGACGCCGCAGTTGCTGACCACCGGCGGCACCTCCGACGGCCGCTTCATCGCGCAGATGGGCGCGCAGGTGGTGGAACTGGGGCCGGTCAACGCCACCATCCACAAGGTCAACGAATGTGTCAACGCCGCGGATCTGCAGCTGCTGAGCCGCATGTATCAACGCATCATGGAGCAATTGGTCGCATGATCAACGCAGAGATGCTCACCGGCCGCTCAACCGAACACCTCGCGCCGCTGAGCGGGAACCACCGCCTGCAGCCGCAGGCGGTCAACGCCTTCCTGGCGATGCAGCAGGCGGCGCATGAGGCGGGATTCGATCTCCAGCCCGCCAGCACCTTCCGCGATTTCGACCGCCAGTTGGCGATTTGGAATGGCAAATTCTGCGGCCAGCGGCCAGTATTAGATAAGGACAGCCGCCCGATCGACGTCGCGACGTTATCGGCCGCCGAGCGCTGTGAGGCGATCCTGCGCTGGTCGGCCCTGCCGGGCGCCAGCCGCCATCACTGGGGCAGCGATCTGGACGTGTACGATCCGTCGCTGTTGCCGGAAGGGCAAAAGCTGCAGCTGGAGCCGTGGGAATATGAGGACGGCGGTTACTTTGCGCCGCTCAACCAGTGGCTGACGGCGCATATGGCCGAATTCGGTTTCTACCGCCCCTTTACCGAAGACTGCGGCGGCGTGGCGGTGGAGCCGTGGCATCTGAGCTACCGGCCGCTGGCACAAGAGGCCGAATATTTGCTGACCCCGGCGCTGTTGCTGGCGGCCTGGCATGATAAGGAGGTCGCCGGTGCCGAATGGCTCGAACGCCATCTGCCCTCGATTTTTTCGCGTTTTATACGCAGTGAAGGAAAGGAGTAGCTATGCAATGGTTAGCTGATTACTGGTGGATTATCCTGCTGGTTCTGGTGGGGATGGTCGTCAGCGGCATCAAGGAACTGCGCCGCGTCGACGTTAAAAGCTATTTGGCCAACAAGCCGGAGATACCGCCGCACCGCGACAACAATGCCCAGTGGGATGACGAAGACGACTGGCCGAAAAAGAAATGACATCAGGGCGCTCATCGGCGCCCTGAATTTTTAGCGAAAGGCGATCAGCTCGCCGCGCTTGCCGGACAAGGCTTCGTCCCAGTAGCGCTGCGGCACATAATAATGCAGCCTTTCCAACGCGGCGTTCATCATGCCCTGGTTGATTGCGTGCCCGACGTTTTCCTCCACGTCCAGCGTGAAATCGGCGCCGTTGGTCCGCAACGCCTCCGCCGCCGCGTGAGCGTGTTGCACCGCGATCACCGCGTCCTCTTCACCGTGGATCAAATGCACCACGCTGTCGCCGAAAGCCTGCTCAGGCAACTGGGCGAAACGCCCGCTGAACGCGACCACGCGCCCGGCCAGTCGGGTTTCCGCTTTTAACGCTTCCAGCGCCATGATCGCCCCCTGCGAGAACCCCACCAGCGCCGTGCCGGCATAGCCTACGCCGCTCAACTGCTGCCAATGGCGCACCACCGCCACAAACTGCGGCATCACGTCTGCGATGCGGGCCGCGCGGTTCTCTTCGGTCACGTCCTGCACCGAAAACCACTGGCGCCCTGCACCGTTGCCGAACGCTTCGGGGCCACCGATGCTCACCACCTGTGCCTGAGGAAAGTCTTTGGCGAAGTAGCTGCCGATCTCCCCCATCGCCACCGGGTTGTCGCCGACACCGTGAAACAGCAAGATCAGCTGCGCCGCCGGGGTCGCCGGGGTTTGGACAACGAAATGCTCATGTTTCATCGATGACTCCTTAATAGTAACCAAACCTGGTGCGGCGACAGTCGCCGCCGCACCGCTGACAGTGACTATACGCCGTTGAGAAATCGGGAAAATCGGGTTTTATTGAGCGAGTTATTCAATTTATTGCAACGACTGCGCCCAGTCGCGCCAGTAACGGCAGTGCTGCGCATTCAACTGTTCCAGCGCCTGCGCCGTTTCGTGCCGCCAGTGCCGCAGCAAGGCTTTCTGGCCACTTACGCCCGCCTGCTCCGCGCACGCCGCCGGGGATTGTCGCCGTTGCAGATGGCCGCGCAGCGCGGGCAGCGGCAAATTGCTGGCCAACAGCAAACGCTGCAATGCCCCCAGGCTGGCCTCCAGCGGCCGATGGGCGAAAGCGAATCCGGCCAGCTCGCGCCAGTCCTCTTCGCCAAGCGGCGTGTCGCCGTCGTCGCCTGGGATCGCCAGCGCGAGTTCAATACGCTGCCGCAGCCAGGGCCAGTCGCGCGCCAGATGCTTGTGCGCCGCGTGCCGCAGCGCCTCTCCTTGCTCGCTCAGGGGCAAGATAGCCATCGCGGTATAGCAGCCGCTGCTGGCCTCCGGCTTGCTGCCGATGCGCACCAGCTCGAAACCGCAGGATTGCCAAAAGCGCCACAGCGGCTCGGTATAGCCGAAGCTGACCGACAGGAAGTCCAGACCCTGCGCCTGGCGGCGTTGCCGCTCGACCAGCTGACGCGCGATACCCTGCCGCCGCAACGCCGGCAGCGTCGCGATGCGGGTAATGCGCCGTGAATGCAGCGTCGGCGCCCACCACTGGCCGCCATGCGCCGCCAGCGACTGCGCCACCAAGTTGCCGCGCGGTCGGCGGCGGCCGGCCCACACGTCGTGCGCCAACTCGGCGCTCAACCCGCCTTCGTCCACCAGCCACACGGCGCCCACCACTTCCTGTTCGGCCTGCGCCAGCCCGAAATGCATGCCTGGCGCATCCATCAACCTGCGCAAATCCAGCGGCGAGGTGCGGTAATGCGCGCTGCTCAGCAGAGCATAGAAACGCGCCAGCCGCTGCGGAGCGGCGCACAGTTCACGCTGCTCCGCCTGGCTGTAATCGATCGCCTGGCCGTCCGCCGGCCAGGCGGGCAGCTCGTTGAACAACAGCGCATTGTCCGTTATCCGTTCCAACGCGTCCCCCTGTGCCCAACGCATCGGCTGTTGCAGGCTCAGCGCCTGATAGGACGGCAGCCCGGCGCAAAACTTCAGCAGAAAACCGCGGCCGGTGCCTTCATAGCCCTGCACCGTGGTGGTCAACAGCACGCGAGGAAAATAACCGATCAACTGCTGCAACAGTGGCGCGGGGATCGCCGCCGCCTCATCCACCAGCAGCCACCCCACGGCGCTGACGTCACCCTCACGACACTGCGCCAGCAGGGCATCGGGCGCCCAAAACTGCGCGCGCCCCTGCGCCCATTCCCCGGCCACCTCAGTGGCGGCGCGGCTCGGCCCGGTGATCCAGCAGGTCAGCGGCGACTGCGCCACCAGCATGCCGGCCAGCGTCGATTTGCCGCGGCCACGGGCGGCGGTCAGCACCCACACGCCGGACTCGGCCTGCAGCAGCGCCGTCAAGATCGCCTGTTGTTCCTCGGTCGGGCGGCCATCCGGCGGCTGCCACCCTTCACGCGCCGGCAGCGCGGCCAGCATCAGGGGCTCTCCCTGCCGCCAGATCGTCACTTCGCTGTCATCGGCCAGATGCTGCTGCAGATGATGAATGAAATGCGGCGTGGTGATCGGCTGCGGACAATCGCTCCAGCGCAGGCTGTCGCCGTCCGGCTGCTGAGGCCATTGTCGCCAGGGGGGCGTCAACAGCAGCAGCCAGCTGCCGGCGCGCAAGGCGCCACTCAACGCCGCCAGCGCCTCTACGTCCAGCGAGTGACAGGCGTCGAACACCGCGTGCAGCCGCTCCTGCCCCAGCAATTGGCGCATCGCGCCGCTTGCTAAAGCCACCTGGCCGGGCGGCGGATTTTCCCCGACCCACGGCCAGTCGCCTGGCAACGTAGCCGCCAGCCGCTGCGCCTGTTCGCGGCACCAGTCAGGTTCACCGCTGAGCACCAGCAGGCGTCGGATGCCCTGCCGCCGCATAAGTTGTTGCGCTGCCTGTAACATAACGCTGTGTCTCAATCCGAAAAAAATGCCGGAGTCAGGCTCCGGCACTTGAGGCGTTAACGGGATGCAAAGGTGTTGCAGGTATTGGGATCGCCGCTGTCGAAGCCCTGTTTAAACCAGGTATAGCGCTGCTGCGAGGTGCCGTGAGTGAAGCTGTCCGGCACAACGCGGCCCTGGCTCTGCTGCTGCAACCGATCGTCGCCAATCGCCTGTGCGGCGTTCAGCGCCGCCTGCAGGTCGCCCTCTTCCAGCATCTGCTGCTTCTCAGCGTATTTGCCCCACACGCCGGCAAAGCAGTCCGCCTGCAGCTCCATTTTCACCGACAGGCGGTTTACTTCCGCTTGGCTGGCGCCCTGCTGCATCTGGCGGACCTTCGGCTCGATGCCCAACAGGTTCTGCACGTGGTGGCCGACTTCGTGCGCCACCACATAGGCCTGAGCGAAATCACCGCCGGCGCCCAGCTTGGTTTTCATATCCTGGTAGAAAGACAAATCGATATACACCGTTCTGTCACCCGGGCAGTAGAACGGCCCCATCGCCGCCTGGCCGGTGCCGCAGCTGGTGCGCGTGACGCCGCGATACATCACCAGCTTCGGCGGTTGATAGGTTTTGCCCATGCGCTGGAAAATCTCTTTCCAGTTATCCTCGGTTGAGGCCAGTACCACAGAGGTGAATTTGGCCAGCTCATCGTCTTTCGGGCTGATGTTAGCGCTCTGCTGTTGACCCTGCGGTGCGACGTTACCGCCGTTCAGCAGCGGCGACAGATCGATACCGTAATAGCCGGCCACCAGCACCACTACCAGAATGACAATGCCGCCCTTGCCACGCGGCACGCGAAAGCCGCCGCCACCGCCGCCCAAACCTGAAGATTGCCCGCGACGATCCTCAACATTGTCACTTTCCCGACGCCCTTGCCAACGCATAAATATACTCCAGATATTTCCCCTGCTCGTTGAAGTTGCGCCGCGATCGTAAGCGCAAAGGCAGCTTCAAGCCTGAGTGGGATAGGTTTTAGTCATCTCGCATCCATCATTATAAATGGTCTGCCGCGGAGGAAATGTAGAAATTTTCTGGAAAAACGCAGAATAGCGGGACGATCCGGCCGGATCGCCCCGAATGGCGGTGCCAACGCTTAGTCGAGCTTCACGCCGATGCGGCGCGCCACTTCTTCATAGGCTTCGATCAGGCCGCCCAGGCTTTGACGGAAACGGTCTTTGTCCATCTTGTCCAGGGTGCTTTTGTCCCACAGGCGGCTGCCGTCCGGCGAGAACTCATCGCCCAGCACCACTTCGCCGTTGAACAGGCCGAACTCCAGTTTGAAGTCGACCAGGATCAGGCCGGCGTCGTCGAACAGCTGGGTCAAGACCTCGTTGGCGCGGTAGCTCAGCTCACGCATGCGCGCCAGATGTTCCTTGCTCACCCAGCCGAAGGTTTCGCAGTAGGATTCGTTCACCATCGGATCGTGCATGGCGTCGTTTTTCAGGAACAGATCGAACAGCGGCGGGTTCAGCACCAGACCTTCTTCGATGCCCAGACGCTTCACCAGCGAACCGGCGGCGCGGTTGCGGATCACGCATTCCACCGGCACCATGTCCAGCTTCTTCACCAGCACTTCGTTGTCGGACAGCAGACGCTCCATCTGGGTCGGGATGCCGGCTTCTTCCAGTTTGCTCATGATGAAATGGTTGAACTTGTTGTTCACCATGCCTTTGCGATCGAACTGCTCAATGCGCTGACCATCCAGTGCTGACGTATCGTTGCGGAACTCCAACACCAACAGATCGGGATTCTCGGTGGTGTAAACGGTTTTTGCCTTTCCACGATACAGCTCAGCTAGCTTTTGCATCTTACTTACTCCAGTGATGTATCCCCGTTGTCTCCCGAGCGCGGCCCGAAATTAGGGGGTATAGAATTGACCTAATGAATTCTTTGGCGTGCCGGACACTATTGTGCCAAACCTGCGACGCAAACGATACCGTATAGACAAAACAAAAAGGGGCCGAGGCCCCTTTTTGATTAGTTAACGCTGGTTTTACTGAAGGCAGACTGGAATGCCGCCACCAGTGCATCGTTTTTCGACTGGGTGAGCGGTTTGCCTTTCGGATCGATGAATTGCAGGCTGGTGCGGTTGTTGAGATCGCCGACCTGCAGCTTGTAATCCCCTTCCGCCAGTTCAGGATCCTTAACGCCCAACGCATCCCAATCGCTGCTGCTCAAGGACTTGTAGGTCACGGCGACGGTGCCCTGCGGACGGCTGCGGTCACCCACTTTCATCCCCAGTTTTTCGAGCGCCGGCGGCAGGCGATCCCACACAACGGTGTACGGGCCACGCACGACCAGCATCGGCAGGCCGGTGTCATCGGCGCCGCTCTGCACGTCCAGTGCGCCGAAGCGGCTGGCGGTCTGGCTGCTCGCCAGGTTGTCCTGCTTGTCCAGGCCTTCGATCAGGGTGTTGATCATCATGCCGTTGTAGCGCTGAATCTCAGATTGGTCGGTCACCTGCTCGCTCTTGCCCTGCTGCTGCAGGCCAACGCTTTTCACCACCAGCGCCTGCTGGTAGCCCTGCTGCTGCACGCTGATCTGATAACGGCCTTCGTACTGGTTGTCTTCGTCCAGACGGTTCCACTTCACCCAGTCGGTGGTCAGGGTCTGACCGGCGTCCTGGCGGGAAGCGATCGCGATGTTCTTCGCCTGCAGCAGGCTGACGACGCGCGACCACAGGTTCTGGTTCTGCGGGCTGTTTTCCAGCAGCAGCGTGCCGCTGTCGCCGGCGTATTGCGCACGTGAACCGCTCAGCAGCGCCAACGGCTGCACCGGCGGACGAATGTCCAGTTGCTTGCCGACGTTGCCTTGCAGCTTCGTGGCGGGAACGTCATAGTTGCCGCTCTGCACCGGCAGGATCATGCCGGACGGCGCGTTCAGCGCCTTGAGCGGAGCCGCGTCGAGGTAGGCCTCGTCGCCGCTGACCTGGCGCTTGTAGCGCTGATCGCTGCTGCAGGCTGCCAGCATCATCACCAAAGAGATGCCCACTACTTTTGCTACCGTCGACTTTTGCAATGAATAAGCCATCAAATTTCCCTTAGAGTTACAGCAAACCGACGCTTTTCAGCGCGCGCTCCACCACCGGGCGGGCGGTTTCACTCAACGGCGTCATCGGCAGACGCAGCGTATCGGTTGCCATCAATCCCAACGCCTTACAGGCCCACTTCACCGGAATTGGGTTTGCTTCTACAAATAGATCCTGATGCAACGGCATCAAGCGCTGATTTAAGCGGCGCGCTTCGGCAAACTTGCCCTGCGCCGCCAGCGCGCAAAGTTCCGCCATCTCGCGCGCGGCCACGTTGGCCGTCACGGAAATCACCCCTTTGCCGCCCAGTTGCATGAAGTCCAGTCCGCTGGCGTCGTCGCCGCTCAGCAAAATGAAATCTTCATCGTCAACCAGCACTTGGATCTGACTAACGCGACTTAAGTTCCCCGTCGCTTCTTTTACAGCAACAATATTCTTGATTTTCGCCAGCCGAGCGATGGTCGGCGGCAGCATGTCGCAACCGGTGCGCGAAGGCACGTTGTACAGGATCTGCGGCAGCTCGGTGCTCTCGGCGATCGCCTTGAAGTGCTGATACAGCCCTTCCTGCGTCGGCTTATTGTAGTACGGCGTCACCGTCAGACACCCCACCACGCCGGTGTTGGCGAAGCGGGTGGTGAGCGCGATGGCTTCGGCGGTAGCGTTGGCGCCAGTGCCGGCGATCACCGGGATGCGGCCGTCGGCCAGCTCCAGCGTCTGCAGCACCACGTCAACGTGCTCGTCATGGGCAAGCGTTGCGGACTCGCCGGTGGTCCCTACGGAAACGATCGCCGCGGTGCCACTGGCTACATGATAATCGATCAATTTTTTCAGGCTCGCGCGATCGACAGCACCTTTGTCGTCCATCGGCGTAACCAGTGCAACAATACTTCCCGTAAACATTGGCCGTCCCCTCCACAAACAAGTCACTCATGGTACTTTTGCTGCCTATCCAAAAGCAAGCGCACAACCGCGTTGTAAGCGCTTGGCAGGCGGTTTTTTTTATGTTTACCATGGTAACCCCATTAAGCACGACAGGAAGCGCTATTTTGCCTCAGTCAGACGAACACTATCTCGTGATTACCGCACTCGGCGCCGACCGCCCCGGAATTGTCAATACCATCACCCGCCACGTCAGCAGTTGCGGATGCAATATCGAAGATAGCCGTCTGGCCATGCTGGGGGAGGAGTTCACGTTTATCATGCTGCTGTCCGGCAGCTGGAACGCCATCACCCTGATCGAATCCACCCTGCCGCAAAAAGGCGCGGAGCTGGATCTGCTGATCGTGATGAAGCGCACAAACTCGCACGAAAGGCCGCCGATGCCGGCCACGGTATGGGTGCAGGTGGAAGTCAAGGACTCGCCGCATATCATCGAACGCTTTACCGATTTGTTCGACTCCAGCCAGATGAATATCGCCGAGCTGGTCTCGCGCACGCAGCCGGCGGACGGCGACCTGCCACCGCAGCTGTATATCCAAATCACCGCCCACAGCTCCGGCGATCGGGATGCCTCAAATATTGAGCAAGCCTTCCATCGCCTATGTACAGAATTGAACGCGCAAGGCAGTATTAGCGTGGTGAACTATCCACAGCATGATGAGAAAGATGGAGAGTAGTGATGAGCCCATTGAAAGCCGGTGACACAGCGCCGAAATTTAGTTTGCCTGACCAGGACGGTGAGGAAATTAATTTGGCCGACTTCCAGGGACAGCGAGTATTGGTCTATTTCTATCCGAAGGCGATGACGCCGGGCTGCACCGTGCAAGCCTGCGGCCTGCGGGACAACATGGACGAATTGAAAAAGGTCGGCGTCGAAGTGCTGGGCATCAGCACCGACAAACCGGAAAAACTGTCGCGCTTCGCCGAAAAGGAGCTGCTCAACTTCACGCTGTTGTCTGATGAAGATCATCAGGTATCGCAACAGTTTGGCGTGTGGGGCGAGAAAACCTTCATGGGCAAGACCTACGACGGTATTCACCGCATCAGCTTCCTGATCGACGCCAACGGCAAGATTGAAAAAGTGTTTGATGATTTCAAAACCACCAATCACCACGACATCGTTCTGAGCTACCTGCAGCAGTAATTCTCACGAAGCGCAGCGGCCTGCTGCGCTTCGTTTCTTCCCTGTCAGCCGGCCTTGTCTTCCACCTCGACCCGCAGTTCATCGGGCCAGGCGTGAATCACCGCCTTCACCAGCGTCGCCAGCGGTATGGCGAAAAACACGCCCCAAAAGCCCCACATCCCGCCGAACACGATCACCGCCAGGATAATCACTAGCGGATGCAGGTTGACCGCTTCGGAGAACAAAATGGGCACCAACAGGTTGCCGTCCAACCCCTGTACCACCAGATAGGCGACGATCAGCGTCCAGAAATCGGCGCCGACGCCCCACTGGAACAGCGCCACCACCACCACCGGTATGGTGACCAGCACCGCGCCGATGTAGGGGATCAGCACCGAAAAGCCCACCAGCACCGCCAGCAGCAGCGAGTAGCGCATGTCCAGCACGGCGAACACCAGGTAGGTCGCCACACCGACAATCACCATCTCCAGCACCTTGCCGCGGATATAGTTGGTGATCTGCTGATTCATTTCGTTCCAGACCTGCCCCGCCAGGCCGCGATTGCGCGGCAGCACGCGGCGCACCGCGTTCAACAGTTGATCTTTGTCCTTCAGCAGGAAGAACATCATCATCGGCACCAGGATCAGGTAGATAGCCAACGTCAGCAGGCCGACCAGCGACGCCAGCGAGAATTTCACCACCGATTCGCCCATGCCGGACAGCCGGCTGCGCAGGTTTTCCGCCATCATGTCGATGATGCCGGCATCCACCAGCGCTGGATAACGCTTCGGCAGCGTCGCGGCGAAGTTATAGAACTGGTTGAGCATGCCCGGCAGATCGCTCATCAGATTGATGCCCTGCTGCCAAGCGGTCGGCGCGACGACAAACACCAGCAGCATGGCAACGCCCGCGAACACCAACAGCATGATGCTCGCCGCCCAGGTGCGCGAACAGCCGATGCGCTGCAGGCGCGCGGTCGGCCACTCCAGCAGGTACGCCAGCACGATGGCGACCAGCAACGGGGTCAGAATGCCGTGCAGAAAATAGAGAATGAGGAACCCGGCGACCAGGATCACCAGCAGCGCGATAGCCTGCGGATCGGTGAAGCGGCGGCGGTACCACTGTAATAACATCTCCAGCATCAGAGCGGGCTCCTCGAGATTTGGCGGGCGGGCATGGCGATTCCTGTGATGGGCCTGATTAAAGCATAGATAGAACGGGCGCACGCGAGGTGTGCAAAGCACTCAGAGTACTCAAAGTTCACCATACATCAACAGCGATTTGGCTGATTTTATCGCGCGGGCAGGCGATCGGCGCAACAATCCGCAGACGCGGCGACAGGTTCGGTGAGCGGCCCCGAACGGGGCCGCGGAAGATTACAGCGAGGTACCGATAGAAAGGGGCGAACCGACTGCCAATGCGAACAACAACACACAGCCAATCGCGATCGCCGCCGCCAGATCATTTTTCATAGTCCCGTCCCCTGATACTTAAACTGGTTATCGTCACGAACTCTGTCGGTTCTTGCGTTGCGGCCTTTTCTGATGCACGTCATTAAAAACCCCCGCCGCAGCGGGGGAGAAAACGTTCTGGTGCATCAAGTGTTACAAGGAGGTCATGAGGGATTGCTAACCCTAAATGACTATTTCAAGCTAGGATTATTCTCAGAGCATGGCAAGCGATCGCGTCGAGGTTATCCGCACTTTGAGATAAACCTCATAAAAAAATCCCGCACGGCAGCGGGATGAAGGGATGATAACGTCATGAATTTTTTATGCGGACAATGAGGCGGTATTGTCGTCATTTGGCGACAATACCGCGCCGGCACGGTGGTCACAAGGGAAATTTGACCACGGTGAGGAAATCAGAATTTCGCCAATGCCCGCGGTCGTGCGCCAGTCAGCATCAACGAAAAAATGAGATTTTCATCAGACAGCCGTCGGGAAAAAACCGGTAGCATGGCCGATATCATCCCAAACGCCGTAGGGGGAAAGATGAACAGCAAACCGTGTGAATTTGATGAAGCCATCTGTCTGGCGATCGGGCGTGGCGTTTGCGAAGTCGTGAAGATAGGGGATGAAATCAGCGTCTTCTCCCTGTTGGAAGCTATCGAGTGTTTCATCGAACGACAGGCGCTCAGCGAAAGCGAAATCGCGGCGGCGGACGACGCGCTGGATTTGATCAGCGTCCTCACCCATCGGTCATGCTGAAAAGCACCCCCCGGTGGTGAAGGAGCCGGCGCCCCATCGCATGTGGGCCGCCGTCGTTTCCGTTTCGATTAGAAGTCGTAAGTTACCGACGCTTTCAGCGTCCTCGCCTGTCCCTGGAAGACGTAAGTGCCATTGCTTTCTACGCCGGACCAATACTTCTCATTCGTGACGTTGTCCAACCCCACACGCCATACCAGCGTATTTTGATCCTCATTCAAACGCATGCGATAGCGAAGGCCGAGATCCAGGGTCGTGAAACTATCGAGCTTTTTGGTATTGGCGGAGTCGGCATATTGCGAACCGGTATGCCGCACTTTCGCCGTTGCAGTCAGGCCATCGACCGGCTTGATGTCGTACTCCGCTCCCAGCACCGCGTAGAAGTGCGCTACGCCGATCGCGTCTTTGCCATCGTTACGACCGCCCTGGGTTTTGGTCAACTCGGGCGAAAGCCAGGTAGCACTGCCGTTGAGGCGCAGGCCGAATGCCGGTTCGCCGAACACATTCAACTCCACGCCGCGGTTGCGTTGTTCGCCGTTCAAGGTGTAGTAGTTGTTGCTGTCGATCATGGTGGCCGGCTTTTTGATTTCAAACAGCGCCAACGAGCCACCCACGCGTTCGAAATCAACTTTCACGCCCACTTCATTTTGCTTGGAACGGGCGATACCGGTACTCTGCCCGAAGTTAGCCGCCTCTTTCGGCGCAATGCCGCCAGGCTGCAACGCCTCGGTATGGTTGGCATAAAGCGACACCGTTTCCCACGGCTTATAGACCAGCCCGAACGTCGGCATCCAGCGGCTTTGCGTATAACGGGAGGCGGTATCCTCCAGGCCGGTGGCATTGCTGTAATTACGCACCACCACTTTCTGATGACGCGCGGCCGCCGTTAACAACACCCGGTCGCCGAAAAAGCCCAGCGTATCGCTGAACAACCAGCCCTGCGTCCGGTTGCGCGCCGTGGTCAGCGGATCGCTGTAGTTGCCGCCGAAATAGGCGTTGTCCGGTATTGCGACATCATGGTTATCGTAGATATTGGTCGTCGGATTGTTGGCAGACATGCGCCACGCGGTTTTGTCGCGTTTAATCTGCGCGGAATAGCCGACGTTGACCCGGTGCGAAACCGCCCAGGTCGTGAACTTGCCCTCAAGCCCCGCCATGCCGCTGAAAGCGTCGATGATGCGATTGGTGTCCAGGCGCCCAACCGTGGCGTCGCCGTTGGCGTTGATGAGCTTCGGTGCGCTGTAAACGCCGGTTTCATGGCCGTGCTGCGCGCCCAATCCGGCATAGGCCTTCCAGTCGCGGGTTAAATCATATTCCGCTTTCGCCATGCCGAATTCGTTCTCGATATCGCTGTAGCCCCACTGCTGACTGTAATTTTTACGGGTGTCAGGCACTGCGGGTATCACATCGATGCCGCTGATGTTGACCCCCATCGTTCCGCCATGGAAGGTCTTTTTCTGATAACCGAAGTCCAACGATGAACGGAAACGATCGCCGCGATAGTCCAGCCCGACCGATGCCAGCGTGGTGCGCCGCTTATCATCCTCAACCGCCGTTTCCCCCTCTCGGTGTACCAGGTTGACGCGAGCGCCAAACTGGTTGTCGTCACCAAAACGGCGGCCCAGATCCAGCTTGCCGCCCACCTGAGAATCGGAGGTGTAGTCGAGGCCGATCTGAGTGGTCGGCGTTTCTTCCGCCCGTTTCGGTTCAAGATTGATCATGCCGCCAACGCCGCTGGAAGCCAGGCCGTTCAGCAAGGCGTTCGCCCCTTTGAAGATCTCTACCCGCTCCAGCATCTGGGTATCCATCACCTGACGCGGCACCACGCCCGGCAGCCCGCCCATCGTCATGTCGTCGCCGTCCAGTGAGAAACCGCGGATGCGATAGGTTTCGGCGAAGTTACCGTATCCCTGCACCGCCTGCACACCCGCGTCGTTGCTGACCACGTCGGCGATGGTCTTCGCCTGCTGATCCTGTACCAGCTTCGCGGTATAACCTATGACGTTGAACGGGACGTCCATCGCTTTCTGTTCGCCCAACATTCCCAGGCGGCCGCCGTGGGCAACCTGTCCATCCAGGTAGGCGGGAACCAAATCATTGCCGCCGGAGTTGAAATCGGCGTGTTTTTCGGCCCGGACGACCAGGGTGTCCTCCTGGTTTTTCTTGGCGTCGCCGTCTGCGGCCAGCGCGCCTTGGCTCAGCGCGCCGATAGCCAGCGCCAGCAGCGTTTTGCGTAAAGGGGAATTCGTTGTACTGGTGTTGTGCATAATTCACTCATGAATGAGGATAAAAAGTTAAATGGCCCGTCGCCGAGCCGATGGGGCTTATTGATTCAACGCGATGCGAACCACGCTGTCCGGCCCCTGAGTGGAATGATCTTTGTTAAACGGTTGTTTGACAGTAACGAACAATGTCTGGCCATCTGCCGACAACAGCAAGCTGTTTGGATTCGGCGGCAGCGCCCAGCGCTGTTTCACCGCATAGGTCGTCGCATCCAGGCTCAGTACATTGCCGGATTCACGCTGCGAGATATAAATTTCATTGCGCCGTGAATTGAAAACGACAGCCAAAGAGTCGCCCACATCAAGCCGCTTCAATAATTTTCCGGTATGAATATCCAAGACCAGCGTGGTCTTCGCCTTGGAGTTGTCAGTGACGAACAAACGACCGGTAGCCTCGTCTTCAGCCATATTAAGCAGCAGTGCCGGTTGGTCTCCCAACGGTTTCCAGCGTTTCTCGATGCGATTGGAACGCGGGTTGATCACCAGGATCTCGCCGCTGCCATTGGCGGCATACACACGTTGGGTCTGTTCGGAGTAATGCAGGCCGGTCATCCATTTGCCGGTATTTTTAATGCGCGTTTTCAGCTTGAGCGTTTCGGCGTCAACCACCCAAATTTGCGCCGGATCGGCCACCGCCCCCACATACAGCGTATTGTTGTGAGCCAGAATTTGGCGCGCACCATACGGCAACCCTTTCTCATTGCGCTCGCTGAACAACAAACGTCCTTTCACCTTACCGTCGGCGGCGCCGATTGCGCTGATACCGCCGTCCAGCGAATTGCTGACATAAAGGGTTTTTCCATCCGCAGAGGCCTGCATGGCGAAATTTTTCAGATCGGTATGCGTCGTGCCAAGGGTTTTCAGGGTCTTGGCGTCCAGCTTATAGACCACGCCCCCCTGTACATCTTTAAAACTTTCGGCGCTGGCGACGTACAGCGCATCTCCCCCTGGCGTCAGCGCCATTTCATACAAACCATAAGCCAGTTGGCGTTTGACGACGCTGTCGGATTGCGCCGCTGGCGCGAGAGGTTGCACGGCAGGGGAAGAGGAAGTGGTTTGGTGCGGCACGCAGCCGCTTAGCGCCATACCCGTCAGCAGGGCGAGCACAGAGATTTTCATTTTCATCGGGGAAATCCTTGACCATTTAAAACGGCGTTAACGGGGGCTCTGCAGTTTAGTTTTGAGCTTTCTCATAACGAGAAATGAGCGCCACCGCGCGTCTCAGTGTTTCCCTGTGAATCAACTATCACGCTAATGCAGGCTAATAACTCCTTCATGCGCCCGCGAACAACAAAGAGAATGAGAAACATACTCATTATTATTTACGCAATCAAGCGTAATTATTTTCCTTCGCTCTCTAAAAGTCATGGCGGTATCTCGTATTATCAAAGCCAATACGTCAGCTATCGACCGCGGTGCCGGGCATGATTCTCTCGCCTTACACCGTCGAGAGACTGCCTCACCCTGCGTACAGACACTTAACGGCAAACAAGCAGACAACAGGAGAAGCCCCCTCATGACAACCTCTGACCCACGGGAGTGGCGGCGTGCTGACTATCTCGTCAGCACCGAGCCCGCCCTGCTGGATCTTGACGCCATCCATGCATTTCTGACCCGTTCGTCATGGGCGGAAGGCATTGATAAAGAGACCGTTCGCCAGTCCCTCGCCCACAGCCTGTGCTTCGGTTTGTATCACGGCACCAGACAAATCGGTTTCGCCCGGCTGGTCACCGATTACGCCACCTTCGGCTATCTGTGCGACGTGTACGTGCTGGAAACGTACCAAAAAAGCGGGCTGGGTCTATGGCTGGCGGAATGTTGCCAGGCCCATCCGCTGATGGCGACGCTGCGGCGAATCATGCTGGTCACCAGCACCGCCCCCTGGCTCTATGAAAAAGTGGGCTATAGCGCCATCAATCGTCCCGATTTTGTTTGGCAGATCGCCCGGCCGGACATCTATCGGCGTTAATTTTTAAGTAAGCTCGCTCTGCTCACACTCTTTCCCCGCGGCATTGGCAATCGCGGCGGTTAGGGTGCATGCTGGCGAAAAATTTTACCGTTTGCCCCTTTCAAGGAGAGTCTATGCCCGTTTCAGCCCGTAACCAATTCACCGGTACCGTGTCCGCCGTCGCCAAAGGCGCCGTCAATGACGAAGTGGAGATCGCATTGCAGGGCGGTGAAAAACTGGTGGCCATCGTCACGGTACAAAGCCAACAGTCGCTGGGGTTAAGCGTCGGCAAAGAGGCCGTCGCGCTGATTAAAGCGCCGTGGGTGATCCTGGCGACAGAGGATTGCGGTTTGCGTTTTTCCGCCCGCAACCAGTTTGCCGGGGAAGTGACTGCGGTTGAGCACGGCGCAGTCAACAGCACCGTACACCTCAAAGCGGATGCCGGTTTTGTGCTGACGTCGGTGATCACCAATGAAAGCCTGCAGGAGATGGCGCTGAAGAACGGTTCGCGCGCCATTGCCCTGATCAAAGCCTCATCGGTGCTGCTCGCCGTCAGAGCCTGATACCGCCTGGCCCGCGCCAGCGGGCCTTTCGAACCACTATTTCAGCGCCTGCTCGGCCAGCAGCCCGAGGGCGATGACGATCATCGCCGCGCCGGAGATGCGCCCCACCACCTTCGCAGCCTGCGGGCGCGTGCGCAGCACCGACTGCGAACCGAATCCCACCAGCAGATACACCAGGCCGCAGCTGATCAAATGCACGACGCCCAACGCCAGCATCTGCATCGGCACCGACCATTCGGCTCGGGCGTCGGTAAACTGCGGCAGCAGCGCCAGAAACAGCAGAAACACCTTGGGGTTCAAGCCGCTGACGCACACGCCCTTGCCGGCCCAGCGCAGCCAGGAATCGGAACGCTGATCTTCACCGGCGCCGGGCACTGGCGGGTGCAGCAGCATGTTGAAACCGATCCACAACAGATAAGTCGCCCCCAGCAAGGTGAGCGCCGTCAGCGCCAGCGGGTTGCCGACCAGCAACGCGCCGACGCCCGCCACCACGATCGCAATCATCAGCAGATGGCCGAACAGCAAACCGGCGACGGCGGGCACCACCACCCGGCCGCGAATGCCCGCCGAGATCACATAGGCCCAATCCATACCCGGCGTGATCACCAACAAAATCGACACCGCCCAAAAAGCGGCGAACAGAGCGAGCGTCATGCCGGCGCCCGCTCAAACGCGCCGCGCCATTCCGAACAAAGAACCATTGCGTTTTCCTCTTGGAAGAAGAACGGCCTCCGCCTGCCGTGCTGGCCGTCAAAACCGTTCAACAGATGGCAAGAATATCCTCAAGGCGTTAAAATGTGCTTTCAATTACTTGCCTGAAACCGGCATAAGTGGGGAAATTTTTCCAAATGGATAAGATTGATCGCAAGATTCTTGCTGAACTGCAGGTTGACGGCCGTTTGTCGGTGACCGAGCTGGCCGAGCGGATCGGATTAAGCGTATCCCCCTGCCACCGCCGGGTACGGGCATTAGAGGAGTCCGGGGTGATCAGGGGTTACCGCGCCCAGCTCGACCCCGGCAGCCTGGGCTATAACTTTTCCGCCCTGGTGTTCGTCACCATGCGCGAAGGCGATCGCCGCGCCGTTGAAACCTTCGAAAACGCCATGGTGGACATTCCGCAGGTGGTGCAGGCACAGCGGCTGTTTGGCGATCCCGACTATCTGCTGCACGTGATCGCCCGCGATCTGCCCGCCTTCCAGCAGCTTTACGACGAGAAGCTCTCCGCTCTGCCGGGCGTGCAGCGCCTGAGCTCCACGCTGGTGATGAAAACCGTGGTGCCGGAGCGCTCGTTCCTGCCGCTGGGCCAATGACGACGGGAGCGTTGCCGCTCCCGTTTTCTCTTTTCTTTAAGGCACAATCACGAAATCCGGATTGGCGACGGCAAACAGCGCCTCGCGATCCGCCGCCGGTGGGTAAATCCACTGCGTGTTGATCTCCTGCTTAATCTTTTTGCCTTCCTCACGGGTAAAGCGCACCTGGCGCTCCCAGCCTTCGGTATACAGCGCGCCCCAGGGGCCCAGATCCAGACAGGTCACATACTTCGGCTGGCTGTAAGGGTGCGTCGGCAAGCCCGTCAGCTCCGCCGCCGCATTGTGGCCGGCCACGCGCCCAAGGCTCAGCGCATGCTGGCAGGTCATCAGGTTGTGGTTACCGAGATCGTCGGTCGCCGCCTTCACCGTATCGCCGGTCACGAAAATGCCCGCCGCCGCCGGCGCGCGCAGGAAGGCGTCGCCGATCACCCGGCCGCTGCCGTCGCGCTCGCCGGGGATCTGTTCGGTCAGCGGGTGCGCCCGCACGCCCGCCGCCAGGATCACCGTGTTGGCGGCGATGCGCTCACCGTTCGACAGCATCACTCCCTCAGCGTCGATAGCCGAGACGCGCAGGCCGGCCCGCGCTTCCACGCCACACTCCGCCAATGCCTGGCGTATCACCGCCCCCGGCTCCGCCCCCATCCCGGCACCCACTTCCGGCGCGGTATCGACGATCACCACGCGCACGTTCTCGTCTTTGCCCAGCGCATCGCGCAGCCGTTGCGGCATCTCCGCCGCGCTCTCCAGGCCGGTCAGCCCCGCCCCCACCACCAAGGCGGTGTTGCGCGCCGGCGTCGACGGTTTGGCCACCAGCGCTTTAATATGGGCATCCAGACGCTGCGCGCTTTCCAACGTATCGACGTTGAAACCGTATTCGGCAAAGCCCGGCACCGCAGGCACGGACAGCCGACTGCCGGTGGCCCACACCAAGCGGTCGTACACCAATTCAAGGGGTTCCCCCGTCGCCTGCGCCACCGTGAGCGTTTTGGCAGCGGCATCGATACGCTCTACCATCCCGGCCAGGTGGCGCACACCGACGGCGGCGAGCTGCGCGGAAATGTCCGGGTTCATGTTTTCCAACACGGCTTCGTACAGGCGTGGCCGGATGGTGACGGTTGGCGTCGGTGAAACCATGAGCACCTCGATATCGTCATGCTTACCGGCAAGGGTAATGGCGCGCATGGCGGACACGGCGGCCCAAAAACCGGCAAAACCGGAACCGGCAATCACTATTTTCTGCGTCATGGGATGACTCCTTCATACAGGGTTAACCGGGCGACAAGGCTGCCCGCAGTTTTTTCGGATGAACGATGCCGTCCCGCTCCCGTAACAGGGTGCAGAAGGCCCGCCCGCCCCTTCCGAAGAGGCGGGAAAAAGTGTGTTTCGTTTTAAGGAAAGGCGGTGGTTAGGTCTTGGCGCGCGCCGTTTTGCCGCTGCGCGCGGTGCGTTCCGTCATGCGCTCGTCGAGCCAGAGGTTGACCTCGCCGAAGAAGCCTTGCGGCGCTTTGCGGCCAAAACGGGCGGCGACGGCGCCGAGAGTCTGCGCCGCCAGCGCATCGCGCATCGCCTTCTCCGCCTGCAGCATCACCGCATGGATAGCGCATTTGCCGGAGACCGCCCAATCCGGCGGGGAGTCATCGAACACCGCGCAGCGCCCGCGCACCTCCTGGCAATCGAACAGCGGCTTGTGCCCCTCGATAGCGTCGATGATCGCCAGAAAGCTGATCTCGTCCGCCGGGCGGGCCAGCCGGTAGCCGCCGCGCACCCCTTCGCTGGCGGCGACGATCCCCGCCTTTTCCAGCTTGGGGAAAATCTTGGCCAGAAAGCTGGGTGAGATCCCTTGCAGCTCGGCGAGTTCGCGGCTGCTGAGCGCCCGCTGGTTATCGCCGACCAGCCACAGCAGGCAGTGGATGCCATATTCAACGCTGGTTGTGATGTACGCCATATGTCCGTTTTCAACCGTCAATGAACCTTCAATAACGCAGACTATATGAGTCTGCGTTTATCTTGTCAATAAAACACAGATCAACTTTGTCCGTGTTTTATTGACAATGCAGGCCACCGGCGACGCAGAAAACGCCCTTCGAAATGAAAAATAAAACTTTTTTGCCCGATTCGCGCCCGGCTAACGTTTCCTTGTTGCCAACGGCTGACTATGATGTGATGGGCACCGCCGCCGCGGTTTGTGAGCCGCCGCACTTTCACGCGGATTGCGCCGTGGGAATAAAGAACTCTTGTCTGCTGCTGACGTCTTAGAAATGATTATTTAAGGGAAACGCCTGACTATGACCAACCGGTTGACCAAAACCGCGTTAGCGGTGCTGCTGCTCGGCACGCTGAACGCCACCGCCCTGGCGCCAGCACAGGCGGAAAGCCAGGACCAGTTGCCGGATATGGGCACCTCCGCCGGCGGCACCCTGAGCATCGGACAAGAACTGGCGATGGGCGATTTTTACGTGCGCCAACTGCGCGCCAGCGCCCCGCTGATCAACGATCCGCTGCTAATCCAATATATCAATCAGCTGGGCAACCGGCTGGTGGCCAGCGCCTATTCGGTGCGCACGCCGTTCCATTTCTATCTGGTGCGCAACGACGAAATCAACGCCTTCGCCTTCTTCGGCGGCAACGTGGTGCTGCATTCCGCCCTGTTCCGCGTCAGCGACAACGAAAGCCAGCTGGCTTCGGTGCTAGCGCACGAAATCTCGCACGTCACCCAGCGCCACCTGGCGCGCGCCATGGAAGATCAGCAGCGCAACGCCCCGTTGACCTGGGTGGGCGCGCTTGGTTCCATCCTGCTGGCGATGGCCAACCCGACCATGGGCATGGCGGCGCTGAGCGGCACCATGGCCGGCACCCAGCAAGGCATGATCAGCTTTACCCAATCGAACGAACAGGAAGCCGATCGCATCGGCATTCAGGTGCTGCAGCGCGCCGGTTTCGATCCGGAAGCGATGCCCGACTTCCTGCAGAAACTCTCGGATCAGTCGCGCTACGCCTCCAAACCGCCGGAAATGCTGCTAACGCACCCGTTGCCGGACAGCCGCCTCTCCGACGCACGCAACCGCGCCAACCAGATGCCGAAACACATCGTGCAGTCCTCGCAGGATTACCTGATGGCCAAGGTGCGCGCACTGGGCATGTACAGTTCGGAAGGCTATGGCCTGAACGAAGAACTGCTCGGATCGCTCAGCAAGGGCAACGTGCGCGAACAGGCGGCCGCCAAATACGGCCGCGCCATCCAGTTCTATGAAGCGAAAAAATACGACGACGCGCGCAACATCATTCAACCGATGCTGGCGCAGGATGCGAAAAACGTCTGGCTGATCGACCTGATGACCGACATCGATCTCGGCCAGAAACGCGCGCCGCAGGCCATCGCCCGCCTGCAGGCGGCCAACGCCGCCCAAAGCAACAATCCGGTGCTGCAGCTCAACCTGGCCAACGCCTATGTCGAAGGCAACCAGCCGGCGCAGGCGTCGAAGATCCTGAACCGCTACACCTTTGCCCATCCGGACGATCCGAACGGCTGGGATCTGCTGGCGCAGGCCAGCGCCGCACAAGGGCTGCGCGATGAAGAGCTGTCGGCCCGTGCCGAAAGCCTGGCGCTGAACGGCCGGCTCGATCAGGCCATCGGCCTGCTCAGCAATGCCAGCTCGCTGCAAAAACTCGGCAGCCTAAAACAGGCGCGCTACGATGCGCGCATCGACCAGCTGCGCCAACTGCAACAGCGCTTCCGCCAATACCAACGCAGCTGATTCAACAAGGAATGAACGCCATGAAAAACGTCACGATTTACCACAACCCGCGCTGCTCCAAGAGCCGTGAAACCCTGGCGCTGCTGGAACAGCACGGCGTCGATCCCAAGGTGGTGCTGTACCTCGAAACGCCCCCTACGGTTGATGAGCTGAAAAAGCTGTTGAAGGAACTGGGCTTCACATCCGCGCGCGAACTGATGCGCAAAAAAGAAGATCTGTACAAGGAATTGAAGCTAGCGGACGACAGCCTGAGCGAAGAGCAGCTGCTGGCGACGATGACGGCGAACCCGAAACTGATCGAACGCCCGATCGTGGTGAAAGGCAGCAAGGCGCGCATCGGCCGGCCGCCGGAGCAGGTGCTGGAGATTTTATAGATTCGAATTCGGGCGCGGACTGTCGCGCCCTTTCTTTTACTCAGGCTATTACAGCCCCAGGATCTCTTTAACGAACGGGATGGTCAGCTTGCGCTGGGCGGTGATCGAGGCGCGATCGAGCTGATCGAGAGTCATAAACAGCGTGCGCATCTCGCGATCCAGCCGTTTCAACAGGAAGCGGCCCACGTCTTCCGGCAGCTCGAAGCCGCGCAGTTTGCCGCGCAGCTGCAGCGCCAGCAGTTTCTCTTCGTCCGACAGCGGCTGCAGCTTGTAGATCTGCCCCCAGTCCAGGCGCGAAGCCAGATCCGGCAAACGCAGGTTCAGCTGACGCGGCGGGCGATCCCCGGTGATGAACAACCGGGTGCGGCCGGTTTCCAGGATGCGGTTGTAGAGGTTGAAGATCGCCATCTCCCACTCTTCGTCGCCGGCGATGCATTCGATATTGTCGATGCAGACCAGCGCCAGCTGCTCCATGCCGTCCAACACTTCAGGCACGAAGTAAGCGCGCTTGTCGAGCGGCACATAGCCCACCGCTTCGCCTTTCTGCGAAAGCTCGGCGCAGGCCGCATGCAGCAGATGGCTGCGCCCGCCGCCTTCACGCGACCAGAAATAGATATAGCTGCCATGTTCCTGACGGACGGCGGATTGGATCGCGGCTAATAGGGATGGGTTCTCGCCCGGATAAAAACTGGCGAAAGTTTCATCATCGGGAAGATAAAGTGGCAGTGAAAGCTGTGCCGGCGTATTCAGAGAAGCACCTCAACCAAAACTGGCAGAAAAACGTGGGCAGTTTAACACAGAAAACGGGCGCTGTTGAACCGGCAGGATCTTATGCCGCAATAGTGAACAATGCCTAAGCGCCGCTTGATCGGCGGCGGCACCCGTCGAGGCAAGAATTATCCGATATCATTCCCTAACTCCATGCCTGCGCAGGTTAAATTTGTAATTTAAGTAAAATCTGACCTAGTATAGGTAGGCTAAATGCAATCACCATCAACAAGGTTTCTGCAAGGATATAGACGATGAAAGTATGGAATAAAGTGCTGTTGGCCTCCTTTATCGGGTTGTTGGTTGCCGGCTGTGATGACTCGTCCAAGGTTGACGCCAACCTGGATAAAGCCAAAGACAGCGCCGAGCAGATGAAAGACGCCGCCCAGAAAAAAGCGGACGATCTGACGGACAAAGCGAAAGCGACGGCGGATGAAATCAAAAAAGAGGCCGCCACTCAGGCGGATCAGCTGAAAGACAAAGCTTCGGCGATTAAAGAAGACGCCGCCAAGCAGGCGGACGCCATCACCAACGACGCCAAGGCCAAAGCCGCCGCGATCAAAGACGACGCAGGTAAACAGAGCCAGCAGTTGGTGGATCAGGCCAAGGCCATCAAAAACGACGCCATCAACGGCGCCAACGATCTGACCGAGCAGGCCAAGGCGAAGACCGAAGCCATCAAGAACAGCGCCGAAAACAAAGCGCAAGAGTTGAAACAAGAGACCGATGCGGCGGTGAACGGCAATACTCAGCCGGCCACCCAGCAGTAAGCTATTCTCAGCCACCAAAGAAAGGAGCAGTAAATGGGGATTATTTCCTGGATTATCTTCGGCCTGATCGCCGGTATTTTGGCTAAGTGGATCATGCCCGGCAAAGACGGCGGCGGCTTTATTCTGACCGTCGTGCTGGGGATCATCGGCGCCGTGGTCGGCGGCTATATCAGCACCTTCTTCGGCTACGGCAAGGTTGACGGCTTCAACTTCGGCAGCTTCGTGGTGGCGGTTATCGGCGCCATCGTGGTGCTGTTCGTGTACCGCAAAATTCGCAGCTAAGGCGAATGCCATAAGTCAAAAGGGCAGCCCCTGGGCTGCCCTTTTCGTTACTTCTGCTCCGCCGATTCGTCCGGCGCGTCAAGCACCTCTTCTTCCTTGCGGAACAGGCTGATGACCTTGAACAGCAGGCTCAGGCCGATCCCCACGATGGTCGCCAGCGCCATGCCTTTCAGCTCCGCCGCGCCGATGTGCACCTTGGCGCCGCTCACGCCGATGATCAGGATCACCGAGGTTAAAATCAGGTTTTGCGCTTTGTTGTAATCCACTTTGGACTCGATCAGCACGCGAATGCCCGAAGCGCCGATCACACCGTACAGCAGCAGGGAAACGCCGCCCATCACCGGCACCGGCACCGCCTGGATCGCCGCCGCCAGCTTACCGATGCAGGACAACAGGATCGCCAGCACCGCCGCGCCGCCGATCACCCAGGTGCTGTAGACCTTGGTGATGGCCATCACGCCGATGTTCTCGCCATAGGTGGTGTTCGGCGTGGAGCCGAAGAAGCCGGAGAACACCGTCGAGATGCCGTTTGCGAACATCGAGCGGTGCAGGCCCGGATCGCGGATCAGGTCTTTTTTCACGATGTTGGCGGTCACCACCAGGTGGCCGACGTGCTCGGCGATCACCACCAGCGCCGCCGGCAGAATGGTGAAGATGGCGAACCACTCAAAGCGCGGGGTGTAGAAGGTCGGCAGCGCGAACCAGTGCGCCTCGCGGATCGGGGTCAAATCCACCACGCCCATGAAGAACGACAGCGCATAGCCCACCAGCACGCCGATCAGGATCGGGATAATCGCCAGGAAGCCGCGGAACAGCACTGAACCGAGCACCGTGACCGCCAGCGTCACCAGCGAAATGGTGATGGTGGTCGAGTCGGCGCTGGTGCCTTCCGCCGGCAGCAGCCCCGCCATGTTGGCCGCTACGCCCGCCAGCTCCAGCCCGATGACGGCGACGATCGCCCCCATCGCCGCCGGCGGGAACATCACGTCCAGCCAGCCGGTGCCGGCCTTTTTCACGATCAGCGCCACCAGGCAGAACAGCACGCCGCACATGATGAAACCGCCCAACGCCACTTCGTAACCGAGCGGCAACAGCAGCAGCACCGGCGAGATAAACGCGAAGCTGGAGCCGAGGTAGGCCGGGATCTTGCCTTTACAGATGAACAGATACAGCAGCGTGCCGATGCCGTTGAACAACAGCACGGTCGCCGGGTTGATCTTGAACAGGATAGGCACCAGCACGGTGGCGCCGAACATGGCGAACAGGTGCTGGAAGCTGAGCGGAATGGTCTGGAGCAGCGGCGGGCGCTCGCTGACGCCGATGGCGCGACGGGTCATGTGTGCTTTTCCTCGGTTTATTGGTTTTATAGGTTTTAGTCAAAAAAAAGCCGACTCGTTAAGTCGGCTCAAATGTTTACTTAGTACCAAATATCTTGTCGCCCGCATCGCCCAGGCCAGGCACGATGTAGCCCTTGTCGTTCAGACACTGATCGATGGAGGCGGTGTACAGCTCAACGTCCGGATGCGCTTTCTCCAGCGCGGCGATGCCTTCCGGCGCTGCGACCAGGACCAGCACCTTGATGCTGTGGCAGCCGGCTTTCTTCAGCAGATCGATAGTGGCGATCATCGAACCGCCGGTGGCCAGCATCGGGTCGACGACCAACGCCATGCGCTCTTCGATGTTGGAAACCAGCTTCTGGAAGTACGGCACCGGCTCCAGGGTTTCTTCGTCGCGGTATACGCCCACCACGCTAATGCGCGCGCTCGGCACGTGCTCCAGCACCCCTTCCATCATGCCCAGACCTGCGCGCAGGATTGGCACTACGGTAATCTTTTTCCCTTTGATCTGATCCACTTCAACTGGCCCGCACCAGCCTTCGATGGTGACTTTTTCCGTCTCCAGATCGGCGGTCGCTTCATAGGTCAGTAAACTACCCACTTCTGAGGCCAGCTCACGGAAGCGTTTGGTGCTGATGTCATTTTCACGCATCAGGCCAAGCTTGTGTTTTACCAGCGGGTGTTTCACCTCAACGATCTTCATCATTTTTCTCCTATTAAGGTGGTTGCGGCCAAAAAAATCGCGGGATTATACCTCCTTTTTTTCGCCGCGCCACCCACAATAGCCCGATCGGGATCAACAAAAGTTTGAATATCAGTATAGATGACGAAAAAGCGGAGCCGGTTCACAAGCCGCTCGCAAACGTTTGCCTGCGCTGTTAGAATTGCCGCGCCTTATTCCGGAATCAACATCGGAAGCACAGTTTTCAAACCGCAAATCGTCGTGGGGAATCGCGCAGTGACCGACAAAACCTCTCTCAGCTATAAAGACGCAGGTGTCGATATCGATGCAGGCAACGCATTGGTAGATCGCATCAAAGGTGTAGTTAAACAGACCCGTCGCCCGGAAGTGATGGGCGGTCTGGGCGGGTTTGGCGCCCTGTGTGCGTTGCCGCAGAAATACCGCGAGCCGGTGCTGGTTTCCGGTACCGACGGCGTGGGCACCAAGCTGCGTCTGGCGATGGATCTGAAACGCCACGACACCATCGGCATCGATCTGGTGGCGATGTGCGTCAACGATCTGGTGGTTCAGGGCGCCGAGCCACTGTTCTTCCTCGACTACTACGCGACCGGCAAGCTGGACGTGGACACCGCGGCCAGCGTGATCACCGGCATCGCCGAGGGCTGCAAACAGTCTGGCTGTGCGCTGGTGGGCGGCGAAACCGCTGAAATGCCGGGCATGTACCACGGCGAAGACTACGACGTGGCCGGTTTCTGCGTCGGCGTGGTCGAAAAATCCGAGATCATCGACGGCAGCAAAGTGCAGTCCGGCGACGCGCTGATTGCCCTGGGCGCTTCCGGCCCACACTCCAACGGCTACTCGCTGGTGCGCAAAATCCTGGAAGTGAGCAACACCGATCCGACCGCCACTCAGCTGGAAGGCAAGCCGCTGGCCGACCACCTGCTGGCGCCGACCAAAATTTACGTGAAGTCCGTGCTGGAGCTGATCGAGAAGGCGGACGTACACGCCATCGCTCACCTCACCGGCGGCGGCTTTTGGGAAAACATTCCGCGCGTGCTGCCGGAAGGCATGCAGGCGGTGATCGACGAAACCAGCTGGCAGTGGCCGGCAGTGTTCACCTGGCTGCAGCAGGCCGGCAACGTCAGCCGTCATGAAATGTACCGCACCTTCAACTGCGGCGTAGGCATGGTCATCGCCCTGCCGGAAGCCGAAGTGGAAGCGGCCATCGCGCTGCTGACCGCGGCAGGTGAAAAAGCGTGGAAAATCGGTAAACTGACCGCCTCTTCCGACGAACAACAAGTGGTCATCAACTGATGAAAAAGATCGTGGTGTTGGTCTCCGGCCAGGGGAGCAATCTCCAGGCGCTGATTGACGCCTGCCAGCAAGGCCGCATCGCCGCCGAAATCGTGGCGGTGTTCAGCAACAAGGCGCAGGCTTATGGCCTGCAACGCGCCGAAGCGGCGGGCATCGCCGCCCAGGCGCTGGATGCCAAGGCCTACGCCGATCGCACGGCGTTCGACGCCGCGTTGGCGGACGCCATCGACCAGCACCAGCCCGATCTGGTGGTGCTGGCCGGCTACATGCGCATCCTCAGCCCGCAGTTCGTGCAGCGTTATGCCGGCCGCATGCTGAACATCCACCCTTCCCTGCTGCCGAAATACCCGGGTCTGCATACCCACCGTCAGGCCATCGACAACGGCGACAGCGAACACGGCACCTCGGTGCACTTCGTGACCGAACAGCTCGACGGCGGCCCGGTGATTTTACAGGCCAAGGTGCCGATTTTCGCTGACGACGGAGAGGATGACGTGGTTGAACGGGTGCAAACCCAGGAACACACGATCTATCCGCTGGTGGTGAGCTGGTTCGTCGACGGTCGCCTGGCGATGCGCGATGGCGCCGCCTGGCTGGACGGCGAACGCCTGCCTGAGCAGGGTCACGCCGCCGACTGATGCGCGCAGCCTGAACCTTGCCTAAACGGCGCCCACGCGGCGCCGTTTTTTTTCGCCTTCATCCATTCTGTGAAGTTATACTTTGCACAATTTCACGGCACAGAGGAGCCCACATGTCCAGCACTGCCAGCGTCAGGTTACGCCCATTGGAACGGGACGATCTGTCGTTCGTCCACCAGATGGACAACAACGCCAGCGTCATGCGCTATTGGTTTGAAGAACCCTACGAAGCCTTTGTCGAGCTTTCCGATCTCTACGACAAACACATCCACGATCAGAGCGAGCGCCGCTTTATCATCGAGCACGAAGGCGCCAAGGTCGGCCTGGTAGAGCTGGTGGAGATCGATCACATCCACCGCCGCGCTGAGTTCCAGATCATCATCGATCCTGCCCACCAGGGCAAAGGCTACGCCAGCACCGCCGCCCGTCTGGCGATGGACTACGGTTTCTCGGTGCTGAACCTGTACAAGCTGTACCTGATCGTCGATAAGGAGAACCCGAAGGCGATCCACATCTACAGCAAGCTGGGCTTCAACGTGGAAGGCGAACTGATCGACGAGTTCTTCGTCAACGGCGAATACCGCACCGTGCTGCGCATGTGCATCTTCCAGCCGCAATACCTGGCGAAGTTCAAAACGCCCAATGATAAGCCGCTGGTGAAGTGACAATTTGCGAGAAAAAAGAGAAAACCCGCCCAGGCGGGTTTTTTATTGGGAAATAAGCGGCTAGTATTAAGGCATATTATTTTATCGTCAGGAAATAGCCTGATGAATACGAAAATAAATAATATTTCCCGAGATAATTAATCGAACAATAATTAATAGTAAGAATTACCCTCTGCCTCTACAAAGGAAAAATGCCATGACAACCGTCTCAAACCTGCTGCTTTTTATCGGCCTGGCGATGCTCGCCATCGCCGCCGGCCTGAATACCTATAGCGGCTACGCCTCCGCAGATCCCAATAGCACCCCGCTGTTTTCCTCACTCTGGTGGACGCGTTGGTTCCCGCTCTATGCCTCGGGAGCTGCGTTGCTGCTGGTGGGGGTAGTGTTGCGGGTTTCGGGGCGGGGACGTTAAAAACAGAAAACGGCTCCGAAGAGCCGTTTCCATACGTGGGTCAACAGCCTTCATAAACGGTATCAGGTGCCTATTTTATGATGCATAGCATGTTGCGGAAATAGGGGGTTAATCCATGTCCTAACTTATTGCCTTGATAATATTCTGCACGATAGGTTTGACAGCTGCTGTCAATTTTTCATTGTCAATAGTGAAGATTAAAAGCTCAATGTCGCTTTCCGCATCAAGTAGCATCTGTCGTAACCATTTTTCCTCTATCGCTACAATACTGTCACCTGCGTTATTTATTTCTGATTGAATTTCAGCCACAGGTAGTTTTCCTTCTAAAAAGGCCACACAGGAAAAACTAAGCTTTTTAATTACATCGGGATAAATCCACCCACTCATTTTTCACTCCTGCGAAGGATTGTGATTATTATGTTACCATGGTTTTCAGTAACCACACCAATGTCACCAGCCCGATAAATTGTCCTTTGAATATCATTAGATATGCTTGTTTCAGTAACACCTATTTTAATTACATACTCAACTATATTGGACGAAACGGTTTTTCCAGGTCCAATGGTTCCTGCCGAAGAGCCTAAGCTTGTTGCTTACATTCGGTCAACGGCATGTTGAGAGTAAAGACGATCACCTATACGTGCATATTGATGTCCATCAACTGTTTTTATCGAGAACCTGACCGTTATCCCCAATCAGGTTGGCGCCCTCGGCCTGAACCTGGCTGCCGATGTTCGCCAGCAGCGCATTGGTCAGGTTGTCTTTGAAGCTGCCGCCATTGATGGCGGTATTCAGGCTGGAGCTGATGACCGATTGCCCGGCCACCCGCTGCGCCACCTTGCTCCAGTCGCCGTTGCTCAGCTGCGGCAGTTTGACGTTGTTCGGGTTAAGCGGTTTGCCCGCCGCATCCTTACTCCAGCCCATCGCGCTGTCGAAGCCGTTGAGCGCGCCGCCGATCGCCATCGCCGTGGCGGTCGCCTTGACGTTTTCATTGCTGCCCAGCGCCTGCAGGGTTTTCGACAGGTTGCCCTGGTTCTCCACCAGCGCCACCGCCGCCTGGGAGGCCAGCGAAGACATTCCGGCCGTGACCGCGCCGCTGGTTATCGCCCCACCGCCCACGGCGCCGGAAACGCTGGAAGCCGCCGTGGCCGCCAGTGAACTGCCAGCGGTCACCGCCGCTGCCGCAATGGCGATCACCGCCGCCACCGCCGGGTTCAGGTGCTGGCTCTTGTAATCCCAGCTGTCGTAAGCGTCTTTGACCTTGCTCCACTGCACGTCGTTGCGCTTGTTCAGATCTTTGACCCAGGTGGTGCCCGGCGTATTGCCCAGGGCGTCGATGGCGCTTTGCAGCGCCTGCCCGTTTTTCACCTTCACGTCGGCGCTGACGCCCTTGGCGGCTTCCACGGTCAAGGCACCACCGGTATGAATGCTCGGCAGCACCCACTTATTGTCTTCGTACCCTTTATTGGCCTGCTTGATAAAGAAGCCTTTCGAATTGCTGACGGTCTGTTCGAAAGAGGTGTTTTTCACCGCGCGGAAGCTAACCTGGCCATGCGTGCTGGTCAGGCGCGCGTTTTGCCCGGCGGCGATTTTGCTGGCTTCATAGGTGCTGTCGTCGCGGCTCATCAGCGTGATATTGCCGGCGGCGGTAAACTCGGTAACCTTGTTGGTTACGTCATGGCGGGTCTGCTTAACCTCGGTTTTCTTGCCCCACCATTTGCGTTTTTTCTCGGTTTTCTCGTAGTGGCTGGACTCCTCCATCGCCTGAGCGTAGAGATAGCCACCCTTGGCGGCGATATCCATATTGCCGGCGCGCATGGCTTCAGCCTGGTTGTGGGCGTCGACCTGGGCCTTTTGTTTGGCTTCGTCAATGCCTTTGCTTTGGGCTTCCTGGCGCGCAGCGGTCAGCTGGTTTTGTGCCTCGTTTTTTGTTTTGTTGCCTTGATTAATTCGCTGCTCTGCCTGCGTGACATCATTTCGAGCAGCAGCCAGACTACTTCTTGCAGCACTAAGTTCTCCTTCGCGCTGTGCTACGAATTTATCCCAACTCCCTACTTCAGCAGACCAACCACTGCCATATTCGTGAGGTGGGTTATTACGCATAAACTCATCCCGCCTTTCCTCAGCATCTCTGACGGCAGCCTCTGCTTGCTGAACGAACGAAATTCTTTGCGTAACAATATGTTCAGCATTTGTTTTTGCCTGCAATGCCTGATTAATTTGCTGCTGCGTATTTCGAAGCTGCTGCTCGGCAATGGCTATCCGACTCCCCCAATCCGTCACCGCTACCGGTGATTTCCAGTTCGCTCCTAATCCTTTAACCACCAGCTTGGTCGCCTGGAACAGAATGCTGCCGCCGGAAATCACCGTCATCAGGCCGCCGGCATTCAGCTCGGTACCTTGCTGGGTACGGGTTTCGGTGAACTCGTTGCCGCTCTCGCGGTAAGTGTGGTTTTGCACCGCCTCGAAGCGCATATCGCCGCCGGAGGTCAACGTCATGTTGGCGCCGGAAGTCAGCCTGGCGCCGTAAGTCAGCAGTTGGTTATTCGCCGACGCGGTCAGGTTTTTCCCGGCGCTGAGGGTAGTGACCACATGGCGGTCGTCTTTGTTGTTGTCGTTAGCGGCATCAATGGCGGAATAGGCCAGGTTCGACAACCATAGATTCTGCCCGGCCAGCAGCGTGATATTACCGTTGGCGGAAAGCGCGCCGCCCTGGGTGCCGATGTCGCGGGCCGAGTTAATCAGTAAATTGCCGCCGGCGTGTACCCGGCTACCCAGTTCAGGCGTGCGGGAAGAGGGGAACAAGCGACTAAATTGCTCCCCCAATTCGCGATAGTTCAGATCGGCATTATGGCCGGCCAACAGCGTGACATCTTTACCTGCTTTAATGTGCGTCCCGCGCAACGCCAGATAACCGCCGCTGTTGAGCAGCACTGAACCACTGGCGTTCAACTGTCCGGCATTTAGCAGTTGGTTGAACTGCGTTTGTCGTTGTTCAGGAGATAAATTCTGCGCTAAACGATCGTTATTCAACGCCTCGTCATTTCTGACAATCGAAACAGTGCCGTTCGCCGTCATTGCAATATTTTGGCTTTGCGGCGCGAAGTGCGTGTTACGTAGATAAATACCTTGCCCGGCATTTAAGGTTAAGTCCCCGGCAGCATTCAATTGGCTCAGCCAGCGGGCACCATCGACGCCGAAATAGCGTGGGCTAGGTACAGTGTGCACTTTGACGTTGCCGTTGCGGCTGGTCAAAGTGACATGATGTCCCTTCAGATAGCTTTGACGGGCATCCAGCTCATTCACTGCTGCAACGTTCAGACTCTTGCCCGCAGTTAGCTCAGCACCGTCGGTGTAAAACACATCATCGGCAACCACAGTCAGGTCGTTACGCGCGTTTATTTTATCGGTACTGATAACACGTCCCGCATGCAGCACAATGTTGTGAGCTACCAGTGAGTCAGGCCGTCCCGAAGCCACCACCTCACTAAGCTGATTTCCCGCCGGCGTCGAAGTTTTAATTTCTATCTGATTTTTAAAATCCGCAACCAAATTGCCGCCCGCCAACATGGCTGAGGCCGGATAGCCAGAAGCCGACCAGCTCTTTTGCCCGCCTTTTCTGACATAAATGACATATTCCGGGATCGACGATTTCTGATCCTGCCATTTATGTCCCAGAACAACGTTAGGATTCGGCACCTTCGGTTCGAAAAGTGCATAGTCGTTCATGTCCCCCGTCATTTCACTGCGCACGCCCAGATTATTACCAGTTAAAATCAGATCGTTAGTCGCTTTTATTGTGCTGACGTGGTTCCAAAGCTCCGACGCATTAATGTAGGCATTCTTCCCTGAAATGATTTCTGCGGGACGGCTGTCGGTCACTACGGTAAAACGCGCGCGTTCACTGTTAACCCAGGGCGTTTTTTTGAAATCGACGTGTCCCAACCAGGTGAAATTTTTATCTTCAAAGTCCGCCAAATAATCAAAAAATTGGTAATCGAATTGCCCCTCGTACACACCATCAGCCAACCAACGATCGATATCCTTGTTGTCCTTCGGCGCGTTGTTGGAGGAAATGGCGAACTGCTGGCGAACGTTGTTCAAACTCTCCGTGCGTATCACTAAATCGCCGCTGTTGGTCAGGATTTTCGCCGAACGGTTCTCGACGGATTTAGCCTTGTTGCCCTGAGCATCCTTTTGGATCCACATATTTTTATTGGCGTGCAGCTTGGCATTTTCCCCGGCGTTGCGGATATGGTCGCCAAAGATACGCATATCGCCACTGGTGCTGGTTTGCCCGTCATTCACCAGCGTCGTTGCTGCCAGCGTGGCGTTGCCGTCCGCCTGCACGACAGCACCCCGCGTAATGTGCAATCCCTTGGCGCTAACATTGAGGTCACCCTTGCTGTGCGTGGTGCCGTTAAGCACCAGGTTACCGTTAACGCTCAGCGTAATATCCCGCTGTTTGCTGGTGAGGTCTTTCAGGTTCACCCCCACCCCATCCTCGTTGGCCACCAGGCGGATTTTGTTGGCGTACATGCCGCCCAGCGCTTTGGTATCCACGGCCAGTTGGGGCTTAGCGCCTTCACCGGCGATCGGTTTGATGCTGCCGTCCTTGAAGCTGATGCGGTTGGCGCCCTGAGTCAGAGACAGATTTTGTGCATTGATTTTGCCGTTCAACTCGGTGGCGCGGCTGATGATATCGACATAGTCGGCGCCGCTGCCGTCCAGCCCTTTACCGCCGATGGTGACGCCGCCTTTTTTCACCTCCAGCGCTTCCAGCGCGCCCTGCTTGTCGAACTGCGGCTTGCCGGTGGTTAACGTCACGCCCGGCGCGTTGATAAAGCCGCAGCCGTCGCAGGTGATGCCATTCGGGTTGGCGATCATCACGTTGGCCTTGTTGCCGAATACCTCGAGTTTACCCTGCAACTCGGAACGACTGCCGCCGATCACCTCATTGATGATCAACTCCGCCGGTTTTCCCTTCAGGTAGGTGTTGCCCTGCGCGCTGTAGATCTCCACGCCCAGCTGCGTTTTGCCGCCGTGTGTGGCGTTATTCAATACGGCACCCTGTGGCCCAACGTTGAAATCTTTATAGGTGTTGTGGGAGATGCCCGCACCGTTCGGCGTGGCGATATTCACCACCGGTACGTTGCCCGGCTTGATAACCACCTGCGTATTGCCGTTAGCGGCGGTAATGCCGGCGGCGAACGCCGGGTGCAACGGCTGGAAAGCCGTCAGGTAGATCAGCAAATAGCTGGCGCCCCGCGCCAGCGGATGATTGAGCTTATCCATATTCATTCCTTCGAAAGGATGTTGTTTTGAACGCCGAGGCGCTCCTGCTGTGTGCTGGCGTTATAACGTGACGGTGGCTTGCCAGTAGGCCACCCAACGATCCGGTTGCAGGCTGTCTGGGTGCGTCAGCGGTTTACCGACGGTGACCGCCTGATTGAACCAACGGCCGCTTAGCGTGGCGCCCAGCGCCGCCCCGACGACGCTGCCGCCGTCTATCTGCCCGGCGCGCCCCTGCAGCCAGCCGGCGTCTAACGCGCCGGTCAAAGAAAGCTCCCCCAGCCTCGGCAACGTCAGCCATTGCCAGTTGAGTTCATTGCGCCAGTAGGCGCCGCGATTACCGGTCAGGTACTGCTCTTTAAAGCCACGCACCGAGTATTGCCCGCCGATGGAAATGCGTTCGCCGGCATACAGGTTGTCGGCGCTGGTTTGTGCGTAGGCCGAGGTCAGGTAGTAGAGAGAAGGCGCGAGCGGATAGAAATAGCTGGCGCTGAGGCCAAGCTTGCGGAACTCGCTGCGCGGCGCCCCGTTGCGCTCAGGATCGTCGGCGGTGGCGCCCAGCATGCGCAGCCCACGGCTTACCGTCGGGTTCAACGTCATATAGCCGCCGCCCGTGACCGCACTGTAATTGAGGCCCAGACTGGCGATGCTGAGCGTCGGGCTGCTGACGCCCAACCGTTCCCCCGCCAGCTTATTTTCCGTGGTGCGCCGCGCCAGCCCGATATCGACGGCCAGCTTACGTGTGCCATCCCGCAGCAACGTGCGGTTCGCGCCCAAACGCTGGGTCTGGTTGTTGCCCTGATAGCGGTAAGCCGTGCCGTTGAATGGCACCTGCTGGAAAAAATCGTTCCAGGCATACTGGTAGCTGAACAGCCAATAGCCATAGGGTAAGGTAACGCTGCCGTTCAGGCTGCGGCTGCGATAATGCGGGCTGAAATCGTTATTGCGCGCTGCGGAAAGCGACCATTGATCGGCAAGATGCAGCGGATTATCCAGCGAGAAGGCGGCGTTCATCTGCCCGGTGCCGGTGCTTTTCTGGCCGCTGTTATCGGCGCCGAAAGAGAAAGAGACCGGTGCGCGCGTGGCACCGCGCAGCAAAACCACGTTGGAAAAGCCGGGTTGCTCGCCAGGTTGAATATCGATAGTCACCTGTTGCGACGGCAGGCGGTTGAGCTGCTCCATGCCCTGCTCGATATCGCGCAGATTCAATACGTCACCAACCAGACCGGGGAACGCCATCTTCAACGCCAGCGTCTGCTCACCGTTTTGCGTGATGGACTCGATTCGCCCTTCGCTGGCGCTGACGGTCAACACGCCGCGGGAGATATCCTGCTCCTGCAGCCAGGCCTGCGAAGTGACATAGCCGCGTTGCAGATAAGCATTGGTGGTTTCGCGCACCAGACGGTTGATGTGCTCCAGCGTCAGGCAACGCCCCTGATACGGGCGCGCCAGGCTTTCTTTTACCGACCAGGAAAGATGTTCGGCGCCCTGAAAAACGATCTGCCGCACCGTTTGGCAAACCGCCCCTGCGGCGGCCGGCACAGGCAGCGGTAACGCCGGCAATTCAACGTTATGTTGCAGCGCCTCGCGTTGCTGCTGCGCCTGCTCCAGCAACGTTTTCTGCTGTTGGGTAATGCTGTCGCGGTCAGCAGGGCTGGTGATTTCCGCGCACCACGCAGAGCTGCAAAACGCCAAGAGCACAGGCCAAATCCTCAGCTTCCATGCACACATTTAAACACATCTATTTACGTTAACTTACATACCTTAGCGAAGTATATACAATTTACGCCGCAAATCAACGATAATGAGAATCACTTCCATTTAATCGAAGTCACAATGTGACAAAAAATGCAGATATGCCACGACCACTGCGTCTTATTAACCAGAGTGCATTTAATTAAAATTAAAATTAAAAAAACAAATAATAAAAGCAAATAAATTCAATATTAAAATAACACATTCAATATCGACAAAAACAAACGAGCAGAGTTTACAAAGTTAACTCGCCATTTTATCTTGGTCGTTCTATTCGCATAATTAATTCATAAAAAACATAGTTATTAACTAACCAATAAAGAAAAACAATATCGGGAATAGCCTCATGTTTAACCGTGATATAGAACTGTTTATTCGAGATTACGTTAATGATATCAAAGCCGGCAGCGCTGCGCTGTTTGCCGGCGCCGGACTGTCCATCCCCGCCGGTTTCGTTAGCTGGAAAGAGCTTATCGGCGATATCGCTTATGAACTGGAGCTGGATATCGAAAAAGAGAGCGATCTTATTTCTCTGGCGCAATATCACCTCAATGAAAAAGGCAACAGACATAAGATAAATCAGAAAATAATTACAGAATTCGCTGAGCAGGCGGAAGAAACAGAAAACCACCGGATTATCGCCAGATTACCGATAGCGTCACTTTGGACCACTAATTACGACGACCTGATTGAAAAAACCTATGCCCGTTATAATCGCGTCTGCGACGTCAAAACCACGCCGGAAAGCCTGACTAATAACATTCATAAACGTGATGTTGTTTTATATAAAATGCATGGTGACTATAGAAATCCCAACCAGGCGATTATCACCCGCGAACAATACGAAACTTACTCCCGTACACACCTTCCTTTTATCAACATGCTGATGGCGGAGCTGACTGCCAAAACCTTCCTGTTTATCGGTTTCAGCTTTGAAGACCCCAACCTGCAATATGTATTGAGCCGCCTTTACGCACAGTACGGCGAAGGGCAGAGAAACCACTACTGCATCATGCGGCGCGTCCAGCTCGGCGACAGCGGCAGCGAGGATCAGGCGTCTTGCGATTACAACAGCCGCAAACAAGGCTTGATGATTAACGATCTGCGCCGTTACGGCATTCAAACGCTGTTGGTGGATGACTATCGGCAAATCACTGACCTGCTGTATGCCATCGAAACGCAGTTCAAAAAAAGCACGGTGTTTATCTCCGGCAGCGCCGACAACTACCAGCCCTATACCCGTGAAGAGTCCATCCAGTTCATACATCGTCTGGCGCGCCTGCTTATCCACAAACAGTATCGCATCGTCAACGGTTTCGGCTGGGGCGTAGGCACAGCGGTGATCAACGGCGCATTGGAAGCCATTTACGATAGCCAAGGAAAAATCAGCGAAAGCCAGCTGGTGCTGCGTCCTTTCCCCCAATTCGCCAGCGGCGGCATTACCCTACCGGCACTTTGGCACGAATACCGTCAGAACATGATTTCGCTCAGCGGCATCGCAATCTTTTTGTTCGGCAACAAACGCAACGCCGAAGGCGAATACGTGCTGGCCGACGGTTTATTGAAAGAGTTCCAGATCGCCACGGAACAAGGCTGCGTCTGCATTCCTATCGGTTGTACCGGCAGCGCATCTGCCGAGATCTACCGAAAAATCAAGGAGGAGATGAAAGAAACCCTCTACTACCGCAACCCCGCCGCCATGAATCTGCTGGATCAGCTTAACGAACCGGGCAGCCTGGCGGAGAAGAAAAAAAGCCTGTTGGCGCTTATCGATATCATTACTAAGGATAACCCCCGATGACCAGAAAATGTTTTTACAGTTTCCATTATGAGCCGGACAACTGGCGCGCTTCTCAGGTACGCGAAATGGGCTCGCTGGAAGGTAACCGGCCAGCCACGGATAACGATTGGGAGGAAGTGAAAAAAGGCGGTGACGCCGCCATCGCCGCTTGGATCAAGGGCCAGTTGGACAATCGCAGCTGCGCCGTGATTCTCGCCGGTAAAGATACCGCTGATCGCAAATGGATTAATTTCGAAATATGCGAGGCTTGGAAAAAAGGCATGGGCGTGCTGGTGGTGTATATACACAATTTGAAAGACAGCGCCGGCGACCAAACCACGAAAGGTAAAAACCCGTTGGATCACATCAAGCTGGGTGACGCAAAGCTTTCCACAATCGCCAAAGCCTATGATCCGCCTTATTCGACCAGCACCAATGTCTATAACCATATAAAAGACAATTTGGCTGAGTGGGTAGAAGAAGCGATCCGCATTCGTAAAAATTACTGACGCCCCTGATAGACAAAAGGCTGCACGGTTGTGCAGCCTTTCGTTTGTTCATAGCCCAAACGGCCTCAACCATACCGCCCGGTAATATAATCCTCGGTGCGGCGCTGGCGCGGCGACGTGAAAATGGCGTCGGTGTCGTTGTACTCCACCAGCCGCCCCTGATGAATAAAGGCGGTGTAGTCGGAGACGCGCGCCGCCTGCTGCATGTTGTGCGTCACCAGCACCACGCTATAGCGCTGTTTCAGCGCGGAAATCAGCTCTTCGATGGTCAGCGTGGAGATCGGATCGAGCGCCGAGGTCGGCTCGTCGAGCAGCAATACTTCCGGCTCGATGGCGATGGCGCGCGCGATCACCAGGCGCTGCTGCTGGCCGCTGGACAAGCGGAACGCATTTTCGCGCAGCCGGTCTTTTACCTCATGCCACAACGCGGCGGCGCGCAGTGAACGCTCCACCGCTTCATCCAGCAAGCGCCGGTCGCGCACGCCCTGCAGCCGCAGGCCGTACACCACGTTTTCATAGATCGATTTCGGGAACGGGTTCGGCCGTTGGAACACCATGCCCACCCGCCGCCGCAGCGCCGCCACGTCGATCTGCGCGCCGGAGATCGCCGCGCCGTTCAGCTGCAGATCGCCCTCAATGCGGCAGTTGTCCACCAGATCGTTCATGCGATTGAAACAGCGCAGCAGCGTCGATTTGCCGCAGCCCGAAGGGCCGATCAGGGCCGTCACCCGATGTTTCGGGATACGCAGCGAAATATCGTGCAGCACCTGTTTGTCACCATAAAACAGGTTCAGGCCGTTGACCGCCAGCGCGGTCTGTTCATCGTCGAGATGCTGGACATCCAGCCGGGGCAAACTGCCTGGCGTCATCAAACCCATTACGCACTCCCCAAAAATAGCGTCATTGTTACTGCGACCATGCTCGGTACCGCTCCCTCAACGAATGGCGGATGCCCATCGCCGCCAGATTCAAACTCACCACGATCGTCACCAGCAAGAAGGCGGTGGCGAACACCAGCGGCCGCGCCGCCTCCACGCTCGGGCTCTGGAATGCCATATCGTAGATCTGGAAGCTCAAATGCATGAACTTCCGCTCCAGGTGCAGATACGGGAAAATCTCGTCCACCGGCAGCACCGGCACCGATTTCACGACCCCCACCAGCATCAGCGGCGCGGTCTCCCCTGCGGCGCGCGCCACCGCCAGGATCAGGCCGGTCATCATCGCCGGCGCCGCCATCGGCAGCACGATGCGCCACAGCGTCTCGGCCCGGCTGGCGCCCAGCGCCATCGAGCCCTGCCGCAGCGAGGCGGGAATGCGCGACAACCCTTCCTCGGTGGCGACGATCACCACCGGCAGCGTCAGCAGCGCCAGCGTCAGCGCCGCCCACAGCACGCCGGGCGTGCCGAAGGTCGGGTTGGGCAAAGATTCAGGATAGAACAGCTGATCGAGCGTGCCGCCGATCATATAAACAAAAAAGCCGAGGCCGAAGACGCCGTAGACGATCGAGGGCACGCCGGCCAGATTGACCACCGCGATGCGGATCACCCGCGTCAGCAGATTGTTGCCGGCATATTCGTGCAGATACAGCGCCGCGATCACGCCAAACGGCATCACCACGATCGACATTAGGATCACCATCAACACCGTACCGAAAATGGCCGGGAACACCCCGCCTTCGGTATTCGCCTCACGCGGGCTGTCGGTGAGAAACTTCTTCACCTGCTCGCCCCAGTGCATCAGCTTCTCGGTGGTGCTCATGGCGTTCGGGTACCAGGCATCGCGCACCTGGCTGAGCGGAATGGTCAACGTCTGCCCGTGCATGTCGCGCAGCAGCAACGCGTCGCGCTGGCGATCGCGGTTCAGCCCCGCCAGACGTTCGGACAACAGCTGATACTGCCGCTGCAGCTCCAGCCGTTCGGCCTTGATGGCGTCCTGTGCGCGGGCGTCCAGCTTATCGTCGCGCTGCAGGCGCTTTTCCCGCAGCCGCAGCGCGTCAAACTGCTGATTGATGCGCGCCATGTCGCGGAATTGAATGTCGTGCGCCTGGCGCGAGAGCGCGGCGATTTGCGGCAGGCGCTGCTGCAACGCCTGCCCCAGATTGCGGCCGGTCAGTGGTTGCCCGTCTTCCAGCAGCCCCGCCAGATAGCCGTAAGCGGTGCCGTGGCTGTCGCGTTCCAGCACCAGCAGGCTGCGCGGCGTGCTTTGGCTGCGGATATCGCTGGCCAGCAAGGTGCGGAAATCCTGCCCCTCGCGTTCGCGGTTGCCGACCTTAATCAGATAACGTTCGACGTTCTGCGCCTCGCCCGGCGGCGTGACGCCCGCCTCGGCCAGTTGGCGCCGGGAAATGCTTTGTTGCTGGTACAACTCACCGATCACCGTCACCGGCCCAGCGCCGTTCTGATTCAGTTCGAACTGATAAACCGGGCTCGGCCAGAAATAGCGCATCCCCTGCCCGGCCAGCAGTAGCAGAATGCCGATCAGCGCCAACAGGCTGACGGCCACCGAACCGGCGGTCAGCCACACCCACGGCGACCCACTCTTCACCCAGCTCTTCATGGCGCCTCCTGATTCGGCGTGTAACGCTTACGCAACCGCAGGCGCACCGCCTCCGCCAGCGTGTTGAACACGAAGGTGAAGACAAACAGCACCAGCGCAGTCAGGAACAGCACGCGGTAATGGCTGCTGCCGGAAACCGCCTCCGGCATTTCAATGGCGATGTTGGCCGCCAGCGCGCGCAGCCCCTGGAACAGGCTGCCGTCGATAATCGGCGTGTTGCCGGTAGCCATCAGCACGATCATGGTTTCCCCCACCGCGCGGCCAAAGCCGATCATCAGCGCGGAGAAAATGCCGGCGCTGGCGGAAGGCAGCACCACTTTGATCACCGTCTGCCATTGGGTGGCGCCCAGCGCCAAAGAGCCCTGGCTCAGGGTGGCCGGCACGCTGAACAGCGCGTCCTCAGCCAGCGAGAAGATGATCGGCACCAGCGCGAAGCCCATCGCCACGCCCACCACCAGCGCATTACGCTGGTCATAATTATCCCCCAGCCAGAAATGCAACGGCTCACCGAACAGCGCCACCTCCAGCCACGGCCCCAGGCTGAACGCCAGCCACACCGTCAACGCCAGCAGCGGTAACAGCAGCAGCAGATCGACGCCCGGCCGGCAGCGCGGCATAAAGCGATGGGTCAACGCGCCGCACAGCAACACCGCCGCCGCCAGCAGCAGCGGCAACGCCAGCACCGCCAACAGATACTGCTCGATGATCGGCGCCAGCCAGATGCCGGCCACCAGCCCGATCACCACCGTCGGCAGCGCGCCCATCACTTCGATAGCCGGTTTGATCACCCGTCGTAGCCCCGCCGTCATAAAGTAAGCGGTATAGATGGCGCCGGCCAAGGCCAAGGGTATGGCGAACAGCATCGCGTAAGCCGCCGCCTTGAAGGTGCCGAAGATCACCGGCATCAGGCTGAATTTGGGTTGGTAGCTGTCTTCGCCGGAGGTGGACTGCCAGACGTAGGCCGGCTGCGGGTAGTTCTCATACCACACCTTGCCCCACAGCGAACGCCAGGTGACGTCCGGATACGAGTTGTCGAGCGCATAGCGCTGCCAGCCCTGCGCGCTCTCCAGCAGCAGACCATCGCCGCGCGGCGCGAACGCCATCTGCCGCACCTCGGCACCCAAACGGGTATTCAGCAGCGGCTGCGGTTGAATGGCGGAAAATAACGAGAAGCCGCCATCGGGCCGCAGAGTGGCGAACACACGGCGGTAAGGCTCGGCCACCGTCAGCTCCTGCCCGTCAGCACCGTGATCGAAATGCTGCACCGGCGTCAGGCGCCAGCGCCGATCTTTTTCCACCTCGAACCACTCGCGCAGATTGCCGTCGGCGCCCTTGATCAGCAGCGCGCTACCGCCGGGCAGCGCCGTCATCTGATACGGGGCGTGTTCGCCAAGGGTACGCGTTTCACGCAGCTGCAGCTGCGCGCCGTCGATCTGATAACGCGCCAGCCGGTTGCCGGTCAGCAGGTAAAGCTGGCGGCCATCCGGCGTCAGCACCAGTTGCTCCCCGTCGTGCTCCAGCGGCCGCTCGCTGAACTGCGGCGGCCGGTCAGGGCTGAAGCGACCGAACACCAGGCGCCGATCGTCGGTCACCCCGGCCAGCAGATACTGCCCGCGATGCGCATCCGCCAGCGACAGCAGTTTCAGCGGTTTGTTCTGCGGATCCAGCGCCAACGGCTGTTGCCCAAGCGGGAACTGCCACTGCGGCCGGCCGTTTTCCGCCGTGGCGAAGTCCGCGCGCGCCACCACCAACCGGCCGTCGGCCTGCGCCAGCGCAAACAGATCGCGCTCTCCGGCAGCCTGCGCGAGCAGCGCCGGTTTAGCCAACAGCGTCTGCTGTGCCAGCGGCGTCTGGGCCTGGCCGCTCGGCGCCGGCGTCAGACGATAAAATTGCCCCGCGCCCTGCGCGTCGATGCGATAACCCACGCGCTGCTGCACGTCCATGCCCAGCGCCAGCGCCGGGGCCGACACCGCGATCGGCAGCGGCTGAGCCTGCCCAAGCGAGGCCGGTTTGAACAGCGGCAGCACCGCAAACAGCAGATAAACGAAGATCAGCATCAACGTCACCAGCACCATCAGCCCGCTGGCGGTCACTGCCGCCTGCACGCCGCGGTCGATGCGCCCGCGCATGCGATCTCGGGGATGTTGATTGGCCGTCGTCTGTGTCATGTGTCTCGCTGTCGCTGATGTAATCGGGCTTACGCCGTAAGATAACCGGGCATCTTATGTCAGTTTTATGACGTTTGCATGACAAAGTTACCCGACTCAACCCAGGTTTTTTACACTGCCAACAGACAATATGAATTTGATATATTGCTGAAAAATGACCATAAACACGCTTTATAACGCCAAGAATAAGCCTGCTAGCCGTCATTTCATGCTGATCGTTTTACTGCCGAGCATCCCGCCGCGGGGAAAATTTATTGCCGCCGAAAAACGCCGCGCGCCAACGCAATGGATATGTTGGACTTTCCTGTCAATCTCTCGCAATAATGATGAAGGACACTAGAGCGGCATCCGGGCGCTGCGTCCCGGATCCTATTCTAAATTTGAACTGGAGTGGCAATGGGTCAGGAAAAGCTCTACATCGAAAAAGAACTAAGCTGGTTATCCTTTAATGAACGCGTGTTGCAGGAAGCCGCAGATAAGAGCAATCCCCTGATTGAACGTATGCGTTTTCTGGGCATTTACTCCAACAACCTCGACGAGTTCTATAAAGTCCGCTTCGCCGATCTCAAACGGCGCATCCTGATCAGCGAAGAGCAAGGCTCCGCCGGTTCCTCGCGCCACCTGCTGAAAAAGATCCAGGCCAAGGTGCTGAAAACCGATCAGGAGTTCGACGGCCTGTACAACGATCTGCTGCTGGAAATGGCCCGCAACCAGATCTTCCTGATCAACGAACGCCAGGTGTCCGAGAACCAGCAAATCTGGCTGCGGCAATATTTCAAACAACATCTGCGCCAGCACATCACGCCGATCCTGATCAACCACGACACCAACCTGGTGCAGTTCCTGAAAGACGACTACACCTATCTGGCGGTGGAGATCATCCGCGGCGCCCGCACCGACTATGCGCTGCTGGAGATCCCGTCCGACAAGGTGCCGCGCTTCGTCAATCTGCCGCCGGAAGCGCCGCGCCGCCGTAAGCCAATGATCCTGCTGGACAACATTCTGCGTTACTGCCTAGACGATATCTTCAAGGGCTTCTTCGACTACGATGCGCTCAACGCCTATTCGATGAAAATGACCCGCGACGCGGAGTACGATCTGGTCACCGAAATGGAATCCAGCCTGCTGGAACTGATGTCCTCCAGCCTGAAACAGCGCCTGACCGCCGAGCCGGTGCGCTTTGTTTATCAGCGCGACATGCCGAACGAAATGGTGGAACTGCTGCGCGGCAAGCTGGGCATCTCCAACTACGATTCGGTGATCGCCGGTGGCCGTTACCACAACTTCAAAGATTTCATCAGTTTCCCGAACGTCGGCAAGGCCAATCTGGTCAACAAGCCGCTGCCGCGCCTGCGCCACATCTGGTTCGACGGTTTCCGCAACGGCTTCGACGCCATTCGTGAAAAAGACGTGCTGCTCTACTACCCGTACCACACCTTCGAGCACGTGCTGGAGCTGCTTCGCCAAGCGTCGTTCGATCCGAGCGTGTTGGCGATCAAAATCAACATCTACCGAGTGGCGAAAGATTCGCGCATCATCGAATCGATGATCCACGCCGCGCACAACGGCAAGAAGGTCACGGTGGTGGTCGAGCTGCAGGCGCGCTTCGACGAAGAAGCCAACATTCACTGGGCGAAGCGCCTGACCGAGGCCGGCGTACACGTGATCTTCTCCGCGCCGGGCCTGAAAATCCACGCCAAGCTGTTCCTGATTTCACGCCGTGAAGGCGATGACATTGTGCGCTATGCTCATATCGGCACCGGCAACTTTAACGAAAAAACCGCGCGCATCTACACCGACTATTCGCTGTTGACCGCCGATTCACGCATCACCAACGAGGTGCGCCGGGTATTCAACTTTATCGAGAACCCCTACCGGCCGGTCACCTTCGACAACCTGATGGTGTCGCCGCAGAACTCGCGCCTGAAGCTGTATGAGCTGATCGACAACGAAATCGCCAACGCGCAGGCCGGGGAACAGGCCGGCATTATGTTGAAAATAAATAATCTGGTGGATAAAGGACTGGTAGATCGGTTATATACCGCGTCCGGCGCCGGCGTGAAGATCCGCCTGCTGGTGCGGGGCATGTGTTCCCTGATTCCCAACCTGCCGGGGATCAGCGACAATATTCAGGTGATCAGCATCGTCGATCGCTTTTTGGAACACGATCGGGTTTACGTTTTCGACAATAAAGGTGACAAACGGGTGTATCTGTCCTCCGCCGACTGGATGACCCGCAACATAGATTACCGTATCGAAGTGGCGGTATCGCTGCTGGATCCGGCGCTGAAACAGCGCGTTCTGGACATTCTGGAGATCCTGTTCAGCGATACGGTCAAGGCCCGTTATGTGGATAAAGAACTGAGCAACCAGTACGTGCCGCGCGGCAACCGCCGCAAAGTGCGCGCCCAGGTGGCTATTTACGAGTATTTAAAAGCTCTGGAACAACCAGGACAGTAGGCCAGCAACTATGCCGCTAAAAAACACTGCATCGAACAAACCGCAGGAAATCGCCGCCATCGACCTCGGGTCGAACAGCTTCCACATGGTGATCGCCCGCGTCGTCAACGGCGCTTTACAGGTATTGGGCCGTTTGAAACAACGGGTACATCTCGCCGACGGATTGGACAGCAACAACGTACTCAGTGAAGAGGCGATAGAACGCGGCCTGGCCTGCCTGGCGCTGTTTGCCGAACGGCTGCAGGGCTTCCCGGCGGATAACGTCACCATCGTCGGGACCCACACCCTGCGTCAGGCGGTGAACGCCGAAGTATTCCTCAAGCGCGCCGCCAAAGTGATCCCCTACCCGATCGAAATCATCGCCGGCCAGGAAGAGGCGCGCCTGATCTTCATGGGCGTGGAACACACCCAGCCGGAGAAAGGCCGCAAGCTGGTGATCGACATCGGCGGCGGCTCCACCGAGCTGGTGATCGGCGAAGACTTCGAGCCGCTGCTGGCGGAAAGCCGCCGCATGGGCTGCGTCAGCTTCGCCCAGCTGTTCTTCCCCGGCGGAGAGATCAGCAAAAACAACTTCCGCCGCGCGCGGCTGGCGGCGGCACAGAAGCTGGAAACGCTGGCCTGGCAGTACCGCATTCAGGGCTGGCAGTACGCGCTGGGCGCCTCGGGTACCATCAAGGCCGCCCACGAAGTGCTGGTGGCGATGGGAGAAAAAGACGGTCTCATCACCCTGGAACGCCTGGAAATGCTCGCCGAACAGGTGCTGCAGTTCAAAAGCTTCGGCTCGCTGAGCCTGCCGGGGCTGTCGGAAGACCGCCAATCGGTGTTCGTGCCGGGGTTGGCTATCCTGTGCGGCGTGTTCGACGCGCTGGCGATCCGCGATCTGCGCTTGTCCGACGGCGCGCTGCGCGAAGGCGTGCTGTATGAAATGGAAGGCCGTTTCCGCCACCAGGACATCCGCAGCCGCACCGCCAAGAGCCTGGCCGATCACTACAACATCGACCGCGAACAGGCCAAACGGGTGCTGGAAACCACCGAGTTGCTCTACTCACAGTGGATGGCGCAAAACACCAAGCTGGCGCATCCGCAGCTGGAGGCCCTGCTGAAATGGGCCGCCATGCTGCACGAGGTGGGGCTGAGCATCAACCACAGCGGCATGCACCGCCATTCGGCCTACATTCTGCAAAACTCCAACCTGCCTGGCTTCAATCAGGAACAGCAGCTGCTGCTGGCGGCGCTGGTGCGCTTCCACCGCAAGGCGATCAAGCTGGAAGAGCTGCCGCGCCTTAACCTGTTCAAGAAGAAACACTACCTGCCGCTGATCCAGCTGCTGCGTCTGAGCACCCTGCTCAACAACCAGCGTCAGTCGACCACCACGCCGGAAACGCTGCGCCTGACCACCGACGACAACCACTGGACGCTGCGTTTCCCGGCCGGCTACCTGGCGCAAAACAACCTGGTGCAGTTGGACTTCGAGCGCGAGCAGGCCTACTGGAACGACGTCGTCGGCTGGAAGCTGCTGATCGACGAAGAAGGCTCGCAAGACGAACAGCGCTCCGCCTGATCCTTCGCCCCCTGCCAGCCAGGGGGTTTTTCTTTCCGCCCCCGCTCCGCCAACCTAAACGAAACCCTAATACGGCGCGCCGCTCGCCGGAAAAAAATGGACAACTTTTGTCATCAGCGCCTAAAATCCGGTTACAAATTCTCGAGCGAATAACACAGGACACCGGCATACCGGGTGATATATGCGCAAGAAAACCACCGGACAGATGACGAAGATAGTGTTGTTTATCAGCTTTATCATTTTAGTCGGCCGACTGCTGTACGCCGCCGTGGTGGCGGTGCCTCATCATCAGGAAAAAAAGCAGGCCGCTGCGCAAAACGCCGCCGAAGTCAGCGCGCCGCAACAGGACGCCTCCTCTGAATAACCGCCGCGCCCCGTCCGTTTCATAAAAATGACTCCGGCACTCGCTATGCTCTATCTTTTAATGAGCCTGCGTCAGGAACGCCGAGCGCCCGTTAAGGAACACCATGTCAGCCGCAACCCATAACGTCAAAAAAGTCGCTGAACACCGCCAGCGCATTCTTACTCTGTTGTTGAACAATAAGGAATTGGTCGACGGCATTCTCGGCCGGCCGGGGGATGAACACGCCCTCAGCCAAAGCGAACGGCTGAACCAGACGGCGGAAATTACCGGCCTGCTGGACGACATGCACGCCGCCGACCTGGCGGACCTGCTGGAAGCGCTGCCGCAGGACGAACGCATGGCGCTGTGGCGGCTGGTGGGCAACAGCAAGCGCGGCCAGACGCTGGTGGAAGTCGCCGAGCCGGTCTGGGACAGCCTGATCGAGGAAATGAGCGACAAAGACCTGCTCAAGGCGATCAAAACGCTGGATGTCGACGAACAGGCCTACCTGGCGCAATACCTGCCGCGTAACCTGATGGGCCGGTTGCTGACCTCGCTGGAGCCGGAGCAGCGCGCCCAGGTGCGCGAGATGAGCCAATACGCCAAAGACAGCGTCGGCTGGATGATGGATTTCGAACTGGTGACGGTGCGGCCGGACGTCACGCTCGGCGCGGTGCACCGCTTTTTGCGCATGCGCAAAACCATTCCCGACGCCACCGATAAACTGTTCGTCACCGACCGCAAAAACACCCTGCTGGGCGAGCTGCCGCTGACCGCGGTGCTGCTGAACGATCCGGAGATCCCGGTGCGCGACGTGATGGACAGCGATCCCGCCACCTTTCAGCCCGAAGACAAGGCCGATGATGCGGCCGGCGCCTTCGAACGTTATGACCTGATCAGCGCCCCGGTGGTTGATGCCAAAGGCAAACTGATGGGCCGCCTGACCATCGAAGAGATCGTCGACGCCGTCAACGAAGAGAGCGACACCAATTTGCGCCGCATGGGCGGTTTGAGCCCGGAAGAAGACGTGTTCGCCCCGGTCAGCAAGGCGGTCAAGACCCGCTGGGCCTGGCTGGCGATCAACCTCTGCACCGCATTCATCGCCTCCCGCGTGATCGGCCTGTTCGAACACACCATTTCCCAGCTGGTGGCGCTGGCGGCGCTGATGCCGATCGTCGCCGGCATCGGCGGCAACACCGGCAACCAGACCATCACCATGATCGTGCGCGCGCTGGCGCTGCACCAGATCGAAGTCGGCAATATCTCGCGCCTGATGTTGAGGGAGCTGGGCGTCGCCATCATCAACGGCGTGGTGTGGGGCGGCATCATGGGCGTGATCACCTGGCTGCTGTATGGCGACGCGGCGATGGGCGGCGTAATGACGCTGGCGATGCTGCTCAACCTGCTGCTGGCGGCGCTGATGGGCGTGGTGATCCCGATGACCATGCTCAAACTGGGCCGCGATCCGGCGGTCGGCTCCAGCGTGCTCATCACCGCGCTGACCGACACCGGCGGCTTCTTCATCTTCCTCGGCCTCGCCACCCTGTTCCTGCTGTAAGACGCTCAAAGCCGGCCCCGCGCCGGCTTTTTCGTCATTCTGTCGCCGGGCCTGCGCTAATGCAGTAAAGTCGGCCCTCCCGGTAGGTTTTCCTCTCACGCTGTACTACCCTTTGCCAATAAATCGCCTTAATTCATTCACGTCATGAATTCAATCACAGGCAGAGGCCATCGGTAAGGGTGTCTATGGAGATCAGCGCGCCGAACACGTTCGGCACACACAAAGGCGTCGTGCTGACGCATTCCCTGTTCGTGGCGCTGGCGACGTTTTTGCTCGCCTTGCTGAGCCTGTCGTTATCCAGTGAGGCTCATCACTTCACGCCGCTGTGGTTCCCGACCGCCGCCGCGATCGCCGTGCTGTTCCGCCACGCCCCGCGCCACTGGGGCCTGCCGCTGCTGGCCAGCGGCCTCGGCATCGTGCTCGCCAGTTTCTTGCTGTTCGGCGTCAGCGCCACTCCCGTCAAGCTGGCCGCCATCAACCTGTTGGAAGCGGCGGTTTGCGCCCTGCTGCTGCGCCGCACGCTGCCGGCGAACGATCCGCTGAGCGATCTGGGCTGCTGGCTGCGCTTCGTGGTCTGCGCGGTGATCTTTACCCCGTTGTTCAGCGCGCTGCTGGCCGCCGGACTGCCCCCAACGCCGGACCAGACGTTTTGGCAATCGTTCGGCACCTGGTTCATCGCTGAGGCGATAGGGGTGCTGTCGCTGGCGCCGCTCGGGCTCACCTATCACCGCCGCCTGTTGGCTGGGCTGAATCCGTATCCGCTGCTGTTGACCCTGATGGGATCGCTGGCCTTCAGCTATCTGGCGCTGACGCATCTGCCCTTCCCCTTTACCTTCGTCATCCTGCCGCTGCTGTGGGCGGCTATCGCCCTGTCGCGCTTCGAAACCTTCACCGTCTGTTTCTGTACAATCCTGCTGATCACCGTCCTGCTGTCGCTGGGCCTGATGCGCCTTACGTCTTCCCGGCACACTTTCCTGGGCGAACTCGGCCTCTATCTGCCGATGTTGCTGATCCTGATCCCGGCGCACGCCATGGCGATGGTGATGCACACCTTCCGGGTGGAGAAACAGCACATCGTCGAGAGCGAGAGCCGGTTTCGCAGCGCGCTGGAGTATTCCGCCATCGGCATGGCGCTGGTGTCGCCGGAGGGCAAATGGCTGCAGGTCAATCAGGCGCTGTGCAAACTGCTCGGCTATCCGCCCGAAAGACTTTATCGCCTGACCTTTCAAGAGATCACCCACCCGGACGATCTGAACGCCGACCTATCCCAACTGCACGAACTGCTCGACGGCCATATCAGCAGCTACACCCTAGAGAAGCGCTATATCCGCAGCGACGGCCAGACGGTCTGGGCGCTGCTGGCGGTCTCGCTGGTGCGCGACGGCGAAGGCCGGCCGTTGTACTTCATCTCTCAGGTCGAGGACATCAGCGGCCTCAAACGCAGCGAGGCGGAGAACAACCGGCTGGTGGAGCGCATTACGCTGGCCAACCAGGTGGGCGGCGTCGGCATCTGGGAATGGGTGATGAACCAGGAAAACTTCACCTGGGATCAGCGTATGTTCGAACTCTACGATCTCAATCCCGACCAAACGCCGACGCAGGCGCTGTGGCGCAGCCTGCTGGTGCCGGAAGATCGCGAGCGCACCGATCGCGAACTGGCCGAGATCCTGGCGCAGCCGCGGCCATTCATCATGGAGTTTCGCATCACGACGCGCGGCGGCAAAGTGCGCCATATCCGCGGCCAGGGCAACGTGATCCTCGACGACCACGGCCGGCCGCTACGTATGATCGGCACCAATATCGACATGACCGAGCTCAAGAGCCTCGCCGAGGCGCTGCACGAAGAAAAGGAGCGCCTGCACATCACTCTCGACGCCATCGGCGAAGGGGTGATCTCCACCGACAGCCACCTGCGTATCACCTTTATGAACCCGGTGGCGGAACAGATGTGCGGCTGGCCGCTCGAACTGGCGATCGGTATGCCGGTCGCCGGCGTGGTGCGCCTGACCAACGGCAAAGACGGCCCGGAAATCGAAAACCTCACGCAATACCCACGGCAATGGCCAGCGGATTATGCGCTGGTGCTGCACAGCCGCGACGGGCGTTATTTCGACGTGCAGCAGTCGGTCTCACCGCTGAAAACTCTCGACGGCGAAACCATGGGCGCGGTGATGGTGCTGCAGGACGTCACCGCCTCGCGCGAACTGATGAAAAAGCTCAGCTATAGCGCCTCGCACGATGCGCTGACCGGGTTGCCGAACCGCACCCGCTTCGAGAAGCAGCTGAAGGCGGCGATCGCCGCCACCGGGGAACCGTCGCCGCCGCATTCGCTGGTATTCCTCGATCTGGATCGGTTCAAGGCGGTGAACGACACCGCCGGCCATGCGGCGGGCGATGCCTTGCTGCGCGACATCGCTCAGTTGATGCGCCACCAGCTGCGCAATAGCGACTGCCTGGCTCGGTTGGGTGGCGACGAGTTCGGTCTGATCCTGTTCGACTGCCGGCTGGAACAGGCCAAATCGCTGGTACAGCAGGTGGTCAACCAAATCAGCCAGCATCCGTTCTATTGGGAAGGAAAAATTTACCGCGTCGGCGCCAGCGCCGGCATCACGCACATCAGCGGCGACGCCCAAAGCAGCGAACTGTTGGCGCAGGCCGACATCGCCTGCTACACCGCCAAACACCACGGGCGCGGCCAGGTTTATCTATACGAAACGCGGCAAAAACAGCTGCTGGAACGGCAGCATGAATTGCTGAACTCGCAGGAGGTACAGGCCATCATCAGCGAGGGGCAACTGCGGCTGCTGACCCACGCGGTCGCGCCGCCGGCGACGCCGCTGTCGGCCGCGTTCCACCAGGTGAAGCTGCAGGTGATGGCACCGGACGATCGGCCGCTGCCGCACGAGGCGTTCATCGCCGCCGCGCAGCTGTACGGCCTGATGCCGGATATCGACCGCTGGGCGGTGGCGCAGCTGCTGGTATCGTGCGCCGACGACATCAAGCGCAAGGGGCTGTCGCTCGCGTTGCCGCTGGCCACCGACAGCCTGCTGAGCACCGACTTCCAGCGCGAGCTGACGGAAACGGTGCGCGCCTCCTCGCTGCCGCCGCAGGCACTGCTGTTTAGCGTCGATGAGGCTGCGGTGCTGGAACATGCCGCGCAGTGCCGGGCATTTCTCCGCGAGCTGCAGCAGCTGGGCTGCCGACTGATCGTCAACGGCTTTGGGCATAACATCAATGCCTTCGATGAGTTGGGCGATCAGAAGATAGACATCATTCGCATCGATGAGCGCTTTATCACCAACGTGCACTGCAACCAGATGGACGAGCTGATGGTCGCGATGCTCAACGGCGCGGCGCATCGAATCAAGGCGCAGACGCTCGCCGGGCCGGCCCACCAGCCGGTGACGCTGCAGGCGCTGCGCGATATCGGCATCGATCTGGCGGACGGCGATCAGGTGGCGCTGGAGCAGCCGCTGGCGGTGTTGCTCAGCGACGGTTATTTCGGCATTCGCTAATCCCTCTTCCTCACCGGCGCCGTCGCACGGGCGCCGCCGCACTCCCCCGTATTTCACATTGTGTTAACCCATACGAGATTAGTGATATAAATAACACCTTAGGCTTAAACGATTAAGTAAGATGAATCGCCCATGCGAGTATCAGCGTATCCGTTGATTTTCCTCGACATGTGATGACTCAGGATAAGGGACTATGGAAAAGAAATGGTTTTCCGCCAGGGAACTGATGGGGAAGGCGGGGTTGCCCTCAACCCCACAAGGAGTCAATTTGATGGCCCGGCGAGAAGGCTGGGTCAGTCGCCGCCGCAGCGGCGTACAGGGCAAAGCGCTGGAATACCATATCGACAGCCTGCCATTCGGCGCGCGCAGCCTCTCGGCGTTGCACGAGGCCGATCATCCGGACTACGACGTCAAACGCCAGGATCCAATACGGGTCTGGATCGAGTATTACTATCACCTGACGCCGGCCGAACGGGAAAAGCTGCTGGCGTTCCTGATGCGTGAAGGCATGAGCCGCTTGCTGCAGCTGATCGAGTCCCCCCGCTAGCCACGTTCAACTCTCCCCTTCCGGCGCCCAGCCGCCGTTGTGCCACAGGTGCAGCGTGGCGTAAGAGCGCCACGGGCGCCAGCGCTCGGCGTAGCGTTCAATCTGGCGCGGCGTCATGCCAGGGAAACGCTGTTTGATCAGGTAGTCGCCGGCCAGGAACACGTCCGGCCACGACCAGGCGCGCATCGCGATATAGCTGGCGGTCCAGTTGCCGATACCGGGCAGCGCGGTCAGCGCCTTGATGCCCTGTTCGATATCCAGCACGTTGTCGAGCTGCAGCCGCCCTTCGCCCAGCGCGCGGGCAATCTCGATCAGCGCCGCCGCACGCTTCACCTGCACCCCGAGCGGGCGCAGTTCTTCGGGCTGCAGCTGCGCCACCCGTTCTGCGGTGGGGAAAACGTGGGTGATGCCCTCATGCGGCGTTGCCAGAGCTTCCCCCCAGCGTTCGGCCATCCGCCCGGCGAAGGTCGCCGCCATTTTCACGCTGACCAGTTGCCCCAGCACCGCACGCGTCGCCTGCTCGAAACTGTTCACGCAGCCCGGCAGGCGCAATCCCGGCGCATCGGCCGCCAGCGAGCCCAGCGCCTCATTAATGCGATCCGGCGCGGCGTCCAGATCAAACAGCAAGCGGACCCGGCGCAACACCTCCGTCGTCACCAGACTGAGCGTCGGCGCTACCTCGACCCGAACCCGATTGCGCGCCTCTTCCGGCTGCACGCTGAACCAGCCGCGGTGTTCAGTGCCCCCCTGGCTGACGGCGATCGAGCGCAGGTAGCGGCGCCCCTCGACCCGCTCCACGCCCTGCACGGCGCGCGCCTGCAAGAAATTCAGCATGCGATCCCAGTCATAGGGCGGCCGATAGCCCAGGTGAAACACCAACCCGCTGGCGGCCGCCCGTTCACCACGCGCGCCGCCGCTGCGCAGCGCCGACGGGATCAGGCGGTAGCGCGCCTTGAACAGCTCGTTGAAACGCCGCAGGCTGCCGAAACCGGCGGCGAACGCCACCTCGCTGAGCGGCAGGTCGGTATCCGCCAACAGGCGCTTGGCCTGCAGCAGCCGGTGCGACTGCGCGTAATCGATCGGCGAAGCGCCAAACTGCTCGGCGAAGATACGCCGCAGGTGGCGATCGGAAATGCCGAGCCGCGCCGCCAGCGCTTCGCAACTGTGTTCGGACAGATAGCCCTGCTCGATGAGCTGCACCGCCACCTGCGCATAGCGGTTGCCCAGATCGATCAGCGCCAGGCCAGGGGCCAGTTCCGGTCGGCATTTGAGGCAGGGGCGAAACCCCGCCAGTTCAGCCGCCGCCGCGCTCGGATAAAAGGTGCAGTTTTCCCGCTTCGGCGTGCGGGCGCTGCACACCGGGCGACAATAGATGCCGGTGGAAGAGACGCCGACGAAAAAACGGCCGTCGAATTTGCGGTCACGCGCGCGCAGCGCGTCGTACAACGCTTGCTGTTGAGTATTCATGGCAACGCTCGGGTTCGGTTTTTTCTGCATTATGGGGCTCGCCTGACGCGCTGACGTGCGGAATTCGGACATTAAGTTAAGCACGCCGCCGCCGCGCCCGCTAAATTTTTCGACACTCGCGCATTGGTGCATTGCCCGCCGGCCCCGTCTCGGGTAAAGTCGCCCCCCTTCATTGGCATGGGGACAAAAAAGAGATGTTTATTGGATTCGATTACGGGACAGCCAACTGTTCCGTTGCAGTGATGCGCGACCACGGCCCCGAGCTGTTGACACTGGAAAACAACGAGCCGTATCTGCCTTCGATGCTGTGCGCGCCGACCCGCGAAGCGGTGAGCGAATGCCTGCACCGCCATTGGCAGGTGCCGACCGGCAGCGAAGAAAACCAGCAGCTGCTGCGCCGCGCCATCAGTTACAACCGCGAAGAAGACATTCCGGTCAACGGCGACAGCGTGCTGTTCGGCCTGCAGGCGCTGGCGCACTATATGGAAGATCCCGAAGAGGTGTACTTCGTGCGCTCGCCGAAGTCCTTCCTCGGCGCCAACGGCCTGAAACCGCAGCAGATCGCGCTGTTCGAAGACCTGGTGTGCGCCATGATGTTCCACATCAAACGCCAGGCGGAAAACGTGCTGCAGACCGGCATCGATCAGGCGGTGATCGGCCGGCCGATCAACTTCCAGGGCATCGGCGGCGACGAAGCCAACCGGCAGGCGCAGGGCATTTTGCAGCGCGCCGCCGAACGTGCCGGTTTCAAGGACATTGAATTCCAGTTCGAGCCGGTGGCAGCGGGGCTGGACTTCGAGGCGACGCTGAGCGAAGAGCAAACCGTGCTGGTGGTAGACATCGGCGGCGGCACCACCGACTGCTCGGTGCTGCTGATGGGGCCGCAGTGGCGCGACCGCGCCGATCGTCAGCAGAGCCTGCTGGGCCACAGCGGCTGCCGGGTCGGCGGAAACGATCTGGACATCATGCTGGCCTTCAAACAGCTGATGCCGCTGTTCGGCCTGGGCGGCGAAACCGCGAAGGGCATCGCCCTGCCGGCGCTGCCTTACTGGAACGCGGTGGCGACCAACGACGTGCCGGCGCAAAATGACTTCTACAGCGCCGCCAACGGCCGCGTGCTGCGCGATCTGATCCTCGACGCGGCGGAGCCGGAAAAGGTCAAACGCCTGCTGAAAGTGTACCAACAGCGCCTGAGCTACCGATTGGTGCGGGCGGCCGAAGAGAGTAAGATCGCCCTGTCCGGCCAAACGGCCATCAGCGCGCCGCTCAATTTCGTGCAGGCCGATCTGGCGGAGAGCATCAGCCAGGCTCAGCTCGCCGACGCCATTTCGCAGCCGTTGATGCGCATTCAGGAGCAGGTCAGCGCCGCGCTGGCCAGCAGCCAGACCGCGCCGCAGGTGATCTACCTGACCGGCGGCAGCGCGCGCTCACCTCTGCTGCGCGCCGCGCTGCAACAGCAGCTGCCGGGCATTCCGATCGTCGGCGGCAACGACTTCGGCTCAGTCACCGCCGGGCTGGCGCGCTGGGCGCAAACGCTGTTCCGTTGACAGCCCAAGGGCGCGGCTCGCCGCGCCCTTGTTCATTGGAGGCTATGCATCATGTCGACCATCCTTACCCTCGACAGCGCCAGGCTGCGGCTGCGCGCCTGGTGCGACGACGATCTGCCGGCCTTCGCCGCGCTTAACGCCGATCCGCAGGTGATGCGCTATTTCCCGGCGACGATGACGGCCGAGGAAAGCCACGCGCAGGCCGAACGCATTCGCGCCTTCATGCAACAACATAGCTGGGGGCTATGGGCGGTGGAAGTGAAAGGCGGCGCGCCTTTTATCGGTTTTGTCGGGCTGGCGCGGCCGGGCGACGATCTGCCTTGTGCCCCCTGCGTGGAGATTGGCTGGCGGCTGGCGGCGGCTCACTGGGGCAACGGCTACGCCGCTGAGGCGGCGCGCGCCGCGCTGGCGTACGCCTTCGACACGCTGCACTTGCCGGAAGTGGTGTCCTTCACCGCCGAAAATAACCAGCCGTCGCGCCGGGTGATGACGCGCATCGGCATGCAGTTTGACGGCGAAACCTTCCTGCATCCGCGCCTGCCGACGGGCCATCCGCTGCAAAAGCACGTCTTGTATCGGCTGAACCGGCAAATGTGGCGCGAACGCCACGGCGATTAATACAGCGTATCCTTCAGCCGCTGCGGCAGCGCGCTGTCGTACTCCTCACCGTCGAAGCGCGTTTGGCTCACCGCGGCCAAAATATGGCCGGGGCTGGGCAGCGCCGAACGTTCGAGGCGGCTGCCCTCTTCCCACAATCCCGAACGCAAGATCGCCCGGCTGCACTGGAAGAACACCGCCTCCACCCGAATGCGCAGCACCGAACGCGGCAGCTGGTTGCGATGGACGAAGCGCTGCAGCACCGCCGGCGCCACCACGATCTCCGCCCGCCCGTTAATCCGCAGCGTTTCGCCGATGCCGGGGATCAGCAACAGCAGCGCCACCCGGTTGTCGTGCAGGATATTGCGCAAGCTGTCGATGCGGTTATTGCCGCGACGGTCCGGCAGCAGCAGGGTTTTCTCGTCTTCGATATGGATAAAACCGGCCGGATCGCCGCGCGGAGAGACATCCATGCCGTCCGGCCCGACCGTCGAGAGCGCGGCAAACGGCGCCGCCTCGATAAACGGACGGTACGCCGGGTGAATATAGCTGACTTCTTTAAAAACCGAGGGCGCGGCGGGTTTGCCGTACAGCTGTTCCAGCGTCGCGAGGTCGTTGATGATATCACCAGACATTGCGGGTTCCTGAATGGGCCATGTTAACCCCTTCAGCATAGAGCAAAATCGCCGCCGGGTAACGCCCCCTACTCGGCGCTGGCGTCGTTCAGCGCCTGAATGTCGTCCGCATCCAGCGTCAGGCGGGTGGCGCTGACCAACTCATCCAGCTGCGGCAACGAGGTCGCACTGACGATCGGCGCGGTGATACTCGGGCGCGCTATCAGCCAGGCCAGCGAAACCTGCGCCGGGGAGCTGCCGTGTTTGCCCGCCACCCGATCCAGCGCCGCCAGAATGCGGAAACCGCGCGGGTTCAGGTAGCGTTCGACGATGCGATCGCCGCGCTGGCTTTTGCCCTCGTCCGCTTTGCTGCGGTATTTGCCGGTCAGAAAACCACTGGCTAGCGCGAAGAAGTTGATCACCCCGAGGCCATGACGCTGCGCCACGCCTTCCAGCTCGGCTTCATACCCTTCGCGCGCATACAGGTTATATTCCGGCTGCAGGGTTTCGTAGCGCGCCAATCCGTTGCTCTCGCTCACCCGCAGCGCTTCTTCCAGGCGATCCGCCTGATAGTTGGAGGCGCCGATCGCCCGCACCTTGCCGGCCTTGATCAGCGCATCGAACGCCGCCAGCGTCTCTTCCAGCGGCGTATCGCGGTCATCGTCGTGCGACTGATAAAGATCGATATAATCGGTTTGCAGGCGACGCAGCGAGTCCTCCAACGCCTGCTGAATATAGCGCGGCGACAGCCCCTGCTTGCCTTCGCCCATCGGTTTGCCCACCTTGGTGGCGATGATCACCTGGTCGCGCTTGCCGCTCTTCTTCAGCCATTCGCCGATGACGGTTTCCGATTCGCCGCCCCGGTTGCCCGGCGCCCAGCTGGAATAAACGTCGGCGGTATCGATAAAGTTGAGCTGATTGTCCACCAGCGCATCCAGCAGGCTGAACGAGGTCGCTTGATCCGCCGTCCAGCCGAACACGTTGCCACCGAAGGTTAACGCCGGCACCTGAATGCCGGAACGACCCAGTTGTTTCTTGCTCATCACAAAGGCTCCATGGGTTAAATGATTTGCCTGTTAATTATTAGCGCCAAATACAGGAAATCGTTAAAACGTATTAGCTATAAGCCGGAATAAATCACTTATAAACATAGCACGCGCAAATCACCCACTTATTAAGACAATGCTGACGGTTCCTCCATATTTCCTTCATTTTTATGCCGTCTTCGCTGGCTAAACTAGTATCCTGTAAGGAGTGTCATTTTTGTGGCAATGAGTGCCCGCGCCCCTGCCTTTTGGAGAGAATTTTCACCACCATGAATGCAAAACCCCAACGTCGTTCCCTGCTGCTGCGCCTGCTGGTTGCGGCGATTGCGATCATCGTCGCCGTTCTGGCCTGGCGCCATTTCAGCGCCGCCCAACCGACCGCTGGGACGACGCCGGGCGCGCACCAGGCCGCCGGTAAAACGGGAGCGGGCCGCGCGGCGGGCGGCAGACGCGGCGCGCCGATGTCGCCGGTGCAAGCGGCGACCGCCACGCAACAGACGGTGCCACGCTATCTTTCCGGCTTGGGCACCGCCACCGCCGCCAATACCGTGACCGTCACCAGCCGGGTCGATGGCCAACTGATGGCGATCCACTTTACCGAAGGCCAGCAGGTCAAAGCCGGCGATCTGCTGGCGGAAATCGATCCCCGGCCATTCCAGGTTCAGTTGACCCAGGCTCAGGGGCAGTTGGCAAAAGATCAGGCCACGCTGGCCAACGCCCGACGCGATTTGGCGCGCTATCAGCAGCTGGTGAAAACCAATCTGGTGTCCCGTCAGGAGCTGGATACGCAGGCCTCGCTGGTGCAGCAGACCGAAGGCGCGATCAAGGCCGATCAGGGCGCGGTCGACAGCGCCAAACTGCAGATCACCTACAGCCGCATCACTGCGCCAATCGACGGCCGCGTCGGCCTGAAACTGGTCGACGTCGGCAACTACGTTACCAGCGGCAGCACCACCGGTCTGGTGGTGATCACGCAGACGCACCCGATCGACGTGGTGTTCACGCTGCCCGAAGGCAGCATCGCCGATCTGCTCAAGGCGCAAAAAGCCGGGCCGGTGAGCGTCGAAGCCTGGGATCGCACCAACCAGAACAAGCTGACGACCGGTTCGCTGCTGAGCCTGGACAACCAAATTGATACCGCCACCGGCACCATCAAGCTGAAAGCGCGCTTCGCCAACGAAGATGACGCGCTGTTCCCCAATCAGTTCGTCAACGCGCGGCTGCAGGTGGATACCCTGCACGATGCGGTGGTGATCCCGACCGCTGCGCTGCAGATGGGCAACGAGGGCAACTTCGTTTGGACGCTCGGCGAAGACAACAAGGTCAGCAAACATCGGGTCACCGCCGGCGTGCAGGACAGCCGACAGGTGGTGATCAGCGCCGGTCTCAACGCCGGCGATCGGGTGGTGACCGACGGCATCGATCGCCTGACCGAAGGCATGCAGGTGGAAGTGCTCGCGCCGAGCGAAGCGCCGGCGGCGGCCAACGCCAAGCGCGAACCTGACGTTCAGAGGAAGTCCTGATGCAGGTGATGCCTCCCAACGCCGGCGGCGGTCCGTCCCGCCTGTTTATTCTGCGTCCGGTCGCCACCACGCTGCTGATGGTGGCAATATTGCTGGCGGGGATTATCGGTTATCGCGCGCTGCCGGTGTCCGCCCTGCCGGAGGTGGATTACCCCACTATCCAGGTGGTGACGCTGTACCCCGGCGCCAGCCCGGACGTGGTGACCTCCGCCATTACCGCGCCGCTGGAACGCCAGTTCGGCCAGATGTCCGGCCTGAAGCAAATGGCGTCGCAAAGCTCCGGCGGCGCCTCGGTGGTCACACTGCAGTTCCAGTTGGCGCTGCCGCTCGACGTCGCGGAGCAGGAAGTGCAGGCGGCGATCAACTCCGCCACCAACCTGCTGCCGACCGATTTGCCTTACCCGCCGATCTACAGCAAGGTTAACCCCGCCGATCCGCCGATCCTGACGCTGGCCGTGACCTCCACCGCCATGCCGATGACGCAGGTGGAAGACATGGTGGAAACCCGCGTGGCGCAAAAAATTTCTCAGGTGACCGGCGTCGGCCTGGTGACGCTGGCCGGCGGCCAACGCCCGGCAGTGCGCGTAAAATTGAACGCGGCGGCGGTCGCCGCCTATGGCCTGAACAGTGAAACCATTCGCGCCGCCATCAGCAACGCCAACGTCAACTCGGCGAAAGGCAGCCTTGACGGCCCGACCCGATCGGTCACCCTCTCCGCCAACGACCAAATGAAATCTGCCGACGACTATCGCCAGCTGATCGTCGCCTATCAGAACGGCGCGGCGATCCGCCTGCAGGATATCGCCACCATCGAACAAGGGGCGGAAAATACCCGACTGGCGGCCTGGGCCAACAAGCAACAGGCGATCGTGCTGAACATCCAACGCCAGCCCGGCGTCAACGTCATCACCACCGCCGACAGCATCCGCGAAATGCTGCCGACGCTGATTAAAAGCCTGCCCAAGTCAGTCGACGTCAAGGTGTTGACCGATCGCACCACCACCATCCGCGCCTCGGTCAGCGACGTGCAGTTCGAGCTGCTGCTGGCGATCGCGCTGGTGGTGATGGTGATCTACGTGTTCCTGCGCAACGTGCCGGCGACCATTATCCCCAGCGTGGCGGTGCCGCTGTCGCTGGTGGGCACCTTCGCCGCCATGTACTTCCTTGGCTTCTCCATCAACAACCTGACGCTGATGGCGCTGACCATCGCCACCGGCTTCGTGGTGGACGACGCCATCGTGGTGATCGAGAACATCTCGCGCTACATCGAGAAAGGGGAAAAACCGCTCGACGCCGCGTTGAAAGGGGCCGGCGAGATCGGCTTCACCATCATCTCTCTGACCTTCTCGCTGGTGGCGGTGCTGATCCCGCTGCTGTTCATGGGCGACATCGTCGGCCGCCTGTTCCGCGAGTTCGCCGTCACGCTGGCGGTGGCAATTTTGATCTCCGCCGTGGTGTCGCTGACGCTGACGCCGATGATGTGCGCACGCATGCTCAGCCACGAATCGCTGCGCAAGCAGAACCGTTTTTCCGCCGCCTCCGAACGCTTTTTCGACCGGGTGATCGCGCAATATGGCAAGTGGCTGAAAACGGTGCTTAACCATCCCTGGCTGACGCTCGGCGTGGCCGTGGGCACGCTGGCGCTGACGGTATTGCTGTACCTGCTGATCCCGAAAGGTTTCTTCCCGGTGCAGGACAACGGCATCATTCAGGGCACGCTGGAGGCGCCGCAGAGCGTCTCGTTCAGCAACATGGCCGAGCGCCAGCAGCAGGTCGCGGCGCAGATCCTCAAAGATCCGGCGGTGGAGAGCCTGACCTCGTTCGTCGGCGTCGACGGCAGCAACGCCACGCTCAACAGCGGCCGGCTGCAGATCAACCTAAAGCCGCTGAGCGAACGCAGCGAGCGCATTCCGGCGATCATCAGCCGCCTGCAGCAGCAAACGGCGCAGTTCCCCGGCGTGAAGCTGTATCTGCAACCGGTGCAGGATCTGACCATCGATACCCAGGTCAGCCGCACCCAGTACCAGTTCACCCTGCAGGCAATGTCGCTGGACGATCTCAGCCTGTGGGTGCCGCAGCTGATGGATGAGCTGAAGCAAACCCCGCAGCTGGCGGACGTCACCAGCGACTGGCAGGATCAGGGGCTGGTGGCCTATGTCAACGTCGATCGCGATTCGGCCTCCCGCCTCGGCGTCACCATGAGCGACGTGGACAATGCGCTGTACAACGCGTTCGGCCAGCGCCTGATCTCCACCATCTACACCCAGGCCAATCAATACCGCGTGGTGCTGGAGCACGACGTCAGCGCGACACCGGGGCTGGCGGCGCTCAATGAGATCCGTCTGAGCGGCAACGACGGCGCCGTAGTGCCGCTGAGCGCCATCGCCAAAATCGAAGAGCGCTTCGGCCCGCTGTCGGTCAACCATCTCGATCAGTTCCCGTCGGCCACCGTTTCGTTCAACGTCGCCGACGGCTACTCGCTCGGCGAGGCGGTCGACGCGGTCACCCAGGCGGAAAAAAATCTCAATATGCCAAGGGACATCACCACCCAATTCCAGGGGGCGACCCTGGCCTTCCAGGCGGCGCTCGGCAGCACGCTGTGGCTGATTTTGGCGGCGGTGGTGGCGATGTACATCGTGCTGGGCGTGCTGTATGAAAGCTTCATTCATCCGGTCACCATCCTCTCCACCCTGCCGACCGCCGGGGTCGGCGCCCTGTTGGCGCTGATGTTGGCCGGCAGCGAGCTGGACGTGATCGCCATCATCGGCATCATCCTGCTGATCGGCATTGTGAAGAAGAACGCCATCATGATGATCGACTTCGCGCTGGCGGCGGAACGCGAGCAGGGTTTATCGCCGCGCGACGCCATCTATCAGGCCTGTCTGCTGCGTTTCCGGCCGATCTTGATGACCACGCTGGCGGCCTTGCTCGGCGCGCTGCCGCTGATGCTGAGCACCGGCGTCGGCGCGGAGCTGCGGCATCCGCTCGGCGTCTGTATGGTCGGCGGTTTGATCATGAGCCAGATCCTGACGCTGTTCACCACGCCGGTGATCTACCTGCTGTTTGACAAGCTGGCGCGCAACACGCATCGCCAGCTGGATACGCAGGAGCTGCCGTGAAATTCTTCGCCCTGTTCATTCACCGGCCGGTGGCCACCACCCTGCTGACGCTGGCCATCGCCATCAGCGGCGCGATCGGCTTTCGCCTGCTGCCGGTGTCGCCGCTGCCGCAGGTGGATTTTCCGGTGATTTCGATCAGCGCGTCGCTGCCGGGCGCCTCGCCGGAAACCATGGCGTCCTCGGTGGCGACGCCGCTGGAGCGCGCGCTGGGCCGCATCGCCGGGGTTAACGAAATGACCTCGATGAGTTCGCTCGGCAGTACCCGCGTCATTTTGCAGTTCGATCTCGATCGCGACATCAACGGCGCCGCGCGCGACGTGCAGGCGGCGATCAACGCCGCGCAAAGCCTGCTGCCGACCGGCATGCCGAGCCGCCCCAGCTACCGTAAGGTCAACCCTTCCGACGCGCCGATCATGATCCTGACGCTGACCTCGGACACCTACAGCCAGGGGCAGCTTTACGATTTCGCCTCCACCCAGCTGGCGCAGAAGATCAGCCAGACCGAGGGCGTCGGCGACGTTTCCGTAGGCGGCAGCTCGCTGCCGGCGGTGCGGGTGGAGCTGAACCCTTCGGCGCTGTTCAATCAGGGCGTGTCGCTGGACAGCGTGCGGCAGGCCATCGCCAACGCCAACGTGCGCCGTCCGCAGGGCGCCGTGGAAAACCCGCAGCAGCGCTGGCAGATCCAGGCCAACGACGCGCTGAAAACCGCCGATGCTTATCGTCCGCTGATCATTCATTACAACAACGGCTCGGCGGTGCGTTTAGCCGACGTGGCCGAGGTCAAAGACTCGGTGCAAGACGTGCGTAACGCCGGGATGACCGACGCCAAACCGGCGATCATTCTGGCCATCAGCCGCGCGCCGGACGCCAACATCATCGAAACCGTCGATCGCATTCGCGCCGAGCTGCCCGCCCTGCAGGAGAATATCCCGGCCTCGATTCAACTCAACGTCGCGCAGGATCGTTCGCCAACCATCCGCGCGTCGCTGGCCGAGGTGGAACAGTCGCTGGCGATCGCCATCGGGCTGGTGATCCTGGTGGTGTTCATCTTCCTGCGCTCCGGGCGCGCCACGCTGATCCCGGCGGTCGCCGTGCCGGTGTCGCTGATCGGCTCGTTCGCCGCCATGTATCTGTGCGGCTTCAGCCTCAACAACCTGTCGCTGATGGCGCTGACCATCGCCACCGGCTTTGTGGTGGACGACGCCATCGTGGTGCTGGAAAACATTTCCCGCCACGTCGAGGCCGGCATGAAACCGATCAACGCCGCGCTGCTGGGCGCGCGGGAAGTCGGCTTCACCGTGCTGTCGATGAGCGTTTCGCTGGTGGCGGTGTTTATCCCGCTGCTGCTGATGGAAGGCCTGCCCGGCCGGCTATTCCGCGAGTTCGCCGTCACCCTGTCGGTATCGATCGGGCTGTCGCTCATCGTCTCGCTGACGCTCACGCCGATGATGTGTGCCTATTTGCTGCGCCACCAGCCGGCGCGTTCGCAGCGGCGCGCGCGCGGCTTCGGCAAAATGCTGCTGGCGCTGCAGCAGGGTTACGGACGCTCGCTGAACTGGGTGCTCGGCCACTCGCGCTGGGTGCTGGCGGTGTTCCTCGCCACCGTTGCGCTCAACGTCTGGCTGTATATCAGCATCCCGAAAACCTTCTTCCCTGAACAGGATACCGGGCGTCTGATGGGCTTTATCCAGGCCGACCAAAGCATTTCGTTCCAGGCGATGCGCGGCAAACTGGAAGACTTCATGAAAATCGTGCGCGAAGATCCGGACGTGGAAAACGTCACCGGTTTTACCGGCGGCTCGCGCACCAACAGCGGTTCGATGTTCATCTCACTGAAACCCCTGTCGGTACGCAGCGACGACGCGCAGAAAGTGATCGCCCGCCTGCGTGCCCGCCTGGCCAAAGAACCGGGCGCCAGCCTGTTTCTGATGGCGGTACAGGATATCCGCGTCGGCGGCCGGCAGGCCAACGCCAGCTACCAATATACGCTGCTGGCGGACGATCTCGCCGCGCTGCGCGAATGGGAGCCGAAGATCCGCATCGCGCTGGCCGCATTGCCCGAGCTGGCGGACGTCAACTCGGATCAGCAGGATAAAGGCTCGGAGATGGATCTGGTCTACGATCGCGAAACCATGGCGCGCCTCGGCATTTCGGTGTCCGACGCCAACAACCTGTTGAACAACGCCTTCGGCCAGCGACAGATTTCGACCATCTATCAACCGCTCAACCAATACAAAGTCGTGATGGAAGTGGCGCCGCCTTACACTCAGGACGTCAGCTCGCTGGACAAAATGTTCATCATCAACAACGAAGGCAAGGCGATACCGCTCTCCTACTTCGCCAGTTGGCGACCGGCCAACGCGCCGCTGTCGGTCAACCATCAGGGGCTGTCCGCCGCCTCGACCATCTCCTTTAACCTGCCGGACGGCGGCAGCCTGTCGGACGCCACCGCGGCGGTAGAGCGCACCATGACTCAGCTCGGTGTGCCGTCCACGGTGCGCGGCGCGTTCGCCGGCACCGCCCAGGTATTCCAGGACACCCTGAAGTCGCAGCTCATCCTGATCCTGGCAGCGATCGCCACGGTGTATATCGTGCTCGGCGTGCTGTATGAGAGCTATATCCATCCGCTGACCATCCTTTCCACGCTGCCTTCCGCCGGCGTGGGGGCGCTGCTGGCGCTCGAGCTGTTCGGCGCACCGTTCAGCCTGATCGCGCTGATCGGCATCATGCTGTTGATCGGTATCGTGAAGAAAAATGCCATCATGATGGTCGACTTCGCGCTCGAAGCGCAGCGCAACGGCGGCATCAGCGCCCGCGAGGCGATTTTCCAGGCCAGCCTGCTGCGTTTCCGGCCGATCATGATGACCACGCTGGCGGCGTTGTTCGGCGCGCTGCCGCTGGTGCTGACCCGCGGCGACGGCGCGGAGCTGCGCCAGCCGCTCGGCATCACCATCGCCGGCGGCCTGGTGATGAGCCAGCTGCTGACGCTGTACACCACCCCGGTGATCTACCTTTACTTCGACCGGCTGCAGGCGAAGTTCCGCCGCAACAAGCAACTGGCCCCGCTGCCCCATTAATGGCCGACCGATGCTGATGAAACACACCGCCACAGTACGCTGGCAACTCTGGATAGTGGCATTCGGCTTCTTTATGCAGACGCTGGATACCACTATCGTCAACACCGCCCTGCCCTCGATGGCCGCCAGCCTGGGGGAGAACCCGCTGCGCATGCAGTCGGTGATCGTCTCCTATGTGCTGACGGTGGCGGTGACGCTGCCGGCCAGCGGCTGGCTGGCGGACAAGGTCGGCGTACAGCGGGTGTTTTTCAGCGCCATCGTGCTGTTCACCCTCGGCTCCCTCCTCTGCGCCCGCTCGGAAACCCTGAACGAACTGATCGCCTCGCGCGTGCTTCAGGGCGTCGGCGGCGCGATGATGGTGCCGGTCGGCCGTCTGACGGTGATGAAAATCGTGCCGCGCGAGCAGTACATGGCGGCGATGACCTTCGTAACGCTGCCAGGCCAAATCGGCCCGCTGATGGGGCCGGCGCTGGGTGGCTTCCTGGTGCAATACGCCAGCTGGCATTGGATTTTCCTGATCAATATTCCGGTGGGTATCGTGGGCGCCATCGCCACGCTGCTGCTGATGCCCAACTACCAAATGCAGACCCGCCGCTTCGACGTCAGCGGCTTTATCCTGCTGGCGATCGGCATGGCGTCGCTGACGCTGGCGCTCGACGGCCACAAAGGCATGGGGCTGTCCGGCAGCGCCATCGCCGGCCTGGTGGCGCTGGGCGTGGCGGCGCTGTTGGGGTATGTTTGGCATGCTTACGGCAATAGCCGCGCCCTGTTCTCGCTGCGGCTGCTGCGCACCCCGACTTACAAGATCGGACTGCTGGCCAGCCTGCTGGGGCGCATCGGCAGCGGCATGCTGCCGTTCATGACGCCGCTGTTTCTGCAGGTGGGCATGGGCTTCTCGCCGTTCCACGCCGGGCTGATGATGATCCCGATGATCATCGGCAGCATGGGCATGAAGCGCATCGTGGTGCAGGTGGTCAACCGCTTCGGCTACCGCAACGTGCTGGTGGCCGCCACGCTGCTGCTGGCGCTGGTCAGCCTGAGTTTCCTGCTGGCGACGATGCTCGGCTGGCTGTGGCTGCTGCCGGTGGTGCTGTTCTTCCAGGGGATGGTCAACTCGCTGCGCTTCTCGGCGATGAACACCCTGACGCTGAAAGATCTGCCGGACCGGCTGGCCAGCAGCGGCAACAGCCTGCTGTCGATGGTCATGCAGCTGTCGATGAGCCTCGGCGTCAGCGTCGCCGGCATCTTGATCGGCAGCTTCGCCCATCACCAGGTGGTGGCCGATAGCCCAGCCATTCACAGCGCATTTATTTACAGCTACTGCTGTATGGCGTTGATTATCGCCCTGCCCGCGCTCGCCTTCGCGCGCGTGCCGGCCGATAGCGCGCCCAACCGCACGCTGAACAAAGAGCCGGGTACCGGCTCAACGAGGTTGCAATGAGGATAGGCATTACCGGGAAGCTGTTCCTGGCCATTTTCGCTACCTGCATGCTGGTGTTGATCACCATGCATTGGGGGGTACGCGTCAGCTTTGAGCGCGGCTTTATCGATTACATCAAGAGCAGCAACGAGCAGCGCATCAACATGCTGAGCGAAGCGCTGGAGGAACAGTACAGCCATCATGGCAATTGGATATTCCTGCGCAACAACGATCAGGTGGTCTACCAAATCATGCGTTCGTTCGAACAGAACAGCGACAGCAGCCACAATCTGCCGCCCAAGGGCTGGCGCACCCAGTTTTGGGTGGTGGACAGCCAGTTCAATCGGCTGGTCGGGCATTCCGGCCCGTTGCCGAAAGAGGGGCCGCGCCACCCAATCCGCTATAACAACGAGATCGTCGGCTGGGTGCTCACCACCCCGGTCGAGCGCCTGACGCGCAATACGGACATCAACTTCGATCGCCAGCAGCGGCGCACCAGTTGGATTATCGTCGCGCTCTCCACCCTGTTGGCAGCGGCGGTGACCTGGCTGCTGTCGCGCGGCATGCTGGCCCCGGTCAAGCGCCTGGTGGCGGGCACCCACCGCCTGGCGGCGGGCGATTTCACCACCCGCGTGGCGGTCAGCAGCCAGGATGAACTGGGCAGGCTGGCGCACGACTTCAACCAGTTGGCCACCTCGCTGGAAAAAAACGAGCAGATGCGTCGCGCCTTTATGGCCGACGTGTCGCACGAGCTACGCACGCCGCTGGCGGTGCTGCGCGGCGAGCTGGAGGCGCTGCAGGACGGCGTGCGCCAGCCGACGCCGGCGTCGCTCAGCTCGCTGCAGGCTGAGGTATCCACCTTGACCAAACTGGTCGACGACCTGCACCAGCTGTCGCTCTCCGATCTCGGCGCGCTGGCCTATCGCAAGGCGCAGGTGGACTGCGTGCACCTGGTGCAGATCGCCGTCGCCGCCTTCCGCGAACGCTTCCGCGCCAAAGGGCTGGAGATCGTCACCCATCTGCCGGCCCAGGCGCCGCTGTTCGGCGATCCCGATCGCCTGAACCAGCTGTTCAATAACCTGTTGGAAAACAGCCTGCGTTACACCGACGTCGGTGGCCGGCTGGAGATCGGCGCCGAGCTGCAGCCGGGGAGACTGATCCTCTGCTGGCAGGACAGCGCGCCGGGCATCAGCGATCAGCAACTGACGCGCATTTTCGAACGCTTCTATCGGGCGGAAGGTTCACGCAACCGCGCCAGCGGCGGCTCAGGGCTGGGGTTGGCGATCTGCCACAACATCGTGGAAGCGCACGACGGGAAAATCCGCGCCGAGCATTCGCCTTTAGGCGGCGTGCGCATTACAGTAGAATTTGCTACCCCGATAAAAAATAAGGCGCCCTGATGGACATTCAGAATCAACCCGTGCAGATCATGATTGTTGAAGATGAGCCCAAGCTGGGCCAGCTGCTGGTGGATTATCTGCAGGCGGCGGGCTACGCCACCCGCTGGCTGACCAACGGTAATGAAGTGGTGCCGACCGTGCACCAGCATCCGCCGGCGCTGATCTTACTCGACCTGATGTTGCCAGGGGCCGACGGCCTGACGGTGTGCCGCGAGCTGCGCCGCTTCAGCGACGTGCCCATCGTGATGGTGACGGCGAAAATCGAAGAGATTGACCGCCTGTTGGGATTGGAGATCGGCGCCGACGATTACATCTGCAAACCCTACAGCCCGCGTGAAGTGGTGGCGCGAGTGAAAACCATCCTGCGCCGCAGCTATCGGCCGCAGGAGAACGCGCGGGAAGATGATCTGCTGCACATCGATGAACCGCGCTTCCAGGCCAGCTATCAGGGGCAGTTGCTGGATCTGACGCCGGCGGAGTTCCGCCTGCTGAAAACGCTGGCCAGCCAGCCAGGCAACGTGTTTTCTCGCGAGCAGCTGCTGAACAACCTGTACGACGACTACCGGGTGGTCACCGACCGCACCATCGACAGCCACATCAAAAACCTGCGCCGCAAGCTGGAACTGATCGACGGGGAAAAATCCTTTATTCGCTCGGTATACGGTGTGGGCTACCGCTGGGAAGCCGAGCCCTGCCGGCTGATGAATGGGGTTTAGAGGGAAATCAGCGCGTCCAGTCTTCAACCGCCAACCCGGGCACCATGGCGAATGCGCGATCGTTGGTCACCAGCGTCGCGCCACGGCTCTGCGCGTGAGCGGCGATCAGTTGATCCATCGCGCCCATGATTTTGCCCTTTCTCCCCATGGTTGCCCGCATTTCACCGTAGCAGCGGGCGGCCTCGCGATCCCATGCATAGACCGTCACCGCAGCAAGAAAGGCCTCGACCATGCTTTGCAACGCTTTGTTCCGCCGTTTGGCCACACCGTAAAGCAGTTCCGCCTCCGTGACGCTGGAAATACATACGGCAGAAGGCGGGAGCTTTTGCATGACGTTAAGCACCTGCGGATGCTGCCGAAACAAGTGGCTGACGGTGTTGGTATCAAACATGTACATCGCCTACTCTTCCTCTGAGAATGGATCGCGGTCTGCAACCCCTTGCTGACGATCTTCCGCGCCAAGAAACTCTTGCGGCACCGGCGTTTGGGCGATAATGCTCAGCAGCGGTGCCCAGCTGTCCGGCTTTGCCGGATATTTGGATAAAATCACGTTTCCCTCCCGATCGCGACGGATATACACACGATCCGTATCAAATTCAAATTCCACCGGTAACCTCACCGCCTGATTTCTACCGTTTTTAAACAGCTTGGCGATTCTTTCCATCTCGACACTCCACAGCAGGCATAGGCCAAAGCATATGCCTGCAGCGCGTCGATGCCAAGATCTATCGCTCACTTTTCACTCACCTTTACGTAGCGGGCAAACGGTAACGCGCAATGCTGCTCGATGAAACCACGTAATTGTCATTATGCGGCGCACTGCGCAATCACCGCGCCTTTCCTTAGCTTCCCGTGCGGCGCCGGGCTCACCGAATGAAAACTCCGCGCCGGCGCAAAAAAACTGCGCATTTTTTCGACTAAGCTGCAGTGAGGTTTAGCCGCCGATTTTCAAGCGATTGGCTACACTTACATCACGAATCGGAACCTACAGGAGAAGAACCATGGCAATCGGTCATTACGAGCTGAAAAAAGCAAAGAACGGACAGTACCACTTCAACCTGAAAGCCAGTAACGGCGAAATTATTCTGGCCAGCGAGATGTATGCCAGCAAAGCCTCGGCGGAGAACGGCATCGCCTCGGTGCAGACCAATTCACCGCACGAAGCGCAGTACGAACTGAAGCACAGCGCCAGCAATCAGCCCTATTTTGTGCTGAAGGCCAAGAACCATCAGGTGATCGGCGTCAGCGAAATGTACAGCTCCGAAAGCGCGGCCAAAAACGGTATCCAGTCGGTGACGAAAAACGGCCCGACCACCGATATCCGCGATTTGAGCGCCTGATCCCCCGTTTCGCCCGCGCGGTGGCCGCCACCGCGCGTTTTCCGTTTGACCGGGATCAATCTCCCTTGAATAAATCCGGTTAACTGCTGATTTCTTGCCGCGCTGCGGCTACAATCCCCCGCTTTTACTGCGCCATCAGGTGGCGTGGTGCTGACCTGAAATCAGACCGAGACACACTATGTTTACACCGGAACTTCTCTCCCCGGCCGGAACGCTGAAAAACATGCGTTACGCCTTTGCCTACGGCGCCGATGCGGTTTACGCCGGCCAGCCGCGCTACAGCCTGCGGGTACGCAACAACGAGTTCAACCACGAGAATCTGGCGCAGGGCATCAACGAAGCGCATGCGCTGGGCAAAAAATTCTACGTGGTGGTGAACATCGCCCCGCACAACGCCAAGCTGAAAACCTTCTTGCGCGATCTGAAGCCGGTTATCGATATGGGCCCGGATGCGCTGATCATGTCCGATCCTGGCCTTATCATGATGGTGCGCGAAGCCTTCCCGCAGATGGACATCCACCTGTCGGTGCAGGCCAATGCCGTTAACTGGGCGACGGTGAAGTTCTGGAAGCAAATGGGCCTGACCCGCGTGATCCTGTCGCGCGAACTGTCGCTGGAAGAGATTGCCGAGATCCGCGCCGAAGTGCCGGACATGGAGCTGGAGATCTTCGTCCACGGCGCGCTGTGCATGGCCTACTCCGGCCGCTGCCTGCTGTCCGGCTACATCAACAAACGCGATCCCAATCAGGGTACCTGCACCAATGCCTGCCGCTGGCAGTACAAGGCGGAGGAAGGCAAAGAGGACGACACCGGCAATATCGTGCACCTGCACGAACCGATCCCGGTGCAGACCGTCGAGCCGACGCTGGGCATCGGCGCGCCGACCGACAAGGTGTTCATGCTGTCTGAAGCGCAAAAGCCAGGTGAATATATGAGCGCCTTCGAAGACGAACACGGCACCTATATCATGAACTCCAAGGATCTGCGCGCCATCCAGCACGTGGAGCGTCTGACGCAGCTCGGCGTGCATTCGCTGAAGATCGAAGGGCGCACCAAGTCCTTCTACTACTGCGCCCGCACCGCCCAGGTCTACCGCCGCGCCATCGACGACGCCGTTGCCGGCAAACCGTTCGATCCGACCCTGCTCACCACGCTGGAAGGCCTGGCGCACCGCGGCTATACCGAAGGCTTCCTGCGCCGCCACGTGCACGAAGCGCAGCAGAATTACGAATACGGCTCTTCGCTCTCCGAGCGCCAGCAGTTCGTCGGCGAGTTCACCGGCGTGCGCCGCGAAGGCTGGGCGGAAGTCGACGTGAAGAATAAATTCTCACTCGGCGACAGCGTCGAGATGATGACGCCAGGCGGCAACGTGCTGTTCACCCTCGAAAGCATGCAAAATAAGAAAGGCGAGCCGATTGAGGTCGCGCCGGGCAACGGCCATATCGTTTATTTGCCGATCCCGCAGGATATTGATCTCAATTATGCATTGCTGATCCGCAATTTGGCGGAAGAAAATAGCGCCGGAGCCTAACAATCAATCGTCGCCATTCGGCGGCGATTTTTAGCAAATATTAGAATTGGATCACATCAATGTGCCCGCAGCTTGGTTACTATCACGCTGCTTAAAACGAACAACGAAAATATTTGCATAGCAATACTAGGAACCACCTCCTTAGCCGGCCCAATCTCCCTTGGGCTGGCTTTTTCTTTATGGGTCCGCCATTGCCGCCGGTGCGCCTATTTTTCATTACGTTTTCCCGTTATCCATTTTAATAAAAATAATAACGCCACATCGATATATAAATAACGCTATAGCGATTAATCCTGCCGCCATTAAAATTCCGCTTATTGTCAGGTTAAATTCAGATAAATTCGCATCGTCTTCATATTCACGGCACAATAGGAAATAACCGGAATTAGCTGAATATTCTGATGGCTTGGCGGCGTAGGCTGGTTTATCTTGAGGCATTCTTGGTTTTCCGCCGGAGGAGATCGGTAATGCCTCAACACTCACATGCAGCCGCCCTGCTTATTCTCAACGGCAAGGGCGCCGGCAACGAAGAACTGCGTCAGGCGGTCACACGGCTGCGCGAAGAGCAAATCACGCTGTACGTGCGCGTGACCTGGGAGCACGGCGACGCCGCGCGCTACGTCGCGGAAGCTGCACAACTCGGCGTCGGCACCGTCGTCGCCGGCGGCGGTGACGGCACCATCAACGAAGTGGCCGCCGCGCTGGTGCAGCTGCCGGCGCATAACCGGCCGGCGCTGGGCATTCTGCCGCTCGGCACCGCCAACGACTTCGCCATGGCGTGCAATATCCCCCCATCCCCCGAACTGGCGCTGCAGCTGGCGATCAAGGGCCGCTCGGTACCGATCGATCTGGCGAAGGTCAACGGCGAGCGCTACTTCATCAACATGGCCACCGGCGGCTTCGGCACCCGCATCACCACCGAGACACCGGAGAAGTTGAAAGCAGCCTTGGGCGGCGTGTCCTACTTCGTGCACGGCTTGCTGCGCATGGATACGCTGCAGGCCGACCGCTGTGAAATCCGCGGGCCGGACTTCCGCTGGGCCGGCGAAGCATTGGTGATCGGCATCGGCAACGGCAAGCAGGCCGGCGGCGGCCAGGAACTGTGCCCCAGCGCGCTGATCAACGACGGTCTGCTGCAGCTGCGCCTGCTGATCGCCGATGAACTGCTGCCGGCGCTGGTCGCCGCCCTGTTCAACGACGAAGAGAGCAACAGCATCCTCAGCGCGGCGCTGCCGTGGCTCGAGATCGACGCGCCGCATGAGATGACCTTCAACCTCGACGGCGAACCGCTCAAAGGCCGCCATTTCCGCATCGAAGTGTTGCCGCAGGCCATCGAATGCCGCCTGCCGCCTAACTGCGCCCTGCTGGGCTGACCTTGTCGGGCGCAGCCGCTGCGCCCCACTTATTCCCCTCCGTTCATCCGCTTCCACTCGCGATCAAATGTGATCCTCTCCGGCAAATTCATCAATTCATACTTGTATGGTAGTTAGTTCATGACGTATTTTCGCGCTATCTCTCCGCAGCTACAGGATGTGAAGGTTATGAAAATCGTCAACGCCGAGGTGTTCGTCACCTGCCCGGGGCGCAACTTTGTCACGCTGAAAATCACCACCGATGACGGCATCATCGGCCTCGGTGACGCCACGCTGAACGGGCGCGAATTGCCGGTGGCCTCTTACCTGAAAGATCACCTCTGCCCGCAGTTGATCGGCCGCGACGCGCAGCGGATCGAAGACCTCTGGCAATTCTTCTACAAAGGCGCTTACTGGCGGCGCGGCCCGGTGACCATGTCGGCCATTTCCGCCGTCGACATGGCGCTGTGGGACATCAAGGCCAAGGCCGCCAACATGCCGCTGTATCAGCTGTTGGGCGGCGCCTCACGTTCGGGAGTGATGGTGTATTGCCATACCACCGGCCACTCGATCGACGAGGTGCTCGACGACTACGCCAAACATAAAGAACAAGGCTTCAAGGCGATCCGCGTGCAATGCGGCGTGCCCGGCATGAAAACCACCTACGGCATGGCCAAGGGCAAAGGCCAGGCCTATGAGCCGGCCACCAAGGGTGACTGGCCGGAAGAGCAGCTGTGGTCGACGGAAAAATACCTCGATTTCACCCCCAAACTGTTCGACGCGGTGCGCAACAGGTTCGGCTTCAACGAGCACCTGCTGCACGACATGCACCACCGCCTGACGCCAATTGAAGCGGCGCGCTTTGGTAAAAGCGCCGAGCCGTATCGCCTGTTCTGGATGGAGGATCCGACGCCGGCGGAAAATCAGGCCTGTTTCCGCCTGATCCGCCAGCATACCGTCACGCCGATCGCCGTCGGCGAGGTGTTCAACAGCATCTGGGACTGCAAACAGCTGATCGAAGAACAGCTGATCGACTACATCCGCACCACCCTGACGCACGCGGGCGGCATTACCGGCATGCGGCGCATCGCCGACTTCGCCTCGCTGTATCAGGTGCGCACCGGTTCTCACGGCCCTTCCGATCTGTCGCCGATCTGCATGGCGGCGGCGCTGCATTTCGATCTGTGGGTGCCGAACTTCGGCGTGCAGGAATACATGGGCTATTCCGAGCAGATGCTCGAGGTGTTCCCGCACAGCTGGACGTTCGACGACGGCTATATGCATCCGGGCGACAAGCCGGGCATCGGCATCGAGTTCGATGAGAAGCTGGCGGCCCGTTACCCGTATGAACCGGCCTACCTGCCGGTCGCACGTCTGGAGGATGGCACCTTATGGAACTGGTAAACACCATGCGCAGCGTCGTGATCGAACAGCCCGGGCGCCTGGCGCTGCAGACGCGCGCGCTGCCGCAACCGGCGGCCGGCGAGGTGCGGGTCAAGGTGAAATTCGCCGGCATCTGCGGCTCCGACGTCCATATCTATCACGGCCATAACCCGTTCGCCCGCTACCCGCGGGTGATCGGCCACGAGTTCTTCGGCCTGATCGATGCTCTGGGCGAAGGCGTCGATCCGGCGCGCCTCGGCGAACGCGTCTCGGTAGACCCGGTGGTGAGCTGCGGCCACTGCTATCCCTGTTCGGTCGGCCGCCCCAACGTCTGCACCTCGCTGCAGGTGATCGGCGTGCACCGCGACGGCGGCTTCAGCGACTACGCCTGCGTGCCGGCACGCAACGCCTATCCGGTTCCGGCCGCCATCAGCGATCGCCACGCCGCGATGATCGAGCCCTTCAGCATCGCCGCCAACATTACCGCCCATCTGCAACCGCGCCCCGACGACATCGCGCTGATCTACGGTGCCGGGCCGATGGGGCTCACGGTGATCCAGACGCTGAAAGGGGTGTATGGCGTCAAGCAGGTATGGGTCGTCGATCGCATCGCCGAGCGGCTGGACATGGCGCGCGCCAACGGCGCCGACGAAACATTCAACAACGCCGAGGCCGCATTGCCGCAGGCGCTGCAGCAGCGCGGCGTTCAGCCGACGCTGATCGTCGATGCCGCTTGCCACCCCGCCATTTTACCGGAGGCGATCGCGCTGGCTTCGCCGGCGGCGCGCATCGGCATCATGGGCTTTTCCGGCGACGCCTGCACCCTGACCCAGCAGAGCATCACCAGCAAGGAGCTGTCGATCTTCTCCTCGCGCCTGAACAGCGCGCGCTTCCCACAGGTGATCGCCTGGATGGCGGACGGCAAGCTAGACCCGCAGCGGCTACTCACCCACTGCGTGCCCGCCGGCGACGTCGAACGGGCAATGCAGATGTTCGAGCGGGATCAGCGCACCTGCTGCAAGGTACTGCTGCAGTTCGAGTAACGTCACGGCAGCATCGGGGCATGGGGCGGCACCCGCCGCCCGTGCAAACAACGAAGCATCACGATTAAAACGACACCCAGTGGAGTGCTTTATGTTTAAAAACCTGCGTTGGACCATCGTGTTCCTGCTGTTCATGGTCTACATGATCAACTACCTCGATCGCGTAGCGCTGTCGATCACCGTGCCGATGATCGAACAGGATCTGATGCTGAACGCCGAACAGTTCGGCCTGATCTTCGGCAGCTTCTTCTTCGGCTACGCCATCTTCAACTTCGTCGGCGGGCTGGCGGTCGACCGCTTCGGCCCGACGCTGGTGCTGGGCGTGGCGGTCGGCCTGTGGTCCATCTTCTGCGGCATGACGGCGATCGCCACCGGCTTTTACTCAATGCTGATCCTGCGCGTCCTGTTCGGCATGGCCGAAGGGCCGATCTGCGCCTCGGCCAACAAGATGATCAACGGCTGGTTCCCGAAGAAACAGGCGGCGACCGCTATGGGCCTGCTCAGCGCCGGTTCACCGTTGGGCGGCGCGGTGGCCGGGCCGATCGTCGGCTATCTGGCGCTGGCGTTCGGCTGGCGGCCGGCGTTTATGATCATCTGCGCCATCGGCATCGTCTGGATGCTGGTGTGGTTCTTCGTGGTGGCGGATAACCCGGCGAAAAGCCAACGCGTCAGCAACGAAGAACGGGCGCTGATCGCACAGTTGAAACAGGAAAACCTCGGCGAGGAAAGCGCGCTGAGCGACGCCGCGCACGGGCTGGGTTACTACCTGAAGCAGCCGATCATTCTGGTCACCGCCTTCGCCTTCTTCTGCTACAACTACATCCTGTTCTTCTTCCTGAGCTGGTTCCCCTCGTATCTGGTGCAGGCGCACAACCTGAACATCAAAGAGATGAGCCTGACCACGATGATCCCGTGGATCGTCGGCTTCGTCGGGCTGGCGCTCGGGGGCTATATTTCCGACAAGATCTTCAACATCACCGGCAAATTGCTGCTGTCGCGCAAGATCGTGCTGGTCACCAGCCTGCTGGCGGCGGCGGTGTGCGTGGCGTTGGCAGGCACTGTCAGCAGCGTGGTGCCGGCGGTGATGCTGATGTCGGTGTCGATCTTCTTCCTTTACATCACCGGCGCTCTCTACTGGGCGATCATCCAGGACGTGGTGCATAAATCCCGGGTCGGCGGCGCCAGCGGGTTCATTCATTTGATCGGCAGCGTCTCCGGCATCATCGGGCCGATCGTCACCGGCTACATCGTGCAGAACACCGGCAAATTCGACAGCGCCTTTATGCTGGCGGGCGGCGTCGCCGCGCTGGGCGCGCTGCTGGTGCTGCTGGTGATCAAGGCGCCGCGCGCAACGGCGGGCGTGCAAATCTTAAAACCCTAACGCCAGACGGGGCGGCTTCGCCCCTTTGCTTACCTCTCCAGGGACATTGAACATGAGACTTTCCGACCACAGCGCGCTGCCGGCCGCCGTTATCCGGCCCGGCTACGCACGTGAGCGCGTGAAACCGCGCATGGCGCATATCGGCTTCGGCGCGTTTCACCGCGCGCACCAGGCGATGTACGCCGACAGGCTGGCCAGCGAGCACGGCAGTGACTGGGGTTACTGCGAAATCAGCATGCAGCACGGCCAGCAAAAGATCGCCGACCTACGGCAACAGGACCTGCTGTTCTCGGTGGCGGAGATGGACGACGACGGCTGGCGGGGCCGGGTCATCGGCGTGGTTCGCCAGGCGCTGCACTTGCAAACCGACGGGCTGGCGGCGGTGCTGGCGGCCCTGACACAGCCTGAGATCGCCATCGTCTCGCTGACCATCAGCGAAAAGGGCTATTGCTACCACCCCGCCAGCGGTCGGCTGATGGAGGAACACCCGGCGATCGCGCACGATATCGCCCACCCGGCACAGCCGCAGTCGGCGCCGGGGCTGCTGCTGGCGGCGCTGCGCCTGCGCCGTGAACGCGGGCTGCCGCCGTTCGCCGTGATGTCCTGCGATAACATGCCGGCTAACGGCCGGGTCACGCGCCAGGTGCTGGTCGAACTGGCGCAGCGGCAGGATCCGGCGTTGGCCGACTGGGTGCGTCAAGAGGTCGCCTTCCCTTCCACCATGGTGGATCGCATCGTGCCGGCGGTAACGCCGGAGGCCCGCCGACAGTTGCGCACCTGGCTGGGCGGCGTCGAGGATGACGTCAGCGTGGCCTGCGAGCCGTTCAGCCAGTGGGTCATTGAGGACCGATTTCCTCAGGGGCGCCCGGCCTGGGAAAAGGCCGGCGCCGAACTGGTGAGCGACGTGCTGCCGTATGAGGAGATGAAGCTGCGCATGCTGAACGGCAGCCATTCGTTCCTCGCCTACCTCGGCTACCTGGCCGGTTATCAGCACGTCGGCGACTGTATGCTGGATGCGGATTTTGTCCGCGCCGCCCGTCACCTGATGCTGGCGGAACAGGCGCCGACCCTGCAGGTGCCGAACGTCGATTTGGCGCAGTATGCCGACTCGCTGCTGCAGCGTTACCGCAACCGCGCGCTGAAGCACCGCACCGCGCAGATCGCCATGGACGGCACGCAGAAGCTGCCGCAACGGCTGCTGGACGCGATCCGCTGGCATCTGGCGCGCGGCAGCCGCTTCGACTGCCTGGCGCTGGGCGTCGCCGGCTGGATGCGCTACGTCGGCGGCCGCGATGAACAAGGCAAGCCGATCGCCATCAGCGACCCGCTGCGCGAGCGCCTCGCCGCGTTGGTCGCCGGCAGCGAGGAAGGCCGGCCCCGCGTCCTGGCGCTGCTGCAGCTCGACAGCGTCTTCGGCCACGATCTGCCCGATTCGCCTGACTTCGTCCGCGCCGTCAGCCACGCTTATCATCAACTGCTGAGCCAGGGGGCCAAAGCCGCCGTCGCCGCTCTGCCGCTTACCGACCGGGAGGTTTCCGATGACCGTCACCACGCATAACGCCGTCAATACCGGCAATCAACCGCTGCTGCGGCGCGTCGCCAGCGCTTCGGCCATCGGCACCGCCGCCGAATATTATGATTTCTTCGCTTACGGCACCGCCGCGGTGCTGTTCTTCGGCCAGCTGTTTTTCCCCAGCGCCGATCCGCTGATCAGCACGCTGGCGGCCTTCGCCACCTACGCGGTCGGTTTCCTGGCGCGCCCGCTGGGCGGCATCGTGTTCGGCCATATCGGCGACAAGGTCGGCCGCAAGAAGGCGCTGGTGATCACCATCCTGATCGTCGGCCTCGGCACCTTCTGCATCGGCCTGCTGCCCACCTATGAGCAGATCGGCATCTGGGCGCCGCTCGCGCTGATCTTTATCCGCGTGCTGCAGGGCTTCGGCGTCGGCGGCGAACAGGCAGGCGCGGTGCTGATGACCGCCGAATATGCGCCGCCGCCCCAGCGTGGCTTCTACGCCAGTTGGGTGCAGATCGGCGCGCCCGCCGGTTTCCTGCTGCCGTCCGGGCTGTTCGCGCTGCTGACCGCCGTGCTGTCACCGGCGCAGATGCTGGACTGGGGCTGGCGCATTCCGTTCCTGCTCAGCCTGCTGCTGGTGCTGGTCGGGCTGTTTATTCGCCTGAGGATCGACGAATCGCCGGTGTTTACCCAGATCCGCGCCACCAAAGCGGTGGAGAGCCGGCCGGTGGTGGAAGTGGCCCGCCGCTATCCCGGCCTTATCGGCAAAGGGGTATGTGCCAAGCTGATCGAAGCCTGCGCCTTCGCCATGTTCACGGTGATCGTATTGGCCTACGGCAAGGCCAACCACCTCAACGAAACCATTCTGCTGGAGGCGATGATCGTGGCGGTGCTGCTGGAGATTTTCGCCATTCCGCTGATGGGCCGCCTCTCCGATCGGCTGGGGCGCAAACCGGTTTACATCGCCGGCGCGCTGCTGCAGGTGGTGTGCATCGTGCCGTTCTTTATGGCGATCAACCTCGATAGCTTCTGGGTGACGCAGATCGCCATGATCGTGGTGCTGACCTTCGGCCACAGCATGTGCTACGCGCCGCAGGCCTCTTACTTCCCGGAGCTGTTCCCCACCCGCGTGCGCTGCAGCGGCATCGCGCTGATCTGGCAGATCGGCTCGCTGATCGGCAGCGGCATTCTCGGGCTGTTGGCGGTGAAGATCCTGCAGGTGACCGGCGGCCACTACTACGGGCTGGCGGGGTACATGATGGTGCTGGGCGTGGTGTCGGCCATCGGCCTGAGCCTGATGCCGGAAACTGCGCCAGCGCGGCGCAAGCAGGAATATCAGGATTGGCATCACTGAGTTACCCTGCTCGGCGGGCGGATTTATCCCCCCGCCCTTAACCAATAATCTGCTAGTATGGTGGCATTCGAATTCCAGCCAGATGCCTGATTGTCGCCATGTCTGAAACGTACAGCCTCACCAACAACGTCCCGGTCAACCAACAGATCTATCGCTTCCTGCGCAAGGATATCGTCGACTGCACCATCCCCCCCGGCACCCTGCTGTCCGAGAAAGAGATTTCTACCCGCTTTTGCGTTTCGCGCCAGCCGGTGCGCGAAGCCTTCATCAAGCTGGCGGAGGCCGGCCTGGTGCAGATCCTGCCGCAGCGCGGCACCTTCGTGATGAAGATTTCCGCCAAGCGCGTGGCCGACGGGCGCTTTATCCGTCAGGCGGTGGAATGCGCCATCGTGCGCCGCGCGGCCGAGCGCGCCACCCCGGCGCAGCTGATGACGCTGGAGCATAATCTGCACCGCCAGGCGCTGGCGGCGCAGAACGGGCAAACGCGCGAGTTTTTGGCGCTGGACGACGAATTCCACCAACTGCTGACCCAGTTTGCCGACTGCCCGCTGGCGTGGGAGACCATCGAAACCATCAAGGCCACCATGGATCGAGTGCGTTTCCTCAGCCTGAGCGAAGTCTCGCCGCCAGAGAGCCTGATCAAGCAGCACTACCGCATCTACGAGGCGCTGAAAGCGCGCGACGCCGAGGCGGCGGAGCGCGCCATCCACGATCACCTGCAGGAGATGATCTACTCCATCACCCCGATCGCCCTGCAGAACACCGAGTGGTTCGAGATCGAATAATCAATCGCTTAGCGCGCCGGGGGCGATCGCCCCCGCGTATTTGGCCACGCCAATGGCATTTCCTCTCAATCGCATCTATTGTTTGTCCTTGCCGGATCAAGTTCGGTAGCATCGCTTTACAGCTTCAATCACCGCTTTTTTACTGCGCCGGTGGTCAAAAACCCTTGCATTGCCGGTGTATGAAGAAGCTTAATCGGGAGTGAATCATGACTGATATTGTGCAGTTGCTAGGAAAGGAAGCGGAAGATCTGCTGCAACACCGCTGTACCACTATCCCCGCCGAGAATCTCTACCTGCCGGGCGACGACTTCGTCGACCGCGTAATGATCGATAACAACCGCCCCAACAGCGTGCTGCGTTCGATGCAAACCCTGTTCAACCACGGCCGCCTGGCCGGCACCGGCTACCTGTCTATCCTGCCGGTCGATCAGGGCATAGAGCACTCCGCCGCCGCCTCGTTCGCCGCCAACCCGCTGTATTTCGATCCGAAGAACATCGTCGAGCTGGCGATTGAAGCTGGCTGTAACTGCGTCGCCTCCACCTACGGCGTGCTGGCGTCGGTATCGCGCCGCTACGCGCACAAGATCCCATTCCTGGTCAAACTCAACCACAACGAAACGCTGAGCTACCCGACCCAGTACGACCAGACCCTGTACGCCAGCGTCGAGCAGGCATTCAACATGGGCGCGGTGGCGGTCGGCGCCACCATTTACTTCGGCTCCGAGCAGTCGCGCCGCCAGATCGAAGAGATCTCGATCGCCTTCGAGCGCGCGCATGAGCTGGGCATGGTCACCGTGTTGTGGGCCTATCTGCGTAACCCGGCGTTCACCAAGGACGGCGTGGACTACCACTCCAGCGCCGATCTGACCGGCCAGGCTAACCACATCGCCGCCACCATCGGCGCCGACATCGTCAAACAGAAAATGGCGGAAAACAACGGCGGCTACCGTGCGGTGAAATTCGGCTATACCGACGATCGCGTCTACAACAAACTGACCACCGATCACCCGATCGATCTGGTGCGCTACCAGCTGGCCAACTGCTACATGGGCCGCGCTGGACTGATCAACTCCGGCGGCGCCGCCGGTGAGAACGACCTGCAGGAATCGGTGCGCACCGCGGTGATCAACAAACGCGCCGGCGGCATGGGCCTGATCCTGGGGCGCAAGGCGTTCAAGAAATCGATGAAAGACGGCGTGGCGCTGATCAACGCCGTGCAAGACGCCTACCTGGACAAGAAGGTCACCATCGCCTGATGTGACAGACCGCCTGTCCCAAAGCCCGGTTCGCCGGGCTTTTTTGTGCCCGTTCCCCTAAACCCGACGCCGTCAACCTTCTCTTTCTTTCACCTTAAACTTTCAAAATAAAATATTTATCTTTCAAATTGTGATCTATTTAAAACAAATAGCCCACCAAAGTGACTACTGTAAGGCCCATGGCGACAGAGCCGCCGTTCGCTCCAGGCCATATCAGTCCATTACAGGAGAACATAATGATTGAGCTAATCACCCACGGCGCCGAGTGGTTTATCGGCCTGTTTCAGAAAGGCGGTGAAGTGTTTGTCGGCATGGTGACCGGCATTTTACCTTTGTTGATCAGCCTGTTGGTAATCATGAACGCGCTGATCAAATTTGTTGGCCAGGAACGTATCGAACGATTGGCGCAGCGCTGCGCGGGCAACCCCGTCTCGCGCTATCTGCTGCTGCCGCTGATCGGCACCTTTGTCTTCTGCAACCCGATGACCCTCAGCCTGGGGCGCTTCATGCCGGAGAAATACAAGCCGAGCTACTACGCGGCGGCCTCCTACAGCTGCCACTCGATGAACGGCCTGTTTCCGCACATCAACCCCGGCGAACTGTTCGTTTATCTCGGCATCGCCAGCGGCCTGACCACCCTCGGTCTGCCGCTCGGCCCGCTGGCGGTGAGCTATTTCCTGGTGGGGCTGTTCACCAACTTCTTCCGCGGCTGGGTCACCGATCTGACCACCAGCCTGTTTGAACGCAAGATGGGCATCCGTCTGGATCGCCAGGTGCAACTTTAATTCGTGGAGTGCAGCATGAGTGCTTATATCCGTATTGAAAAAGGCGCCAGCGGCTGGGGCGGCCCCCTGGAATTGCCGATCGAACCCGGTAAAAAAGTGGTGTACATCACCGCCGGCACCCGACCTTCCATCGTCGATCGCCTCAGCGAATTGACCGGCTGGCCGGCCGTCGACGGTTTCAAAGAGGGCGAGCCGCCGGCGGAAGAGATCGGCGTGGCGGTGATCGACTGCGGCGGCACCCTGCGCTGCGGCCTGTATCCGAAACGCCGCATTCCGACAGTCAACATCCACGCCACCGGCCAGTCCGGCCCGCTGGCGCAGTTTATCCTCGAAGACATCTATGTCTCCGGCGTGCGTGACCACAACATCAGCCGAATCGAAGCGGCAGATAGCCAACCCGCCGCCGCCGTTGCCGCGCCGCCCAAGGCGCGCGACTACGACACTAGCAAGAAGATCACCGAGCAAAGCGACGGGCTGCTGGCGAAGGTCGGCATGGGCATGGGATCGGTGGTGGCGGTGTTCTTCCAGGCCGGGCGCGACACCATCGACACCGTGCTGAAGACCATCCTGCCGTTTATGGCGTTCGTCTCGGCCTTGATCGGCATCATCATGGCCTCCGGCCTCGGGGACTTTATCGCTCACGGCCTGACGCCGCTGGCCAACAGCCCGATCGGCCTGGTAACGCTGGCGCTGATCTGCTCATTCCCGCTGCTGTCGCCGTTCCTCGGCCCCGGCGCGGTCATCGCCCAGGTGATCGGCGTGCTGGTCGGGGTGCAGATCGGCCTCGGCCATATTCCGCCGCAGCTGGCGCTGCCCGCACTGTTCGCCATCAACGCGCAGGCCGCCTGCGACTTCATTCCGGTCGGCCTGTCGCTGGCGGAAGCCAAGCAGGACACCGTGCGAGTCGGCGTGCCTTCAGTGCTGGTCGGCCGCTTCCTGACCGGCGCGCCGACGGTGTTGATCGCCTGGGCCGCCTCGGCCTTCATTTATCAATAAGTTGATCCCTAGGGAGACATTTATGCACACCATTTTTCATACCACCATCACACAGATCGGCGGCTGCGCCCGCGACGCGTTGCTGGACAACATGCTGATCACTTTCCGTGAAGGTGCGCCGGCGGATATCGAAGAGTTCTGCTTCATCCACCGCCACGGTGCGACCGCCGGCGAGCTGCAGGTCGGCGGCGTGATGGAGCTGGCGCAGCAGCGCTACGCCATCACCGCCGTCGGCAGCGTCGCCACGCAGAATCTGCGCGAACTGGGCCACATCACCGTGCGCTTCGACGGCGAAGCCGAAGCCGAATTCCCCGGATCGATCCACGTATCCGGCCCGACGCCGACCGATATCCCGTTGGGCAGCACGCTGTCATTTATCGCATAAGGAGTAGACCATGTCTGAAGTAGCTGTAGTGATTGGCGGCGGCCAAACGTTAGGCGCCTTTTTGTCCCACGGGCTGGCGCAGGCCGGTTATCGGGTGGCGGTGGCCGATCTGAACGCCGACAATGCCAATCGGGTGGCACAGCAGATCAACGAAGCGTTTGGCGCAGGCAGCGCCTGCGGTTTTCAGGCCGACGCCACCGACGAACAGAGCGTGATCGCGCTGGCGGCGGCGGTTGACCGGGCATTCGGCCAGACCAACCTGCTGGTGTACAGCGCCGGCATCGCCAAGGCGGCGCCGATCACCGATTTCCCGCTGGGCGACTTCGATCGCTCGCTGCAGGTGAACCTGGTGGGTTATTTCCTCTGCGCCCGCGAATTCTCGCGCCTGATGATCCGTGACGGCATCGCCGGGCGCATCATTCAGATCAATTCCAAGTCCGGCAAGGTCGGCAGCAAGCACAACTCCGGCTACAGCGCCGCCAAGTTCGGCGGCGTGGGGCTGACGCAGTCGCTGGCGCTCGATCTGGCGGAGTACGGCATTACCGTGCATTCACTGATGCTTGGCAACCTGCTGAAGTCGCCGATGTTCCAGTCGCTGCTGCCGCAGTACGCGCAAAAACTGGGCATCGCGCCGGAACAGGTGGAGCAGTACTACATCGACAAGGTGCCGCTGAAACGCGGTTGCGACTATCAGGACGTGCTGAACACCCTGCTGTTCTACGCCAGCGAGAAGGCCTCTTACTGCACCGGCCAGTCGATCAACATCACCGGCGGCCAGGTAATGTTCTGACGCCACCGACGCCCCCCTCCCGTGGAAGGGGGCCTAAGGAGAACCCCATGACACAAGCTCTGATCGCCTTCGCACTGCTGGCCTGGCTGCTGCAAATCGCCTTCGGCTGGTGGCAACTGCAGCGCTTCAACCGCGCCTTCGACGGCCTGTGCCAACTGGGCGCCGTCGGCGTCGGCCGTTCCGGCGGCCGTTTCCGCCCGCGGGTGGTGCTGGCGCTGGCCTTCGATGCCGATCGGCGGGTGTGCGGCAGCCTGTTGCTACGCGGCCTGACCGTTTTCGCCCAGCCCCGCCCGCTGCCCCGATTACACGGTTTGCATCAGCGGGATTTGCGCCCGGATGTGATCTTCCCCGAGGATCGCGCATGCCAGTCTGCACTATCGTTAGCGATTGAACCCAAATCGTGATATTTTCACATTAAAAGGCATTACCTTTCATAGTGAATTATTCAGCGAGGGGAAATGCCCCACTCTTGTGAACGGGAATCGCGATGAAACCAAAGCAGCGGCAGGCCGCTATCCTTGAATATCTGCAGCGGCATGGCAAAACGGCAGTGGACGCCCTGGCAGAGCATTTCTCCACCACCGGCACCACCATCCGCAAGGATCTCACCCTGCTGGAAGACGAAGGCGAGGTGATCCGCACCTACGGCGGCGTGGTGCTCAGCCGCGACGACGGCGATCAGCCGATCGACCGCAAAACCCATATCAATACCGAGAAAAAACGCCACATCGCCAGCGCCGCCGTGGCGTTGATCGCCGACGGCGACTCGCTGATCTTCGACGCCGGCAGCACGGTGCTGCAGATGGTGCCGCACCTGGCGCAGTTCAATAACATCACGGTGATGACCAACAGCCTGACCATCGTCAACGCGCTGGTGGAGCTGGACAACGATCAGACCATCCTGATGCCAGGCGGCACCTACCGCAAAAAATCGGCCTCGTTCCACGGCAGCCTGGCCGAATCGGCGTTCCAGCAGTTCAGCTTCGACAAGCTGTTTATCGGCGCGGACGGCGTCGATCTCAACGCCGGCGTCACCACCTTCAACGAAGTGCACAACGTCAGCAAAGCGATGTGCGAAGCCGCCGGCCGCATTATTCTGTTGGTCGACTCCTCGAAATTCGGCCGTAAGAGCCCGAACGTGGTGTGCGAACTCAGCGCCGTCGACACGCTGATCACCGACCGAGACATCAACCCCGATTACCTCGCCGCCCTGCAGGCGAAAGGCATCAATATCCTTCTGGTAGGAGACCCCGATGAGTAACGCCAACGCCCTGCTCGCCTTCGCCCGCGAAACGCTGGAGATCGAGCTGACCGAAGCGCAGCGCCTGCTGGCGCGCCTGGACGACAACTTCGTCTGCGCCTGCGAACTGCTGCTGAACTGCCGTGGCAAAGCGGTGATTTCCGGCATCGGCAAGTCCGGCCATATCGGCAAGAAGATCGCCGCGTCGCTGGCCAGCACCGGCACGCCGTCGTTCTTCGTGCACCCGGCGGAGGCGCTGCACGGCGATCTCGGCATGATCGGCGCCGACGACGTGGTGGTGTTCATCTCCTACTCCGGCCGCGCCAAAGAGCTGGACCTGATCCTGCCGCTGCTGGCGGAGAACGGTATTCCGGTGATCGCCGTTACCGGCGGCAAAGAGTCGCCGCTGGCGCAGGCCGCGGCCTGCGTGTTGGATATCGGCGTCGAGCGAGAAGCCTGCCCAATGGGGCTGGCGCCCACCTCCAGCGCGGTCAACACCCTGATGATGGGCGATGCCCTGGCGATGGCGCTGATGCGCCAGCGCGGTTTCAACGCGGAAGACTTCGCCCGCTCGCACCCGGGCGGCAGTCTGGGCGCGCGCCTGCTGAACCGCGTGCATCACCTGATGCGCACCGGCGATCGCCTGCCGCGCGTGAGCGAAAGCGCCAACGTGATGGAAGCGATGCTGGAACTGAGCCGCACCGGGCTCGGGTTGGTGGCGGTCTGCGACGCGCAGCAGCGGGTGGTGGGCGTATTTACCGACGGCGACCTGCGCCGCTGGCTGGTGAAGGGCAACAGCCTGCAGGATCCGCTCAGCCCGGCGATCACCCGCCCCGGCTATCGGCTGCCGGAGCAGTGGCGCGCCGGCGAGGCGCTGGAAGCGCTGCACGAACAGCACATCAGCGCGGCCCCGGTGGTCGATATGGACGGTGTGTTGGTGGGGGCGCTCAACCTGCACGATCTGCATCAGGCCGGCATCGGCTGATCAACGCCGGGGGCGCCATCACCGGCGCCCCCGGTCAGATCATTTCCAATCGGGATTGTTCTCGAACTGCTGCTTCAGCAGCGCTTTCATGTCGTCATTCGGCTTGCCTAGCCACTGGTACTTGGCGTATTTCTTCGGATGATCGACGGCTTCCGGCCGATCTTCCACCGCGACCCGCACGCCCCAGGCCTGAGATTTATCCGCGCTGAACGCCACGATCAAAAAGTTGTTGCCGCAGTCGTGCGGCTTGCACAGGTTGCCGACCAGATACTCTTTGCCCTTCCAGCTCAGGTTCTGCGCCGGCGTAGAGGTGCCGACGCCCTTGCGCGCCCAGCCCGGCATCCGCGCCTGGCCTTTCACCATGTTTTGCCAGCTGGCCTGATACCCCGGCTGCTGAATTAAATCCGACGTGGTGACGATCTGCTGGGCAAAGCTGCCCGCGCTGAAGCTGAGCAGTGCGCCGAAGAGGGCGCAACGCAGCGCCTGGTGTCCCGTCATAGTCCTTCTCCCTAGGTTAAATCAGGTTTCGCCCGTCAAACCGGGCCTGAACTAGTCAGACCACGGTTGCGGCAAAAAGTTGACTCACCACCAGGCGTGAAAATGATGCACCGGCCCGATGCCGTGCCCCACTTCCAGGGTGTCCGCCTGTTGCAGCGCGTGTTGCAGGTAGTCCTTGGCGGCGGCCACCGTGGCCGCCCAGTCGGCATGGCGCGGGCGCAGCGCCGCCAGCGCGGCCGAGAGCGTGCAACCGGTGCCGTGGGTGTGGCGGGTGGCGACGCGCGGCGCGGTAAAGCGCTGCTCGCCTTCTGCGGTAAACAGCCAGTCCGGGCTCTCACTTTCGCTCAGGTGGCCGCCCTTCATCAGCACCGCCCGGCAGCCCATCGCCAGCAGCGCCCGCCCCTGCTCACGCATCTGCGCTTCATCTTCCGCCGGCGCGCACGCCAGCAGCGCCGCCGCTTCTGGCAGGTTCGGCGTAATGATCGACACCAGCGGCAACAGCTCGCGCCGAATAGACGCCACCGCCTCCGGCGCCAGCAACGGATCGCCGCTTTTCGCCAGCATCACGGTGTCCAGCACCACGAATTCCGGCCGGTAATGGCGCAGCCGTTCGGCCACCGCCTGCACGATGTCAGCGTTGGCCAGCATGCCGATCTTGACGCTGTCGATGCGCACGTCGCTGAATACCGAGTCCAGCTGCGCGGCGACGAACGCCGGATCGATGTAATACACCGACTGCACGCCGCGGGTATTCTGCGCCACCAGCGCGGTGATCACCGAGGTGCCGTAGGCGCCAAGCGCCGAGAAAGCCTTCAAATCGGCCTGAATGCCGGCGCCGCCGCTGGGATCGGTGCCGGCGATGGTCAGGGCGTTAATGCGTTTCATCACAGATCCTCCCCACGCAGCTGATACAGCGCGTCAAGGAACACCGGCGTAAAGCTGCCCGGCCCGGCGGCCTGCCTGGCCGCGAGGCCACCGCAGTGAGACATCACTCGGCAGGCGGTCGCCACGTTATCCAGGCGATCGCCCGGCAGGGCGCAAAACGCCGCCGCCACCGCCGACAGCGCGCAGCCGGTGCCCACTACCCGCGTCATCAGCGGGGAACCGCCTTCGATCGCCCAGTCGCGCTGGCCGTCGGTGACGTAATCCACCGCGCCGGTGACCGCCACCACCGCGCCGCTGCGCTGCGCCAGCTCACGCGCGGCGGGCAATGCCGCCAGCGAATCGTCGCCGCTGTCCACGCCGCGGCCGCTGGCCAGCAACCCGCTGAGCGCCATGATTTCCGAGGCGTTGCCGCGTATCGCCGCCGGTTTCTCGTCCAGCAGCCGTTTGGCGAAGGCGGTGCGGTAGGAGAGCGCGCCGACCGCCACCGGATCCAGCGTCCAGGGCTTGCCGGCCCGATTGGCGGCGGCCACCGCCGCCCGCATCGATTCGGCACGCAGCGCGTTGAGGGTGCCGACGTTGATCAGCAGGCCGTCGGCCAGCGCGCTGAACTGCGCCGCCTCTTGCGGCTCCACCACCATCGCCGGGGAAGCGCCGAGCGCCAGCAACACGTTGGCGGTCAGCGATTGCACCACTTCGTTAGTCAGGCAGTGGATCAGCGAAGGGCGCTGTTGGAATTGGGTCAGACAGGCCGCGGCGCGCGCGCCGGGTAGTGCATCAGGTCGAGCGATCATATTCCTCCCAACCGGCGTTCAAGAAGGCGGCGCCGGCTGGGCGGCCGTGACTTCCCTACGCTGGCATTATCCAGATCAGGTAATACGGGTATTTCTCAGCCTTCACGTAGAAGGGCACCCCGAGTCATGAAAATCAATAGGTTGTGATCAACGTTGCGTTAATCCCTGCAGGGGATCATGCCAGCGGCGGCGCGGACAAACAAGCGAATAAATTGACTCGCGCCTAAGCGATGTTTCCCTCTTTTCCCGTCAGGTACAGGCTCAGCACGCCGGGCAGCTCCGCCAGCGTGAACGCCACGCTCTGCGGCGCCGTCTTGAAGATATGGTGCAGCGTACCGGCCACCAGGCTTTGCAACAGCCGGGTTTGCTGCAGGATCTCCGCTTCGGCGGTCTCGGGGCGGCGCAGCTGCAACACGCTAGCGATCAGCGTCAGGAAGCTGGACTTTTCATCCGGCAGGTTCATTTCCCGCATCACCGGCAGGTAGTCGGCATGCTCACGCAGGTACTGCGCATAGGGTGAAAACAGCCGCTGGATCACCGCTTCAGCGGAGAGGCGCCGCCACTCATCGTCACTGGCCAACGCCATGTCGCGCACCAGCGCCTCAATCGACTCGGTATGCCGATCTGCCAGCGCCTTGATCACCGCGTGGCGATCGGGAAAAAAGTGATACATCGAACCGATGGAGGTTTTGGCGTGCTTGGCGAGCCGCTGCATGCTGAGCGCCGCCAGGCCGTCCTGCGCCACGATCGCCGCCGCCGAATCCAGAATGGTTTGTACGCGTTGCCGCCCTCTTTCCTGCTGTGGCTCTCGCCCGGTGATGTTTTCGTCGATTTGCATATTCGTTTCTGCCCGCTGTCATCAACGCATTATACCCATTTGCCGCTACGAAGGCAGGGCGACACAAAAAACTAGATTAATCCCTCTAGTTTAGAGTAGAGTATTTATTCTAGTTTACCCTGACGCAAGCGTGGGGAAGACAAACAGTGACCTCACTCACTGAAAAAGAGTCATTTCATTCGGCCCGTCGCCCAAGCCAATCGTCAGAGAATGCCCTATGCCCGACAAAAAACTGCTTATCACCTGCCTGACCGCGCTGTTGCTCACCGGGTGCTCGCCGGCACCGTCGATAGTGGTGTTCGGCGCTTCGTTCCCCGACTGGCTGTTTTGCCTGTGCGGCGGCGTGGCGGGTATGGTGGCGCTCCACCTGCTGCTGCGCACCCCGGAAAAACGCGCCTGGCTGGCGCCGCAACTGCTGACGTATCCGGCGCTGACCGCGCTGATCGCCATGCTGATCTGGTTACTGGTTTTCCCCCACTGAGACTGACGCCATGACCCAACCACACACCCCAAACCGGCGCAGACTGCTGGTGCTTACCATCCTGGCGTTGACATTCATCGTGGCCGCCGTCGTCGTCTGGCGGGTGGAAAACGCCCCCAGTACCGACGATGCTTACGCCTATGCCGACACCATCGACGTGGTGCCGGAGGTGAACGGTCGCATCGTCGAGATGCCGATCCGCGACAACCAGGAAGTGCGGCAAGGCGATCTGCTGTTCCGCATCGATCCGCGCCCTTACCAGGACGCGCTGGCGGCCAGCGAAGCGCGCCTGATCACGCTGAATGAACAGATCAAGCTGACGCAGCGTTCGGTCAACGCACAGCAGTACAACGCCGAATCGATGAACGCCATCGTCAAACGCTCACAGGCGCTGGTGGCGCAGGCGACCGACACCCTTAACCGCCGGCAAAAGCTGCTCGGCAAGAACTACGTTTCGGCGGAAGAAGTGGAAACCGCCCGCACCTCCCAGCGCTCGGCGCAGGCGGAATTGCAGGCCGCATTGCTGCAGGCGAAACAGGCGGAAGCCGCCGTCAGCGGCGTCGAAGCCCTGGTCGCACAGCGCGCCGAAGTACAGGCCGACATCGCCATCGCCAAACTGAACCTGGAGTTCACCGAGGTGAGAGCGCCGTTCGACGGCCGCATCGCCTCCCTGAAAACCACCGTCGGCCAATATGCCTCCAGCGCCAAACCGGTGTTCACGCTGATCGACACCCGCCACTGGTACGTGGTCGCCAACTTCCGCGAAACCGACCTGAAAGGCGTGCATCCCGGCGTGCCGGCCACGCTGTATTTAATGAGCGACGCCGGCCAGACCTTCAGCGGCAAGGTGGAATCGATCAGCTACGGCGTGCAGCCCGACGACGGCGGCACCGTGCTGGGCGGGCTACCCAACGTGTCGCGCAACATCAACTGGGTACACGTGTCGCAGCGCTTCCCGGTCAAGATCGCGGTCGAGGCCCCCAACCCGGCGCTGTTCCGCGTGGGCGCTTCGGCGGTAGCCAAGCTGAACCTGCGCCATGAAGAATAAAACGATGTCTCGCGGCTGGCTGTCCCCGTTGATCGACGAGCTGCGCCCTTCGGACAGCCGCATCAACCTGATGATCCGTGCTCTGCTCTCCAGCGCGATCGCCATCGTGATCTCGCAGACGCTGCAGGTGCCGTGGCTGGCGCTGTCGCTGATCGCTGTCTTCTTTATCACGCAGTCCAATATCGTTATCACCCGCACGATCGGCATCCTGTTTTTCGTCAGCTCCACGCTGGCGATCGGCGCCGCTATCCTGGTACTGAAGTTCACCTACGACTACCCGATACTGCGCATCCTGCTCTCCAGCGCGCTGTTTTTCCTCAGCGTGTTCCTGATGCGGGTGACCAAGGTTGGGGTACTGTTCTTCCTGATGGCGCTGGTGGTGATCTACACGCAAAGCTTTGTCGATCTCACTCCGCAGGCGGAAGTGGTGATACGGCTGGTGCTGTGGGTATGGGTGGCGATCAATTACGCCATCCTGCTCACCCTGATCGTCAATACCCTGCTGCTGCCGGCCGAACCGCTGAAGCAGCTAAAGGGCCGGATGAACGCGGTGTTGGACGAAACCCGCGCTATGTTGGCCAATGGCGGCGAGACGCACGATCTGAGCGCCATCTCGCAGCACGCCACCGAGCTGCATAAGCTGCTGCGCTTTTCGGTGATGCGCAGCGATCGCTGCCGCGCCAGCGAGCCCGGTTATCTGGCGCTGATCACCCTGGTGTTGCAGCTGAATATTCTGGCCTATCAGCTGCCGCCGGCTTTCGGCGCGGCCGCGCGTCAATTGGCGCAAGAGATAGACGCCGCCTGCCGCGCGCTGCAAACCGCGATCAGCCACGACAGCGCGCTGCGATTTTCCGTCGCGATCGCCGGCAGCGACGATCCGCAGGTGCCGGCGCCGCTCAATGAAATGGCCGGCCTCCTGCAGGTCTACACCAACCGCAGCGACTACGCCGACGCCCTGCAGGCCGCGCCACCGCCAAAAGTGCCCTTCTTTACCCCCGATGCCCTGACCAACCCGGTTTACATCCAGTTTTCGTTGAAAACGCTGCTGACCGTGCTGGTCGCCTACGTGTTTTATACCGCCGTCGATTGGCCCGGCATTCATACCATCATGCTGAGCTGCCTGATCGTGGCCCAGCCCAGCCTTGGCGCCACACAGCGGCGGGCGCGGCTGCGTCTCGGCGGCGCGGCGATCGGCAGCCTGCTGGCGCTGATCTCGGTGGTGTGGATCATGCCTCACCTCGACAGCCTCGTCGGCTTACTGCTGCTGACGCTGCCGGTGATCGCCCTCTCCGCCTGGATCGCCGCCGGCTCCGAGAAGATAAGCTATGCAGGGGTACAGATCCTGTTCACCTTTTCCCTGGCGCTGCTGGAAAGCTTTGGCCCGGTCACCGAGCTGACCGAGATCCGCGATCGCCTGATCGGCATCGTGCTGGGGGTAGGGTTCGCCACTTTCATTCACGCCACGCTGTGGCCGGAATACGAAGGGGAGTCGCTGCGGCAGCAGGTTGCCAACGTGCTGCGGGAACTGGCGCGCTTCCTCGGCGGCGAGAACACAAACGCCATCGGCATCTGGCAAAAGATCGAGGGCTGCGAAGCGGTGGTGGCCCGGGTGACGCTAGAGCCTACCTGGCAGTTGGCAGATGATAACCATGAAAGCTTCACCCGGCACATCCAACTGATCTTTAACCAGACGCGCAGCCTGTTGCTGACCAGCGAAAAGCTCAACACCTATCTGGCAGGCGGCGGCGCGGCGCTGTCCGTGCACGAACGCCAGGCGCTGATCGAGGTGCAACGCCAGGGCGGGCGCGTTCTCGCCGAGTATGCGGCGCAGCTTGCCAGCGCGCCGCAAGCGCTGCGGACGCCCGACTTTCATCCACCGCTGGCCGCCCTGCATGCCGACACCGTGCGCCACCTGGCTCAGGAGTTGAGCGACGGGCTCAATCGCCTGCCCGCCTGGGGCGACGCCTAGCATTTTCCGTTTGTGGCCGTGCACGCCCGGTGCAATGCGCTATAGTGAGCACAAACCACCGGGAGATGCCATGCAGATAAGACCCTACCAAGAGACCGATCGCCCCTTCCTGCGCACGCTGTACCTGGCGTCGCGCAAGGCGGCGTTCGGCTGGCGCGATACCTCAAACTATCAGTTGGAAGATTTCGACGGCGCGACGCTGGGCGAAGCGATTTGGGTGGCGGAAGACGGCGGCACGCTGCTGGGATTCGTCTCCGTCTACCGCGAAGACAACTTCATTCATAACCTGTATGTCGATCCCCATCAGCCGCCGCGCGGCGTCGGCAGTGCGCTACTGCAGGCAGCGCAAGCCACCTTCACCGCCACCGGCTCGCTGAAATGCCTGGTGAAGAATGAAAAGGCGCTGGCGTTCTACCGCAAACACGGTTGGCGCATCATCTCTACCGGCAACGACGGCGAAGAAGATTATTACCTGATGCATTCACCGGCCCGCTAACGCCGCCTTTCCCGTCACAGAACTCATTAATGATAATGGATTTCATTATCATTTAAGCATACCCTTCCTTGCCCCTCTCAATGAACTTGGCAAGGAAGGTTATGCCACATCAAACGGATACTCGCTTCCCCGATGCCGCAGCGGCGGATTACGATCGCCGTATCCTGACCCTGGTGCCCGGCTATCAGTTTGCCCAGGCTTTGCTGACGGCGACGCTCGCGCAGACGCTGCCGAATGACGCCACGCTGTTGCTGGCCGGCTGCGGCACCGGCAGCGAACTGTCGGCGCTGGCCGCCGCCAACGCCAGCTGGCGTTTCAGCGCCGTGGAACCCTCCGCCGGCATGCTGGCGGCCGCACGCGCCAAGGCCGAAGCCGCGGGTTATGCACAACGGGTGAGTTTCCAACCCACCTTGCTGCAACAAGCGCCGCAAACCCGCCACGATGCGGCGGTGTGCTCATTGGTGCTGCACTTTATCGCCGACGATGGCGCCAAACTGGATTTTCTGCAGCAGTTGGCGCAGCGCCTCTCCCCCGCCGCACCGCTGCTGCTGTTCGACTATCAACCGGAGGGCCTGCCCGCCAGCCACTACCAACATTGGCTGCAAAGCGCCGGGCATTCGGCGGCGCAGGCGCAGGAGGTGATCGAACGCACCCGCCGCAACTGGCACCCGATGACGGCGGCGCGCAGCCGTCTCCTCCTGGCGGAAAGCGGCTTCACCGCGCCTCAGCAGCTGTGCGGTGCGCTGGGCTTCCAGCTTTCACTGCTCCACCGCCGTCGCTGAGGGCGGCATCCCGCGCAGCGTCAGCCGCCAAAACAGCAACGCGCTCAGGCTGACGCCCGCCCCCAGCCAGCAGACGCCGCTCCAGCCCGCCCAGGCGTACATATGGGTGCCGGCAAAGGCGCCCAGCCCGCTGCCGACGGCGTAAAACAGCATATAGCAGCCCACCAGCCGGCTGTGCGACTGCGGGTGTGCACTGAAGATCATGCTCTGGTTCAGCACGTGGATCGCCTGGCCCGCCAGATCCAGCAGCACGATGCCCGCCACCAGCCAAACCAGGCCGCTGCCGAGCAAACCGAGCGGCAGCCAGGCCAGCGTCAACAGCAGCAGACACACGCCGCTGGCCGCCTGCCCCAACCCGCGATCCGCCAGATGCCCGGCGCGCACCGCCGCCAGCGCGCCCACCGCACCGACCAGGCCGAACGCCCCCACCGCGGCATGGCTGAAGCTGAACGGCGCCTGGCTCAGCGGCAACACCAGTGAACTCCAAAAGAGGCTGAAAGCGCCGAACATCAGCAGCGCCAGCATGCCGCGAATTTGCAGCGTGCGGTCATGCAGCAACAGGGTCAGCATTGAACGCAGCAGCGCGGGATAACTCAGCGTACTGGGAGCGGTGCGCGGCGCAGGCAGCAGGCGCAACAGGATCGGCAGCAATACCAGCGTCACCCCGGCGGAGAAAAAATACACCGTGCGCCAGCCGCCAACGTCCGCCAGCGCACCGGACAATGTGCGCGCCAACAGCAATCCCAGCACCACTCCTCCCTGCGCCGCACCAACCACCCGCCCGCGCTCCTGCGGCGGCGCCAGTGCCGCGGCAAAAGCGATCAGCCCCTGCGTCATGGCGGTGCCCAATAAGCCTACCAACAACATCCCTACCAGCAGCCCGGATGCGCTATGCGCCCAGCCTACCAGCAACAGCGCGCCAATCAGCCCCAGCTGCTGCCCCGCCAGCAACCGATGCCGGTTCAACCGATCCCCCAGCGGCACCACCAACAGCAGCGCCAGCGCGCAGCCCAACTGAGTCACGGAGATCACCATGCCGACCGCCGCCAGGCTGATGGAAAAATCATGGGCGATAGCGTCCAACAGCGGCTGCGCATAGTAAACGTTGGCCACGCTAAAGGCGCTGGCACCGGCCAACAGCAGCACCAGGGTGGCCGGCAAGCGCCCCAGCGCCGCACAGGGAGGATCCAGCAGTTTGTCGCTCATTGCACACCTCAATCTGGTTTCATTATTAAACCCAATGAACTTTAGGTGCAGAGGTTTTATAATGCAACCAGAATATGCAGCTGGAGATAACCGTCGTGAAACGTAAAAGCCTGGAAGACGCGCCGTGCCCGGTGGCGCGCACGCTGGATGTGATTGGCGACTGGTGGTCGCTGCTGATCGTGCGCGACGCCTTCGACGGCGTCACCCGCTTCAGCGAATTTCAAAAAGGGCTGGGGATGGCGAAGAACATCCTTGCCACCCGCCTGCGCGCGCTGGTGACGCACGGCGTGCTGGAGATCGTGCCCGCCGCAGACGGCAGCGCCTATCAGGAATATGTGCTGACCGAGAAAGGCCGCGGGCTGTTTCCGGTGATCGTCGGCCTGCGCCAGTGGGGGGAAGATCATCTGTTCGCCGAGGGAGAAGCGCACTCAACGCTGGTGGAAAGCGACAGCGGCCGCCCCGTCCCGCGCCTGACGCCGATCGGCAGCGCCGGGCAAACGCTCACCCCGCTGAATACCCGGGTGGTGAAGGTGGAGGAACGGTGATGAGAGTTAGTGGCGGTGCCCGCAGCTCACCCGCTGAAAAACCTGGCGGATAAAGAGCCATTCCAGACACCCGGCCAGCAGATAAACCGCGCCAAAAACGAGCGCACCAAACCATTCCGTACCGTTAAAATGGAAAAACCCACTGGCGTCAATCAGCCAAGCGGTTTGATTCTGGTTTAGCCTGGGTACAGGAAAAAGCTTTATTGTCAGCACAGCCAGCCCAACAACAGCCAATGCGTTAGCGAGCAACAGGGCAAGTTTTTTCATAGCCTTTCATTCTACAACCTAACGCAGTCCAACAAACTAAACCTAAGAACATGCGTTAATGGTTAACCCTCAGGTTGCCCCGTTCGTCGGAGACAACCATGAATGCGGCGGTAATCAAATGCGAACCTTCGGGTGTCTGTATATCGTAGGCGACGGAATAACGCTTCCCTGGCCGAAAAGCATAGTCGAATACCGGCATGCACCTCCCCGGCTCAACGAAGAAAACGTCATTATCGATAGCTTTAATGAGCTTATCGCCTGATTCGCTATAAATCTGAACGAAGCGAATATTATCCCCTGCCTTCATAGAAGAAAGAATGCAGACATGGTTATCTTTGGCAGTGACGACGGCGGGGAAGCGCGGAGTCAGCTTATCGCCAGGCCCCGGACAGCCGACCAGGAGGCTGGCCGTGAATAGAACCAAATATTTTTTCATGCTCCCCTCATCCCTTAATAATTTTTTGATAAAGTGCATGAATGTCACGCAAACTATCGGTTCCCCTGTACTTGCCCACTCGTCCAGGACGTTGATAATAACGCCACGTTTCAATACCATAAACCAACAGCAGCCAGTAATCAGCAAAAATCGAAGCTTGTTGCTCCAGCGAGTAATCAGTAATTTTATTCTTATCAAGACGATAGTTGTACTCAGCCGCCCAACTAAACAACCCACGCATTCTTACCCATTGTCCATGCTGATGCTGCCATACATGCCCCAACTCATGGATGAAAAGATGTTTTTCTTCTATCAGAACCGTGTTATCAGAAAAATCGTCTTTATAGAGTTCCCTCCGAAACCATAACTCGCCATTAGGTGCCATGGCATAACTTCTGTTTTGTAAGCCAAACGGGAAATAGCTATCACAGTGTATCCATACACGACCATATATAATTGAGCTTCCATATATATGGCGAGCCAATTTAATTTCCCCCATGGTCATACGTCGTAACGTCCCTTCCTCGGCTAATGCGTTAATTTATCCCTCCTTGAATTTATCAATATCCTAATGCTTTTCTAAAATGAATCTATACATGAACGCTTAAATGGTTTAATTTGGCACAATCCATTTATAACCTGAATAATTTGCAGAAAAATCCTCATCGATTTTCTATAATTAATTAAACGAAAAAAACATATTGCAAATACCTTTGTAGTAGCCGCGGTCAGGATACCCTTATCCAGCCCCCCTGCATGATTCGCTTCGCAGCGTCATCCGGGTAATGTATAGTCCGCGTTTTACGGAGATCCCATGCTGACTAACTCATCCATTCGTCTGAACAAATACATTAGCGAGAGTGGCATCTGCTCACGCCGCGACGCCGATCGATACATCGAACAGGGCAACGTTTTCATCAACGGTAAACGCGCCACCGTGGGCGCTCAGGTATTTGCCGGCGATGTGGTGAAGGTTAACGGTCAGCTGATCGAACCGCGCAATGAAGAAGATCTGGTGCTGATCGCGCTGAACAAACCGGTCGGCATCGTCACCACCACCGAAGACGGCGAGCGCGACAACATCGCCGACTTCGTCAACCACAGCAAACGCATCTTCCCGATCGGCCGTTTGGACAAGGATTCACAGGGGCTGATCTTTCTGACCAACCACGGTGACCTGGTCAACAAGATCCTGCGCGCCGGCAACAATCATGAGAAAGAGTATCTGGTGACGGTCAACAAGCCGGTGACCGACGAGTTTATTCGCGGCATGGGCGCCGGCGTGCCGATGCTGGGCACCGTGACCAAAAAGTGCAAGGTGAAGAAAGAGGCGCCGTTCGTGTTCCGCATCACGCTGGTCCAGGGGCTGAACCGCCAGATCCGCCGCATGTGCGAACACTTCGGCTATGAGGTCACCAAGCTGGAACGCACGCGCATCATGAACGTCAGCCTGAAAGGGTTGCCGCTGGGCGAGTGGCGCGATCTGACCGATGACGAGCTGATTGAGCTGTTCAAGCTGATTGAAGGCTCTTCGTCCGAGGCTAAACCGACGAAGAAAGCCCCGGCCAAATCTGCCCCGGCGAAAAAACCGAACGCCGGCGGGCCGAAAGGCGCCGACAAAGCCGCTGCGCCAGCCGGCCGCAAGCGCTTTACCCAGCCAGGGCGCAAGAAAAAAGGGCGTTAACCCCCGCTCGCGCTTCTCGCCAAGCCCGCCATCGCGCGGGCTTTTTCATCATAAAAGTCAGCCACAGGCCGCCACTGCGTTCTCACCATAAAAAAGGCCCGCATCAAGCGGGCCTGCAAGTACCAGAGAAGCCTGGAGGAAAAAATCAGAACGACCAGCGCAGGTTGGCGTTGACCGAATTAACGCGAGTATCGGCGCCAAATTGCCCCTGATAGCCGACATCCAGTGTCGCGGCGTGCGACAGTTTCACGCTCACACCGATATCGCCCACCATCACGTTGTCATCCACGGCCTGGCCCTGCGTGACGAACGCGTCGCTGCCGGCAAACGCCATGCGCGATGAAGTGTTCTTATCGCCGTAGGCGTGCTGCCAGCCGAGTGAGCCGTAAAGGCTGACGTTCTTCGGCAGTTCGGTCACGCCGCGCACCCCGAGCGTAGAGTAGAAGGTGTTCATCGTTTCATTGCGCACGCTCAGCGCCGCCGCGCCACCCGACTCCTGGAAGCTGTCGGTATGCAGGCGGATGTAGCTCAGGTTGATGAACGGTTCGACGTTCATCTCCGGCTGGCCGAAACGGTAACCCGCTTCGGTGAACGCCAGCAGCGAGTTCGCGTCATAATCCGACTTCAGCCGATCCGAGAAGCCGCTGAAATCGACGTTGCGCTTGCCTTCAATCTTATGCCAGGTGTAACCCAGCGCGCCGCGCAGCGAGAACGCATCCTGCTGCCCCGCCGCATACAGGCCGAGGTGGTAGTTGTCGGTATCGGCCTTGGAACGGCGGCTGTCGACGTCGTAGTCGCCGCGGCTGTAACCAAAGTAGCCGCCGATGCGCACGTTATGGTCCGCCAGCTTGCGATCCGCGCCCAACAGGAAGCCGGTGGTGTTGCCATCCAGCTTGCCCACGTTGCCGTTGCCGCTGTTTTTGCCCCAGGAACTGAAGGTTTGCCCCCAAACGCCGCTGTTTTGCGCCTGCGCCGGTTGCACCAGCGACATCGCCAACGGCGGTATCGGCAGGCTGTCATTGTCGAACAGGCGCAGCATGCGCTGGTTCAGCACGTTGAACAGCTGGGTGCTGCCGGCGATCAGGTTAGACTGCATCGACGGATAGACTTCACCGGACAGCTGATTGAACGCCTCGCGCGCTTCCGGCGCGCTCAGCAGCAGCAGCGAGTTATACAGCGCCAGCGAAGGGCCGCTCTGCGCCAGCGTCGAGAGCGCGCCAGCGGTATTCCACTGGTTGCCGCTCTCGGCCACCGTTTGGAAAATGCCCGGTTTGCCGCTGCCTGGATTCTCGCCCCCCGGATTTTCACCGCCTGGGCTTTCTCCGCCCGGATTCTCGCCGCCTGGATTCTCGCCCCCTGGGTTTTCCCCGCCCGGATTCTCGCCCCCTGGATTCTCACCGCCTGGGTTTTCCCCACCCGGGTTCTCGCCGCCAGGGTTTTCACCGCCCGTGTCTTTCTGCGCGATGGTCAGATCCACGGCGTTGGCGCTGTGGTTCAACGCCACATCGAGGAAGGCGGACTTGGAAACCGCCGACGCGAACTGGCCGTCAATGCCGCCGTCCGAGGTCAGAATGCGGTAGCTTTGGCCGGTTTTATAGCTGGTTTGCGGATCCAGCGCCGTAACCTGCACCTTGGCCTGATCGCTGATGGTGGTTTTGCCCGCCACCAGCAGTTGATCGCTGCGGCCGTCGCCGGCGATATCGACGTCGTAGAAGGATTCGCCGATAAAATTCAGGTAGCGTTTCAGCGTCAGCGTGCCGATATTGCCGTCGCCGGGCGAGATATGGCCGCCGGACTGGATCTCGGTCTGGCCCAGCGTGCCGTTGCCGCCCAGCGTGCCGCCGGCCTTGATCGAGGCGGCGCTGCTGTAGCCCTGCCCGTTATTGACGTCGGAACCCGCCGTCGCATTGAGGATCAGCGTGCCGCCGTTTTCGGCGCTGAGGGTTTGGATCTCGAAAATGTCGTCTTCTTTCTGGGTATTGATGTCGCTGGCGATGATGAGCTTACCGCCGCGCGCGGTGACGTTTGCCTGCAGGCCAGTGAGATCGCCGTTCAGCGTCGTGTGCCCGGCGGTGTTGATCACCTCGCCTTCGCCGCTCATCTTGTTGCTGAAGACGTAATTACCGTCGGTATGGTTAAAGTACACATAGCTGCGGAACAATCCGCCCCGCAGGGCGATCGCCGTCTGGGCATCGATAGTGCCAGCAGCGCCCGCCGCGCCGAGCGTCGGCTCGGTCAACCCGGTGCCGGTATCCATGTTGCCGCGGCTGCCGATAATCAGCGCGCCGCGGTTAGAACCGGAACCGGTCTTGCCCAGCACCACTTCGTTGCCGCCGGCGGAGAATGTCCCGCCGTCCATGACCGCCAACACGCCATTGCCGTAATCGCCGACGTTGACGCTGCTGCCGCTGGTAAACCGTGAGCCGCTGCCGGCGATCGTCAGCTCGGCGGTTTTACGCGCGCCGGAGACGCCCGCCACCTGAATATTACCGACGTTGACCGCGCCGCCGTTCAGCACGTCCAGATCGCCGTAAAGCGTGAGCGCACGGCCGACGTTCCATTGGGAATTAGCCCCCGTGACCGTGGCTTTCGGGCTCAGCATATCGCTCTCGCCCGGCCCGCTGCCATTGCCGATGCGTGCGTCAAAGGCGGTATTCAGCACCGCGCCGTCTTCAATCGCCAGCGTGGATCGTGCCCCTAAATCGGTGCCGACGCTGAGAAAATTGCTGGTGACGCGAGAACCGGCGCCGGTGGCGATAAGGTGGCTGTCATAGCCACGGGTGGTGCCGACCACGATCTCTTTCGCGCTGGCCAGCGCACCGTCTTCAACCCGCAAGGTGCCCCGCCCCAGATTCAGGCCGCCACGCAGCACGAACTGATCGTTCACCGCGTTCAGCTCGGCGTTCGGCCCGCGGACCGTGACTACGCTCTCATGAATTTGGCCGTTGAACAGCCGGCCAATATTGATGTTATAGGCGCTGATCTTGCCATTCTCGATCAGCAGATTGCCGCTTTGATTGCGGCCGACGTAAACGTCCCCGGTGTAGGCCAATGATTCGGTAATTTTTGAGTCGCCGTCAAAAATGGCATCGTCTGCGCGAGCGATATCGGCGGGCGCCAGCATCAACAGCGGCGCAGAAAATAGAGCGAGGTAAAGTTTGGAAAGCGGTGTACTAACCGCTAAAGGGTGCGATGTCTTGTCATTCACGGGCTATCTCCGTACTCGTTAGCGTGATGTCGCGAAATTTATTGTTATAGGAAAACTCAATACACTAGAGGAGGTGTGAGGCGTTATTTCGCGCACACCGGTTTAGTGATCGTCGAAGCAAAAGCTTATTGCCCCCCGGCGCTGACGCTCCGACGATGGAAAACCAGGAAGCGGCAATACCGCCCCCGAAGCGAATTATTTATGCGTGACCACCGGCGTACAGGTCGGCGCGCTCAGCGACGGCGACGAACCTAAAATTCCCGGCATCATCAGCGATGAGCAATCAAAAATACGGCCTTTTTCCGTGGTGGCGCGATAAGAAAGTTTTTGGCCGCCCAGCGCATCTGGCTGTGCGCCATTGACGTTGGTCACGGTAATTTCGTCCGATGAGCCCAGGCCCAGCATTTTGGCGGTTTCCGCCTGCAGTAATGGAATGGCCTGATCGGTTTTCAGGGTGGAACAACCGGCTATCATCATCGTAACGGTTAAAGCGATAAGTGGTTTCTTCATAAATTATCCTTTATAACCAATCAGTTAAAATTACCGATTAGCTTTATGTTTTCTCTTATCCAAATCCTCGAATAATATATTTCCCTTTCCTAAACGAAAAAACCCTCCTAAAGTAGGGAGGGTTGATAATAATTCATCAGACCTATCTGATATTTGAAGGCGAAAGGAGAATCCTTTGGGGCAGGATTATGCGTTGGTCGTTGATGACCATCCATTGGTAGCAAGCGGTATCGCCAATTTTCTCAGCACGCATTGCCGATTCAAACAGGCGCATGTGGTGACCAATGAAGAGAATTGCTACCGCCATATTAGGGAAAATGGCCCACCGCGTTTACTGGTGATTGATTTTTGGCTCTCTTCCGGTACGGCGTTGAAATTACTCAAAGAAGTAAAACAACGTTATCCGCAGGTGCGGATTTTGGTGGTCAGCGGCGACGAGAATAACAATATCTGGCAGAAAGTGCACAATGCCGGCGGGCATGGGTTCGTGTTAAAAAATGAACCGCCAGAATTATTCGCCAGGGCGGTTTTTGCGCTGAACAATAATCAGGAATGGTTCCCGGAAGGCAATGAAGCCGCCATTAAAAACAACCATGACCATTTAAATAAATTCAATTTAACACCGAGGCAATTAGACGTATTAACTATGATGCTGCGCGGCCTGCCAAATAAAAGAATTGCGACGCAACTGTCTATTTCCGAGCCGACCGTCAAAGAGCATATCAGCAATATATTGAAAAAGATCGGCGTCAACAGCCGAGTGGAAGCCATCACGCTGTTGCACGGCAAACGGGATCCGTCGTCATGAGGTTTTTCCAGCATTTACAAAATGATGGCATCTCCCCACGCGCACAGATCCGCCTGCTGGACAACACCTTCATGCGGCTGGTGTTCAGCTTCACCGCCGTGCCCTTCGTCGGCATTCCGTTCGCCATCTGGATTTATTTGCTGGGTGATGAACTCGGCCCAACCATTACCTGGATCATCGTTTACCTGCTATGCGCCGTGGCGATCCGAATAGGACATCGTCGCTATCTGCATGAGGCCAAAGAAAATGATGAAGACACCGTGCTGCGCCGCTGGCTGCCGCGCATTAATAAGGTGGCGTTTATTCACGGGTTGGGGATCTCATCACTCTATTTAATTACCCCACAGACCCATAACTTTGACTTTTTCCTGCTGCTCAATATCAGCATCGCTGCGATCGTCGCCGCCAACGCAACGCACCTGACGCCCGTCATCAGCACCTTTACCCGCTTTTTCTTCGCCTCCTGGGGGCTGCTGAACCTCGGCATCATCTGGCGGCTGGAAGACGTGATGTTCATCGTACTGATGCTGAACTTGCTGTACGGCTTCGCCATTTACCGCCACGCATTAACCTCGCATGCGTTCTTTATCCAGCAGGCGCTGCTCGAAGAACAAAGCTCGCGCCTGGCGGAGCAGTTCCGCCAGGCTAAAGAAGAGGCGGAACAGGCGCTGTTGGACAAGAACCAGTTCCTGACCACCGCCAGCCACGATCTGCGCCAGCCGGTGCACGCCATGGGTTTTCTGATCGAAGCCATCATCCACAAAAACCGGGACGACAGCCTGACGCCGCAGCTGCTGGATCTGCAACAAAGCGTGCGTTCGGTGCATTTGATGTTCAATTCACTGCTCGATCTCAGCAAGATCGAATCCGGCAACGTGCGCACCGCCGCCACCCATGTGGATATCGGCGCCCTGCTCGACTCGGTAGTCACCCTGTTCCGCGAAGAGGCCAACAGCCGCGCCCTGGCGCTGCGCACCTGGCGGCCTAGACGGCGTATCAGCGTGATGGGCGATCCGCTGCTGGTGCGGCAATCGCTGATCAACCTGATCCAAAACGCCCTGCGCTATACGCAACAGGGCGGCGTGCTGATCGCCATCCGCCCACGCGGCCCCGAGTGCCTGGTGGAAGTGTGGGACACCGGCGTGGGCATCGCCGACGAAGAGAAAAGCAAAATCTTCTCCCCTTACTACCGCCCTGAACTGGCGTGGAAAATCGACAGCGCCGGCCACGGGCTGGGGCTGGCGGTGGTGGCGCGCTGCGCCAAACTGATGAAGGTGAAGTACGGCATGCACTCCGTCGAAGGCAAAGGTTCGCGCTTCTGGATGCGCTTCACGCAATATATCGGCGAAGACAAAGCGCCGGAAACCGCGGCCGCCTACGACAACACCGCCACGCCTATCCGCTATGCGCCGCTGCGCGGCGCCTGCCTGGTGGTGGACGACGATCCCTTGGTGACCTCCGCCTGGGAGAGCCTGATGAGCACCTGGGGCATCACCGTGCGCTGCGCGGCCTCCGCCGAGGAGGCCTTCGCCATTGTCGAGGACGGTTTTACGCCGTTCGCCGTGCTGTGCGACCAGCGCCTGCGCTCCGGCGAGAGCGGTTTCGACATCCTGAAAGCGCTGTTCGAGCGCCTGCCGGACGTGAGCGGCGCGATGGTCAGCGGCGAGTTCAACTCACAGATATTGCAAGAGGCCGAGCAGGAAGGCTATCTGGTGCTGCGCAAGCCGCTGGAGCCGGCCAAGCTGCATGCGCTGCTGACGCAGTGGGGGGCGGGCTAGCGCGAGGCGGTGCCTTAGCGGGCAAGATGCCGCAGCAGGCCTTCAAGGTTGCGCTCCCCCTCCGGGGTTTGCGCACCGGCTTTCAGCCCACCGCGGATCAACCGCTCCGCGGCCGGGCGTGCGAACAATCCCGCCCAGGCGTCGTGCTCGCGATAAAAACCGGCCTGCAGATCCGGTGCAGGCATCGCCTGTTTGGCCGCCGCAATCACCCCCGCAGGCAATGCCGCGATATTGCGCGCTAACTGCTCGACGAAATCATCCAGCTCGGCGGCAGGCAAGGCGCGGTTAATCCAGCCGTAGCGTTCTGCGGTAGCGGCATCGATGAGATCGGCGCCCAGGATCACTTCCAGAGCGCGGCCGCGCGTCATTCGGCTCGTCAGATACTGCGTCGCACCGCCGCCGGGCGTAATGCCCATCAAGGCCTCGCACTGGGCCAGCCCCGCCGCTTCCCGTGCCGCGAAAGCCATATCGGCCGCCGCCACAAACTCGGCGCCACCGCCGCGCGCCAGCCCGGCCAGCTTAACGAGAGTGACCTGCGGCTGGCTACGCAGCAGCTCGCCAAACGCCTGGAACGGATTTAGCCCCTCCGGCGCGTTGCTCGCCAGTTCGTCGAAAGCGTGCGGCTCATCGATCAAGGTCATGTCGACGTGAGCAATAAAGAACGCTGGGTTCGCGCTCTGGAACACCAACACCCGCGTATCCGGATCGTCACGCACCGCGAGCAATAAACGGCTGATTTCCGACATCAGCGCCACATCGAGTACGTTTACCGGTGGGTTATCGATAGCGATCGTCATCACGCCGTGCGCATGAGACAGCCTGAGCTTGCTGAAATCTGTATCTGTCATCTCAATGTCCTTTTACCTGGGGTACAAGTGCGGGTTATTCGTGCCCTGTTTCGAATGGTATACTTTGCATACCTGGCGTCAATTACGCACCTTAAGCATCCCAGGGATGCAGGAGGATACCGATGGATAAGACCGATGTTGTTTACCGCGCCGACTGCCCAAGCCGCATCGTGCTCGATCAGATTGCCGATAAATGGTCCATGATGGTGCTGGAAGTGCTGCGCGAGCCGCAGCGCTTCAACGCCATCAAGCGCCGTTTGGATGGCGTCACGCAACGCGTGCTGACCCAGACGCTACGCAAGCTGGAACGCAACGGCATGGTGCATCGCAAAGTGTTGGACGGGCGGGTGCTTGGCGTCGAGTATTCGCTGACGCCGCTCGGCAAATCCCTGCAGGGGCCGTTCTCGGTACTGTTCGACTGGACGCTGGGGAATATTGAGGCGATTCAGGAGTGCCAACGTAAGTATGATGAGCAGGACGAGTGATGCGGTTCCCCATAGTCTTTCACTTGCATGAAAACGAGGGTTAGGCAGCCATTGGGCTATCAGGGCATGATCAGACGCTTAAACAACAACTGCTGGATATCCTGCTGATGTGACAATCGCGTCGATGCCGTGCTTTACCGTAAACGTGTACTCAAAGGTTCCATTGCAATCCCTTGATGCGGAGCACTGTAGTGCTTAAAGCCCATCCAACAGCGATTCCTTTGAGAACACGCGCCCTTCCGCTTTATCCTTTTCTGACAGCGTCAGCAATTTCAGCAGAGCAATGGCGTTCTCTCGCTCCTGCAACTGCTCATAGGATTCTATAACGTAGTTGATGGTCTCTACTTTCAACGTATCCCCAGGCGCTATCAATCATACCAAGGTCCGAACATAGGCCATATTTAGACCACAAACGATGTTCGGCTTTACTTATGGCTGGCATCAGGCAGAAAATGTTTGGTCATATAAAGAAAAACCCTCTGTAAAAACAGAGGGTTTCAGTCACTTCGGCCTAGTTACGAACAGGCTGCGGGAAGTGTCAAATCATTCCCACTCAATCGTCGCCGGCGGCTTGCCGCTGATGTCGTACACCACGCGGGAGATGCCGTCCACTTCGTTGATGATGCGGTTGGAGACGCGGCCGAGGAAGTCATACGGCAGGTGCGCCCAGTGCGCGGTCATGAAGTCGATGGTTTCTACCGCACGCAGGGAGACCACCCAGTCGTATTTGCGGCCGTCGCCCATCACGCCGACCGAACGCACCGGCAGGAACACGGTGAACGCCTGGCTGACTTTGTTGTACAGATCGGCTTTGTGCAGCTCTTCGATGAAGATGGCATCGGCGCGGCGCAGCAGATCGCAGTACTCTTTCTTCACTTCGCCCAGCACGCGCACGCCCAGACCCGGGCCCGGGAACGGGTGACGGAACAGCATGTCGTACGGCAGACCCAGCTCCAGGCCGATCTTGCGCACTTCGTCTTTGAACAGCTCTTTCAGCGGCTCGACCAGGCCCAGCTTCATCTCTTTCGGCAGGCCGCCCACGTTGTGGTGCGATTTGATCACGTGCGCTTTGCCGGTGGCGGAAGCGGCGGATTCGATCACGTCCGGGTAGATGGTGCCCTGTGCCAGCCATTTCACCTGCTCTTGCTTGCAGGCTTCTTCGTCGAACACTTCAACGAACACACGGCCGATGATTTTACGCTTGGCTTCCGGCTCGTCCACGCCCGCCAGTGCGGTCAGGAAGCGGTTTTCCGCCTCAACGTGCACGATGTTCAGGCCGAAGTGGTCGCCGAACATTTCCATCACCTGCTTGGCTTCGTTCAGGCGCAGCAGGCCGTTGTCGACGAACACGCAGGTCAGGCGTTTGCCGATGGCCCGGTGCAGCAGCATCGCGGTCACGGAGGAGTCGACGCCGCCGGACAGGCCGAGGATCACGTGGTCTTCACCCACCTGCTCGCGGATGCGCTCGACCGCATCTTCGATGATGGTGGCCGGGGTCCACAGGGCTTCACACTGGCAGATGTCCAGTACGAAGCGCTCCAGCATGCGCTGGCCCTGGCGGGTGTGGGTCACTTCCGGGTGGAACTGCACGCCGTAGAAGCGTTTTTCTTCGTTGGCCATAATGGCGAACGGGCAGGTATCGGTGCTGGCGATGGTCACGAAGTCGGACGGGATCGCGGTCACTTTGTCGCCGTGGCTCATCCACACGTCCAGCAGCGGTTTGCCGGCCGGGCTGATAGCGTCTTCGATGTCGCGCAGCAGCGCGCTCTCTTTGACGATTTCCACCTGCGCGTAGCCGAACTCGCGTTCGTTGGAACCCTGCACATGGCCACCCAGCTGCATCGCCATGGTCTGCATGCCGTAGCACACGCCCAGCACCGGCACGCCGGCGTTGAACACGTAGTCAGGGGCGCGCGGGCTGCCGGCTTCGGTGGTGCTTTCCGGGCCGCCGGACAGGATGATGCCGCTTGGGTTGAATTCGCGGATCTGCGCTTCGCTAACGTCCCAGGCCCACAGTTCGCAGTAAACGCCGATTTCGCGCACGCGGCGGGCGACCAGTTGAGTGTATTGCGAACCGAAGTCCAGTATCAGGATGCGATGCTTATGGATATTTTGTGTCATGTGAGGCGAATTCCAGCAACAAGAGAAAAAGAGCGAAAATGTGTGTTTCGGGATGGGGCTTGGCGCCCCACCCCGGCCTCTCACTCAGGAGAGGTTAAGGCATCAGCCCATGCGGTAGTTCGGCGACTCTTTGGTGATGGTCACGTCGTGCACGTGGCTTTCCTGAATGCCGGCGCCGCTGATGCGCACGAACTCCGCCTTGGTGCGCAGATCGTCGATGGTGGCGCAGCCGGTCAGGCCCATGCAGGAGCGCAGGCCGCCCATCTGCTGGTGCACGATGGCTTTCAGCATGCCTTTATAGGCGACGCGGCCTTCGATACCTTCCGGCACCAGTTTGTCGGCGGCGTTATCGGTCTGGAAGTAACGGTCGGAAGAACCTTTGGACATCGCGCCCAGCGAGCCCATGCCGCGGTAAGATTTGAACGAACGGCCCTGATACAGCTCGATTTCGCCCGGGGATTCTTCGGTGCCCGCCAGCATGGAGCCGACCATCACGCAGGATGCGCCCGCGGCGATCGCTTTGGCGATGTCGCCCGAGAAGCGGATGCCGCCGTCGGCGATAACCGGAATGCCGGTGCCTTCCAGCGCTTCCACCGCGTCGGCGATGGCGGTGATCTGCGGTACGCCCACGCCGGTCACGATGCGGGTGGTGCAGATGGAGCCAGGGCCGATACCCACTTTCACCGCGCTCACGCCGGCTTCAGCCAGCGCTTTGGCGCCCGCTGCGGTCGCGACGTTGCCGCCGACGATCTGCAGATCCGGGTATTTGGCGCGAGTTTCGCGGATGCGCTGCAACACGCCTTCGGAGTGGCCGTGCGAGGAGTCGATCAGCAGGACGTCAACGCCTGCCGCCACCAGCGCGTCAACGCGCTCTTCGTTGCCGGCGCCGGCGCCGACCGCCGCGCCCACGCGCAGACGGCCGTGCTCGTCTTTACAGGCGTTCGGCTTACGTTCCGCTTTCTGGAAGTCTTTAACGGTGATCATGCCCAGCAGGTGGAAGCTGTCGTCCACCACCAGCGCTTTTTCTACGCGCTTTTCGTGCATCTTCTGCAGCACCACGTCGCGCGCTTCACCTTCTTTCACGGTGACCAGGCGATCTTTCGGCGTCATCACCGCAGTCACCGGCTGAGACAAATCGGTCACGAAGCGCACGTCGCGGCCGGTGATGATGCCGACCAGCTCGTTATCTTCGGTAACGACCGGGTAACCGGCGAAGCCGTTGCGCGCGGTTAGCTCTTTCACTTCCTGCAGCGTGGTGGACGGGGTAACGGTCTGCGGGTCGGTAACTACGCCGCTTTCATGCTTCTTCACGCGGCTGACTTCTTCAGCCTGGCGCTCGATGGACATGTTTTTGTGGATGAAGCCCAGGCCGCCTTCCTGCGCCAGCGCGATGGCCAGGCCGGATTCGGTCACGGTATCCATGGCTGCGGACAGCATAGGGATGTTCAGGCGGATGGTTTTGGTCAGTTGAGTGCCGAGCTCTGCGGTGTTAGGCAGAACCGTGGAGTGGGCTGGAACCAGGAGGACGTCGTCAAACGTCAGAGCTTCTTTAGCGATACGTAGCATGGGCAATATCTCACCAGGGTGGGCTGTGAAAAAGATAAAATATTGCCGCGGCATTATACAGAGCGGAATCGGTTGCCTCCAGCACTTTCTTACAAAAAGTCTTGATTACCTTTTTCAGCCATGTAGTATCGACCAATTAAGTGATTGTTTTGAAATTTGATCTGGGTCACATGTCGCTACCTGTTTCGCCTTCCATTTTTACCGTAAGCCGCCTCAATCAGACGGTTCGCCAACTGCTGGAAATGGAAATGGGGCAGATTTGGCTCTCCGCCGAGATATCCAACCTCTCCCAGCCCGCCTCCGGCCACTGGTATTTCACGCTGAAAGACGACCGCGCCCAGGTGCGCTGCGCGATGTTCCGCAACAGCAACCGCCGCGTCACCTTCCGGCCGCAAAACGGCCAGCAGGTCCTGGTGCGCGCCAGCATCACGCTGTATGAACCGCGCGGCGACTACCAGCTGATCGCCGAGAGCATGCAGCCCGCCGGCGACGGCCTGCTGCAGCAACAGTTCGAGCAGCTGAAACAGCGCCTGAGCGCCGAAGGGCTGTTCGATCAGCAGTTCAAGCAGCCGCTGCCCGCCCCGGCCAAACGCGTCGGGGTGATCACCTCCGCCAGCGGCGCGGCGCTGCACGATATCCTGCAGGTGTTGCAGCGGCGCGATCCATCGCTGCCGATCGTCATCTACCCCACCTCGGTGCAGGGCGCGGAAGCGCCGATGCAAATCGTGCGCGCCATCGAGACCGCCAACCGCCGCGATGAATGCGACGTGCTGATCGTCGGCCGCGGCGGCGGTTCGCTGGAAGATCTGTGGAGCTTCAACGACGAACGCGTGGCGCGGGCGATCTTCGCCAGCCGCATTCCGATCGTCAGCGCCGTCGGCCATGAAACCGACGTCACCATCGCCGACTTCGTCGCCGATCTGCGCGCGCCGACCCCTTCCGCCGCCGCCGAACTGGTCAGCCGCAATCAGCTTGAGCTGTTGCGCCAGCTGCAGTCGCAGCAGCAGCGGCTGGAGATGGCGATGGATTACTATCTGGCGCAGCGCCAGCAGCAGTTCACCCGCATTCACCACCGTTTACAGCAGCAGCATCCGCATCTGCGCCTGGCGCGCCAGCAGACGCTGCTGTTCAAGCTGCAGCGCCGAATGGAAGACGGCATGCAGCAGCTGCTGCGCCTGGCCGCCCGCCGCAGCGAACGCGCCCAGCAGCGGCTGGCGCAGGTGCAGCCGCAGGGCCGTATTCACCGCTACCAACAACGCGTGCAGCAGCAGGAATACCGTCTGCAGCAGGCGATGGAGCGCCAGCTCAACGCCTACCGCCAGCGCTTAGGCGTGGCCTGCAGCCAGTTGGAGACCGTCAGCCCGCTGGCGACGCTGGCGCGCGGCTACAGCGTGACGCAAACCCCGCGCGGTGAGCTGCTGAAAACCACCGAACAGGCGCAGGTCGGCGAACTGCTGAAAACCCGCCTGCAGGACGGCTGGGTGGAAAGCGAGGTGAAAACCATCACCGTCGCCAAAAAGCCGCGCAAGAAGCGCGCGACCGAGTAACCCCCCTACTCCAGCGTAAAACGCTCGCCCGGTTCGCCGTTCACCCACAGCGCGCGCGTTTCACCTTCCGGCAGGCTGAGCGCCAGCGTGCGCCAGGCCGGGCGGAAACGCCCTTCCGTCGTGATATCCAGCATGATGCGCTGATTGTCGCAGCGCATTTCCCAGCGCAGCCACAGCGCATCGCCCTGCCGCCAGCCGTCGCTTTCACCGTCGTCCTCAAACAACAACCCACTGCTTGCGCCGCAGCCCTTGAGCGGGAACAGCCGCAGCTCGCGCCGATCGTCGGCGGCCACGTCCACATGCGCCAGCCGCTGCGACAGCGGCAGCGCCGCCCCGGCACGCACCAGCAACGGCAGGCGCTCCAGCGGCGCCGCCAGCGTCACCGTCTGGCCGCCGCCGAACCACTGGCCGCTGTAGAAGCAGTACCAGCCTTCGCCGTTGTCCGGCAAATACACCGAACGCCGGCGCTGCGCCGGTTCCACCACGCTGGCCACCAGCAGATCGCGGCCAATCAGAAAATCGTCGTTCTCGCCGAAGGTGCGCGCATCCTGTTCGTGATCGAGGAAGGTCGGGCGCAGCATCGGCTCGTCGTCAACGCAGGCCTGCCACAGAAGGGTGTAGAAATACGGCAGCAGCCGGTAACGCAGATTGATCGCCTCGCGCACCGCCGGGGTGGCGGCCGGGTACATCCAGGGCTCGTTGACCGTGGCGTCGTCGTTCCAGGAGTGGATAGTGAAACGCGGATGCATCACGCCGTTTTGCACCCAGCGCACCAGCAGCTCCGCGTCCGGTTTGTCGCCGGAGAAGCCGCCGACGTCGTGGCCGAGGTTATACAGCCCGGACAGGCTCATGCCCAGCCCCATGCGGATGTTGTAGCGCAGCGTCTGCCAACTGGTGCGGTTGTCGCCGCTCCAGGTCTGCACGTAGCGCTGCATGCCGGCACAGCCGGAGCGCGAGATCAGGTACGGCCGCTTCTGCGGCGCGAAGCGCTGCTGGGCCTCCATCGAGGCGCGCATCATCAGCAGCGGCATCACCGGGCGGATATGCTTGATGGCGATTGGCCGCCCGAAGCCGTGGCAGCGCGCTTCGCCATCCCACACTTCGTACTCGTTGTTGTCATTCCAGGTGGAATCGATGCCCATCTCCAGCAGCTGCTGCGTGACACCCTGCTGCCACCAGCGCACCGTCGCCGGGTTAGTGAAGTCGAGGTGCGATCCTTCGTCGTCCCAGAAGCTGGAGCGCTCCGGCGCGTCGCTTTGCGAATCGCGGATAAACAGCCCCTGCGCCGCCACCGCCTGATACTGCGGGTGATCCTGCAGCAGGCACGGCTTGATGTTGGCCGCCAGCCTGAGGCCGGCGTCGTGAAACGCCTGGCTGAGCAGCTTGGGCTGCGGCACCTTGTCGTAGTTCCAGTTGAACACGTAGCGCTTGTTGTTGATCGAGGTGTAGCCCGACGACAGCTGGAAGGAGTCGCAGGGTATGGCGTGTTGGCGGCACAGCGCGATGAACTGCTGCAGCTGCTGCTGGGCGTCCGGCGCGTCGGTGTAGTGCATGGTCGAACCGCTGTAGCCCAGGCTCCACTTCGGCCCGAAGTGGGTGCGGCCGGTCAGGCGCACGAAGGCCTTGGTGACGTCCAAAACCTTCGGCCCGAGGAACAGGTAGTAATCCAGATCGCCCGCTTCGGCCTGATAGCGGCGGTAGGCCGCGTGGTAGTTGTCTATCTCGTTGCCCAGATCCAGCCAGCAGCTGCTCAGGTTATCGTAGAACAGGCCGAAGCTCGCCTCCGGCCCACGGGTGATGGTAAAAGGAATGTGCTTGTACAGCGGATCGGTGCTGGCGGCGTTGTAGCCCATGGCGTCCAGATTGCGCATCTCAAAGCGGCGGCCGGTGCGTTCCAGATCGCCGGCTTTCTCCCCCAGGCCGTAATAGCGCTCATCGGCAAAACGCCGCTGGTAGTGCGCCACGCCGTCGCCGTGCGCATTGAGCAAGTAGGCGCTGGTCGGCCGATCCGCCGCCAGCGGCCGCCACTCGCCGGCGGCATTGCAATACTCCCACGCCAACCACAGCGGCTGATGCACCGTCACGCGCAGCCGCGGCGTGCTGACCACCAGCCGATCGCCCTCCTGGCACAGCTGATAGCCCGGGAGGCTGAAACCGGCGACGCTGAGCCGATCGCGCCCCTCCCAGGGCACATCCTCTTGCGGCGCGATGCTCCAGGTGCGATCCAGCGCCAGCTCGCCCTCACGTTTGATCAACACGCGGAACAACTCGTTTTCCAGTACGTACAGGCAGAAACGGTGGCGTTCATCGACCAGCAGCTCGACGTGGTCCGCATGCTGCGCCGCCAATGTCCAATTTTTCAAGGTTTTCATAAATATTCCACTTAGCTGTGTGAAGGGGTTTTCTTACCGCCGCGCTCGGCAATCAGGGCGACCAGGAACAGGGCGCCGATCAAATCGAAGAAGCCCATCGCGATAAACAGCGGGTTAAAGCCGAGGGTGTCGGATACCGCGCCGATCAGGAGCGTAAACAGGAAGCTGGCGATCCAGGCGCTGGAGCCGCGCATGCCGTTGACCGTCGCCATTTGGTTCTTATCGAACGATTCCACCACCAGGGCGCTGAGCATGCAGGAGATCACCTGATGGCCGAACCCGCCGATCGAGATCAGCGCGATCGCCACATAGGGATCTTGGGTGATCGCGACAAACGCCAGCGACACCATCAGGAAAGCGCCGGTCACCGAGCTGGCGACCACCGAGTTAACGCGGCTGCAGCCGAACCATTTGCGGTACAGGGTGGTGAGATAGCCGCTGGCGACGCTGCCGATATCCGCCGCCAGGAACGGCAGCCAGGCGAACATCGCGATCTGTTTCAGATCCATGCCGCGTTCGGTGGCCAGGTACAGCGGCACCCAGAAGCTGAAGACCGCCCAGGCCGGCTCGGCGAGAAAGGCCGGGATGGCGATGCCGTAAAATTTCTTGTTCTTGCACAGGCTGGCCAGCGAGGTGAGAAACGGCAGCTTCGGCAACACCGGCTCGTTGTCTTCGCGGATCAGATCCAACTCTTGCTGGCTGAGGTTCGGGTGCTGCTGCGGCGAGTGGTAGAACAGCCACCACAGCACCACCCAGATCAGCGCCAGCCCGCCGGAGAACAGGAAGGCGCCTTGCCAGCCGAAGGAGACGTGAGCGATGACGATGATCGGCGGGGCCAGCATGGCGCCGATGGAGAAACCGACGCCCGCCCAGCCGGCAGCGATCGGCCGCTCCTTCTTCGGGAACCAATCGGAGATCGCCTTGGCGTTGGCCGGGGTGGCCGCCGCCTCCGCGCCTCCCATGAAGAAGCGCAGAATGGCCAGTTGCAGCCAGCTGCCGGCGCCGGCGTGCAACATGCATACCACCGCCCAAATGCCGGCGCAGATCAGAAAGCCCATCTTCAGGCCGATAACGTCGATCAGCCAGCCGCAGATCGGCTGAAACACCGTGTAGGCCAGCTGGAACGACGCCACCACCCAGGCATATTGCTCGGTGCTCATGTTCAGGCTGGTTTTCAGCTCCGGCGCCAAAATGCCCAGCGAGTTGCGGGTGATGTAGTTGACCGTGACGCCCAGCAAGAACAGCGCCAGCATCCACCAGCGCAGCGATTTGAACTTGCGCCGGCCGCTCTGCGCGACCGCCTGATTGATCTCCACACTCATCGGTTCTCTCCCCGCGGCCGCCGGCGACGGCGACGCGCGTTTTGGTAGGGTACGTTGTGCTATCAAACACGGGACGGTGAAAGCGGGTCGGCGCCGTATCATTGGCCGAAAGACAATCACAACCCCATGATTTATTTTTTGTTTTCTTTTTCGCACACCGTTAAAATTGGACTGACAGATCGCTAAAATTGGTGTACCAATGCAGACTACTCAGCGAGAGCGCGCAGCGAAACGGGGTTTTTTGCAAAGATTTTCACAGGTGGGTGAAAAAATAGTCATAATGGGCATAAAAGCCGGTCAAGACGCTGAAAATCCGCGGTGAAAATATTCTCATGGACGAATTTGAAGGAGATCACAGAATGAACGGAAAGCTGAAAATTCAGGAGATCGCTCGCCAAACCGGGTTGTCGATCAGCACCGTTTCCCGCGTGCTGGCGGGCAAGGCCAACACCAGCGCCGAGGCGCGCCGCAAGGTGCTGGACTGTGCGCAGCAAAACGGCATTCTGCAGGGTATTTCCAGCGGCCGGCTGATGCTGAACAACGTGATGGTGTTCGCGCCACAGCGCGCGTTCGACGTACGCACCGACATCTTCTACTACAAGGTCATTCAGGGTATCGCCGCCGCGCTGATGGAGCACGAGGTGCGCATCCGCTACTGCGGGCTGGAAGAGCAACACAGCGACGGCGCGCTGTTTCTGGAAAAGATGAGCGACCCGCACACCGAAGCGGCGCTGATCATCGGCATCGACGACGAGCATATCCACACCCTGGCCGCCGATCTGCACAAGCCCTGCGTGCTGATCAACTGCAGCGATCGGCAGATGCGGCTGGACAGCGTCTCGCCGGATCATCAGCTGATCGGCGACTACTCCGCCAGCTACCTGTTTCAGCAGGGGCATAGCCATATCCTCAATCTGCAGTGTCTGCGCCGCCACACCATGGAGCTGCGGCTGGCGGGCATTCGGCAGGCCTACGCCCGGCATCATTTGCCGTTCGACGATGGCAACCATCTGGTCACCACCTCCGGCTTCGGCAGTGAAGAGGCCGAGCAGGCGCTGACCACCTATCTCGATGGCCTCCACGGCCACTCCCCGCTGCCGACGGCGATCCTGGCCGGCGGCGACTACATGGCGGTCGGGGCGGTCAAGGCGCTCAACAAGCGGGGGCTGAGCGTGCCGGGCGACGTCTCGGTAATGAGCACCGACGGCTTCAACCTGGCGGAAATCCACGACGTGCCGCTGACCTCAGTGCAGGTGCCGCGCGACGAACTGGGCTACGAAGCGATCCAGCTGCTGCAGCGGCGCATGCTGCGCGCCGACGCGCCGCCGTGCAATCTGTTGCTGCACGGTCGGCTGGCGGTGCGCGCCTCGGTGCGGCGCGTCAGCCCGCACAAGACCGCGCCGGCGGTGAGCACGCATGACCACAGGCTTTATGACGAGTAGGCTACACTTAGGCACAGTGCATTCATTCGATGAGGTAAAATTTTTGCCTAAGGAGAGCCACTATGCCAGCCCAGCGCATGCGTTCCGTCATTCCTCCCTACATGCTGCGCCGCATCATTGAACACGGCAACGCCCCGCAGCGCGACTGCGCGCTGCACACCCTGAATCATGTGCAAAGCCTGCTCGGCAACAAGCCGCTGCGTTCGCCGACCGAAAAAAACGCCCGAGCCGGCGAAGCGCTCCGCGATATCTACGACGCGCAGAACGGCACCCTACTGCCTGGCAAACAGGTGCGCAAAGAGGGCCAGCCCAGCAACCACGATGTGGCGGTGGACGAAGCCTACGACTACCTCGGCGTCACCTACGATTTCTTCTGGCAGGCCTACCGCCGCAACTCACTGGATAACCAGGGGCTGCCGCTGGTCGGTAGCGTACACTACGGCAAGGAGTACCAAAACGCCTTCTGGAACGGCCAGCAGATGGTGTTCGGCGACGGCGACGGCGAGATCTTCAACCGTTTCACCATCGCCATCGACGTGGTCGGCCACGAGCTGGCGCACGGCGTGACCGAGAGCGAAGCCGGGCTGATCTACTACCAGCAGTCCGGGGCGCTCAATGAGTCGCTGTCCGACGTGTTCGGTTCGCTGGTCAAGCAGTTCCACCTGCAGCAAACCGCCGATAAAGCCGACTGGCTGATCGGCGCCGGGCTGCTCGCCAAGGGCATCAAAGGCCAAGGGCTGCGCTCGATGTCGGCACCCGGCACCGCCTACGACGATCCGCTGCTGGGCAAAGACCCGCAGCCCGCCGGCATGAAGGATTATATCCAGACCAAGGAAGACAACGGCGGCGTGCATCTCAACTCCGGCATCCCCAACCGCGCCTTCTATCTGGCGGCGACGGCGCTGGGCGGCTTCGCCTGGGAGAAAGCCGGCTACGTCTGGTATGACACAGTGTGCGACAAAGCGCTGCCGCAAAACGCCGACTTCGCCACCTTCGCCCGCGCCACGGTGAAACATGCGCTAGCGCGTTTCGATCAAAGCGTGGCGGACAAGGTGCAACAGGCCTGGCATCAGGTGGGGGTGGAGTAATGAAACCGCTGCCGACGCTCAATCAGGATACGGTCATTGAGCTGGCGCGCGAGGGAGGCTTCGCCTACATTCCCAAACTGGCGGGCCAGCGCCGCATTGCGCTGGCCGATATCACGCCGGAGCAACGGCAGCGCCTGAATCAGTTGCTGAATCAGACACTGCCGTACGCCCAGGAAGAGGGCCAACCCAACTCCCCCGGCTGCGGCGACCAGCGCTACTACCGCGTACAGATCAACTACACCAGCCCCACCCTGAGCACCGAGATCGTGCTGTTAATCCCGGAAAGCAGCGCGCCGCAGGCGCTGGTGGATTTGTGGAAAACCGGCCAGGTGGATGAGTGAGGGCTTACAGCGGCTGATAGCTGAAATTCACCCGTTTTTTGGAGATCAGCCCGTGCCCGTTCTGGCACAGGTAATCCACCGCCCCGCAGGCTTTCAATTCTTGCAGCGGCTGCCCGCACTCCGGGCAGCTCGCCAGCTGCCGATAATCGCAGAGGCAGGCTTCACAATGGTAATGACCCGCTACCCACTTCATGGTTTGACGACAGTGCGGACAATGCGCATCCATAACGGCTCCCAGGTTAAATCGCGCCCCATGAGCGCAAGAAATAGATCCCCAACGCGGTGGTGAAGAACGACCCGACGGTGGTGATAGCGATAATGTTGGCCGCCAGCGTGGCGTTGCCGCCCATGGCGCGCGTCATCACATAGCTGCCCGAAGCGGTCGGCGTGGCGGAAAACAGGAAGATAATGCCCAGCGCCGCACCCTGAAACCCGCACAGCCAGCCGGCCAGCGTCATCAGGCACGGCACCAGAAACAGCTTGGCCGCCGACGACAGCGCCGCCACGTTGGACGAGCGGAACATGGCGCGAAAATCCAGGCTGGCGCCGGTGCACAGCAGTGCCAGCGGCAGCGACAGCGCGGAGATATAGCTGCCGGTCTGGCGGATCACGGTCGGGATGCCCAGCCCGGTTTGCGCATACAGCAGCCCGCACACCAGGCCGATGATCAGCGGGTTGGTAACGATGCTGCGCAGCAGCGACAGGTGGCTGATTTTCTTGCCCTGCCCACCCTGTAGGCTGCGCGTGAGGGTGATAACCGACAGTATGTTGAACAGGATCACCGTCACCGTCAGGTACAGCGAGGCGAGCGCAATGCCTTCGCTGCCATAGGCGGTCATGGCGTAGGCCAGGCCGACGATGGCGGTATTGGCGCGGAAACCGCCCTGCACGAACACCCCGCGCTCACGCGGTTCTTTCACCAGCCACTTGGCCGCCAGCTCCAAGAGCAGGAAGGTCGCCAGCGTGCCGACCGCGCCGAACAGCACCAGCGGCAGGTTGCCGAGCAGCTGCGGGTGGTTGGTGGCGATGCTGAAAAACAGCAGGCACGGCAGCGCCAGATTGAACACCAGGCGGGTCGCGCCGTCGACGAAACGGTCATCCATCAGGCGCCAATGGCGCAGCAGGATCCCCAGCAGCATCATCAGCAGATTCGGCACGGTGACGTTAAACGCAAAACTCCAGGTTTCCCAGGACATGGTGTTCCTTCAGGCAGGCGAGGTAATCTTCAGATAATAAAACGATTTCGGGCCAATAAAAAAGGGGCGCGGCATCACTGCCGCGCCCCTCATGAGCAATTACTTGCTCTTTTTCAGGTGGCTCATCAGGCGCTTGCGCTTACGCATCTGGGTCGGCGTCAGCAGGTTGCGTTTGCCGGCGAACGGGTTGTCACCCTCTTTGAACTGGATGCGGATCGGCGTCCCCATCACGTTCAGCGAGCGGCGGAAGTAGTTCATCAGATAGCGCTTGTACGAATCGGCCAGATCGCTGACCTGGTTGCCGTGGATCACCACGATCGGCGGGTTGTAACCGCCGGCGTGGGCATATTTCAGCTTCACGCGGCGGCCGCGCACCAACGGCGGCTGGTGGTCGTCAACCGCCATCTGCATGATTTTGGTCAGCATCGAGGTGTTTACGCGGCGGGTTGCGCACTCGTAGGCTTCCTGTACCGATTCGAACAGGTTGCCGACACCGCTGCCGTGCAGGGCGGAAATAAAGTGCACGCGCGCGAAGTCGACGAAGCCCAGACGCAGGTCGAGCATCTCTTTCACGTGCTCGCGATCTTCTTCGCTCATGCCGTCCCACTTGTTGACCGCAATCACCAGTGAGCGCCCACTGTTGAGGATAAAGCCGAGCAGCGAGAGATCCTGATCGGAGATGCCTTCACGCGCGTCGATCACCAGCAGCACCACGTTGGCGTCTTCAATCGCCTGCAGGGTCTTGATCACCGAGAACTTCTCGACGGTTTCAGTCACCTTGCCGCGTTTACGCACCCCGGCGGTGTCGATCAGCACATATTCGCGTTCGTCGCGCACCATCGGAATGTAGATGCTGTCGCGGGTGGTGCCCGGCATGTCATACACCACCACGCGCTCCTCGCCGAGGATGCGGTTAGTCAGCGTAGACTTACCGACGTTCGGGCGGCCGACGATCGCCAGTTTGATCGGCAGATCCTGCGGGTTGAACGCTTCTTCCGGCTCTTCGTCTTCTTCGCCTTCCAGCGTTTCACCGTTTTGCTCGGCCCAGTAAGCGGCATTGGCCTCTTCCTCGGTCAGCTCGACGTCTTCCGGTTTTTCCGGCACGAACGGCACCAGCACGTGTTCAATCAGCTGGGTCACGCCACGGCCGTGAGAAGCGGCGATAGCGAACACTTCACCCAGGCCGAGCGAGTAGAAATCGGCGGTGGCGGTGTCCGGGTCCAGGCCGTCGGTCTTGTTGGCCACCAGGAAGGTCGCCTTTTGGCGGCTGCGCAGGTGCTGGGCGATGCCCTGATCCGCCGGCATCAGGCCGGCGCGGGCGTCGACCATGAACAGCACGATGTCCGCTTCTTCGATCGCCAGCAGCGACTGACCGGCCATGCGCGTTTCGACGCCGTCTTCGGTGCCGTCGATACCGCCGGTATCGACGATGATGAATTCATTGCCTTCGATTTCAGCACGACCATACTTGCGGTCACGCGTCAGCCCCGGAAAATCCGCCACCAGCGCATCACGCGTATGGGTTAAACGGTTGAACAAGGTGGATTTACCCACATTCGGGCGCCCGACCAGCGCGACGACAGGTATCATTGTTGAAGCCTCATTACTTAATAATCAATGCGTTACTGCACTGTGGATAGACACCAGCGGTGCAGCTTATAAAATACGAAACGGCCCCTGAACATTCAGGAGCCGTTTTCCCCTTCATCTTTCGCGCCACAGCGGCGTTGTCTGCGCACCTTCGCCTCGGTCACTTAGCTCACTAAGCTCCCGAGGACTCATGCGCTTGCCGCCTGGCTGCAACCCGAAATCTTTCGGGCGCTAGAAGGATCACGACGAGCGGCGTTAGCGGGTGAAAGCGTAAACTTTCCCGCCGCGAGCCTGGATGACCAGCTTGTCGCCGGCCACCATCGGCGCAGACAGGAAGCCGGAGCTGTCCACTTCCTGCTGGGCGACAAAACGGCCATCGGTGGTGTTGACCCAGTGCAGATAGCCTTCGGCGTCACCGGTCACCAGATAACCATTATACATCACCGGCGGCGTCAGGTTGCGGTGCAGCAGATCGCTTTGCGTCCACACGGTCACGCCGCCTTCGGTGCTGAGCGCCACCACGCGATCGTTCTGGTCGATCAGGTAGATGCGGCCCGCGTCGACGATGAAATCATTCACCGAACCCAGCTCGCGTTTCCAGATGATCTGACCGGAACGCAGATCCAGCGCCGTCAGGTTGCCGTTGTAACCCAGCGCGTAGACCACGCCGTCAACGATTACCGGCGTGGTGTCCACGTCGTTCAGGCGATCGATTTCGGTCGCGCCGCTCGGCTGAGAAATGCGCTGTTGCCAGATCAGTTGGCCCTGCTGCATCAGCACGGCGCTGACGCGGCCGTTGTCACCGCCGACGATGGCGGCGCCAAAGGCGACGGCCGGCGCGGATTCACCGCGCAGCGACAGCGAAGGCATGTCCAGGTTAACCGTCCACTTCACCGCGCCGTCGGCTTCGTTCAGCGCCTGCAGCATGCCGTTGGAGGTGTGCACCAACACCATGCCGTCGCTGATAACCGGACGTGAAATCGCTTCGCCGGCCACTTTGGTCTGCCAGGCGATGGCGCCGTCGGCGGTGTTCAATGCGTAAACCACCGCTTTTTCGCTGCCGACGTAAACCTTGTCGCCCGCAACCGTCAGGCCGCCCGACAGCAGCGCAGACAGGTTGCTGGAGAAGAAGCCGGTCTTCTCGGAGAGGTTGACCTTCCACTTCTCGTTGCCGCTGTCGGCGTCTATCGCTTTCACGATGCCAAAGCGATCGGCGGCGTAAATGGTGCTGTCCTGATAGGCCGGACGCAGGTGGGAGTAATACTCACCGATGCCGTCGCCCACCGAGGTGCTCCACGCCTTGCTCGGCGTGAACTGATTTTCAACTTTCGGCAACGGCGACATGGTAACCACGTCTTCTTCGCTGTTAAACAGCGAGCAACCACTCAGCAAGGCAGCGGAAACCAGTCCGACCAAGAGTGTTTTACGCAATTGCATGGGAATTCCCCTTAGCTGGACAAGTTATTCAATTTCATGCGCAGCAGAACCTGCAGCGCCTGAGAAGCATTGGACTCAATGCCTTTGCTGTAAGCTTCGCGCGCGCCCTTGGCGTCGCCCTTGGCCAGCAATACATCGCCGCGCACATCCTGCATCATCGCCGCCCAGCCTTCGCCTTTCACGCCATCCAGCGTTTTCAGCGCTTCATCCAGCTTTTTCTCCTGCAGCTGGACACGCGCCAGACGCAGGTCGATCATCGCCAACAGGTTGTCGTCTTTGGTCTGGCCCTGCGCCAGCACCAGCTGCTGTTCCGCCTTGGCGAAATCATTCTGTTCGACAAAGTGCTTGGCCAACTGCAGCGCGGCCAGTACGCCGTAGCTGTTGCCGTTAGCCTGGACAAATTTCTCTGCGGCAGCCACGTCATCCGGCTTGCCGGCCGCCAGACGATCGCTGGCTTCCTGATAGGATTGCGATGCCGCCATCATGTTGGAGTTTTCATGGCTCTGCCAGTAACGCCAGCCAACCAGGGCACCAATTCCGAGCACCACGCCCACCGCCAGCGCTTTGCCGTTCTCGGCAAAGAACCGACGCAGTGCGTCGACTTGTTCGTTTTCAGTGGTATAGACTTCCACGGTGTCCTTCTCCTTAACCTAACATCAAAGCCAGACGCGCCGCGACTTCGCTTTGCGCCAGCGTTTCTTGTTCACCACTGCGCAGGTCTTTCACCACCACCTGCTGCGCCGCCACTTCGCTCTCACCCAGGATCAGCGCGATGCGCGCGCCCCATTTGTCCGCACGAGTGATCTGCTTCTTGAAGTTGCCGCCGCCGTAATTGGTCATCAGCTTCAGCTGCGGCGCCGCGTCGCGCACCTGTTCAGCCAGCTGCATTGCCGCGCTCTGGGTGCCCGCGCCGGAAGAGATGACGTACACGTCGATAGCCGACGGCGCCTTGAATTCCGGGTTAACCGCCTGCACCAGCAACACCAGACGCTCGAGGCCCATGGCGAAACCGACCGCCGGGGTGGCGCGGCCGCCCAATTGCTCGACCAGGCCGTCGTAACGGCCGCCCGCGCAGACGGTGCCCTGCGCGCCCAGGCTGGTGGTCACCCACTCAAACACGGTGCGGTTATAGTAATCCAGACCGCGCACCAGGCGCTCGTTAACGGTATATGGGATACCTGCCTGCGCCAAAAGTTCACACAGACCGGCGAAGTGAGCACGGGATTCTTCATCCAGGTACTCGGACAGGCGCGGCGCGTCGTTCAACAGCGCCTGCACCTCAGGATTCTTGGAGTCCAGCACGCGCAGCGGGTTGCTGTACATGCGGCGTTTGCAGTCTTCGTCCAGCACCTCGACGTGCTGCTCCAGGAACGCCACCAGCGCGTCGCGGTAGTTGGCGCGCGCTTCCAGCGAACCGATCGAGTTCAGCTCCAGCTTGACGTGCTCGGCGATGCCCAGCGCTTTCCACCAGCGGGCGGTCAGCAGGATCAACTCAGCGTCGATATCCGGGCCTTGCAGGCCGAACACTTCCGCGCCCAGCTGATGGAACTGGCGATAGCGGCCCTTCTGCGGGCGCTCGTAGCGGAACATCGGGCCGATGTACCACAGACGCTGTTCCTGATTGTACAGCAGACCATGTTCGATGCCGGCGCGCACGCAGCCGGCCGTCCCTTCCGGACGCAGCGTCAGGCTTTCGCCGTTGCGGTCTTCGAAGGTATACATCTCTTTTTCCACGACGTCGGTCACTTCGCCGATCGCGCGTTTGAATAACGGGGTCTGCTCTACAATCGGCAACCGGATTTCGCTGTAACCGTAGCCGCCCAGCACCTGCTTGAGGGTGCCTTCAATACGCTGCCATAATGCCGTTTCTTCCGGCAGGTAGTCGTTCATGCCGCGAATGGCTTGAATGTTCTTTGCCACGTGAGTTCTCTGTCCGTTGTCTGTAAAAATGAACCCGATTATAGGGACTTTGCCGCCCGGTATTCAACGCGGATGCGGTTTTCTGCCCTTCAGGCTCATAAACAAGCGGGCCAACTGGCCCGCCGTGTAGCGATAACGCTTATTTTTCCAGCAGGTTGACCGTGATGCGGTTGCTTTCGTCCATCATCGCGGCCTTGGCGCGAATTTTCGCTTCCAGCTGGTCGATCATCTGTTCGTTGTCGAAACGCTCTTTCTGGCGCACGCCGTCTTCATAGAAGCCGCTCTTCTTGTGGCCGCCGGTCACGCCCATGGTGGACACCAGCGCTTCGCCCGGGCCGTTCACCACGCAACCGATGATCGAGACGTCCATCGGCGTGATGATGTCTTCCAGGCGCTGCTCCAGCGCGTTCACCGTGCCAATCACATCGAACTCCTGACGCGAACAGGTCGGGCAGGCGATGAAGTTGATGCCGCGCGCGCGGATGCGCAGCGACTTCAGAATGTCGAAACCGACCTTCACTTCTTCAACCGGATCCGCCGCCAGCGAGATGCGCAGGGTATCGCCGATGCCTTCAGACAGCAGCATGCCCAGGCCGATGGCCGATTTGACCGACCCGCTGCGCGCGCCGCCGGCTTCGGTGATGCCCAGATGCAGCGGCTGATCGATGCGCGACGCCAGCAAGCGGTAGGATTGCACCGCCAGGAACACGTCCGACGCCTTGACGCTGACCTTGAACTGGTCGAAGTTGAGACGATCGAGGATGTCCACGTGGCGCATGGCGGATTCCAACAGCGCTTCCGGCGTAGGTTCGCCGTACTTTTCCTGCAGGTCTTTCTCCAGCGAGCCGCCGTTGACGCCGATGCGAATCGGGATGTTCTTGTCGCGGGCGCAGTCCACCACCGAGCGAATGCGCGATTCGTTGCCGATGTTGCCCGGGTTGATGCGCAGGCAGTCTACGCCATATTCGGCAACCTGCAGCGCGATGCGATAATCGAAGTGGATATCGGCGACCAGCGGCACGTTGACCTGCTGCTTGATCAGTTTGAACGCCTCGGCGGCGTCCATGGTAGGAACCGAAACGCGGACGATGTCGACGCCCACGCGCTCCAGCGCTTTGATCTGATTAACCGTTGCTTCAACATCGGTGGTACGGGTGTTGGTCATCGACTGCACGGCAATCGGCGCACCATCACCAATAGGCACCTTGCCGACGTAAATGCGTGTAGATTTTCGACGGTTGATGGGCGCTTGGTTATGCATTACTTACTCTCCATTGCTGCTCTGACATCACGACCAGCCGCGCGATTACTGCGCGGCGACGGTCAGGCGAGCAACACGGTTTGACTTAACGAACCGGCTTAAATCAACCGGTTTACCCTGATACTGGATCTGAACTGCCGCCGGCGCGCCGATGGTCAGTTTATACGGCGCAGTGCCGGTCAGGTTCAGCTTGCCACCTTGCTTCTGGGTGCCGCTGAACAGCGTTTTACCGCTCGCGTCGGTCACCTGCAGCCAGCAGTCGGCGGAGAAATCCATCACCAGCGCGTTCGGATCGGCCGCCGGCGCAGCCACGCCCGCATCGGCGGTCGGCAACGGCGCTTGTGCCGCCGGCGCGGTTTCCGGCAGGGTTGTCTGGCTTGGCGACACCACGGCAGGCTGCTGCTGGGCCGCGCTCGGCGCCTGGGCGGTCGCCGCAGGCGTCTGAGCCGCTGCGCCGGTATCAGCCGGCGTAGCGCTGTTGTCGACCAACGGCACGTTGGTGCCGGCGTCGGCATTGCCGTCGGTCAGCGGCACGGACTGCCCTTCGTTATTCTGTGAAAGCTGCGCCGAGGATTGATCGGCCATGGTGGCGATCTCTTCCTGCTGCGCCTTGTGGTTTTGCCACCACCAAGCGCCGGTCAGGCCGATCACCACGAACACGATAAGCCAGGTGAAGCTCATCAGCCAGCCGTCGCGTTTCTTGCGGCGCTTGCCCAGCGAGAAGCTTTGCATCGGCGCCACTTTCGCCATCTTCAACGGCGCCTGCTTGGCCAGCATCGGCAGCAGTTCGTCTTCCGGCAGATGCACCAGCTTGGCGTAGGAACGGATGTAGCCGCGCACGAAGGTGGACGCGAGGTCAGCAGACACGCTGTCTTCCTCGATATCGCGCACGGTGGACATTTTGAGACACAGGCGTTCTGCAACGGTCTGTTGGCTCAGCCCGAGTTGCTCACGGGCCTGACGCAGGCGCTGGCCCGTCGTCATGGATACGGTTTTATCTTGGGAGGCTTCAGTATTCATTAGCTAAGAACTGCTGGTACTGTTTGGATTGTGGAAAACTTCGCGCTAGCTGCTTGCCATAGCGTTGAACGCTATCCTGGCGGCCGGCTGACGCGGCGAAACGAATCTGTAACCATAAGCTGCTGGCGCTGGCCGGCAGAACATGCTGATAAACATCCAATAAAAGTTGCGACTGGGCGCGCTTCCCTTCTCCAAATTGCTTTTCGGCCTCCGCCAACAGCGGAGTGCCTTTGTCCGGATCGACTTTTAGCGCGCGGCTCAACAGCGTGCGCGCCTCATCGTTTTGTCCGGCCTTGAGAAAACAGTAACCTGCGTTTTCCAGGCTGTCGGCGACCTGGCCATAATCGGGCACCAGCGCCGCAGCGCTAAACTGCTGTTGCGCCGGTACATACTGCCCTAAACCGCAAAGAAACGCACCGTAATTATTCAATACGGTGCCATTGCCCGGCGCAAGTTTGAGCGCTTGCCGATAACGCTGTTCGGCCTCGGTGTTTTCACCGTTCCGCTGCGCGTAGAGCGCCATGCCCAACTGCGTGCGGTAATCCTGTGGGGCCGCGTCCAGCGCCTTTTCCAGGTTCTGGCGTGCGGCGTCCATGTCGCCTTGCTGCAGGTACTCCAGGCCCAGTTGCAACCGCGTCTGGCCCGCCTCAGAGACTTGTGCTTCCTTTTCCGGCGCTGAACCGGAACACCCGGCCAACAACCCGGCCGCCAGCCACATACCCCACAGTTTCAGCTTCATGCCCGCATTCATTTCCTTATCGGCCGTCAGCTAACGCCCGCCAGCGACATGCTTGCGCATAACAGGCTGTTAGATAACAAAAAATGGTGCTATAGGATTCAGACCGCCCGTACGTTGATAGGTTCCCCGGCCATTTTCTTCTTCAGGGTACGCTTGGTACGGTCGATCACTTCACCCGCCAGTTGCCCGCAGGCGGCGTCGATATCGTCACCACGGGTTTTACGAACAATAGTCGTAAAGCCGTATTCCATCAACACCTTGGAGAAACGATCCACCCGGCTGTTGGAGCTGCGGCCGTAGGGGGCGCCCGGGAACGGGTTCCATGGGATCAGGTTAATCTTGCACGGCGTGTCTTTCAGCACTTCCGCCAGCTGATGCGCATCGTCGGTGCTGTCGTTGATATGATCCAACATCACGTACTCGACGGTCACGCGGCCCTGGTTGGCGTTGGATTTCTCCAGATAGCGACGCACTGCGGACAGGAAGGTCTCGATGTTGTATTTGCGGTTGATCGGCACGATCTCATCGCGGATGGTGTCGTTCGGCGCGTGCAGCGAGATCGCCAGCGCCACGTCGATCATGTCGCCCAGCTTGTCCAGCGCTGGCACTACGCCAGAAGTAGACAGGGTCACGCGGCGTTTGGACAGGCCAAAGCCGAAGTCGTCCAGCATGATTTCCATCGCCGGCACCACGTTGTTCAGGTTGAGCAGCGGCTCGCCCATGCCCATCATCACCACGTTGGTGATCGGACGTTGGCCGGTCACCTTCAGCGCGCCGATGATTTTCGCCGCGCGCCACACCTGGCCAATGATTTCCGACACGCGCAGGTTGCGGTTGAAGCCCTGCTGCGCCGTCGAACAGAATTTGCACTCCAGCGCGCAGCCTACCTGCGAGGAGACGCACAGCGTCGCGCGGTCGGCTTCCGGGATGTACACGGTTTCAACCTGCTGATCGCCGACTTTAATCGCCCACTTGATGGTGCCGTCGGCCGAACGCTGTTCTTCCGCCACTTCCGGCGCGCGGATTTCCGCCACGCGCTGCAGCTTGCCGCGCAGGACTTTGTTGATGTCGGTCATCTGCTCGAAATCGTCGCAGCAGTAGTGGTAAATCCACTTCATCACCTGATCGGCGCGGAACGGCTTCTCGCCCATTTCGGCGAAGAACTCGCGCATTTGCTGGCGGTTCAGATCCAGCAGGTTGATTTTGGCCGCAGCCGGTTGCTCCACGTTAACGGAGGGGGTAGTCAGCGAATTATTTTCAGACACGGTGTGCTCGGACGTGATGGGTTCTAACATAATGATCTCTGGCCTCGTTATTACACGTTATGGCGCTAAAGAATGGACAGTAAGTTGTGCATTTCAGCCCGCGAGATTCGGGTGGCGGCACTAAAAACACGCCCCTGACAAGTCGTCTTATCAGGGGCGCGGCATTGTACAAATTTTAGTAGCGGGTTTCTATGGCTGAAAGGCATTCAGGGCATTTTTATTGTTTCAGCCGGTGAATGCCTGGCTATCAGCTCAGAAACGCGCGATTAACGTGCGCAGATTTCGCTTTCGTTGAAGAAGTAAGCGATTTCGCGCTGTGCGGATTCAACAGAGTCGGAACCGTGAACGGCGTTAGCGGTGAAGCTGTCCGCGTAGTCGGCGCGCAGGGTGCCGGCCAGTGCGTTGTCCGGGTTGGTTGCGCCCATGATGTCGCGGTTGCGCTGCACGGCGTTTTCAGATTCCAGAACCTGCACCATGATTGGGCCAGAGGTCATGAACTCAACCAGACCGTCGAAGAATGGACGGCCTTTGTGCTCAGCGTAGAAGCCTTCAGCTTGTTCGCGAGTCAGACGCAGCATTTTAGCGGCGATGATTTTGAAACCGGCGCGCTCGAAACGCGCGTAGATAGCGCCGATGTCGTTGTTGGCTACTGCGTTTGGTTTAACGATGGAAAAGGTACGTTCTACGGTCATGATGGCCTCTGTATGACTTCCAAAACAGGCCGGTCTGCAATGTTGCCGGCCTTCTCAAGTGGCGCAGATTATATGTGCGCCGTTAACGCTTGCCTACGGGAAAATCAACATTTCATTAAAAAAATATGATCTTCATGGGGCATTTTCGACCACGCGGCGGCGCTACTGGGTCTTGTCGGTAGACGGGATCAAATTGCGCAGCCAACTGCCCCAGCGGCGCTGGTAAAATGGCTGCGTATGGGCGATCAGATAGTGGCTGATGCCGCGCTCGTTCTCCGACACCAGGCAGAAATCCACCGGTTCGTCGTTTGGCGCCGTTTCGCTGGCGACGCTGCCGGCCTCGTTGATCAACGCCTCGATCTCCGCCGGCTCGGCGTCCACTTCCAGCCCGATCAGCAGATTCGGCTTCTCGTCCGCCACCTGGTCGTGCATCAGCGCCAGGAACGCGCGGCGCACCGGTTTGCGCTGGCTGAACAGCGTGGTCAACGCATCCACCATCGCCGACGGGTACTCCTCGGGCTGCCCCAGCAGGATTTGGGTCTCTTTATCGACGTAATGCTCCACCGGTTTGACGACGCCGCCGGTCGCCAACAGCATCGCCACCTCTTCCGGATAGAACTCTTTGCCGTACTCCGCCTTCGGGTTGAGGAACAGATCCGCGCCCTGGGTGATTTCAAACAGCACCCGCGCCGGCATGGCGATGAACGGCTGTTCGTCCTCAACGGCCTTCTGCAGTGCTTCCAGCGAAGTGAAGAACGGAATGATGCTGCCGCCGTCCTGCTTTTCCCAATGCTGGATATTGACCGGCGTATCCGCGTTCAGCGTGATGTCGCCGTCCTGCTGCACCTGTTCGCTGTCGCCGAGGATCAGCACCGTGGCCTCGAGCAGTTCACGGAAGAACGCCGGGCGGTGGGCCGGCTCCGTCACCGCCAGCTTCAGCAGGCGTTCAAGTTCGTTCTCGCTCGGGGCGGCATCGTGATGATGGGCACTCATGGCAAACTCCAGGATCAAATAGCGAGGCCCAGCATGCTGGGCCCCGAAGATAATGCGCATTCTAGCGCCCGATGCGGCGGGCGTTCAATTATTTGGCTTTGCTCAGCAGCAGGTTGGCCAGGGTACGCACGCCCAAACCGGTCGCGCCGGCCGACCACTGATCCACCGCGCCTTTGCGGTAGGTGGCGGAGCAGTCGATGTGCAGCCAGCCCTGTTGGTAATTCTTGACGAAGTGCGACAGGAAGGCCGCCGCGGTGCTGGCGCCGGCGGTGTAGGCCGGGCCGGCTACGTTGTTCAGCTCGGCGAAGTTGGACGGCAGCTGGCTACGGTGGAACTCGGCCAGGGGCAGACGCCAGAACGGCTCTTGCTCGGCGGCGGCGCTGCTCAACAGTTCCTGCGCCAGCGCATCGTCGAAGCTGAACAGGGCGTGGTAGTCGTTGCCCACTGCGGTTTTGGCCGCGCCGGTCAGGGTGGCGCAGTCGATAATCAGCTGCGGATTCTGCTCAGAAGCGTCGATCAGGCCGTCGGCCAGCACCAGGCGCCCTTCCGCATCGGTGTTCATCACCTCAACGGTTTTGCCGTTGCGGTAGCGAATGATATCACCCAGTTTGAAGGCGTTGCCGCTGACCATGTTGTCGGCGCAGCACAGGTACAGCTTCACGCGCTGCTTCAGGCCGCGCGCCGCCGCCAGCGCCAGGGCGCCAGTGATGGTGGCCGCACCGCCCATGTCAGCCTTCATCGAATCCATAAAGGCGCTCTGTTTCAGGCTATAACCGCCGGTATCGAAGGTGATGCCCTTGCCGACCAGGCAAGCGAACACCGGCGCGTCCGGGTTACCGGTCGGGTTGAAGTCCAGCGCCAGCAGCACCGGCGGGCGTTCGGAACCGCGGCCGACGGTGTGGATGCCAGCATAGTTCTGCTCGCGCAGATCTTCGCCCTTGGTGATACGGTAGCTGACGGCATCGCAGCCGACGTCGCACATCAAATCGACAGCGCGGGTCGCCAGTTGCTCCGGCCCCAGCTCTTCCGCCGGCATGTTGATGGTGTCACGCACCCAGTCGACGATCTTCAGGCGCTTATCCAGCTCCTGACGCGCGGCTTCCGGCAGTTCAGCCCATTCGACGTTGCGCTGCCCTTTCGGCCCGCGATAGCCTTGCCAGAACGCCCAGCTGTTTTCCAAATCCCAACCGTCGCCGGCCAGCTTGACGTTTTTGATGCCCTGGCCATCAATTTTGCGGCCCGCGCGCTGGATCGCGCCCAGCTTGTCGGCCCCGGTCAGGTGGATGGTCATCCCTTCGCCGTTGGTGCTCAGCAGCGCTTTCTCGCCCCAGCGGGCGTCGGCAGGTTGTTGCGACAGCGTGACCTGCATGAATTCTGTTGTCATAGCCTTCTTACTCCGGATTATTCTTTTATTAATCTTGTCGGATACAAAATAAACGGGCCGCCCATGGCAGCCCGTTACGCTATTTACTCCGCTTCATCTAACCAGACCAGCAGGATCGCTTCCAGTATTTTTTCGTTGGAAGCCTGCGGATCGTCGTCGAACTCTTCGAGATCGCAGATCCACTGATGCATGTCGGTAAAACGCACGGTTTTCGGATCGGTGTCCGGGTATTGGTCGTACAGGGCTTCGCCGATTTCACGGCTGTCGGTCCACTTCAGTCCCATTATGATCTCCGGGTTGACGCTGCGGCTAACAATTAATGCTCACGCGCGTGGTTGACGGTGTAGCGCGGCATTTCGACCACCAGATCTTCGTCGGCGACCAGCGCCTGGCAGCTCAGACGGCTTTCCGGCTCCAGCCCCCAGGCTTTGTCCAGCATGTCGTCTTCCAGCTCGCTGCTCTCTTCCAGCGAATCGAAGCCTTCACGCACGATGCAGTGGCAGGTGGTGCAGGCGCAGGATTTCTCGCAGGCGTGCTCGATTTCAATGCCGTTGCGCAGCGCAACGTTGAGGATCGACTCCCCTTTTTCGGCTTCCAGAACCGCCCCTTCCGGGCAAAGGTCTTGATGGGGCAGGAAAACAATTTTAGGCATGGTTAAACCTCATCCACAGAATGGCCAGCCAGCGCGCGGCGAATGGAAGCGTCCATGCGGCGCGCGGCAAAATCTTGCGTTTGTGCATCTAATGTTTTGATGGCGTCTTCGATAGCGGCGGGATCTTCACCCTGCGCCGCCTGCTGCAACGCCTGGGTCGCGGCGGCGATCGCCTGGCTTTCCGCCTCGCTCAGCAGCGCGGCGTCGGTGGCCAGCGCACCCTGCAGGCTTTCCAGCACCCGCGCGGCTTCCACGCGTTGCTCCGCCAGCTTGCGCGCGCCCACGTCGCTTTGCGCGTTGGCCATCGAATCCTTGATCATGCCGGCGATTTCGCTGTCCGACAGACCGTATGACGGCTTGACCTGGATCGAGGCTTCAACGCCGGTGGATTTCTCCATCGCGGTGACGCTCAGCAGACCATCGGCATCCACCTGGAAGGTGACGCGAATGTGCGCGCCCCCAGCAGGCAATGGCGGCAGGCCGCGCAGCGTGAAGCGCGCCAGCGAACGGCAATCCTGCACCAGCTCGCGCTCGCCCTGCAGCACGTGGATCATCATCGCGCTCTGGCCATCTTTAAAGGTGGTGAACTCCTGCGCGCGCGCCACCGGAATGGTGGTGTTGCGCGGGATCACTTTCTCCACCAGACCGCCCATGGTTTCCAGGCCCAGCGACAGCGGGATCACGTCCAGCAGCAGCATGTCGCTGTCCGGCTTGTTGCCCACCAGGATGTCGGCCTGGATCGCGGCGCCGATGGCGACCACTTTATCCGGATCGATCGACGTCAGCGGCGTGCGGCCGAAGAAGGCCCCCACCTGCTCACGCACCAGCGGCACGCGGGTGGAACCGCCGACCATCACCGCTTCCAGCACCTCGTCGGCGGCGACGCCGGCATCTTTCAGCGCGCGGCGGCAGGCCATCAACGTACGTTTCACCAGCGGAGCGATCAGCGCTTCGAACTGGGCGCGGGTCACCTCGCCCTGCCAGCCGGCTACCTCAACGCACACGCTGTCGGCATCGCTCAACGCGATTTTGGCGGCGATGGCGGCGTCCAGCAGTTGGCGCTGCACACCGTGATCGCTGCGATCGGCCACGCCGGCCTGCTCGCGCAGCCAGTCGGCCAGCAGGTGATCGAAATCGTCGCCGCCCAGCGCGGAATCGCCGCCGGTGGCCAGCACTTCGAACACGCCGCGGCTGAGGCGCAGAATGGAGATATCAAAGGTGCCACCGCCCAGATCGTAAACCGCGATCACCCCTTCCTGACCGGAATCCAGCCCGTAGGCAATCGCCGCCGCGGTCGGCTCATTCAGCAGGCGCAGGACGTGCAGGCCGGCCAGACGCGCCGCGTCTTTGGTGCCCTGGCGCTGCGCGTCGTCGAAGTAAGCGGGAACGGTAATCACGACGCCATCCAGCTCGCCTTCCAGCGCCGCTTGCGCGCGCGCGGACAGAGCCCGCAGGATATCGGCGGAGACGCCAACCGGGTTAACCGGGCCGGCGGCGGTGACGATCAGCGGCAGGCCGTTGTCGCTGGCCTGAAATTGATACGGCAGGTTCGGGTAACGTTGCTGCACGTCCGCCAACGAGCGACCCATCATGCGTTTGATGGAGCTGACGGTATTGGCCGGATCCTGCGCCGCCTGTTGGCGCGCATCCCAGCCGACGCGCTGCGCGTCCGCCTGATAATGCACCACCGAAGGCAGCAAATGGCGTCCCTGATCGTCGGCCAGCGTTTCCGCTTGCCCGCTGCGCACCGTGGCGACCAGCGAGTTGGTGGTGCCTAAGTCGATACCGGCGGCCAGGCGTCGCTGGTGCGGCGCGGCGCTGAGGCCAGGCTCACTAATTTGTAATAAGGCCATGTTGAAGCTTCCACAATCAGAATCAGAAGGTGTTACTCAAAACCCAGCAGTTTTTCTTCGAGTTGTTCAACCTGTTGCTGGAGTTTGTCCAAAAAGCGCAGCTTGCGCACGGTGTCGGCGGCATCCGCCCACTGTTCACTGTCCAACTGCTGCAGCATCAGCGCGCTGCGCTGCTTGATGGAGGTGGCCAGCCGCGCGCCGAAATCGGCCAGCAGGCTTTCCGCCTCCGGCTTGCGCTCAATGGCGTCGAGCTCTTCGCGCAGCTCCAGCTGTTCCATCAGAAAGGCGGTGTCGCGCATCGTATGCTGTTCGTTGCCCAGATCGAAGCCGTGCAAAGATAGCATATACTCCGCGCGTTTTAACGGGTGCTTCAGCGACTGGTAGGCTTCGTTGATGGTCGCCGCCTGCTGCAACGCCATCAGGCGTTCGCGCTCCGGCTGGTTGGCGAAACGATCGGGGTGAAATTGGCGCTGCAGATCCTGGAAGCGGGACGCAAGCAGGCTGCCGTCCACGGTGTAGCGAACGGGCAGCCCGAATAAAGTAAAGTAATCCATAGCGTGCTCTGGGCATTAGCGGATGAAGTTCCCCCGCCGAAACGGGGGAGCACGATGGACTGTCAGACGTTGAAACTCTCGCCGCAGCCGCACTCGCTTGAGACGTTCGGGTTGTTGAACTTGAAGCCTTCGTTCAGGCCTTCCTTAACGAAATCAAGCTCGGTGCCGTCAAGGTAGACCAGGCTCTTGCCGTCGATGATCACCTTGATGCCTTTGTCTTCAAACACGATGTCGTCATCGTTGGCTTCGTCAACAAATTCCAGCACATAGGCCATCCCGGAGCAGCCGGAAGTTCGCACTCCCAGACGCAGGCCGAGACCCTTGCCGCGGTTCGTCAAAAACGCCTGAACACGCTGCGCAGCGCTGTCGCTCATGGTAATAGACATCACAACCTCACACTTCACATCAAAGCCCGGCGCGGCCGGGCCGATTCAGACAAATTACTTGGCGCTATGCTTGCTCTTATAGTCGGCAATCGCTGCTTTGATGGCGTCTTCAGCCAGGATCGAGCAGTGAATTTTGACCGGCGGCAATTCCAGCTCTTCGGCGATCTGGGTGTTTTTGATCGCTTCAGCCTGATCGAGCGACTTGCCTTTCATCCATTCGGTCACCAGCGAGCTGGAGGCGATGGCGGAACCGCAGCCATAAGTTTTAAAGCGCGCGTCTTCGATGATGCCTTCATCGTTAACCTTGATTTGCAGCTTCATCACGTCGCCGCAAGCCGGCGCCCCTACCATGCCGCTGCCGACGGTAGGATCTTCGTTGTCGAAAGAACCCACGTTACGCGGGTTTTCATAATGATCGATTACTTTTTCGCTGTAAGCCATGACCTTGCTCCTGAAACCTGAGAATTAATGATGCGCCCATTCGATGCTGTTGATGTCCACGCCCTGCTTGAACATCTCCCACAGTGGGGACAGATCGCGCAGACGGCCGATGGATTTACGCACCAGTTGAATGGTGTAGTCGATCTCTTCTTCCGTGGTGAAACGCCCCAGGGAGAAACGGATCGAGCTGTGCGCCAATTCATCGCTCATGCCCAGCGCGCGCAGCACGTAGGACGGCTCGAGGCTGGCGGAGGTACAGGCTGAACCGGAAGAAACGGCCAGGTCTTTCAGCGCCATGATCAGCGACTCGCCTTCAACGTAGTTGAAGCTGACGTTCAGGATGTTCGGTGCGCCGTGCTCCAGATCGCCGTTCAGATACACTTCTTCCATATCTTTCACGCCGTTCCACAGACGATCGCGCAGGGTGCGCAGACGCGCCATCTCTTCGGTCATCTCTTCTTTGGCGATGCGGTAAGCTTCGCCCATGCCGACGATCTGGTGGACAGGCAGGGTGCCGGAACGCATGCCGCGCTCGTGACCGCCGCCGTGCACCTGCGCTTCGATGCGGATGCGCGGCTTGCGACGCACGTACAGCGCGCCGATGCCTTTCGGGCCATAGATTTTGTGGCCGGAGAACGACATCAGGTCGACTTTCAGCTTGCTCAGATCGATAGGCAGTTTGCCCACGCTCTGGGTGGCGTCAACGTGGTAGATGATACCGCGCGCACGGCACATTTCACCGATCGCTTCGATGTCCTGCACCACGCCGATTTCGTTGTTGACGTGCATGATGGAGACCAGGATGGTGTCATCGCGCAGCGCCGCTTCGAGATCCTGCAGGCTGATGATGCCGTTGCTCTGTGGCGCCAGGTAGGTGACTTCAAACCCTTCGCGCTCCAGTTGACGGCAGGTGTCCAGCACGGCTTTGTGTTCGGTTTTGCTGGTGATGATGTGCTTGCCTTTTTTCTGGTAGAAATTGGCAGCGCCTTTAATCGCCAGGTTGTCGGATTCGGTCGCCCCGGAGGTGAAGACGATTTCGCGTGGGTCGGCGCCCACCAGTTCGGCGATTTGGTTACGGGCGATGTCTACCGCCTCTTCCGCCTGCCAACCGAAACGGTGGGAACGGGAAGCCGGGTTGCCGAAAGTGCCGTCCAGGGTCAAAAACTGCATCATCTTCTCAGCAACGCGCGGGTCAACCGGCGTCGTTGCTGAGTAATCCAGATAAATCGGTAATTTCATTGCTCTTGTGCTCCGTACATCACTTCCAAAAACTAAAATAATTTCGCCAGCTGCTTATGCGCGCAGATTAACGTTGATAGTTTCTTGCGGACGACCGTTGGCCGTGCGGCGCGTATCGTTGTTTTGACGATCCGCCACCACCAGCACTTCCTGGTTATTGACCAGTTCTGCCAGCGTAATGTTGTTCAGGAACCCGCTGATGCGCTCGCTCAGATCGCGCCACAGGGCGTGGGTCAAGCAGCGATCGCCGCCCTGACAGCCTTCTTTGCCCTGGCAACGGGTTGCATCTACCGATTCATCGACGGCAGTGATGACAGCGCCAACGGCGATCTCACCCGCGTCTTTACCCAGCAGATAACCACCGCCCGGACCGCGCACGCTGGCCACCAGGCCATTCTTGCGCAGACGGGAGAATAATTGTTCCAGATAAGAGAGCGAAATACCCTGGCGTTCGGAAATGTCCGCCAGTGGCACCGGCCCTTCCTGGGAATGCAGCGCTACGTCAAGCATAGCGGTTACGGCATAACGGCCTTTGGATGTCAGTCTCATAGCTCAATGGTTACCTGTTGGTCAAATATGGCCGAAAGTCTGACATTCCTGAGTAAAACAGTCAACTATTTAACCTAGTAATTAACTCAAGTATTAGCACGTTTTGAACTTAGCAAGAACAAAGGTATATAAAATACATGTTATAACCTTTGGATAACTAATACTATTGTCGCCCACCGTTATGCCACATCAATTAATTACCTTGATGTTTATCCTGTTTCTCGATCGAGGTTAGCATGCCGCGCAGGATATTCAGCTCCTGCCCTTCCGGGCGCGCGCGGGTGAACAGCCGGCGCAGGCGGCTCATCACCTGGCCCGGATGGGACGGGCGAATAAAGCCGGTGCGCTGCAGCGTCTGCTCCAGGTGCTGATAGAAACGCTCGAGGTCATCCACCAGCGGATACGGCGTCTCTTCCAGCTGCGGCGCGCCCGCCTGTTGGCGATCGAGGTAAGCCACGCGCACTTCATACGCCAGGATCTGCACCGCCATCGCCAGGTTCAGCGAGCTGTAGTCCGGGTTGGCCGGAATGGCGACGTGGTAGTGGCACTTCTGCAATTCATCGTTGGTCAGCCCGACGCGTTCGCGGCCGAACACCAGCGCCACCGGCGCGTGCTCGCCCTCGTGCACCGCGCGCACGCCGCATTCACGCGGCTCCAGCATCGGCCACGGCAAGGTGCGAGAACGTGCGCTGGTGCCCACCACCAAGCTACAGCCGGCGATGGCGTCATCGAGGGTATCGACGATGGTGGCGTTGCCGATCACGTCGCTGGCGCCGGCAGCCAGGGCGATGGCCTGAGAATCGGGTTTGATCAGCGGATTAACCAGATAAAGGTTGGTTAACCCCATGGTTTTCATGGCTCTGGCGGTCGAGCCCATGTTGCCGGTATGTGAAGTCTCTACCAGAACAATGCGGATATTGTGCAGCATACAAACTCTGAGCGTGGCGGAAAATCGCAGCATCTTAACACAGCCGTAGGCAATTTGCCGAACAGCTGCTATACTTCGCGCCGTTTCCTGTTCTTTAACATCCTAGTTGGAAGATACCCATGCATCCGATGCTGACTATCGCCGTGCGCGCTGCGCGCAAGGCCGGTAACCTGATTGCCAAAAACTACGAAACCCCGGACGCTGTAGAAGCGAGCCAGAAAGGGACCAATGACTTCGTCACCAACGTCGATCGAGATGCAGAGCATCTGATCATCGACGTCATCCGCAAGTCTTATCCGCAACACAGTATCGTGAGCGAAGAACGCGGTGAGCTGATCGGCGAAGATCGCGATGTGCAATGGGTGATCGATCCACTGGATGGCACTGCAAACTTCATCAAACGTTTCCCTCATTTCTCTGTTTCCATCGCCGTACGCATCAAAGGCCGTACTGAAGTGGCCGTGGTTTACGATCCGATGCGCAACGAACTGTTCACCGCCACTCGCGGTCAGGGCGCACAGCTCAACGGCTACCGCCTGCGCGGTACCAACGCCAAAGATCTGGATGGCACCATCCTGGCGACCGGCTTCCCGTTCAAAGTCAAACAGCACGCAACGCCTTACATCAACATCGTCGGCAAGCTGTTCACCCAGTGCGCAGACTTCCGTCGCACCGGTTCCGCCGCGCTGGATCTGGCCTATGTGGCCGCCGGCCGCGTAGACGGTTTCTTCGAGATCGGCCTGAAGCCGTGGGACTTCGCCGCGGGCGAGCTGCTGGTGCGTGAAGCCGGCGGCCTGGTGACCGACTTCGTCGGCGGCCACAACCACTTCAGCTCAGGTAACCTGGTCGCAGGTAACCCACGCGTGGTGAAAGCCATGCTGGCCACCATGCGTGAAGAACTGAGCGAAGCGCTGAAGCGTTAATCGCCAGAAGCGAATTGAAAAAAAGCGCTGCCGATGCAGCGCTTTTTTTATGCCCGTTAGCGGGAGAAGGGGCGGATGCCGCCGCCGAATTCCGGCTGCGCGCTGACATACAGCAACAGCCCGGCGGCCAACAGGATCAGACCGCCGGCCAGCGCCAGCGAACCCCAGGCCACCGCGCTCCAGGCGGCGGGCGCGCGCGAACGGCTGAGGCGCACCGCCAGCCGGCGGCTGTAATGCACCAGCAGCGCCAGCATGGAGATGGTCAACGAGGTGCCGAACGCCATCGCCAGCGCGGAGATCACGCCCCAGCCGAACACGCCGATCACCTTGGAGAACAGCAGCACTAAAATCGCCCCCGAACAGGGACGCATGCCCATCGCCAGCACGATGGCGGCCTGAGTGCGCCAGTCGCTTCCCGCCTGCAGCTCGCTGTCGCTCGGCAGATGCCGGTGGCCGCAGCCGCAATTGGCGCTGTGCACATGATCCGCCGCCAGCGGCGTCAGGCTGTTGATGCGCAGCGCCGGCGCCGGGCGCATTGCCTTGATCGCCGCAAACAGGCGTTTCAGCGCGCGCCAACTCAGCAGCACGCCAAGCAGCATCACCAGGATAAAGCTGCCCTTTTCCAGCCAGAAACTGCTTTGGTGCAGCTGGCGCGAAGAGAGCTGCAATACCACCAGCATCAGCGTGACCAGCGCGATCGCCACCCCGCCCTGCACCAGCGAAGCGGCGAAGGTCAGCTTCAGGCTGCTTTTCAGCCGCGCCGGATGGGTGGCCAGGTAGGTGGCGATCACCACTTTGCCGTGGCCGGGGCCGAGCGCATGCAAGACGCCATAGCCGAGGCTGAACAGCATCAGCGCCAGTCCGGCCTGCTGCGGCGCGGCCTTCACCTGCTGCAACAGCCCCGCCATCTGCTGGTGCAGCGCTTTTTGCCACACCACGCTCTGCATCAGCAGCTGCGGCCAATAGTGCCACGCCAGCAGCGCGGCGGCCGCCAGCACCAGTGTGAACGGCAGCAGCGGCCACAGGCCGAAGGCCCAGTGACGCCGGCTCGTCGTCGGTTGCGAGAGATTTAACGACATTGCAGCGTCACCCGCTGGGCGAACTGTTGCCCCAGCGCCAGGTCTTCGCCGGGCGAGTCGTTCTTGTCGAGCGACAGCGCATAGGCCTGCAGCGACGCATTCGGCTGCGGCGTCATCAGCTTGTAGCTGCACTGCTGCGCCATCTCCGGCGGCAGATGCAGTGCATTTTGGTCTTTATAGGTCATATCCACGAAATAAGTCGGATCGTAAGTAGAAAGTTCGAACGGCTTGCCCGCCAGCGGCTGCGGTTCGGCCAACGGCAGCACGAACTCCAGCACCGCCTGATTGCCCTGGCGCGACAGGTGATATTCGCTTGGCAAGTTCAGATATTTCACCGGCTTGCCGTCGCGGTAAAGATCGGTGAAATAGTGCTGCCCCAGCACGTTGGCCATCACTTCCGCCGCCAGCTTTTTCCACACTTCCGAATCGCTCTTGGCGTTTTTCGCATCGTAAAGCAGATCCGCCGAGGTGATTTCATCCATCACCCACACCATTTTCAGGCCGACCAGCCGCTGGTCTTTGGCGACGAAGGTGGTATTCATGTCGATAAAGCTGTGCGGATGCGCGATCGCACCGGCGCTGAACACGGCGCCGAAAGCAACCAAAAGACGACGTAACTTCATCATTATCTTGCCTTACCTGTATTTGTTATAACGTAACACAAATAAATACCGAACGGCCCGCCTCTCCCGGCGATATTTGTGACGAAAGTTGTAAGCCGAAGTAAAAGCTGCGCGGTAACCCTGCCGTCACAAAGCCTTTTGCTATGCTTAGGCATAATCGCAACCTTTTATGCCGGAAGGTGATAATGAGCCTGGACACCTCTCCCGTGCCCGCGCTCTCCGGACAACAACGGCGCTGCCATCTGCTGCTGATGCTGTACACGCCGGAGCCCGAGTTACAGCTGGAGACCCTAAGCCGAATCAATGGCGTTGCCCCCCCGATAACCCGGCAAGATATAGCCGAGGTGGCCAGTGAAATCCAGCGTTTCCATCACCTGGAGATCGCCGTCGATCCCGACCATGGCTACCACCTGCGGGGCAGCGCGCTCAACCAGCGTCTGTGCCTGATCCATTGGCTGCGGCGGGCCCTGCGCTGCAGCCCGCAGTTTGTTGAAGGTGATTTCGCCCCGCGCCTGCGGCACGCGCTGGCGGCCGACGCCGCCCCGGCGTCTGCACTGACAGAGGCGATCGACGCCTGCGAGCCGCTGCTCAACCGCCGCTTCGATGCGCGCGACCGCCAATTCCTGCAGCATTATCTGCTCTACTGCGCCTGGCAAAATCGCCTGCAGCGCCATCCGCATTTCGACGCCGTTCAACGCGACTGGCTGCGGCAAAAGCCGGAGCAGCAAGCCGCCGCCTGGCTGCATCAGGCCTGCAACCGGCTGTTTAACCAGCCGCCGCAGGCAGACGAGCGCGATTTTTTGGCGCTGACCTTCACCATGTTGAAAAATCACAGCTACCACAGCAATGACTCGGCGCAAGAGCAGAGATTGATGGCGGCGATCGACAGCATGGTCGAGCGTTTCCAGCAGCTTTCCGGCATGGCCTTCAGCAGCAAGACGGAGCTGGTCAGCCAGCTGTTCGCCCACCTGGCGCCGGCGCTGGAGCGCTGCCGTTTCGCCATCGGCATCGACAATATGCTGCTGGAAGAAGTGGTGCGCAAATACCCGCGGCTAATGCGCACCACGCAGGAAGCGCTGATACCGCTGGAACAGGAATACGGCGTGCATTTTTCCAACGAGGAGGCGGGCCTGGTGGCCATCAGCTTCGGCGCCTGGCTGATGCAGGACAACGCGCTGCAGGAAAAACAGGTGCTGCTGCTGACGCTGGATAACCCGCAGTTGGAAGAGGAAGTGGAATACCAGATCCGCGAGCTCACGCTGCTGCCGCTGAACATCAAGTATCTGCCGTTGAGCGACTATCTGCGCGGCGGAGCGCCGCAGGGCGTCATGCTGGTGATCACCCCTTATGCGGCGGTGCACAGCGATCCGCACCCGCCGTTGATCTATACCGAATTGCCGCTGGAAACACGGCAGCGCCAGGCCATCCGCGCGCTGCTGGAAGCGCCTTAATCAGCGGCTGACGCTGACCGCCGGCGGCCGGATGAACAAGGCCGGCACCGCGACCGCCGCCATCACCCAGAATACCCCACCCTGCCAATGTTCGAACAGGAACCCGGCAATGACCGTCATGACGGCGATACCGCCGCCCATCGCCAGCGCCGAATACACCGCCTGCAGCCGGATCACCTCTTGTCCCTGGCGCGCGGCGATAAAGCGCATCGCCGCCAGATGGCAGACGGTGAAAGTGCCGCAGTGCAGGATCTGGATCAGCAGCAGCCAGCCCAGCTCGGTGCTATAGGCCATCAGGCTCCAGCGCAACACGCCGCAGCAGGCGGAGAGCAACAGCAGGTTGCGCGCATTCCAGCGGCGGAACAGCACGTTGCTGCTGGCGAAAATAATCACCTCCGCCACCACGCCCAGCGACCACAGATAGCCGATGGTCGAGGCCGAATAGCCCGCCTCCTGCCAGTAAATGGAGCCGAAGCTGTAGTAGCCGGCGTGCGCCCCCTGCAGCAGCGTGACGCACAACAGGAAGCGCCAGACCGGCCCCTCTTTCAGCAGTGCCCACAGCGAACGTTCGGTATCGCTGTGCGTACGCGCTTCGCCCTGCGGCATGACGCTCGGCTTCAGCAACATGCCCAGCAGCATCGCCAGCACGCTGAAGATCAGGCTGTAGAGAATGGCGTTATGGCCCCACACCGCCACCAGCTGCCCTGTCAGCGCCGAGCCGATGACGAACGCCAGCGAGCCCCACAGCCTTACCCGGCCGTAGTCCATACGGATCTGCTTTTGCCAGGTGCCGGCCAGCGCGTCGGTCAGCGGCACCAGCGGCGAGAAGAACAGGTTGAACCCCGCTATCACCAGCATCAGCCAGCCCCAACCGTTGCCGAAACAGAAGCCAACCGCGAAAGCCAGTGTCAGCAGCGCCAGCAGGCGCAGGGCGGAGACTAAATGAGAGGGATCTTTAACGCGGGGTGCAATCAGTAAACTGCCGAGGAAGCGGGCCACCAAACCGGCGCCGAGCAATATGCCGATGGTTTCCGGCGCGATGCCTTCGCCTTTCAGCCACACGCCCCAGAACGGTAAGAAGATGCCATAGGAAAAGAAGTAGGTGAAATAGCTGAGCGCGAGCCAACGCGTGGATTGCAGAACCATGATCCCTCCGGAGTGAGGGCAATACTTTGACAGAGCTCACACCGCCCCGCAATCTTCATTCCACTTCAATGCGTTAGAGTGCAAGACAGCTCACAGTTTACCGAGAGCGGCCACAAAAAAACCCGCCGCAGCGGGTTTTATCAGGCAAAAGCGGGATTATGCGTAAACCGGCAGGCGGGCGCAGATATCCAGTACTTTCTTCTTGGTGCGTTCGATGGTGGCTTCATCGTTGATGTTGTCCAACACATCGCAGATCCAACCGGCCAGTTCGCGCACGTCAGCCTCTTTGAAGCCGCGACGGGTCACGGCCGGGGTGCCGATACGCACGCCGGAGGTGACGAACGGGCTCTTCGGATCGTTCGGCACGCTGTTTTTGTTGACGGTGATGTTGGCGCGGCCCAGGGCGGCGTCCGCTTCTTTACCGGTCAGGTTTTTATCGACCAGATCCAGCAGGAACAGGTGGTTATGGGTGCCGCCGGAGACCACTTTGTAGCCGCGCTGCAGGAACACGTCCACCATCGCCTTGGCGTTGACCGCCACTTGCTGCTGGTAAACCTTGAACTCAGGCTCCATCGCTTCTTTCAGCGCCACCGCCTTGCCGGCGATCACGTGCATCAGCGGGCCGCCCTGGCCGCCAGGGAACACGGCGGAGTTCAGCTTCTTGTACAGCTCTTCGTCGCCGCCCTTCGCCAAGATCAGGCCGCCGCGCGGACCCGCCAGGGTTTTGTGGGTGGTGGTGGTGACGATGTGTGCGTGCGGTACCGGGTTCGGGTACACGCCGGCGGCGATCAGGCCCGCCACGTGCGCCATGTCGACGAACAGGTAAGCGCCGATGCTGTCGGCGATTTCGCGCATTTTGGCCCAGTCAACCACGCCGGAGTATGCGGAGAAGCCGCCGATGATCATTTTCGGCTTGTGGGTTTGCGCCTGTTTGGCCAGATCGTCATAGTCGATTTGACCTTTGTCGTCGATGCCGTAAGGCACCACGTTATACAGTTTGCCGGACAGGTTAACCGGGGAACCGTGGGTCAGGTGGCCGCCATGCGCCAGGTTCATGCCCAGAATGGTGTCGCCCGGCTGCAGCAGCGCGGTGTACACGGCGAAGTTAGCCTGAGAGCCGGAGTGCGGCTGCACGTTGGCGTAATCGGCGCCGAACAATTCTTTGGCACGATCGATAGCCAGCTGCTCAACGATATCCACGTATTCGCAGCCGCCGTAGTAACGCTTGCCCGGATAGCCTTCAGCGTATTTGTTGGTCAGCTGGGAACCCTGAGCCTGCATCACGCGCGGGCTGGTGTAGTTCTCAGACGCGATCAGCTCGATGTGCTCTTCCTGACGCACCACTTCCTGCTCCATGGCACGCCACAGTTCCGCATCGTAATCGGCAATGTTCATTTCACGCTTTAACATCCGGCATCTCCTGACTTAAATCAGCTAACTAAAAAATCACCAAATAACTACCCGTTTGGGTTCTGGGCCACAGTGTAAACCGTTTCGCCCCACCGAAGATAGGTCTTGACAGAGGTTTTTACGCAAACGATTGGCATAAGGTGGCGCAAGGCTTTGATCCGCTAAATACCGTCGTTTATCAACGGACATTTCCTCATGCGAACAATGCGCTTTTTTCATGTTCTGTGAGCGCGATCGACGCCCGAAGAACACCGCAACGAAAACAAGGGTATTTACAAGCGACGCGGAACCCAATAAGATGCATTTAAAATACATCATTACAATTATCGTCAAGATCCCAACCCAAGGAGCGCTTCCATGCTGGATAGCCAAACCATCGCCACCGTGAAATCCACCATTCCCCTGCTGGCTGCGACCGGGCCGAAGCTGACCGCCCACTTTTACGATCGCATGTTCGCGCACAACCCGGAATTGAAAGACATTTTCAACATGAGCAACCAGCGCAACGGCGATCAGCGTCAGGCGCTGTTCGACGCCATCTGCGCCTATGCTGCCAACATCGAGAACCTGGCGGCGCTGCTGCCGGCGGTGGAGCGCATCGCGCAGAAGCACACCAGCTTCAATATCCAGCCGGAGCAGTACAACATCGTCGGCGGTCACCTGCTGGCGACCCTGGACGAAATGTTCAGCCCGGGCCAGGAAGTCCTGGACGCCTGGGGCAAGGCCTACGGCGTGCTGGCCAACGTATTTATCCAGCGTGAAGAGCAGATTTATCAGCAGAGCGAAACCGACAACGGCGGCTGGCGCGATCTGCGCGCATTCCGCATCCTGAAGAAACAGCCGCAGAGCGACGTGATCTGCAGTTTCGTGCTGGCGCCGGTGGACGGCGGCCGGGTGGCGGACTTCAAACCGGGGCAATACCTGGCGATCTACATCAAGCACGACAGCCTGGAGCATCAGGAAATTCGCCAGTACTCGCTGACCACCTCGCCAAACGGCGAGTTCTACCGCATCGCGGTGAAGCGCGAAGATCAGGGGAAAGTGTCCAACTACCTGCACCAGCAGGCGCAGGAAGGCGACGTGATCTACATCGCCCCGCCGCACGGCGACTTCTTCCTCGACGTGGCGCCGACCACGCCGGTGGCGCTGATCTCCGCCGGCGTCGGCCAAACCCCGATGCTCGGCATGCTCAACACCCTGCACGACAACCAACATCAGGCGCAGGTCCACTGGCTGCACGCGGCGGAAAACGGCAGCGTGCACGCCTTTGCCGATGAGGTAGCGGATATTGCCGGGCGTATGCCGAATCTGAGCCGCCATGTGTGGTACCGCGAGCCGGGTGCCGATGACGTGGAAGGCCGCGACTACCACAGCCGCGGATTGATGGATTTGAGCGCGCTGCAAGGCAGCCTGGCCGATCCGCAGATGCACTATTACTTCTGCGGCCCGGTGGCCTTCATGCAGTTCGTGGGCAAACAGCTGCTGGAGATGGGCGTAGAGGCCGAACGCATCCACTACGAATGCTTCGGCCCGCATAAGGTGCTGTAATGCTTGCGGAGCGCGGCCGTCAGACCGCGCTCCCTCTTCATTTCGCCTGCAGTTGGCGCGCGTCCTGCACCTGCTGCACCGTCACCGGCGCCGCCTGGTTACCCCAGCTTCCCCGCAGGTAGCTCATCAGATCGGCCGCCTGCCGATCGTTCAACGCCCAGCCATAAGCCGGCATGTCAAACGCCATCGCCTGCTGCGTGATCGGCGTATGCGCCCCCTCCAGCACCACCCGCAGCGCGGTCAGCGGATTGTCCGCCGTTACCGTGGCATTGCCCGCCAGCGCCGGAATGGCGAAGTCAGTGCCCTCCCCCTTATTGCCGTGGCAGGTCGAGCAGTACATCGCATAGGTCGCCTTTCCGCCCGGGTTATCCGCCTGCGTGGCTGGCGCAGCGGCTTTGGCGGCGGCGTCCGGCGCCAGGCTGCGCAGGTACACCGCGATGGCGTTCAGATCGCCGTCGCTGAGATACTGCGTGCTGTGGGTTACCACCTCGCTCATCGGCCCGGCGACTGCCGCATGGCGGCTGCGGCCGGTTTTCAGCAGCGCCGTCACCTCTTCCGGCGGCAGGCCGCGCAGATTGGAGGCGTACCAGCCGTCCAGCTCGGCGCCGCTCAGGAATACCGGCGCCTTGCCATCCAGGCCCTTCTCCTGCATCGCCCAGCCGCGCGGCGTGTGGCAGCTGCCGCAATGGCCCGCGCCCTGCACCAGATAGGCGCCGCGGTTCCACTCGGCGCTTTGCTGCGGATCTGCCTGATACGGCTGGTCGTCGTGGAACAGCGAGTTCCACACCGCCAGCGGCCAGCGCATCGACAGCGGCCAGCTGATGTCGCTGTCCCGGTTGGCGACGTTCTGCGCCGGCACCTCATTCATCAGGTAGTCATACAGCGCGCGCATGTCTTCCGCGCTCATTTTGGCGTAGGAGGTGTACGGCATCGCCGGGTAGAGCCGGTGGCCGTCTTTGGCTACCCCCTGGCGCATGGCGCGATCGAACTCCTCGAACGAATAGGCGCCGATGCCGTGCAGCTTGTCCGGCGTGATGTTGGTGGCGTAGATAGCCCCGAGCGGCGTCGGGAACTTCATGCCGCCCGCCAGTTCAGCGCCGCCCGGCGCGGTGTGGCAGGCGGTGCAGTCGCCGGCTTTGGCGACGTATTCCCCGGCCGACATCGCCTGGGCCGAGCCGCCGGCCGCCAGCAGGCTCAACAGGTACAGCGAACGCAGACTCATGCTCCCTCCTTGGCGGCAACCTTGCCGTAGGCCAGTTCGTTCACCGCGCGCCACGCCTGATCGATCGCCGAGTTGGCGTACGGGCTCCAGTCGGAATCGGAGTTGGCGATAACGATCTTGCCGATCGGCTGCCGCGCCGTTTCGATGATTTTCTTGGCTTCGTCTTCGTCGTCAAACAGCCCGTTGAGGAAGTAGGAGTAACCGTGCGACCAGCGGTTGACGGTGATCGCCTGAATGTCGCGCTGATGGTCGAAACCGGCCTCGCCCAGCATGCCCTGTAGCTGTTCGCGGATCATCTGCTCGTGCACCTCGAACGGCGTGCCCAGCAGCAGCGCGCGCCCTTTGCGCGACTGCTCGCGCGGGCTGAGGCCGCTGCCCGGCAGCGTCGGCACATAGACCATATGCAGGCCGATTGGCCGAGCCGGATCGCGCGGGTGCTGGTACCCGCCCATGCTCACCGGGTAGTCCAGCTTCACGCGGCTGTACGGCGCGGCCGGCGAATAAATTTCGTGCACGCCCAGCTTGATGAACGGCTGCCAGTTGCGGATCACCACCTTGCTGTACACCAGCGGCGCCTTGACGTTCTGCTTCAGCGCCTCCTGCTGCTCGTGCGACATCTCCGGCACCAGGTATGGGATCATCATGTTGTAGCCGGCCATCACCACCTGCCCGGCGCGCACCTTGGTCATCTTCTCGCCGGTCATATAGGTGACTTCCACCTTGTCGCCGACGTTGGCCGCATGCAGCCCGGTGCTGTTCAAACGCAGCTTCACCGGCGACTCCGGCCGATCGAGCTGGCTGTAGTCGAATTTGGCCAGCACCACGTCATTCATGTCTTTGCCGGCCGGCGCCACCGCCGGGATCAGCTTGCGCACCATCAGGCGCGTCAGCGTGGCATTGCCGTCCGGGAAGTGGAACACGTAAGGATCGTCGAGATCCGCCTGCGACTCTTCGTCCAGCGGCGGCAGATTCATGCCGCCGAGGCCCGGCAGATCGCAGATGCGCGCATCGCTGCACGACGTGCCGTCGATGCCCACCGCCTGGAAGTCGTTGGTGGTCTGTTGGAAATAACGGATCGCCAGCTCGCTCAGGCCCACTTTTTCACGCAGGAACTGGGTGTAGCTGTGGGTATCCAGCCACTCGACCTTCTGCTCCAGCGTCATCTCCGGCAGATAATCTTTCTCCACCGTATGCAGCGCGATCAGCGCCTGGCGATCGCTTTCCGGCAGCGGGAAATCGCCGATGAACGCTTCATAAGAGCGGCCGTTGAGGCGATCGCGCGGAATGTCGTCCGCCACCGTGCGGCCCGGATCGCCGCTCACCACCTTGTCGACGCCGAAGTTCTTGCGATCGAAGTAAACCCCACGGCTCAGGTTCAGATCCGGGTAGAAGGTGGTGTCAAACGCCTGCTCCAGTTGGTCGATATCGACGCCGAGCTTGCGCAGCAGCCCCATCGCCACCGGGCTGAAGTTGGAGCGCGGCGACTGCAGCGATTCACTGCCGCCGTAGCCGAGCAGCATGCCGTCGTCGGTGTTGAATTCGTTGCGCTTGGCGTGGCCGCCGAAGTCGTCATGGTTGTCGATCAAAAGAATGCGCTGCCGCTCGCCTTTCAGCTGCTGCCAGAAACAGGCGGCCGCCAACCCGCTGATGCCGGCGCCGACCACCACCAGATCGAACTCTTCAACGGCGGGCACGCTGCCGAAATCAAAGGTTTTGCCGTCGCGCCCCAGCTGGTGCGCATGCTCGAACGAGCCCGGATGGTTGCCCCGCAGCCCGGTCAGCGCTGGCGGATAGTACAGGGTTTGATTGGCGGTTTGCGGCGACGCGCGCAAGATTTGCAGCGGCGTCAACCCGGCGGCGATGGTGATCGCCACCCCGTTGAGAAAATCGCGTCGGGTGATACCCATATAGGCTTCCTTTCAATTTTTATTATCATCGGCCGGCCGAGGCCGGCCCGAAGGCCGCGCTATTGTGCGGATAATTATTGTAAAATCAATGTTTGAACATCACATGACGAATGGCGGTGTAATCCTCCAGCCCGTACATCGACATATCCTTGCCGTAGCCGGACAGTTTCTGGCCGCCGTGCGGCATTTCGCTCACCAGCATGAAGTGGGTGTTCACCCAAGTGCAGCCATATTGCAGCCGGGCGCTTAAGCGATGCGCGCGGCCCACGTCGCGGGTCCACACGGACGACGCCAGCCCGTAGTTGGATTCATTCGCCCAGGCCAGCACCTGCTCTTCATCGTCAAACGGCGTCACCGTCACCACCGGGCCGAACACTTCGCGCTGCACGATCTCATCGTCCTGGCGCGCGCCGGCCAACAGCGTCGGCTGGAAATAGTAACCCGGCCCTTTCACCTTCTCGCCGCCGGTCACCACCTGCACGTGCGGCAACGCTTTGGCGCGCTCGACAAAACCGGCGACCCGCTCCAGATGCTGGGCGGTAATCAACGGCCCCAGTTCGGTGCTCTCGTCGTCCGGCGCACCGATCTTCAGGCTGGCCACCGCCTCGCCCAGTCGCTTCACCAGCTCGGGATAAATGCTTTTCTGCGCGTAAATGCGGCACGCGGCGGTGCAATCCTGCCCGGCGTTGTAGAAACCGAAGCCGCGAATGCCGTCCACCACCTGCTGCAGATCGGCGTCGTCGAACACCAGCACCGGCGCCTTGCCGCCCAGCTCCATATGGGTACGCTTAATGCCGGCGGCGGTGTGGGCGATGATGTGCTCGCCGGTGGCGATCGAGCCGGTCAGCGACACCATGCGCACCTTGTCATGCCCGGTCAGCCGATCGCCGACGCCGGCGCCGCGGCCGAACAGCACGTTGAGCACGCCCGGCGGGAACAGCCCGGCGGCCAGCTCGGCCAGTTTGAAAGTGGTCAGCGGCGTCTGCTCCGACGGCTTAATCACCACGCAGTTGCCCGCTGCCAACGCCGGCGCCAGTTTCCAGGCCGCCATCATCAGCGGGTAGTTCCACGGCGCGATCGAGGCCACCACCCCGAGCGGATCGCGACGGATCATCGAGGTATGCCCGGCCAGATACTCGCCGGCCGCCATGCCGCTCAGGCAGCGGCTGGCTCCGGCGAAGAAGCGAAACACGTCGGCCACCGCCGGCAGCTCGTCGTTCAACACGCAGTGATAAGGCTTGCCGCAGTTGAGCGACTCCAGCTTGGCGAAGGTCTCGGCATGCTCATCGATCAGATCCGCCAGCTTGAGCAGATGCTCGGCGCGCTCCTTCGGCGTGGTCTGCCCCCAGGCGACGAACGCGGCATCCGCCGCCAGCACCGCGCGATCGACCTGCTCCGGGCTGGCCTCCGCCACCTGCGCGATCACTTCGCCGGTCGCCGGGTTATACACCGGCTGGGTCGCGCCCTGGCCATTCACCAGTTGGCCGTCAATCAACAGTTGGCTTTGCATAGGGTTATCCTTTTATCAGAGGTCGGGTAAGGAAATTATTTGCCGCTGCCGGCGACGCTTTCTCCACCTTTGGTCAGGTAGTAAGCGCCGAGGATCGGCAGCATGGTCAACAGCATCACCGACAGCGCCACCACGTTGGTGATCGGCACGTCGCGCGGGCGGCCGAGCTGGTTCAGCAGCCACAGCGGCAGCGTGCGCTCGTGGCCGGCGGTAAAGGTGGTCACGATGATTTCGTCGAACGACAGCGCAAACGCCAGCATGCCGCCGGCCAGCAGCGCCGAGCCGAGGTTCGGCAAGATCACGTAACGGAAGGTTTGCCAGCCGTCGGCGCCTAGATCCATCGACGCTTCGATCAAGCTGTACGAGGTGCGGCGGAACCGGGCGATGACATTGTTGAACACGATCACCACGCAGAACGTCGCATGGCCGACGACGATGGTCAGGATGCCCGGCTCGATGTTCAGCGCCTTGAACGCCGCCAGCAGCGCCAGGCCGGTGACGATCCCCGGCAGCGCGATCGGCAGCAGCAGCAGCAGCGAAATGCTGTCCTTGCCGAAGAAATCGCGCCGATACAGCGCCGCCGCCGCCAGGGTGCCGAGCACCAGCGCGATGGCGGTCGCCAGGCAGGCGATCTGCGCCGACAGCAGTACCGCATCGAGGATGTCCTGCCGCCCGGCGGCGACGTTAAACCAGTGCAGCGTGAAGCCCTTCGGCGGGAAGCTGAAGGCCGCATCCTCGGTGTTGAAGGCATAGATGGCGATGATCGCCAACGGGAAATGCAGGAAGACAAGTCCGCCCCAGGCGGCCAGCTTCAGCCCTAAGGGCGCGCGTTCAGAGTGCATCGAAAGCCCCCAGACGTTTGACGATGGAAAGGTAGATGGCGATCAGGACGATCGGCACCAGCGTAAAGGCCGCAGCCATCGGCATATTGCCGATCGCGCCCTGCTGGGCGTACACCATGCTGCCGATGAAATAGCCCGGCGGCCCCACCAGCTGCGGCACGATAAAGTCGCCCAGCGTCAGCGAGAAGGTGAAGATCGATCCGGCGGCGATACCCGGCACCGCCAGCGGCAAAATAACGTGGCGGAAAGTCTGCGCCGGTCGCGCGCCCAGATCCGCTGAGGCATGCAGCAGCGAGGGCGGCAGGCGCTCCAGCGCCGCCTGGATCGGCAGGATCATGAACGGCAGCCAAATATAGACGAACACCAGAAAACGCCCCAGCCCCGAGGTCGACAGCGTGTTGCCGCCGACGCCGGGCACCGTCAGCAACGAAGCCAACAGTGGCTCCAGCCCCAGGTGCTGCAGGAACCACTGCGCCACGCCGTCTTTCGCCAGCAGCAGGGTCCAGGCATAGGCTTTGACGATATAGCTGGCCCACATCGGCATCATCACGGCGATGTAAAAGAACGCCTTGACGCGGCCGCTGGTGTAACGCGCCATGTAATAGGCGATGGGGAACGCCAGCGCCGCGCTGGCCAGCGACACCAGCACCGCCATGGTCAGCGTGCGCAGGATGATGTCGTAGTTGGCCGGGTTGAACAGCGCCGCGAGGTTGGCGAAGGTCAGATCCGGCGTCACCGCCATGGTGAAATCGTCGAAGGTGTAAAACCCCTGCCACAGCAGCGTCAGCAGCGAACCGAGGTACACCGCGCCGAACCACAGCAGCGGCGGCACCAGCAGCAAAAGCAGATACAGCGTCGGCCGGCGATAAAGCCAGGTCGACAGCGCGCGCACGGTGCCGCCGCGCGCCGAAGGGGAATCGATGCTCATGTCCATCTCACCTCTCCTCCAGCAGCGGCACCATCGCCGCGCGCGGCCAGCAGGCGACGATCGGCTGGCCGATCTGCCGCTGTTGCCCTTCGGCGATCCACTGCGGATTGGCCTGGCTGACCAGCAGCTTTTCGCCGCCGTTCAGCGCGATTTCATACCGCGTGGCCGCGCCCTGGTAATGGATTTCCTGCAGCGTGCCCTGCACCTGGATCTCGTCCTGCGCCGCGCCGCCTTGCTCCAGCAGGCGGATATGTTCCGGCCGGATCGAGAAGGTTCGACTTTCGCCGAGCAGGCGCTGCGCCAGCTCGCTACGTACCACGTTGGAGGTGCCGACGAACTCGGCGACGAACGGCGTCTTCGGCCGCATGTAAAGCTCGCGCGGCGTATCCACCTGTTCGATGCGGCCGTTATTGAACACCGCCACCCGATCGGACATCGACAGCGCTTCGCTTTGATCGTGGGTGACGAAGATAAAGGTGATGCCCAGCTGGCGCTGCAGCTTCTTCAGCTCGCCCTGCATCTGCTCGCGCAGCTTGAGATCCAGCGCGCCGAGCGGCTCGTCCAGCAGCAGCACCCGCGGCCGATTGACCAGCGCGCGCGCCAACGCCACGCGCTGACGCTGGCCGCCCGACAAGTGCGCCGGTTTGCGTTCGGCAACGAAACCGAGCGCCACGCTCTCCAGCGCCTCTTGCGCCCGCGCCAGCCGCTCGCGTTTGGCGACGCCCTTCACCATCAGGCCGTAGGCGACGTTTTCCAGCACCGACATGTGCGGGAACAGCGCGTAATCCTGAAACACGGTGTTCACGTCGCGCTGGTACGGCGGCAGGTTGGCGGCTTCCTGGCCGTGGATGCGAATCGAGCCGGAAGTGAGCTGTTCAAAGCCGGCGATCAGGCGCAGGCAGGTGGTTTTGCCCGAGCCGGACGGCCCGAGCATGGAGAAGAATTCCCCGTCCTGAATATCGATGGATACCCGATCCACGGCGCGAACATCGCCGAAAGTCCGCGAAACATCGATGAATTGCACGGCAATGGTCATTTTCTGTGCTCCATACGGATGTGATTCGGGCGCAGCGGGCTGCGCCCCGCGGCTTAGCGGCCGCCCATGATGGCGATGTAGTCCTGGGTCCAACGGCTGTACGGCACGAACTTGCCGCCCTGCGCCTGCGGCGTTTTCCAGAAGGCGATTTTGTCGAACTGGTTGAAGCCGTTGGTTTCGCAGCCCTTCTCACCCAGCAGCGCGCTGGCCTTGCAGCCCGCCGGCGAAGCCGGCACCGACCCGAACCAGGCCGCCACGTCGCCCTGCACCTTCGGCTCCAGCGACCAGTTCATCCACTGGTAGGCGCAGCTCGGGTGTTTGGCGTCGCTGTGCAACATGGTGGTATCCGCCCAGCCGGTCACGCCCTCTTTCGGGAACACGGTGGCGATCGGCTGCCCCTCGCCCTTCAGGGCGTTGGCCTGATACGGCCAGGCGCTGGAAGCCACCACGCCTTCGTTTTTAAAGTCGCTCATCTGCACCGAGGTATCGTGCCAGTAGCGGTGGATCAGCGCGTGCTGGCTGCGCAGCAGCTTCAGCGCCGCCTGATACTGCTCTTCGTTGAGCTGATAAGGATCGCTGATGCCGAGCTGCGGCTGGGTGGCCTTCAGGAACAGCGCCGCGTCGGCGATGTAGATCGGGCCGTCGTAAGCCTGCACCCGCCCCTGGTTGCTCTTGCCGTCCGGCAGGTTCTGCTGCTGGAAGATCACCGCCCAGCTGTCCGGCGGCGTCGGGAAGGTTTTGGTGTTGTACATCAGCAGGTTTGGCCCCCACTGGTACGGCGTGCCGTAGGTTTTGCCGTCCACGGTGTACCAGGCGCCGTTCAGCAGGCGCGGATCGATGTTCTTCCAGTTCGGGATCAGCGCGGTGTTGATCGGCTGCACCCGCTTGCCGAAGATCAGGCGCAGCGAGGCGTCGCCGGAGGCGGTCACCAGATCGTAGCCGCCTTTGGCCATCAGGCTGACCATTTCATCGGAGGTAGCGGCGGTCTTCACGTTCACCGCGCAGCCGGTTTGCTTCTCAAACTGGGTGACCCAGTCGTAGTTTTTGTCGGACTGGCCGCGTTCGATGTAGCCGGGCCAGGCGATGATATCCAGCCGGCCTTCGCCTTTGCCCAGTGACTGCGGCAGATCGGCCGCCTGGGCCAGGCCGCACAGCACGGTGAGACAGAGCGCGGAGACGGTGGTGGTGACTGCGGTAGTTTTTCTCATCGTAATTACCCCTGTGTTGCGTATCTGTGTGCGGCAGGGAACGGCTGCCGCCCGATTTTGCTTTATAGAACCGCTAGAAGCTGGCTTTGAACTTCGCCATTACGTGTCTGACAACGCTGTAATCCTGCAGCGAATCGCTGGACAGATCCTTGCCGTAGCCGGAGCGTTTCAGGCCGCCGTGCGGCATCTCGCTCGCCAAGGTGAAATGGGTGTTGATCCAGGTGCTGCCGTACTGCAGATGGGCGGCAATGTGCAGCGCCCGATCGATATTTTGCGTCCACACCGACGAAGCCAGCCCGTATTCCGAGTCGTTGGCCCACTCGACTGCCTGCTCCAGGTGTTCGAAGCGCGTGACGCTGACCACCGGGCCAAACACCTCACGCTGCACGATCTCGTCGCTTTGCAGGCAACCCGCCAGCAGGGTCGGCTGGTAGTAGAACCCCGGCCCGGAGTGCGCCGCGGCGCCGGTGATCAATTCGATATGCGGTTGGCTGAGCGCCCGCTCGACAAAGCTGGCGACGCGATCGCGCTGGCGGCTACTTATCAACGGGCCGATCTCGTTGTCCTGATCGCGCTTGCGGGCGAAGCGCAGGCTGGCGACCGCCTCGCCCAGCGCGTCCACCAGTTTGGGATAGATGCCGGCCTGCGCGTAGATGCGGCAGGCGGCGGTGCAGTCCTGGCCGGCGTTGTAATAGCCGTAGGTGCGAATGCCGTTGACCACCTCGTCGAGATCGGCGTCGTCGCAGACGATCACCGGCGCTTTGCCCCCCAGCTCCAGATGAGTGCGCTTGACGCTTTTGGCCGCCGCCTGGAGAATTTTTTGCCCTGTGACGATATCGCCGGTGACCGACACCAGCCGCACCTGCGGGTGCCCCACCAGCTGGCTGCCGACCCCTTCCCCGCCGCCGTAGACGATGTTCAGCACGCCCGGCGGCAGGATCTCCTGCAGCGCCGGCACCAGCGCCAGAATGGTCAGCGGCGTATGTTCGGACGGTTTAAACACCACGGTATTGCCCGCCGCCAGCGCCGGCGCGATTTTCCACGCCGCCATCATCAGCGGATAGTTCCAGGGGGCGATCGAGGCCACCACACCAATGGGATCGCGGCGGATCATCGAGGTGTGGCCGGGCACATACTCGCCGGCCAGCTGCCCTTGCTGCGTGCGCACCGCGCCGGCGAAGAAGCGAAACACGTCGACCGCCGCCGGCAGATCGTCATTGAGCGCCTGATGCAGCGGTTTTCCGCAGTTGAGGGCCTCCAGCTGCGCCAGCTGCGGCGCCTGCCGCTCGATGGCGTCGGCGATGCGCAGCAACAGCGTGGCGCGCTGGGCCGGCGTGGTGCGCGACCAATGGCTGAACGCCTGCTGCGCGGCTTTCACCGCACTGCCGACCTGCGCCGAAGAAGCTTCGGTCAGGGCGATCAGCGTCTCGCCGTTAGCCGGATTGACGATGCATTCCTGCTGGCCTTCGCCGTCGATAAGCTGACCGTTAATGAACTGCTGACAGGACAAACCTGAGAGAACCTGCACATCCGCCATCGCCTGACGCCCCTAAGTGACAAAAACGTTAACCAAATGTGAATAAGTTAGTTTTAATCAGCCTAAGCGAGCCTCTGGCGGGCAACAAATTCTAAATACTGAACGACGCGTTCGATTAAATCGAATGCTTAAGCCCGGCGGCGTGTTTGCTGCCGTTCTCGCGCGCGATGGTGAGGAACGGCGTCACCAGCTCCGGCCGCGCGCTGCCGCGCCGCCATGCCAACCCGATATCCAGCGGCTCCAGCAGATCGTCCAGCTTGCGCGCCTCGATCATGTTGCCCTCCAGCGACCAAGCGCGGTACGCCATGTCCGGCTGGATGGAGACCCCCATCCCCGCCGCCACCAGACTGCGCACCGCCTCGGTCGAGGCGGTCTTCATGGCGATCTCCGGCTTCAGCCCGGCGCGCACCCAGATGCGCCGCGCGTGCACGTCCATTTCATCGGCGTTGAGCTGGATCAGCGGCTGTTTGGCCACGTCCGCCAGGCTGATGCTCTCGTGCTCCAGCAGCGGGTGCAGCGGCGGCAGCCACAGGCGGTACGGCGAGTGCATCAGCACCTCGGTCTGCAGCGCGTCGCGGTCCTCGATGTTCGACAAGATCAGTACGCCGATGTCGATCTCGCCGCTGACCAGCAGATGCTCGATGTACGGGCGTTCGTCTTCTACCACCTGCACGGTGACGTTGGGATAGGCCGATTTAAAGCGCGTGAGCAGCTCCACCAGAAAGTAGCCGGCCACCAGGCTGGTGACGCCGACGGTCAGCTTGCCGGTCAGGCTTTCGGTGCCGATCTGCAGGCTGCGCTTGGCGTTGTCCACCGTCGCCAGGATCAGATACGACTGGCGCAGAAACTGATGCCCCTGATGGGTCAGCGTCATGCCCTTGGCGTGGCGATCGAACAGCCGCACGCCGATCTCGGTTTCCAGCTGCTGGATCGCGAGCGTCAGCGAAGACTGGGAGACAAACACCGCCTGGGCGCCGGCGGAGATCGACCCGGTTTCCGCCACGGCGATGAAGTGGCGGATTTGGCGTAACGTCATCATCCCCATCGCCTTTCAAGCCGCTGCGTTGTTGTCTGCGTGCGCTTACCCCAGTCACTTACTTGAGTAAGCTCCTGGGGATGCACGCCCTTGCCGCCTAGCCGCAACTTGAAATTCATTGGGGATCACCTCAATCAAGATAGTTAGATTGATTGTAGATCCCGCGAGAAAAGCGATCGGGAAAAGTATCAAAAACGCGATAGCGTTCGCTTTTTTAGAATGCTGACAGGCAAAAAGGGGGAAACGGCGAGGCGAAGAAGCATGATGCGCGGGGGACAGAAATGACAAGGGCGCAGCACGCTGCGCCCTGATGGCCGATGATCCTGCGGAGGATCAGATCGCTTCTTCGTCCTGCTCACCGGTACGGATGCGCACCACGCGCGCCACGTCGAAGACGAAGATCTTGCCGTCGCCGATCTTGCCGGTCTGCGCGGTCTGCATGATGGTTTCCACGCAGGTGTCAACGATGTCGTCGGCAACCACGATCTCGATCTTCACCTTAGGCAAAAAGTCGACCATGTACTCGGCACCGCGGTATAGCTCGGTGTGGCCCTTCTGGCGGCCGAAACCTTTCACTTCGGTGACCGTCATGCCGGTGATGCCCACTTCGGCCAGCGCTTCGCGGACGTCATCCAGTTTGAACGGCTTGATAATCGCGTCGATCTTTTTCATCTTCTTTCCTTTTACCAATTTTTGCGGCCAAAACCGGATGTGATGGGGTAGCGGCGGTCTTTGCCGAAGTTACGGGCGGTGATGCGCGGCCCGACGGCGGCCTGACGCCGCTTGTATTCGTTGATGTCCACCAGGCGGATCACCTTGCGCACGATCGCTTCGTCGAACCCTTCGGCCACCAGATCGGCGACCGACTTGTCACGCTCAACGTAGCCTTCCAGGATCGCATCCAGGATATCGTACGGCGGCAGGCTGTCCTGATCGACCTGATCCGGCGCCAGCTCGGCGGACGGCGGACGATCGATCACCCGCTGCGGGATCACGTAGGAGACGGTATTACGGTATTCGGACAGCTTGAACACCAGCGTTTTCGGCACGTCTTTCAGCACGTCGAAACCGCCGGCCATATCGCCGTACAGCGTGGCGTAACCCACCGCCATTTCGCTCTTGTTACCGGTGGTCAGCACGATGCTACGGCGTTTGTTGGACAGCGCCATCAGCACCACCCCGCGGCAACGCGCCTGCAGGTTTTCTTCGGTGGTGTCACGCTCGGTGCCAGCGAACATCGGCGACAGCTGGCCCATAAAGGCGTCGAACATCGGTTCGATGGAGACGATATCGAACTCCACGCCGAGGATTTCCGCCTCTTCCTTGGCGTCGGCGATGCTGATGTCCGCGGTATAGCGGAACGGCATCATCAGCGCCTGCACCTTGTCTTTACCTAACGCATCCACGGCGATCGCCAGCGTCAGCGCCGAGTCGATGCCGCCGGACAGCCCCAGCACCGCGCCTTTAAAGCCGTTTTTGGTCACGTAGTCGCGCACCGCCAGCACCAGCGCCTGATACACCTGCGCCAGCTGCGGCAGTTCAGCGGCCGGATCGGCCATCGGCACCACGGCCAGCTCGTTGAATTCCAGACGAGTCACCTGCTCGTCGAAGGCCGCCAGACGGTGGGTCATGGTGCCGGCGGCATCGAATACCTTGGAGCAGCCGTCGAAGATCAGCTCATCCTGGCCGCCGACCTGATTGAGGTACACCAGCGGCAGCTGAGTGCGCTGGCAGTGGCCGGCCATCAGCGTTTTACGGATATACGGTTTTTCGCGGTTATACGGCGAGGCATTGATCGACAGGATAATCTCCGCGCCGGCCGCCTTGGCGGCGTCGATCGGCTCAGGGAACCACAGATCTTCGCAAATCAGCAGCCCCAGACGGTAGCCTTTCAGCTCCACCACGCAGGTGTCGTTGCCGGCATGGAAATAGCGCTTCTCATCAAACACGCCGTAGTTCGGCAGCTGCTGCTTGAAGTAGCGGGTCAGCAGGCGGCCTTCGGCAAACAGCGACAGCGCGTTATACAGCTTGTCGCCTTCGCGCCACGGGTGGCCGACCAGGATCGCCGTCTCGGCGGAGGCCTGCTGCAGGCGCAGCAGCTGCGCGTCGCAGCGCTGATAGAAGTCATTGCGATACAGCAGGTCTTCCGGCGGGTAGCCGGACAGCGCCAGTTCGCTGAACATGACCAGATCGGCTCCCGCCTTCTGCTGCTCCTGCACGATTTGCAACATGCGTTCGGTGTTGCCTTCAATGTCGCCGACCAGCAGGTTCAGCTGGGCCAGGGCGATGGAAAGTGATCTGCTCATTTGTGTACGATCCCGCTTAATACGTTCCATGGTGCTCTACGCCGGGGCGCGCCGCGGCAAAGAGAACGGAGTGTAAATCATTCCGCCGGATTTGTTGAGAACCTGCGTGGCAGGCACCGGCGGGAATCTGTCATTCTTTGAAATCGTTGGCGTCCAGCTCGTGACGCGACAGCAATTTGTAAAACTCGGTGCGGTTGCGGCCCGCCATGCGTGCGGCCTGGGTCACGTTGCCCTTGGTGATCTGCAGCAGCTTGCGCAGGTAGTGCAACTCAAACTGGTTGCGCGCTTCGGCAAAGGTCGGCAGCGCGGTGTTTTCCCCTTCCAGCGCTTGCTCCACCAGGGCTTCGCTGATCACCGGCGCCGAGGTCAGCGCCACGCACTGCTCGATGACGTTGACCAGCTGACGCACGTTGCCCGGCCAGCTGGCGGTCATCAGCCGCTTCATGGCGTCGGTCGAGAAGCTGCGCACGAACGGCTTGTGCCGCTGAGCCGCCTCGCGCAACAGGTGGTTGGCCAGCAGCGGAATGTCTTCGGCGCGCTCGTTGAGCGCCGGGATCTTCAGGTTCACCACGTTGAGGCGGTAGTAGAGATCCTCGCGGAACTCGTTCTTCGCCATCGCCTTTTGCAGATCGCGGTGGGTGGCGGAGATGATGCGCACGTCGATGTCCAGATCGCGGTTGCTGCCCAGCGGCCGCACCTTGCGCTCCTGCAGCACACGCAGCAACTTCACCTGCAGCGACAGCGGCATATCGCCGATTTCGTCGAGGAACAGCGTGCCGCCCGCCGCCGCCTGGAACAGCCCTTCGCGGCTGCTGACCGCGCCGGTAAAGGCGCCCTTGGCGTGGCCGAACAGTTCGGACTCCAGCAGCTGCTCCGGCAGCGCGCCGCAGTTGATGGCGATGAACGCCTTGCCGGCGCGCGGGCTGGCGGCGTGGATCGCCTGCGCCACCACCTCTTTGCCGGTGCCGCTCTGGCCGTTGATCAATACGCTGACGTCGGACTGCGCCACCATTTTCACCTGCTCCAGCAGGCGCAGCATCAGCGGGCTGCGGGTGACGATGTCTTCCCGCCAGGCCTCGTCGCCGGCCGGGGTGGCCGACAGCGCGAGCGCCTCGTCGATGGCCTTGTACAGCGCATCGCGATCCACCGGTTTGGTGAGGAAGCTGAACACCCCTTGCTGGGTGGCGGCCACCGCATCGGGAATCGAACCGTGCGCAGTGAGAATGATCACCGGCATGCCCGGCTGATGTTTTTGGATCTCGGCGAACAGCGCCATGCCGTCCATCTCGTCCATACGCAGATCGCTGATCACCAGATCGATCTGTTCGCGCGCCAGCAGGCGCAGCGCTTCCTGGCCGCTTTCGGCGGTGGTGACGTGAAAACCTTCACTGGTCAGGCGCATGCCCAGCAGCTTCAGCAGGCTGGGATCGTCGTCAACCAATAACAGGTTGGCCGGTTTGCGTGCGGTCATTGCGCGTGGGACTCCTTATTGGCAGGGGGCGGCGTATAGGTGTCTTCCGGTTCAACCGGCAGCGCGGTGCCCTTTTCCGGCTCGTCCTGCGGCTCAGCCCCTTTGGCGGCCGCGCCGTTTTTACCGGCGGCTTCGCCCTTTTGGGAGCCCGCGCCGTTGTCCGGGATTTCCCCTTGCAGCTGCTTGCGCGAAGAGAGCTGGCGCTCGATGTCGGTCAGGTTTTCCAGCTTGCGCGAGGTGTCCTGCAGCTGCGATTGCAAACGCGCCTGGCTCTGGCGCAGCGAATCGATCTGGCTGTCGCTGCTCTCCTGCAGATGCTGATAGCGCGCTTTCTCATCGAACAGCGTGATCTGCAGCATCTGCTGCTGGCGCCACAGCTGCGTCAGTGGACGCAGCGAGCCGGGGAACTCCATCCGGTAGCTGTTGATCCTGTCGATCATCTGGCGGCGTTCGCCGGAGGTCGGCTGTGCGCTACCCAGCAGGATGCTCTGTTTGAAAACGCCGGACCAGCTGTCACCCGGCACCGTTTTCGCCAGCGCGCGCGCCTGGGTCGACCCGATGCGATCGGCGCAGTCCATCGCGCGCAGCCAGTAGAGCGCATTATCCAGCGCATCCTTGTCGTCCAACTGCCACAGGGTATCGCAAGCCGCGGTGCGGTAATCGATCACCTTGGTATCCGGGATCGCCTCTTGCTGCTGAGCGTTCAGGCCGCCGCTGACGGCGCGATCGACGCAGCCCGCCAGCAACAGCGGCATAAAGAAGACGGCGCCCAACCAGCTGATCGGGCGTTTGCCGAGCGGCGCTCTGTGCGTGGCACGCGGTGAACGTTCGGTCTGTGAAAGACGAAGGCGCTTAGACCATGTGTACATTATTTATTCATTCTCGGCGGTTAACGGCAGTTCAATGCGGAAGCAGACGTCTGCACCGGCGACCGTCGCCAGTTGCAGCTCACCGCGCATGCGACGGATACAGTCCTGAGCGATGCTCAACCCCAGTCCGCTTCCTTTTACCGCCCCTTTTCGCTGGTGACTACCCTGGAAAAAAGGCTCGAAAATCATGGCTCTTTCAGCCTCGGGGATCGGCGTGCCGGTATTGGCGACGTCGATTTGCACCCGTTGTCCAACCTGACGGCTGCGGATCCAAATGTTACCGGATTCCTTGCCGTAGTGCACCGCATTGGAGTAGAGATTATCCAGCACGCGCATTAATAGCGTAGGCTCTGCCCAGCAGATTTCCGCCTCCAGCACGATTTCGGTGGAAATCATCTTCGCCCGCGCCGGCAAACTGTGCGCGGCGACCACCAAATCGACCATCTCGCGCAGCTCGACGTTCTCGTGTTCCGCCGGGCCATCGGCCAGTTTGCGGTTGTAATCCAGCAGCTGTTCAATCAGCTGCTGCAGGTGGCGACTGCTGTTGTCGAGGATCGTCACCACCTCTTTCTGATCGGAAGTCAGCGGCCCCGCCACCTCGTCGGCCAGCAGCTCGGTGCCTTCGCGCATGCTGGCCAGCGGCGTTTTCAACTCGTGCGAGATATGGCGCAAGAATTCGTGGCGCTGCGATTCCAGCCACGCCAGCCGCTCGCTCAGCCAGATGATGCGCTGCGCCAGCGAACGCAGCTCGCGCGGCCCCTTGAACGATGCAGTGCTGCCCAGCGCGCGCCCTTCCCCCAGGCGGTTGATCATCCGTTCCACGGCCTTGACCGGCCCGATGATCATGCGGGTAAACAGCACCACCAGCAGCACGCTGACCAGGAACAGCAGCAGCGCCTGCCAGCCGAAGAACTGGCCACGCTCGGCGATGGCCTGCTGCAGCTGCTGGCCGCGCGAGAACACCACCGCGCGCGTGGCCTGCACCATTTCGGCGTTGGAACGGGAGAACGATTCGAGCAAGGCCGAAGCCTCTTGGTCCGGCCCGCTGTTATGGCATTTGATCGCCGCCAGCTGGGTCAGCAACTGACGCAGCGTTTGGTAGTAGCGCTCGTCCGGCAGAATCGGCGCGTGGGCGTCCAGCATCTGCGAATATTGCTTGCGCTGGTTCTGGTACAGCTTCTGCAGCGTAGGATCGACCAGCACGCAGTACTGACGATAGCTGCGCTCCATCTCCAGCGCCACGCTGGTCATCGCCTCACTGCGCCGTGCGTCCACCAGCGTGGTGCGGTTGATGTCCGCCGCCTGCGCGCTGAGGTGATCCAGGCTCTGGTAGGCTTGATAGGCCAGCACCAACAGCGGCAGCAGCACCAACAGAAAGGCCAGCAGCACCAATTGCCGCAGCGAACGGGGAAATAAACGCCATTTTTTCAACGAAATCATCTCATTCTCTCAGCTCTGTCACGATGCTAACTGACTCGCCGGAAAGAAAAAAGCCCGGCAAGGGAGAATCCTGAACGCACAAGGAAAAAGCGACGGGATTGGTGAACCGCACCCATAGGCCTGCCGACGGCATGCGGCCCCGGTAATATCAACCGGTGCGAAAACGAGAGTGTGGGGAGAGCGTCTGCGTTCGAGGGCATAGGCAACGAAACAGGGATAAGCGCAGCGTTGAAAATTGACATCGGGGCAAGAAACTTGCCCCAACGCAAGGAAAGTGTGGATGCCCTTGAACCTCGTCCCCAGGGTGATGTAGCGCAGCGGCTGGCATCGAACAGGACGAATAGCATCCGTAAGTATCCAGGATTGATGAACCCTTCATCACAGTTGGATACAGGCGGTGCCTCACTCCACGTGTCGCCCGATGCTTGATAAAGCCGCTTGCACGGTCTGTTATCGGTTTAGTTGGACGATAGGCACCATTTCTTTGGCATCATTCGGAGGCTTATGAGGCGATTTGCCGTCTAATGACGGCGCCGTCATAAAAAGTTGAATGAGCAACTGACGAGAATAATGCACGCTGCGTGCCAACTTTGCAATTAAAATTATAATCACATGATTTTATTAAAAAATAAAATTATATCAGCAAATTTCTTTGCGCATCACGCACCGATGAGTTATGAAAAAAACGCCGCGCTGTCGCCAAATGCAGACAACTAAAGCTAAACCCGCTTACCATCAATAAAATCAAACAGTTAAATGTCTCCATTTAGCGACAGGAAAAATGGCGCCTGTCGCAAAATGCAGACACTGCCGCCAGTCGGCGAACGCCGGCCATAAAAAAGGGCGCAATTGCTTGCGCCCTCTGTACGGTGGTGGCCGTTTTTAGCCCAGCTGCTTACGGGCGTTGCGGAACATGCGCATCCACGGGCTGTCCTCGCCCCACTCTTCCGGGTGCCAGGAGTTGCTGACCGTGCGGAACACGCGTTCCGGGTGCGGCATCATCACCGTGGCGCGTCCGTTGGCGCTGGTTACGGCGGTAATGCCGTTCGGCGAACCGTTCGGGTTAGCCGGGTAAGCTTCCGTCACCTGACCGGCATTGTTGACGAAACGCAGCGCCACCAGACCATGGCTTTCCAGCGCCGCCAGATGCGCCGCATCGCGCACTTCGACGTGCCCTTCACCGTGGGAAACGGCGATCGGCATGCGCGAACCGGTCATGCCCTGCATGAACAGCGACGGGCTGGCCGCCACTTCCACCAGGCTGAAGCGCGCCTCGAAGCGATCCGACAGGTTGCGCACGAAGCGCGGCCAGTGTTCGGCGCCCGGGATCAGCTCGCGCAGGTTGGACATCATCTGGCAGCCGTTGCATACGCCCAGCGCCAGCGTCTGCGGACGGTGGAAGAACGCCTCAAACTCGTCACGCACCCGCTCGTTGAACAGGATAGACTTCGCCCAGCCTTCGCCAGCACCCAGTACGTCGCCGTAAGAGAAGCCGCCGCAGGCCACCAGCGTGTGGAAGTCCTGCAGATCGCGGCGCCCTGCCAGCAGATCGCTCATGTGCACGTCCACCGCGTCAAAGCCGGCGCGGTGGAACGCCGCCGCCATTTCAACGTGGGAGTTCACCCCCTGCTCGCGCAGCACCGCCACTTTCGGGCGAGCGCCCTTGGCGATGTACGGCGCGGCGATGTCTTCCTCGGGTGCGAAGGTCAGTTTCACGTTCAGGCCAGGATCTTGTTCATCCTGCTTGGCCTGATGTTCCTGATCGGCGCACGCCGGGTTATCGCGCAGGCGCTGCATCTGCCAGGTGGTTTCCGCCCACCAGGTGCGCAGCGTATTGCGGCTTTCGCTGTACAGCGCCTTGCCGTGCTGGGTGATGACGAAACGATCGCCGGCCTGCACGCTGCCGATGTGATGCACGTTGTCGGTCAGACCGTGCTGCGCGAACGCCCGCTTCACGTCGTCGAGGCGTTCGGCGCTCACCTGGATCACCGCGCCCAGCTCTTCGTTGAACAGCACCGCCAGCGCATCGTCGCCGAGGCCATCGAGGTTAACCTCTACGCCGCAGTGACCGGCGAAGGCCATCTCCGCCAGCGTCACCAGCAGGCCGCCGTCGGCGCGATCGTGGTAAGCCAGCAGCGCGCGATCGGCCACCAGCTGCTGCATGGCGTTGAAGAAGCCCGCCAGCTGCGCAACGTTGCGCACGTCGGCAGGTTTGTCGCCCAGTTGGCGGTAAACCTGCGCCAGCGCGGTGGCGCCCAGCGCGTTATGGCCGTTGCCCAGGTCGATCAACAGCAGCGCGCTGTCGCCCTTATCGGTGCGCAATTGTGGCGTCACGGTGTGGCGCACGTCTTCCACGCGGGCGAAGGCGGTGATGACCAGCGACAGCGGCGAGGTCATTTCACGCTGTTCATTGCCTTCCTGCCAGCGGGTTTTCATCGACATGGAGTCTTTACCCACCGGAATGGTGATGCCCAGCGCCGGGCACAGCTCTTCGCCCACCGCTTTCACCGCTTCGTACAGGCCGGCGTCTTCACCCGGGTGGCCGGCGGCGGCCATCCAGTTGGCGGACAGCTTCACGCGCTTCAGACTGCCGATTTCCGTGGCGGCCAGGTTGGTCAGCGCTTCCCCGACCGCCAGGCGGCCGGAGGCGGCGAAGTCCAGCAGCGCCACCGGCGCGCGTTCGCCGAGCGACATCGCTTCGCCGTAATAGCTGTCCAGGCTGGCGGTGGTGACCGCACAGTCGGCCACCGGGATCTGCCACGGGCCGACCATCTGGTCACGCGCCACCATGCCGGTAACGGTGCGGTCGCCGATGGTGATCAGGAAGGTTTTCTCCGCAACGGCCGGCAAATGCAGCACGCGTTTCACCGCGTCGGCCAGCGTGATGTTCTCACGCTGCACCGCCTCGCCATGCGCCTGCAGGCGGGTCACGTCGCGGGTCATTTTCGGCGTCTTGCCGAGCAGCACGTCCAGCGGCATGTCGATCGGCTGGTTGTCGAAGTGGCGGTCGTTCAGCGTCAGGTGCTGTTCTTCGGTCGCTTCGCCGATCACCGCATAAGGTGCGCGCTCGCGGCGGCAAATCTCGTCGAATTGTGCCATCTGCGCCGGGGCAATCGCCATCACGTAACGTTCCTGCGATTCGTTGCACCACACTTCCAGCGGGCTCATGCCCGGCTCGTCGTTGAGGATATCGCGCAGCTCGAAGCGGCCGCCGCGGCCGCCGTCGCTCACCAGCTCCGGCATGGCGTTGGACAGGCCGCCGGCACCGACGTCATGGATAAACAGGATCGGGTTCTGGTCGCCCAACTGCCAGCAGCGGTCAATCACTTCCTGACAGCGGCGCTCCATTTCTGGGTTGTCGCGCTGCACCGAAGCGAAGTCCAGATCGGCATCGGACTGGCCTGACGCCATCGACGAGGCTGCGCCGCCGCCCAGGCCGATATTCATCGCCGGGCCGCCCAGCACCACCAGCTTGGCGCCGACGGTGATTTCCCCTTTCTGCACGTGATCGGCGCGGATGTTGCCGATACCGCCCGCCAGCATGATCGGTTTGTGATAGCCGCGCAGCTCAACGCCGTTATGGCTGTTGACGCGCTCTTCATAGGTACGGAAGTAGCCCAGCAGCGCCGGACGGCCGAATTCGTTGTTGAATGCCGCGCCGCCCAGCGGGCCTTCGGTCATGATATCCAGCGCGGTGACGATGCGTTCCGGCTTGCCGAAATCCTGCTCCCACGGCTGTTCAAAGCCGGGAATGCGCAGGTTGGACACCGAGAAGCCCACCAGGCCCGCCTTCGGCTTGGCGCCGCGGCCGGTGGCGCCCTCGTCGCGGATCTCGCCGCCGGAGCCGGTCGCGGCGCCCGGCCACGGTGAGATCGCCGTCGGGTGGTTGTGGGTTTCTACCTTCATCAGGATGTGCGCGTCTTCCTGATGGTAATCGTACGTGCCGTTCTCCGGCGCGGCGAAGAAGCGACCGACCTGCGAGCCTTCCATCACGGCGGCGTTGTCTTTATACGCCGACAGCACGTAGTCCGGCGTCTGCTCATAGGTGTTCTTGATCATTTTGAACAGCGATTTAGGCTGCTGTTCGCCGTCGATGATCCAGTCGGCGTTGAAAATCTTGTGGCGGCAGTGCTCGGAGTTGGCCTGCGCGAACATATAGAGTTCGATATCCGTCGGGTTGCGCCCCAAACCGGTAAAGGCATTCAGCAGGTAGTCGATCTCGTCCTGCGCCAGCGCCAGGCCGAGCCGGACGTTGGCCTGCTCCAGCGCGGCGCGCCCTGCGCCCAGCACGTCGACCGACTGATACGGCGCCGGCTGATGGTGCGCGAACAGCTGTTCGGCCTGTTGCAGCTCGCTGAAGACGGTTTCCATCATGCGATCGTGCAGCAGCGCGGCGAGCTGGCGCCACTGGGTTTCCGTCAGCTCGGGCGCCTTGACGTAGAACGCCAGGCCGCGCTCCAACCGCAGCACCTGTTGCAAACCGCAGTTGTGGGCAATATCGGTGGCTTTGGAAGACCAGGGAGAAATGGTGCCCGGACGCGGCGTAACCAGCAGCAACCGGCCTTCGGGAGCGTGTTCGGCGAGAGAAGGACCGTACTTGAGCAGACGCTGAAGCTTGGCGTGTTCTTCGGCACTTAGCGGTGCACTAACATCGGCAAAGTGGACGTACTCGGCGTAGATATCACTGACGGGCAGGTGAGCGTCCTGGCAGCGGGACAGCAGTTTGGTAATGCGAAAAGCCGATAAAGCGGGCGAACCACGCAGAATTTCCATAATCAAAGTTCTCTCGTCTTCGAAGCGACGGATAAGACGCTTCATTGGGCGCAACAGGGGAAAACGCGCGTCATTATAGAGAATCCTCGCCGCCGACGAAACCGTTTGCGTAGGGATTATTGATAAAAGCGTGCCACACCGACGAATTGTCATAACGTGTCAATAAAGTTGCACACTGGCGTTTTGTTGCGCAAAATGCCCCCCGCACTGGTGATTTAACCATGAGAAAAGTCGCGGTTGTCGTCGCCGGTGTACCTGTGCCACCACTGGATAACTATTTGAAACGTCTTAAAATAAACTACATCCTCATCGGCGTTGTCACCCTGCTTCTGGCTCTCGCGCTGTGGCCCAATATCACCTGGCGCAGCGGCCAGGGCGGGCAACTCCAGGAGATCATTTCCCGCGGCGAGTTGCGTATCAGCACGCTGAACTCCCCGCTGACCTATTTCAACACCAAGCAAGGGCCGGGTGGGCTCGACTACGAACTGGCCAAGCGCTTCGCCAACTACCTCGGGGTGAAGCTGGTGGTGATCCCCCATCAGAACATCAATGACCTGTTCGACGATCTGGACGACGACGACGCCGACCTGCTGGCGGCAGGCCTTATCTACAACCGGGAACGCCTGAGCCGCGCACGCACAGGCCCGGCCTACTACTCTGTTTCCCAACAGCTGGTGTACCGACTGGGCACCCCGCGGCCGAAAAGCTTCGCCGACATCAAAGGCAAGCTGGCGGTCGCCTCCGGTTCCGCGCACGTCAGCACGCTAAAACAGCTCAAGCAGGATAAATACCCGGATCTCACCTGGGAGTCCTCCAGCGATCTCACCTCCAAAGAGCTGCTGGAGCGGGTTGCCGACGGCAAGCTGGACTACACCCTCGGCGATTCGGTGACCATCGCGCTGCTGCAGCGCATCCATCCGCAGCTGGCGGTGGCGTTCGACGTCACCGACGAAGAGCCGGTAACCTGGTATCTCAAACGTGACGGCGACGACAGCCTGTACGCAGCGATGCTGGATTTCTACAGTCAAATGGTGGACGACGGCACCCTGGCGCGGCTAGAGGAGAAATACCTCGGCCACGTCGGCAGCTTCGACTATGTGGACACCAAAACCTTCCTGTCGGCCATCGACTCGGTGCTGCCCAACTTCCGCCCGCTGTTCGAGAAGCACGCCAACGAGATCGACTGGAAGCTGCTGGCGGCCATCGCCTATCAGGAATCGCACTGGAATCCGCAGGCCACCTCCCCCACCGGCGTGCGCGGCCTGATGATGCTGACCCGCGCCACCGCCGACGGCCTGGGGGTCAACGACCGCCTCGATCCGGAAGAGAGCATTCAGGGCGGCGCGCTCTACCTGCAGCGACTGATGGCCAAGGTGCCGGACAGCGTGCCGGAAGACGAACGCATCTGGTTCTCGCTGGCGGCCTACAACATGGGCTGGGGCCATATGCTGGACGCACGCAAGCTGACCAAAACGCAAAAAGGCAATCCGGACAGCTGGGTCGACGTCAAACAGCGCCTGCCGATGCTCAGCCAAAAGCGCTACTACCCGCAGCTGACCTACGGCTATGCGCGCGGGCGTGAAGCCTACAACTATGTAGAGAACATCCGCCGCTACCAGGTCAGCCTGGTGGGTTATCTGCAGGAAAAAGAGAGAAAGGCGGCGCAAGCGGCCGCCGAGCAGGAAGCGTTGGGGAAAGGCTATCCGACGGTGATGCCGGAACTGGCGCTCAACTACTGATTATTCCGGCTTATCCGCCGCCCGCTGCGCCAGCTTGAGCGCTTTTTTCTGTTCGCGGCGCAGGCGGAAGAAATTGCTCAGGGTGGCGGCGCATTCGTCCGCCAGCACGCCCGAGACGATCTCCACCTGATGGTTCATGCCCGGATGGCGCAAAATGTCCACCAGCGAACCGGCCGCGCCGGTTTTCTCGTCGGCGGCGCCATACACCAACCGGCGGATACGGCTGTGCACCATCGCACCGGCGCACATCACGCAGGGCTCCAGCGTGACGTACAGCGTGGCGTTCAACAAGCGGTAGTTTTGCAGCACCGCGCCGCCCTGGCGCAGCGCCATGATCTCGGCGTGCGCGGTTGGATCGTGTCGACCGATCGGGCGGTTCCAGCCCTCGCCGATGACCTGATTGTCCAGCACCAGTAGCGCACCCACCGGCACCTCGCCCTCTTCCTGCGCGCGCAGGGCCAGCTGCAATGCCTGACGCATCCAGTACTCATCGTTATATTCAGTCATCGCATAATTCCTCGTGCGCTTTTGCGGCGGGCATTATACACACTAGCCTCCCTTTGTCGTAGCCGCCCGCCAATGGCTATACTGGCCGAATCAGCGTGTGATTCAGGGACAAGAAACATGAAACTCAGTAAAAAGAACGCCACCGTGGTGCGCAAGGCGCTGGACGGCTGGGTTGGGGAAGGCGCCTTGACACCCGAGCAACGGCAGCAGTTGCTGCTGCATGTGGACGTACAACCTTTCGACTGGCGACGGCTGGCGCGCTATGCGTTTCTCGCCGCGCTGGCCTCGTTGCTGATCGCCGTCACCAGCCTGTTCGCCGACAGCGCACTGCTTGAATGGCTGAGCGAACTGTTCCGCTTCGACGCGCCGGTGCGCATGGCGATCGCCGGCGCACTGGCGGCGCTGGCCTACGTCTGGGCGCTGCGCCGCCGCCAACGGCACCCGGAAAAACGCTACGGCAATGAGGCGGCGCTGTTTGTCGCCGTGTTGCTCACCGCCTGCGCCTTATGGCAGTTGGGGGTCTGGCTGGATAACGGCAGCGGCCGGGTTTCCGTACTGCTGCTGGTCGCCGCGCTGCTGTACGGCGCGATCGGCTGGTTCAGCCGCTCCGGGCTGGTGTGGTGGTTCGCCCTGCTGTCGCTCGGCAATGCCTTCGGCGCCGAAACCGGCTACCTGTCCGGCTGGGGCGCCTACTGGCTCGGCATGAGCTACCCGATTCGCTTTATCGCCTTCGGCGCGGTGCTGATCGCCGCCGCATTGCTGCTGCGGCCGCTGTTGGCGCAGCGCGGCCTGCAGCGGGTGTCGCTGGCGATGGGCCTGCTGTACCTGTTCATCGCGCTGTGGCTGCTATCCATCTTTGGCAACTACGGCGATCTCGACAGCTGGTACCGCGCGCGCCAGATTGAGCTGTTCCACTGGAGCCTGCTGTTCGGGCTGGCCGCCCTCGCCGCCATCTGGCTGGGGTTGAAGCATGACGACGCCATGCTGCGCGGTTTCGGGCTGACATTCCTCGGCATCAACCTCTATACCCGCCTGTTCGAGTTTTTCTGGGACAGCATGCCGAAGGCGATTTTCTTCGCGCTGCTCGGCCTGAGCCTGTGGGCGTTGGGGCATTATGCGGAGAAGATTTGGCAACTGGGGCGCAAACCGCACGACGTAACCGACGACTGATCGCGGTAGCGATAACAGCAAAGGGCGGAATTCTCCGCCCTTTGTTTATTCCAGCTGCTGCAGCTCGCCCTGCTTGCTTACCCGCCAGCGGTGTTCGCAAAAAAACAGCAGCGGGTTATCCTGCTTGCTGTCGCTGTAACCGCTGTACAGCTTCAGCGGCGCACCGAGCCGTTGCTCCAACTGCACCACTTTTTGTACGCCCAGACAGCGCAAGGTCAGCACCCAGCCGCCATAGCGGCGCGCGATGCGGCTGCCGACCAATCGCACCCGCGGCAGAAACGCCGAATCCCGATAGACCTGCGCCACCAGTTGCTCCGGCGAGCCGGTAATCAGCCACACCTCGGCATCGTGCTCATCCAAATACTGCCGCAAGCGCATTTGCACCACCGGAAACGCGGTCACCTTCTGGCGGAAAACCTCGATAAACTGCCGCTCCAACGCCTTCAGCGTCGCTTCGGAGCGCCCGAAGGTGATCGCCCACAGCAACAGGCTCATCGGCCAGCGCGCGGCGCGCCCCAGCAGCAACAGCGCCAGGCCAATCAATGGCAACAGCGGTATCACCAGCAGCAGATTCAGCGGTAAACGGCGCAGCAGGAAGCGCAAGAAACTGCCGAACATATCCTCCTGATGCAGAGTGCCGTCCAGATCGAAAAAGACCACGCGGCGCCCTTCTGCGGCCGATGGTTGCTGCTTGTCGCTCAAACGCTACTCCTCGGGATCGTTGAACCCCATCATCCAGGTGAAGAGAAAACCGGCGATAATCGTAATCAGCATCCCCGCCAGATACAACATCACCTTACCTGAGACGATGGTCAACGCCAAAGGCAGCCCCGAAATGCCGAAGGTGATGACCGTCGCCACCTTCCAGTAGCTGATCAGCGCGCCGCCGACCGCACCGCCGAGGCAGGCGCCGATAAACGGCCGGCCCAGCGGCAGCGTCACCCCGAAGATCAGCGGCTCGCCGATGCCGAGAATGCCGACCGGCAACGCCCCTTTGATCACCTTCTTCAGCCGCGCATTGCGGGTTTTCAACAGCACCGCCAGCGCCGCCCCCACCTGACCGACGCCGGCCATCGCCAGGATCGGCAGCAGCGGGTTGGAACCGTGCGCCTGCACCAGCTCGACGTGGATCGGCACCAGCCCCTGATGCAGGCCGGAGAGCACCAGCGGCAGGAACAGCCCCGAGAGCAGCGCCCCGACAAGCAGCCCGCCCTTGTCGATCGCCAGATTGGCGCCGTGGGCGATGGCATCGGAAATAACCCCCCCGACCGGCTGCAGGATCAGGATCGCCAACGAGGCGGTGACCAGCGTGGTCAGCAGTGGGTTAAGGATCAGTTCGACCGACTCCGGCAACAGCGTGCGCAGGCGTTTCTCCACCCAGCACATCAACGCCACCACCAGCAGCACGGCGATCACCCCGCCGCGCCCCGGCTGCAGCGCCTCGCCGAACAACGTGATCTGCGCCAGCGCAGGGCTGGAGAGGATCCCGGCCATCACGCCGCCCATCGCCTGTGAGCCGCCGAACACCCGCGCGGCGTTCACCCCAACCAGAATGTTCATGATGGCGAATACCGCGCTGCCGAATATCGCCAGCAGCCCCAGCACGTTCGGGTAGTCCACGGCCAACTGACCGGCGATGTCGGGCCGTTTCAGCAGGTTGATGATGCCGGTGATCAGCCCCGAGGCGATAAACGCCGGGATCAGCGGAATAAAAACGTCGGCCAGCTTTTTCAGCGCGCCACTCATCGGCGCAGCGTATTTTTGCTTAGCCTGCGCCTTGGTGCGGGCGGCGTCACCGACGGCGGCAGCGGGCTGTGCATTGCCGCTCAACAGCCCGCGCATGGCGTCCACCACCTTGGCGGCGGCGCCCGGGCCGACGATAAACTGATGCTGCTCACCCTGTTTGATATAGCCCTTCACGCCGGGCAACTGCTTGAGGGCGGCCAGATCCAGACGCTGCTCGTCGCTGACCTCGATGCGCACCCGCGTCATGCAGTTCTCCAGTTTGAGGATATTGCCCTCGCCCCCCACGCCCGCCAAGATCTGTGTCGCCAATGCCGTTGTCTTGTCCATCGCCACCCCCACCGTCAATTAACGCACCAACGCCGCGCGCAGGTAGCCGTCGTGCCGCTGCAGCCGCTGCTGCGCCTCTTCGGCGCTGACGCCGGCCAAGATCATCAGGATCGCCGGTTTAACCTCAAAACCGGTCTGCGCCAGCGCCGCCTCCGCCTGAGCGCGTTCTGCACCGGTGGCCTCCACCACGATGCGGCAAGCGCGATCCACCAGTTTGACGTTGGTGGCCTTCACGTCCACCATCAGGTTCTGGTAGACCTTGCCCAGTTTGACCATCGCGCCGGTCGACAGCATGTTGAGCACCAGTTTCTGCGCGGTGCCGGATTTCAGGCGCGTCGAACCGGTCAGCGCCTCTGGCCCCACCACCGGCGAAATCGCCACCTGCGCTTCGTGCGCAATCGGCGAATCCGGGTTGCAGGAGATGGCCGCCGTCGGGCAGCCCAGCCCGCGTGCATAGCGCAGTGCGCCAATCACATAAGGCGTGCGCCCGGAGGCCGCCAACCCCACCACCATATCGACGGCGGTGAGGTTCAGCGCCCGGAGATCGGCTTCGCCCAGGGCCTCGTCGTCTTCCGCCCCCTCCACCGCTTTGAGCAGCGCGCCCGGTCCGCCGGCGATCAGCCCCACCACCACGCCGTGCGGCACGCCGAAGGTCGGCGGGCACTCGGAGGCATCCAATACGCCCAGGCGGCCGCTGGTGCCGGCGCCCAAATAAATCAGCCGGCCGCCGGCCTTCAGCGCCGCCGCGGTCAAATCGACCGCCTGCGCAATCGCCGGCAGCACTTTTTCAATCGCCTCCGGCACCTTGCGGTCTTCCTGGTTAAAGCAGCGGACCATGTCCAACGTCGACATCTCATCCAGCCCCATAGTGGCCGGGTTGCGGGTTTCCGATACCAGTGCGCCTAAGTTCATCTGTTCACCTTTGAATTTTTAATTCACAAAATTAAATCAATATTTGAATATTTTATTCAACAAAGCGAGCGCTATTTGCTATTTTAACGACGAGCTCACAAAAATTTTCACCGCGCGTTTTCGCCCTCTGCATGGCAAAATGGCCGCTGGTTTCCAGGGAAAGAACAATGAGTACCCTTCTGCGCATTCGCCAGATGTATCCGACACTGGCGCAAAACGACCGCAAGCTGGCGGACTTTCTGCTGAATAACGCCGAGCAGGCGCGCCATCTCAGCTCGCAAAAGCTGGCCCAGTTGGCCGGCATCAGCCAGTCGAGCGTGGTCAAGTTCGCCCAAAAACTGGGCTATAAAGGTTTCCCGGCGCTGAAGCTGGCGCTGAGCGAAACGCTGGCCCAGCCGCAGGCCGAACCGGTAGTGACCGTCCACAACCACATCCTCAGCAGCGACACGCTGAAAACCGTCGGTGAAAAGCTATTGGCGGAAAAGCAGGCGGCGCTGCGCGCGACGCTGGACATCAACAGCGAAGAACGGCTGCATCAGGCGCTGGACATGCTGCGCCAGGCGCGCCGGGTGATGCTGATCGGCATCGGCGCCTCCGGGCTGGTGGCCAAGGATTTTTCCTTCAAGCTGCTGAAAATCGGCGTGATGGCGGTGGCCGAAGCGGACATGCACGTCCAGCTGGCGGCGGTGCAGGCGCTGGACAAACGCGATCTGCTGCTGGCTATCTCCTTCAGCGGCGAACGGCGTGAAATCAATCTGGCAGCGGAAGAGGCGCGCCAGGCCGGCGCCAGGGTGTTGGCGCTGACCAGCTTCTCGCCCAATGGTCTGCAGCAGCGCGCGGACCACTGTCTCTATACCATCGCCGAAGAGCCCCATACCCGCAGCGCGGCCATCTCCTCCAGCACCGCCCAGTTCGCCCTCACCGACCTGCTGTTTATGGCATTGATCCAGCACGATCTCGATCATGCCCGCGATCGCATCAAGCACAGCGAACAGTTAATGAAAAAGTTGGTTTGACGCGTATAATGGCGGCCGATAAAACGCCGCCAGTTCAATTATTTCCCTTCTCTGCATTCGAAAAATAATGTGCGGGCGGTGACCTGCTCAATTATTGATCAATAATTGGGCGTGCATGGACAGCATTATTTAACGATACCATTATGAATACACACACTGTTATTTTAGATAAGTTGCGGCATTCCGTGACGCATCCGATTCTGCGTACCTTTTTACTCTATGTCATTACTGCATTGATTCTAATCAAGGCGATGGGATACAGCGGTGGAAAAGGTATTGATATTCTTTTTATTGCGCTTACTTTGCTATTATTATCTATTCATTCGCTTACCCGATACGGCCTGATTATTCCGTTTATTCTGCTGTGCGCGCTGTATGCGCCGGTCGGGGCCATTTACGGTACCCCTTCCGCTGCCGTGATGTCCGCCCTGTTACAAACCAACCTCATAGAAGCGAGGGAGTTTTTGCAGACCCTGCCGGCCAGTTGTTATCTGCTGCCCGCCGCCATTCTGGTTATGCTGGCCATTCTCGGCCTATTTATTTGGCGGCAAGCCATTTCAAAAAAAACTATACTTCCCTTGCTAGCCCTGCTGATGGTTATCATTATCGCCAGAGCCTTCAATGGCGGTGTGGCGAATCTTAAATTGCCTGACTTCTTTTTATCCCTCTACTCGGCTTACCATCAATACCAACAGCAGGTTGATGAATTAACTGCCGGTGCTACAACACCAGATACTTGGTCAATAACCGCAGGCGCACCGACGAATGAAAACTATGTCATTATCGTCGGCGAAAGTATGCGCAAGGATCATATGTCCTTATTTGATTATCCGGTGTCCACTACGCCGTTTCTGGATAATGCCAATGGACGATTTTACAGCAATTATATTTCCACTGCGCCAAATACGTTCGAATCGCTTCCTCGCACGCTGGCTTTGAGCAACGGCCACAACATTGCCATCGGAGATAATATCATCACCCTGGCAAAAGCCGCCGGTCTCAAAACCCACTGGCTGTCCAATCAGGGCATGTTCGGACAATTCGATACGCCGGTATCAAAAATCGCCATGTTCAGCGATAGCCATTATTTCCTGAAGAAAGGCGACTTCCAATCGCGCAATACCGATGACGATGCGCTGCTGCCGATATTTGACCCATTATTGCGTCGCCAGGGACAAGGCAATCTGTATGTGCTGCATCTGATGGGCTCGCACGCCGACTTTTGCGAGCGGCTTAACGGCGAACCGCCGAGCGTCGAGTCGCCGAATAAGGAACTGGCCTGCTATCTCTCTACCTACCGCAAGACCGACCGTTTTATCGAGCAGGTTTATCACAGCCTGAAACAGAGTGGCACACCGTTTAAACTGTTCTATTTCTCCGATCACGGCCTTTCCCACAAGGATATCGGCGGTGGGCGTTCTTTACGCCACAGCGGCGATACCCGGCAGAATTACCAGGTGCCGTTGCTGGTGCTGAGCGATCACGACCAACAGCACCAGATCATTGATGATCCCTTAAGCGCGTTCGATTTTATCGGGTTGTTTGCCCAAGAGGCGGGAATACGGATTGCCCATCCCGAAGTGATGCCTACGATACGTATCGCAGATGCAGATAAACGCTGGGTGTTTGACGGGCAGAGAATGGTTGATTTCGATCAGTTGGCTGACGATCCGCCTGAGTTACCCTAAGCGGTAAGATGACGAAAAAGTGCCCGTTGCGCGGCGATTCTATGATAGATTGCGCGCCAGCCCGAGCACACCGATGGAAAGATAACTGACAATGGCACTGCTGATTACCAAGAAATGCATCAACTGCGACATGTGCGAGCCGGAATGCCCGAACCAGGCAATTTCGATGGGCGATGAAATTTATCAGATAGATACCGACCGCTGCACCGAGTGCGTCGGCCATTACGATACGCCGACCTGTCAGCAGGTCTGCCCGATCGACAACACCATCATTACCGATCCGCAGCACCGCGAGAGCAACGAACAGCTGTGGGACAAGTTCGTGGTGTTGCACCACGCCGATCGCATTTAATCGCCGCAGGACTGACAAGGGCGCCATAGGCGCCCTTTCTCTTTTCAGCTTTCGACGATCACCGTCGCGCAGGCATAACGCCGTTCGTCGGCCAGCGAAACGTGGATCGCGGTGACCCCCATCTCCCCCGCCAGCTCGGCGGCGCGGCCGTGCAAACGAATATTCGGCTTGCCCAGCGCATCGTTGAACACTTCGAACTGATTGAACGCCAGGCCGTTGCGAATGCCGGTGCCGAACGCCTTGGCGGCGGCCTCTTTCACGGCGAAACGTTTGGCCAGAAAGCGAATCGGCTGCTGGTGCTGCTGATACAGCGCCCACTCGGCGTCGCTCAGCACCCGGTGCGCCAGACGATCGCCGCTGCGCTCCACCACAGCTTCGATACGCGCCATCTCGACGATGTCGGTACCCAGCCCGAGCACCGCCATTACCGGCGCGCTTCCCGCATCAGCACTTTCATGTCGGCAACCGCGGCCGGCAGCCCGCTCATCACCGCCTGGCCGATAATCGCATGGCCGATGTTCAGCTCGTGCATTTCCGGCAGCGCGGCGATCGGCTGCACGTTGTGATAGGTCAGGCCGTGGCCGGCGTTGACCTTCAGCCCCTTCTCGGCCGCGTAGGCGGCGGCGACCGCGATGCGGCGCAGCTCGGCCTGTACCGCCAGCTCGCCCTGCGCTTCGGCGTAGGCACCGGTGTGGATTTCGATATACGGGGCGCCCACCGCCACCGCCGCGTCGATTTGGCGATGATCGGGATCGATGAACAGCGAGACCAAAATGCCCGCCTGCGCCAGGCGCTCAACCGCCACGCTCATTTTGTCCAGCTGGCCGGCGACGTCCAGGCCGCCTTCGGTGGTCACTTCTTCGCGTTTTTCCGGCACCAGGCAGCAGAAATGCGGCTTCAGCTCAATGGCGATATCCAGCATCTCGTCGGTCACCGCCATCTCCAGATTCATGCGCGTCTGGATGGTCTGGCGCAGCAAGCGCACGTCGCGGTCGGTGATGTGGCGGCGGTCTTCGCGCAGATGCACGGTAATGCCGTCGGCCCCCGCCTGTTCGGCAATGAATGCCGCCTGAACCGGATCCGGGTATTGGGTTCCGCGCGCGTTACGTAACGTGGCGATGTGATCGATATTGACGCCCAGCAGCAAATCAGCCATGACAACCTCTAAATACGATTTTCAGTGTCAGCAGTTTACACGCGGGCGCAGGGCGGCAAAAGGGGAAAAGGTCAGGCGTCGTCGACCGGCGTATTCGGCTGTTTGCGCACAAACTGACGGAACAGTTCGCGGCTCTTCAACGGCTTGCCGCCGAGGTAGGGTTTCAGCGCCATGCGGGTGAAACGCTTGGCGGCGCGCAGCGTCTCGGCATCGGGAAACTGACGCTCCGCCAACGCGCGCAGTTCGCGCCCGGTGAAGCTGTAGTGATCCACCACCAGGCTGGCGATAAAGCCCTTCTCTTCGCGGTAGCGGTAGGTCATGGCATCATCCACCGGCAGGCCGCTGCCGGCGCAGTGCAGGAAATCGAGGCCGTAACCCAGGTGGTGCAACAGGGCCAGCTCGAACTGACGCAGCGCCTGTTCCGGCGAACTGTCTTCCGCCGCCAGCGCCTGCAGGCATTGCAGGTAGTCGAAGAACAGCACCGAGTAGTTGGTTTCCTGCTCCAGCACGCGCGCCAGCAGCTCGTTCACATACAGGCCGCTGTAGAGCATCATGCCGCTGAGGGGTAAACCAAGGGAGACCGCTTCGGCGTTGCGCAGCGTTTTCACTTCGCCACGCCCGCCCCAGCGCACTAACAGGGGGGTAAAGGGCTGCAGGCAACCCTTCAGATTGGAGCGGCGGCTGCGCGCGCCTTTCGCCAGCAAGCGCACCCGCCCATGACCTTCGGTAAACAGATCCAGCATCAGACTGGTTTCACTGTACGGCCGCCCATGCAGGACGAAAGCGCGCTCCCAGCCGTCCACGGGTCGTTACTTCAGATCGTCAACATAGCCCAGGCTGCGCAGCGCACGTTCGTCGTCCGCCCAACCGGATTTCACTTTCACCCACAGCTCCAGATGCACTTTGGCGTCGAACATCTTTTCCATGTCCTGGCGCGCTTCGATGCCGATGGTTTTGATCTTGGCGCCTTTATTGCCGATGACCATTTTCTTCTGGCCTTCGCGCTCGACCAGGATCAGGCCGTGCACATCGTAACCGCCGCGATCGTTGGCCACGAATTGTTCGATTTCTACCGTCACCGAATAGGGCAGCTCTTCGCCCAGGAAACGCATCAGCTTCTCACGGATGATCTCGGACGCCATAAAGCGCTGGGAGCGATCGGTGATGTAGTCTTCCGGGAAGTGGTGTTCCGCTTCCGGCAGCAGCTTGCGCACGATGCCGGCGATGGTGTCGACGTTCATCCCTTTCTCGGCGGAGATAGGCACCACGTCGAGGAAATTCATCTGCTGGCTGAGGAACGCGATGTGCGGCAACAGCTTGGATTTGTCAGTGACGTTATCGACCTTGTTGATCGCCAGCAATACCGGGCAGCGCAGGCTGCGCAGCTTGTTGACCACCATTTCGTCGTCGGCGGTCCAGTTGGTGCCTTCGACCACGAAAATCACCAGTTCGACGTCGCCGATCGAGCTGCTGGCCGCGCGGTTCATCAAACGGTTGATGGCGCGTTTTTCTTCGATGTGCAGCCCAGGGGTATCGACGTAGATCGCCTGATAGACGCCATCGGTGTCGATGCCCATGATGCGGTGACGGGTCGTCTGCGGCTTACGCGACGTAATGGAAACCTTCTGCCCCAGCAGTTGGTTCAGCAACGTCGATTTGCCCACGTTCGGGCGGCCGACGATGGCGATAAAACCGCAGTGTTGTTTTACTTCACTCATTCAAGCTCCAGCTTTTTCAGCGCTTGTTCCGCTGCCGCCTGCTCGGCTTTACGGCGGCTTGAGCCGGTGCCCACCACGGGCTCGCTCAAACCACTCACCTGGCAGTGGATGGTAAACTCTTGGTCGTGCGCTTCACCGCGAACCTGCACCACCAAATAAGAAGGCAACGGCAGATGACGCCCCTGCAAAAATTCCTGCAAACGGGTTTTCGGGTCTTTCTGCTTATCACCGGGGCTGATTTCGTCCAACCGGCTGCGATACCAGTCCAAAATCAGGCGCTCGACGGTCTGGATGTCGCTGTCCAGGAACACGCCGCCGATCAATGCCTCCACCGTATCCGCCAGGATTGACTCGCGGCGGAACCCACCACTTTTCAATTCGCCCGGCCCAAGCCGCAGACATTCGCCCAGGTCAAACTCGCGTGCCATCTCCGCCAGCGTATTGCCGCGCACCAGCGTGGCGCGCATGCGGCTCATGTCGCCCTCGTCTACGCGAGGAAAGCGATGATAGAGCGCATTGGCGATGACAAAGCTCAGAATCGAGTCACCCAGAAACTCAAGACGTTCATTGTGTTTACTGCTGGCGCTGCGGTGAGTCAAAGCCTGCAGTAAAAGCTCCTGCTGTTGAAAAGTGTAGCCCAGCTTCCGCTGCAGCCTGTTTATTACGATGGGGTTCATGAGTTACCAATAGATCAAGAATGCGTCAAAAACTTGCAGCATACGGAACAGGCCTGCTTCGCCGAAAGCCGATCCAAAGCTGTTTCGTTTGCAGTGGCTCCCAGCAGGGGCCAACTTTTTATCGCTCGAGAAAGTATTCTACAACGAGTGGAAACATAATGCTGTGTTTATATCCCCTTAATCTTTCACGCCGCAGTAGGCTGCGGCGTGAAATTAACAGGGAATCAGTCAGCGATTAATGAATACCGCCGATCCGGCTGAAACGCACGCCGGTAGGCCACTCACCTTCCTGTTTTTCAAAGCTCATCCAGATGGCCGTGGCTTTACCCACCAGATTCTTCTCCGGCACAAAGCCCCAGTAACGGCTGTCCGCGCTGTTATCGCGGTTGTCGCCCATCATGAAGTAATGCCCGGCCGGCACCACCCACTCCGCCAGCGGTTTACCCGGCTGTTGGTAGTAAGCGCCCACCCGATCCTGCGCGTCCGGCACGGTCAGGATGCGATGCGTGACGTTGCCGAGGCTTTCCTGGCGCTCACGCATGCGAATGCCGCCCGACGGCACGTTATCGGTCAGCGGGATCTGATAGAAGCCGTTGCTGGCCTCGCCCATGCCGCTGCGGCTGAACAGCTGCACGAAGTCGCTCGGCTGCGCATCGGCGTAGGTCACGGCCAGCGCGGTATCGCAGGACTGCCCGCTGTTGCAGGACGGCTGCACCGTGACGCGCTTATTCACCGGATCGTAAGTAATACGGTCGCCCGGCAGGCCAATCACGCGCTTGATATAATCCAGCTTCGGATCCAGCGGATATTTAAATACCGCAATATCGCCACGCTTCGGATGGCCGGTTTCAATGAGCGTAGTCTGGGTAATCGGATCTTTAATGCCGTAGGCATATTTCTCCACCAGAATGAAATCGCCAATCAACAGCGTCGGCATCATTGATCCGGACGGAATCTGGAACGGTTCGTAAATAAACGAGCGCACCACAAAGACCAGCAGCAACACCGGGAAGACCGATGCCCCGGTCTCTACCCAGCCTGGCTGCTTCGCCACTTTCGCCAGCGTTTTATCGTCTACTGCGCCCGCGGTCTGCTCGTTGACCGCCGCAATCTTCGCGCGGCGGGCCGGCGCCCATTTAAAGCGCTCGAAGCACCAGATGATCCCAGTGACCAGGGTGGCCAACGCCAGGATCAGGGCAAACATATTCGCCATGCAAACTCCCTCGTTTCGCGAACTCGTCGCGGTTACTTGCCGTCTTTACCGACGTGCAGAATGGCCAGGAACGCTTCCTGCGGCAGCTCGACGTTGCCGACCTGCTTCATGCGCTTCTTACCGTCTTTCTGTTTCTGCAGCAGCTTTTTCTTACGGCTGACGTCACCGCCGTAGCATTTCGCCAGCACGTTTTTACGCAGCTGCTTCACGGTGGAGCGCGCGATGATGTGCGTGCCGATCGCCGCCTGAATCGCAATGTCGAACTGCTGACGCGGGATCAAATCTTTCATCTTCTCCACCAGTTCACGGCCGCGATACTGCGAGTTGTCGCGGTGGGTGATCAGCGCCAGCGCATCCACGCGCTCGTTGTTGATCAGCACGTCCACGCGCACCATGTCGGAGGCCTGGAAACGCTTGAAGTTGTAATCCAGCGACGCATAACCGCGCGACGTGGACTTCAGGCGGTCGAAGAAGTCGAGCACCACTTCCGCCATCGGGATTTCATAGGTCAACGCCACCTGGTTGCCGTGGTAAACCATGTTGGTCTGCACACCGCGTTTCTCAACGCACAGGGTGATAACGTTGCCCAGGTATTCCTGCGGCATCAGCATGTGACATTCGGCGATCGGCTCGCGCAGTTCCTGGATGTTGTTCAGCGGCGGCAGCTTGGACGGGCTGTCGACGTAGATCACTTCTTTGCCGGTGGTTTCCACTTCGTAGACTACCGTCGGCGCGGTGGTGATCAGATCCAGATCGTATTCACGCTCCAGACGTTCCTGAATGATCTCCATGTGCAGCAGACCGAGGAAGCCGCAGCGGAAGCCGAAGCCCAACGCGGTGGAGCTTTCCGGCTCGTAGAACAGGGACGCGTCGTTAAGGCTCAGCTTGCCCAGCGCATCACGGAAAGATTCATAGTCGTCGGAGCTGATTGGGAACAGACCGGCGTACACCTGCGGCTTCACTTTCTTGAAGCCCGGCAGCGCTTTATCCGCCGGCTGACGCGCCTGCGTCAGGGTATCGCCCACCGGCGCGCCGAGGATGTCTTTGATCGCACAGACCAGCCAGCCCACTTCGCCGCAGTTCAGCACGTCGCGATCGACCTGCTTCGGCGTGAAGATACCCAAACGATCGGCGTTATACACCTGGCCGGTGCTCATGACCTTGATCTTGTCGCCCTTGCGCAGCGTGCCGTTCTTGACGCGCACCAGAGACACGACGCCCAGGTAGTTATCGAACCAGGAGTCGATGATCAACGCCTGCAGCGGCGCATCCGGATCGCCCTGCGGCGCAGGAATGTCGCGCACCAGACGCTCCAGTACCTCAGGCACACCGACGCCGGTTTTGGCCGAGCAGCGCACCGCATCGGTAGCGTCGATGCCGACGATGTCTTCAATTTCCTGCGCGGCGCGATCCGGATCGGCGGCCGGCAGGTCGATTTTGTTCAACACCGGCACCACTTCCAGATCCATTTCGATCGCGGTGTAGCAGTTGGCCAGCGTCTGGGCTTCTACGCCCTGACCGGCGTCCACCACCAGCAGCGCGCCTTCGCAGGCCGCCAGCGAGCGGGAGACTTCATAGGAGAAGTCAACGTGGCCAGGGGTGTCGATAAAGTTAAGCTGATAGGTCTGCCCATCCAGCGCTTTATAATCCAGCGTTACGCTCTGCGCCTTGATGGTGATGCCGCGCTCGCGCTCCAGATCCATGGAATCGAGCACCTGCGCAGCCATTTCACGGTCGGACAAGCCACCGCAGATTTGGATAATGCGGTCAGACAGCGTCGACTTACCGTGGTCAATATGGGCAATAATGGAGAAATTTCGTATATGCTTCATTATAAAAGTTTTTCTGCCTTGGTATTTCTGAATTACTCGCCTATAGAAACCCGCATGGACCTAAAGCGACAGTGAATGGGTGAGGCCGTCTTGCACCTGAATCGCTGCATTCTACATGCCACACCACTGAAAACCTAGCGATCGGTGCAGTGAAGGCATTCTATTATGCGCCGCTAAATGTTACAGGTCGCCCCGGCGGGTGAAAACAGATGTTAACGCGGACGATACAGCCTGAACCCGAGGCTTGCCGGTGCTCCGTGGCCATCAAACTCCGGTGCTAATACATAACCGGCCGCAGCGCAATAAACCCCTTCTGAAATTATCGAAAAAGAATATTTGGATCAACCTCTTAGAATTCGATTTTGCCCCACATCCTTTAGGAAAAACCCCATATACGCCACCACCGTCCCTCGGATAGAAAGGGCGTGAACTCCGCGACAAAACATTATTCCGGGCACTACATCGGCAGCCCACCGGGGTTCACCAGCATATCTGCGTACGTTGATTGGAAGGTGCATTATGATCGATAAAGGGCAAATGCTGAGCCGGCACGATTTTTCGAAGGTCAACTGGGGCATTCTGGCAGCGGCGGCGCTGCTGTTTAGCGTGGGGGCGGCGCTGTTGGTGCTGCCGCTGCTGAGCAGCATTGACGAGAGCGAGGTCATCACGCTGTTGCAGGCCGGCGCGGGCACGATTTTACTCGGCTGTACGCTGCTGGCGCTGCGGCATTATCTGCGTCCGACGCTGACCTATCGCCTGTACGAGCACGGCGTGCGGGTCTTTGACGACCACCATCACAAAGAGCGTTTCATCCCGTTTGAGAAGATCGGTGATATCTATCGCTTTCGCGGCGGCAAGGCTTTTGGCGGGCTGTTTGACGTCACGGCGTTTCGCACCGGCGCAGATCAGCCCTGGTGCACGGTTTTCAGCAATATCGCCCATTCGTGGCGGTTGGCGGACGTGATCGTCGACCAACAGCTGCAACAGCGCGGGCCGCTGGCGTTGAATGCGCTCTATCAAGGGGAGACGGTGTCGTTTCACACCGTTGAGGGCGACGCGCGCTGGCTGTGGCAGCTGCTGCTCGGCAAGCGGCAAGGCACGCCGACCGAAACGCTGCGGCTGAGCGCCACCTTGCTGACGACTGAACGGGGAAACGTGCCGATCGAGCAGATCCGCACCTTGGAAAACCATCCGCAGCGCGGCATCCGCTTGCTCGACGGCCAGGGAAATCTGCTGTTCGCGATTAACTACGATTCGCTGCTCAGCGCCGATCTGTTCATCGCGCTGTTGGAGCATATGATCCACAACCGCATCACCGCCTATCACAACCCGGCGATGACGCGACCGTCGGTTTAAATCAGCGGGGAGTTTTCCGCCTGCATGCGTATCGCGGTAGGCGGCAACCCAATCTGCAGCACCACCGGCTGGTAATCGGCCTGCTCACCCAGACGTCGAGCCAAGCGGCGAGCCAGCATAAAGGCCGCCCCGCCGCCCAGTACGGCGCCGACTGCCGCCGAGGCGTCGCTGCCGAAACAATATTGCAGCAACGTGCCGCCCAACATCATGCCCAGCAGCGGCGTCAGGTAAACCAGCATGGCGGAGCGCAGCAGGCTGCCTTCCGCGATGCCGACCTCGACGCGCTGCCCCGGTTCGAGCGGCTGCTCGATATGCACCTGCAGCTGATGCTCGGTTTCCGGCACCAGCTCGTTCAGCGCACGCGCGCCACAGCCGGAGCGCGCGGTGCAGCTGCCGCAGCCGGCCTTGGGTTCACAGCGCAGCAGCGCTACGCCCTGTTGCCACGAAACCACCGTGGCCCACTCTTTCATCATTACGGCGATACCTTGAAAGAAATGCTGTCGGCGATGCGCTTGGCCGTCGCCGGCGGCAATTCGCCCACAATCGTGATTTCGTTGCCCGCGCGCACTTCGGTCTGAATGGTGCGGCGCCCCTGACGGTAGTACTGCTGCCCGGCTCCGCTGCCCGCTGGGCTGACGTTGACCGAGAAGCTGAACAGGCCGTCGCTGTAGAGCCGGGATTCAACCGGCACGGCGACATTCGGCAATTTGCGGCGATTGCGCGCCACCTCGTCCACGCCGGCCGGCAACCAGCCGGTGCTCCAGCTCAGCTGGACGTTTTCCACCGCCGGCAGCGACAGCAGCGGCGGCAGGTTGGCTTTGAGCAGCCCCTGCATCGCGCCCTGTACGTCGGCGCCGACCGCGAAGGAGATCACCCGATATTGCTCCAGCGTTTCGCCGTCGCGATCGAGCAAATCCACCCGCAGCGGCAGCTTGGTGTCTTCGTCCATCCAGACGATGTAACTGTAGCGGGAACCGTCGCGCGCCACTACGCGCAGCACTTCACACGGCCGATCGGCGATGCGGGTGCTGCCCACGGAGATGAAGTCGTAATACTTGGCCAGACGAGTGAAATCGGCATAGACGATCGCCGGCAGCGCATCGACGATGTGATCGCCGGTGAGCGTGAACGGTTCCAGACCGGGTTCGAAGTAGCTGATCCCGCCGCCGCGCTGCAACACTTCGCGACGCGGGCCATCCATATGCAGCAGTTGGCCGAGCGGCACGTTGCCGATCACCGCATGGCGATAGCGCAACGACTCGATTCCCTGCTTGCTGATGCTGATGTAGGCGAGCTCGTAATTGAGAGAACGGCTGGCGCTGCTCATCTGTTGCAATAACGCCCCGGACGCAGTTGGCTGCGCCGGGGCGATGCTGGAATAGAGCAGGCTGCCCGTCAATAAACAAACGGAGAACCAGATTTGCTTCATTACTGCTGTTGCATTCCTAAAGACTGAGTTCCGGGAACCTGAATGGCAGCCTGTTGTGGGTTGCCTTGCTCAAGCTGCAGCTGATCCGAATGCAGGCGACGTTGCAGCTCATAGTCCTGCAGCATGGCGTTGATACGCTTACGCTGTTCCTGCACCTGCTGCTGTTGACCGCTGCCGGTAGAGAAACTGTCGGCAGGCACGCCCAGGCTGACCGGCGAGGCCTGGCCCATGATCGGCAGCGTAGTGAAGGCCGGCGATTCGGACGCGTTCGATGGCGCAGAAGGCTGGTTGTACTGCTGCACGCCGACGATCACCGCCAGAGACACGCAGGCCGCCATACCGATTTGCGTAATCTGGCTCGCCCAAGGACGCACTTTGTCCCAGAACGGCATTTTCTGCCAGGTGTGAGGCTGCGGCTGAGATTCCTGAACGGCGGAAGGTACCAGCCGGGCGGGTTCTTTCTCAAGTGCAGCGGCTACGCGATCGGCGATGTCGAGATGCATCACTTGTCCGACATCACCTCGCAGTGTGTCACGTATCAGGTGATAGCTCTGCCAGCTTTGTTGAAGCGTTCGATCTTGCGACAGAGAACTCAACAGCTCGCTGTCGAACGATTCACCATCCATCAGAGCGGAAAGCTTTTCTTTCTGCATGCCTAAGTACCCTTCCTGTGCCCGCCATTGCTAACGCTGGATCAGCGGTTGAACTTTATTATCGATAGCTTCCCGGGCGCGGAAAATACGCGAACGTACGGTTCCGACCGGGCAATCCATGATGGCGGCTATCTCTTCGTAGCTTAGACCATCCAACTCCCGCAAGGTAATCGCCATGCGAAGATCCTCAGGGAGAGACTCAATGGTACGGAAAACTATCTGTCTCAGCTCTTCTGACAACATTAAGTTCTCAGGGTTCGAAATTTCTTTCAGTGCGCCCGCACTTTCGTAATTTTCCGCATCGTTGGCGTCCACATCACTGGATGGCGGACGGCGCCCCTGAGCAACCAGATAATTCTTTGCCGTGTTCACGGCGATTCGATACAACCAGGTATAAAAAGCGCTGTCGCCACGGAACGATTCCAGTGCGCGATAGGCCTTGATAAACGACTCCTGCACCACATCGGGCACATCGCCCTGCGGCACATAGCGGGAAACGAGACTCGCCACCTTATGCTGATAGCGCACTACCAGTAGGTTAAACGACTTCTGATCGCCCTTTTGGACCCGCTCGACCAGAACTTGATCCGTTAACTGCTCGCTCATCCGAGGTAAACTCTCCCCAAATCCGTCTCCACGCGTAAAATTGTACTGCCAGCCATACATTATTTTCCTGAGCAAGCACTCGCTTGGAGTTCATATAGAACACGAAGTTCCATATCGCCATTGTTTTTTCTGTTGATGTCACCCTATCCGTGGCTTTTGCCCGGACAGTTAGGCTAACATGAAATTCACTCTTCTTCTGCACACATCATACGTTATGCAACCATCATCTGAACATGTTAGCGATGTCCTGATCGTCGGCAGCGGCGCTGCGGGCCTGTCACTGGCGCTGCGCCTGGCGCAGCATTGTAAGGTTACCGTTCTCAGCAAGGGGCCGCTCAGCGAGGGGGCCACCTTTTACGCCCAGGGCGGGATCGCCGCGGTGTTCGATGAGACGGACAGCATTGCCTCACACGTTGATGACACTTTGATTGCCGGCGCCGGCCTGTGCGACAAAGAGGCCGTCGAATTCATCGCCGGCAACGCGCGCCACTGCGTGCAGTGGCTGATCGATCAGGGCGTGCTGTTCGACACCGAGATCAACGCGCAGGGCGAGGCGCATTATCACCTCACGCGCGAAGGCGGCCACAGCCATCGCCGCATCCTGCACGCCGCGGACGCGACCGGTAAGGAAGTAGAGACCACGCTGGTGGGGAAAGCAAGCGCTCACCCCAATATTTGCGTGATGGAGCGCCGCAACGCGGTTGACCTTATCACCTCGAATAAAATCGGCCTGCCGGGCACCCGCCGAGTCGTGGGCGCTTACGTCTGGAACCGCGAGCTGGAGCAGGTGGAAACCTACCGCGCCAAAACGGTGGTGTTGGCGACCGGCGGCGCGGCCAAGGTGTACCAATACACCACCAACCCCGATATCTCCTCCGGCGACGGCATCGCCATGGCCTGGCGCGCCGGCTGCCGGGTCGCCAACCTGGAGTTCAACCAGTTCCACCCAACCTGCCTGTTCCACCCGCAGGCGCGCAACTTCCTGCTGACCGAAGCGCTGCGCGGCGAAGGGGCTTACCTGAAGCGCCCGGACGGCAGCCGCTTTATGCCGGATGTCGACCCACGCGGCGAACTGGCCCCGCGCGATATCGTCGCCCGCGCCATCGACCATGAAATGAAGCGCCTGGGCGCCGACTGCATGTACCTGGACATCAGCCACAAGCCGGCGGAGTTCATCACCCAGCACTTCCCAATGATCCACGAAAAGCTGCTGACGCTGGGCTTCGATCTGACTCGGCAACCGATCCCCATCGTCCCGGCGGCGCACTACACCTGCGGCGGCGTGATGGTCGATCAGCACGGCCGCACCGATCTCGACGGGCTGTACGCCATCGGCGAAGTCAGCTACACCGGCCTACACGGCGCCAACCGCATGGCATCGAACTCGCTGTTGGAATGCCTAGTTTACGGTTGGTCGGCGGCGGAAGACATTCTGCAGCGCCTGCCGTTCATCCAGCAGGCCAAACAGGTGCCGCACTGGGATGAAAGCCGGGTGGACGATGCGGACGAACGGGTGGTGATTCAGCACAACTGGCACGAGCTGCGGCTGTTCATGTGGGATTACGTCGGCATCGTGCGCACCACCAAGCGACTGGAGCGCGCCCTGCGCCGCATCAACACGCTGCAGGCGGAAATCGACGAGTACTACGCGCACTTCCGCATCTCCAACAACCTGCTGGAGCTGCGCAATCTGGTGCAGGTGGCCGAGCTTATCGTGCGCAGCGCCATGGCGCGCAAAGAGAGCCGCGGCCTGCACTACACGCTGGATTACCCGGATTTGCTGCCGGAAGCGCTGCCGACCATTTTGCAGCCTTAAACTCTGCGACAGGGCGCCTTATCGGCGCCCTTTTCTTTTCAGTAGAACAGGTAGAAGTCGGTGATCAATCGGCGGAAATCGTCGGTGTAGCTGCCATCGGCCTGTTTGATCGCCAGCGCCTGCGCCTGCAGCGGCGTTTCCCGCCGTGTCAGCGCCAGCAGCACCCGGTGCAGCGGCGTATCGGCCCGGTCGCTGACGTTCACTTTCACTGCCGTATGCCAGCCGCTTTGCAGCGCCAGGCGTTCGAATTCGGCGCCAACGTCGTGCGGCAGCACCACGCAGAACGTCCCCTGTTCCGCCAGCAGCTGCGCCGCGCAGACCAACAGCGCGCCGTGCGTCAGGGTTTCGGTGTAGCGCGCGTTGTGGCGCGCCTGGTCGCGGCAGGCCACCGCCGGCTCGAAATACGGCGGATTACTGACGATCAGATCATACTCAGCGGCATGCCGCTGCGCATAATGATGAATATCCTGCGCATGCACGCGGATGCGCTGTGGCCACGGCGATTCCGCCGCATTTTCGCGCGCCTGGCCGGCGGCGGCTTCATCCAGTTCCACCGCGTCGATGGTCACTTCGTCGCCGCTGCGCTGCGCCAGCATCAACGCGATCAGCCCGCTGCCGCAGCCGATGTCCAGCACCCGGCGCGCCTGCCCCAGCGGTGCCCAGGCGCCGAGCAGCACCCCGTCGGTGCCCACTTTCATGGCGCAACGATCGTGGGCGACAAAGAATTGTTTAAAGGTAAAACCCCCGCGGCGCGGGGTAAAATCGGCTTTCGATCGCTTGCTCACACTCACCACCTGGCTATAAAACTGGCGTAGCATAAGGCAATCTGATCGGCGGGAAAAGAGCGGCTTTCCGCTTAAATAGGTGAAGATCGCGGCCAACCCGTCTATAATCGGCGCCCCAAGTAGAGGTAGACCATGACAGCAACCACTTTTTCCGAACTCGAACTCGATGACCGCCTGATCGACGCGCTGCGCGACAAAGGCTACGATCGCCCCACCGCCATTCAGGCCGCAGCGATCCCGCCGGCGATGGACGGGCGCGACGTCTTAGGTTCGGCTCCGACCGGCACCGGCAAAACCGCCGCCTTCCTGCTGCCCGTTTTGCAGCACCTGCTGGACTTTCCACGCAAAAAATCCGGCCCGCCGCGCGTGCTGATCCTGACGCCAACGCGTGAACTGGCGATGCAGGTCGCCGACCAGGCGCGTGAATTGGCTGCTCATACCTCGCTGGATATCGCCACCATCACCGGCGGCGTCGCTTACATGAACCACGCGGAAGTGTTCAGCGAAAACCAGGACGTGGTGGTCGCCACCACCGGCCGCTTGCTGCAATACATTAAAGAAGAGAACTTCGACTGCCGCGCGGTGGAAACCCTGATCCTCGACGAAGCCGACCGCATGCTCGACATGGGCTTCGCGCAGGACATCGAAACCATCTCCGCCGAAACCCGCTGGCGCAACCAAACGCTGCTGTTCTCCGCCACGCTGGAAGGCGAAGCGATCCGCGAATTCGCCGAGCGCATCCTGAAAGAGCCGGTGGAAGTGGAGGCCGATCCGTCGCGCCGCGAACGCAAAAAGATCCTGCAGTGGTACTACCGCGCCGATGACGTGCAGCACAAAACCGCGCTGCTAATCCACCTGCTGCAGCAGCCAGACGTGCAGAAATCGGTGATCTTCGTGCGCAAGCGCGAGCGCGTGCATGAGCTGGCCACCTGGCTGCGCGAAGCGGGCATCAACACCTGCTATCTCGAAGGCGAAATGGTGCAGGCCAAACGCAACGAGGCGGTCAAACGCATGATGGATGGCCGGGTTAACGTGCTGGTCGCCACCGACGTTGCCGCACGTGGCCTGGATATCCTCGATATCACCCACGTGTTCAACTTCGACATGCCGCGCACGGCGGACACCTACCTGCACCGCATCGGGCGTACCGGCCGCGCCGGGCGCAAAGGCACCGCCATTTCGCTGGTGGAAGCACACGACCATCTGCTGCTGGGCAAAGTGGGCCGTTACCTGAACGAGCCGCTGAAAGCGCGCGTGATCGACGAACTGCGGCCGAAAACCAAGGTGCCGAACGAGAAGAGCAACGGTAAACCGTCGAAGAAAGTGCTGGCCAAGCGCGCGGAAGACAAGGCGAAGAACAAAGAAAAGGCCAAGGTGAAAGTGCGCCATCGCGACGCCAAAAACGTCGGCAAACGCCGTCAGGCGAAGGCCAAACCGGCCGGCGACGCGGAATAACCACCGCTGCCTAAGAAAAAACCGCCTGTACAGGCGGTTTTTTTATGGGCGTTTACTGCTGCGCGTAGTGCGTGGCCAGACGGTGCCCCTGCAGCCATTTATCCAGTTCGCGGAACTGCGCCTTCAGCTCGTCATTCTGCAAATGCGCCGGCGTTTGCGAGAAGTAAAACTGGAACACGACGTCCTGCTGGTTGCGTGCCCGGGCATCGGCCCCGGCCTGCAACAGCAGCAGCGCCAGGTGCGGCGCGTTAATCTTCGCCGCCAGATGCAGCGGAGTATCCCCCAGCCGATCGCTCAAGGTGGTGTCCGCTCCGGCCGCCAGCAACAGCCGCAGTTGCTCTTCGCGCCCGGCCAGCACCGCCGCCGCAAGCGGCGTGGCGCCGGTAACGGCATTACGCACGTTCACCTGTGCCCCTTCGGCCAGCAACAGCCGCAGGTACTGCGCATCTTGCAACATCGCCGCGGTGTGCAGCGCGCTGTTGCCGTCCAGCCCCGCTGCCGCCGGGTCTGCCCCGAGCGCCAGCAACGCCTGCACGCTGGCCGGCTGCTGCGAAAGTACCGCCCACTGCAACAGCGTGACCTGCCGATCGCCCCGTTCGCGCAAGCGATCCTGCGTGGCCTGTGCACGGATACCCTGCGTATCGCCATGCGCCACCGCCTGAGCCAGCGCCAGATTGCTGCGACCGTCAAACGGCGAAATCTCCTGCCCCATCTGTTGCTCCTTAGCCATCATCAGTAAACCGGTCACCGCGACCAGCGCCAGTAAGGCTATCGCCAGCGCCCGCCGCAAGCGACGCCCTTCAGGCATTGGCCTTCGCCTCCCACGGCTTTTGTTCCGCCATCGAGCTTATCACCTTGTCGATGCCGTGCGCCGTCAGGCTGCGATCCAGATGCTTGCTCGGCCGCCAGTCATCGATGCCGGTCAGGGTATCGTTGTTGGCCAAGGTGATGTTATGGCCGATGGCGTCCGGGATCAGCGAAGTCGACTCCTGGGTGCTGGTCAGCATGTCATATTGCTCGCTGTAGCGGCGAATGCCGCCGGCTTCGGCATCTTTCTTCGCCGCCGCCGGATCGATACCCAGGCGATTCAGGGTGTAATTCGAAACCCCAGCCGCGTTGAAGGTGACCGCGACGGTACCGGTCGCCAGCGCAGCCGTGGCCGCCAGGCCACCGCCAAGCGAATGACCGGCGATCACCAGCGCATCGCCAAAGGCCGCCTTGGCGCTTTTGGCAGCGGCAACCGCCTGATTGTACTGCACATCGTCATAGCCCGTCGCCTGCCGCACGTTGCTCAGCCAGTCGCGCCAGTCGTTGGTGCCGGCGAACGCCAACACATACTGCTTGTCGTTGCTGTAAACCCCGGCCTGGAAACCGCTGCCCGCGTCGTGCAGGCTGGCGGGATCGATGCCGAAACCGAGCAGCGCGCTGTCGCTCAGGCGGTTGAACCCGGCAGCGCCCTGGCCGTTCAGTGAATAAACGTCCTTGGCCAACAGCGCCAACGCATAATCACCTTCCTGCGATTGTTGCCCCCGGGTCACGCCCGGCGCTGCCGCCGCCGTCGGGGCCGCCGCTGAAATATCGCCGACCAGCGTATTCAACAGATTCTGCGCATTGAGCGTGTTCTGAGAAGGGGTGGCCACCGGCGCCGGATTTGCCGGCGCTGCCGCAGGCTGCGCCGCCGTCGCCGTCTCGGCAGCGGCGCGAGGTGTAGGGATCGCGGCCACCGGGGATACTGCAGAGGTAAAACTTAAAGGCATACTCATGCCGACTCCTTGTCGATAGACTTTTTATTGAGCACCTGAATAGGTGCTGATTTAGCTATCGGCAGGTCGGATGAGTTCTGTATTAGAAATGCTTATCTTTGTACAGAATGTGATCCGCGTTCGGTTTTCGGCCGCCAAACGCAGAAAAGGGAGCCGAAGCTCCCTGATTGACTGCGCCGCAAATTACAGGCTTTCGGTAAAGGTGCGGGCGATAACGTCGCGTTGCTGTTCCGGCGTCAGAGAGTTGAAGCGCACCGCATAACCGGACACGCGGATGGTCAGCTGCGGGTATTTTTCCGGGTGCTTGACCGCGTCTTCCAGAGTTTCGCGACGCAGCACGTTGACGTTCAGGTGCTGACCGCCTTCCACGCGCACGGTCGGCTGCATTTCCAGCGGCACTTCACGGTATTCGATCTGGCCCAGGTCGCTCACCGCGACAACCTGATCTTCCGCGTAGTTGGCCTTGGCGCACACGCAGCGAGCTTCCGCTTTTTCATCGTCCAGCAGCCAGAAAGAATTCACCAGCGCCTGGTCATTCGCTTTGGTAATTTGAATACCGGTAATCATTATGTTGCCTCCGTACAAGGGCGTAAAAATTCACGTCGTGAGAAAACCCAATTCTGGTTTCGGCCATTTGGTAAAACCATTGTTGTCTTGTTGTTCTGTATACCAGCCTGACCGGGCCAGTTCCTTGATTAAAGTCAATTTTTACCGGGTAGGCACAGGGCGTGAAGAGGCAAATTTATGTTTTATATCAATTTTCCCACTGCAGCAAAAACCAATTATTTTTGTAAATTTTCAAAAATAATTGCATAAGGCACGGCGGCGAGAAATGAAAAGCGGGTTTCGCTGCGCGTGCTGAAACGGTAAGCTATAGCCCATGAATTGCTAAAGAAAACAAAGGAGAGCGTTTATGGCCACCTCCCTCACCTGGCATGACGTGATCGGCAAAGAGAAAGAGCAGCCCTATTTTGTTGAAACGCTCGCCTTTGTTGCCGCTGAGCGCCAGGCCGGTAAGACCATTTATCCACCGCAGAAGGACGTGTTCAACGCTTTCCGCTATACCGAGCTGGCGGACGTCAAGGTCGTCATTCTCGGCCAGGATCCGTATCACGGCCCCAATCAGGCGCACGGCCTCTCTTTCTCGGTGCGCCCCGGCGTGCCGGCGCCGCCGTCGCTGGTGAACATGTATAAAGAGCTGGCGACCGCCATTCCCGGCTTCGAACGCCCGGATCACGGCTACCTGCAAAGCTGGGCCGAACAGGGGGTGCTGCTGCTCAACACCGTGCTGACGGTGGAAGGCGGCCGCGCGCACTCGCACGCCAACCTGGGCTGGGAAACCTTTACCGATAAGGTGATCGCCGCCCTGAATGAGAACCGCGAAGGCGTGGTGTTCCTGCTGTGGGGCTCGCACGCGCAGAAGAAAGGCAACTTTATCGACCGCAACCGCCACCATGTGCTGAAGGCGCCGCACCCGTCACCGCTCTCCGCGCACCGCGGTTTCCTCGGCTGCCGCCACTTCTCGCAGGCCAATCAGCTGCTGGAGCAGCAAGGGCTCACGCCGATCGACTGGATGCCGCGCCTGCCGCAGGCATAGTCCAGAGACAAAAAAGGCACCCTCGGGTGCCTTTCTTTATGCCGTTGCCGGGGCGATTACGCCTTGGCTTTGGAGACCGCGACCATCGCCGGACGCAGCAGGCGGCCGTTCAGCGTATAACCTTTCTGCATCACCATCATCACGTGGTTCGGCTGGTGATCGGCGGATTCCATCATGCTCATCGCCTGATGCACTTCCGGGTTGAACGGCACGTTGACGTCGCCGACGATTTCGATGCCATACTTGCGCACCACGTCCAGCAGCGATTTCAGCGTCAGCTCGATGCCTTCGATCATCGCGACCAGTTCAGGATTGTTTTTATCCGCCAGATCCAGCGCGCGCTCCAGGTTGTCGATCACCGGCAGCAGATCGCCGGAGAATTTCTCCAGGGCGAACTTGTGCGCTTTCTCGACGTCCAGTTCAGCGCGGCGGCGGATGTTTTCCGCTTCCGCTTTGGCGCGCAGCAGGCTGTCGTGCTCGTGCTGCTGCGCTTCCGCCAGTTGGGCTTCCAGTTCGGCGATACGCGCATCGCGCAGATCGACGCCTTCCGCCGCTTCCGGCAGCGTATCATCGTGATGAGCGTGTTGTTCCATTTCTTCCGAGACTTGCTCGTTTGGCGTCTTCTGTTCTTTACTACTCATGAATATCTCCGCGTTTTAGCATTAATCTCGCAACTTGGCTTATTATGGGGATCAAAACCGGGGTTTCAAGTCAACCGGTCACAATGTGGGGCATAAACGGGTCCCGGTGAGGAAAATCACAACAAATGAATAAAAAATTCGCCTGTATTGGCATTGTTGGCCACCCGCGTCACCCTTCAGCGCTGGCAACCCACGAGATGTTGTTCCACTGGCTAGTCGCCCGCGGCTATTCGGTGATGGTCGAACGCCAAATCGCCCATGATTTGGGGCTGAAAGACGCCGTGACCGGCAGCCTGGCGGATATCGGCCAGCGGGCCGATCTGGCGGTGGTGGTTGGCGGCGACGGCAACATGCTCGGCGCCGCGCGCGTGCTGGCGCGCTACGACATCAAGGTGATCGGGGTCAACCGCGGCAACCTCGGCTTCCTCACCGATCTCGATCCCGACAACGCCCTGCAGCAGCTGGCGGACGTGCTGGAAGGCGAATACATCGACGAACAGCGTTTCCTGCTGGAAACCATCGTGCATAAAGAGCACCAGCAGTGCCGCATCAGCACCGCCATCAACGAAGTGGTGCTGCACCCTGGCAAAGTGGCACACATGATCGAATTCGAGGTGTACATCGACGATCGCTTCGCCTTCTCGCAGCGCTCCGACGGCCTGATCATCGCCACGCCGACCGGCTCCACCGCCTACTCGCTCTCCGCCGGCGGGCCGATCCTCACCCCGTCGCTGGAGGCGATCGCGCTGGTGCCTATGTTCCCGCACACCCTTTCCGCCCGGCCGCTGGTGATCAACGGCGACAGCACCATCCGCCTGAAATTCTCGCAGATCGGCAGCGATCTGGAGATCAGCTGCGACAGCCAGATCGCGCTGCCTATCCAGGAAGGCGAAGAAGTGCTGATCCGCCGCAGCGATTTCCACCTGAATCTGATTCACCCGAAGGACTACAGCTATTTCAACACGTTAAGCACCAAGCTGGGCTGGTCGAAAAAATTGTTCTAAAATCTGTGCCAGCCACTTTACTGTATATAAAACCAGTTTATACTGTATGAAACTACAGTTATGTGTTTATACACAGGAAGGTTCCCATGCTGGCGCAATTAACCATCAGCAACTTTGCTATCGTTCGTGAGTTGGAAATCGATTTTCAACCGGGCATGACGGCGATCACCGGTGAAACCGGCGCCGGCAAATCCATCGCCATCGATGCGCTGGGGCTGTGCCTCGGCAACCGCGCCGACGGCAACGTGGTGCGCCTGGGAGCCGCCCGCGCCGACCTCTGCGCCCGCTTCTCGCTGGCGGACACCCCGTCCGCGCGCGAATGGCTGGAACAGAACCAACTGGACGACAGCAACGAATGCCTGCTGCGCCGCGTGATCAACGCCGACGGCCGTTCACGCGGCTTTATCAACGGCACCGCCGTGCCGCTGTCGCAGCTGCGCGAGCTGGGGCAACGCCTGATCCAAATCCACGGCCAACACGCCCATCAGCTGCTGCTCAAGCCGGAGCACCAAAAAGCGCTGCTCGACGCCTACGCCGACGAACCCGCCCTGCTGGCGGCGATGAGCCAGGCCTACCAACGCTGGCACCGGAGCTGCCGCGAGCTGGCGCATCATCAGCAGCAGTCCATCGAGCGCGAAGCGCGCAAGCATCTGCTGCAATACCAGTTGAAAGAGCTGAACGAATTCGCGCCGCAGGCCGGCGAGTTCGAACAGACTGACGCCGAGTACAAGCGCCTGGCCAACAGCGGCCAGCTGCTGACCCTCAGCCAGCAGACGCTGCAGCTGCTGGCCGACAGCGACGAGAACAACATGCTCAGCCAGCTCTACAGCGCCAAACACCTGCTGCTTGAGCTAGCCGGGCTGGACGACAAGCTCAGCGGCCTGCTGGACATGCTGGAAGAGGCTTCTATCCAGATCAGCGAAGCCAGCGACGAGCTGCGCCACTACGCCGATCGCATGGATCTCGATCCCAACCGCCTGCACGAGCTGGAACAGCGCCTGTCGCGCCAAATCAGCCTGGCGCGCAAACACCAGGTTGCACCGGAAGAGCTGCCGCAGCTGCATCAGCAGTTGCTGGATGAACAGCAGCTGCTTTCACAGCAGGAAAGCGATCATGAGCACCTGAACGAGGCGGTCACCCAGCATCATCAGCAGGCGCTGGCGCTGGCGGAAGAGCTGCACCAGAAACGCCTGCACTACGCGGCCGAGCTGACCACGCTCATCACCGACAGCATGCAGGCGCTCTCCATGCCGCACGGCAAATTCAACATCGACGTGCGCTTCGAACCGCAGCATCTGAGCGCCGAAGGGGCCAGCCGCACCGAGTTCTGCGTCTCCACCAACCCAGGGCAGCCGCTGCAACCGCTGGTGAAGGTCGCCTCCGGCGGTGAGCTGTCGCGCATCGCGCTGGCCATTCAGGTGATCACCGCCCGCAAGATGGAAACCCCGGCGCTGATCTTCGATGAGGTGGACGTGGGCATCAGCGGCCCGACCGCCGCCATCGTCGGCCGTCTGCTGCGCCAGCTCGGCGAATCCACCCAGGTGATGTGCGTCACCCACCTGCCGCAGGTGGCCGGATGCGGGCATCAGCACCTGTTCGTCAGCAAGCAGACCGACGGCACGGTCACCGAAACCCAGATGGCGCCGCTGGATAAACGCGCCCGGCTGCAGGAGCTGGCGCGCCTGCTCGGCGGCAGCGAAGTCACCCGCAATACGTTGGCGAACGCCAAAGAACTGCTGGCGGCATAAAAAAGCTCAACTTTTTCACTTTCCTGCGGTCTGACAGTGACGCTGTTGGCCCGAAATATATCTAAAGTGCGGCGCGGCGGTGATCTTAAGCCCCCTCAACGGCCTGAAACAGGCCAAGCGCTTGAGGTGCTAAAGGAAAGCCAACGCGTCGCAACGTGAAAGATGAAGGGTATAAAGGTTTCCAACTGCCGCAAGGTCTATTATCATCGGCATCCTATGCCCTAAAGGAATGTGATTACTATGCGCTGTAAAACGCTGACTGCCGCCGCTGTAGTTCTTGTGATGCTGACTGCAGGCTGTTCTACTTTTGAAAAGGTGGTTTATCGTCCTGACATCAACCAGGGGAACTACCTGACGTCGACCGACGTGGCGAAAATTCAGAAAGGGATGACCCAACAACAGGTCGCTTACACATTGGGTACCCCAATGCTGCAAGACCCGTTCGGAACTCAGACGTGGTTCTATGTGTTCCGCCAGCAGCCTGGCCATGAAGATATCACCCAGCAGACGCTGACGCTGACCTTCGACAGCGCAGGCGTGTTGACCGACATCCAGAACAAACCGGCGCTGACCAAGTAATCGACGCTGCCCGCTCTTCCGGCCCATGAGGGGGCATGGTGTTCCTCATGACAGTCGCAGGCTGCAACGCGGAAGAAAAAATCAGTTTCAGATAAAAAATAAGGCGCTATAAGCGCCTTATTTTTTTGCCTTTTCTGCCCGTTGCCGGCGCAGCTCTTTCGGATCGGCGATCAGCGGTCGGTAAATCTCCACCCGGTCGCCATCGTTCAGCGTATCGCCCAGCTTGGCCGGGCGGCTGTAAATGCCGATTTTGTTGCTTTTAAGATCGATATCCTGGCGCAGCTCCAGCAGGCCCGAAGCCTGGATCGCCTGCTCGACGCTGCTGCCTTCGGCCAGCTTCACCTTGCGCAGGTACTGCCGCTCCGGCAAGGCGTACACCACCTCGACCTGGATGTCAGACACTGTAGACCTCTTTCGCCCGCTGGGTGAATGCCTGCACCATGTTGCCCGCTAGCTCTTTGAACACCTTGCCGAACGCCAACTCAATCAGTTTGTTGGTGAACTCGAAGTCCAGGTGCAGCTCCACCTTGCAGGCCTCTTCGCTCAGCGGCGTGAACTGCCAGCCGCCCATCAGCTTGCGGAACGGGCCATCGACCAGCTGCATATTGATGCTCTGGTTATCCAGTAGCGTATTGCGCGTGGTGAAAGTCTTGCTGATACCGGCCTTGGCGACGTCCACCGCGGCGGTCATCTCGTTGGAGGTAGCGTTAAGCACCCGGCTGCCGGTGCAGCCTGGCAGAAAATCGGGGTAAGAATGAACATCGTTAACCAACTGATACATCTGCTCGGCGCTGAACGGCACTAATGCAGACCGACTGATCTGGGGCATATCATTTCCTGTAAGACATAAAACGTACAGATAATACCATTTATCTGGCGGCAAACAAAAAATCTGCTAAGGGATGAGGGCACCAAAAATGCGAAAAATTGCGCAGGTGCTGAACGGGAAAGGATTTCTTTCGCTGAAGCATCCAGTATAATGAACGCACTATGACAAAGAAAAAAGCACACAAACCCGGTTCCGCCACCATTGCCCAAAACAAGCGCGCGCGTTTCGAATACTTCATTGAAGAAGAGTTCGAGGCGGGCCTGTCGCTGCAAGGGTGGGAAGTTAAATCGCTGCGTGCAGGCAAAGCCAACCTCAGCGACAGCTACGTGACGTTCCGTGACGGTGAAGCCTATCTGTTTGGCGCCACCATCACCCCGCTCAACGTGGCTTCGTCGCATGTGGTGTGCGATCCGACGCGTACCCGTAAACTGCTGCTGAACCGACGCGAGCTGGACACCCTGCTCGGCCGCGTCAACCGCGACGGTTACACCGTGGTGGCCTTGTCCCTGTATTGGAAAAATGCCTGGAGCAAGATCAAGATCGGCGTAGCCAAAGGCAAGAAAGAGCACGACAAACGCGATGACATCAAAGATCGCGAATGGCAGACGGCGAAAGCCCGTATCATGAAGCACGCCAATCGTTAAGCCGCTGGCTTATCGAGGTAAACTTCTGGTATACTGCACAAAGTTACTTGGGGCTGATTCTGGATTCGACGGGATTTGCGAAGCCCTAGGAGCATGCCGAGGGGCGGTTGGCCTCGTAAAAAGCCGCAAAAAAATAGTCGCAAACGACGAAAACTACGCTTTAGCAGCTTAATACCCTGCTTAGAGCCCTCTCTCCCTAGCCTCCGCTCTTAGGACGGGGATCAAGAGAGGTCAAACCCAAAAGAGATCGCGTGGATGTCCTGCCTGGGGCTGAAGCGTTAAACTCAATCAGGCTAGTCTGTCAGTAGCGTGTCCATCCGCAGCTGGCCGGCGAATGTAAAGATTGGACTAAGCATGTAGTGCCGACGGTGTAGTAATTTCGGACGGGGGTTCAAATCCCCCCAGCTCCACCACTTGCTCTTCCGGATACGTCCGGGGAAATCCTGAAAGCCCGCACGGCACAAGCCCTGCGGGCTTTTTTGTGTCTGTCGTTGTCCGAGGGCATCCGGCTAAATCCAGAGAAAATTGGTACACGTTTAGGTACACGCTATACTGTGGTCCATTAAACGTGTACCAATTATGGAAGGGATCCAGACATGGCGCGCATTACACGCCCACTGACTAACAACGAGATACTCAAAGCTAAACCCCGTGAAAAAGACTTCACCTTACATGATGGTGATGGCCTGTTCTTACTCATCAAAACTACTGGTAAAAAGCTCTGGCGCTTCCGCTATCAACGGCCGGGAAGTAGCAGCCGCACAAATTTGAGTCTAGGCTCATATCCTGCTCTTACACTCGCAGTAGCTCGTCAGATACGCGACCAGCATTTAACCACGCTCGCACAAGGCATGGATCCACAGCAGCAACAAGAGCTAGCGTCAGAACAACGTCAGATTGAGCTGGATAGCATTTTCTCAACAGTAGCCGCTAACTGGTTCCAGATAAAAAGCAGAAGCGTCACAGAAGATTATGCAAAAGACATTTGGCGCTCTTTAGATAAAGACGTGTTCCCCACAATCGGTTCGATACCTGTTCAGGAGATAAAAGCCAGAACGATTGTTGAAGCACTGGAGCCAATTAAAGCTCGTGGTGCACTTGAGACTGTTCGTCGTTTGGTACAGCGTGTTAACGAGATAATGATTTATGCGGTTAACACCGGTCTGATAGATGCGAATCCGGCATCAGGTGTTGGCATGGCCTTTGAGAAACCCAAAAAGCAAAACATGCCGACACTGCGGCCAGAAGAGTTGCCGAGGCTAATGCGTTCTCTGGTGATGTCGAATCTCTCTGTTGCGACTCGCTGTCTCATTGAATGGCAACTCCTTACGCTTGTGCGCCCTTCTGAGGCCTCAGGTGCTCGGTGGGCAGAGATCGATCTCGGTGCCAAACTGTGGACGATTCCAGCCGAACGGATGAAAGCGAAGCGTGAACATATTGTTCCTTTATCGCCACAGGCATTAGAAATTTTGGAAGTGATGAAGCCTATTAGTGCTCATCGAGAACACATTTTTCCAAGTAGAAATGATCCAAAGCAATCTATGAATAGCCAGACTGCTAATGCCGCTTTAAAACGGATAGGTTACGGAGGTAGACTTGTTGCACATGGGCTACGTTCTATCGCGAGCACAGCTTTAAATGAGGCGGGCTTTAATGCTGATGTTATCGAAGCAGCCTTAGCCCATAGTGATAAAAATGAAGTACGAAGAGCTTATAACCGCTCAACGTACCTGAATAAAAGATTAGAGCTAATGGCATGGTGGGGAAGGTTTGTTTATCAAACAAACCTTTTATAATTATATCTTAAAGAATTTGTTTGTCGAAGATAACTCAAGGATGGAGTTATTCTTCATCATTTTTAAATCAACATCTTCTGAAAACTTATCACTTAAGATTGACACAATATATTGACCATTTATATTGTTTGCTTCAAAAAATATATCTCTAATTTGATTCACATCAACATCTTCAATGCTATCATGAATTACAAAAGTTGGTCTCTTCAATTTAACTTTATCAACAAATTTAATATATGCTAAATCAAATGCAGTTATCTCGCCCTTCTTCTTACCCCCGTTACTATTTGGCGTAACACATGAAATATCAAAATTACATTTTCCTTTATCAATATCGAAAGAAAGATCAAAGATATATCTCTCGCCATAAATTTCCTTTGTAAGATCACCAAAAAACTCGTTAAAAATCTCGATATTTTTTTCTAGACCTTGAACAGCCAACTCGATCTCTTCGAGTAACTCCCCCCTACTATCTTCAAGCGATTTTATTAAGGCATTAGTATCATTAATACGAGTGAGATTAGTCTCTATGCTAGCCAGATTTTCACGTAACTCAGTTAGTTTATTAAATAGTTGATTTATAGATTTTAACGTTTCAGGCTCTTTGATTGTTTTAAATAAAGATGACTCTTGCTCATGAAAATCATTAATTTTTTCATTTACAGCATCAATCTCTTCTTTTTTCTTTAACAACTCCGATTCTAAAAAATTAATTTTATTTTTAATTACATCATTATGGAATAATACCATTTCTTCATAAGATCTTTTAAGCTCTCCTTTAAAATAAAGACCGGCTGAATTATATATTTCAATTAAATCGTCTTCTACAAGTTGCGTGATATTATTTTTTAGAGACAAGATCGATTCTTCAATATTCCTAACGCGCATATTTAAAGAAGCATAAGTCAAAGAGTAGTCACTGATAACCCTTTGTATTTCTGATAGCTTTTTTAGGCTTTCATCATGGCTATCTTTGAAATCAAAATTTTTAATATTTTTCTCTGCCTCTGCAATTTCCTTTTTTAGAGGCTTAATCATTTTTGATAAAACTGTCTCTCTGTTCGGATTTCTGTATGCGGCAAGATATGCTTTTTGTTTTTTTATATCTTTATTAAATTCGCCCTTTTTCTTTATCAACGGTAACCCATTGAATCCAAACAAAAATAAGTATAATAAATCGTAGACATCAGAAGTTGTATTAGCATGTAAAAAGTTAAGAGTTTTCTGCATTTTTTCATTCGTGTTTCTAATGAATTTATGCGACACATTTCTTAGAGATGGCTTATCTGTAGTCAACCCAAACACTGCTTGAGCAATGAAGTCATAATATTGTTTTTTATCAACTTCAATATCGCTTAAATAATACTTTGAATTTTTCTCATCGGTAGATATTGTTCGAGAAATAATTGCTTTTTTATTTTCTACCGTATTGAAATCCAATGTAAACCTTAATATATTATCATTGATTAATGATACTATTTCAGGTATATCCTTTCCAAATTCAGCATCATGATAAATATCATTACCTGAAGACATAAACAAGTAATCTAAAACGCGTGATAACGTGGATTTACCTACACTATTACCACTATCTTTACCTGAAGTTCTTTTATTTACAATTAGGTTTAAACCGTCTTTAAACGTCACTTCCCTAACAATAGCATTGTTTTTTAAAACAATAAGTTTATTGAGCCGCATATACTACCCCACCATTTCCATCTAACTCAATTGCGCCGATTATGAAAAGCCAATCTAATGAGTAAAGAAAAAGATCAAACGATAATTCAAAGACAGCATTTACTAAATCATACAGTCGAGAAATTTCAATCACCATTGAATCATTGCTTTGGAAAAGCCTAAGTACCACACTTCCAATATATACAGGGTTTGCTTTTGGATCCGAATCAATTGTAATCATTTGGATTCTCCAGCACTATGCACTCGATAATTGAATAACTCACAATCATACGAATGCCATTATCAATATCTTCTTGTAAAAACTCGGAATCTAAATTAGAGCATGAACTAACCGTTTCTTGAGCAGCTCTAATAACATCATCTATAATATTATCTGAGTTTTTCCTGACAACTTCAATGTTAAATGGCTTTTCATAGAGCCCATATAATCCCAACGCCGCGTTATAATAGCCTCTAAATTGTCTTTTCAGTTTGGCACTACCATTTAAAATTATACTATCAAGTGTTTTAATAGACTCATCAACTAGTAAAGCATCTTCTTTGTAAAGTTCAGCTACCCATCTGTTTCTTTTAAGATCATTGAACGAGATTTTAACGTCAATATTTGACGCACTTCTATTTAAACTTTGCCCGCCACCAACTGGATTGGAAATAATTTCTATCAATTTCCCAATAACACTGGCTCTTAATACTCGTGGCTGGTTAGTTATATGTACAGGGCCAGTATTATCATTAAAATTAACACCAGAGCCCATATCTACCCCCGATTATCAATATTAACAGGCCCATTATTATCTTGGAAATATTGGGAGCGCCCCCCTTGATTAATATTGTTCCTATTGGTTGTGATATTTGTAATCTGCGAATTGAGATCATTTATCGTAACATTAAGCTGTTGTATCTCATTATTTTTCTTGGTCACTTGCATAGTCTGGTATATTGCTATACACCCAGAGACCACCCCAACTATATATCCAAAGGCACTTACGTATTCATTGGTGAGTAGTGATGCAATCATTTGGAACTCCATTTCAAGCCTGATAATTTAAAGTTACAACAATTTCATTCAATTAGAATAGCAATTTAAGAAGAGTAAATGAACAAGTATTGTTCATTCTCGTTAACCTGATCTCACTCAACATTGAGCCACTCAGGCCTCTCTCCTTCTTATGAACACTCAATGCAACTGTGTAAACTTCTGAGGCCAAAACTGATGCCTTATGTTATCTATTGTTAGCACCAACAAATTAAAATGATTTAACACTATCAGCGCGCAATGCTTTCCCCGCCTCACCTGCCCGCTTTGTGTGTCAGTTTTAATGCAGTTGCATTCCGAGGCAAGGCTGCCACAGGCCCGAATACGTTAGGGAAATAGCAGCTTTAGAAGCGTTTCAATGAATGCCGGAATAACTGATTTTCACCTTCTTTGGGGGGACTTTTTCTTACCACTCGACTGGTCACCTCAGAAGCCCGTCACGTCTTCAAACGTCTCCGTGCTAACCACAGACACTCCCGCGAACCTGCGCAGCGCAGCGACGCGCTCAGGCCGCGAAATTAAATATCATTAAATAAATACTTTACCGCTGGCGCGCAGTGCTTTCCCCGCCTCGCCTGCACGCTTCGTGGGTCGGTTTTCATGCAGGTGCATGGGCAGGCTCAGGCCGCGGAGGGACAGGGCTGCGAAGGGAGTGACGGGACGGGAAAGCGCATGCAAAACCGCCAGTCCACCAAATACGTCGCCAGTGAACCAGATAGACCCGGCGATAATAGCGAAAAAGCCCACAACTTCGGTTGCGGGCTTTTTTGTTTTTATCCGAGAACACCCAGTAAAATCTGGAGAAGAAGCGTCCGCTCGAACCAGTGGGGAATGGAATCGGTGGTTAAGAATATGCCTGCCTAATCGGGCTATCACCCCACTAACGACACAGTTTCCCAGGATGCTCCGCACAGATCCAGTAAAAAAGCAGCCCCCGAGAGCTTTGGGAATACAGTAGGTGAAGTAATGAGCACAGTGGAACCATTGGTAATGGCGACAAGAAAATTACGTCGCCACTTTGTTACCGCTCCCCACGCAGCCATGCAATCGCCAGGGTGATTAGATAGCCGGCAACGAAGAAACCAACAAAGCCAGCAACCTTCATCACTGCCCCATCAAGTAAGAACAGCGACATGAAAGCAGCAATCGCGCAAACGCCGGTTACTATGGCTTCCAAAGCATGTGAAGCACCTAACCCTATATACTTAGTGAGTTTTCTGGTTAGAGAGGATTTTGCAGAGTTCATTCTGAATACCTTTACAAAGCATAGGGTGGCTGTTAATGAATTGGAGATATGGCTCTAGTTGCGCCTCAACCAAGAAATATGCCATATCTAAATTTAACGCCGACACCTTCCGGTATGTTTGAGGAAACTTAACTTGCATTCGTCGGGATGCTTGGGCTGCCTCTTCGATAAGTCCCTGTAACATTACAAGGTTGAGAGTGAACGAAGCGCCAAAGCGTACAAATTGTTTATAGGCTAATGCAGAGGTCGCTTTCCTTAGCATCATGTGAGCCACAAATTGCGCCAATGCAAATTGGCCCCCAGTTCGTCCACCAAGACGACCGGCACCATAGGCTAGTTTATTATTGATGGACTCTTTGCCGCTAGCGTCTAATTTCTGATAGAAATCAGTGATCACAATAGTAATCAGGCGTCGTAAGGGCTCTTCACTGTTACCCATCGACTTGACCATACGGGCGAAACGTTCTGTTTCTTCTTGGTTTCTAGTCTTAAGGTTGCTACCAGCCAATCCAGCTCCTTGCCAAGTGCGAACGACACCATGATACATCCCGCTGGGAATAGTCGAAATTCCATCCAAAATTCCATGTGCAATTTGCTTTGCGTCCATTCGCTTTCCTTAAGCAAAATGTGTCCAGCTCAGAGAATAACCAAACCAGGGAGCGATTACCAATTCACGCATTTTTCAGTTTGGGAGTACGCCAAAGCCCCAGGCTTGGCACGGCCCGATGGGATATTTTATAGAAGATCAGAACTGAAAAATCTTTCTGAACAAAATTGCGCAGATGGATAGAGCACAGCACAAAAATATTAATAAATACATTTAGTTATACATATCCCACACTTATTCAAACGTCATCGTTCGCTTCCTTTCAGTGGAAATTGCCTATCTGGTGAGATGATACGCGCTTAAGCCCTATTCCCAAATATCCGGCATGCCCGCAGGCATGCCGGACGCTACCTCACCGCCCCTCTTTCTCCCCCAGGAAGAAATACCACAGCGGAATGGAAAGCAGCAGGGTGAACACCAGCGTATACAGCAGTACCATCAGGCTCTGCATGATCACCATCTGTGCGCTCCAGTCACCGAACGGCAGCTGAAACTGTTCGACGGTGCCGCCGAGGATCGCCCGGCCCATCACGCAGCCGACCGCCACCGCCACTGTCGCCACCGCCGCGCGGAACTTGCGCACCTCGGCGCGGCGGGCGGCCGCTTCCGGCGTTTCGTCCTGAAGGCCTTGCCGCTGGCCGCGCCAGCGCCACACGTCCGCCAGCAGCAACGCCGCGAGGCTCACGCCCATTACCGGCAGGCAATAACCCAGTACGGCTGCAACCAGCAGCGTGACGACGCGTGCCGGCAGGGAAAGCGCCAGCCAGGCGGCAACCAGCGTATGCACCGGATGCTGCGCACCCGCCGCCGGGCGGCGACTCCACCACATGCGGTAACCCAGCGCAATCATCAGGCACAGCCCGAGGCCGAACGCCGCCAGCAGCAGCTGATTCGGCAAGCCGAACAGAATGCCCATGTGGGCGTCGATGCCCCAGCGGGTCAGCTTGGCGATGAGTGGGAAGGTGTCGAACCGCACCTGATCGATGACGGCGAAGCTTTGCGGCGCGATGGCGACCGCGTCCACCTGCGTCGGCCAGCTGCGATCCACTTCGGTCACCGTCCAGGCTTTGCCCTCGCCTTTCGGCTGGCGCAGCTCGACCTTGACGGCGTCGATCCCGGCGGCGCGCGCAGCGTGCAGCGCCCGATCCCAATCACCGTTCAACGCATTGGCCTGCGCGGCAGGGCCCATCTTCATGCCCGGCATCATCCCGCGGTGCTCGGCGTGCGGATCGGCCGGCGTCTGCGGCGCATCGGCCTGCAGGCTGGTGTTGACCTGCGGCGTCAGCCAGCCCAGGTTGGCCCGCAGTGCGTCGATGTTGCTGCCGGCCCACTGCGACCAGGTCAACCCGGTAGCCGAGAAGAACAGCAGCCCGGCCAGCAGCGCCACGCCCAGCGTGATATGCCAATGGCGGCTGGCGGCGAAGCCCCCTTTTGCCCTTTTCAGCTTGCGCTTCGGCCGCGTCGCCAGCCACAGCGCCACGCCACCCAGCGCGGCCACCCACAGCCAGGAGGCCGCCAGCTCGCTGTAGTTGCGCCCCAGGTCGCCGAGCAACAGGCTGCTGTGTAGCTTGTCCAGCCAGGTGCGCAGCGGCAGCACGCCAGAGGTGCCGTACACCGTCATGTCGCCCTTGATCGCCAGGGTGTAAGGATCGACAAACAGCGCGCGCGACTCGGAGGCGCCCAGATCGGCACTCGCGAACTGCACGCGGGTGGTGTCCATTGAGCCGGGTGCCGGACGCACGGCGTAAATGCGCGCCTCGTCACCCGCCGCACGGCGGGCGGCGGCGATCTGGTCAGCCAGCGATCTCGCCTGCCCGTGCGGTTCGGTGAAAAGCGCATCGCGATACAGCGCCTCTTCAAGCTGCGGCGTCAGCACATACAGCGTGCCGGTCAGTGCAGCGACCAGAATAAAAGGAGCGACCAGCAGGCCGATATAAAAATGCAGCCGTCTGATCAGGTTCAGCATCGCGCCACGCGGCGATGCGGCAGGTGGAGTTTTGGTTATTGAAGACATGGCCTTTCTCGTTTTTCAAACTGTGCGCGCAGGCAAACCGTCCGCAGCGATACGGACGGCGTTACCCATGATCAAGCAATAGGGAAAAACGGTTGGCCGGGCGGCCCGCGCGGGCTCGGCCGCAGAGTCAGGCGCCGAAGGGGCGGAGAAACGATGCGCGGCGCGCAAGGCAGGCGCGCGATGCGCGCCATCAGCCACAGCAGCGGGACGAATGCCCACAGCAGCAGCGGCACGTGGATCAGCAGCTCGCAATAGCCGCAGAAAATCATCTCCGCAGGATCCATGCCGTGGTGGCCGGCATGCTCGGCGGCGGGCATCGCCATCCCGTGCATGTCGTGCGGCATAGCGGCGTCCGTTTGCATCATGCCGCCCATCATCGGGTGGTGCATCAGCGATTTCGACACCACCGGCGCCACAAACAGCAACAGCACCGCCATAATGGCGATGCAGGCGGTAAAGCGTTGCTGTAGCTGGCGTGGCACTCTCATCGCGGCGGCGAATTAACCCGGTCGGTGGCGAACAAGCGGTCAGTGTAACCCGCGTTGCGCGATGAGGTGAAAGAAAAGTCAGGTTTGTCTTACACGCCCCCGGCGAGGGCGATCACAGCGCCCGTGAATAGACCCGTGAGGCTTCGCCCCAGGGGTGATACCCGAGCCCGTTATAAACGAAGCCGCTGCGTTCGTAATACCCTTCCAGATCGGTGCACAGGTGCAGCTGCGGGAAGCCCAGCCGGCGGGTTTCCGCAGCTACATGCTCAATCAGTTTGGCGCCGTAGCCCCTGCCGCGCTGCGTCTCTTCTACGTAGAGCGCGCACAGCCAGGGATACAACTCCCCACGGCTGATAAAGTCGTTGGTGATGAGCCCCGCACAGCCGAGGATCTGGTCATTTTCCATCAGCAGGTACCACTGCGGCAGCGGGTTGGCGGCGCCGAGGCTGCAGTTGATGGCGTCTTCATACATCATCAGCGTCTCTGCCGTGGCCCAGTGCCGCTGAAAATACGCAATGGCGCGCGGCGCCAGCTCGGGCGCTTGCCGCACCGAAATCATGTCCATCGTCATTCCCGTTATTCATGTTGTCAGCGTAGAATTATGCAGCAATATGCAGGGTATGGCAGCGGCATTCCGCCGCCGTCATTCACTAAGGAGTCATCATGACGCAAAACATCTATGACAATCAGGCTTTCTTCGACGGCTATGCGCAGCTCAGCCGCTCGCAGCACGGCCTGGACGGCGCGCCGGAATGGCCCGCCATCCGCCGCATCCTGCCGGATTTACAGGGCAAAAGCGTGGTCGATCTCGGCTGCGGCTACGGCTGGTTCTGCCGCAGCGCGCGCGAACAGGGCGCAGTCAGCGTGCTGGGACTGGACGTCTCGGAAAAAATGCTGGCCAAAGCGCGGGAAATGACCGCCGACGCGGGCATCGAGTACCGTCGGCAAGATTTGGCGCAGCTGCAGCTGCCGCCGGAAAGTTACGATCTGGTCTACAGCTCGCTGACGCTGCACTACCTCGAGGATCTGGCCGCCCTGTTCGCCACGGTGTACGCCGCGCTGAAACCCGGCGGGCAGTTCATCTTCACCGCCGAGCACCCGATCTACACCGCCCCGGCGCAGCAGGGCTGGCTGACCGACGGCAACGGGCAGAAATCCTGGCCGGTCAACGGTTACCAGCGAGAAGGCCAGCGCGTTTCCAACTGGCTGGCGGAAGGCGTCATCAAGCAGCACCGCACGCTTGGCGGCTATATCAACCCGCTGGCGCAGCAAGGGTTTATCATCCAGCATTTGAACGAATGGGGCCCCAGCGCGCAGCAAATCGCCGCTAATCCGGCGCTGGGCGAAGAGCAGGAGCGCCCGATGATCTTCATTCTCGCCGCCCGCAAACCCGCCTGATTGATCCGCAGTAAACCGTTCACATCACCACAGTTGGGGAGGCCGCCTCCCCCCAACGGCTATTGTGCCGGTAACGCCGCCCCGTGCGCCGCGAAGTGCGTCAGCGCCTCGCCTTCCATACGATAGCGCACCCACTCGCCCTGCGGCTGCGCGCCGATGCTGAGGTAGAAATCGATGGCCGGTTGGTTCCAGTCCAGCACGCTCCACTCCAGGCGACCGCACTGCCGTTCGCACGCCAGCTGGGCGATGTGTCGCAGCAGCTTTTTACCGGCGCCCGCGCCGCGATGCTTCGGCGCCACGTACAGGTCTTCCAGATAGATGCCATTTTTACCCAGCCAGGTGGAGTAACTCATAAAGAACACCGCATAACCCGCCGGCTCGCCGTTCACCGTACAAATCAGCGCTTCGGAACAGGCGCCCGGCCCAAACAGGCTGCGTTCGATGTCTTCCACGCTGGCCAGCACCTGCTCGCGCGCCTTTTCGTACACTGCCAGCTCGATAATCATATCCAGAATCAGTTTGGCGTCGCTTTTTTGCGCCGGATAAATCTCAATGGTCATGGCAAATCCTGAGTGTGTTGATGACTGTGCTTGCCAGCATATCGCGCCTCAAATACTGTATGAACTGCATTTTCATCAACAGGTAATGAATATCATGCATCTGGATTTGAAGCGTCTTGATCTCAACCTGCTGCTGGTGTTCGAAGCGGTCTATCGGCTGCGATCGGTGACGCGCGCCGCAGCAGAGCTGGCCCTCAGTGCGTCGGCGTTGAGCCACGCGCTGATCCGGCTGCGCAAGGCGCTGGCAGACGAGCTGTTCTACCGGGTCGGCAACGACATGCACCCGACGGTGTATGCCGACAGCCTGGCCCCGACCGTCAGCGAAAGTCTGGCGCTGCTGGCCAAAGGGCTGCATCCGCGCCCGCGCTTCGTCCCCGCCGAAAGCCGGGAGAGCTTCACCTTCGCCATTACCGATTACACCGCTTTCGCGGTGTTTCCCGCACTGATGGCGCAGATGCAGCGCCTGGCGCCGGGGTTATCGTTTCAGCTGCGCTATTCCGAGCGCAAGGTGGCGCTGAACGATCTGCTGGCGGGGCGCATCGACTTCGCGCTGGGCTTTACCGAAACCGATGGCGAAAGCTACCCGGAGATCGACGAGGTGAGCTGGCTAGAGGATGAGTATGTGGCGATCTGTTCGCCCGCGTTCAGCGCGAAATACGGCGAGCTGACGCTGGAAAACTACCTGCAGGCGCGTCATCTGGTGGTGACGCCGTGGAACGAACAGCGTGGCGTCATTGACTACCAGCTCGACAAACTGGGGCTGCAGCGCGATATCGCCATCCGCACGCCTTCGCTGCTGGGCGCGCCGTTCATCGTCGCCGACAGCAAACTGGTGATGAGCATGCCGCGTTACGCCGCGCAAAAATTGCGGCAGGCGGCGGCGCTGGATATCCATCCCCTGCCGTTTCCGGTGCCGCCGTATCAGATCAAAATCTACCTGCACCGCAAGAACGGCCGGCCGGAGGCCTGCCGCTGGTTGCGGCAACAGCTGCAGGCGCTGGCGGCGTTATAACGCGGGTTCGCCGATTGGCAGATACCCCTGCCACAGCGGCCGGGCCGGTTTGCCGTGCGGGTTGGCGCGCAAATGAACGTGGTAGCCCTGCAGCGCCTGCAGCAGCAGGCAGTCGTCCACTTCGGCCAGGTCATCCTTGTGCTGCTGCGCGCTGTCAGTCAGCAGTACCCGTTTGGCTTTGTCTTTCGCCTCGTCGGCGGAGCGCGCCACGAACAGGCCGAACTGGTGCAGTTCCGCCAGCTCATCGCTGCGGTAGCCGCCCACGTTGACGAAAAACAGCTTCTCTTCACCGGCGAACAGCGCGGGCTCCAGGCTCACGTCGTAACCGTCCGCCCAGTCGATGCGCGCATAGCCGTCGACATGCACCTTGCGCTTATCGCCGAACCACTTTTCACGCAGCAGCGGATACGCCTCTTCCGGCCGATCCGCCGCCGCAAACTGCACGTCGTGCAACTCAATATTGGCGCCCGGCGCCGTACCGCCCACATAAAACATCAATAATCCCGGCATGTTAGTCTGCTCTCCTTGGTGATAATCGCTATATAATCTAATGCATAACGAAACACCTGCCAACGGCGGCGCCATTCTGTGTTATCAATAGATGAGGTTTAATCTGTTGTGGAGGAACGCATGGCATTCAATATCGGTGATTTTGTACAACGCACCACCGGCGGCCCGAAGATGACCGTGGTGGCGATCGACGGCGAAACCCTGGTTTGCAGCTGGAATGAACTGGGTAAAGAGCAGCGTACGGAGGTGCAGGCCAACGAGGTGGCGCTGTACCACGAGGACGGCGATTTCGGCGTCTGCTGAATGATCGGGGCGCGCCGCGCCCCGTTATCGCCTCAGGCGCGAATGTCCTGATAGGCTGGGGTGGTATCGAACTCATGCTTGGCGAACGGGCATAGCGGAATGATTTTACGCTGCTCCGCGCGCATTTTCTCCACCACCAGCGCCACCAGCTTTTTGCCGACGCCCTGCCCCTTCAATGACTCATCCACCCAGGTGTGATCGATAATGGTCAGCTTGTCGCCGCTCGGCACGAAAGAGATCTCGGCGATCAGCTTGCCATGCTCGTCATTGATATAAAAACGCTTCTCGTCTGCCAGTATTTTATGTTCCATATTATTTCTCCCTATATTTCAGTGCGCCGCTGGGGCCAGTGTCGATAACGCGTTTCACTTCGGCCGCGTCGGCATTGTCCGGCATAATCCACGGCCGGCGGTTCAGGGTAAAAATAGCCGCGTTGCCACGCACGCAGTTGGCGGAATGGCGGCATATCGCGCTGTTAAAATAAACGTCAATCTTGTCGCCGGAATAACGGCGGTAACCGTCGGCGGTCAATTCCTCATCCATCTTGGCCTCACATTGCCTGTTTTAATTGTTTTTGCTCCAGGCTCAAGTATAGGCAATGCCGTCGGCTTCACCACGCGTCTCACCCAACGAAAAAAGTGGCGCAACCGCCCGTCGCCGCTAGAAAAAAACGTAAATTGTTCTAATCTTTAATCAGCAAGACAACATAATTCCGACAGTGGCTAAGGAGTTCGAAATGGGTGATAGCTCAAAAGACGGCGTAATTCTGCTGTCCCGTATTCTACTGATGGTTCTGTTTATCATTTTCGGCTGGATGAAACTGGTCAACTTCGGTGCAACCGTCACGGCGATGGAAGGCTATGGCACGCCGATGCCTTATTTGGCGGCGATCGTTGCCGTGGTGGTGGAGTTTATTTTCGGCATCGCGCTTATTCTCGGCCTGTTTACTCGGCCTATCGCGGTCATTTTCGCCCTGTATGTCTTGGGCACCGCGTTTATCGGCCATCCGTTCTGGAAAATGACCGGCATGGAAATGATGGGCAACGAAATTAACTTCTTTAAAAACATCAGCATCATTGGTGGTTTGCTGTTGCTGGCGGTAACCGGCGCCGGCCGTTATTCGCTGGACTATAAAATATTTAATAAATAATTCATCGATGGCCGGCGATATTCGCCGGCCATTTTATTTCGGCTATCCTTTCAACGACTGCGCTTGGCGTGGCGCTCAAAGTTTTCTGCCTTGGCCTGCGCCGATTTACGCAACGTGACATAACAAGCGCCCTCGCCGCCGTCGCGCGGTAAGGCGCGGCAAAACGCCTGCACCTGCTCAAACTGCGCCAGCCATTTGGCGACGTAACTGCGCACGATATTCGGATGGCTTTCGTTCTGCCGCCCGCGGCCGTGCACGATCAGCAGCGAACGCAGATTTTGCGCCTCCGCCTGCATAATGAAACGGAACAGCGCCTGCCGGCTGGCTTCAACCGGCTGACGCAGCAGGTTCAGCGACGCCTGCGGCGGGTAACGCCCGTTGCGCAGTTTGTCCAGCACGCCCTGCTGAATGCCTTCCCCTTTGAACTCCAGCGGCTGTTCACAGGGGATCACCTCGAGAAAATCGGTGCTGAGGAAGTTTTCCTGCCGCAGCCGCTGCGCTTCGCGCCGCGCGCTTTTGTCCACCGCCGCCTGCGGCTTGAGGTACAGCGTCTGCCGTCCGCTCTCCAGCGGCACCACGTCCGCCATCGCCTGTTCAAAAAAGTCTTTTTCCTGCTCGCTCATGTTCCACCTCTCTTGAACGGCAGCCTTTACGGCTGGGAATGGGGTCGATTGTAAGACGCCTTGGCGCGGTTGCAAGCCGGGAATTGTCAGCGGCATTTGTCTCATTTGTCGTCAACGGGTGAGCTTGCGAACAGTTTTCGCTATACTGCTAAGCCATCATTGAGTGCCGCAAAGGATCGAGCCCATGACAATGCGCGAGCTGGAAATCCAGTTTCAAAATGCGATGAATGAGTTGCAGAGCAGCTTCGAACGGCAACACCGCGAATGGCAGCAGAGCTACCAGGCGCTGCAGCAACTGCTGGAAGAAGCCAAACAGCGCGAAGCAGCGCTGCGGGCACAGAATGAACAACTGGCGCGCAAACTGAGCACCGCCAGTTCGGTGCCGGAACAGCATGCGCTAGTCAAGCAGATCAAAATGCTCGGCGCCCATCTGGACGCGCTGGCCAAAGACGCGGCCACCTTCAATCACCACCTGCGCCAACAGAGCGCGGTCGGTAATTTCAGCGGCGAACAGCATTGATAGCGGGCGCTGTCGCACAGCGCCTCCCGCCCCTCTTCTGGCGTATTGAGAGTGTAATAAAGCCTAAATGACCTGGATCATCCTCGCCGCCCTGATCGTCGTATTCATTATCGGTTACCGCATCTTGACGTCCGACACCCGCAAAGCCATCGATTCGCTGGCCCATCTGCTGAGGGTCAAGCCGATGCTGATCGAATCGATGATCCAGGAAATGGGCGGCCGCCAAAGCCAGACCTTTATCCGCATGCTGAACAACGGCTACACCGAAGAGATGCACCAGGCGGCTTATCTGCTGTTCATCTACCTGACGTTTATCAAACAGGCGGACGACGAGCAGATTGCCCTGTGGCGTGACGTGCTGCTGCGCGCCGGGCTGTCACCGGAGCTACACGCCGAGCACACCGAAGCGGCGCTGTTTTACTTCGCCGAGCTGGATATTGATGCGTTTGAACTGGCGCAATTCCGCCGCGCCTACAACGAGCGTTTCAACCGCGAAGCGTTGGCCCACGGCTGATAGCGTCCCCCGGGTCGGGGGACCGATTACAGGAACATGCTGTAAAGGTAGCGCGAAAGCGCTTCGCGCGAGCTGAAGCCGTGTGCGATGCCGTAGCGCTGGTTCGGGGTGTCGCTGCTTAAATCCAGGGGAAACTCCAGATACTGCTCGCTGAAGCGCACCGGGGAGGTCGGCGTGGCGAAATGCACGCTTCTCTCTTTCAGCGCCGGGTGGATCACCAACGCGGTTCTGCCCATCCGCGCTTCGCGATTCACATACACGTAGTGTGCGCCCTTGCGGTAACCATAGGCCTGATCGGTGACATAATCACGCTCAAAGCCGGTATTCTCCAACACTTTAGCCACTTCATCCGGCCGTAAATACATCGATTCCTCCTCTCATTCTGGACCGCTGAGCGACCTTACCGTAATCATTCACCGAAACAATGATTTTCTGGGAAGGAATCCGGGTTTCGGACTATTCCTGAATCAGGCCCGGCTGCGTTGCAGCAGGCGCAGGGTGAGCAACACCCCGAGCGCCACCAGCAGCGCCGCCGCCAGATAGATCGACGGCACGCCCGTCTGCCCGATCAATAGCCCGGCCAGCGGGCCGGTGATGCCCAGCGCCAGGTCGAGGAACGCCGAATAGGTGCCGAGCGCCGTGCCCTGGTTCTGCGGCGGCACCTGTTTCACCGCCTCGACGCCCAGCGCCGGGAACACCAGCGAGAAACCGGCGCCGGCCAGCAACGCGCCGGTTTGCACCATCCAGGGCTCACCAGCCTGCCAGATCAACAGCAGCCCGACGATCTCGACCAGAAACGACGCCAGCGTCACCTTCAACCCGCCGTGGCGGTTAATGACGTTGCTGAAGATCAGGCGAATGCCGACGAAGGCGCAGCTGAACAGCGTCAGCGAAAACGCCGCGCCGCTCCAGCCTTTGTCGGCATAGTAAAGTGTGATGAACGTGGCGATCACGCCGAAACCGACGGTGCCCATCGCCAGACCGAGACCATAGGCCCAGATGCGGCCGAACACCGCGCTAAAGGCGATGCGCTGCCCGGCGGCGATCGAGACGTCCGGCTTGCCGCTCGCCAACAGCAGCGCCACCGCAACCGCCAGCACGATCAGCGCCGCCACCCCGGCCAATCCCCACTGCTGATTCAGGTACACGCCAAGCGGCGCCCCGGCCGCCATCGCCCCGTAGGTGGCAACGCCGTTCCAGGAAATCACCCGCGCGGTGTGCATCGCCCCGACCCGGCCGATGCCCCATAGCGTGGAACCGGTGCTGGCGAAGCTTTCGCCGACGCCGAGAAACACCCGCCCCACGCACAGCAACAGCAGGCTGAGCCACGGGTAACCGTCAACGCCGAACGCCAGCGCGTAAAACAGGCCGCTGGCACCGCAGCAGGCCAGGCCGAACAGCACCACCTTCTTCGGCCCCAGCTGATCGGCATAACGCCCGGCGTGCGGGCGGCTGAACAGCGTGGCGAAGTATTGCGCGCTGATGATAAGGCCCGCCAACACCGAGTTGTAGCCCAGGTGGTCATGCACAAATCCCGGCAACACCGCCAGCGGCAGGCCGATGGTCAGGTAGCAGACGAAGGTGAACATCACCACGGACAAAATACGTCGGTTCAGCTGGAGGTTATTTTCTGCGGTCATCGAAGGTGGCTCGCATCGGACGGGGTAGACGAAGCCCTCCAGCATACCCCGATGAGATTTGATGATAAATGAGAGAGTTATAACGAATTATTATTTCGCTAACGATTTTGCCGCCACCCGCGCGCGCAGAAAATCGATAAACGCCCGCACCTTCTCCGGCACGTGACGGGTATTCGGGTAGAGCGCATAGATGCTCTGCTCAGGGAAACGGTGATCCGGCAGTAACCGCTGCAGCCTGCCGGCATCGATGTCGGGCTGCGCCAGCCACGCCGGCAGCAGCGCCACCCCGGCGCCATGCAGGGCGAACGCCAACAATGCCGCAGCGCTGTCGCCGGTAAGCGTGGCGGCGTCCGCAACCTTGAACAGCACCGCTTCGCGCTGCGGCGTGACCACCTGCCAGCTGAGCGGCGAACTGAGCCGGCTGTGGGCGATCCACTGCGCCTGCGCCAGATCCGTCAGCGAATGAATCGGCCGGTCGGCCAGATAACCCGGCGACGCCACCGGAAAAATGGCAAAGCTGTCGATCAGCGCCGCGCGGTGGCTGGAATCCACCAGTTGGCCCAGACGGATCGCCACGTCGAAGCGCTCAGAGATCAGATCGGCATGATAAGAAGAAGAGACATGCTGGATGCGCAGCCGTGGATGCTGTCGCGAAAATGCCGCCAGCGCCGGCACCACCACCTGCGCGCCGTACTCCGGCGTACTGGTGATACGCAGCACGCCGCTCAGCCCGTGATGATCGCGACGCACGTCGTCCAGCACGTTTTCCGCCTCCTGCAGCAGCTGCAGGCTGCGCTGGTAGAAGCGTTCGCCGGCATCGGTCAGCGACAGCCGTCGGGTGCTGCGCGCCAGCAGTGACACCCCCAGCTCGTTCTCCAGCTGCTTGACGTTAAAGCTCACCACCGCCTTGGTTTGCCCCAGCGCCGCCGCAGCAGCGGTAAAGCTACCCGCTTCCACCACCGCCGCGAAGGTCGCCAGACGCTGCAAATTCAGCATTTCACCGCCCTTATTGTCAAAATAATTTTGACAGTGTAATCGCCCGCCGCCGATTTATCCGCACTTTTTCCCCCGATACACTGCTCGCCTTCAACCGGAGGCACCATGTCTTATCGCAGCAAAGTGGCAATCGTCTATCTGCTCGGCTTTTTCGTCGATCTGATCAATATGTTTATCGCCAACGTCGCCTACCCCGCCATCGGCCAGGCGATGCGGGCGTCGGTCAGCCAACTGGCGTGGGTCAGCAACGGCTATATTCTCGGCCTGACGCTGGTGATCCCGCTCAGCGCCTGGCTGGCGCAGCGCATCGGCGGGCGGCGGGTGTTCCTGCTGTCGCTGGCGCTGTTCATGCTGGCTACCCTCGGCGCGGGCAACGCCGACAGCATCGGTGCGCTGATCGGCTGGCGCACCCTGCAAGGCATGGGCGGCGGCTTGCTGATCCCCATCGGTCAAACGCTGACCTACCAGCTGTACCGCAGCCATGAACGCGCCGGGCTGTCTGCGGCCATCATGCTGGTGGGGCTGCTGGCCCCGGCGCTGTCACCGGCGCTGGGCGGCTGGCTCGTCGATCGGTTGGACTGGCGCTGGGTGTTTTTCGCCAACCTGCCGCTGGCGGCCCTGGCACTGGCGCTGGCGGCGCTGTGGCTGCGTGCGGAAACGCCGACGGCGGCGCGCAAACCGCTCGACGCGACAGGATTACTGAGCGCCTGCGCGGCGCTGACGCTGCTGCTGCTCGGCCTGACCCGGCTGAGCGAAGCCGGCCATCAAGCTTCCGGCGCGGCGCTGCTGGCCACCGGCCTGCTGGTGCTGGCCTATTATCTGCGCCATAGCCTGCGTACCCCGCAGCCGCTGCTGAACCTGCGGCTGGTCGCCGATCCGCTGCTGCGCAACGCCATGGCGGTTTATTTGTGCATTCCCGGCCTGTTCATCGGCGTCAGCCTGGTGGCGATGCTGTATTTGCAAAACCAGCTGGGGATGCCCGCCGCACAGGTCGGCGGCCTGATGCTGCCCTGGGCGCTGGCGTCGTTCCTGGCCATCACGCTGACCGGCAAAAGCTTTAACCGCCTCGGCCCGCGGCCGCTGCTGATCGCCGGCTGTCTGTTGCAAGGCGCCGGCATGCTGACGCTGGCGCAGATCGACCTGGCCGGGCAGCACGCGTTGCAGATTGCCGCCTTCGCCCTGATGGGGTTTGGCGGCAGCCTGTGCAGCAGCACCGCACAGAGCAGCGCGTTCCTGCAGATCCCCGACGGCCAATTGGCGGACGCCAGCGCGCTGTGGAACATCAACCGCCAGCTCAGTTTTTGCCTCGGCGTGGCGCTGCTCAGCCTGCTGCTGAATCTGCTGCTGACCGTGTTGCCGCCCGCGGCGGCCTACCGAACCTGCTTCATTCTGGCGGGCGCCAGCGTATTTATCCCGCTGTTGCTGTGCCTGCGCCTCGCCAACCGCGCCATCGTGCGCCAACTCAACGCTCAACAGGATGCTTTATGAACCCGTATTTTACCGAAGTGATCGACGCCCACATCGCCATTGAACGCTGGCTGGGCAAAGGCGCCGGAGAAGAGCAGGCGCTGCTGGCGCGCTTTACGCCGGAATTCAGCATGATCGCGCTGAACGGCGCGCCGCTGGATTTCACCGCGCTGTGCGCTTTTTTCCGCGCGCATCGCGCCGCCAAACCGGGATTGGAAATCGAGATAGAAGAGATGAAGCTGGTGGCCGAATGGCCGACGGGCGCGGTAGTCAGCTACCGGGAAAAACAGAGTCTGCCGGGACAAAGCGCCACGCTGCGCTACTCCACGGTGGTGTTTGAACGCCTGCCCGACGCGCTCGGCTGGCGGCATTTGCACGAAACTGCCGCAGCGCAATGATCACAGGAAGCTGCCGGCCAAAAACAATTCCCAACCGACGATCACCCCACACAGGGTTACCGCGCTGAAAATGACTTCAAACAGATAGCGATGGATCATCGTTCGTCGCCTCAAAAGAAGACACCCGGAAGAACCGGGTGTCTGGAATACGGGCTGGAGAGTGCGGAACCTTCCGGTTCCGCAACCATCAATTAATTAAGCTTTTTTACCGGCTTTTTTGTGGTGTTTTTTAGCGGCCTGAGCTTTCTGCACTGGCGCTTTTTTGTGGTGTTTTTTAGCAGCCTGGGCTTTCTGAGCTGGCGCTTTTTTGTGGTGCTTTTTAGCGGCCTGAGCTTTCTGGGCTGGCGCTTTTTTGTGGTGCTTGGCTTTCTTGTGATGCGTTGCTTTAGCTGGCGCTTTTTCAGCAGCAGCCGCTGGCGCAGCGGTAGTGGTGGTCGCAGCTGGCGCGGTGGTGGTAGCCGGAGCAGTAGCTGCGGTATCAGCAGCGAAAGCAACAGAAGACAGACCCATAGTGGCAGCAACGATCAGCGCTAATACTTTTTTCATCTTTAAATCCTCAGAGTGTTGTTTCGGTAAGCCCCGGTGGAGCCGTTGAAACAGATACTAGTGGAATCAAACCGCCGCTTCCGTGAGTGATTGGTTTCGCCGAGTAACCAAATGTACAAAGCCCACGCGCCGGCAAACACCTGCGTGACGGCGGTTTTTTTCCGTGATCGGCCACACAATTCTCGGCATGGTCTACACTTAAAAGACATGTGTCGAAATGGAGAGCTGAATGTTTAAGAAAGCGGAAAGAACAGAACGCGATATCGATCAGGACGTCACTCTGTTGGCCGATACGCTGGATGAAGTGTTGCGCGAGTCCGGTGATAAGACCAAAGAGGAACTGAAAGAGCTGCACAGCAAGGCGAAAGGCGTGCTGCGCGACGCTCGGGCGCGATTCAATGGCTCCACCAGTCTGACACAGCATGCGCGCGACGCCGTCGATCAAGCCGACAGCTATGTGCGTGACAAACCTTGGCAGGGCGTAGGGATCGGTGCCGCCGTCGGCATCGTGCTCGGCGTGCTGCTGGCCCGGCGTTAACACCCCTGCAGTCATAAAGATAAAACAGATGTGCGTCTGGCCCGCGGAAATCGCGGGCCGTTTAATTTGCGTGTTTAAACAGCTGTGCCAGCCCCTGTACCGCCCGCTCCGCCTCCTCTCGCCGGCTGAAATTGGCGAACCCCAGCAGTAACCCTTGCCCTACCGGATGGTCGATTCGCCAGTCAGACAACGCCTGCACCGCCAGCCCCTGCTGCCAGGCTTGCGCCGCCAACGGCGCATCCGCCAAGCCGTCGCGCAGCCGGGCCAACAGCTGAATGCCGCCCTGTTGCGGCACCGTCGTCAGCCACGCCCCCAGCTGCCGCTCCAACGCCTGCGTCAGCCACTCGCGCCGCTGGCGGTACAACGGCCGCATGCGTTTCAGGTGGCGATAGAAATGCCCTTGCCGGATAAAATCCGCCACGCCGGCCTGCAGCAGCGGCGGGCAACCGCAGCCACGCAGCCGGCTGCTGCGCGCGAATGTTTCCGTCAGACCGACGGGCACCACCAGATAAGCCATGCGCAGCGCCGGGAACAGCGTTTTGCTGAAGGTGCCGGCGTACAGCACCCGACCCTGAACATCGAGGCTTTTCAGCGGCGGCAGCGGCCGCCCGTGATAGCGAAACTCGCTGTCGTAGTCATCCTCGAGGATCCAGGCCCCGCGCTGCTGCGCCCAGTCGAGCAGCGCCATGCGCCGCGCCAGGCTGAGCGAGACGCCGAGCGGGCTTTGATGGGTCGGCGTCACCACCGCCAGCCGCGCCTCAGGCGCCGTCAGCATACCCGCGGCCACGTCCATGCCCTGTTCATCCACCGGCACAGCGACCGGCCTGACGCCGGCGGCCAGCAGCAGCGGACGCGTGACCGGATAGCCGGGATCTTCGATCCATACCGCGTCGCCGGCATGTAACAGCGTCTCCGTCACCCAGTCCAACAACGCCGGATAACCGGCACAGAGGAAAATTTGCTCCGGCCGACAGCTGATGCCGCGCGACAAATGCAGATAATGGGCGATCGCCTCACGCAGTTCAGGCAGGCCGCCGGCCGGCGGCAGCGCCAGAGAAGCCACCGTGGAACCGCGCAGCTGGCGGGCGACAATGCGCTGCCACAGCGCCCGTGGAAACGCGTCCAGCGCCGGTACCCCCAGTTGGAAAGGCTGCAGCATGCCTTGCGGCTGCAGCGGATCGGGCGCCATTGCCGCCAGCGGTGGCGCAGCGGGGACCGCGCCCGGCGGCATGTGTGGCAGCTGCGGCGAGACATAGGTGCCCGCCTGCCCGCGGCTCTGCAAGAAACCTTCGGCAATAAGTTGCGCGTAGGCGCTTTCCACCGTAGCGCGCGCCACGCCCAGATCGCTCGCCAACCCGCGCACTGAGGGCAACCGGCTGCCTGCCGCCAGGCTGCCCTGGGTAATGGCGTCTTTAATCCGCTGGTAAATCTGCCGGTACAGCGGCTCGGCGAGCCGGCTGTCCAGCCGCAGCGAGGTCAGGAAAGTTGGCATCATGGCCCAGTTAAATAATCATTTTATGGCCCTATAGCATAGACCATAAGGCCGCTAAAGTAGCGCCATGATTTCGTTACTACCGATTGAGGTTGACCATGATTAAGCAACGTTTGAACTATGCCGAGCTGGCGCCCGCCCCGTACAAAAATATGGTGGGCGCGCTGATGGCGCTGGAGAAAGGCGCCCTGGACAAGGCGACCATCGAGTTGATGTTTATGCGCGTTTCGCAGATCAACGGCTGCGCCTACTGCCTGGACATGCACGGCAAAGCGCTACGTGAAAGCGGCTTCAGCCATGCCAAGCTGGATACGCTGGCGGGCTGGCGCGTCAGCCATGAATTCAGCGAGCGCGAGCGCGTCGCGCTGGAATGGGCCGAGTCAGTGACGCTGATCGCCGCCACCGGCGCGCCGGACAGCGCTTTCGAGGCGCTGAAAGCGCACTTCAGCGATACCGAGATCGCCGATCTGACTTTCGCCATCAGCATCATGAACGCCTTTAATCGTCTGGCCGTCAGCATGCGTCAGTAATGCGCTCGACTCCCCCTCTTCGCTGAGAGGGGGAATTTCTCACCCGCAAAAAATTTTTCCCTCGCCTTTTCCAGCCCCAGCGCGGCCTGCGCACTCAATCCCACAAAACACCATATATAGCGTGGTTGATAAAACAAATATCTACATATAGTATTTTATGAGTCAACCGCAGGGAATGTCGTTCGGTTGATAACGCCGTCAGAAACGCCAGGAACGATGCTCCGTTATCTGACTTGCCCGCCTTTCCTTCAGCCTAAAGGTAAATGCGAATCATGAGCATTATTATTTACAGTAAACCGGACTGTGTCCAGTGCAACGCCACTTATCGCGCATTTGATAAACAGGGGATTGATTATCAGGTGATCGACCTCACCCAGGATCAGCAGGCGCTGAACCACGTTAAATCCTTAGGTTATCAGCAAGTTCCGGTCATTATCGCCGGTGACGACCACTGGTCCGGTTTCCGGCCGGACAAAATCGGCGCGCTGGCGCTCACCTGCTGAGGCTCGACGATGAATCCGCTGGTCTATTTCTCCAGCAGTTCGGAGAACACCCATCGGTTCGTTGAGAAACTGGGCCTGCCGGCGATCCGCATTCCGATCGCCGGCGCCCGCAGCAAATTGCTGATGGAACAACCCTATATCTTGATCGTACCCAGCTATGGCGGCGGCAGCGCCGTCGGCGCGGTGCCGATCCAGGTGATCCGCTTTCTCAACGTTCCGCAAAACCGTTCATACCTGCGCGGCGTCATCGCCGCCGGGAACACCAACTTCGGCGCAGCGTACGGCATCGCCGGCGACATCATCGCCAAAAAATGCCAGGTGCCTTTTTTGTACCGCTTCGAGCTGCTCGGCACGACGCAAGACGTTGAAAACGTTAGACAGGGAGTAACCGCATTTTGGCAACGACAGAATTGACCAGGCCCGAGACGGGCGCGCTGGATTACCATTCGCTCAACGCGATGCTCAATCTTTACGATGCGGAAGGCCGGATCCAGTTCGATAAAGATCGGCTGGCGGCGCGGCACTACTTCCTGCAGCACGTCAACCAAAACACCGTGTTCTTCCATAACCTGGAGGAAAAGCTGCGCTATCTGGTGGAGGAAGGCTACTACGAGCCGCAGGTGCTGGCGCAGTATGAATTCCCGTTTATCAAGCAGCTGTTCCAGCAGGCCTACGCCAAGAAATTCCGCTTCGAGACCTTCCTCGGCGCCTTCAAGTACTACACCAGCTATACGCTCAAAACCTTCGACGGCAAGCGCTATCTGGAACGCTACGAAGACCGGGTGTGCATGGTGGCGCTGACGCTGGCGGCGGGCGACACCGCCCTGGCGCAGGATCTGGTGGAGGAGATGATTTCGGGCCGCTTCCAGCCGGCCACGCCGACCTTCCTCAACTGCGGCAAACGCCAGCGCGGTGAGCTGGTCTCCTGCTTCCTGCTGCGCATCGAAGACAATATGGAATCGATCGGCCGGGCGGTGAACTCCGCGCTGCAGCTGTCGAAACGCGGCGGCGGCGTGGCCTTCATGCTGAGCAATATTCGCGAGGTGGGCGCGCCGATCAAGCGCATCGAGAATCAGTCCTCCGGCGTCATTCCGATCATGAAAATGCTCGAAGACGCCTTCTCCTACGCCAACCAGCTCGGCGCGCGCCAGGGGGCCGGCGCGGTGTATCTCAACGCCCACCACCCGGACATCCTGCGTTTTCTCGACACCAAGCGGGAAAACGCCGACGAGAAGATCCGCATCAAGACGCTGTCGCTGGGGGTAGTGATCCCGGATATTACCTTCGAGCTGGCGAAGAACAACGAAGAGATGTACCTGTTCTCGCCCTACGACGTCGAACGGGTGTATGGCACGCCGCTGTCTGAAATCAGCGTCAGTGAAAAATACCGCGAGATGGTGGACGACAAGCGTATCCGCAAGTCGCGCATCAACGCACGCGAGTTCTTCCAGGTGCTGGCGGAGATCCAGTTCGAATCCGGTTACCCCTACGTGATGTTCGAGGACACGGTCAACCGGGAGAACCCGATCGCCGGGCGCATCAACATGAGCAACCTGTGTTCGGAGATCCTGCAGGTCAACCGCGCCAGTACGTATCACGAAGATCTGAGCTACGATCGCATCGGCAAGGACATCTCCTGCAACCTCGGCTCGCTGAACATCGCCAAAACCATGGACGCGCCGGACTTCGGCAAGGCGATCGAGACCGCGATCCGCGCGCTGACAGCGGTGGCCGACATGAGCGATATCCGCTCGGTGCCGTCGATCGCCGAAGGCAACCGCAGCGCCCGCGCCATCGGTCTGGGCCAGATGAATCTGCACGGTTACCTGGCGCGCGAGCGCATTTTCTACGGCTCGGAAGAAGGCATCGACTTCACCAATCTCTATTTCTATACCGTGGCCTATCACGCCATCCGCGCCTCGAACCGGCTGGCGATAGAACGTGGCGGCGCGTTCGACGGCTTTGAGCACTCGCGCTATGCCAGCGGCGAGTACTTCGACAAGTACACCGAGCGCGACTGGCTGCCGCAGACTGAGCGGGTGCGCGAGCTGTTCGCCGCCGCCGGCATCGCCATTCCGGGCCGCGACGAGTGGCGCGCGCTGCGCCAGTCGGTGATGATGCACGGGCTGTACAATCAGAACCTACAGGCGGTGCCGCCGACCGGTTCCATCTCGTACATCAACAACGCCACCTCCAGCATCCATCCGATCGTCTCGCGTATCGAGATCCGCAAGGAAGGCAAGATCGGCCGCGTTTACTACCCGGCGCCGTACATGACCAACGACAACCTGGCGTATTACCAGGATGCCTACGAGATTGGCCCGGAAAAAATCATCGATACCTATGCCGCCGCAACGCAACACGTCGATCAGGGGCTGTCGCTGACGTTGTTCTTCCGCGATACCGCCACCACCCGCGACATCAACCGCGCGCAGATCTACGCCTGGCGCAAAGGCATCAAGACCATTTACTACATCCGCCTGCGCCAGATGGCGCTGGAAGGCACCGAGGTGCAGGGCTGCGTGTCCTGCGCGCTGTGAGGCAATTTATGACGACCGTAACATCGGCGCCGCTGGTGCGCGCCATCAACTGGAACATTATCGAAGACGACAAGGATCTGGAGGTATGGAACCGCCTGACCTCCAACTTCTGGCTGCCGGAGAAGGTGCCGCTGTCCAACGATATCCCGTCCTGGGCCACGCTGACGCCGAAGGAGCAGCAGCTAACCATTCGGGTGTTTACCGGGCTGACGCTGCTGGACACCATCCAGAACACCGTCGGCGCGCCGGCCCTGATCGCCGATGCGCTGACGCCGCACGAAGAGGCGGTGTACTCCAACATCAGCTTTATGGAGGCGGTGCACGCCCGCTCTTACAGCTCAATCTTCTCTACCCTGTGTCAAACGCCGGACGTGGATGACGCCTATCGCTGGAGCGAGGAAAACCGCGCGCTGCAGAAGAAAGCCGGCATCATTCTGGCGCACTACCGCAGCGACGATCCGCTGCTGAAAAAAGTCGCCAGCGTGTTCCTCGAGTCGTTCCTGTTCTATTCGGGCTTTTACCTGCCGATGTACTGGTCCAGCCGCGCCAAGCTGACCAACACCGCCGATCTGATCCGCCTGATCATTCGCGACGAGGCGGTGCACGGCTACTATATCGGCTATAAGTTCCAGAAAGGGCTGGAGAAAGTTGACGCCGCACGGCGCCAACAGGTGAAAAATTTCGCCTTCGATCTGATGCAGGACCTGTACGACAACGAGGTGCGCTACACCGAGGAGCTGTACGACGGCGTCGGCTGGACGGAAGACGTGAAGACCTTCCTGCACTACAACGCCAACAAGGCGCTGATGAACCTGGGGTATGAAGCGCTGTTCCCACCGGCGATGGCGGAGGTCAACCCGGCGATCCTGTCGGCGCTGTCGCCAAACGCCGACGAAAACCACGACTTCTTCTCCGGGTCAGGGTCGTCCTACGTCATCGGCAAGGCGGTCAACACCGAGGATGAGGACTGGGACTTCTGAGAACATGACAGCGATACCGGTCTTTCAGGCCGGTATCGTGCATTCAATACCCTTGTTCTTTCTGACTACGGATCGCCAGAACAAACGCCGTATCGATATCAGGGATATATTTGTAGAGCGCCAAATAACCGCGAACTTGCTGCCCAATAATCAATTCACGCAGCCCTGAGCCAAGGGCTCGTCCGATCAATGGATTATGTTCCAATACCGCAATCGCCTGGATGATTTCCTGAATGCGCCGCCCTGGATCCGCGGCACCATACTGAGCCAAATGAGCGAGAATACGTTCGATATCATCCCTGACCTCTGGCGCCAACTCGACGTTTGCCATCAGCGCCCCAATTTTTTTACCGGAGGTTTAACAGCGTCAGTGTTACCGGCTGCGTAATTTTCCAAATAACCGCGCATCTCTTTCCAAGAGACCGTCTCTCCCGTCGCAATTATCTTGGCATAGCGTTTTTCCGCTTCATTCTCAAAGTCGCGGCGCAACTCTTCCTGCTGCGTTTTCTCCGCTATTGCCTGCAAAATAAAGCTGTGGGACGTTACGCCAACCTGCTCGGCGACGGCAGCGACTCGGGCTTTAAGCTCATCTGGAATACGGATGGTCGTCGTCGACATAATCGCTCCTAACGTCGGTCAATCACATGTAGCTCAATTGTGCTACATGAAGTCTGACAGCGCAATAATGCAGAGGATTATTTCACCGATTGACGCAGCTCAAGCTGCCGCCAAATAGCGCGTTTCTCCGCGTCGCTGGCGGTCGGCCAGGCGGCGATTTCCGCCCGCGTGCGCCGGCATCCCCGGCACTGCTGGGTTTCGTCGTCGATGCGGCACAGGCTGACGCAGGGCGATCTCACGCCGTGCTGGAATTGCTGATTGTCGCCCGCCATACGCTGCCCTTGATGTGATGAGTTCCGCCACAGGATACCCGATCCTGCGGCGGCGCGTCGTCAATCAGATGATGCCGCCGTTGGCGCGCAGGGTTTGTCCGTTGATCCAGCCGCCGTCAGCCCCGGCAAGGAACGCCACCGCCGCGGCAATATCTTCCGGCGTGCCCAGACGCTCCAGCGGCGCCATCTTCGCCAGCCGCTCGATAAGCTCCGGGGTTTTACCGTCGAGGAACAAGCCGGTGGCGGTCGGCCCCGGCGCGACGGCGTTCACCGTGATATTGCGGCCGCGCAGCTCTTTCGCCAGCACGCTGGTCAGCGCTTCGATCGCCGCCTTACTGGCGGCATACATACCGTAACCCGGCTGCAGCAACCCCACCACGCTGGAAGAGAAGTTGATGATGCGGCCGTTGTCGCGCAGGCGCTTCGCCGCCTCGCGCATCGCATTGAAGCTGCCTTTCAGGTTGATGTCGAGCAGGCGATCCACGTCTTCATCACGCATGTCCGCCACCGGCGCCAACGCGATCACCCCGGCGTTATTGACCAGCACGTCGACGCCGCCAAACGCTTGTTCGGCGCTGTCGAACAGCTGGGTGACCGCAGCCGCATCGCTGACGTCGGCTTTGGCGCCGAGCGCGCGGCCGCCGCGCTGTTCTATCTTGCGCACCAGCTCATCGGCCGGCGCCGGGTTGCCTGAATAGTTGATGATGACGGTAAAGCCGTCGATGGCCAGACGCTCGGCGATGGCGGCGCCGATGCCGCGCGATGCGCCGGTGACGATGGCGACGCGTTGAGCCGCGTGATTCATGGATATCTCCTCATCGGGTTAATGTACTGTCATCATGCACCTTTCAGTACAGCGAATAATCCCCTATTATTCGCCATTACTATCCGAAATAAGCGAACAATTATGGACAGAATCGACGCCATGCGTCTGTTCACCCGCGTGGTAGAACAACGCAGCTTCACCCAGGCGGCGCAGGATCTGAACTTGCCGCGCTCCACCGTGACCGACGCCATCAAACAGCTCGAAGCCCGGCTGCAGGTCAGGCTGCTGCAACGCACTACCCGCCACGTCAGCCCGACGCTGGACGGCGAAGCCTACTATCAGCGTTGCCTGAGCATTCTGGCGGACATCGAAGAGGCGGAGATGGCATTCGCCGGCGCCAAACCGCGCGGGTTGCTGCGCATCGATGTACACGGCACGCTGGCGCGCCATTTTCTGTTGCCCGATTTGCCGGATTTTTTGGCGCAATACCCGGATATCGAGCTCTATATGAGCGAAGGCGATCGGCTGGTAGACGCGCTGCGGGAAGGCATCGACTGCGTGGTGCGCGTCGGCACACTGCGGGACAGCGACATGGTGGCGCGCCGCCTGGGCGAGCTGGAAGAGGTGACCTGTGCCGCCCCGGCCTACCTGCAGCGCTTCGGCACGCCGCAAAGCCTGGACGATCTGCGCCATCACCGCATGGTGGGCTTTCGCTCTTCGGCGACCGGCGCGTTAATGCCGCTGGCGTTCACGGTGACGGGGCAAGCGCAGCCCATCACGCTGCCGGCGACGGTATCGGTCAGCGCGGCGGAGAGCCTGGTCGCCGCCGCCCGCGCCGGGTTGGGCATCATTCAGGTGCCGCGCTATCACCTGCGCGGCGATCTCGCCGACGGCAGCCTGTTGCCGCTGCTGCCGGATTGGCCTTCTCCTCCGATGCCGGTCTCGCTGCTTTATCCGCGCAACCGCCAGCTGTCGCCGCGGGTGCGCGTGTTTCTCGACTGGTTCAGCCGGGTGTTCGCCGAGCGGAACCGATAACAAGAGCGTGCGTTACAGCGCGCCGTAGTTCAATGGCACCCAGGTGTAACCGTCGCCCTGACGGTTCAGATACCCCAACCCCGGGAACGACAGGTGTGCGCCCCCCACCAGCTCGCTCTGCCGCGCGCTGTCGCCAAATATCCGCAGCCGCTGAGCGACCGCCGCCTTGGCGTCATTATCAAAGCTGATAGCCACCTTCGGATGCGGCAACTGCACCGCTGCCACGTGGATAAGATCCCCCAACAGCAACAGCTTCTGGCCCTGGCTGGTCACCTGATACACGCTGTGCCCCGGCGTATGGCCGTGGGCGGCAAAGGCGGCAATGCCCGGGGAAAGCTCACCGTCGCCGCTGAACGGCTTAAAGTGACCGGCCGCCTGATACGGCTTGATCGCCGCCTGAGCCCGTTCGAAGTTGCTTTTACTGCCCGCGCTAGACTGTTTCAGTTTGTCCGCGCTTAGCCAGAAGTCCGCGTCCTGGCTGGCGGCGCGCACCACCGCATTGGGGAATACCGACTTGCCGTCGTGCGTCAGGCCGCCGAGATGGTCCGGGTGCATGTGGGTCAGGTAGATCTCATCCACCTGCTCCGGCTGGTAACCCGCCGCGCGCAGGTTATCCACCAGCTTGCCCAGGCCGTCGCCCAGCAGTTGGCCGGCGCCGCTGTCGATCATCACCAGCTTATCGCCGGTATTGATCAGATAGGCATTGACCGAGGTGACCACCGGCAGGCTTTGATGCCGCTCGGCCAACCCGGCGGCGATCTGCTGCGGCGTGGTGTTTAGCAACAGCTTGTCCGCCGGCAAACGAATGATGCCGTCGGACAACGCGGTCACTTCAAAACTGCCCAGCATGATGCGATAAAATCCCGGCGTCGGGGTTTTAGCCTGCGGCGCGGCGGCCCCGGCCTGTAATGACATAACGGCCAGCGCCGCGCCCAGCAGACAACGTTTCCAGAACATGATGACTCCTTGCGAGAATTGAACAGCGCTAAGTATTGACGCAAAAATCCCGATGCGCCTGTTTAATAAATGCCTTTGATAAATATATGAACAATATATTTATTGTGAATAATTTTGTTTGCCGACTCACACAACCCCAATCAATATTTTCTCGCTCGCCACTTCGTTATTTTTCTTACTCCCTAAACCACGAGTGAGGAAATATCATGAACTACCAATTCGAAAACCTGGTCTTTGAAGGCGGCGGCGTAAAAGGCATCGCCTATGGCGGCGCGCTGGAATTGCTGGAAGCCAAAGGCATCATGCCGCAGATCAAGCAAACCTCCGGCGCCTCGGCGGGCGCCATCGCCGCGCTGCTGGTCGGCCTGGGCTGCAGCTCGGCGGACGTCACCAAAATTCTGTCGGCGATGGATTTTAAAAAATTCCTCGATTATAACGGCGGCTTTTTCGGTACGCTCCAGGATGCCTACCGCCTGTTTAATCAATACGGCATCGCGCCCGGCGATTATTTCTATCAATGGTCACGCGATATTATCAAGCAATATACCGGCAACCCGGATATCACCTTCGAGCAGTTCGAAGCGATGAAGGCGGCGAAAGGGTTCAAGTCGATTTACTTTATCGGCGCCAACCTCAACAGCGGCCAGCGAGAGGTTTATTCTCACCGTACCACGCCGCGCATGAAAGTGGCGGACGGCCTGCGCATTTCGATGTCGTTCCCGTTCGCCTTCGTGGCGAAGAACAATACCCTGGGCGACCTGTGCATCGATGGCGGCATGATCGACAACTACCCGGTGCGGCTGTTCGACTATGACTTCTCCGCCACGCCGCCTTACATCGACGCCTCCAGCCAACGCATCAACACCCGCACCCTGGGCCTTCGCCTCGACTCCGCCGGCGAAATCGCCCAGGCCGCCGGTCAGGCCGGCCCGCGCACGCCGGTCAACAACCTGTTTGATTTCACCCTGGCGGTGGCCAACGTGATGCTGGACATCCAAACCAAGGTGCATCTGGACAGCGACGACTGGAAGCGCACCGTGTATGTCGATACGCTCGACGTCGGCACGCTGGAGTTCGGCATCAGCGAGGAGAAGAAACGCGCGCTGATCGAATCCGGCCGCCGCGGCGTAGAGCGCTACTTCGCCTGGTACGACGCCGCCATGAAACAGGCAGCGTAACCGGTATTATCCCCGCCCGCACGTCAGGCCGGCGCGCGGGCAAAAAAAATCCCCGCGGGGGCGGGGAAAGGCAAAGTAACGCTAAGGATTTATAGGAGTTATACGAAGAACTTGGCCAACACCAGCAGAGACAGCGAAACGTTGATAGCGCCGCCGATACGGGTTGCGATCTGGGCGAACGGCATCAACGACATGCGGTTGCCGGCGGTGAGGATCGCGACGTCGCCGGTGCCGCCCTGCCCGCTCTGGCAGCAGGAGACAATCGCCACGTCGATAGGGTGCATGCCGATTTTCTTGCCGACGAAGAAACCGGTCGCCACCAGCGCGCTGACGGTGGTGACGATCACGATCAGATTCTGTACGGTGAACGCGTCCACCAGCTCCTGCCACGGCGTGATAGCCACCCCGACCGCGAACAGGATCGGATAAGTCACGGCGGTGCGGAAGAATTTGTACACCACCTGCGAGCCTTCCTGAATGCGTGGCGATACCCCGTGCGCCAGCTTCACCGCCACGGCGGCGAACAGCATGCCCACCGGCGCCGGCAGGCCGATCAGACGGTGCAGCAGCATGCCCACCATATACAGCAGAATGGCCAACAGCGCGCCGCAGGCGATGGTGCTGACGTCCACCTTGCCGCTGATTTTTTCCACCGCGCTCATGTCGCTGTCGCCCTGCTTGCTCGGCATCAGGCTGCCTTCGCCGGTCAGGTGCGGATAACGCTTGCCCAGTTGGTTAAGCAGGCCGGCGATGACGATAGCGGTCAGGCTGCCGAGCATCACGATAGGCAGAATGCGCCCCAGCGCCACGCCCTGTTCCATGTGTAGGATCGCCGCGTAGCCCATCGACAGCGGGATCGCCCCTTCACCTACGCCGCCGGCCATGATCGGCAGGATCAGGAAGAAGAAGATCTGGAACGGTTCCAGGCCCAGCGCCATGCCAACGCCCATCCCCACCAGCATGCCGACGATCTCGCCGCACAGCATGGGGATGAAGATGCGCAGGAAGCCCTGGATCAGCACCTGGCGGTTCATGCTCATGATGCTGCCGACGATGATGCAGCAGATGTAGAGGTACAGAATGTTGGTCGATTTGTAGAACTTGGTGGTCGATTCCACCACCACGTCCGGCAGCAGGCCATAGTGCACCAGCGCGGAAGGAATGAAGGTGGCGCAGATTGCCGCCGCGCCCATTTTGCCGATCAGCGGCAGGCGCTTGCCGAATTCGCCGCAGGCGAAGCCGAAGAACGCCAGGGTGGCCACCATCACTACGATATCGCTCGGCAACTTGCCTTCCAGGCAGTCGAGCAGAATCAATACGCCGGCCAGAATAAAGAACGGTAACGGAATAATCCCTACTTTATAATTGTCCAGTATCCGCCACCATTTCTCACGCAGAGGAATATCAGCGGTCTTGTCTTTGGCTACGAGGTAAGAATCATCTGTTGTGCTCATAATCTGGCCTCTTATTAGTTTGTTCAGCCATCATAGAGAAGCGCACGGATTATCTGCTGTGATTATGTTCAAAGTTAAAAAGGGTTTTTAATGGTGGTTATGGTTTCTATGGGGTTAATTAAGATTATGTAAAAACCAACGTGGTTTTAATGGTGTTAATACCGTTTTTATTTTAAAGCTTATCAACTTTATCGCAGACGAACAATTCTCGTCCGGTTCACTCTAATCCCGTGTGAGGGATCACAAGTTGATCGAGCGCAATATTACAGACCCCGCTTATCGTGATAGGGTAAGGCTTCAGGATCTCTTTACGGTGAAGCTCCACCATGCGCCTCAAACTCTCATTTCAAATCAAACTGTTTCTGTGCCTGGTGGCCTTCTCCTGCCTGCTGCTGACCTGTATCGGCGCCTATACCTATTACCAGTTGGATGCGCAACTGCACCGCGATCTCGGCGCCCGCGCCCAGGTGCAGGCGCGGGAAATCGCCCTTATCCCTTCGCTGGTGGACGCGGTGGAAAACAACGACGCCGCCAGGATCGCCGCACTGATGAAAAGAATCCGCGCCAGCAGCGACGCCAGCTATATCGTCATCGGCGATAATCATGCCCGCCATCTTTATCATTCCGAATACGAAGGCCGCCTGGGCACACCGATGATCGGCGGCGATAATAAAGAGGTACTGGAAGGGAAAAGCATTATTTCCATTCGCAAGGGCGGCATCGGCGTATCATTACGTAGCAAGGCGCCGATCCTGGATGAAAATAATCAGGTGATCGGCATCGTTTCCGTCGGTTATTTGAAATCGCATATCGATAATTTAAATGCCAGGACGTTGACGCAAATTATCGGCTCTATCGTGCTGCTGCTGATTGCCCTGTTCGTTTTTTCCTGGCTGCTGTCGAAAAATCTCAAGCGCCAGATGTTCTGGCTGGAACCGAAAGAGATCGCGCTGCTGGTGCGCCAGCAAAAAGCGCTGCTGGAAGCCATTTATGAGGGCGTGATCGCCATCGATCCGCAATTGCGGATCATCACCATCAACCATGCGGCGCGCGAGCTATTGGATCTACACCAGCCCGCCGCCAGCTTGCTGGGCCGACCAATCGGCGACGTGATCCAGGCGCAGCCGGACTTCTTCGCCGCCGCGCAACTGGGCCAGGATACGCACGACGAAGTGTGCCGCTTCAACCACGTGCGGGTGATCGCCAGCCGGGTGCGCATCATGCAGGAGCAGGAGCTGCAAGGCTGGGTGATCAGCTTCCGCGACAAGAACGACATCAATACCCTGAGCAGCCAGCTCAGCCAGGTGAAACGCTATGCCGACAACCTGCGCATCATGCGCCACGAGCAGCTGAACTGGACCGCCACGCTGGCCGGGCTGTTGCATATGCAGCGCTACGACGAGGCTATTCGCTATGTGGAAGCCCAGTCGGAGGGCGCGCAGGAGATCCTCGATTTCATCTCGCAGCGCTTCAGTTCGGCGGCGCTGTGCGGCCTGCTGCTGGGCAAATATTCCAGCGCCAGAGAAAAAGGCATCGAGCTGCGCTTCGATCCGGCCTGCCAGCTGCGGCAGATCCCGGCGGCGCTGAATGAGACCGAACTGATGTCGATCGTCGGCAACCTGCTGGATAATGCGGTGGAGGCGACGCTGCACCGCCCGGCGCCGCACGATGCGATCGAACTCTATATCAGCGATGGCAGCGACGAGCTGGTGATCGAGGTGGCGGATCGCGGTACCGGCATCGCTGAGGAGATTCGTGATACGCTGTTTGAACAGGGCGTCACCACCAAAGCGGATAAAAGCGACCACGGCATCGGCCTGCATCTGGTCGCCAGCCACGTGGCGCAGGCGCATGGCAGCATAGAAGTGTCGGACAACGAGCCGCACGGCGCGATATTCTCTATATTTATCCCTAAATAAAACCCATAACCCGATTTTTTGAGCACCCGATTATGTCACACCAAGCACTGGACGTTCTGATCGTGGAAGACGAGCCGCAACTGGCGACGCTGCACGCGGAGTTCATCGAGAAAAATTTCAACCTGCGGGTGGTGGCTTACGCCGCCACGCTGGCCGAAGCGCGAGCCAAAGCCAACGCGCATCAGCCGCGCCTGATCCTGCTGGATAACTTTCTGCCGGACGGTCAGGGCATCGAGCTGATGGAAGAGCCGGCGGTGAAGAACCCCGCCTGTTCGGTGATCTTCATCACCGCCGCCAGCGACATGCATACCTGCAGCCAAGCGATCCGCAACGGCGCCTTCGACTACATCATCAAGCCGGTGTCCTACAAGCGGCTACGCAATTCGCTCGAACGTTTCATGCAGTTCGTACAGACCCAGCGTACCTTCAAGATCATCGATCAGGATAACGTCGATGCGCTGTACAACCTGCAGTCGAAGCAGTTCTCCAGCGAGCCGAGCGCCAAAGGCATCGAAACCAATACCCTTGAGCTGGTGCAGGCGCTGTTTATCGCCCAGCCGACGGTAGCGCATGCGGTGGAAGACGTGGTTGAGCAGGTCGGCATCAGCAAGACCACCGCCCGGCGTTATCTGGAATATTGCGTCGCCACCCAGTTCGTGCGGGTAGAGATGTTGTACGGCAATATCGGCCATCCGCGGCGGCTGTACCGCAAGGCCTGAGGCTGCCATCTGGCTGTCATATTACGGCGATAACATAGCGCTCGACGATATCCCCCTCGATATCGGCACCTGTCGTTAAAACTGATGAAATACTGATGACTTTTACCCGGCCTCTGGTCGGGTTTTTTATTATCCGAACGGCAGGCGTAAAACCGAAATAGCTCATCGCCCCACACCGCGTTATTTCCTCAAAAACCAAACCATTATGGCGAATAACGGCCGTCAATTTTGAGTCACGGGCCAAATTACCATAGCTAATTAAAACCTTGATGTAAACCACTAATATCCCATTTAAATGACATTGAGGGTTGTCTCAGATATTCACTGTGTTAGGGTAAAAAGCTCTTTTATTTTGCTAAGGACAGCCCATAACGCGTTAATTAAACCAGAGGAAACAGCAAATTGCATGGCAATTAAACTCGAAGTAAAGAACCTGTATAAGATATTTGGCGAACACCCGGAACGCGCATTCAAACTGCTGGATAAAGGTCTGACAAAAGATCGGCTGTTTGAAAAAACCGGCTTATCGCTCGGCGTAAAAGACGCCACTCTGGCCATTGAAGAAGGCGAGATATTTGTCATCATGGGGCTCTCCGGTTCCGGCAAGTCCACCCTGGTACGCCTTCTCAATCGTCTGATAGAACCCACCCGCGGCCAGGTGCTGATCGACGGTGAGGACATCGCCAAAATATCCGACACCGCGCTGCGCACCGTGCGGCGAAATAAGATCAGCATGGTATTTCAATCATTCGCGCTGATGCCGCACATGAATGTCCTGAATAATACCGCCTTTGGTATGGAATTAGCCGGCATACCGCTGCAGGAGCGCCAGGAAAAAGCGCTGGATGCCCTGCGTCAGGTCGGATTGGAGAATTACGCGCTGTCTTATCCGGATGAATTATCCGGCGGCATGCGTCAGCGCGTAGGATTAGCCCGCGCGATGGCCAACGATCCGGATATATTATTGATGGACGAGGCCTTCTCTGCGCTCGATCCGTTAATTCGCACCGAAATGCAGGATGAGCTGGTGAAATTACAGGCCCAGCATCAGCGCACCATCGTGTTTATTTCCCACGATCTGGACGAGGCGATGCGCATCGGCGATCGCATCGCCATCATGCAGGGCGGTGAGGTGATCCAGGTCGGCACACCGGACGAGATCCTGAACAACCCGGCCAACGACTATGTGCGCACCTTCTTCCGCGGCGTGGACATCAGTCACGTGTTCAGCGCCAAGGATATCGCCCAACGGCGCCCGGTGACGCTGATCCGCAAAACCCCCGGCTTTGGCCCCCGATCGGCGCTGCAGCTGCTGCGCGATGAGGACCGTGATTATGGTTATGTTGTTGAACGCGGGAAGAAATTTATTGGCGTGGTGTCGATAGAGTCGCTGAAAAAGGCGCTGTCCGCCAATCAAACGCTGGACGATGCCCTGCTCGAGGCCCCTGCCGCCGTGCCGGCCGATACGCCGCTCAGCGATCTGATTTCCCTGGTCGCCCAGGCGCCCTGCGCGGTGCCGGTGGTGAGCGAAGAACATAACTATCTCGGCATCATCTCCAAGGCCATGCTGCTGCAGGCGTTGGACAAGGAGGGCTCAACCAATGAGTGATACCACGCAAACCCAAGATCCCTGGGCTACCGCACCGGCAGATGCCGGCGCCGCACCCGCTCACGATGCCGGCGCCAACGCCGGCGACGCCTGGTCCAGCGCGCCGCCGCCGGCCGCTCATGACGCCGCCGGACAAGGCGCAGATTGGCTCAGCAGCGCCCCGGCGCAGCCTGAACACTTCAGCCTACTCGACCCGTTCCATAAGGCCTGGGTGCCGTTCGACTCCTGGGTCACGCAAGGCATCGACTGGCTGGTGCTGCACTTCCGCCCACTGTTCCAGGGCATTCGCGTGCCGGTGGATATGATCTTGAGTGGCTTCCAGCAATTGCTGCTGGGCATGCCGGCGCCGATCGCCATTCTGGTGTTCTCGCTGCTCGCCTGGCAGGTCTCGGGCCTCGGCATGGGCGCCGCCACGCTGCTCTCCCTGGTCGCCATCGGCGCCATCGGCGCCTGGTCGCAGGCGATGGTTACGCTGGCGCTGGTGCTGACCGCGCTGTTCTTCTGCATTCTTATCGGCCTGCCGCTCGGCATCTGGCTGGCGCGCAGCAAGCACGCCGCCAAGGTGATAAGGCCGCTGCTCGACGCGATGCAAACCACCCCGGCCTTCGTCTACCTGGTGCCGATCGTCATGCTGTTCGGCATCGGCAACGTGCCGGGCGTGGTGGTCACCATTATCTTCGCGCTGCCGCCGATCGTGCGCCTGACCATTTTGGGCATCAAGCAGGTGCCGGAAGATCTGATCGAGGCCGCCGAATCCTTCGGCGCCAGCCCGCGGCAGCTGCTGTTCAAGGTGCAGCTGCCGTTGGCGATGCCGACCATCATGGCCGGCGTGAACCAGACGCTGATGTTGGCGCTGTCGATGGTCGTCATTGCCTCGATGATCGCGGTCGGCGGTCTGGGGCAGATGGTGCTGCGCGGCATCGGCCGGTTGGACATGGGCCTGGCCGCCGTCGGCGGGGTCGGCATCGTGATCCTGGCGATCATTCTCGATCGCCTCACCCAATCGCTGGGGCGCGATCGCCGCAGCAAGGGCATCGGCCGCTGGTATCGCCGCGGCCCCATCGGGCTGCTGACTCGCCCGTTCATCAAACAGGCCTGACGCTTTTCCCGCCGGCGGCTGCGGCCCCGGCGGGCTATGACACCACCACATCGAAAGAGGGGAAACACTATGCGCACCACGGGCATCTGGGCTCTCGCCCTGACGACGCTGATTGGCTCACAGAGCGCCATCGCGGCAGACTTACCCGGCAAGGGGATCGCGGTACAGCCGGTGCAAAGCACCATTTCCGAAGAGACGTTCCAGACGCTGCTGGTCAGCAAGGCGCTGGAGAAATTGGGTTACGACGTGAAGGAACCGCGTGAAGTGGATTACAACGTCGCCTACACCTCCATTGCCTCCGGCGATGCGACCTTTATCGCGGTCAACTGGGACCCGCTGCACGCCGATCAGTACAAGGCCGCCGGCGGCGACGCCAAGTTCTACCGCGAAGGCGTCTACGTCAACGGCGCCGCGCAGGGCTACCTGATCGACAAGAAAACCGCCGAGCAGTATCACATCACCAACGTCGAACAGCTCAAGGATCCCAAGATCGCCAAGCTGTTCGACACCAACGGCGACGGCAAGGCCGATCTGACCGGCTGCACCCCGGGCTGGGGCTGCGAAGCGGTGATCAACCACCACATCAAGGCCTATGGCCTGAGCAATACCGTCGAGCACAACCAGGGCAACTACGCGGCGATGATCGCCGACACCATCACCCGCTACAAAGAGGGCAAACCGGTGCTGTATTACACCTGGACACCGTACTGGGTCAGTGATGTGATGGTGCCGGGCCGCGACGTGGTCTGGCTGCAGGTGCCGTTCTCCTCGCTGCCGGGCGAGCAGAAGAACGTCGACACCAAGCTGCCTAACGGCGCCAACTACGGCTTCCCGGTCAACACCATGCGCATCGCCGCCAACAAGCAGTGGGCCGAAGCCAATCCGGCGGCCGCCAAGCTGTTCGCCATCATGAAGCTGCCGATCGCCGACATCAACGCGCAAAACCTGCGCATGCATGAAGGCCAGGCTTCGGAGGCCGATATCCAGAACCACGTTAACGGCTGGATCAAGGCGCACCAGGCGACCTTCGACGGCTGGGTGAAAACCGCCGCCGAAGCGGCGAAGTCGTAACCGTTCAGGGGCGCCGCCTTTGCCGCGCCCCTACCCCGCCATATCGATGCCGCTGAACTGTAAAAAACGTGCGGCGGCATTCGACAAGGGCTGCGGCCAGATGCAATACACCTGGCGCCGCGGCCCGTCTTCAATCGGAATCGACACCAGCGCGCTTAAGCGTTGCGCGGTCGAGACAGGTACGATACCCGCCGCCAATCCGCGCCGCACCAGATTCTCCAGCCATTCGATATGATCGATTTCAAAACTGACGTGCCGGCGGATACCCGCCGCCTGGAAGGCGCGATCGGTTTGGCGTCGCGCGCCGGTGCCGCTGTAGAAATCCACCAGCGGCACTTCCGCGAGCGCCTGCAGGTTCACCCGCTCGCGATTAGCCAGCGGGTGCTGCGGCGCCACCAGCGCCACCAATGGCTCATCGGTCAACTGCCGGTGCGACATCGGCAGTAAATCGACATCGCCGGGCCAGATGCCGACGAACGCCATATCGCACTTCTGCTGACGCACATCCTCCAGCAGGGCTTCGCTCATGCCAACGTACAGGCGGATGTTCACCGCCGGATAGTGGCGATGAAACTTGTCGAGTTTTTCGGTCAGATCAATCGCGTTTATGGTTGAAATTGTGCCGATGGTCAGGGTGCCGGACACCGCATCGCCGGCGGCGGTCACCTCTTCCACCAGCGCCTGCTGCGCCGCCAATAGGCGCTGCGCCGACGGAATGAAAGCCTGGCCGGCGGGGGTCAACCGCACCCGGCGCGAGGTGCGTTCAAACAGCGTACAGCCCAGCTCTTCTTCCAGTTTTGCGATCTGGTGGCTGAGCGCCGACTGCACCGTATGGCAGCGCTGTGCCGCCCGGGTGAAACTCTGTTCTTCCGCCACCGCCAGCGCATAGCGGATCTGTTTCAGGTTCATGGCATCTATCTTGAAATGAGATAAATCAAATGAAAATTATACATTGGTTTCCACAGACGCGTTGCCGGATACTGCGCGCTATCTTCTTCCCGTGATGAAAAAATCATGAATCCACCAAACGCCCATCCGGGCCTCAGCCCGGCGCTGACCGTGCTGATTGCCATCGCCACCGGCCTGGCGGTCGCCAGCAACTATTACGCGCAACCGCTGCTGGAAACCATCGCCACCAGTTTCAACCTGTCGGTCAACCAGGCCGGCTTTATCGTCACCGCCGCGCAGCTCGGTTACGCCACCGGCCTGCTGCTGCTGGTGCCGCTCGGCGATATGTTCGAACGCCGCGGCCTGATCGTGTTCATGACGCTGCTGGCCGCCGGGGGCATGCTGATCACCGCCACCTCCGCCACGCTGCCGATGATGATCCTCGGCACCGCGCTCACCGGGCTGTTCTCGGTAGTGGCGCAGATCCTGGTGCCGCTGGCCGCCACGCTGGCCCACCCGGAAAAGCGCGGCAAGACCGTCGGCATCATCATGAGCGGCCTGCTGCTCGGCATCCTGCTGGCGCGAACCGTCGCGGGCGCGCTGGCGTCGTTCGGCGGCTGGCGCACCATCTACTGGGTCGCCAGCGTGCTGATGATCCTGATGGCGCTGATCCTGTGGCGCGCGCTGCCGCGCTATAAGCAACACTCCGGGCTGAACTACCCACAGCTGCTGGCCTCGATCTTCAACCTGTTCTGCCGCACGCCGCTGCTGCGCACCCGCGCCATCCTCGGCGCCCTTTCGTTCGCCAACTTCAGCGTGCTCTGGACCTCAATGGCCTTTCTGCTCGCCGCGCCGCCGTTCAACTATTCCGAGGGGGTGATCGGGCTGTTCGGCCTGGTGGGCGCCGCCGGGGCGCTGGCCGCTTCGCGCGCCGGGCATCTGGCGGACAAAGGTAAAGCCGGGTTGACCACCACCGTCGGCCTGGTGTTGTTACTGCTGTCCTGGATCCCTATCGCGTTAGCCAAACAGTCGCTATGGGCGCTGATCGCCGGCATTCTGATCCTCGATCTGGCGGTGCAGGCGGTGCACGTCACCAACCAGAGCGTGATGTACCGCATCATGCCGGACGCGCGCAACCGCCTGACAGCCGGCTACATGACCAGCTACTTTATCGGCGGCGCGCTCGGTTCTCTGCTCTCCGCCTCGGCCTATCAGCATGCCGGCTGGTACGGCGTGGCCGCCGCCGGCGGGGTGTTATGCCTGCTCAACCTGCTGACCTGGTGGCTCGGCAAGCACCACGATCCGCAAGGGCCAGCGACAATCTGATTATCGTGCAAATAGTCACTAAAGAAATTTATTAGCGGTGCAGGGTATAAACATTACTTACTCTCTGGTAATGTTCTGGGCATAAACTATTGAAGTCCTATCTACCCTGCGATCCACAACCATGCAAAGCCAAGCTGCAGACAGCCTCAATCCGCCCGCCGTCAGCGCCACCTTCGCCAACGGCGTCGTCGACAGTTTGCCGATCGTCATCGGGTATGTCCCGGTGGCGTTCGCCTTCGGCCTCAGCGCCGTCAAACTGGGCTTTTCCCCGCTGGAAAGCCTTTTCTTCTCCTGCATCATCTACGCCGGCGCCAGCCAGTTCGTGATCACCGCCCTGCTGAGCGCCGGCATGTCGCTGTGGGTCTCCGCGTTGACGGTGATGGCGATGGACGTGCGCCACCTGCTGTACGGCCCGGCGCTGCGTCACCGTATCGTCTCGCGCATGTCGCCCGGTAAAACGGCAATGTGGGCTTTTGGTCTGACCGATGAGGTCTTCGCCGCCGCCACCGCCAAGCTGATGCGCAATAACCGCAGCTGGAGCGAAAACTGGATGCTGGGCATCGCGCTCTGTTCCTGGCTTTCCTGGGTAGCCGGCACCGCGCTCGGCGCGCTGTTCGGCAACGGCCCGCTGGAGCAGTTCCCGGTGATCGAGGCCTCGCTGGCCTTCATGCTGCCGGCGCTGTTTCTCAGTTTCCTGCTGGCTGCTTTCCGGCGCCCGCAGAGCCTGACCATCGCTGCCTCATTGGCCGGTGCGCTGCTCGGCGTGGTGCTGTTCTCCATCCCGGTCGCCATTTTGGCCGGCATCGGCGCCGGTTGCGTCGCCGCTCTGTTCCAACCTGCCCCTGCGGAGGCCAGCCATGAACACTGATGTACTGGTGATCGGCCTGGTGGTGGGCTGCGCCAATTACCTGTTCCGTTATCTGCCGCTGCGGCTGGCGCCGGCGCGCGCCCAGCCCGGCCTCAAACGCGGTAAAGCCGCCCTGCTACTCGACAGCATTGGCATCGCCTCGATCTGCGCCCTGCTGGTGGTCTCCAGCACGCCGGTGGTGATGCGCGAACCCGACAAGCTGCTGCCGACGTTGGCGGGGTTCGCCGCGCTGGCGCTGTGCTTCTACCGCAGTAAAAGCATCATTCTGTCGACGCTGCTCGGCGCGACGGCCTTTGGCGTCACATTAAAGCTGTTAATGCTTTTCGGTCCAGGCTGACGCCGCGCCGAACGTTTGGCTTCGCTTTGGCGTTTTCATGCGCCACATCTTTACAAACTCTGACAAATGACACGAATTGCTAAATTATCCGCACGGCTGAACATTTACATTATTAGTCACCGTCGTTACTATCTCGAACGAAATTAATGAGGCCCTAAATTATGGAAAGCTCGTTTGCCCCCATAGAACAAATGCTGAATTTCCGCGCCACCCGGCAGAAAGATTTCCCGTATCAGGAAATCCTGCTGACCCGCCTGTGCATGCACATGCAAGGCAAGTTGCTGGAAAATCGCAACAAGATGCTGAAGGCGCAGGGGATTAACGAAACACTGTTTATGGCGCTGATTACCCTGGATGCGCAGGAGAGCCACAGCATCCAACCTTCTGAGCTAAGCTCTGCCTTAGGCTCCTCGCGCACCAATGCGACCCGCATCGCCGACGAGCTGGAGAAACGCGGTTGGATCGAGCGCCGTGAAAGCGATAACGATCGCCGCTGCCTGCATCTGCATCTGACGCCGCAGGGGGAAGAATTTCTCAGTCAACTGCTGCCGCCGCAGCACCAATGTCTGCATTTCCTGTGGTCCACGCTGACCGACGATGAGCAAAAACAGCTGGAACAGCTGACGCGCAAATTGCTGGCACGTCTGGATCAAATGGAAATCACAGAACAGTTATCCTAATTCACAATTTCTGTTCAGGTACCTATTATGCGATCCCCATTTAACTGGAGATTCACCCCGCTGTTCGCCGTATTGCTGCTGGCCGGGTGTGCTTCTACCGATAATATTGCCCCGCAATCCACGCTGATGGATCCGCAGAGCCTGCAGTTGGCTCAGCCGAAAGTCAGTTCGCTGGCCGTCAGCCCGCAGTGGTGGCGCGCCCTCAAGGATCCGCAGTTGGATGCCCTGATGACGCAGACGCTGCAAAACTCGCCGACCCTGCGTCAAGCCGCCGCCCGCGTGCGCGAAGCGCAGAGCGTGGTGGGCGAAGCCAACGCCGCCAACGGGCCGAACCTGGATCTGAACGCCAGCACCCAGCGTCAACGCGTGCCGCAAAACGTCAATATGGGGTTGGGGTATCCGCATAAGCCGATCTATTCAAGCTCCAACTCCCTGGGGTTGAACCTGGCGTACGAATTCGACTGGTGGGGTAAATACCGCAACCAGGTGAACGCCGCCAAAGCGCAAGTGAACGCTGCGCGCGCCGAGCAGGAACAGGCGGCGCTGACGCTGACCAGTTCGGTGGCGTCCGCCTACTACCAGCTGCAAAGCAATCTGGCGCTCGAGAAGCTGCTGCAGCAGGAAGTGAACAACAATGAACGCCTGACCGCGCTGCGCCAACAGCGCTATCAGGCCGGGCTGACCGGCGTCGACGTGCCGCAACAAACCCAGGCGCAGTCCGACGTCGCTAAACAGCAGATTCTGCAGTTGCAGTCGCAAATCGAACAGCTCAGACACCAGCTCGCCGCGCTGGCGGGCCAAGGGCCGAACGCCATGCAGCACCTGCGTCAGGTGCCGTTGCCCGCAGACAACCTGATGGCACCGCAGGGCGAGCTGACGGCGGATCTGCTGGGCAAACGCCCGGACATCGCCGCGCAACGCCAGCTGGTGGAGTCTTACAGCCAGCGCGTCAGCGCCGCACGTAAGGAGTTTTACCCCAGCCTGACCATTTCAGCCTTCGCCGGCCTGATGACCACCAACACCAGTGGCACCAGCCCGAATCTGTTTGAAGCGGCCAGCCAGGCCTGGAACGTGATGCCGGCGATTTCGCTGCCGATCTTCCACGCCGGGGCGCTGCGCAGCAAGCTGGGCGAGGAATCCGCGCTGTATGACGAAGCGGTGGAATCCTATAACCAAACCATCCTGAATGCGGTACAGGAAACCGCCGACGCCATCACCATCCAGCAGAGTTCTGCGCAACAGCAGCTGCAGGCGGCGTCCGCGGCCCAGTCGATGCAACAGGTGTATCAGGTCGCTAACGCCCGTTACCAGGCAGGGATTATCGGGCGCGACGATCTGTTGACCAGCCAGACGCAGCTATTGCAGCAGCAACAGGCGGAGTTAAATGCCAGCAGCAACTTACTGCAGGCGAAGATAGGACTGATCCGTGCGCTGGGCGGTGGCTATCAGGCCCCGGCCGCAGCGGATTCGAAAGCATAATAATATAAGGCTTGGAGAACACCATGAGCGCGAGCGCGGAAATCCAAAACCCGCAGCAGCCGAGCGGCAAAAAGAAGCAGCGTAAATTTTGGCTGCTGTTGCTGACGGTTATTTTCATTGTTATAGGGGTGGCTTACTTAGTGTATTGGTTCCTGGTGCTGCGTCATCATCAGGAAACCGACGACGCCTACGTCTCCGGCAACCAGGTGCAGATCATGGCCCAGGTGTCCGGTAGCGTGAACAGCGTCAATTTCGACAACACCGACTACGTCAAGCAGGGCGACGTACTGCTGACGCTCGATCCGACCGATGCCGAGCAGGCGTTTGAACGCGCCAAAACCGGCCTGGCCAACAGCGTGCGTCAGACCCACCAGCTGATCATCAACAGCAAGCAGTATCAGGCCAACATCGCCCTGCGCAAGACCGATCTGAGCAAGGCCGAGAACGATCTGAAACGCCGCGTGGTGCTGGGCAGCGTTGACGCCATCGGCCGCGAAGAGCTGCAACACGCTCGCGATGCGGTCGACAGCGCCAAGGCCGCGCTGGAAGTGGCGGTGCAGCAATACAACGCCAACCAGGCGATGGTACTGAATACCCCGCTGGAACAGCAGCCGGCAATCCAACAGGCCGCCGCGCAGATGCGTGACGCCTGGCTGGCGCTGCAGCGTACCAAAGTGATCAGCCCCATTACCGGTTATGTCTCGCGCCGCAGCGTGCAGGTCGGCGCGCAGATCGCCGCCGGTTCGCCGCTGATGGCGGTGGTGCCGGCCGATCACATCTGGGTTGACGCCAACTTCAAGGAAACCCAGATCGCCAACATGCGCATCGGCCAGCCGGCAACGGTAGTCAGCGATGTCTACGGCGATGACGTGGTGTATCAAGGCAAAGTGGTCGGTATCGACATGGGCACCGGCAGCGCCTTCTCGCTGCTGCCGGCCCAGAACGCCACCGGCAACTGGATCAAGGTGGTGCAACGTCTGCCGGTGCGTATTGAGCTCGACGCCAAGCAGGTGGCCGATCATCCGCTGCGCATCGGGCTTTCGACGCTGGTGACCGTCGACACCGCCAATCTGGACGGCCGCGTGCTGTCTGACGTGGTGCGCGACAAACCGCTGTACCAGAGCGACGCGCTGGCGTTGAATCTGGCGCCGGTTAACCAGCTGATCGCTGACGTGATCCATGCGAACGCCGGCTAAGCGCGCGGGAGGCCATCTTGCCACAGAAACCGCTTGAAGGCGCCCAGCTCGCCTGGATGACGGTCGCGCTCGCCATGGCGACCTTCATGCAGGTGCTGGACTCCACCATCGCCAACGTGGCGATCCCCACCATTGCCGGTAACCTCGGGTCTTCCAACTCGCAGGGGACCTGGGTGATCACCTCGTTCGGCGTGGCGAACGCCATCTCGATCCCGATCACCGGCTGGCTGGCGAAGCGCATCGGCGAAGTGCGGCTGTTCCTCTGGTCCACCGCGCTGTTCGTCCTCGCTTCCTGGCTGTGCGGCATCTCCAACAGCCTCGGCATGCTGATCTTCTTCCGCGTGATCCAGGGCGTGGTGGCCGGGCCGCTGATCCCGCTGTCGCAGAGCCTGTTGCTGAACAACTACCCGCCCGCCAAGCGAGCGATGGCCCTGGCGCTCTGGTCGATGACCGTGATCGTCGCGCCGATCTTCGGGCCGATCCTCGGCGGTTACATCAGCGACAACTACCATTGGGGTTGGATCTTCTTCATCAACATCCCGATCGGCGCCTTCGTTATCATGGCGGCGATGGCGACGCTGAAGGGGCGAGAAACCAAAACCGAGATCAAACCGATCGACACGGTTGGACTGGTGCTGCTGATCGTCGGCATCGGTTCGCTGCAGGTGATGCTCGATCAGGGCAAGGAGCTGGACTGGTTCAACTCGACCGAGATCATCACCCTGACCGTCGTGGCGGTCGTAGCGCTGTTGTTTCTGGTGGTCTGGGAGCTGACGGATGACCATCCGGTGGTGGATCTGTCGCTGTTCAAGTCGCGCAACTTCACCATCGGCTGCCTGTGCATCAGTCTGGCGTACATGCTGTACTTCGGCGCCATCGTGCTGTTGCCGCAGCTGCTGCAAGAGGTGTACGGCTATACCGCCACCTGGGCCGGGCTGGCGTCGGCGCCGGTCGGGCTGATCCCGGTGCTGCTGTCGCCGATCATCGGCAAGTTCGGCAACCGGCTCGACATGCGCAGGCTGGTGACCTTCAGCTTCATCATGTATGCCGTGTGCTTCTACTGGCGCGCCTATACGTTTGAACCGGGCATGGACTTCGGCGCTTCCGCCTGGCCGCAGTTCGTCCAGGGCTTCGCCATCGCCTGCTTCTTCATGCCGTTGACCACCATCACGCTGTCCGGCCTGCCGCCGGAGCGTATGGCGGCGGCATCGAGCCTGTCGAACTTCACGCGAACCCTGGCGGGCTCGATCGGTACCTCGATCACCACCACCCTGTGGACGCAGCGCGAATCGCAGCACCATTCGCAGCTGACGGAGTTCGTCAACCCGTACAACCCGCAGTCGCAGGAGATGTACCGGCAACTGGAGCAGCTCGGCATGAGCAAGCAGCAGGCGTCGGCGTATATCGCCAACGAGATCACCGCGCAGGGCCTGATCATCTCCGCCAACGAGATCTTCTGGCTGTCGGCCGGGGTGTTCCTGGTACTGCTGGTGCTGGTATGGGTGGCGAAACCGCCGTTCAGCTCTGGCGGCGGTGGGGGCGGCGGCGCTCACTAAGCTTCAATAAACGAAACGGGCGCCCTGGGGCGCCCGTTTTTTTATCCGACGTAGAACAGATTACGCCTGATTCTGACGCCACCAGTCCGCCAGCAGAATGCCGGTCGCCACGGAAACGTTCAGGCTTTCCACTTTGCCGGTGCCGCCGATAGACACGTTCATGTCGCCCTGTTGCCAGGCGCCGTCGCTGAGGCCGTCACGCTCCTGGCCCAGCACCAGCACCATCTTGGCCGGCAGCTTGGCCTGCGCCAGCGCGGTGCCTTTGTGGCTGGAGGTGGTGACGATGGTGTAACCCGCCTTGCGGAAGGTATCCAGCACCGACAGGAAATCATCGGCGTTGATCGCCTTGATGTGCTCCGCGCCGCCTTCTGCGGTACGCACAGCCGCGCCGGACTCCAGCAGCGCCGGATCCTGCAGCAGCACGCCGTTGACGCCGAAGTGGGCGCACGAACGGACGATGGCGCCCAGGTTGTGCGGGTTGCCCACTTCTTCCAGCGCCAGCACGCAGTCGGTCGCCGGTGCGGTTTTCAGGTAGGTCTGCGCATCCAGGCCCTGACGCTTTTTGATCAGGAAGCAGACGCCGCCGTGGTGCTCAGTGCCGGAAGCCTTGGCCAGCTCTTCCTCATCCACCACGTGGTAGGCTTTGCGGTTAGCCGCCATCCAGCGCAGCGCTTCACGGAAGCGCGGCGTGACCGACTGCACGAACCAGGCGCGCACGATCGCTTCCGGGCGGCTGGCGAACAGCGCCTGACAGGCGTTTTCACCGTAAACGCGGGTTTCTTCCGCGCGCTGGCGGCGCAGCTGTTCCGGATCGATGAAGCTTTTGCCGCTGATGCCACCGTGATCGAACGCCGGCTCTTCATTCGGTGCCCGCGAGACGGTTCTCCACGGTGACTCGTTGCCACCGCGATCTTCAGTGCGCGCCGGACGGCGAGGACGATCGCTTTCACTGCGGCGGGAGTCGGCGCCGCGGCGATCGTTGCCGCCACGCGCCTTGTCTTGACCAGTGCGGCCCGAGCGCGCACCGTCAGCCGGACGGCCTTTGCCAGCCGGACGTTTATTCTTGTTGCGGTTATCGCCATTGTCGTCGTCATTGCGGACGTACATCACTTTGACTTTACCGTTCTTGCCACTAAATGAATCGTTCATTGTCTTCTCCACCAACGCGCAGGGCGCGAAGATTACCTGATGTTGGTGCACGAAGCCACCAACTTGCGCTAAAAGCTCCCAACTATCACATCCATTGAACAAACCTCATTGTTCACGCGCCGGGTTTTGCCGATAATTGTCAGCATTAAAGAAACATCTCCGCAACCGCGTTGCGGGGACCCGGTTTTCTCAGTACCCGAGGTCAACATGAATACAGTTTGTGCAGCTTGCAATGCCACCAACCGTGTGCCGGAAGAACGTCTGGCGGACAACGCGAAATGCGGCCGCTGCGGCCACGAGCTCTTCGACGGTGAAGTGATCAACGCCACCGCCGCCACGCTGGACCAGTTGCTGCAGGACGATCTGCCGGTCGTGGTCGATTTCTGGGCGCCGTGGTGCGGCCCGTGCCGCAGCTTTGCGCCGATCTTTGAAGACGTGGCCGAAGAGCGCGCCGGCAAAGTGCGCTTCGTGAAAGTGAACACCGAAGCCGAACCGGAGCTGAGCGCCCGTTTCCGCATCCGCAGCATCCCGACCATCATGGTGTTCCGTCAGGGCAAGATGGTCGACATGCTCAACGGCGCGATGCCAAAAGCGCCGTTTGACAACTGGCTCAACGAGTTAGTGTGATTCCGCAAGTATAGGCCGTATCCCGCCATCGCGCGCGAACGCGCCCCGATCGAGCCCGCCCCTCCCGGCGGGCTTTTTTCTGCGTTACAATAGCGGTTTTTCCCCCAGGATCGTTATGACCGACAACGCCGTACTTCGCCTGCGCCAATTCCGTTTAGACCGCGCCACCCGCCCTTTTTTGGCGCGCGGTTGCCGGGTGGCGCGTTGTCAGGGTTGCCTGCTGCCGCATAAAAACTGCCTGTGTGACACCATTCGCCCGCAGCAGGCCGGCAGCCGCTTCTGCCTGATCATGTTCGGCGCCGAGCCGCTCAAGCCCAGCAACACCGGGCGCCTGATCGCCGATATCCTGCCGGACACCCAGGCGTTCCTCTGGTCGCGTACCGAGGTCGATCCCGCCCTGCTGGCAGCCATCAACGATCCGACGCGGCAGCCTTATGTGGTGTTCCCCGCGTCCTACGCCGACGCCGAACGGCCGGTGTTCAATGAGCTGCCCGTCGGCGGTAAACCGCCGCTGTTCATCATGCTGGACGGCACCTGGGCAGAAGCGCGCAAAATGTTCCGTAAAAGCCCGTATCTCAATCAATTCCCGGTGTTTTCACTCAACGTCGATGCCGCATCCGACTATCAGCTGCGCGAAGCCAGCCGCGCCGAGCAGCACTGCACGGCGGAAGTGGCCGCCGCCCTGTTGCAACAGGCGGGCGATCTGCCGGCCGCCGACGGATTGAATCAGCATTTCCGCTATTTCCGTCAACAGTATCTGGCGGGAAAACCGACCCGGCCGGAGGCACCGGTCACAGCAATGTAGCCATAAAACGCCTAAAATCAGGCGTAACGTTGCCAAAAGGAGCCGTGCATGAGCCAGCGAGGGTTAGAAGCGCTACTACGTCCCAAATCGATCGCCGTGCTGGGCGCTTCGCAGCAGCCGGGCCGCGCCGGCAACCTGATGATGAGCAACCTGCTGGCCGGCGGTTTCGGCGGGCCCATCTTGCCGGTTACGCCACGCTACAAGGCGGTATGCGGCGTCATGGCCTATCCCGACGTCGCCAGCCTGCCGCTGACGCCGGATCTGGCGATCATCTGCACCCACGCCAAGCGTAATCTGGCGCTGATCGACGCGCTGGGCCAACGCGGCTGCAAAACCGCCATCGTGCTCTCTTCGCCACCGGAACAGTTCGCCGAGCTGAAGGCCTGCGCGCAGCGCCACGCCATGCGGCTGTTAGGCCCCAACAGCCTGGGGCTGCTGGCGCCGTGGCAGGGCATCAACGCCAGCTTCTCGCCGGTGCCGATCCAAAAGGGCAAGCTGGCGTTTATCTCGCAGTCCGCCGCCGTGGCCAACACCATTCTCGACTGGGCGCAGCAGCGCGAAGTCGGCTTCTCCTACTTCATCGCGCTGGGCGACAACCTGGACATCGACGTCGACGACCTGCTCGACTTTTTGGCGCGCGACAGCAAGACCAGCGCCATCCTGCTGTATCTGGAAAACATCAGCGACGCACGACGCTTTCTCTCCGCCTCGCGCAGCGCCTCGCGCAACAAGCCCATTCTGGTGATCAAAAGCGGCCGCAGCCAACAGGCGCAATTGCTGCTCAACAGCCAGCTGGGGCTGGACGCCGCTTATGACGCCGCCATCCAGCGCGCCGGCCTGCTGCGCGTGCAGGATACCCATGAGCTGTTCTCCGCGGTGGAAACCCTCAGCCATATGCATCCGCTGCGGGGGGAACGGTTGATGATCGTCAGCAACGGGGCGGCGCCGGCGGCGATGGCGCTGGACGAACTGCTCGGCCGCAACGGCAAGCTGGCGACGCTGAGCGAGGAAAGCCTGGCGACGCTGAGCGATGCGCTGCCGGATTTCATTCGCGCCGGCAACCCGCTCGATCTGCGCGACGACGCCACGCCGCAGCGCTACCTGGCGGCTCTCGAAGCGCTGCTCGACAGCCACGACTATGACGCGCTGCTTCTGATCCATGCGCCGAGTGCGGCGGCGCCGGGCACCGCCACGGCGCAGCGGCTGATTGACGCGCTGCATCGCCATGCGCGCGGCAAGCGCATCACCTTGCTGACCAACTGGTGCGGCGAATACTCTTCTCAAGAGGCGCGCCGGCTGTTTACCGAGGCCGCCATTCCCACCTACCGCACGCCGGAAGGCGCGGTCACCGCCTTTATGCATATGGTGGAATACCGCCGCAACCAGAAGCAGCTGAAGGAGACGCCGGCGCTGCCGGTCGGCCTGACCGCCAATACCGCCGATGCCCACCGCCTGATTCATCAGGCGCTGGCCGAAGGCGCTACCCAGTTGGATACCCACGAGGTGCAATCCATTCTGCAGGCCTACGATCTGAGCACCCTGCCGACCTGGATCGCCGAAGACAGCGCCGAAGCGGTGCACATCGCCGAGCAGATCGGCTACCCGGTGGCGCTGAAGCTGCGCTCGCCGGATATCCCGCACAAATCGGAAGTTCAGGGCGTGATGCTCTACCTGCGCACCGCGACCGAAGTGCAACGCGCGGCGGAGGCGATCCTCGACCGCGTGAAGCGTACCTATCCTCAGGCGCGCATCCACGGCCTGTTGGTGCAGAGCATGGCCAACCGCGCCGGCGCCCAGGAGCTGCGCATCGCCGTGGAGCAGGATGCCATTTTCGGCCCGTTGATCATGCTGGGAGAAGGCGGCGTAGAGTGGCGCCAGGAAAATCAGGTCGCGGTCGCGCTGCCGCCGTTGAATATGGCGCTGGCGCGTTATCTGGTGCTGCAGGCGGTGAAAGGCGGCAAGATCCGCGGGCGCAGCGCACTGCGGCCTTTAGATATCTCCGGGCTGAGCCGCTTGCTGGTGCAGGTTTCCAACCTGATCCTTGACTGCCCTGAGATCGCCCGGCTGGATATTCACCCGGTGCTGGCTTCCGGCAGCGAGTTCACCCTGCTGGACGTTTCGATGCAGCTCGCACCGTTCAGCGGCGATCCGCAGGCGCGGCTGGCGATTCGGCCTTATCCGCATGAGCTGGAAGAGACCATCGCGCTGAAAGACGGCAGCCAATGCCTGTTCCGCCCGATCCTGCCGGAAGACGAGCCGGCACTGAAACATTTCATCGACCGGGTGACCAAGGAAGATCTCTATTATCGCTACTTCAGCGAGATCAACGAGTTTACCCATGACGATTTGGCCAACATGACGCAGATCGACTACGATCGAGAAATGGCCTTTGTGGCGGTGCGCGCAGACGAGATCATCGGTGTGACCCGCGCGCTGTCCGATCCGGACAACACCGACGCCGAGTTCGCCGTACTGGTGCGTTCCGATCTCAAAGGCGTGGGCCTAGGCCGTCAGCTGCTGGAGAAAATGATCGCCTACGCGCGCGCGCATGGCCTGACCCGCCTGAGCGGCATCACCATGCCGAATAACCGCGGCATGATCGCGCTGGCGCAGCGACTGGGCTTTGGCATCGAGGTGCAGCTTGAGGACGGCATCGTCAATCTGACGCTGCCGCTGCAGGCCGCCGACGCGCAGTGACCTGCGTCGCAATGCGCTACGAATCCACCACTTAACGCCAAAACATACGCACAATCGGGGCAACTAATGGTATTATCGCCCGATTATTCGGTTTATTGTTTTTATGCCTGTGGCGTTCCGGCCATCAATCATGAGAGAAGAAACGCACTGTGATGTTGTCAAAATTTAAACGTAGCAAACATCAACAACACCTTGCACAACTGCCCAAACTCCCCCAGACGGTTGCTGATGTTCGTACGTTGTACGCGCCGTCCGATTTTCGCACCACGCTGCTGAGCGCCATCGCCAACGCCACCCAACGCATCTATCTGGTGGCCCTGTATCTGGAGCATGACGACGCCGGGCGCGAGATCCTCAACGCGCTGTATCAAGCCAAGCAGCGTCGGCCCGAGCTGGAAATCTGCGTACTGGTCGACTGGCACCGCGCACAGCGCGGGCGAATCGGCGCCGCCGCCGCCAATACCAACGCCGACTGGTACTGCGCCATGGCCAGCCAACATCCGGAACAGTCGGTGCCGATCTACGGCGTGCCGGTCAATACCCGCGAAGCGTTGGGCGTTCTGCACCTGAAGGGCTTTGTGGTCGACGATACCGTGATCTACAGCGGCGCCAGCATCAACGACGTTTATCTGCATCAGCATGAGAAATACCGTTACGATCGCTACCAGCTGATCACCAATGAGGTGTTGGCCGATACCCTGATCGATTACATCAAGCAGCATCTGCTCACCGCCGGCGCCGTACAACGCCTCGATCGCAGCGATCGGCCGAAAAGCCCGGAGATCAAAAACGAGACCCGTCTGTTCCGTTTCGCCCTGCGCCGCGCGGGTTACCACTTCCGCGGCAAGGCCGGCAACGATGAGCTGGCGGTGACGCCGCTGGTTGGGCTTGGCAAGCAAAGCGTGCTGAATAAAACCATTCATCACCTGATGTCGTGCGCCGACCAGAAACTGACGCTGTGTACTCCCTATTTCAACCTGCCAGCGCTGCTGGTGCGCAACATCATTTATCTGCTGCGCCAGGGCAAACAGGTGGAGATCATCGTCGGCGACAAGACCGCCAACGACTTCTATATTCCGGAGGACCAGCCGTTCAAAATCATCGGCGCGCTGCCCTACCTGTACGAGATCAACCTGCGCCGCTTTCTGAGCCGCTTGCAGCGTTATATCGACACCGGGCAGCTGATCGTGCGTCTGTGGAAGCATGGCGATAACAGCTATCACCTGAAAGGCATGTGGGTAGACGAAGAGTGGCAGCTGATTACCGGCAATAACCTCAACCCGCGCGCCTGGCGGCTGGATCTGGAAAACGCCATTCTGATCCACGATCCCAAGCAGGAAATGCGCGAGCAGCGGCAAAAAGAGCTGGAATGCATCCGCACTCACACCACCGTGGTCGGCCATTATCAGGAGCTGCAAAGCATTCAGCAGTACCCGATCAAGGTGCGTAAGCTGATTCGCCGTCTGCGGCGTATCCGCATCGATCGGCTGATTAGCCGTATCCTGTAAGATGGACTCTGACCCCGGCCAAGGCCGGGGTTTTTATTACAGCTGTATCTCCTTGCCTTTGCGATGCAACCGGAGCGAGACCAGCAACGCCAGCAGGCACATGCCGGAAACGTACCAGAAGAAAGCGTTCTCCACGCCAAACGATTTAAGCGACAACGCGACATATTCCGCCGAACCACCGAACAGGGCATTCGCCACCGCATAAGACAAGCCTACCCCTAACGCGCGTACCTCCGGCGGGAACATCTCGGCTTTAAGCAACCCGCTGATCGCGGTGTAAAAGCTGACAACGAACAGCGCCAACACGATCAGACCGAACGCCATAAAGGGGTTGGTCACCTCTTTCAAGGCAAACAGGATCGGCACCGTCAACACCGTGGCGAAGGCTGAGAAGATCAGCATCGAGCTGCGACGGCCGATTTTGTCCGAAAACGCGCCTACCGCCGGCTGCAGCAGCATAAAGACGAACAGCGCCACGGTCATGATGGCGCTGGCCAGCTTGGCGTCCATACCAGCGGTGTTCACCAGGTATTTTTGCATGTAGGTGGTGAAGGTGTAGAAGGTCAGCGAACCGGCGGCGGTAAAGCCCAGCACCATCAGGAACGCCTTGCGGTTCTTCCACAGCCCCGTCAGCGAACCGGCATCTTTGTGGTTACGCGTCTTCGCATCGGAGGTTTCATTCAGCGAGCGGCGCAGGTACAGCGCCACCACCGCCAACACCGCCCCCAAGGCAAACGGAATACGCCATCCCCAGGCTTTCAGCTCTTCGCCAGACAATATTTGCTGCAGGATCACCAAAACCAGCAGCGCCAACAGTTGCCCGCCGATCAGCGTCACGTACTGGAACGAGGCGTAGAAGCCACGCCGCCCCTTGATTGCCACCTCGCTCATGTAGGTGGCGCTGGTGCCATACTCCCCCCCTACCGACAACCCCTGGAACAGGCGGGCAATCAGCAGCAGCGCCGGCGCCCAGCTGCCGATTGATTCATAAGTCGGCAGGCAGGCGATCACCAGCGATCCGGCGCACATCATGCAGACCGAAATCAGCATCGAGTTTTTCCGGCCATGCTTGTCAGCGATGTAGCCGAATAACCAACCTCCGATAGGTCGCATGAAGAAGCCGGCGGCGAATACCCCGGCGGTTTGCAGCAGCTGTGTCGTACTGTTGCCCGCCGGAAAAAATGAGGCAGCAAAGTAGATTGAGCAGAAGGAGTAGACGTAAAAATCAAACCACTCCACCAGATTGCCTGACGAAGCCCCGACGATAGCGAAAATGCGTTTCTTGTTATCCAGCGCTCCCTGTTCGGTGCCGTGCTCATCCCCAAGAGCCGAGGTTGTTTCTGTCATGATGTTTTCTCCGAGCCATAGCAATGATGAAATTCGGCGTCCTGCCGCCAGGTGTTACTTTATTGTTATTTATAAGTTAACAGCCAAACTTAATAGCGGACGAAGAATATCTGATATTCAGAGAAACAATGCGTTGGTTTTGTGATGAATATTAAACAGTACGATGAAAGCTGAAGCGGATTACAACGGGGATTTTCCATTTTACGCATAGCAAAAAGCCCTGAACGTCAGTTCAGGGCTTTCGGCTTTATTTGATGCCTGGCAGTGTCCTAC